>NZ_CADFDL010000047.1:0-314 GCF_902832865.1 Burkholderia sp. BCC0397 | reverse complement strand
GCGTACCGGCCGACGCTCACGCGCCACGATCGCGCGGCGATCCTGCGCCGCGCGGCCGACATCGTGCGTGCGCGCACCGCGGAGATCGCGGCGCTGATCACGGCCGAGGCCGGGTTGTGCATCAAGGATTCGACGTACGAAGCCGGCCGCGTGGCCGATGTGCTGACGTTCGGCGCGGGCGAAGTGCTGAAGGACGACGGGCAGATCTTCTCGTGCGATCTGACGCCGCACGGCAAGAAGCGCCGCGTGTACACGCAGCGCGACCCGCTGCTCGGCGTGATTTCGGCGATCACGCCGTTCAATCACCCGATGAA
>NZ_CADFDL010000046.1:0-331 GCF_902832865.1 Burkholderia sp. BCC0397 | reverse complement strand
ATCGCCTGCATCTTCTTCCAGTCGGAGAACGAATAGTTCTCGATCGGGTTGACGATCTGGATGCCGGCGTTCGACACGAGGATGTCGACCGAGCCGAACGCTTCGGCCACCTTGTCGATGCCGCTGTTCACGGCTTCCTCGTTGGTCACGTCCATCGCGACGCCGATCGCCTTGCCGCCTGCCTTGTTGATCTCGTCGGCAACCGCGTTCGCGCCGTCCTGGTTCAGGTCGGCGATCGCGACGGCCGCGCCTGCCTTGGCCAGCTCCAGCGCGATTTCCTTGCCGATGCCGCTCGCGGCGCCCGTGACGACTGCGGTCTTGCCATTCAGAT
>NZ_CADFDL010000045.1:0-335 GCF_902832865.1 Burkholderia sp. BCC0397 | reverse complement strand
GCCACGCGCGTGCTGTCGCAACTGAAGCGCGTGATCCGCACGAACTACTCGAACCCGCCGACCCACGGCGGCGCGGTGGTCGCCGCGGTGCTCGCGTCGCCGGAACTGCACGCTTCGTGGGTGCAGGAACTCGGCGAAATGCGCGACCGCATCCGCGCGATGCGCAACGGTCTCGTCGAGCGCCTGAAGGCAAGCGGCGTCGATCGCGATTTCAGCTTCATCAACGCGCAGCGCGGGATGTTCTCGTATTCGGGCCTGACCTCGGCACAAGTCGATCGCCTGCGCGACGAGTTCGGCATCTATGCGGTCGGCACGGGCCGGATCTGCGTCGCCGC
>NZ_CADFDL010000044.1:0-344 GCF_902832865.1 Burkholderia sp. BCC0397 | reverse complement strand
CGGCCGGCGTCCGGATAAGTCGGCACGCCCTCGAACACGACCTGCGTGCCGCCGCACGCGAGCGGCCCGTAGGTGATGTACGTGTGGCCCGTGACCCAGCCGATGTCGGCCGTGCACCAGAACACGTCGTCGGGTTTCCAGTCGAAGGTCCACTTCATCGTCTGCGCGGCCCACAGCAGGTAGCCGCCCGTGCTGTGCTGCACGCCCTTCGGCTTGCCGGTCGAGCCCGACGTATACAGGATGAACAGCGGATGCTCGGCGCCGACCCAGGTCGGCTCGCAGCGGTCGGATTCGCCGTCGGCGAGTTCGTGCATCCACAGGTCGCGGCCTGCATGCCAGTCGAT
>NZ_CADFDL010000043.1:0-344 GCF_902832865.1 Burkholderia sp. BCC0397 | reverse complement strand
GTCTGCGCGGTCAGCACCGACAGGTAGCTGTCGACACCGTTCTTGTAACGCAGGTCCGACAGATCGAAGCGACGCTGCTGCGCGTGCTCGTTGCGCTCGAGCGCCGCGATCTGCTGATCATACGTGCCGCGTGCGGCAAGACCGTCCGACACTTCGCGGAATGCCGACTGGATCGCCTTCTCGTAGTTCGCGATCTCGATGCGCTTCTGCACGTTCGCGAGATCGAGGTTCGCGATGTTCTGCCCGCCTTCGAAGATCGGCAGCGCGATGCTCGGCGCGAACGACCACGCCGCCGTGCCGGCCTTGAACAGGCCGCCCAGCGTCGGGCTCGCGGTGCCGAACGC
>NZ_CADFDL010000042.1:0-352 GCF_902832865.1 Burkholderia sp. BCC0397 | reverse complement strand
CTGGCGATGCACGTCCGCATCGGAGAATGTTCAACGCAGCGTTGGTATCTCGATCATGCTCGACACCACAGTCACTGCAGGCCCACTCTCTTATTCGCAGTCCCGCGATACCTTTCGGCCGCGTCGTGCTGTCTTTCGATCCGCACGACGAACAGGACTGGGTCGAACCGCTTTCGTCGACTTCCTCGAACGTGGCCCCGTGCGCGATCGCTTTGTAGCGGAGCTTGTTTCGGAAGGACGACCAGGATGCGTCGTAGACGCTCTTCGCCATCCTGGTTCTGGCGAGCTTCGCGGCCGACACGTTGCCGACCGCGATGTAATCGAAACGCCGCACCAGATCGAGCGCGAGCTT
>NZ_CADFDL010000041.1:0-356 GCF_902832865.1 Burkholderia sp. BCC0397 | reverse complement strand
CTGCACGCGGTGCGCTTCCAGTTCGACCCGGCGCCGCCGCTCGAGACGCTGATGCTGCACTTCTGCGGCGAGATCCGCCTGAACCACTGGTACCGCTGCGCGGCCGACTGGCATACCGAGCCCGTCATCAAGCAGATCTACGAAACGATTTCGCGCGACGAAGCGCGTCATGGCGGCGCGTACCTGCGCTACATGAAGAAAGCGCTGAACAACTGCGGCGACGTCGCACGCGCCGCATTCGCGAAGATCGGCGTGCTGATGGCGTCGGCGCGCCGCACCGAGAAGCCGCTGCACCCGACCAACCTGCACGTGAACCAGGCGCTGTTCCCGCGCGACACCGTGCAGTCGCGCCTGCC
>NZ_CADFDL010000040.1:0-357 GCF_902832865.1 Burkholderia sp. BCC0397 | reverse complement strand
GTTCGAATGTTGACCATCATCGACACGTGGAACCGGGAATGTCCGCACATCGAGGTCGACTTCTCGCTAACGGGTGTCCGCGTGGCGCGCGTGCTCGAGCAGCTACGGCAACGAGGACGGTGCCCAAACTTGATTCAGGTGGATAACGGGCCGGAATTCATCAGCAAAGCGCTCGACGCTTGGGCACACGAGCATGGCGTCAAGCTGCAGTTCATTCGTCCCGGCAAGCCGGTGGAAAACGCATACATCGAGAGTTTCAACGGGCGACTGCGTGAAGAGTGCCTGAATCAGCATGCGTTCGTCAGCCTGGAGGACGCACGCAAGCGCATCGAAACGTGGCGAATCGATTACAACTCG
>NZ_CADFDL010000039.1:0-372 GCF_902832865.1 Burkholderia sp. BCC0397 | reverse complement strand
CTACGATTTGCGCGGCTTGAAGACGGCGTCGCAGTTCGGTGACGGCAGCCATACGATCATCAACAGCTACGACGGCCTGGGTCAACTGACGCAGACGAGTACCGGCGGCAGGACGCTGCGCTATCGGTATGACGCGGCGGGCAACGTGATCGATGTTGCGTGGCCGGATGGCTTCCACGTATCGACGCAGTACGACGGCTTCGGTCGACCGTCGCAGTTGTTGGAAAACGGCACGGCGAGCCTGGCGAAATACAGCTATGACGCGCTCAACCGTCGCGCGACGGTGGAGCTGGGTAACGGGACGCGTACGGAGTTTGCGTACGACAATCAAGGGTGGTTGTCGGCCCAGGATCACCGGTTCACGAGCAGCGC
>NZ_CADFDL010000038.1:0-374 GCF_902832865.1 Burkholderia sp. BCC0397 | reverse complement strand
GCAGCCGCCCATCGCGATCGCCTCGTCGGCGATGCTCTTGAGCGGCAGCGTCTTGCCGCCGCGGGCCTGCTCGTCGGCCGTGATGAGGGCCACCGCGCCGACGTCGACGAGCCGCTCGTTCAGCGATTTCGCGGAGAAGCCGCCGAACACGACCGAGTGCGTCGCGCCGATGCGCGCGCAGGCCTGCATCGCGACGATGCCTTCGATCGACATCGGGATATAGATCACGACGCGATCGCCCTTGCCGATACCGCGTTTCTTCAGCGCATTCGCGAAGCGCGACACGCGTGCGAGGAGGTCCGCATAGGTGACGCGGGTGACGGTGCCGTCGTCGGCCTCGAAGATCACCGCGACGCGCCCGCCGTTGCCGGCTT
>NZ_CADFDL010000037.1:0-385 GCF_902832865.1 Burkholderia sp. BCC0397 | reverse complement strand
GGCATGGATGTGTCGGAAGCGCGCCGATTGCGGCAGTTGGAAGAGGAGAACCAGCGACTCAAGCGGTTGGTGGCAGACCAGGCGCTGGACATCCAGGTTCTGAAGGACGTTCTCGGAAAAAAGTGAGTTCGCCCGTGCAGCGCCGGGAAGTCGTGCAGCAGGTGATTGAACAGCATGACTATTCGGAGCGCCGGGCGTGCGCGCTCGTTGGCTTGAATCGACGGACGTTTCGGCGACCGGCGCCGGCAGATGCCGACCATGTTGTTCGGCAGCGTCTGCGCGAACTGGCGCAGGAGCGGCCGCGGTTTGGTTCGCCTCGCCTGCACGTTCTGCTGCGTCGAGAAGGACTGGTTCAGAACCACAAACGGACCGAACGTCTATACCG
>NZ_CADFDL010000036.1:0-412 GCF_902832865.1 Burkholderia sp. BCC0397 | reverse complement strand
TTGCGACACTTCTACGAAACGCCGCTGAATCTGGCGTCCCCTAGGGGATTCGAACCCCTGTACTCACCGTGAAAGGGTGATGTCCTAGGCCTCTAGACGAAGGGGACAACGTACTGCTTACATCCTTAACGAGAAAGCCCGTTCAAAAACGCTTTTGAACGGGCTTCGTTCTGGCGGAGCGGACGGGGCTCGAACCCGCGACCCCCGGCGTGACAGGCCGGTATTCTAACCAACTGAACTACCGCTCCAGCTTTTCTGCACCATCGCCTGCAGGATCTCGTCACGTTCCTGCACGCGTTGCGACACTTCTACGAAACGCCGCTGAATCTGGCGTCCCCTAGGGGATTCGAACCCCTGTACTCACCGTGAAAGGGTGATGTCCTAGGCCTCTAGACGAAGGGGACAACGTACT
>NZ_CADFDL010000035.1:0-441 GCF_902832865.1 Burkholderia sp. BCC0397 | reverse complement strand
GTTACATGTTCGGGTAATTCGGCCCGCCGCCGCCTTCGGGCGTGACCCACACGATGTTCTGCGTCGGGTCCTTGATGTCGCAGGTCTTGCAGTGCACGCAGTTCTGCGCGTTGATCACCAGCCGATCGCTGCCGTCGTCGTTCTTCATGAACTCGTACACCGCCGCCGGGCAGAAGCGCGCCTCCGGCCCCGCGTAGGTGCGCAGGTTCACGTTCACCGGCACGCTCGCGTCCTTCAGCGTCAGGTGCGCCGGCTGGTTCTCCTCGTGGTTCGTGTTCGAGATGAACACCGACGACAGCCGGTCGAACGTCAGCTTGCCGTCCGGCTTCGGATACTCGATCGGCTCGCACTGCGATGCCGGCTTCAGCATTTCATGGTCCGCGTGCTGGTGATGCAGCGTCCACGGCACGTTGCCGCCCATCACCTTCTGCTCGAGCCCGA
>NZ_CADFDL010000034.1:0-460 GCF_902832865.1 Burkholderia sp. BCC0397 | reverse complement strand
CTGGCGATGCACGTCCGCATCGGAGAATGTTCAACGCAGCGTTGGTATCTCGATCATGCTCGACACCACAGTCACTGCAGGCCCACTCTCTTATTCTCAGTCCCGCGATACCTTTCGGCCGCGTCGTGCTGTCTTTCGATCCGCACGACGAACAGGACTGGGTGGAACCGCTTTCGTCGACTTCCTCGAACGTGGCCCCGTGCGCGATCGCTTTATAGCGGAGCTTGTTCCGGAAGGACGACCAGGATGCGTCGTAGACGCTCTTCGCCATCCTGGTTCTGGCGAGTTTGACGGCAGATACGTTGCCAACCGCGATGTAATCGAATCGCCGCACCAGATCGAGCGTGAGCTTGTGCTGGAAGTCGGCGCGGGCATTGGCGATCTTTGCGTGCAGCTTCGCGATATGTCGCTTGTGCTTTCGTGCTCGCTGCGCTTTCGCCAGCTTTTCCGCCGCGCGTCG
>NZ_CADFDL010000033.1:0-467 GCF_902832865.1 Burkholderia sp. BCC0397 | reverse complement strand
GACTTGATCGGCATGCGGCCCTGCGTCCACAGATCGAGCAGGTCGGTACGCAGCGTCTCGGCGGTCAGCACGTCGAGCGCGGAGAACGGCTCGTCCATCAGCAGAATGGTCGGATCGACGACGAGCGCACGCGCAAAGCCGACGCGCTGACGCATCCCGCCCGACAGCTCGCGCGGATACGCGTTCTCGAAACCGTCGAGACCAATCAGGTCGATCGCGGCCAGCGCACGCTCGCGCCGCTCGCGCGCGCCGACGCCGAGTGCCTCCAGCCCGGCTTCCACGTTCTGCAACACGGTGAGCCACGGGAACAGCGCGAAGGTCTGGAACACCATCGCGACGCCTTCGGCCGGGCCGCGCAGCGGCTGGCCGAGATAGGTCACTTCGCCGCCGGTCGGCTCGATCAGGCCGGCAATGATGCGCAGCAGCGTCGACTTGCCCGAGCCCGAGCGGCCGAGCAGGCCGACGAT
>NZ_CADFDL010000032.1:0-799 GCF_902832865.1 Burkholderia sp. BCC0397 | reverse complement strand
GAAGTCGTAACAAGGTAGCCGTATCGGAAGGTGCGGCTGGATCACCTCCTTTCCAGAGCTATCTCGCGAAGTTGAGCGCTCACGCTTATCGGCTGTTGATTAAGACAGACTAGCTGTCTGCGGTTTAAACCGGTTTAATGCCGGCCGCTTTCAATAATCTTCAATGACAAATATTCGAATGAAGTTTGGTTCGAGTCTTTTTCATTGGCGATTGAGCCAGTCAGAGCGGTACGAAAGTATCGGCTGTCGTTCTTTAACAATCTGGAAGAAGTAAGTAATTTGGATAGCGGAAGCGTCTTGAGATGGACGTGGAAACTATCCGGGTTGTGATTGTATCGATGTATCTCAAGATGATTCGAACTCTAAGTTTGACTCAATTGGAATACGGCACAACGCGAGAACTCAACCTGTAACGAGACAGACTCGTTATAGGGTCAAGCGAACAAGTGCATGTGGTGGATGCCTTGGCGATCACAGGCGATGAAGGACGCGGTAGCCTGCGAAAAGCTACGGGGAGCTGGCAAACGAGCTTTGATCCGTAGATGTCCGAATGGGGAAACCCGGCCCTTTTGGGTCATCCTGGACTGAATACATAGGTCCAGTGAAGCGAACGCGGTGAACTGAAACATCTAAGTAACCGCAGGAAAAGAAATCAACCGAGATTCCCAAAGTAGTGGCGAGCGAAATGGGATGAGCCTTGCACTCTTTATTTGTATTGTTAGCCGAACGCTCTGGAAAGTGCGGCCATAGCAGGTGATAGCCCCGTAGGCGAAAACAGTATGAAAGAACTAGGTGTGCG
>NZ_CADFDL010000031.1:0-1284 GCF_902832865.1 Burkholderia sp. BCC0397 | reverse complement strand
AGAGGTGGCCTCGCTCATTCGGACAGTTTTCTGAGATTTTTAAGTGGAACGTCCGAGGCAATCATGCTGCCGATTTGATCGCAGGCAGCGTCGCGAAGTATGCCTCATCCGGCGTCTGATCCTCCAGGCTCGAATGGGGCCGTTTCCGGTTGTACAGATCGATGTATTCGCCGATGGAGCGCCGGGCGTGGCTGACCGACTCGTACGCTTTCAAATAGACTTCTTCGTACTTGATGCTGCGCCAGACTCGCTCGACGAACACGTTGTCGCGCCAAGCCCCTTTGCCGTCCATCGACAACCGGACCTGTCGGCCCAGCACGGCGTCGGTGAACGCGCCCGCCGTGAACTGACTGCCCTGATCGGTGTTCACGATGTCCGGCAGCCCGTAGCGCGCAAACGCTTCCTCCAGCGCGTCAACAGCGTGCGAGGCTTCCAATGTGATGGCAACCCGGTGCGCGAGAATCTTGCGGCTCGCCCAGTCCACCACTGCCGTCAGGTACACGAAGCCGCGAGCCATCGGAATGTACGTCGTGTCGAGAGCGAACACCTGATTGGCCCGGTCGATCTTCATGCCGCGCAGCAGGTACGGCCAGATCTTGTGCTGCGCGTTGCGGCGGCTCGTGTTCGGCTTGCAGTACAGCGCTTCCGCGCCCATGCGCTTCATCAGCGTCCGCACACGCCGGCGGCCGACTTCATGGCCTTCCCGGCGTAACAGACGCGCCAGCATCCGCGCTCCGGCAAATGGAAACTCCATGTGCAATTCGTCAATCCGTCGCATCAGCAACTCATCCGCTCCGTTCACCGGCTGTGGCCGGTAATACACGCTCGATCTCGCCACACCGACGAGACGGGCCTGCTGCGCAATCGGCAACGTGTGCTTACGGTCGATCATTTCTTTGCGCTCAGCAATCCCGCCTTGTCGAGCGCGCCGCTTAAAAAATCATTTTCTAGCGCCAGTTGCCCGATCTTCGCATGCAGCGATTTCAGATCAACCGGTGGCTCGTTCGACGGCGCTCCGCCCGCCCCGAACACGTCCGCCGCGCGCTCCTGCAATTGCCGTTTCCATTCCGTGATCTGGTTCGGGTGCACATCGAACTGCTGTGCCAGTTCCGCCAGCGTCCGCTCGCCCTTGACCGCAGCCAGCGCCACTTTCGCCTTGAACGCCGCTGAGTGCGTCCGCCGGGTTCTCTTCGTCATTTCTCGGATTCCTTTGCCTGCATTATCGCCGGCTCAGGCCCTGGCCGTTCCACTTATCCGGTTGTCTGAATTCGCGCGGCCACCTCT
>NZ_CADFDL010000030.1:0-1546 GCF_902832865.1 Burkholderia sp. BCC0397 | reverse complement strand
GTCTCGATGCCCGTTAGCGCTTTAGCGCTTACGGACATCGAGCGTCGAGTGCAAGGCACTCGACGTACGACGGTTGAAGTACCGCGTACGTGTGAGGTACAGCTCACAACCCAACTAAATTACTGCTTCTTCCAAGATTGGTTCTGTTGGCCACGCCAGCAGAACAACCCTCTTTGCCTGATGACCATAGCGAGTCGGTCCCACCCCTTCCCATCCCGAACAGGACCGTGAAACGACTCTACGCCGATGATAGTTCGGATTCCCGTGTGAAAGTAGGTAATCGTCAGGCTCCCTCAAGCCAGAAACCCCCGCCCGACAAGGCGGGGGTTTTTGCATTTCAGCGACGGAAATTTCCGACGTGCCTGACGCGGGTCGCCCCTTGTCCTGAAAAGCTATACCGCAGCGGACCTGAGTGACCTGGGCCGCTGCGCTTGCAGAACAATCGTCGTTTGTCACAGTTACTAACGGTGCTGAGTATTGGGCACCGAGCTATCTAGACGGCGGTGACTTGCGATGCCCACCATGGCAATGCGCCGATTACATCGGCGTGGTGATGAGTCGCTTGTCCTCGACGGTAATCCGGACGCGTTCTCCAGCCTCGAATCCCGCGTCCTCGAGCCATACTCCAGCCAATTTGATCCACGGGTAATACGTCGTGTTCAGTTTCCGGTGCGCTCTGATAGCACGGAGGACCCTGGACAAGGAATGGCGGCGTGCTGACTCTTGGACGGTGACGAAGCGTTCCGTTACCGGGGGACGTGACTTATGATTGGCGTTAGCCATTGCCGACTCGATGGAGCTGGTCATGTGCGGTGGGGAAAGGGGTGCCTGGTGCGGAGGAGGGCTTCTTGGTTTTAGTGGCCATGGAGCAGATGTTTGTGTCCGATATGCGTTTCTGTTTCAAGGCGAGGCGAACGGGGGGCAAATGGGCCGCGGCGCCTGCGAAACATGACATTCTCGCAGTTCTCGGGTGCGTCGGAAACCCGCAGACCGGGCTCGTCGCCCCACTCACTTTCTTCCGGGAGAGGCGGGCTCTCATCCATGTGACGCATCAAGGCACCTCGCCACCTACTAGTCGATCTGCAAGTCTAGAAGATGCTGCAGTCCCAGCCATCGTCATCCCAGCCCGAATCGGTTGGGAGACCATCGAGATGGTGCAGAAGTGCGCTCACCCCGCGCCGAGCCACGTGGCGGCCCACGCGAGCACGATCAAGTTTTGGTCAAGCTCGGAGCGGAAGGAACTACGCCGCTTGAAGATGCAGCGTAGTTCCTTGATTCGCAGGAGAATTCTAGTGGGGGTGGGTGACTCGAACACTTGCCCTACGGATTAAGAGTCCGCAGGGCAAGATAACGTTGCGGTGGCGACAGTTTGTACGAGAGATGCGATTACGCCGCACAGTTGCGGGATTGTGGGCGTGCGCACTTACTCGTCCGGTCTACGAGAAAAAATGAACCTGTCCGCATTTTTGTGGGCGAGGCGGTTGAACAGCACGTTATCCACGCGCCTGCATAAATCGCTCGCCGAACAGGATAGCAAACTGGTTCA
>NZ_CADFDL010000029.1:0-1586 GCF_902832865.1 Burkholderia sp. BCC0397 | reverse complement strand
TCGCGACGCTGCCTGCGATCAAATCGGCAGCATGATTGCCTCGGACGTTCCACTTAAAAATCTCAGAAAACTGTCCGAATGAGCGAGGCCACCTCTTTGAACTTGGGGGAACCGCTGCGAATGGCCAGGGAACCGGTATCGGTCTGAATGCGAACACGCAAGTCAATGTTAACGGCAGTAACGACGGCATCAACGAGGCTGCTGGCGATACGGCTGGCGTCTATGGCGGTGGCGACGTTATCAATCTTGCGGCTGATACTTGTACGGTTCTGGGCGATACGAACGGCGCCTTCGACACGATCAACGGCAATGGCGTTGAACTCGGAGGAACTGCTGCGAATGGCCAGGGAACTGGCATCGGGTTGAATGTAAACACGCAAGTCAATGTCAACGGCAGCAACGACGGCATCAACGAGGCTGCTGGCGATACGGCTGGCGTCTATGGCGGTGGCGACATTATCAATCTTGCGGCTGATACTTGTACGGTTCTGGGCGATACGAACGGCGCCTTCGACACGATCAACGGCAATGGCGTTGAACTCGGAGGAACTGCTGCGAATGGCCAGGGAACTGGCATCGGGTTGAATGTAAACACGCAAGTCAATGTCAACGGCAGCAACGACGGCATCAATGAGGCCGCTGGCGACACGGCTGGCGTCTACGGCGGTGGCGACGTTATTAATCTCGCGGCCAATACATGCACGGTAGTCGGAGACACCAACGGAGCTTTCGACACGATTGACGGCAGCGGTGATGCGTTGGGTGGAACTGCAGCGAACGGTCAAGGCACCGGTATTGGCATGAACGTCAACAGTCAGGTCAATGTCAGAGGTAGCGGCGATGGCGTGAACGAAGCCGCCGGAGACAGTCTCGGCGTCTATGGAGGCGGCAACACGATCAACACGGTGGCCGGAGCGCTAACGTATGTCGCCGACACGAACGGTAGTGCGGATACGATTAATGCCAGCGGCGACGCGTTTGGCGGCAAGACGGCCAATGGTCAGGACACAGGTATCTACGTCGACGGAGATAGTCAATTAGATGTCAACGGCAGCAATGACGGCATCAACGGTTCAAGCGACAACATCACTGTCGATGGTCAATATGACTCTGTCGACGGAAATAGCGACACCATCAACTTCTCCGGATCAAATACCGGTGACATAGTCGATGGCACTGGCGATACGGGGGCTGATTGGTCTGGGATTGACTATATCGATCAATCGAGCCCCCCGGCCGACAATGGCGACCCTAGCGGCGGCTATGGCGGCTACTACGGCGGCTATGGTTTTTCAGGCGACCGAAGTGCGGTGCAAAGCAAGCTAGCCAGCGATGTAACCGCCATCGCTCAGTACGACCAACATCAAGGGAACGCCGCGGCCGCTAACGCCGCCAAGAACGGGTTCGCCCAGGCGGGTGAAATGGCTCGAGATACTGCCACCTCTGCCGGTTCCGGTCCTAACGTACTCGAGGGTGCTCGGTGGGATGCATCCACGATCACCTGGAACTTCGACAGCGCCAATGGTCCGCAAAACGGGCAGTACGAAAAAGAGGTCGAACAAGCCTTTGCAACGTGGGCGGCTGCT
>NZ_CADFDL010000028.1:0-1864 GCF_902832865.1 Burkholderia sp. BCC0397 | reverse complement strand
GTCATTTCTCGGATTCCTTTGCCTGCATTATCGCCGGCTCAGGCCCTGGCCGTTCCACTTATCCGGTTGTCTGAATTCGCGCGGCCACCTCTGATGGTCATACGCCCATTGGCCGAGTGCGAAGACCGGGATACTCAACGATTTGCCCAGCGTGCTCAGTTCATACTGGACCTGAGGCGGTGTCGTTGGGAACGTAGTTCGCGTCACCATTCCGTCCCGTTCTAGACCCTTAAGCGTTCGTGTCAACATTTGTTGAGATATGCCGTCAACGGATCGCTTCAGTTCATTGAAGCGTACCGGTCCGTGACGTAGCGCGACGATGATCAGGACTGTCCATTTGTCACCGATTCGCGCCAACACCCGAGCAACGCGTCGGCAATCGCTGAGCCCGCCATTTCCCTCACCCACAGTCATCTTCATATGACTTAGCCCCAAGTTTGTGCGTTCTTGCGCCACTTTACCTTCGATAGTCTAATGCTGTCTCTTAGTCACAAAAAGTGACTTCCGGTGAGTTGTTGTGGTAGTGCCCTGCCGGATCGAGATAACAGGAGTACGAAATGAAGATTGAACTGTGGTGCGACATCGTGTGCCCGTTCTGCGGAATGGCCGTGCACCGGCTGGAGGCTGCGTTGGAAGCGTTCGAGCACCGTGGCGAGGTCGAGGTTGCCTATCGCTCGTTTCAGGTCCATCCGGAACTCGATCGACGCGGCGTGACGCAACACAACTTGATCGTCACGCGGGGTAAGGACGCAGATGAAATCGAGCGTGAAACCCTGCGGCCGCTCGAACAGGCGGCCGATCGAGAAGGTCTCGCCCCTTACCGCGTCATCGATCGCACTCTCGGGCCAACCGATTACGCGCACGAACTGCTCGCTTACGCGACCGAGAAGGGGCTTCATGCGCAAGCATGGAAGCACATGTTTCGCGCGCATTTCGGTGAGGCACGGCGGCTGTGGACGCTGGATGAAGTCGTGGATTTTGCCGCTGAGCTTGGTCTCGATGCAACGGACGCGCGGAATGTTCTGAGCAGCCGAAGGTATCGCGAACAAGTCCAGAACGAACAGCGTGAAGCGCAGCGGTTAGGTGCGCGCGGCACGCCGTTCATGGTCATTGACCGCAAACAGGCGGTTCCGGGTTCACTGAGCACGGAACAGCTGCTGAGCACATTGCGCCGCCATTGGCGGGAGCAGTGATTTGCCTTTCCCAGCCCTCTGAATAGATAAAAGGTATTTGCTATGTCACTAAAATTGAACGTCATTATCGGTAGCACCCGTCCCGGTCGCTCGGGGCCCGTCATCGGGCAATGGTTCAACGAGTTCGCCGCCGCTCACGGAAAATTCGACGTGGAACTGGTGGATCTCGCCGAGTTCAATCTTCCATTATTGGACGAGGCAGCCCACCCCTATCTGCAGCGGTACGAACACGAACACACGAAGCGCTGGAGCAAGAGCGTTGACTCGGCCGATGCCTACGTGTTCGTCACGCCCGAGTACGACTATTTTCCACCGGCCTCACTGGTGAATGCAGTGCAGGTTCTGATGCGCGAGTGGGGGTACAAGCCTGCTGGAATCGTCAGCTACGGCGGAATCTCAGGGGGGCTTCGTGCATCGCAAGTGCTTCGACAACTGATTACCAGCGTCAACGTGCACCCGCTGCCCCACGTTGTACCGGTTCCGTCGTTCGGTCAATCTGTTGGCGAGGACGGCGCGTTTCAGCCCAATGCTCCCATTGTGGATGGAGCAACCGGAATGCTCGACGAACTTCACAAATAGAGGTGGCCGCGCGAATTCAGACAACCGGATAAGTGGAACGGCCAGGGCCTGAGCCGGCGATAATGCAGGCAAAGGAATCCGAGAAATGACGA
>NZ_CADFDL010000027.1:0-2892 GCF_902832865.1 Burkholderia sp. BCC0397 | reverse complement strand
TTCGTCATTTCTCGGATTCCTTTGCCTGCATTATCGCCGGCTCAGGCCCTGGCCGTTCCACTTATCCGGTTGTCTGAATTCGCGCGGCCACCTCTGTTGGTCTGTGCCGTGACACGGATTTGCCACTGTCGCCGCTCGCAGCTGTGTTCTCAAGCATCTGCACACCGACGCTGGAGGCCGTGGAGTAGCAGGCCGTACATGCGTACTCACCGGGCAACAGTCCGGCGTCAATTTTTGTCACTGAGCGCTTGGCCATGCGGTTGCTCGATGGCCTGCAGCCTATTGATTTTCCGCGACGCATGTGCGCCAAGTCTATCGGCCTTGGTTCAATCTCCGAAGAACTGCTTCGCGCACGCAGTGAGACTTTCCACCCCACCAAATGACGAGAATGCGCGCGCCCCTATGTCGTTTACCTTGCTTGGGTCATAGCTCGTCGCACGCCCCAGACGTGCAGCGAGCGCGAATACGAGGTAGGGGCCTTCTTCACTATTTGAAACCCTGATTCGGCCAGTGGTAGCGCTTCTAGTGTACGGATATGGAGGTGTGCCTTGTCCTCTCAGTTCTGCTTCCGTTACGGGTGTCGGCTTGCTCAGGGAGGGGTCGTGGATAAGTTGCGCTGCGGCAACGGATATTTCGGCCGGCGATTGGTTTTCATCGGCCACGAGAGCGTAGACATTGTGGTTGTCCCTTAAGCGAACAATCGCACCTGCATTCAGATATCCGGTCGGTCCGCTCTTGCCTGTAAGGCTTGACGGCATCACCAAAAAGGGTAGCCTGTCGGCGTCCGCGTATTGAACCCCATGGCCGTCGGGCGAACTCACTGGGTAGGCCGTCACCGAACTGAAAAAACCCGGAGCTGGGTCGCCCTCTTTCTGCACGGGTAGCGGACCGCTACCGAGGCCATCGCCCCAGACAGGCTTGACTCCAACCTTTCTCGCGCTGTTGGCGGCAAAGCCATAGACGCAGAACGCCGGGGACTTCACTGGGTCCCACCGGACAGCCTGCGCCAGGCGAACTGAAGCCCTGCAGGCGGTGTCGTCGCGAACGCATCTACCGGCCCGGTAGATGTCGAGCCCATCACAAAGGCTAGAACTGCCTATATTCTCTGGGTGATAGGCAGTGGAGGCACCGTCCGTGTCGGTGCTCAGGCTGCCGGCCCATACGACGATGCCACCTGGGAAGGTTGCAAACCTGTTTCCCTTCGGCTGTTTCCCTGGAAGATGAATCTCGGTGAAAGCGGGACACGCGCTTTCAGCAAGGGTTGTCCCGGAACCCGACATGAAGCCTCCTACGAGGAGCACAACAATCGCAGAACGTACGTGGACAGTCACAATGCCTCCGGCGCAAGTATAGGAGAGTAAAGGTATAGACGCGCTGAGTGATAAGCGACGCATTCGCCGCTCAACTGACATAGTCCACTATAACCTGTTGCTGTAGGTTTTCTGCGCAGTCTATGCTCTGACGCGGCCGGGTGGTGCAATGATATTCTAGTCGCTACCGGTGTGACTCGGTCGTTGGCTTAACTGCAATCAAGCACCTGTAACCTGCTGACTTGTTGAGTTGTCATTTTCACGTCACGCGATGAGCAATAGGCACGAGGTCGGCTATGGCCTCGTAATTGAAAGTAAGGACCGACATGAGTCTCAGTTACAGTGCGCGCATTATTGCGGATGCGCGAATCACATACGTGAGCGGTGCAAAAGCCTTGGGCTCGAGTCTGCTTCGAATGAACGTTGAGTTTCAGCAACCGGCTTGGGAAGCAGGAACTGGTCAGGCCTCAGCTGCAATACATTCCGCCGTGTTGAGTTTGCGAACAGATTCCGGTGGTGGCGAGCTGGGACGTGCTTGTCCTGACAGTCCCCTGATTTTGAAGTCAGGTCCGAGCGGGACCACGGCGCATCAGACGTTCTCGATTAGTTTAAACGACGCACAGATGTTCGCTGTCGAAGAGGCACGAAGAGGGGGGAATGTCGAACTGGTGCTGAACCTCATTGCCGGCGGGCATGGTGAGTACGGCCATCAGGTTATCAACGACAACATTTCTTACAGAGTTCCGCTGAGCGAGTGGGCTCGCCTACTGCGCGAACTCGGTCACGGCGACATCATTGTGCTGGGCGTGCAGCTTCCGAACGGGCCGAATGGTGCTCGTCTGCGTTCGGCGATTGAGTTGCTGCACACAGCCAATCGTTACCTCGTGAACGGGGAATATGACATTGTTGTTGCGCGCTGCCGGCAAGCTGTAGAGAGTGTTCAAGCGGCCTTTGACGACAGCGAGCCTACAAAGGAAGCAATGACGCTGTACCGGAGAGACAAGTCGAGTCGAGAGGGCATGTCTTCGCTTCAACGTGAGCACGTGATTCTTGAAACGGTCCGGCATTATGCAAACCTCGCGCATCATGTCGACAACCGAGGGAATACCGAGTGCTATGGGCGCGCAGACGCCACATTTCTACTCACGCTGGCTGCGGCAGCCGTCACTAGGGCCTGCGCCAGGGCACGTATTGAGAGTCCTGATGCAAGCGAGTAAGCCTTGCGCTATCAGTTGCAGCGCGCAGCCCATCTGGAAAAGTCGCGTTGACGTGGGATTGTCAGAATATTTGTCTATAGAACGCGCCCATCGCCGCCGTTACGTCCGGAGACTCGGCGTGCAGCGCTACGGGCAGCAAGACTCGGAAAGTCGCGAGCATGCGCCTTGGGGCAAGGGAGATGGATGGACCCGTACGAAAACATAGTTATTGGTAACTTTCTCTATAGCTTAGGGCTCTGTATCGGACAGCTGAGCGTAGAGGATGTGAGAGGTGGCCGCGCGAATTCAGACAACCGGATAAGTGGAACGGCCAGGGCCTGAGCCGGCGATAATGCAGGCAAAGGAATCCGAGAAATGACGAAGAG
>NZ_CADFDL010000026.1:0-3303 GCF_902832865.1 Burkholderia sp. BCC0397 | reverse complement strand
TCGTCATTTCTCGGATTCCTTTGCCTGCATTATCGCCGGCTCAGGCCCTGGCCGTTCCACTTATCCGGTTGTCTGAATTCGCGCGGCCACCTCTCAACGCCATTGCCGTTGATCGTGTCGAAGGCGCCGTTCGTATCGCCCAGAACCGTACAAGTATTAGCCGCAAGATTGATAACGTCGCCGCCACCGTAGACACCAGCCGTGTCACCAGCGGCCTCATTGATGCCGTCGTTGCTGCCGTTGATATTGACTTGGCTGTTGATGTTGAGGCCGATACCGGTATCTTGGCCGTTTGCGGTCTTACTACCTAACACGTCGTTACTGGCGTTGATCGTATCGAAGTTGCCGTTTGTGTTGCCCACCACCGTGAGCGCTCCGGCAGTTGTGTTGATCGTGTTGCCGCCCCCGTAAATGCCAACACTATCGCCGGTCGCCTCGTTTACGCCGTTGCCGCTACCATTTATGTTGGCTTGGGCGTTCGTGCTCAGCAGGATACCGGTGGGTTGATCGTTGACAGTCGTACCGCCCAAGTGGTCGCCATTGGCGTTAACCGTATCGAAGTTGCCACTCGTACCGGTGATGTATGCCTGAGTGCCAGCAGTAGCGTTGATGATGTTGCCGCCACCGTTTGCGACAAGATAGTCGCCAGCCGATTCGCTAATGCCGTTATTGCTGCCGTCGACCGTGACGCTGTCAGACCCTGCGACGTTGACAGTAGCTGCCGAGCCGTTGACTGTGCCACCGGAGTTTGCCTCGAACGTCACACTAGACGCAGCGCCGGTGGCTGACAGGTTTACGTTGTAGCCGACACCGGTAAGTTGGAAGGTGTCGCCAGCTTGAGCGTTAATGACGTGATTGCCATTGAGGATCGTCGTGTCGTAATCAGCCCCGTTCACGTCGATGGTATTGGCGTTTGTAGTCAAGGTCAATCCGGATGCATTCACATCAACTGGCGTACTGACGTTCGTGACAGTTTCGACTTCTGAGCCATCGCTGGAGAATTGCTGCGTAGACACGACTGAACCCGTGGCGTCCGTCATCGTTGCCGAATAGCTGCCATTGGAGTTGTGAGTGTAGGTAATGGTCGAAACGATGTTTCCGGAAGCGTTGGTGTACGCAGCTGAGGATATTTCGGAGTTGGTGAAGCCAAAATTTTCACTTGATCCATCAGACAGCTTTATTGAGGCAGATTGCAGGCCGCCAGATGATGGATTGTAATCAATGGAGACGTTGGATGCATTAATGTACTGAGTGCCTTGCAATCCAAGTTGTGATGCGTTGGGGGTATCCGAGTGGAATTGCTGGTATAAAATGCCAGGAGTGTTGGCGTAATAGTCATAAAACAGCACGCCTGTATTGTCAATTGGGATCGTTCCAGCGATGCCGGATGCAACCTCTTCGAACTTTGAGAGATCCTGCTCGGGTGAAATGCCATTTTCTTTGTCGGTGGAAAATGCATTATCCAATGCAGACTGCAGGGTTTCGTTGGAGTTAGCGTCTCCATTCAGCTTAATTGTCGCTCCTGCATTTTTGGATATTTGTTGCTGGACGACATAGTTGTTGGCTTCGGACTCTGCCTCTGTAATAGTCCCAACGACGCCTGACATTTGACCGGCTGTCGGATCATTGGGGTTTGGGACGAGACTATTGTAGAGGTTTTGATCGTTCGAATAATTCTCGAAGTGACCCAGCTCATAACTCAAGTCGCCGACGAAGCTTGTTGCACTTTCGCCGATGACGTTCGGCCCCATTTGAATTTGCTGCACTCCGGGCGAAAGAGTAACAGTTTGAAGACGATTTCCCGATCCGGAAATTTCACCGATAGGCTGTGCGGTTCCGTTGTTGATGGCGGCTTGATAGTCGTTCAATTCTGCAACGAGAAGCGGGCTGCTGTTAATGTAGTCCAGTTCTGTCTGAGTAAGTTTGCCTGCGCCACCCCAGAGCGTTTCGTTTCCTGTGATCGGAGTCAGATTGTTTCCAGCCATGATTATTTTATCCCGGTGAAATTTTGAGAGAAATTCACGTACTTAACGCATCGCTTGGGGAGCATATAGGTTGATGTCATTTCGACATCGATATCTCTCCCCGGGTCTCCTGAATATTTCACTCTAAACATCCCTCTGGTCTCTGAGTAAAGTGAATTATTCTTGAATTCATTTTTTACATCATCTTCGGTGATGCACAGTTTTTCTGTATTGAAGATAATGCTGGCAACTGCGCCAATTTTCCCGCTCGGAAGAAATACCTTGGCATAGGGGCGAACGTAATTTCCATTTATCCCAAATTTTTCATCAAAGTAATCGGGTATGGTCGTGTAATAATATTGCTGAACATCCCAGTCGTGAGACTTTGCGGATCCTGGGTAAGGCTGGCTGCGCAAATATTGAAGATCGTCATATCCGTTCACATGCCTTGTTTCGCCTCCGGCCATGGAAATTCCTAACTTTGATTCGTAAAAAAGTTCGTCCGATAAATCCCCGTGATCAACTATTTCTTTAATATTAATCAATATTGTTTTTTTGATATTTATTTGATCTGGGTTGTCGGGGTTTGTTTTTCCTGAGTTATATTCGGATGCTAGAGATGCGGGCGATCCCGCGAAGGAAAATGACAATAAAAGTGCCACCGCGAAATGTGCTGATATAGTGATATATCGATTGTGCATTTCGAAGTATTTTCTTAATGGAGACGCGATTGACAACATTAATGCGCTCCGGCGATCAACTGAACATGCTGCGATGCCTGTTCTGCCGAAGCGATCGAAGTGGTGGTCGCCAACGCTGCAGGGGCATGACCTGCCATCGCTTGAATCAAGGCTGCAGTTTGCGCCGAGGAACCGTACAGGGCCTGGACGGCGTTGATATCGGTCTGGTCTAGCGACCGGTTGGACGAGGTCAGATCGTAGTTCATGATCGAACTCGAATCTGCATTGTCTGCCAACCCCAGCGCGTGGCCGATTTCGTGCAACGCGGTCTGATAGAAGGTGGCATCCGTCCCGGCGTAGATCTGGTCACTGATCGAACCATGAGCAAGCGCGTCCTGCGTCGGGGATTCGAGTTCGATCCTGGCCCCTGAGGCAATGACACCTTGAGATGCCTTAAATGTCGTGTAGCCAACCTCACCGGTACTGGCCGTGTTCAGGTCCGCCCAATCGATCGAAATATCGGCAGAAGCGTTGCCCGATACTTCCTGGAATTTGAGTCCGGAAGCAGCCGCCCACGTTGCAAAGGCTTGTTCGACCTCTTTTTCGTACTGCCCGTTTTGCGGACCATTGGCGCTGTCGAAGTTCCAGGTGATCGTGGA
>NZ_CADFDL010000025.1:0-4190 GCF_902832865.1 Burkholderia sp. BCC0397 | reverse complement strand
TCGAGACCAGGACGTTGATAGGTCAGGTGTGTAAGCGCAGTAATGCGTTCAGCTAACTGATACTAATTGCCCGTAAGGCTTGATCCTATAACAAGTCTGTCTCGATGCCCGTTAGCGCTTTAGCGCTTACGGACATCGAGCGTCGAGTGCAAGGCACTCGACGTACGACGGTTGAAGTACCGCGTACGTGTGAGATACAGCTCACAACCCAACTAAATTACTGCTTCTTCCCAGATTGGTTCTGTTGGCCACGCCAGCAGAACAACCCCCTTTGCCTGATGACCATAGCGAGTCGGTCCCACCCCTTCCCATCCCGAACAGGACCGTGAAACGACTCTACGCCGATGATAGTGCGGATTCCCGTGTGAAAGTAGGTAATCGTCAGGCTCCCTAAGCCAGAAACCCCCGCCCGACAAGGCGGGGGTTTTTGCATTTCGGCGCCCAAAAAAGCATCCGGCGAGCGCCATGCGGCATGAGCTGGGTGTCGAAGGCGTCGGCCCCAATCGGAATCACTGCCCTGAGATTGTGACCTTACCCCGCCGAGTACACCATTCGTAATTTAGTCGGCTCGCCGGTTTTCGATTGATGCAATTGCCGGAATTGGCCCGGCGCCAGTTGCCCCAAGGCACTATGCGGGCGGATCGAGTTGTAATCGATTCGCCACGTTTCGATGCGCTTGCGTGCGTCCTCCAGGCTGACGAACGCATGCTGATTCAGGCACTCTTCACGCAGTCGCCCGTTGAAACTCTCGATGTATGCGTTTTCCACCGGCTTGCCGGGACGAATGAACTGCAGCTTGACGCCATGCTCGTGTGCCCAAGCGTCGAGCGCTTTGCTGATGAATTCCGGCCCGTTATCCACCTGAATCAAGTTTGGGCACCGTCCTCGTTGCCGTAGCTGCTCGAGCACGCGCGCCACGCGGACACCCGTTAGCGAGAAGTCGACCTCGATGTGCGGACATTCCCGGTTCCACGTGTCGATGATGGTCAACATTCGAACACGCCGACCATTCGCAAGCGCATCCGCAACGAAGTCCGTCGTCCAGCTCTCGTCCGCGCCAGTGGGCGTCGGCATCACGACGCGCAGATGACTCGGACGCTTCTTTCGCCGCCTCATGCGAAGCGACAAGCCTTCTTCTCGGTATAGACGTTCGGTCCGTTTGTGGTTCTGAACCAGTCCTTCTCGACGCAGCAGAACGTGCAGGCGAGGCGAACCAAACCGCGGCCGCTCCTGCGCCAGTTCGCGCAGACGCTGCCGAACAACATGGTCGGCATCTGCCGGCGCCGGTCGCCGAAACGTCCGTCGATTCAAGCCAACGAGCGCGCACGCCCGGCGCTCCGAATAGTCATGCTGTTCAATCACCTGCTGCACGACTTCCCGGCGCTGCACGGGCGAACTCACTTTTTTCCGAGAACGTCCTTCAGAACCTGGATGTCCAGCGCCTGGTCTGCCACCAACCGCTTGAGTCGCTGGTTCTCCTCTTCCAACTGCCGCAATCGGCGCGCTTCCGACACATCCATGCCGCCGTAGCGGCTACGCCAGTTATAGAACGTCGCATCCGATATGCCGTGCTTGCGACAAAGGTCTGCGACCTTCATGCCTGCATCGGCTTCCTTCAGCACCCCGATAATCTGCTCTTCACTGAACCGCGACTTCTTCATGACAAGGTTTCTCCTGCGGCCTTGCCACTAACTTTACAGTGGGATACTTCAGAGGGGAAAGGTCAATTGGCGCAAAATGCACCTCGCTTGTCGGGGTGTCTGCATGCCAGTAACTGGTGTTGCTGAAGCCACCGCCCTTCTACTCTTGTTCGCTCTGGTGGCCATTAGAGCCGCAATGGGAAATCGCCTTGGCAACCTCTCCATGGCAATCCTCCGTCCGGCCTTGCCCGGCGCCGGCCGCGATCAGACGTTGCTAGTTCTCGTCATCTGATAATCGATCAACACGCGTTGATCACCGGCGTATTGAGCGCATCTTCTGCCAAGGTCGATATATACCGTGTGGCAGCGGGATGCGCCTTGCGTTCATTCAGCCTTCCGCGTGTTATTGGCAGTAGTGGACAGGATGTCACCGCTCCCGGCTCCCTTGTCGCATGAATCCGCGTGACCGAACTGCGCCAGGAGAGGCGCGACATTGCTATCAAGCGCCATTCTCGGTCCAACTCGCCATATCTCGCGTTGAAAGAACCTCATCGACACGAGGCACAGGCTCGAGTCGAGGCAAGAAGCGGCCCGACTGAGGAGCCGGCCGCGCCGTATGCGTATTGCAGGTCGACCAAGATCAAAAATCGGCGGGGTAAGGTCACCACTCGTTGACCGTCCTGTACCGCGTAGATTTCCTCGATCAGCAAATAGGCGGCACTGCCTACGCGGTCTCGCCCTTCGCCCATCGGCGCGCGAAGTGTGGGCTGCCTGCGTCGACGCCTGGCGGGTGTTCCGTGCGTGCCATATTCCGATCGCCGAACGGAGAGTCTCCAGCGCGTGGACGCTGGTGCACCGTGCTTTGGTCTTGATCCCCCTTCAGCTCGAGCATTGCCGGACAGCGCACGTCGGATGTCGATGCTCCGGCGCCACATATCGGCTTATAACGTTTTCGGGAGCGTGAGGTGATGGCGAGGGCGCCTGCGTCGAATCCGGCGCGGACATTCGCGTTCAGTTGGACGAGGCGGGCACCGTCCGAGCAGTTGTGATATCGCGTGGACGCCGAAGATTCGCTGCGATGACGTTAGGCGGCTTGCACGACGAGACGTGGCGACGCCAAGCAGCGGAACATTCGACGCGGCGGCAACAAGGTTATGGAGAGGCAGGGCTCTGGACCTGGACGTACGTCGTCGTCAAGTGGCGGCTGTAAGCACATCAAGGCGTGCAGAATCATCGGATTCATCCTGCGGAACGTCGTCTGACCAACGCGTGCCGATTCATCGATTGTGCCGCGCGCTAGCCGACGTGCGTCCGACTCGCGCACCCGCCATCGAGCGTCGCCTTCAACTCTTGATACGCCCCAAGCGCCGAGCATGCCTCTTGGGCTCCGCGGTGACGCTGTCAGCCAGGCGTTGCTGTCGGATCCTCCCGATCGGCCTCGAACGGCACCAGGCGTCTACCGGAACCGTGGCATGTGCAGTTTCGACCGAGAAGAATGTCGTTGCAGAGCAAGCGGGCGCATGGAGAGTTTGTAGCGGAGGTAGAAGGGCGACTCGAGACGGTATCGTGCCTTCCGGTGAGCCCGTCGAACGCAGCGGTGATCGAATTCGGTGATGGAGCCGGCCCGCCGCAATTGCCGGAGAGGGCGCGAAAGCCTTGCACGCACATGGCGCCCTGATCGCGAGACCTCGCAGTATGCGGCGCCGGCTGCAGAGCCTCGTGCAGTGCGTCTATTCCGCGCTGGAAGCACCACCGAACCTCCCGCGAGCAACCGCCAGTCGGCTCGCCAAACCCGCCCGGCATGAAATTTGCCGAAATTTGCGTCTACCCGCTTGGCATTGTGCGAAAGAGGTCGTATGATGGCGGTCTTTCGTTTTTAGCGCAGATGCAGATCGGCGTTGAAGGCGGAGTCTGACGAAGATGTGGTGCCGGTCAGCAACATCTCGCGCTTGCCTTAGCCGGGCGAGGGCGGGGATCGGCGGGAAGCGGAAGTCGGGAAGAGAGTGAAAATAATCTTCCGGATGTGCTTGACAGGAGTGCGATGCACCCCCATAATCGTCAGTTCTCTACGGAGGGGTGCCCGAGTGGCTAAAGGGGGCAGACTGTAAATCTGTTGGCTTACGCCTACGTTGGTTCGAATCCAACCTCCTCCACCAAGATATCAGCGCAGTGAGCGGTAAGGAATCGTTAGTGGCCCGTGCGGGTGTAGCTCAATGGTAGAGCAGAAGCCTTCCAAGCTTACGACGAGGGTTCGATTCCCTTCACCCGCTCCAGACCGCTAAGTTGAAGCGTAGCGCCCATGTGGCTCAGTGGTAGAGCACTCCCTTGGTAAGGGAGAGGTCGGCAGTTCGATCCTGCCCATGGGCACCAGCAGTAAAAAGTCAGTGTCTTGTTTGCGCGCGGCGCAACCTGTGAAATTCCTTCTGGGAGTCGAAAATGGCCAAGGGTAAATTTGAGCGGACCAAGCCGCACGTGAACGTTGGTACGATTGGTCACGTTGACCACGGCAAGACGACGCTGACGGCAGCGATCACGACGGTTCTGACGAAG
>NZ_CADFDL010000024.1:0-20871 GCF_902832865.1 Burkholderia sp. BCC0397 | reverse complement strand
GAACCAGTTTGCTATCCTGTTCGGCGAGCGATTTATGCAGGCGCGTGGATAACGTGCTGTTCAACCGCCTCGCCCACAAAAATGCGGACAGGTTCTCGCGAACGGGCATGGTCAAACTGGCAAAATCGGCGTCGAGGGCGTCTGCGGTGTAGCGCAATGCATAGTCGACCGCCTGACGATAGAGATGAGCAACGAGTTTGCCCTTGACGTACACATGAAGCCGCATGATCACGCGTCTCCCATCGTGCGCTGTTCGGCTAGCACGTCATCCAGCGTGCGCCCGTGTCCGCGCTTCACCACGCCCAGGTCATAGCCAGCAGCCTCGAGAAGGCGAATGAGCGCCGATACGCTCATGTCGCCTCGCGCGAGCGTCTCCATGCGTGCAAGCGTTGTACGTGCGACACCGGCGTGCTCGGCCAGTTCTTTCTGTGAAAGTCCCGCGGAATGGCGAACCTCTCTCAGCATCTCTCCAATATCGGCCAGGGTTGTCATTTGTAGCCTCAGGGCGTCATAAATTGCCAAATTGGCTAACATTGTAGCCCTTCTGCTACAAATTGGCATACGCAAGTTGTGTCCTTGGGGCTACAAATTATAACTGACGGACTAGTTTTGTATCCCTGGGGCTACTGTGTGAGAGGCTGTTCTGCAGCAGCAGGCCATTGACCGTAGTCGTGTTCCTGGACCGCGTACGGTCAGGCCGGCGTCGGCCCCGTGCATGTCGCGGGCCTTTTCAGGAGGGGCGCGTTCAGAGCGGGTCCGGAAAACGCCACACCTGGCAACGATAGGCAGTTCTCGATGCGATGAGTCAGCCCACGCGCCCGCGCTTTCCTACGCCGCGCAAATGACTGTGCGGGGCCGCGCTCGTGCCCCCGGACGCCTCAACGAGCATCCTTTCACTCTGCTAGACTTTTCGGCCGCCTGTCGCCATCCGGGCCGCGCCCGGCCCATCGCGCCATGAACGAACACCACGCGCCGAATCCGATCACCGAGGTGCTGCGCGCCTACTGGAAGGCCGATCGCTGGATGTTGCTGACGGTCGCGGCCGTCGTCGTGCTGTCGAGCGCCACCGCCGTTGCCGCCCCCTATCTGTTCTCTCGCCTGATCGACGCGCTGTCGCATCGCGGCGTGCTGCACGCGCTAATGGCGGGCTTCGTGCTCTACGCGGTGCTGCTGGGCCTGTCCAGCGCGCTGCAACGCGTCGTGCAGTACCTGGCCTTCATGACTTCCGGGAATCTGGGATTCATCACCAGCACGCGCTTTTTCGAGCGCATCCTGAAGAAGACCACGGCGTTCTTCGTCGAGCATAATCCGGCCGAAATCCAGAGTGCGAACACGCGCGGCAGCCGGGCGCTGTCGGTGCTCGTGCAGCTCGCGCTGATGGATTTGATCCCCGGCACGCTGCAGATCGTCTTCACGCTCGTCACGCTCGGCGCACTGATCAATCTCGAAGTGACGGCCATCACCGCTGCGTATGGCGCGATCGCGGTGACAATCGCGATCGTTTCCGCGCGGCGCTCGCGCGTGTACCTCGATCGCGCGATCGAGGCCGGGCAGGAGAATGCGCGGTTCGTCGGCGGCGCGATCAACGCGATGGAAACGCTCCGGCATTTCGGCAGCCATCGCTGGATGAGCGAGCGTTTCGCGGAGAAAGCGCGCGCCGAGCGCGACAACTGGCGGGCGTACGTGATGCAGCACGTAGGCTTTCTCGCGCTGCTGGGGCTCGGCCTCGCAGTCCAGTTCTCGGTGACGTTCTGGCTGCTGTTGCCGCGTCATGCGGCCGGCGCGCTGTCGATCGGCGACATCGTGCTGTTCAACACGCTGCTGCTGCAGTTGAACCTGCCGTTCGACATGCTCGCGCGCTCGATCGACGAGAGTGTGCGTTCCCGCGCGGCGCTCGTGCCGTTCGCGGCGCTGTGGACGGCGCCCGAGGAGCGGCAGGTGTCGCACGCGTCGGCATTCGTGCCGCGCGAAGGGCGCATCGTGTTCGAGCGCGTCGGCTATGCATACGGCAACGGGCGCGGCGTGCACGACGTCGATTTCGTGGCCGAGCGCGGCGGCATCACGTTCGTCGTCGGCGAAACCGGCGCGGGGAAGTCCACCGTCTTCAAGCTGGCGCTGAAATCGATCGAGCCGACCGACGGCCGCATTCTGGTCGACGGCGTCGATCTCGCGACGATCGATCGCGCCGACTGGTACGGCGCGGTGGCCGTCGTGCCGCAGGACGTCGTGCTGCTGAACGAAAGCCTGGAGGACAACATCCTGCTCGGCCGGCCGCGCGATGCGCAGCGCCTGCGCGACGCGGCCGCGAAGGCCACGATCCTGCCGTTCATCGACGGCTTGCCGGACGGGTTCCGCACGACGGTCGGCGAGCGCGGCCTGAAACTGTCCGGCGGCGAGCGGCAGCGCATCGCGATCGCCCGCGCGCTGTACGGCAATCCGACCGTGCTGTTTCTCGATGAGGCGAGTTCCGCGCTCGACGAAGCCACCGAGCGCGACATTATGGAGCATGTGCGGCTGCTGGCCCGCGACGTCACGGTGATCGCGATCACGCACCGGCGCTCGGTCATCGGGCCGACCGACAAGGTCGTGCGGCTCGGCGAGGCACGCGTGTCGGCCTGATGCCGATGCGTTGCGTGGCGGCTCACCCGCGCATCGGTGGATTGAGCCGCGCGAACGCCGCCTGCCGACGATACGGGAAGTACGGATACGGCGCTTCCACCGCGCTCGCCGCGTCCAGCTTCGCGACCTGCACATCGGTCAGCGCCCAGCCGACCGCGCCGAGGTTCTGCCGCAACTGTTCCTCGTTGCGCGCGCCGACGATCACCGACGACACGGTCGGCCGCTGCAGCAGCCAGTTCAGCGCGATCTGCGGCACCGTCTTGCCGGTTTCTTCCGCGATCGCGTCGAGCGCATCGACCACGTCGTACAGGTGCGCGTCGTCGACCGGCGGCCCGTAGCTGGCCGTTTCATGCAGGCGGCTGCCTTCGGGCAGCGGCGCATTGCGCCGGATCTTGCCGGTGAGCCGGCCCCAGCCGAGCGGGCTCCACACCAGCGCTCCGAGGCCCTGGTCGGCGCCGAGCGGCATCAGGTCCCACTCGTAGTCGCGGCCGACGAGCGAGTAGTACACCTGGTTCGCCACGTAGCGCGACCAGCCGTGCCGGTCGGCCGCCGCGAGCGACTTCATGATCTGCCAGCCGGCGAAGTTCGACACGCCGATATAGCGGAGCTTGCCCGCGCGCACGAGATCGTCGAGCGTCGACATCACTTCCTCGACCGGCGTGCCGGCGTCGAACGCGTGCAGTTGCAGCAGGTCGATGTAGTCGGTGTCGAGGCGGCGCAGCGCGTCGTCGACGGCGCGTACCAGCCGTGCGCGCGACGTGCCCGCGTCGTTCGGGCCGTCGCCGGTCGGCAGGCCCGTCTTGGTCGAGATCAGCACCTGGTCGCGGCGCCCCTTGAGCGCGGCGCCGAGCACGCGTTCGGACGCGCCGTCGGAATACACGTCGGCCGTGTCGAACAGGTTGACGCCGGCTTCGAGGCAGATGTCGATCAGGCGGCGCGCTTCGTCGACGCCGGTATTGCCCCATGCACTGAACAGAGGGCCGGTGCCGCCGAAGGTGCCGGCGCCGAAGCTCAGGACGGGGACCTTGAGGCCGGAGCGGCCGAGCGTACGGTATTCCATGGGCATTTCCTCTCGTCGTGTGGGCGCGGCGAGGCCGCGCGTCGATCGTCAGGCGATCAATGTACCGTTTGCGACTTTTCCTGATAATCCTGAAGATGGCGAAAATATCCTTCGGAAGGAGCGAACAATGCTGCTCGACAACCTCGCGCTGTTCCTGCGCATCGTGGAGAAGGGCGGGCTGGCCGCGGCGGGCCGCGAGGTCGGCCTGTCGCCGGCCACGGTGTCCGAGCGGCTGACGGCGCTCGAGCGCCACTACGGCGCGGCGCTGCTCACGCGCACGACGCGCGCGATCAGCCTGACCGACGAGGGGCGCACGCTGGTGGACGGCGCGCGACGCCTGCTGGCCGAGGCCGACGAACTCGAAAGCCGTGTGCGGCTGGGCGTGCAGACGCTGTCGGGGCCGGTGCGGCTGAGCGCGCCGGCCGATCTCGGGCGCGAGCGCGTCGTGCCTGTCGTCGACGCGTTCCTGGCCGACCATCCGGGCGTCACGGTCGACCTGCATCTCGGCGACGGGTATGTCGACCTCGTCGGGCAGGGGCTGGATTTCGCGATCCGCCGCGGCACGCTGGCGGACAGTTCGCTGCGCAGCCGTTCGCTCGGCCGTGCGCGGCGCGTGGTGTGCGCGTCGCCCGCGTATCTCGCCGCACATGGCACGCCACGGCACCCGGACGAACTCGCCGTGCACGACTGCATCGTGATGCGCTTCGGCCAGGAGCTGTATGCCGAATGGCCGTTCAGCATCGATGGCGTATTGAAGCGCGTGGTGGTGCGCGGCCGGCGCGTCGCCAACGACGGGGCGCTCGTGCGCGCGTGGTGCATCGCGGGGCACGGCATCGCGCTGAAGTCGCTGGTCGACGTCGAGCGGGATCTGGCGTCGGGCGCGCTCGTCGAGGTGCTCGGGGCGTTCTCGCCGGGCGATGTGGATCTGCAGATCGTCTATCCGGGTAGCGTCGCGCAGCCGCGGCGTGTGCGGGCGTTGATCGACCGGCTCGCGCAGTCGCTGGCGTAAAAGCACGTTGCCCGCGCGCGGCCTGCGAGACGTTGTGACGCCGATCCCGCTGCGATCGCATCGAATGCGCGCCGGTGCGCACCGGCGCGCGGCATCGCAGGCTGGAATCGCCGTTCAAACCCATTGCCCACATTTCGTCATTTAGCTAATATTCAAAACGTCAAACGAAGCCGAACCCCCATGGACGACGTCACCCGCATCAGCGCCTTGGCCAACGAAAGCCGTCTGGCCGTGCTGCGCTGGCTCAGGCAGCCGCGCAAGCATTTCCCGCCGCAACCGCATGGCGATGTCGACGAACTCGGCGTGTGCTGCACGTACATCACCGAGAAGCTCGGCATCGCGCCGGCCACGACCACGCGCCACATGCGCATCCTCGCGGATGCCGGGCTCGTGCAGGCGACCCGCGTCGGCAAGTTCACGTACTACAAGCGGATCGACGGCGCGCTGCAACAGCTCGGCCGCGATCTCTCGCAACTCTGACTCTGACCGAGGCACCCGACATGGACGAACTTGCACTGCTGGCCGACGCCGACCGGCGCGCGCACGCGTATCTGGCTGCAACGAACGAACGGCGCGCGTTTCCCGATGCGGCGGCACTCGCCGGCCTCGCCGCGTTCGACGAGCCGCTGCCCGATACGGGCCGCCCGGCCGACGACGTGCTGCGCCTGCTCGACGAGCACGGCACGCCCGCGACGGTCGCATCGAACGGGCCGAACTACTTCGGCTTCGTGATCGGCGCGACGCTGCCGGCCGCGGCGGCGGCCGAGCGGCTGATGCTCGCGTGGGACCAGTGCGCGTCGTCGTATGCGAATTCGCCGGTGGCCGCGACGCTCGAGCGCCTGGCCGCGCGCTGGGTCGTCGATGTGCTCGGGTTGCCCGAAGGCAGCGCGGTCGGCTTCGGCACGAGCGCGACGGCCTGTACGCTCGTCGCGCTGGTGGCCGCGCGGCGCGCGCTGCTCGCGCGCAAGGGCTGGGATATCGACGAGGATGGCCTGATCGGCGCGCCGGAGGTGAAAGTCGTGATCTCCGCGCTTGCGCACATCACGGTGAAGAAGGCGCTGCGCGTGCTCGGCTTCGGGATGAAGCGCATCGTCGTCGCGCCGGTCGATACGCACGGCCGGATCGACCCGGCGCAGTTGCCGCCGCTCGACGACATGACGATCTTCTGTGTGCAGGCCGGCGAAGTGAACACCGGCGAATTCGATCCGTTCGCGGCATTGATTCCGCCCGCGAAGGCGGCCGGCGCGTGGGTGCACGTGGACGGCGCGTTCGGCCTGTGGGCGCGGGCGTCGTCGAAGCGTGCGCTGACGGACGGCATCGACGGCGCGGACAGCTGGACGACCGATGGCCACAAATGGCTCAACACGCCGTACGACGGCGCGATGGTGATCTGCCGCGACGCGGCCGCGCTCGCCACCGCGATGAACAGCGACGCCGTCTACCTGAGCGGCGCGCAGGATGCGCAGAAGAACCTGAACCTCGAATTCTCGCGACGCGCGCGCGGCATTCCCGTGTGGGCCGCGCTGCGCTCGCTTGGCCGCGCCGGCGTGGCAACGATGGTCGAGCGGCATTGCGCGCAGGCGGCGCGGGTCGCGGACGGCCTGCGTGCGGCCGGCTACGACGTGCTGAACCGCGTCGTGCTGAACCAGGTGCTCGTGCGCGCCGGCACCGACGAGGAAACGGCGGCGATCCTCGAAGCCGCGCAGGCGTCGGGCGACGTGTGGTTCGGCGCGACCGTGTGGCAGGGGCGGCCGGCGTTCCGGATCAGCGTGTCGTCGTGGCGCACCGAGGATGCGCACATCGATCGTCTCGTCGCGTTGCTGACGAAGCTGCGCGGCGTACACGTGGGTTGAGCGTCATGCGTCGTCCGCAGTCAAAATGGTTGCGTGCGCAACTTTAAGGCATTCGATGAAGTGCGACGTGGCCTGCGGGGGCTTGCGACCCGTCTGCAAGCGTGAAAATATCGGACAATAGCCATCGCGCGGGCCGCGCCGGCACCGCGTCCAACAGAAGCATTCACGCTTGCGAGATCCCCATGTCGACTCCCTTTCCCCGGGAACTGCTGAAGGCCGCCGATATCGCGAAGATGGAACCGACGCGCGCGGTGCATTCGCTCAATCCCAATGCCGTTCGTCTCAAGCGACAGCTCAGCGACCTGACGGGCCTGACGCAATTCGGCGTTCACCTACTCACGCTGATGCCCGGTCATGAATCGGCCGAATATCACCGCCACTTGTACGAAGAAGAATTCGTGTACGTGCTGTCCGGTACCGGCGCGGTGACGATCGGCGAGCACGCCAGTGAAATCGGGCCTGGCGATTTTCTGGGTTTTCCGCGCGGCGGAGAAGCGCATACGGTGCAGAACACCGGCGAGGCGCCGCTGGAGCTGCTCGTCGGCGGGCAGCGGCTCGAGCACGACGTGTGCGAATACCCGCGCGTTGGCAAGCGGCTGTATATCGCCGGCGAGCTCGAGGGGTATGTCGAACTGCCGAAACAGCCGTGACGGCCGATTGCACGTCATCTCGGGAGGAGGCCGTTCGTTCAACGTGCGCGAGCGGGACTGCCGCGGGATGGTGCGTGCACGTCGAACACGCGATGACGTCCCGGTTTCGGGCGAGTTGGACGACGCCTATCGTCGGCGCGGGCATCGCGAAGCGGCGAGGGTCGCAACGTGGCCACGCGAGATGAGCGATTCGTGCGCCGAACGCGCTTGATTTCAATAAATAGAATGGCTGCAGCCAGCGGCTGCCTACATCGATGCGTCAGATACCTTTTCTTGCTTTTGCGCTCTCGGCCCTCGTGCCCGGCCTGGTGTGGTCGTATTTGGCCGACGATCCCGGGTCGCTCAAATATTCCGTTCCAATCGCATATTTCGGCACGGCAGCGTTTGCGATTCCGCAATATCTGCTGGTCACGAAATACTGGCGCGTTTCGATGATTTCATCGTGCCTGTGCGGCAGCATCACGGGGTTGTTGACATGGATTGCCACTTATTTGATTTACACCGCCATCTGGGATGACGATGTTTTCAAGGCCGGCTTGTCGGTCGTTTTGGGGTTCCTGGCGTTCCTGGGCCTGGGGGCAGTGGCGGGCTTGGTGTTCTGGCTGATGCATCGTTGGCAGCAATCCAGAGGATGAGTTCGCTTATCGCGAACGGGGGGCGAAGCCGTCGCAGGGAGCAGCCGTCGCGCTGCCTGGCCTACCGGGCGGCGTCGCTGCATGCACGGGGGCCGGATCGATTGCGCTTCGATCCTGTGCCCCACCGCGCTTATGATGCGGGAACGCCACTGACAGGGTTCCACGCCATGGATGCGCCGCTCCCGCCGATGTCTGCCCCGCTTGCCGAAACGGCATCTGAAACCGAAACGGCACCTGAAACCGAAACCGCACCTGAAACCGAAACCGCCGGCGAGCCGCGCGCGTCGCGCCTGCACCGGCCGGTCGCGCTCGTCACCGGCTCGACGTCGGGAATCGGGGCGGCCGTCGCGCGTCGCCTGGCGGCCGACGGCTACGCGGTGATCCTGCATTCGCGCAGCTCGGCCGACACCGGGCGTGCAATGGCGCGCGAACTTGGCGCGGCCTACGTGCAGGCCGATCTCGCCGACGATGCCGAACGCGTGCGGCTGATCCGCGACGCCCTCGCCGTGCACGGGCGGCTCGACGTGCTCGTCAACAACGCGGGCGCCAGCCGCGTGATTCCGCATGACGACCTCGCGGCGGCCACGCCCGACGTGTGGCGCGAGATGCATGAAATCAACGTGATCGCGCCGTTCCGGCTGGTCGCCGAAGCGGAGGCCGCGCTGCGCGAGTCGGCGTCGCACGGGCGGGCCGGGTGCGTCGTGAACGTCAGCTCGCATGCGGGCGTGCGGCCGAAGGGCGCGTCGATTCCGTATGCGGCCGCGAAGGCCGCGCTCAATCACACGACGCGGCTGCTCGCACGCACGCTTGCGCCGGCGATTCGCGTCAATGCGGTCGCGCCGGGGCTCGTCGATACGCCGCTGACCGCCGACTGGACGGAAGCGCAGCAGCTCTGGCGCGAGCGCGCGCCGATGTGCCGCGCGGCGACGCCGGACGATATCGCGCAGACGGTCGTGATGCTCGTCGCATCCGATTACGTGACGGGCGAGATCGTGATGCTCGACGGCGGGTTGAACCTGACGTGACGTGGTGATGCGGTGACGCGGCGGCGCGCCGGCATCGCAGTTGCGCAACCGCCGCGGCCGTTCGAAGGCGTGCTCGATCAGCCCAGATTCGACCGCAGCCGCGCGAGCGCCTGATCGTGCGTGCGCTCGAACTTCAGCGGCGTGACCGCGATATACCCTTCGCCCAATGCGACCGTTTCCGAATCCGCATCGTCGTCGCGCGGCGCGCGCGCGAGCTTCAGCCAGTGATAGTCGATCTCGCGCGGATCGCGTCCCGACACGATCTCGACACCCTGCAGCGTGCCGGCGCCCTGGTTCGTCACCTTCAGGCCGCGCACGTCCTCGGCCGGCCGCGGCGGGAAATTCACGTTGAGGCACGCGTCGCTGTCCCAGCCGGCGGCGACGAGCCGGCGGATGACGTCCGGCGCATGCGCGAGCGCGGTGCCCCACGGCACCGCGTTGCGATCGACGAACGCCTGGCTCAGCGCGATGGCCGGCACACCGACCAGCATGCTCGTCATCGCGGCGCCGACCGTGCCGGAAAACACCGTTTCGGTGCCGAGGTTCGCGCCGCGATTCACGCCGGACAGCACGACGTCGGGCCGCGCGCCCTTCATCAGGTGGCTGACCGCGATCGCGACGCAATCGCCGGGCGTGCCGCGCACCGCGAAGCGGCGCTCGCCCTTGCGATGCACGCGCAGCGGTTCGTGCAGGCTCAGCGAATGCGACGTGCCGCTCTGGTCCTCGGCCGGTGCGACGATCCACACTTCGCGCGCGAGTTGCGTGGCGACCTGTTCGAGTATGTCGAGGCCGGGAGCGTCGAATCCGTCGTCGTTGGTGAGCAGGACACGGTCGAACAGCGGGCGGGTTGCTTGCATCGGGACGATCCTCGTGAAGGGCAATGAGAGGGGAAGTGCGGCGTGGCGCAAGCCACAAGGCTAGCACTCCGGCGTGAGGATCGTCGTGTCGCGCCGGTAGCGCCGGTCCGCGCGGACGTGAAAACGGGCGCATCGTGCGCCCGTTTGCCGTGTCGCGGCATGTGCCTGCCGGTGTGGCGGCCGGAACCGCTCAACCGAGCAGGTAGCGCAGCAGGCCGGCCGACACGACGCCGACGATGACGGTCGGCAGGATCGACAGGCGCGTCGCCGCGAGCAGCGTGATCGCGAGTGCGAACAGGTCGGCGGGGCGCGTCGACACGAAGGCCGGCGCGATCACCGAGATCAGCACGCAGCCCGGCACGTTCTCCATCACCGACGCCATCCGCGGGCTCAGCGTGCGGTTGCGCAGCAGCACGTAGCCGAGGATGCGCGACAGGTAGGTGGTCGACGCCATCAGCACGATCGTCGCGACAGTGCTGAAATCCGGCAGCTCAGGCATCGCGCGGCTCCCACAGCAGCGCGGCGATCAGCCCCGCGCAGGCGCCGGCCGCGACGTACCACGCGCCGGGCAGCGCGAGATGCGTGGCCGCCGCGACGACGAGGCTCACGAACCACGGGCGGCTCGCGCGCACCCCTTTCCACATGCCGCGCAGCAGCACCAGAAACACGGCCGTGAACGCCATGTCGAAGCCGTACTGTTCGACGTTGCCGATCGTCGGGCCGACCGCCGCGCCGAGCGTCGTCATCGAGATCCACGTCAGGTAGAGCCCCATGCAGATGCCCGCGTAATAGGGCACGCTGATGTGCGTGGCCGAGCGCTCGCGCGCATCGGCGAGCGACATCGCCCAGCTCTCGTCGCACATGAAGAACAGCGCGACGAACGCGCGACGGCGCGGCAGGCGCCGGATATACGGCTCGAACGCTGCCCCCATCAGGATGTGGCGCGAATTCACGAGGAACGACATCGCGACGATCAACGCGATGTGCGGCGGCGACGTCCACAGATGGATCGCCGCGAATTCGGAGCCGCCGCCGAAGTTCAGGCCCGTCATCATCGGCACCTCGAACAGGCTCAGCCCTTTCTGCGCGGCCTGCGCGCCCAGCACCAGCGCGAACGGCACGAAACCCAGCATGACGGGCAGCGCCGCGCGCAAACCGCGACCCATCTCGGCGACATAGGCGGGCTTGTCGCGAAGCCCGGACGACGTTGAAACGCTACTGCTCATTACTCCTCCTTCGGGGGAGGGATTGTCTGCTTTTTTGACTCGAATCGGGTTGCGTTGTCGCCAGATTTTTCTCAGAATTTGGCATTGAACGCGTGATGCACGAATTTTTTGGAATCGAATGCCAAATGAAACTTGACGCTATCGACCGCCGGATCCTGAGCGCGCTGCAGCGCGACGGCCGCATGCAGAACGTGGAGCTTGCGCACGAGGTCGGGTTGTCGCCGTCGCCGTGCCTGCGGCGCGTGCGGCTCCTCGAGGAAGCCGGCGTGATCGAGAAATACGTGGCCGTGCTGAATCCGGCGAAGGTCGGCAAGGGGCTGACGATCTTCACGCGCGTATGGCTGAAGGGGCAGGACGCGGAATCGGTGAACCGTTTCGCCGAGGCCGTTCAGCAGATGCCGGAAGTCGTCGAATGCCACCTGATGGCCGGCGACTGCGATTTCCTGCTGCGCGTCGTCGCGGCCGACATCGACGATTACCGGCGCTTCCAGATGGAATACCTGACGCGTATTCCCGGCGTGCTCAGCGTGAAGACCGACATTCCGATGCAGAAGGTCAAGCTCACGTCGGCGCTGCCGACCTGAAGCGGGGCGGGCGCGCGGCGACGCGTCGACGAGCGGTCATCGCGCGGTGACAATCGCCCGATAAACTGATGGGGTGAGTCGCATCGCACGTATTGCCGGTGCGGTCGCACACTGTTCGATGTGCAAGCAACTAACGGTCAATGCCCGACGCGATCGGCCAGGCGGCGCTGCGTGGCGCGCCGGGGTCGTGCGTCGGCGCGAATGCGTTTCTTCCTGTCGAGCCCTACATGCAGCCATTCAATACGCCGTGGAATTCGCTGGAAATCGTCAAGCTCACGCTCGGCGTGCTGACGCCGTTGTCGGTCGCCTGTCTCGGCTGGCTGGTCGCGCGCCGGCTGAAGCGGCTCGAGCTCGTGCAGTGGACCAACCAGCGGCTGATCGAGAAGCGGCTCGCGCTGTACGACACGGTCGCGCCGCAGCTCAATGCGCTGCTGTGCTTCTACACGTGGATCGGCTACTGGAAGGACATCTCGCCGGACGACGTGATCCGCGCGAAGCGCGACCTCGACCGCACGTTCCACATCTACCGCTACCTGTTCGACGACGACGTGTACGACGCGTATCACACGTTCATCCACGCGCTGTTCGAGATGCATACGGGGCCGGGCCGCGACGCGCGGATCCGCTCGCTGATCCAGGCGCCCGACGGCGACCGCAGCGTGCACGGTTCGTATGAGTGGAAGCCGGCGTGGTCCGAGCGTTTCGCGACCGCGAACGTCGTGTCGAAGGACGACGTGCTGCGGCACTACACGCAATTGATGGAGCGGCTGCGCGTGGCGCTGGGGGCGACGCGCTGAGGGCCGTTTTCATCCGCGTCACCGTGCGGCCGTTTCTCGAAGTGGCGAGCGCGACGCCGCGGGGCTTGATGGCGCGTATGTAGAAGCCGGCCGCTTTGGGGAGGCGCGTGATGCAGGCGAACGGTGACCGACCGCAACTGCGGACACAGGCGGTTGGTCAGACGTGAGGGGAGTTCGCGACCGTATTTCTTCGGTCGGAGAGATTGGTGGCGATGTGCGGACCCGAGCACGCTCGGGAAATCCGGGCCCGGCAAGCAGCGCGATTCGGTGTCAGCGTGGACCGGGCACGACGGATTCGCGACGGGGTTAGTTCCGCCCCGCCACCGCGAGCCGCGCCGCCAGCCCCACGAACACCGACCCGAGCAGATACTGCGGCACCTTCGACGGCCGGCGGCGCGCGCCGATCCGCTGGCTCAGCCGGTTCGCGGAGAGAATCACCGCGCCGTTCACGACGATCCCGATCAGGTTCAGCACCGTCGCGAGCACGAGAATCTGCACGGCGATCGAGCCGTGCTCGGGCCGCACGAACTGCGGGAACAGCGCGAGCACGAACAGCGCCATCTTCGGGTTCAGCAGGTTCGTCGTCAGCCCTTGGCGAAAGATCGTCGCGGTCGAATGGCGACGTTGCGACGCGACGGGCGACAGCGCGGTCGCATCCGAACGGAACGTTTTCCACGCGAGATACAGCAGATACGCGGCGCCTGCGAAACGCACCGCGTCATACGCGAGCGGCACCGCGACGAAGAGCTGCGACAGACCGAGCGCGGCCGCGAGCGCGTGGCAGTAGGTGCCGGCCTGAATGCCCGCGAGCGTCGCGAAGCCGGCGCGTCGCCCCTGGCTCACGCTGCGGGACGCGATCAGCAACATGTCCGGGCCGGGCGTAACGGTCAGCGCGAGACACGCGCCGGAGAACAGTGCAAGCGTGGAGAAGTCGATCATGGCAGTCCCTTGTGCTGGTGCAGCGTAAAAGGGAGGTCAGTTTAGGAGGGCGCGCGAGGCCGGTCAATCGAGCGAACGGACGATGGCCGGACGGCACGGATCGCGGGACGCATGCATTGCGCATGCGCGGCCTGCGCCCCTCACTATTTGCGACAGCCAACCTGATAATCGATCACGGTGTTTGCCGACGGCTGGTCCGGCTCGCCGCCCACCGTCGTCACGCCGAGCACGCCGGCCGCGTTCCGGTAGCGCAGCGCGCAATACCCGACGCCGGTGCCCGAACACGCTTCAGCTTCGACGATGCCGTGCTTCGCGAGCGTTGCAGCCCCGTCCATTGCATCCGGCTTCTCGCGCGGTCGCAGCGGCTGCCAGCCATGCGCGATCAGGATCCTCCGTGCCACGTCGAGCGGCTTGCCATAGACGTTCGGCACGACCGCGCGGCCGTCGCAGAACGTACGCTCGGCGGCGACGCGGGTCAACCGCAGGCCGCCGCTTTCTTCGTGCAGCTCGCCGACGGGCGCGCCGGGGCCGTTGCCGCCCCAGACGAGCAGCGCGCCGTTTTCCAGACGATCGACCGGGCCGAGCTGCCAGCCGGCCTTGCGTGCCGTATAGCCGAGTGCGACGAGTGTGGTGCCGTCGAATACGCCGATATTGCCGTTGCGCGCGAAACACATCGCGCTCGTGCCGGCGTTGAATCCGCTCGCGAAGGTCACGACCGTGTAGCGCCCGAGCGGTGCCTCGGACGTCACGATCCAGTTGCGCTGCGCGACTTCGCGGCCGGCCGCCGTGGTCGTTTTCGCGCGATATTGCGTGCAGAATGAATCGAGCGAACCGCTTTCAGGTGAGCGCGGCAGCACGCCGAGCGGCACGAGCGACGCCCCGGCGATCTCGGAGGCCGTGCGCAGCGTATCGGGCGAGGCCGATGCCGTGCCGCCGAACGCGGCACCGGCAAATACCGCGATCGAAACGATCGAAGCAAGACGGCGGGTGAGCGGTGAGGCAACGGAAAGAAACACGCAGGCTGTCTCCGGGGAAAGTGGAACGGGCGCGGCAATCGCGCGTTTTCGCCCGTATGTCATGGTCGCGCGCACCGCCCGGCGGCATGCGCCCGCGTCGCCGCCGACTCAGCCGTTCGCGACGACGTCGATGCGCAGCGCGTCGCCGCCGGCGACGATCGCCAGCAGGCGATCGACATTCGGGTGCGCGCCCGGACGATTGCGTGCGTCGGCCGTATGCTCGGCGAACACCGCGAGGCCGTGTTCGGCGGCTTTCGCGTCGAGCGTGCCGAACGCCTGCTTCAGATAGTGGTACACCGCGAGCGAGCCCTGCTTGCCCGGCTGGTTCTCGATGGTCGCGACCACGTCGCCGTTCGCGCCGACGAGATCGATGCGCGCGATGCCGTCGATGGCCGGCAGTTGCGCGAGGTTGTCCTTGAATACTTGGGTCGGTTGAATCACTGAAAACACTCCGTCGGTTCGGTCATGGGCCAAGGTGCGTGGCCGGCCGTATCTTATCCGATCAGCTTAGTGGCGCCGGCCCGCGTGCCGGTGCCGGCCGTGCGTCATGCGAGCGCCGCGTCCGCGAGTCGCGGCGCGCTGCCCGCCAGCATCGCGACCCGCAGCCCGGTCGCGCCGCCGCCCGCGTTGTCAGCGCGCCCGGCACCGCGACGCCAAATACCGCGCCGATCATCCGCGTCGCGTTCCTCAGCGATGCCGCCGTGCCGACGCGTGCGGCGTCAAGACCGCCCGGTCCCGGTCAGCACGCCCGCATCGCGCGAGCGCTCGATGTCGGGGCTGCGATACGCGTGCTCGGGAATCTCGGCGAGCCGCGACGCATGCACCTGTCGCGGCGCCAGCCCGTAGAACTTCTGGAAGCTCATGATCAGCGGCGACCACTTGTCCGGATCGATGCGGTCCGGCTGACCGTCCATCAGCAGGTCGGGGTGCGCGTGCACGCGCTGGATGCGCACCTCGAACACGCGAATGCGCCCGCGCAGGTCGGGCATGTCGTCGCCGATCCCGTGCGTGGCCGCGACGACCGCCTCCATATGCACCGGACATTCGAGCGCGCGCGGCGGCGCGACGGTTTGCGACGCGGCCTTGGTGAATCCGGCCGTGCCGAACTTGTCGGGCTCGAATACGTAGCCTTTCGCGCGCTTGCCGTCGGGCACCGGATACGTGCCGGTCGTGCGCGCGATCCGGTTCACCGCGTCCGCCTGCGCCGACGACGGCAGGTTCAGCACGCATTCGCCGGTGCGCAGCAGGTTGCGGGTGGTCTGCGAGCTGGCGGCGATGCCGATCACGCCGCGCCAGCCGAGCCAGAACGCGGACGAGATCGGTGCGAGATTGGCCGTGCCGTTTTCGTTCAGCGTGCTGATCAGCACGACGGGCGTGCCGAAGTAGAGGATGTTCGGTTCGGTGACGCAATGTGGCGCATTCATGTCGAGTCCTTCGTTGACGGGATCGGTTCTCATGCTGATCCCGTCGCGGCGGCACGGCGCTCCGAATCTTGTCGTGTCATTCCGAAACGTGCGCGCACAGGCGTCGCCAGCGCCGCGCCGGACCGAGCCGGCAGCGCGCAGCCTTTTCCGCTACAGTAAGAAATCGAAGACCGCGGCCGCCTGCATCACGCCGGCGCGTGCGGTCACGTTCCGCCAACGCACACGAGGGCCTGATGGACACCGAGCAACCCGAGCAACGCTACACCGCCAACGCGCCGACCCGCGCGGAAGTCGATGCACTGGGCGGCGCAACCGTCATCGAATTCGGCGCGAACTGGTGCGGGATCTGCGCGGGCGCGCAGCCCGCGATCACGGCGTCGTTCTCCGCGCATCCTGCCGTGCGGCACCTGAAGATCGAGGACGGCCCCGGCCGTCCGCTCGGCCGCTCGTTCGGCGTGAAGCTGTGGCCGACGCTGGTGTTCCTGCGCGATGGGGTCGAAGTCGCGCGCGTCGTGCGCCCCGTCGACGCGAAACAGATCGAAGCCGACGGCTTCGCGGCGCTGGCCTGAGATCATGGCGATGCAACAGGCCATCACGCACGTCGGCGTCGATACGCGCGGCAGCGGCCTCGTCGAAGTCACGCCGCGGGTGCGTGCGTTCGTCGACCAGCAGGCGATCCGCACCGGCCTGCTCACCGTGTTCTGCCGCCATACGTCGGCGTCGCTGGTGATCCAGGAGAACGCGGATCCGTCGGTGCAGCGCGATATCGAACGCTATTTCGCGACGCTCGCGCCCGAGGACGACACGCGCTACGAGCACGACACCGAAGGCGCCGACGACATGCCCGCGCATCTGCGCACGGCGCTCACGCAGGTGCAGTTGTCGATTCCGGTCGAGCACGGACGCATGGTGCTCGGCACGTGGCAGGGGATCTATCTGTTCGAGCATCGTCGCGCGGCGCACCGGCGCGACCTCGTGCTGCATCTGATCGGCGAGTAGGCAAGCAGGCAAGCAGGCAAGCAGGCAAGCAGGCAAGCAGGCAAGCAGGCAAGCAGGCAAGCAGACGGGAACGCGTGACGCCGCGCCGGCGCGCGGCTCAGGCGAGCAGCTTCTCGACGAGCGCGCCGAGTTCGCGCAGGTGGACCGGCTTCGGCAGGAACGCGTCGAACACCCGCTGGTTCTCGCGCAACGCCGCCGATTCATACGCGCTGACGCCGAGGATCGCCGGATGCCGGCCGTCGTCGTCGGGTTCCGCCACCGCGCGAATGCGCCGCGCCACGTCGAATCCGCTCAGGTCCGGCAGTTCGAGGTCGAGCACGACGAGGTCGTAGCGGCCCGTACCGAAGCGCGCGACGCCGTCCTGCCCGGTGCCGCACAGATCGGCGTCGACGCCGAGCGCCGACAGCATCGCACCGAGCGTTTCGCGCGCGTTGTCGTTGTCGTCGACCACCAGCGCGCGCCGGCCGCGGTGCGCCGGCACGGGCGGCAACGCGGGCACGTCGACGGCCGCGGTGCCGGCCGTGTCGACGCCGGGTACTTCGACCGGCAGCGTCACGACGAACTCGCTGCCTTCGCCGACCACGCTGCGCACGTCCACATGCCCGCGCAGCGTCGTCACGATTTCGCGCACGACCGCGAGCCCCATGCCGATTCCGTCCACGTGCAGCCCGACCGCGTCGTTCGCGCGATAGAACGGCTCGAAGATCTTCGACAGATGCTGCTTCGCGATGCCGGCGCCGGTGTCGCGCACGGCGATCTTCACCTGCTGGCCGGCCGGCGCGTCGGCGAGCGTGATCGCCACCGTGATCGAGCCGTCGGCCGTGTACTTGACCGAGTTCTCGATCAGGTTCGACAGCACCTGCCGCAGTAGCTTACGATCGGAGCGGATCGCGAGGCCGGGCGGCTCGACGAGCTGCGTGACCGCGATCCGCCTGGCCACGATCTTCGTGCGCAGCGGTTCGAGCACTTCGGCGAGCAGCGGCGCGATGCCGACGGTATCCAGTTCGGCGACGCGTTTCGTCGAGCGCAGCTTGATGTAGTCGGTGAGGTCCTTGACGAGCGCTTCCAGCGCCAGCGCGGAATTCTGCAGCCGCCGGATCGTCTTCAGGTTCGCGTCGGATTGCGGGCGCGCCAGCAGGATCTCGATCGATCCGCAGATCGCCTGCAGCGGCGTGCGCAGTTCGTGGCTGACCATCCCGAGGAACGCGTTCTTCGCCTCGATCATCTCGAATGCGCGGTCGGATGCCTTGCGTTCCGCATCGAGCGCCGCGTTTTGCCGTTCGAGCAGGTCGTCGCGCGTGCGCATCGTGTAGAACAGCAGCAGGAACAGCGCGCACAGGATCACGCCGAGCACGATGCCGAGGATCAGGAGCGCGCGCTGCTTGTCCTTCAATTGATGGAACGTGAAATCGCGCTGCGCCATTTCGATCGCGCGGAAATAGTTCGCGAGGCCGTTGACCTTCGGCCAGTACGCATTGACTTCGTCGATCACCTGCCGCGCCTGCTTCGGCGCGTCGCGCAACAGCGGTACCTCGCGCTTCAGGCGCGTCATGAATTCGCCGAGCGCGTCGATCTCGTTGCGCGCGCGCGGGATGCGCAGCCAGTATTGGGACACTTCCGACGGCCGCTGCAGGAACCCGAACGACACCGACAGGCTGTCGAGCTGCATCTGCACGTGATCGAAATCGTCGTCTTCGTGCGTCGCGTAGAGAATCAGCTGCCGGTCGAAGCGCGTATAGACGTTGCGGTATTGCGCGGCGGTCCAGAACACGCCTTCGCGCGGCCCCTCGAGCACGCCCTCGTTGACCGAGGTGGCGAGGAGGTCCCACAGCAGGAACGCCCACGCGGCGAACCCCATGATCCACAGCGAGCCGAGGACCAGGATGATTTTTCTATTTTTCCATCGCCGCCGCGTCATGTCACTTCACGGTCAGGCCGATGATCTGCCACGCGAACTTGGCTTCGCCGAGCGGCGTCTTCAGCTCGTCGGGATACTGGTCGCGCGGATACATGATCCACAGCGGGCCGTAGTTGTCGTTGCCGAGCACCTTGCCGTTCATCGTCCGCGCGAGGATCACGCCGTACTTGTCGGCATCGGACACGGGAATCGTGAACGTGTATTCGTCGATGCAGCGGAATTCGATCTGCGTGCCGTGCGCGCCGACCGTCTTCAGCACGTCGGACAGGCGCGGGCCGGTGAAGGTCGCCTTCGGCGTCCAGCTGGTCGACGTGACGATCGTATGCTGCGGCAGCGCCATCAGCGCCTGCTCGGAAAAGATGTAAGTCATCTTTCCCTGCTGGTTGCTCTTGCTGATCTTGCCGTCGACGGTGAACGTGAACGACGACGCGGCCCATGCCGCGGCGGCCATCCCGAGCAGGCAGGCCGTCAGCAGGCTTTTGGTCCAGATGGTTGAAACGCGCATGTCTTTCCCTCGGTCTGGTGGTGCGTGTGGCGGGTTGTCGTTCCGGTTTCCGTTCCCGGTGCCCGGTGCTCAGTTCGTCGCCGCGGCCGCCGCCGACAGCGTGAGCTTCAGTTCGCGGGCCACTTCCGCGAACAGGATCGGCAGGCGCACCGGCTTTTCTTCGCAGCGCGCGTTGTAGTGCGACACGATGTGCGCGATTTCGTCCTCGCTCGCTTCGCCGGTCGAGATCTTGCCGGTCAGCAGGAAGATCGGCGCGCCGCTGTTTTCGCTCGAGCGGATGCCGCGCACGAGTTCGGCGGCCGTCTGGTCGCCGAGCATCCAGTCGAGGATGTAGCCGTCGAAATCCTCGACTTCCAGCGCCTTGCGGAAGCTCGCGCCGTCGAAGAACGGAATCGCGTTCACGCCTTTTTCGATGAAATATTCACAGACTGTTTCGGCGACGTCGTGCGAATCGTCGACCACGGCGATCCGCGCCGCATACACGTTCGGCTGCGCCGAGCGCAGCTCGATCACGTCGACCGGATACGTGCGGCCCTCGCGCGCGTGCTGGCGTTCGGTGACGATCCATTCGCCCTGCCACTGCAGCGCGACGAAATCCGTCTCGATCTGGCTGGTGGCCTTCGTCGAGATCGCGGCGCGGCAGCGGAAGCGCTTCGATTCGATCACGAACGTCGCGTCGATCATCTCGGCCGCGGCCGGCTGCGTGCCCTTGTCGTCGAGCAGGATCGCGGGCGGCACGCCGAAGTGCGTCGCGATGTCCTGCAACTGCGACAGGTTCCACGGGATCAGGCCTTTCATCTTGCGCGTGACGACCGAGAAGCTCAGGCCGAGCACGTTCGCGATCGTCGTGTTGTGACTTCGCGGCGGAATGCCGTTCCGGTTCAGGAGATCGCGCACCTTGTTGGCGGTGATGAGATCGACGTTGGCCTGCTCGGTGGTGGACATCTCGATGGGGTCTCCAGGGGTTTTGGCGAGGAAGAGCATATCAAAGCTGACGCGTCATGCAAACTTTAAATGCGCGAAGGACCTTGACATGCCATTTTTCTCCATTATTATTGCTCACCACGTCACTATTGTTTGTCGCGTCATGTTTGGGGGTCGATGCCGGCACAGTCGGGTCGGCGAAAAGCGGCAGCAATGAAGCAGTGACGGAACGATTCGAAGAGAGAGCCTGAGAGAGCCTAGGACTGCGTGTCGGCGTTGGCGGATGGAATTGTATCCGCTGCGCCGCACGCAACCGGGTACGAGCCCACGGGGTGGGATAGCTCGAAGAATTGCGGCGCCAATAAAACTTGAGGAAAGTACCCATGTATCGCCGTTTACTCGCACCGGGGCTGCTGTTGCTGTTGGCCGCGTGCGCGCAGGATCCGTCGGTTACCGCCAGCACGGTACGGATCTGCGACGACACAGGTTGTTCCGATCGCCCTAAAGATCAGGTCTCCTATCAAAAAAGGGACGATGCGGAAGACCGGGACGATCCGCGCATCGCCGCGCTCAAGCAAACCGCGAAGACCCAGCCGAAGGCCGCCTACGACCTCGGCCTGCGTTATTTCCGTGGCGACGGCGTGCGCCAGGACAGCTACCAGGCCCTCAAGTGGATGCGCGAGGCCGCTGAGCGCGGCGACCTGAATGCGCAGAAGGCGCTCGGCAGTTTCTACCTGTTCGGCCTCGAGGAAATGGGCTCGGATTCGCGCGAAGCGGAGAAGTGGCTGTCGATCGCGGCCGGCCGCGGCGACAAGGAATCGAAAAAGCTGC
>NZ_CADFDL010000023.1:0-57189 GCF_902832865.1 Burkholderia sp. BCC0397 | reverse complement strand
GACGCTGCCTGCGATCAAATCGGCAGCATGATTGCCTCGGACGTTCCACTTAAAAATCTCAGAAAACTGTCCGAATGAGCGAGGCCACCTCTCATCGACAATGACGGTGTGAAAGCGATGTCGGAGCGAGCGATGCTTGCGGCGCGCCTGAGATGGTCATAACATGGCCATGTCATTTAACACGCCCAAGTGATTTCACTTGGCCAAGTGAGTGCGATATGAGATCGCTGCCGAACCCTATGCCGGCGCGCGTTGCGCTTGACGCTTTCCGGACATTGTTCGAGAAAGCAGATGGGTGGCGCGTGGTCGAGGAGGTTGCTCACGATCATGTCGGAGACCTCATCCTGAGCAATGACAAGGGTCAAACGTACGTCGCGAACCTCAAGACGTTCAACGAGGGGCGTGCCGATCGCGTTACCGCGCTCTTTGCTCAGGCGCTCCTCGAGGCACGTGCATACGCGAAACGGCAGAAGATGCGGCCCGCGATTCTGATTTGGGTCGGCAGTGCTCCGCCGTCGCTCATCCAGCGATTGGCCGATTTTCACGCCGAGTTCGCCGACGGTGAGCCCTTCGCCGTGCTGTCGGCCGACGGAACGCGGTATGTCCGGTTTCCGGGGCTGGATATTTCCGAGCGTCCGGGTCAGTCGACTCGCTCCTACAGCCGCAGTCGCAGTGTCCAGCCGGGGCTGGCATTCTCGGATCTGAACCAGTGGATGCTCAAGCTCCTGCTCGCGATCGATATCAAGAGGGAGAACCTCATCGGCGCGGAGGGCCGGCAATACACCACGGCGACCGACCTCGCGCGTGCCGCCGATGTCTCGGTAATGACGGCGACGCGGCTGATCCATGCCCTCAAGCAGGAGGGTTTCATCGAGACGAAGCCGTTCCTGAAGATCGTGCAACGGCGCAAACTCGCACAACGCTGGAAGGCTGAATACCTGAGGCAGGCAGCGGCAGTGCCGATGAAGTTTCTTGTGCCGGCCACGCCGGACGTCCAGTTGCGCAAGATGCTCAAAAACGAGGGCGGCACGCTCGGCCTTTTTGCCGCGGCCGATGCACTCGGCGTCGGCCATGTCAGCGGCATCCCGCCAACGGTCTGGGTCCCTAGCTTGATGGAAGCCGAAAACTGGCGACCGCTGCGTCGGGCCAAAGAGGGCGAACGCCCCGATCTCGTCTTGCAACAGCCTGGCTTTCCTCAATCACTGGGGCGGGGCGTCGTCTACCGCGATGGTTTGCCGGTCACGGACATCATCCAGATCTGGCTCGACGTTTCCGCTCACCCGGCGCGCGGGGCAGAGCAGGCCGCTGAACTGGAGCACGGTGTGCTCGCGAACGTGACTGGGGAAGGTGCATGAGCGAATTGGCCGACTTCAGCAATCTCGCGATGACGTTGGCGCCGTGGCGAGCCAGGATCGTTTTCATCGGGGGCTGGGCTTTTCGGCTCTATTCGTATGAGCCGCGTGCCTGGAAGCCCGACCACAAGCCGATCTTCACGCAGGATGCCGACGTCGCGTATGCAGAACGCGAGGTGCTCGAAGGAGATATCAAGAGGGCGCTCGAAAGCGCGGGTTTCACGGAGGAACCGAATTTCGCCGGCGGGTTCAAGCCGCCGGCGATGCGTTACACCCTCGGCAAGCAAGCCAACGGGTTTTACGCGGAATTTCTCACACCGCTGACAGGTAGCCCCTTGCGGCGCAACAAGGTCACTAGGCGGATGGAGCAGGACGCAACGGAGGCGAATGCAGGCGTTGTTGCACAGAAGCTGCGCCATCTCGAGATACTGCTGCACGAACCTTGGCTCGTGACGATTCCCGCCGAGGAGTCAGGGTGGGGCGATGCACTGGTCGACCTGCGTATCCCCAATCCGGTGAGCTTCATGGTCCAGAAGCTGCTGATTCGTGACGACAGGATTCCGGAAAAGCGTGCTCAGGATGTGCTTTACATCCACGATGCGATGCTTCTTTTTGGCGGCGCGATCGAGGACGAGCTTGTCCCGGTCTGGAAGCGCCTCGAACCCACGTTGTCGGAGGCTCAGCGGAGGTCCATCGATGCGGGCGTCGGTGCATTTTTCACTGAAGTGAACGACACCATTCGTGCAGCGGCGGACATCCCGCGGCCCGACCGACAGATCGAGCCCGAGGATTTACTCGGGCTGTGCAAGAACGGTTTCGAAGCGCTCTTCGGCGAAGTGCCCTAAGGTGCGGCCCCGGTCGCCCGTCAGCGCACCGTCAATGCGGGCGCGGTCTGAAACTCGACGGGCAAATCATTGTCGGCCGCGAACTGCATCGCGAAGTCGAACGCATCGGCGCACACGGCGCGCAATTCGTCCGACACGACCAGGCATTTGACGCCGCCGTCGACGACCGGCATCGCGAGCCGCGACAGCGCGCACGGATAGCCGGGCCGCCGTTCGCCGACGAACAGCGTGATGACGCCGGCGAGGCGTTCGGGCCAGTCGCTCGGGCGGAAGGTTTTCTGCGCGCGGGTGACGCCGCGGATCAGGTGGCCGTGGGGTTGACCGATGACGCGGCCGTGTTCGGTGACTTCGATGCGATCCATGCTGTTTTGCGTTTCTTCGTTCGCGTCATTCGCCGCCGTCGGCCGCCGCGTCGCCGCGCGCGGGAATCCGCAGGTTGCGCAGCTTGTGATAGAGCGTTTTCTTCGGCATGCCGAGCGCCTCGCTCGCGTCCGCGACGTTGCCGTTGTGACGCCGCAGCATGTCCTCGATCAGCATCCGCTCGAAATACGCGAGTTGTTCCGCGAGCGTGCTGCCCACGGCCGGCGTTTCGCCGGACGACAGCAGGCTGTCGCCGGTCAGCCCGAGCACGAAGCGGTCGGCCACGTTCTGCAGCTCGCGCACGTTGCCGGGCCACGCGTGCGTCATCAGTTCGGATACCTGCGCAGCCGTGACGACCGGCGCCGGCTGCCCGAAGCGCCGCGCGGCCGCGAGCACGAAATGCTCGAACAGCAGCGGCACGTCCTCGCGCCGCTCGCGCAGCGGCGGCAACTCGATCTGCGCGACGTTGAGGCGATACAGCAGATCCGCACGAAAGCGCCCGTCGGCCGCGAGTTCGGCGAGATCGGCCTTCGACGCGGCCACCACGCGGCAGTCGACCGGAATCAGGTCGTTCGCGCCGAGCCGCTCGACCACGCGCTCCTGCAGCACGCGCAGCATCTTGATCTGCAGCGCGATCGGCATCGTCTCGATCTCGTCGAGGAACAGCGTGCCGCCATCCGCCCATTCGATCTTGCCGATGCGCTTCTTGATCGCGCCGGTGAACGCGCCGGCCTCATGGCCGAACAGCTCGCTTTCGAAAATCTGCTCGGGCAGGCCGCCGCAGTTCAGCGCGACGAAATGCGCGTCGCGCCGGCCGCCGAAGTCGTGCAGGCTGCGCGCGATCAGCTCCTTGCCGGTGCCGGTCTCGCCGGTGATCAGCACCGACACCGACGTATCGGCGAGGCGCAGGATCTTCTTGCGCACGTCGGCCATCGCGGGCGACTTGCCGAGCACGAACGCCTCGATGCCCTGCCAGTTGTTCAGCGCCGCGCGCAGCCCCTGCACCTCGAGCGTCAGGCGGCGCTTCTCGACCGCGCGTGCCACGCGGCCGGCGATCAGGTCCGACGAGAACGGCTTCTCGATGAAGTCGTACGCACCGACCTGCATCGCGCCGACGGCCGTCGAGATGTCCGCGTGGCCGCTGATCAGCACGACCGGGATCTGCGCATCGATGGCCATCACGCGGTCGAGCAGCTGCAGCCCGTCGATGCCCGGCATCCGCACGTCCGACACGATCACCACCGGCGCGCCGGGCGCGACGTGGGCGAGCGCGTCGGCGGCCGACGCGAACGCGTCGACCGGGAACCCGGCGAGCGCGACGGCCTGCTCGACGCCGATCCGGACGTTTTCATCGTCCTCGACGACCAGCACCCGAATCTCATCTTCCATGCTCTGTCCTTTGTTGCGGCGTCGCCGCCGCGAATTCGATGGTGAACTGCGCGCCGCCTTCGTCGCGGTTCGTCGCGGTGATCCTCGCTCCGAATGCCTCGACGATGCGCGACGTGATCGCGAGGCCGAGCCCGAGGCCCTGGCCGCGCGGCTTGGTCGTGACGAACGGCTCGAACAGGTGCGGCAGCACGTCGGGCGCGATGCCGGCGCCGCTGTCGGCCACCGTGAAGCGCACGCGGCCGGCGTCGTCCGCATCGTCCACTTCGGCCGCCTCGATGACGATGCGGCGCACCGGCGCGTCGTGCACCGCGTCGAGCGCGTTGCCGAGCAGGTTCACGATCACCTGCTGCAACTGGCTCGATTCGGCCGATACCGTCGTGCCGGGCGCGATGTTCACGTCGAGCCGCACGCCTTCGTCGCGAATGCGCGCATCGTAGATGAGCCGCGCATGCGCGACGGCCTCGTTCAACGACACCGCGACACGCTCGACGTCGGGCTTGCGCGCGAAGGTCTTCAACTCGCCGGTGAGCACGGCCATGCCGTCGACCAGCTTGCCGACCCGTTCGAGATTCGCGAGCGCCGGCGCCGGCTGGCCGCGCTCGAAGAACGTGCGCGCGTTGTCGCACAGCGTGCGGATCGCGACGAGCGGCTGGTTCAGCTCGTGCGTGAGGCCGGCGGCCATCTGCCCGAGCACCGCGAGCTTGCCCGCGTGCACGACTTCCTGCTGCGACGCGCGCAGCCGCTGTTCGGTGCGTTCGCGCTCGACGATCTCGCGCTGCATCCGCTCGTTCGCGGCCGTCAGCGCGGCCGTGCGCTGCGCGACCGTCAGTTCGAGCCGGTCGTTCGCGCGGCGCAGCGCGTCCTGCGCGCTCAGCCGCGCGAGGATCGCCCGGCGGCGCTGGATCGCATAGCCGACCAGCAGCGCGACGATCAGGAACGCGCCGGTGACGAACACGAACGCCGTCTGCTGCTGGCGCCGCGCGCCCGCGATGTCGAGCAGCACCATCAGCGAATCGCCGGCTTGCGGCGCGGGGCGCGACATCACGAGATAGCGCGTGGTGCGGCCGGCGTGGTGCGGATCGGGGAAGGTGCCGAACCAGGCGGCCGAGCTGCGGTCGCCGATGCGGCGATAGGGCAGCGCGTCGACGGTGCGGCCCGCGTACTGGCGCGACGCCTGGATGTCGCGTTGTTGCTGCGCGGTGATCGGGCGCAGCGCGGTGAATTTCCACGCGGGCTCGGTCGAGATCACGACCACGCCGTTGCTGTCGACGACCAGCGCGGCGACGCCCGGCGCGCGCCACGCCGATTCGAGCGGGTCGACGCTGATCTTCACGGCGGCGACGCCGATCGGTGCGCCGTCGCTGCGCACCGCGCTCGCGAAGTAGACGCCCGGCACGCCGGTGTTGGTGCCGATGCCGAAGAAGCGGCCGCTGCCGCGCGCGAGCGCGTCCTTGAAGTACGGCCGGTACGACACGTTGGTGCCGACGAAGCTGATCGTCTCGTTCCAGTTGCTGGCGGCGATCACGTCGCCTTGCAGATCGATCACGTCGACCGCGCCGCTGCCCGCGTCGCGATTCACGGCTTCGAGGTAGGTGTTCACCGCATGCACGAGTTCGGGCGCATCGTTCGGCGCGGCTTTCAGCATCGCGCGCACGCCGTCCTGCCGCGCGACCAGGCCGGGCAGGATCTCGAAGCGGCCGAGTTCGCTTTTCAGGCTCGATGCATACAGGTCGAGCCGGTGCGCGCCGGCCTCCTCGAGCGCGTCGATCGCGCGTTCCCACGCGAAATCGACGGCCGCGCCGGCCACGCCGACATACAGCACCGCGGCCGATGCCCAGCCCCACCACGGGATGCCCTTGAAGCTCTTCTGCACGTTCGCCCTCATCGAAGCCCGCAACCGCCGGCCGTCCATAACCGGCCCTCCGCAACGACGCGCGCCGCACGCCGGCCAAGGCCGGCGGCGGCGCGTGCGAAGCAGCCGGCGCGACGGTGCGCGCGACCGCGCGTTATCCGAAGTGCGCGACCAGGATCAGCGTCACCGTGACGACGATCGCGCCGCCGATCCGCGTGGCGATCTGCGCGAACGGCATCAGCTGCATCCGGTTCGCGGCGGTCAGGATCGCGACGTCGCCGGTGCCGCCTTGCCCACTGTGGCAGGCGTTCACGATTGCGGTGTCGATAGGGTACATCTTCAGCAGGCGGCCGACCACGAAACCGGTGCCCATCAGCGTCGCGACGGTCGACACGATCGTGACGACGTTGACGATCGTGAAGGCGGCGGTCAGCTTGTCCCACGGCGTCATCGCGACGCCGATCGCGAACAGCAGCGGATACGTGACGGCGGTCGAGAAGAACTTGTAGACGACGAACGCGCCTTCCTGCAGCGGCGGCGACACCGCGCGCGCGAGCTTCACCAGCACCGCGAGGAACAGCATCGCGACCGGTGCGGGCAGGCCGAACAGCTTGTGCGCCATCAGGCCGACGAGGTACAGCGTGATCGCGGTGATGCCGGCGCCCGCGATATGCGTGACGTCGACGTGGCCGCGGATTTCCTCGTTTTCCGGCGTCATGTCGCCGCTTTCGCCGACTTGCAGGCGACCGTTGCCGGTCAGGTGCGGCAGGCGCTTGCCGAGCATGTCGAGCGCGCCCGACAGGATGATCGCGGTCAGGCTGCCGAGCATCACCGACGGCAGCACCATCGCGAACATCTCGCCCTGCGGCAGGTGCATCAGTTCCGAATAGCCGATCGACAGCGGAATCGCGCCTTCGCCGACGCCGCCGGCCATGATCGGCACGACGATGTACAGCAGCGTGTGGCGCGCGCCGAGGCCGAGCGCGGTGCCGACCGCCGTGCCGACGATCGCGGCCGCGATCGAACCGACGGCGAGCGGGACGAAGATCTTCACGAAGCCCTGGATCAGCACGCGGCGATCCATGCTCAGGATGCTGCCGACGATGATCGACGCGATGAACAGGTACAGGAAGTTGGTCGACTTCGTGAATTCGACCGTCAGGTTCAGCACCGGCTTCGGCAGCACGTGGTAGTAGGTGAGCGCCGACGGCACGAAGGTCGCGAAGATCGCGGCCGCGCCGATGTTGCGCAAGAGCGGCAGGCGCTTGCCGAGTTCCGCGCAGGTGAAGCCGAAGAACGCGAGCACGGCGATCGCCATCGAGATTTCGCCGGGCACCTTGCCCGTCACGACGAAGCCGACGATCAGCCCGAACAGGATCACGTAGACCGGCAGCGGGATGATGCCGATGCGGATTTCCATCAGCTTCCACCAGCCTGCCGGCCAGAAGCGTTCGCGCGTGGCGGGACCGGCTGCGGCAATCGGCTCCGGATGGGACGGGGTTTGGATAGAGGTCTGCAAGACGTGTCTCCTGATGTTTGGAATGCCTGCATTGCTTCGCGGCATCGTGTGCCGTCTATTACGCAACCCCCGTGCCAGAATTTCAGCCCGCCGGAATATTTTCAATGCATTGATTCATAAGGGATTTGTTTCGTCTGCGGAAAGAGTTTTCCAGGTGTGATGGCCGAGATTTCGGAATCGGCGCGGCGGCCAGGCCGAGATTTCGGCCTGATGGCGGCCCGGGCAGCCGGCCGGGCCCGACGCCCGCCATATCGCCGCGCGCGATTTTCTTCGCACAATCGCTTCGTAGACCGCCCTCCCGCCGCTCTCTATCATCGGCTGATCCTTTTCCGATGCGATGACGACCGTCCGGAGAACGCCCGCGCGTTCGCCGCGGCGTCGCTCATCCGTCGATACCGTCTTTGGACAGGAGAGTGGTTCCCATGCTGCATCCCGTTTTTTCCGCCCGCCTTTCCGCCGGCCGCGTGGCCAGCCTGGCCCGCCTGCTGACGGCCGCGCTGCTCGGCGTTGTGCTGCTGAACGGCGCACGCGCCGACACCGCGCCGCTGAAGGTCGGCATCTCGACCAGCCCCCAGATCGAGGCGCTGAAGATCGCCGCGAAGGAGGCGAAGGAGCAGGGCCTCGACGTGAAGATCGTCGAATTCACCGACTGGAATACGCCGAACGCGGCGCTCGCGAACAAGGACATCGACGTCAACTACTTCCAGCACATCCCGTTTCTCGAGAACGCTAAGAAGCAGGGCGGCTACAACTTCATCTCGATCGCGCCCGGCACGATCATGAAGATCGGCCTCTATTCGAAGAAGGTGAAAAGCTTCGCCGAGCTGAAGGACGGTGCGCGCGTCGCGATCGCGAACGATCCGGTGAACGGCGGGCGCGGGCTGTTGCTGCTGCAGCGCGCGGGGCTCATCACGCTGAAGCCGGGCACCGACTACCGAGCGACGACGCATGACATCGTCGCCAACCCGAAGCACCTGAAGATCATCCCGCTCGAAGCGTCGCAACTCGCGCGTTCGCTCGACGACGTCGATCTCGCGCAGGGCTACCCGAGCTTCATCAAGCTCGCCGGCACGACCGATCCGAACAGCGCGCTGCTGTTCGACGGCACCGAGAACAAGAACTTCGCGATCCAGTGGGTCGTGCGGCCCGAGAGCGCGAACGATCCGCGCATCCGCAAGTTCATCTCGATCTACCAGCACTCGCCGGCCGTGCGTAAAGCGCTCGACAACGCGTTCGGCTCGCTGTACGCGATCGCATGGTGACGGAGCCAGACATGACGACGGCGAACCGCAAGAAGATCCTGCTCAACGCGTTCAACATGAACTGCGTCGGGCACATCAACCACGGGCTGTGGACGCATCCGCGCGACCGCTCCGCGCACTACACCGATCTCGACTACTGGGCCGATCTCGCCAGGACGCTCGAACGCGGCAAGTTCGACGGGATCTTTCTCGCGGACATCGTCGGCGTGTACGACGTGTTCGGCGGCGGGCCTGACGCCGCGCTGCGCGAATCGGTGCAGGTGCCCGTCAACGACCCGCTGCTGCTCGTGCCGGCGATGGCGCAGGTCACGCGGCATCTCGGCTTCGGCGTGACCGCGAACCTGACCTACGAGCCGCCGTACCTGTTCGCGCGCCGCATGTCGACGCTCGATCATCTGACCAAAGGGCGGGTGGGCTGGAACATCGTCACCGGCTACCTCGACAGCGCCGCGCGCGGGATGGGCCTCGCGCAGCAGATCGGCCACGACGACCGCTACGAGCGCGCCGACGATTACATGGACGTCGTCTACAAGCTGTGGGAACAGAGCTGGGACGACGATGCGGTGATCCGCGACGCGCAGGCGCGCGTGTTCGCGCAGCCGGGCAAGGTGCGGCGCGTGAAGCACGATGGGCCGTTCTATTCGATCGATGCGATTCATCTGAGCGAACCGTCGCTGCAACGCACGCCGGTGCTGTACCAGGCCGGCTCGTCCGCGCGCGGCGTCGAGTTCGCGGGCCGTCACGCGGAATGCGTGTTCGTGAACGGGCAGAGCAAGGCCGCGGCGCGCGCGGCGGTGCTCGACATCCGCGCGGCCGCCGCGCGGCAGGGCCGCGACCCCGCGTCGATCAAGATCTTTGCCGGCGTGAGCGTCGTGACCGCCGAGACCGAATTGCTCGCCCGCGAAAAATTCGACGAATACCGGCGCTATGCGAGCCCGGAAGCCGGCCTCGCACATTTCGCGAGCTCGACCGGCATCGACTTCGCGAAGTACGGCCTCGACGAGCCGATCTCGTACGTGAAGACCGATTCGATCCAGTCGGCGGTCGACGCGATCTCGCGCAAGAGCACGACCGGCACGTGGACGGTGCGCCGCATGCTCGAACAGATGTCGCTCGGCGGCCGCTATGCGCCGATCGTCGGTTCGCCGTCGCAGGTCGCGGACGAGCTGCAGTCGTGGATCGACGAGACCGGCATCGACGGCTTCAACCTGACGCGCACCGTGATGCCCGAGTCGTTCGAGGATTTCGTCGACTGGGTCGTGCCCGAGCTGCAGAACCGCGGCGTCTACAAGGAAGACTACGATCCCGCGCCGACGCTGCGCGAGAAGCTGTTCGGCGCGGGATCGCGCCTGCCCGCCTGGCACACCGGCGCGCAGCACCGGCCGGGCGCCATAGCCGAACCCGCGCATCCCGCGCATGCCTGAACGTGACGGAGCGAAGCGATGACGCAATTATTCGATACGCTGGGTTTCATCGAGGCATCGGCCGTGCGTGCCGGCGCCGGTGCCGGTGCAACGGCGCATGAGGAAGTCGTGACGCCGGCCGGCGGCGCGGCCGTGTCGCTGGAGCAGGTCGGCAAGGTGTTCGCGACGCAGCGCGGCCAGGCCGCCGCGCTGCGCGACGTGACGCTCGACGTGCGGCGCGGCGAGGTATTCGGGATCATCGGTCGCAGCGGCGCCGGGAAGTCGACGCTGCTGCGGCTCGTGAACGGCCTCGAACGGCCGAGCTCGGGCCGCGTGTGCGTGCAGGGCGTCGACGTCGGCGCGCTCGACGAGGACGGCCTCGTCGCGTTGCGGCGTCGCACCGGCATGGTGTTCCAGCATTTCAACCTGCTGTCCGCGAAGACGGTGTTCGAGAACGTCGCGCTGCCGCTGAAGATCGCCGGCGTGCCGAAGACCGAGCGCGTGCGCAAGGTCGAGGCGCTGCTCGATCTCGTCGGGCTCGCCGCGAAGCGCGATGCGTATCCGGCGAGCCTGTCGGGCGGGCAGAAGCAGCGTGTCGGCATCGCGCGTGCGCTGGTGCACGATCCCGAGGTGCTGCTGTGCGACGAAGCGACGTCGGCGCTCGATCCGGAGACGACGCAATCGATCCTCGCGCTGCTCGCCGACATCAACCGCCGTCTCGGGCTCACGATCGTGCTGATCACGCACGAGATGGAAGTGATCCGTGCGGTGTGCGACACGGTCGCGGTGATCGAACAGGGTGAAGTCGTCGAAACGGGCCCGGTGTGGCGCGTGTTCGGCGATCCGCGCCACGGCGCGACGCGTGCGCTGCTGAGCACGCTTCAGCATGACTTGCCGCCCGAGCTGGCCGCGCGCGTGCGGCCGCTGCCCGAGCAGGCCGCGCTGCCCGACGGCGCACAGATCGTGCTCGACGTCCGCTATACGGGCGAGAGCGGCGGCGAGCCGGACGTCGGCGCGCTCGCGGCGGCGCTCGGCGGCTCCGTGCGGTTCCTGCACGGCGGCATCGAAAGCATCCAGGGGCATGCGCAGGGGCGGCTCGTGATCGCCGCGACGCCGCGTGCGGATGACGCCGGCCCGTCGGCGGCGCGCGGCGGTGCGGTCGCCGCGCTGCTCGAACGCGCGCGCCGCCATGCGAATCATGCGGAGGTGCTCGGCTATGTTTGAGCTCTGGTGGCCCGAACTGCTCGACGCGATCCGCGACACGCTGTCGATGGTCGCCGCGTCGGCCGCGATCGCCGCGCTGATCGGCATCCCGCTCGCGGTGATCCTCGTGACCACCGCGCCCGGCGGCATCTACGCGCGGCGCGGCGTGAACGCGGTGCTCGGCGCGCTCGTCAATGTGTTCCGCTCGACGCCGTTCATCATCCTGCTCGTTGCGCTGCTGCCGTTCACGCGCGTGCTGATCGGCACGACGATCGGCGTGTGGGCGGCCGTCGTGCCGCTGTCGATCGCCGCGATCCCGTTCTTCGCGCGGATCGCCGAAGTGAGCCTGCGCGAAGTCGATCGCGGGCTGATCGAGGCCGCGCTCGCGATGGGCGCGAAGCGCCGCCACATCGTGTGGCACGTGCTGCTGCCCGAAGCGCTGCCCGGCATGCTCGGCGGCTTCACGATCACCGTCGTCGCGCTGATCGGCTCGACCGCGATGGCGGGCGCCGTCGGCGCGGGCGGGCTCGGCGATCTCGCGATCCGCTACGGCTACCAGCGTTTCGACACCACTGTGATGGCGACCGTGATCGTGATCCTGATCGCCCTCGTTTCAGCCGTGCAAATCACCGGCGACCGCCTGGTCCGACACGTGACCCGGCGTACTTGAGCGGCGCCACAAGCGCGGCTCTTTTCATCGAAGACCCTTAGAGAACGATACCCATGACCTTACCCCTCGGCGCGCCGCGCGAATGGAACGGACAATTCGAGGAAGCGCTGTTTCTCGACGTGGCGCGACGCCATCGTCCGGACTTCCCCGACAAGCTGGCGACGCCGCCGCGCGAGCCGCGCAACGGCGACGAGCTGGCCGCCATCGCCGACTACTACACGAAGATGGCGTCGCACGATCTGTTCATCGTGCAGGTCGTCGCGAAGGCGATCGACACGCTGTTCCGCGACGATCCGCATTTCCAGTTGATCCTGTCGCGCCAGCTCGGCGACGACGGCGCGCACGCGGTGATCGGCCGTGAGCGCGTGACCGCACTCACCGGGCGCGATCCGCTGCCGGAAGTCGACCGGCTCGTCGCCGCGCACTGGGCGCGCATCGGCGACATCGCGGTGCGCGACGTCGCGGGCTTTCTCGCGTTCGAATGGCATTACGAGCTGCACATCCTCGCGAAGCTGTGGATCCAGCGCAAGACCGGCCGCATCGGCGACAGTGCGATGCGCGAGCACGGCGAGAACCGGATCCGGCCGGACGAGGAGTGGCATCGCGTGCAGATCGTCCAGTGGTGGTTCGACACGCTGCAGGCGCTGCCGGACGCCGAGCGCGACGCGCTGATCGATCGCGTGATCGCGGCCGACGAGGAAACCCAGGCGCGGCTCGACGGCTACCTGCACGACGAGTACGCGCACACCGCGCTGGTGTTCGGCGCGGATATCGCCGAATATCGTGCGATCTACGACGACTGGCGGCGCGAGATCCTGTCGCGGCTGACCGGCCGCCGGCTCGGCGCGCTCGTCCCGCTGTCGGGCGAAACCGTTGAACAGGAAGCTGTCGCATGAACGATCCACGCGGCCCGGCGACCCTCGCGCCGGATACCGAGACAGCGGCCGTCGACCGCGCTGCGCTGGCACGCGCGATCGACGCGCTGCGCGTGAGCGCCGCCGAGCGCGACCGCGCGGGCGGTCATGCGGCGCAGGAGAAGCAGTGGCTCGCCGATGCGGGCCTGCTGACGCTCGCGGTGCCGCGTGCGTTCGGCGGCCAGGAAGCGGCGTGGCCCGCGATCTACGACGTCATCCGGCAGGTCGCGCGGGTCGACAGTGCGCTCGCGCACCTGGTCGGCTTCCAGTGCCTGCAAGTGGTGAGCGTCGACGTGTGGGGCAGCGCCGCGCAGCGCGAGCGCTACCTGCGCGGCACGGTCGACGGGCGCTGGTGGTGGGGCAACGCGGTCAATCCGCTCGACACGCGGCTCGTGGCCACGGCGACGCCCGACGGCGGCTACCGGCTCGACGGCGTGAAGGGCTTCTGTTCCGGCACGCGCGGCTCGCAGCGGATGACGGTGTCCGCGCACGATCCGGCCACCGGCCGCACCGTGTTCGGCGTGGTGCCGACCGATCGTGAAGGAATTACCGTCAACGAGGATTGGGACCCGATCGGCCAGCGTCAGACCGACAGCGGCAGCGTGCGCTTCGACGGTGTGACGCTCGCGGCGGACGAGGTGCTGCATCGTTCCGAAACCCCGCCGACGCCGCGCGCGACACTGCGCACGCTCGTGTCGCAGCTCGTGCTGACGAACCTGTTCGTCGGCCTGGCGGAAGGCGCGCTGGCCGAGGCGCGCGACTACGTGCGGCAGCATGGCCGCCCATGGATTCACTCGGACGTCGAGCGGGCCGAAGACGATCCGTACACGCTTCAGCGCTTCGGCGACATGCGCGTGCGCGCGATTGCCGCGGCGGCGCTGGCCGATCGCGCGGCCGGCGCGTTGCAGCACGCGTGGGCGCGGCAGGATGCGTTGACGGCCGACGAACGCGCCGAAGTCGCGCTCGCGGTATCGGAAGCGAAGATCGTCGCGCAGCGCGCGGCGCTCGACAACGGCGAGGCGCTGTTCGACGCATGCGGCGCGCGCGCGACGGCCGCGTCGCTCGGCCTCGACCGCTTCTGGCGGAACGCGCGCACGCATACGCTGCACGATCCGCTCGACTACCGGCTGCGCGACGTGGGCCGGTTCGCGCTCACCGCGGAATTGCCGCCGGCGTCGCTCTATACGTAATACGCAGCGGGGCAGTACCGGCACGCGCCGCGTACTGCTGCCTTCGCTGTCGGCACATCGATGAGCCGGCCTGCTGGACGTCCGGAATGAAATGATATATCGTATCGATACAATATATCATTTCATCCTCAACGTCCTGTTCCGGAATCGCCCGATGAGCCCCGCCCTTCATCCGTCCACGCGGCTTCCCGTGACCGTCCTGTCCGGCTTTCTCGGCGCCGGCAAGACCACGCTGCTGAACCACATCCTCAACAATCGCGAGGGCCGGCGCGTCGCGGTCATCGTCAACGACATGTCGGAGGTCAACATCGATGCGGCGCTCGTGCGCGACGGCGGCGCCGGGCTGTCGCGCACCGACGAGAAGCTGGTCGAGATGAGCAACGGCTGCATCTGCTGCACGCTGCGCGAGGATCTGCTGATCGAGGTCGACCGGCTCGCGCGCGAAGGGCGCTTCGATCAGCTCGTGATCGAATCGACCGGCATCTCGGAGCCGCTGCCGGTGGCCGAGACGTTCACGTTCGAAGGCGAGGACGGCCGCAGCCTCGGCGAAGTCGCGCGGCTCGACACGATGGTGACGGTGGTCGACGCGTTCAATTTCCTGCGCGATTACGCGTCGCGCGACAGCCTGCAATCGCGCGGCGAATCGATGGGCGACGAGGATGCGCGCACGGTCGTCGATCTGCTGATCGACCAGATCGAGTTCTGCGACGTGCTCGTGATCAACAAGATCGACCTGATCGACGGCAGCGCGCGTGAGCGGCTGATCGCGTTGCTGCGCGGGCTGAACCCGCGTGCGCGGATCGAGATCGCCGAATTCGGCAAGGTGCCGCTCGAGCGCGTGCTCGACACCGGCCTGTTCGACTTCGATGAGGCGTCGCGCGCGCCGGGCTGGCTGCAGGAGCTGCGCGGCACGCACACGCCGGAGACCGACGAATACGGGATCCGCAGCTTCGTCTATCGCGCGCGTCGGCCGTTCCATCCGCGGCGTTTCTTCGATCTCGTCGAAAGCGAATGGCCGGGCGTCGTCCGCTCGAAGGGGTTCTTCTGGCTGGCCACGCATCCGACCGTCGCCGGTTCGTGGTCGCAGGCCGGCGCGGTCGCGCGGCACGGGCCGGCCGGCCACTGGTGGGCGGCCGTGCCGCCCGAGCGCTGGCCGCAGGACGCGGAAGCCGTCGCGCAGATCCGCGCACGCTGGGACGAGCACGTCGGCGACGCACGGCAGGAACTCGTGCTGATCGGCATGGACATGGACGAGCCGGCGCTGCGCGCGCGCTTCGACGCGTGTCTGCTGACCGATGCCGAGATGGCGACCGGCCCCGAACACTGGACCACGTGGGACAACCCGTTTCGCGACTGGCCCTGACCTGAACGCGCGCTGCCTGCATCGATCCGGATGGAGCAGGCGCTCCACCGGATTTCAAGCATGAATGCAGCGCTTCCCGATATTTCCCTGACCGATGCCGCACCGGGCCACCGCCCGCTCGAATGGGTCGGCATGCAGGGCATCGACGTGCCCGTCGTCGTCGCGGAGCCCGGCTGCCGGCGCGACGTGCATGCGCGTGCCGACATCCAGGTCGATCTGCCTGCGCCGCGGGTGAAAGGCATCCACATGTCGCGGCTGTACGGGCTGCTCGACCGGCTGGCCGATGGCGAAGCGCTGTCGCCGGCCGGCTTGCAGCGCATGCTGCGCGCGATGGTCGACAGCCACCGCGACTGCGACACGCGCAGCGCACGCGTGCGGCTGCGCTTCGACCTGCTGGCCCGCCGCACGGCGCTCGTGACCGAGCGGCTGGCGGGCTGGAAGGCCTATCCGGTGCGGATCGACGCGACGCTGACCGGCGACGCATTCGAACTGCGCGCGCAGGCGACGGTCGTCTATTCGTCGACGTGCCCGTGCTCGGCCGCGCTGTCGAGGCACTGGGTCGAACAGGCGTTCCTGACGGCGTTCGGCCGCGAGGATCGCGTGGAGCCGGCGGCGGTCGCCGCCTGGCTGAAACAGCATGCGACGGCCGCCACGCCGCACAGCCAGCGCAGCGAAGCCGTCGTCAGCGTGGCGCTGCCCGCCGATGGCGCGACGCTGGGGCTGATCGACCTGATCGATCGCGTCGAGCGTGCGCTCGGCACGCCGGTGCAGACGGCGGTCAAGCGTGCGGACGAGCAGGCGTTCGCGGTGCTGAACGGCGGGAACCTGATGTTCGTCGAGGATGCCGCGCGCCGCGTGCAGGCCGCGCTGGAAGGTCGTCATGCGAGCCCGCGCGTGCGCGTACGCCATCTCGAAAGCTTGCATCCGCACGATGCGGTGGCGTGGGCTGCTCCGCTGTGCGATGGGGGCGACGCATGCTGATCCGCAAGCTGTTCCGGTTCGAGAATGCACACGTCGTGCGCGGTTGCAGCACGCGGCGCTGCTCGCATTCGATCCATGGCCATTCGTACCGTGTCGAGCTGCTGCTCGAAGCGCATGCGCTGGATCACGGGCAGATGATCTACGACTTCGGATTGCTCAAGGGCGACGTGCGCGACCTGATCGATGCATTCGACCATGCGGTGACGCTGTGGTCGGACGACGATCCGTGCTACGTCGAAAGCATGCGCCGGCATTCGGAGCGCTGGGTGCGGCTGCCGGTGTCGCCGAGCGCCGAGCAGTTCTCGCGTGTGTTCTTTCGCCTCGTCGACGCGGCGCTGTGCGGTACGCGCATGTCGAACGGCGAAGCCGACGTGCGGCTGCATTCGGTGATCGTTCACGAGACCGAGACAGGCTACGCGCAGTGCTTCCGCGACGACGCATTCAACCCGCGCATGGGCCGCATCGAGCTCGACGCGATCGTATTCGCGCCCGCCATCGTCGCGCAGTGGCGCGACCCGGGCCTGTTCGAGCGGCTCAAGCGCGGCCATGTCCTTTCCCGGCAGGCATCCTCATGATCAGAAAGAACCCGCGCGGCGACCTGCCGCAGATTCATCCGAACGCGTTCGTCGACCCGACCGCCATCCTGTGCGGGCGCGTGATCGTCGAGGAGAACGTGTTCATCGGCCCGTACGCGGTGATCCGCGCCGACGAAACGGATGCGGACGGCCGGATCGCGCCGATCGTGATCGGTGCGCATTCGAACATCCAGGACGGCGTCGTGATCCATTCGAAATCGGGCGCGAGCGTGACGATCGGCCGGCACACGTCGATCGCGCATCGCGCGATCGTCCACGGGCCGTGCAAGGTCGGCGACGGCGTGTTCGTCGGGTTCAACAGCGTGCTGTTCAACTGCACGATCGACGACGGCTGCGTGGTGCGCTACAACGCGGTCGTCGACGGCTGCCACCTGCCGCCGGGCTTCTACGTGCGCTCGACCGAACGCCTCGGGCCGGAAACCGACCTCGCCGCGTTGCCGCAGGTGACGGCCGATGCGAGCGATTTCTCCGAGGACGTCGCGCGGACGAACAATGCGCTGGTACTCGGTTACAAGCACATCCAGAACGAGTTCTGAGTCGTGGGCGAGCCGATGCGACGCGAAGGGGCCGACCAGCCGGAACGACGCCACGTCGATCTGCTGGTGCACGGCGGCACGGTGATGACGCCCAACGGCGCCGAGCGGATCGACGTCGCGTGCACGGATGGCCGCGTCGTTGCGCTGGGCGCGTTGCACGGTACGTGGAGCGCCGACGTACTGCTCGATGCGCGCGGATTGCACGTGCTGCCGGGCGTGGTCGACAGCCAGGTGCATTTCCGCGAACCGGGGCTCACGCACAAGGAGACCATCGAGGCCGGCACGCGCGGCGCGGTGCTCGGCGGCGTCACGACGATCTTCGAGATGCCCAATACGCATCCGCTGACGCTGGGCGAGCAGGATCTGCAGGCGAAGCGGGATCTTGCGCACGGCCGCGCGTGGTGCGACTACGCGTTCTACATCGGCGGCTCGGCCGTGAATGCCGAACGGCTGCCGGCGCTCGAGCGGTTGCCCGGCTGCGCGGGGGTGAAGGTGTTCATGGGCAGTTCGTTCGGCGATCTGCTGGCCGACGACGAAACCGTGTTGCGCCGAATCCTGCGCAACGGCCGGCGACGCTTGGCCGTGCATGCGGAGGACGAGGCGCGGCTGCGCGAACGCAAGGCGATCGCGGAAGCGAGCGGCGACGTGCGCGATCATCCGCGCTGGCGCGACGCGGAAAGCGCGCTGGCCGCGACGCGGCGCATCGTCGGGCTGGCCGTGGAAGCGGGGCGCCGGCTGCATGTGCTGCACGTGTCCACGGCGGACGAAATGGCGTTTCTCGCGCGGCACCGGCGGCGCGTGACGGTCGAAGTCACGCCGCATCACCTGAGCCTGTATGCGCCGGATTGCTACGAGCGGCTCGGCACGTTCGCGCAGATGAATCCGCCCGTGCGCGAACGGCATCATCGGGACGCGCTGTGGCAGGCCGTCCGCGACGGCGTGGTCGACGTGATCGGCAGCGATCATGCGCCGCATACGCGCGACGAAAAGCGCCGCCCGTATCCGCAGTCGCCGAGCGGGATGACCGGCGTGCAGACGCTGCTGCCGCTGATGCTCGACCACGTGCATGCCGGCCGCCTGAGCCTGGAGCGGCTGGTCGACCTGACCAGCGCCGGGCCGGCGCGCATTTTCGGCATCGAAGGGAAGGGACGCATTGCGGTGGGCTACGACGCCGATTTCAGCATCGTCGACTTGCGCGCGCGGCGGATCATCCGCGACGAATGGATTGTCAGCGTGAGCGGCTGGACGCCGTACGACGGATGCGCGGTCACGGGCTGGCCGGTGCATACGGTCGTGCGCGGGCAGGTTGCCGTGCGCGACGGCGAGTTAAGCGGGCAGCCGGCGGGGCGGCCCGTCGCGTTTCTGGATGCGGCGGCTTGATTCGAACGGTGTGCGGCCCGGCGCAGCGTCCGCTCAGTAGGCCGCATCCCGCACGAGCGCGTAGGTCTTTCCCGACGGTGCCTGGACGATCGACATGCCATCGGCGATCGGCCCATCGTTTTTGCTGACCGCCGGCTGACCGCGCGCAGGCGTGAAGACCCAGGCGCCGGGATACTTCTCGCGGAGCCCGCGCAACGCGGAGGAGACCGCGGTTCCGACGGGGTAGTGGATGTCGCCGACGTCGACCGCGCGTACCAGCGTGGCGGACGTGAACGCGACGATACGATGCTGTCGGTCGAGGCGCAGCCTCGCGCCGCGCAGCGCCAGCCCCGCCAGTTGAAATACGCTACCTTGGGCAACATCGATACGCCAATAGTCGTTGTCGCGCAGGCCGTCGCCATAGGTGGTCGTGTCGCGGATCAAATCCGACCCGGCCGGAACGACGGAGTCGGCTACCCGATTGCCGTTGGCCAGACGGCACCACCACAGCGACTTGGTTCGGGCGTCTTTGCGCAAGACGATCTCCATCGGTTGGCCGGCATCGCACTCCCACCCGTCGAGCGAGCGGGGGCCGGTGACGGTCAGCCCCAGCGCAGTGAGTCTGACGGGGGCCTGGTCGTTCCACGGCGCTTCGTCGTCGAATTCCGACCGGACCTCCACTGCCCTGGCGGGAATGCCATAGACATCGACTTCGTGCGGAAACGTGGCTGCGTCGAGCGAATTCATGTCACCGCCGGTCGCGAGCGACAGTTGGGTGCCGGGCGGCATGTCGATACCCATCAGCCGGGTGGTCTTTTCCAGCGTGGGATGCTCCGCGGCGTCTTTCCTTTGTGCCGCCAGGTCGATCTTCAGATAGGCAATGGCCAATATGACAAAGAAACTGCTCATCCAGCAGAGCACGCCGAGCAGGACGGACTTGCGTATCCAGCGCGCGCCAAACGATCGCCGGGCATGGGGAGACAACGCCAGCGTGCCGGCCCAAAGCAGCACGGCGACGGTCGCCAGAAACGAAATGCCGAGAACGACGAGGAAGGCGCCGGAGAATATCGGAGCAGGAATCATGGGAACGGCGAGTGCCTGAGCGGATCATGATGGTCTTGCCCCGGCAAACCCGGGGCATGCCGGCATCGTCAACTGAAGGTTGACACGGGCCGTCCGGCCCCGTGGCACACGACATGGCAAGGTCCGGCGCGGATGGCGCTCATTGTAGTGTGCAAAAGCAATCGTCTGACGAGAGCGGGGCGTGAGTGCCGGCACGCCTGCCGGCGTCACTCCGGCGGCAACGCGTCCGCCAACGCCCGCATCGCCTCCACCGTTTCCGGGTTCGCCGGAAAGAACGCCTCGATCGCGAGTTCCGACAGCGTCACGTCGACCGGCGTGCCGAACACCGTCGTCGTACTGAAGAACGTCAGCTCGCCGCTCGCCGTGCGTAGCCGCAGCGGCACGGCGATATCGGCGAAATCGATGCGCGCGTGCGCATCGTCGGGCTGGCCGGCCGGCGCCGGATACGCGGCGAGTTCGTCGCGCAGCGCATGCAGCGTGCGGTCCCCGCTCGCATCGATCTGCCGCTGCAGCCGATGCAGGATGTGCGCGCGCCATTCGTGCCAGTTGACGATCTGCGATGCGAGACCGTCCGGATTCAGGCTCAGCCGCAGCACGTTGACGGGCGGCTGCAGCAGCGCCGGATCGGCCTGCGCGACCAGCGCGCCGAGCATCCGGTTCGCCGCGAGCAGCGTCCAGTGGCGGTCCACCGCGAGCGCTGGATAGGGCTCGTGCCCGCGCAGCACGGCTTCGACCGCATGACGCGCGGCATCCAGTTGCGGGTCCGAAAACGGCCGTTCGCGAAACAGCGGCGCGAAGCCGGCCGCGACGAGTAGCGCATTGCGTTCGCGCAGCGGCACGTCGAGGCGTTCGGCGAGATGCAGCACCATCTCGCGGCTCGGCTGCGCGCGGCCCGATTCGACGAAGCTCAGGTGGCGCGCGGAGACTTCCGCGTCGAGCGCGAGCGCCATCTGGCTCAGGCGCCGGCGTTGCCGCCACGTGCGCAGCAGCGGACCGATGCCGGACGCGCGGCCGGCGGACGGAGGGAGCGATTGGAGGGCGGCGGTCGAGTTCATGTGACGATGATAGGCAATCCTTCGCGTGCCGGGCATTACCTGTGAGGTAAGCATTCCGGAACGGCATACAACGCCGGTTGCGCGTGCCGCTGCCCGTGGTTCGCATCCCACCCCCGCATTTCGTCCCGGACGCTCCCCGACGCTGCGTTACCATACCCTCCGTGCCACCTGAGAGGCGGCGCCGGACCCGCGACGACAACGCATGGGCCGGTCGCCGCGCACGTTGACAACAAGGCATTCCAGGGGAATCCAACAATGAAAAAACTTGCCGTCCGGCTCGCCTGCGTGGCGACGCTCGCACTCGCCGCCACCAGCGGCCACGCGCAGACCGAAGCTGCGCAGGTGGAAATGAGGGCCGCCGCCGCGGCCGCCAACGAAGCGGTCGTGAAGGGGCCGACCGACATCGACGTGAAACACGAAGCCGTGCTGAAGCTGAAGGCCGGCGAATCGTTCGTGCCGGCCGCCGAAGCCGGCCGCTACCTGCGCTCGATGGGCAACGCGATCGACGAATCGAAGCTGGTCGGCCTCGTGCTGCCCGATGACCCCGACGCCGACTGGATCTCGGTCGTGTCGTTCGAGCCGAGCGGCTACATCCGCGACGACGATGCGAAGGACTGGAAGCCCGACGAGCTGCTGAAAAGCCTGCAGGCCGGCACCGAGGAAAACAACCCGGCGCGCAAGGAGCGAGGCCTGCCCGAAACCGAAGTGGTCGGCTGGGCGAAGGCGCCCGCCTACGACGCGGCCACGCACCGGCTCGTGTGGTCAGCGATCATCCGCGACAAGGGCGCGGCGCCGAATGCCGGGGGCGACGGCGTGAACTACCGGACGCTCGTGCTCGGCCGCGACGGCTACCTGTCGCTGACGATGGCGTCGACGCTCGCCGACCTGCCGAAGTACAAGCCATCGGCCGACGCGCTGCTGTCGAACATCAGTTTCAACGACGGCAAGCGCTATGCCGATTTCAACAAGTCGACCGACCACGTCGCCGAGTACGGGCTCGCGGCGCTGATCGTCGGCGTCGGCGCAAAAAAGCTCGGCCTGCTCGCGCTGATCGGCGCGTTCGCGGTGAAGTTCTTCAAGATCGGCGCGCTCGCGCTGCTGGCCGGCGGCGCGGCGCTCAAGCGCTTCTTTGGGCGCAAGCCGAAGGCGGCCGCGGTGCCGGCCGTCGCCGATGCATCCGACGCCGCCGCCACGGAGCGCAAGGAATGACGAAGCTGCTGCTGCTGATCTTCGGCGGCCTGAAGCTCGGCAAGGTGCTCTTGTCGGCCGGCACGATGCTCGCGTCGATCGCGGTCTATGCCGTGTTCTACGGCTGGCGCTTCGCGGCCGGTTTCGTCGCGCTGCTGCTGGTGCACGAAGCCGGCCACTACGTCGCCGCGCAGCGGCGCGGGCTCGACGTCGGGCTGCCGACCTTCATCCCGTTCGTCGGCGCATGGATCCAGTTGAAGGAAATGCCGCACGATGCGGAAACGGAGGCGTACGTCGGGCTCGCCGGGCCGTTCGTCGGTACGCTCGGCGCGCTGGCCTGCTACGCGGCCGCGCGCCACTACGACAGCAACCTGCTGCTCGCGCTGTCGTACACGGGTTTCTTCCTGAACTTGTTCAACATGATTCCGCTGTCGCCGTTCGACGGCGGCCGGATCACCGCGGTGCTGTCGCCGCGCATCTGGTTCGCGGGCGTGCCGGTGCTGATCGCGCTGTTCGTGTATCGGCCGAGCCCGCTGCTGATCGTGATGGCGATCCTCGCGCTGCCGCAGTTGAAGCGTGCGTGGCGTTACGATCCCGACGCGCCGGAGAACCGCGTGTACTACGCGACGTCGATCGAGACGAAGACGGCGTACGCACTCTGCTACGTCGGCCTGCTCGCGTTCCTTGCGCTGATGACGTCCGGCGTGCACGACATGCTGCGCGTCGTGCATGCGTCGACCTGACGTCGATCCGATGCAAAAAACGGCGGCCGCGTAAAAATCGGCCACCGTTTTCAATGGTCGAACTTCACGCGTCGCGATGACGCAGTTCGACGCGCTTGATGTCCTTCACGATCACGAGATAGCTGAACACGGTGACGAGCGCGTTCAGCCCGACGAACACGAGCGCGCCGTTGAACGAGCCGCTCGCGCCGACGAGGTAGCCGATCGCGATCGGCGCGACGATGCCCGCCGTGTTGCCGAACATGTTGAACAGGCTGCCCGACAGGCCGATCGCTTCCTTCGGCGCGGTATCCGCGACGACGGCCCAGCCGAGCGAGCCGATCCCCTTGCCGAAGAACGACACGGCCATCAGCGTGATGACCAGCGCTTCGCTGTCGACGTAGTTGCAGCCGATGATCGCCATCGACAGCACCATCCCGCCGACGATCGGAATCTTGCGCGCGAGCGTCAGCGACACGCCGCGGCGGATCAGCATGTCCGACAGCATCCCGCCGAGCACGCCGCCGAGGAACCCGCAGATCGCCGGCAGCGACGTCATGAAGCCGGCCTTCAGCAGCGACATCCCGCGCGCCTGCACGAGATAGATCGGGAACCACGTGAGGAAGAAGTACGTCAGCACGTTCACGCAGTACTGGCCGAGATAGACGCCGAGCAGCATCCGGTTCGACAGTAGCTGGCGTACGTAGTACCAACCGGCCACGCGGCTGCCTTCGGAAGCGCCGCCGCTAGCGCGCGCGCCGGTCGGCCGGCCCGTCGACCGCACCAGGCCGCCGCCCTGTTCGATATGCTCGAGCTCCGCGCGGTTCACACGCGGATGGTCGACCGGATCCTTCATCACGCGCAGCCACAGGAACGCGAGTGCGATGCCGGCCAGGCCGAGCCACAGGTACACGTGGTGCCAGCCGTACGCGTGCGTGAGCCACGCCATCAGCGGTGAGAACACCACCGCCGCGAAATACTGCGCGGCGTTGAAGATCGCCGACGCGGTGCCGCGCTCGGCGGTCGGGAACCAGCTCGCGACGACCTTCGCGTTCGCCGGGAATGCGGGCGCCTCCGCGATGCCGACCGCGAAGCGCATCGCGAACAGCGCGGCGACCGCGAACGCGGCGCTGCCGCCGAGGCCGATCGTGCTTTGCAGCAGCGTGAATGCCGACCACAGGAAGATGCTCGCCGCATACACGCGCCGCGCGCCGAAGCGGTCGAGCAGCCAGCCGCTCGGCAGTTGCGCGAGCACGTACGCCCAGCTGAACGCCGAGAAGATGTAGCCCATCGTCACCGGGTCGATGCCGAACGCCTGGCGGATCGGCGTGCCGGTGATCGACAGCGTCGCGCGGTCCGCATAGTTGAGCGTCGTGACGACGAACAGCATCGCCAGGATCCAGTAGCGCACGGCGGTTCGGCGCGCGGTGCGCGCGAGGTCGAGTGGAAGATCGCGAGAGGAGGTCTGATTGCTCACTTTAAATGTACGTCGTCGTATGACATGGCGGAAGTTTATTGAGATTGTTCGAATTCAGAAACCTCGGGTTTTCCCTTTGGAGACCCGCGTCACAGTGTGGGAAAGTCGGGATTTTCTGGCCGGACAAGGCTTTCGCATGTATCGTCGACGCCCTCGCAGGCGGCGCGAATCACGCGATGCCGTCGGCAGACATCGTATCTGTTGAGCTACAATGAGCAATCCATTCCCGAACCACGGAGCACACCCCATGCAACTGACAGGAGAGATGCTGATCGGCGCCGAAACGGTGGCCGGCTCGGCCGGAATCTTGCACGCGTTCGATCCGACGAAGGGCGCGCCGATCGACGTCCCGGCGTTCGGCGTCGCGACGCAGGCCGACGTCGACCGCGCGTGCGAACTCGCACGCGACGCGTTCGATGCGTACCGTACGCAGCCGCTCGCGGACCGCGCGGCGTTTCTCGAAGCGATTGCCGATGAAATCGTCGCGCTCGGCGACGCGCTGATCGAGCGCGCGCATGCCGAAACGGGCCTGCCGGTCGCGCGGCTGCAGGGCGAGCGCGGCCGCACCGTCGGGCAGCTCCGGCTGTTCGCGCGCGTCGTGCGCGACGGGCGCTTCCTCGCCGCGTCGATCGATCCGGCACAGCCGGCACGCACGCCGCTGCCGCGTTCGGACCTGCGGCTGCAGAAGGTCGGGCTCGGGCCCGTCGCCGTGTTCGGCGCGAGCAACTTCCCGCTCGCGTTCTCGGTGGCCGGCGGCGACACCGCGTCGGCACTGGCGGCCGGCTGCCCGGTGATCGTGAAGGCGCACGAGGCGCACCTCGGCACGTCCGAACTGGTCGGCCGTGCGATCCGCGCGGCGGTCGCGAAATGCGGGATGCCGGCCGGCGTGTTCTCGCTGCTGGTCGGCCCCGGCCGTGTGATCGGCGCGGCGCTCGTCGGCCATCCGGCGATCCAGGCCGTCGGCTTCACCGGGTCGCGGCAGGGCGGCATGGCGCTCGTGCAGCACGCGAACGCGCGCCCGCAACCGATTCCCGTCTACGCGGAAATGAGCAGCATCAACCCGGTCGTGCTGTTCCCTGCCGCGCTGGCCGCGCGCGGCGACGCGATCGCGACCGGCTTCGTCGATTCGCTGACGCTCGGCGTCGGCCAGTTCTGTACCAATCCGGGCCTCGTGCTCGCGATCGACGGTCCCGATCTCGACCGCTTCGAGACGGTCGCCGCGCAGGCGCTCGCGAAGAAGCCGGCCGGCGTGATGCTGACGCACGGCATCGCCGACGCGTATCGCAACGGTCGCGGCAAGCTGGCCGAGCTGCCGGGCGTGCGCGAAATCGGCGCGGGCGAAGCCGCGCAAACGGAATGCCAGGCGGGCGGCGCGCTGTACGAAGTCGGCGCGCAGGCGTTCCTGGCCGAGCCGGTGTTCAGCCACGAGGTGTTCGGGCCGGCGTCGCTGATCGTGCGCTGCCGCGATCTCGACGAAGTCGCCCGCGTGCTCGACGCGCTCGAAGGCCAGTTGACGGCCACGCTGCAGATGGATGCCGACGACAAACCGCTCGCGCGCCGCCTGCTGCCGATTCTCGAACGCAAGGCCGGGCGCCTGCTCGTCAACGGCTACCCGACCGGCGTCGAGGTGTGCGACGCGATGGTGCACGGCGGGCCGTTCCCGGCGACGTCGAACCCGGCCGTCACGTCGGTTGGCGCGACCGCGATCGAGCGTTTCCTGCGGCCCGTGTGCTATCAGGACTTCCCGGACGACCTGCTGCCCGAAGGGCTGCAGGAGGGCAATCCGCTCTCGATTCCGCGGCTGCGGGACGGCAAGGCGGAGTGATGGGGCGGGACGGCTGAACGTATCGTTTCGGCGGCTGAAGGGGCGGCCGCCACGCCGTCCCCGCTACGCCTTTTTCGCATAGGCGCTGCACCAGCCTTTTGCATTGACCTGCTTGCCGCTGAAAATGGTGCACGGTGCCATCGCGGCGCCGGGCTTGCCCTGGAAGAACTGGCAGTTCGCACAGGCCTGGCCCGCCTGAAATTGCGGGAACTTCGCATGGTCGACCCGGCTTGCGTCCGTCTTGTAACCGAGGGCCTGGGCGTTTGCATCGGATTCCTGAACGGCGCCGGCCTCTGCCGACGCCGCGCGGCGTCCCAGGGACAGCGCGGATGCCAGCACGGTGGTGGCCGCAATAAAACGTCGGCGTGAAAACTTCATGGCGTTCTCCTTCATGGTTGCGTGAACGGATTGCCCGACGTCATCCGGCCCATCGTGATGCGACGCCTTCGTCGCCGGAGGAAGCGGGCGGCGAAGGGATCAGTGGAAGAAGAGCGTTCGCATGCCGAAGGTGTGATGCGCTTCGGCGGCCATCAGCGCCATGAGCACCAGCAGGCACAGAGGCGGTATCAGGATCGCGTACACCAGCGCCAGCCGCTCCCACATCATGTGCATGAAAATCGACACGATCAGCCCGGCCTTGGCGATCATGAACACGACGATCAGCGTCCAGCGCAGCAGGCCGTGCACATGGAAGTAATCCACCAGGTACGACATCGTGCTCAGCACGAACAGCAGGCCCCAGATCTTCAGGTAGAGGCCGATCGGATGCTGCTGGCCGTGCGCGGCGTCGGGTCGAGGGGCGGAATCGGTGTGGTCCATGATCTGCCTCACCACAAATAGAACAGCGCAAAGATGAACACCCACACCAGGTCGACGAAGTGCCAGTACAGGCCGGCAATCTCGACGATCTGGAAGTTGCCGTGCTCGATGAACCCCGGCCGAAGGATCTTGCGCGCGATCAGCAGCAGGTAGATCACGCCGCAGGTCACGTGAAAGCCGTGGAATCCGGTGATCATGAAGAAGCACGCGCCGAACTGCGCGGCGCCGAGCGGGTTGCCCCACGGGCGGATGCCTTCATGGGCGATCAGCTTGGTCCATTCGAAGGCCTGCATTGACACGAAGGTCGCGCCCAGCAGCGCGGTCGCCAGCAACAGGGCGGCTGCGCGCCTTGCGTCGCGCCGGTAGCCGAAATTGACGGCCATCGCCATGGTGCCGCTGCTGGTGATCAGCGTGAAGGTCATGATCGCGATCAGCAGCAGCGGCACTTCCACGCCGCCCACGGTGAGCCCGAACACCCTGGAAGGATCGGGCCACGGCACCGTGGTCGACATGCGCACCGTCATATAGCCGATCAGGAAGCTGCTGAAGACGAAGGTGTCCGACAGCAGGAAGATCCACATCATCGCCTTGCCCCACGGCACCTTGAAGGCGGCGCGGTCGGCCGACCAGTCGGTGACGATGCCGCGCCAGCCGTCGGGTCCGGCATCGGCGGCCGCGGGCGCGGCGGACTCGGGGGGGAGCGTGGGCGAGGTCATGGCGCGGCTCCATACAACGGCCCGCAGATGGCGGCGACGATCCCGGGGGTGAGCCACGACATCGCCGCCAGCAGCACGAGCCAGACAGCCAGCAGGAAATGCCAGTACATCGCGCACAGCGCGATGGCGCGCTGGGCCCGGAACGGGTCCGCGCGCCGGAGCTGCGCGATCGTCAACGCCCAGGCCGCGAGCCCGCCCAGCACGTGCACGCCGTGCAGGCCGGTGAGCAGGTAGAGGAAGCTATTGGAAGGATTGACGGCGACGGTCTGCCCGGCCGCCGCCAGCATGCGCCACGCGATCAGCTGCCCGATCACGAACACGGCCGCCAGCACGCCGCCGGACACCAGCCACGCCGCGCGGTGCAAGGTCATCTGCCGCGCACGCTGCATGGCGATGCTTGCCAGCACCAGCGCGCCGGTGTTCCACCACAGCAGCGCCGGATGCGGGATCGGCTGCCAGTCGGGCTCGCGCATGCGCATGCCATAGGCGAGCAGCAGCAATGAAAACAACGCCGTCGCCACCGCCATGAAGACGAACAGGCCGATGCGGCTCGCATTCGGCAAGACCGGGCGCGGGTCGGGAACGAAGGGGCGTGGCAGCGTGGTCATTCGCGCACCTCGCCGGGTTGCAGCGTCGGGTGGGCCGATTCAGGCGCCGTCTCGGGCGGCTCGTTTTGCGGGACGAAGTCTTCCTTGCGCCCCGGCGGGCTGTATTCGTATGCCCAGCGATAGACGACGGGCAGCTCGGCGCCCCAGTTGCCGTGCGCGGGCGGCGTTTGCGGCGTCTGCCATTCCAGCGTGGTGGCCCGCCACGGGTTGCCGTCGGCACGCTTGCCGCGCACGAGGCTCCACGCCAGGTTGTACAGGAACAGCAACTGCGCGACCGCGACGATCAGCGCAACGACGGTGATGAATGCGTTGAGGGTTTGCGCCGAATGCGGAATGAAGCTGTAGCCCTCATACGCGTAATACCGCCGCGGCATGCCCATGAGGCCGAGATAGTGCATCGGGAAGTAGATCGCATAGGTGCCGACGAAGGTGGCCCAGAAGTGCGCGCGCCCGAGCCTGTCGTCGAGCATCCGGCCCGTTACCTTCGGATACCAGTGGTAGATGCCGCCGAACACCACCAGGATCGGCGAGACGGCCATCACCATATGGAAGTGCGCCACCACGAAGTACGTATTCGACAGCGGAATGTCCACGCTCACGTTGCCGAGGTAGAGGCCGGTCAGCCCGCCCAGCACGAAGGTGCTGATGAAGCCGATCGCGAACAGCATCGGCACGGTAAGGTGGATATCGCCGCGCCACAGCGTCAGCACCCAGTTGTAGACCTTGAGGGCGGTCGGCACGGCGATGACGAGCGTGGTGGTGGCGAAGAAAAAGCCGAAGTACGGATTCATGCCGGAGATGAACATGTGGTGCGCCCAGACCACGAAGCTCAGTACGCCGATGATGACGATGGCCCATACCATCATCCTGTAGCCGAAGATGTTCTTGCGCGCGTGCGTGCTGATGAGGTCCGACACGATGCCGAAGGCCGGCAGCGCGACGATGTAGACCTCCGGATGCCCGAAGAACCAGAACAGGTGCTGGAACAGCAGCGGGCTGCCGCCGGCATGCTTGAGCGTCTGCCCCATCGACACCATGGCCGGCATGAAGAAGCTGGTGCCGAGCGTCCTGTCGAGCAGCATCATCACCGCCGACACGAACAGCGCCGGAAACGCCAGCAGCGCCAGGATGGTCGCGACGAAGATGCCCCACACCGTGAGCGGCATGCGCATGAGCGTCATGCCGCGCGTGCGCGCCTGCAGCGTGGTGGTGACGTAATTCAGGCCGCCCATCGTGGCCGCGACGATGAAGATCGCCAGCGACACCAGCATCAGCACGATGCCCCATTCCACGCCCGGCGTGCCCGGCAGGATGGCCTGCGGCGGATACAGCGTCCAGCCCGCGCCGGTCGGCCCGCCCGGCACGAAGAAGCTCGCCACCAGCACCAGCACGGCCAGCAGGTAGACCCAGAAGCTCAGCATGTTGAGAAACGGGAACACCATGTCGCGCGCGCCCAGCATCAGCGGGATCAGGTAGTTGCCGAAGCCGCCCAGAAACAGCGCCGTCAGCAGGTAGATCACCATGATCATCCCGTGCATGGTGACGAACTGGTAGTAATGGTTGGCGTCGATGAAACTGAACTTGCCGGGAAAGCCGAGCTGCAACCGCATCAGGTCCGACAATACGAGGCCGACCAGGCCGATGGCGATGGCCGTCAGCGAATACTGCACGGCGATGACCTTGTGGTCCTGGCTCCAGACATAGCGGGTCCAGAAGCTGTGCGGGGCGTGATCGGTGTGCGCGTAGGTCATGGCGTCTGCTCCGCTAGGGCTGGGGGTTGGCCGCGCTGCTGGCAGCCGGGCCGCCTTGCGATTCGATGTAGGTCACCAGCGCGGTCAGCTCCTGCTCGCTCAGGTCGAAACGCGGCATGATGGGTGAATAGCCCTTCACGACGCGGACCGTCGGGTTGCGGATGAAGGCGCGCAGATAGGCTTCGTCCACCTTTGCGGTGCTGCCGTCGGCCATCGTTTCGGTCTTGCCGTACAGGCCTTTCCAGGTCGGGCCGACGCGCGGACTGCCGTCCACGGTATGGCAGGCGAAACAGCCCTTGGCCGCCGCGAGCGCCTTGCCCTGGTCAGCCAGCGCCTGCGCGCTGCCGCCTGCCGTGGCCGCCGCGGCCTGCACCCTGGCCTGCTGCCGCTGCGCGAACGTGCTCTGCTGCGCCAGCCAGCGCGAGAACGATGCCTCGTCTTCCACCACCACCACGCCGCGCATGCTGGCGTGCCCGATACCGCAAAGCTGCGCGCACAGGATGTCGTAACGCCCCGCCTTGGTCGGCGTGAACCAGAAAGTGGTCACCATGCCGGGCACCATGTTCATGCGCGCACGGAACGGCGGGACATAGAAGTCGTGCAGCACGTCGCGCGAGCGTGCCAGGACCTGGATCGGCCGGTTGAGCGGCAGGTGTACCTCGGGCGTCTCGATCAGGTAATTGTCACGGCCGTTGGGGTCGGCGGGGTTCAGGCCGAAGGGGTTGTCGTTGCTGATGTAGCGCACGTCCGTCGTGCCCAGCTTGCCGCCGGGGCCGGCGAAGCGGAAGCGCCATTGCCATTGCTGGCCGACCACCTCCATCCGCAGCACGTTGCGCGGCGGCTGGATGTAGTCCGCATAGACGAAGAGGCCCGGTGCCAGCAACGCCGCCACGCCGGCGGCGGTCAGGCCGATCAGCCACCATTCCAGCCGCCTGTTGTGGGGCTCGTAGGCCGCGCGATGCCCGCCGCGGTGGCGGTAGCGCACCAGTGCGAGCACGACGAACAGGTTGATCACGATGAAGAGCGCGCCGGTAATGACGATCGTGATCGTCAGCATGTCGTCCATGCGTACCCAGTTCGACGCGATCGGCGTGATCCACCAGGGACTGGCAAAGTGGAACCCCACCGCCACTATGACGATCAGGACCAGGGCAATCGCAAGCGCCATAAGCCGCCTCGCCGCATGTCACTCGCCGGGGTCGCCGACAAGCGCTCCTGGCGTCTTTGTGCCGCCGTGCCGTACTTCGTCTTGTTTTTTTGCCGGCAGTCTGCCAGGACCGATTGGCCGAGCGTCGCGAGCGGCTCTTAAGAAAAGGTAGTCCTCTCCTCTGCATCGTGCAAGGCAGTGAGGGGAAGCCCCCCCCTATGCGCATCGCTCGAATGGACGCGTCGCTTGCCGCGATGAAAATGCAAAACAGCCGCCTCCGGCATGGTTGTCGAGGCGGCCGTCTCGCGCGGCGGGAAGAAGCGGCGTGTCAGTGCATCTCGCTCTGCTTGCGTCGTTCAAGGATGCCGTAGACGACGGCGGTGACCACACCGAACAGCAGGTTGGCCAACAAGGGTCCGGAACCTCGCTCCGAGACGAACCATGGGAACACGGCCGTCATCACATGGAAGTTCCACACATACGCGACGATCCCGAAGGCCAGCCCGATGACGGCCTCCATGCCCACACTCGAATCGAAGCGGAACGGGGCCATGATCGCAGCGAGAATCATCCCCATGATGGTGCCGAACACGTAGTGCAATACCAGCGCCGTTCCCACGATGCCAAAGCTGAAAACCGACATGTGTTCGAGTGCACTGCGGCCCATCACCATTGCCGCGATCTTGTGGGTCGGTTGCCACGGACTTTCGTCGAGCACCATGGTCGACCAGAAGAATTCGAGCACGATCACCAGGGCGCCACCCGCGAGACCGGCCACGGCGGCAGCGAGCCAGTCCGGCGTGCGCCGCTGCCAATGGTGTGATTGAATGTGCAGTTCCATACGACCTCCTCTCCTGCGTGGACGGGTGCCAATTTCACACTGGCCCGACGCAGCACGCTCGATGTAGAGACAGCCTCAGGTGCCGTGCATGCCGGTTTTAGAGTGTCAGGGGAAGGCCGGTGTCGTAGGATCGGCGCCTTCCAGATCCGCCTTCGGAAAATGCTCGGCGATCATCTGCTCGATTTCCTGCTCTCGTAATGCCGGCACATCGGCCATGATCAGAATCTGGCCTTCCCGTATCGCTTCTCGAAATCGCTGGAGTCGCGCGTTCGGCTCGGAGATGCCGATCATCCCGGCCGTCCACGCTCCGAAGCCGGCTCCCGCCACCGTCAATGCGACGACGGCGCCGCCCGCAATCACGAGCTCCGCAGGGGGGAATACAAGCGCGACGAGGCCGATAAGCGCGCCCGTCGCACCACCGAGTGCAACGCCGCGCTCGAGCGCGTGCACGACATCGCTGCTTTGCAGCAATGACGCTTCGGGCAACTGATCAAGTGTGACGCTGTGATCGGCGAGGACGTGGATGTGGCGCCAGATGATGCGTGCGCGCAGCAAGTCATCGACGATCGCCTTCGCCATCTGAGTATCGGGTACGAGGAAATAAAGGCGTCTCATGCCAGCCTCCTTTTTGCCGTCAACTCATTCTGACGGAAGTATTTTTTATTCTATGTCAGCATCGGCCGCGCGGTACGTGCATGCATGCGTAGGTGCTTTTACCGCCCCGGTGCAGTCGTTCGACACGCGTGGCATGCGTGTTTGAAGAGCGGCGGTAGGCGACGTGCACTGAATCGTGTGAAGAACTTTTGTGGCAAGACGACGGCGTGAAGTCGTCCAGTGCGTCTAGCCTTTGCGCCACGCTCCAGGTCCGCCGGTGTCCGATGCAAACGGAAGCACCGACAAGAGCCATCCCGCCTCGAATCGAGCGCGCGGAACGGTCCCGATACCGGGTTCAGTGGCGTCGAGCCGGCGAGTCGCCGCACACTTTCGCGCGCAATCGGCGCACGCAGCACCTCTCTGGCCCGTGCCGATGTTTGCGACGCGCATCGTCGCCCGTGCCTTCCCGGCGACCCGATTTTCTCCTACAGTAGCGAAGCCTCGGGCCGTCCGGCTCGCAGGCGAGCCTGAGAGACGCACAAGACCAACAAGGAACCATCCGATGAATATCAGCAAGCGTGGCGACCACCTGTTCGCGGCCGGGTTGTGGAAAGCGATCGGCGACGTCGCGAAATCGGTCCGTACCCAGATCGGCGAATACAGCGAAGGGCGCGTGCTGGCCGACGCGCTGTTCGAACTGCAGCGCGAGCTGGGCGGCGGCGAATTCGACGTGACGATCAACCAGGGGCGGCCCGTCGCGGGCGCCGATGCGCATTCGGTGATCTTCGGCTCGGCCGTCCGGCGCTTCAAGCTCGACATGGAGGCGGTGGTGTTCGCGCTGAAGCACCGCCGCAGCATCGACGCGCCCGACGGCGCGCAGCGCGCCGAAGCGCTCACGCAGGCCAACACGCATCTCGCGACCGCGAAGCAGTACGCAATATTCACGGTCGGGCGGTTCTTCGATGCGGTGGTCGACCGCGATGTGCTGGAACAGATCGTGGGCGCCGAGTCGCCGATGCGCGGCCGGCCGGTCGCGGCACGCAAGGGGATCGACGAGACGCAGCGCACGCTCACCGGTGTGCGCCAGCGGATCATCGGCGCGATCGCACAGATGTGACGGCCGCGCCGCGCGGCCATCGCGTGATGCGGATACGGAGTGGGGGGGCGGCCGCGACGCCGATGAAGGCCCGCGCCGCCGGCGAACCCGCCTACTGCTTACTGCGGGCCCATCTTCTTGATCAGCACGTCGAGCTCGGCCGCTTCGGCTTCAGTGAGATCGACGAGCGGTGCGCGCACCGGGCCCGCGTCGTGGCCGACGAGCTTCGCGCCCGCCTTCACGATGCTGACCGCATAGCCCGCGCGGCGATTGCGGATATTCAGGTACGGCAGGAAGAACTCGTCGATCAGGCGGCCGACCGTCGCGTGGTCGTCCTTCGCGATCGCTTCGTAGAATTCCATCGCCGTCTTCGGGATGAAGTTGAACACCGCCGACGAGTACACCGGCACGCCGAGCGCCTTGTACGCGGCTGCATAGACTTCAGCCGTCGGCAGGCCGCCGAGGTACGCAAAACGATCGCCGAGGCGGCGGCGGATCGTGACCATGCTCTCGATTTCGCCGACGCCGTCCTTGAAGCCGATCAGGTTCGGGCAACGGTCGGCGAGACGTTCGAGCATGTCCGCATTCAGCTTCGAATTCGCGCGGTTGTACACCACGACGCCGATCTTCAGCGCGCGGCACACTTGCTCGACGTGGTCGGCGATCCCTTCCTGGCTCGCTTCGGTCAGGTAGTGCGGCATCAGCAGCACGCCGCTCGCGCCGAGGCGCTCGGCTTCCTGCGCATATTCGATCGCGACGCGCGTCGCGCCGCCCGCGCCGGCGAGAATCGGCACCTTGCCCTTGCAGGTTTCCGTCGCGACGCGAATCACGTCCGAATACTCGCGCTGCGTGAGCGAGAAGAATTCGCCGGTGCCGCCGGCCGCGAACAGCGCGCTCGCGCCATACGGCGCCAGCCATTCGAGGCGCTCGGCATAGGTGGTCGGGCGGAAGCTGCCGTCGGCGTCGAAATCCGTCAGCGGAAACGACAGCAGGCCGTGGGAGATGATCTGTTTGAGTTCTTGCGGTGAAGTCATGGTTGGGTCGTCCGTCTAGCGCGAGTGCGGGGTTCGTCGGTACGGCATCCGAGCCATATTGGCGATGTCGTTGTATGTCATCGTACAACGCAAGAAAGAGCGGCGCAAGCTGTTTGCTGGCGGGTCAAGGGTAGGGTCTTTCCGGATAAGGGTTTACGCAGCATCGTTGATTGAGGTTGAATGTCGTATGATGACTAACGATATCGCAGCGTGCTTCCAGGAATTCCGATGACTGCTTCCCCTCTCTACATCCGCGTGCATCCGGACGACAACGTCGCGATCGTCGTCAATGACGGCGGTTTGCCCGAAGGCGCGACGTTCGCCGACGGGCTGACGCTGTGCGAAGGCGTGCCGCAAGGGCACAAGGTCGCGCTCGTCGACCTCGCGGCCGGCGACCCGGTTATTCGCTACAACGTGGTGATCGGCTATGCGCTGACCGACCTGCGCCGCGGCAGCTGGGTCAACGAGCGCACGATGCGCATGCCCGAGCCGCCGGGCCTCGACGATCTGCCGCTCGCCACGCGTGCCGCGCCGCCGCTCGAGCCGCTCGAAGGCTATACGTTCGAGGGCTTCCGCAATGCCGACGGCTCGGTCGGCACGCGCAACATCCTCGCGATCACGACGACCGTGCAGTGCGTGTCGGGCGTCGTCGAGCATGCGGTCAAGCGGATCAAGGACGAACTGCTGCCGCGCTACCCGAACGTCGACGACGTGGTCGGGCTCGAACATACGTACGGCTGCGGCGTCGCGATCGATGCGCCTGACGCCGACATCCCGATCCGCACGCTGCGCAACATCAGCCTGAATCCGAACTTCGGCGGCGAGGTGATGACCGTGAGCCTCGGCTGCGAGAAGCTGCAGCCCGAGCGCCTGCTGCCGCCGGGCGCGATTCCGGTGACGGCCGACGGCGCGACCGACAACGGCGGCGTCGTATGCCTGCAGGACGCCGCGCACGTCGGCTTCAACTCGATGATCGACTCGATCATGAAGATGGCCGAATCGCATCTCGAGCGGCTGAACCGCCGCCGCCGCGAAACCTGCCCCGCGTCGGATCTCGTCGTCGGCGTGCAGTGCGGCGGCAGCGACGCATTCTCGGGACTCACCGCGAACCCGGCCGTCGGCTTCGCGGCCGACCTGCTGGTGCGGGTGGGCGCGACGATCATGTTCTCGGAGGTGACCGAAGTGCGCGACGGCGTCGCGCAGCTCACGTCGCGCGCGGCGAACGAGGACGTTGCCCGCGAGATCATCCGCGAGATGGACTGGTACGACCGCTACCTGGAGCGCGGCCGCGTCGACCGCAGCGCGAACACGACGCCCGGCAACAAGAAGGGCGGGCTGTCGAACATCGTCGAGAAGGCGATGGGCTCGATCGTGAAGTCGGGCAGCGCGCCGATCGCCGGCGTCGTGCGCCCCGGCGATCGCGCGCGGCAGAAGGGGCTGCTGTATGCGGCCACGCCCGCGAGCGATTTCATCTGCGGCACGCTGCAGCTCGCGGCGGGGATGAACCTGCATATTTTCACGACCGGCCGCGGCACGCCGTACGGGCTCGCGCAGGTGCCGGTGATCAAGGTCGCGACGCGCAGCGATCTCGCGCGCCGCTGGTACGACCTGATGGATCTCGACGCGGGGCAGATCGCGACCGGCGCGGCGACGATCGAGGACACGGGCTGGGCACTGTTCCGGCTGATGCTCGACGTCGCCAGCGGCAAGCGCCGCACGTGGGCCGAGCAATGGAAGCTTGCGAATGCGCTGACGCTGTTCAATCCGGCGCCGGTGACCTGACGCGCGCGGTGGTTGCGGCAAGACGATGCGGGCGCCTTCGGGCGCCTGTTTTCGTTGCGATGCGCGCGCTCGCGATTCGGCGCGGGCATGCCGCTCGTGGCCGGCGCGATTTCCTTACCTCGTACGTAATCGACCGCCCGCGCGAGCCCGGCGACGATAGCGGCACGCGGACCCGAAACGTCCGCGACATCGTCCGTCACCGACACAAGGAGCCTCGCCATGAACACCGCTCAATCCGCCTCGTCCGTTCACGCCGACCTGATCGACCGCTACTTCGCCGCCTGGAACGAGCCCGACGTCGCGCGCCGCCGCGCGCTGATCGACGCGACGTACGCGAGCGACGCGGCCTATCGCGATCCGCTGATGGCCGGCGACGGCCACGCGGGCATCGACACGATGATCGCGGCCGTGCAGCAACGTTTCCCCGCGTACCGCTTTCGCCGCACGACCGACGTCGACGCGTTCGGCCAGCACCTGCGATTCTCGTGGGCGCTCGTGTCGCCCGACGGCGCGGCGATCGTGAAGGGCTCGGACTTCGGCACTGTCGACGCATCGGGCCGCCTCGCGTCGGTCACGGGTTTCATCGACGAAATGCCGGCCGCGGCGTCGTGACGCGAACGGCACATGCGCAATGGCCGCCGGGATCGGGTAACGTTATGCGATTCATTCCTGAACCCGGAGACTCGCCCACATGTTGAAGAATCTCGACCCGCTGCTGCACGCCGACATCCTGCACACGCTGCGCGCGATGGGCCACGGTGACGAAATCGCGATCTGCGATGCGAATTTCCCGGCGGAATCCGTCGCGGAGCACACGGTGGTCGGCCGCGCGCTGCGGATCGACGGCGCCGATTCGGCACGCGTCGTGCGCGCGGTGCTGTCCGTGCTGCCGCTCGATACGTTCGTCGACACGCCCGCGTGGCGGATGGAAGTCGTCGGCGACGCGGCCGCGGTGCCGCCCGTGCAGCGCGAAGTGCAGGCCGAGATCGACCGCGCAGAAGGGCGCACGGTGCCGCTGACCGGCGTCGAACGTTTCGCGTTCTACGAGCGTGCGCAGCAGGCGTATGCGGTGATCGTCACCGGCGAAACGCGCGGCTACGGCTGCTTCATCTTCAAGAAGGGCGTGCTGTTGAGCGACGCGGGCTAAACGCGTCTTTCTGCCCGTCGGGCCGCCGCAGTGTAAAGATTTGCTACAACCTTTTTCTTGGACACGGCGAAAAGACCCTCTATGCTGGCCCATTTGCCGCGCGCCCTCCCGGGCCGCGCGGCGCCGAACCGCACGGGCGTGCCCGCAGCGGGCGGCCGAATTGCATATGAGGAGAGAGGCATGACGCGTACCGTCGATTCCGGCGTCATTTTTTTCGCACGCCTGGCGCTGGCGGCGTTGTTCTTGTGGGGCGGCATCATGAAGCTGCTCGGCTACAGCGACTTCGTCGCGTATCTGCACACGATGAACGTGCCCTATCAACAGGTCGTCGCGCCGATCGTCGTCGCGATCGAGGGGCTGGGCGGCTTGCTGTTGATCGTCGGCTACAAGGTACGGCCGCTCGCGTTGCTGATGGCGGTCTACACGATCGCGACCGCGATGGTCGGGCACAATTTCTGGGACGCGACCAACGCGGCTGTCCAGCACGACATGGTGATTCACTTCTGGAAGAACGTCGCGATCGCCGGCGGGTTCCTGCTGCTGTTCGTCACCGGCGCCGGCGGCGCGAGCATCGACGCGCTGCGCCGGCCGAGTTCGTCGTACGGCGTGTTGCGTTGAACTGACCAGACTCGCGCCACCAGGCCGACGCAAAACAAAAGGGCCGAATCCCGCATGCCGCGGGATTCGGCCCTTCGTTCATCCGGCCAGCGCGTGCGCGCCGACGTTCAGTGCGCGTCCTTCACGTCCTTCGCATCCTTCGAGAACTGCACGGCGATCGCGCCGAGCACGCAGATCGCCGCGACGTACACGACCGGCGCGAGCGGATTCGACTTCATCATCAGCGACACGATCACCGGCGTGAGGCCGCCGAAGATCGCATACGCGACGTTGTACGAGAACGAGATGCCCGAGAAGCGCACGACGGCCGGGAAGCTCCTGACCATCACGAACGGCACCGCGCCGATCGTGCCGACCATGAAGCCCGCGATCCCGTAGTAGAGCGGCAGCGTCGACGCATCGGCCGCGACCTGCACGAACAGCAGGTAGTAGCACGCGGCCAGCCCGATGCCGCCGATGCCGAGCACGCGCTTCGCGCCGATGCGGCCCGCGAGCGAACCCGCGGTGATGCAGCCGGCCGTCAGGCACAGCGTCGCAATGCTGTTCGCGAACAGCGTGGTTGCGGGCGCCAGGTGGAACTGCTTCTGCAGCAGCGCGGGCGTCATCAGGATCACGACGACGATCGCGGCCGACAGCATCCACGTGAGCAGCATCGACACGATCACCGCGCGGCCGTGGTCGCGCAACACCGCCTTCAGCGGAATCTCGGCCGCGAGCGCCTTCTTCGCCTTCATCTCGGCGAACACCGGCGTTTCATGCAGCCAGCGGCGCAGGTACACGGAGAACAGCCCGAACACGCCGCCGAGCAGGAACGGGATCCGCCACGCGAACGCGCCGACTTCGGCCGTCGAGTAGCGGCTGTTGATGCCCGCCGCGACGAGCGAGCCGAGCAGGATGCCGGCCGTCAGGCCCGCGGTCAGCGTGCCGCATGCGTAGCCGATATGGCGCGACGGCACGTGCTCGGACACGAACACCCACGCGCCCGGCACTTCGCCGCCGACCGCCGCGCCCTGCAGCACGCGGAACAGCAGCAGCAACACCGGCGCGAGGATGCCGATCGTGTCGTAGGTCGGCAGCATGCCCATCAGCAGCGTCGGCACCGACATCATCAGCACGCTCAGCGTGAACATCCGCTTGCGGCCGAACAGGTCGCCGAAGTGCGCCATGATCACGCCGCCGAGCGGGCGCGCGAGATAGCCGGCCGCGAAGATGCCGAACGTCTGCAACTGGCGCAGCCAGTCGGGAATGTCGTGCGGGAAGAACAGTTGTCCTATCGCCGGTGCGAAGAACACGAAGATGATGAAGTCGTAGAACTCGAGGGCGCCGCCGAGTGCGGCAAGGCCAAGGGTCTTGTAGTCGCTGCGCGTGAGCGCGCGTTCGGCGGCGCGAGGCACGCCGCTCAATTCGGAAGCTTGCATGGTCAGGACGATCGGTTTTCGAATGTAGTTGTCGGTGCTGCGTCTCCAGGGCCCGCTTTTCGGCATGGACTGACAAGGCGCGGCTTGCGTCGTCGAAGCGTGCCGCGTGCCGGGTGAGGCACGAAACACGCGCCGCCGCACCGGGATGGGGCACGGCGGAGACGAAGCGTCAAAGCGGGTGGGGGGATTCTACAGGAGCGCGAAATGCCTGCACGCGGGCGCGCGCCGAGAACGGCTTCGGACCATGCAGTCGAAGCATGCGCGGCGCGGGCGGCCGGTGAGCCGCCGGCGCGCCGCGCGAGGCAGCGGCCCGCGTATCAGTTGCCGGCGATCGTGTCGACCGGCTTGAACGCGCCGCGCTCGACCTTGTAGATCGTCACCGGCGCATCCTTCAGGTCGCCCTTCGCGTCGTACGTGATGCTGGGCGCCGACACGCCTTTGATCGACACCTTGCCGAGATACGGCGTGTACACCTTCGGATCGGTCGAGTTCGCGTCCTTCATCGCGGTGAGCAGCGCGATCGTGCCGTCGTACGAGTACGGCGAGTAGGTGATCACGTCTTCGTTGAAGCGCGCCTTGTAGCGGGCCGCGTAGCCGGAGAAGCCCGGCATCTTTTCCTTCGGCAGCCCGCCCATGTAGACGATCGCGCCTTCGGCCGCGTCGCCGCCGACCTTCAGGAACGTCGGCGAGCGCGACATCTCGCCCGTCACGAACGCCGACTTCATCCCGAGCTGGCGCATTTTGCGGATCATCGGCGACGATTGCGCGTCGCCGCCGCCGTAGAAGACCGCGTCCGGATTCACGCCCTTCAGGTTGGTCAGGATCGCCGAAAAATCGAGCGCCTTGTCGTTCGTGAAGTCGCGCTTGACGATCGTGCCGCCCGCCGCTTCCACGGCCTTCGCGAATTCGTCGGCGATGCCCTGGCCGTAGGCCGTGCGGTCGTCGATGATCGCGATGCGCTTGAAGCGCAGCGTCTTCACCGCATACGTGCCGACGATGCGGCCGGCCTGCGCGTCGCTCGTCAGCAGCCGGTAGGTCGTCTTGTAGCCGCGTGCCGTGTATTGCGGCGACGTCGCCATCGAGATCTGCGGCAGCCCCGCGCGATCGTACAGGTCGGACGCGGGAATGCTGGTGCCCGAGTTGAAGTGGCCGATGATCCCGCGGACGTTGTCGTCGATCAGACGCTGCGCGACGGTCGTGCCGGTGCGCGGGTCGGCCTGGTCGTCCTGCGCGTCGAGCTGGAACGTGACGGGCTTGCCGCCGATCGTCGGATGCGTCGCGTTGAAATCGGCGATCGCGAGCTGCACGCCCTTCTGCATGTCCGTGCCGTAATTCGACTGCGGGCCGGTCAGCGGTGCGGCGAAACCGATCTTGACGACGTCGGCGGCGACGGCGTGCGCGCCCGACAGTGCGCAGGCGGCGGCCAGCGCGACGTGCGATACCTTCAGCTTCACTTTCACTTCCCCTTGATGGCGTGGTTGGGCCGCCGCCGGCATGCGGGCCGGCGCCGGTAAACCGGGCGAGACGTATCGATCCGCAGGCCGATGCGCAGGCCATGCGTGCTTGCCGCGTGCTGCGCGCGCTGTGCCGGAATCGGCGTGCGCGACGGCGGATGCGGCGGGCCGTGCGTGTCGATTGCAGCAGCGGCGGGATGTCGTCTCGTGACCGTGAAGCGAAGTCTAGGTAGCGAAAATGCGTGCGTCTTGCGCGTTCGATGCGTGGCCGGCGACGATATCGGCATATCGTCGATAACCCTGATATATGCCGAAATCGTCATGACGAATGCGCAAACCCGCCAAGACGCGGGTCGTCTGCATTTCTAGGATGACGGATGCGGATGCGGGGTGCCGGCGTGTCGATGCGCGGCAGCGGCAGCGGCGGAAGCGGAACGGTCGCCGGCCGCGCACGTGCCGCGTAGTGGTTGCGTGCGCAACCTGTCCCGTCGACCGATGGAGCCAGCCGGGACACACGATGCAACCGGCCGCCGTCTTGCCTGCCCCGCGCTCGGCGCGACGCGATCGAAGGGGCGCTCCTATAATCGACGCCATCTGCCACTCGCTTCGCGGTTGCCGGGATGACGACCTTGCTTGCCGTACCGCCCATGAGCCTGCCCGACACGTTGCGCTACCAGCCCGACAACGCCGATTTCGGCGCGATGCTCGCGCATTTCCGCCTGCTCGAACCGGTGTTGGATGCGCTGCCGGACGTCGCGTTCTTCGTGAAGGATGCGAGCGGCCGCTACGCGATCGTCAACCGCACGCTGGCGATGCGCTGCGGCTACAAGGACAAGCGCGACCTGCTCGGCAAGACGGCCGACGAGGTGTTTCCGCGCCGCTTCGGCCGCAGTTACTTCGAACAGGACATGGCGACGATCAACGCCGGCCAGCAGTTGATGGACCAGCTCGAGCTGCACCTGTATCCGGGCCGCCAGCCGGGCTGGTGCCTGACCTGCAAGGAGCCGCTGCGCGACGCCGCGGGCCGGGTGGTCGGCCTCGCGGGCATCTCGCGTGACCTGAAGGCGCACGAGGGATCGCACCCGGCGTACAGCCGGCTCGCCGACGTAGTCCAGCACATCCAGGATCACTACGTGCAGCCACTGAACCTGAAGCAGCTCGCGCAGATGGCCGGGATGTCGGTCGCCCAGCTCGAACGCTACTTCCACAAGGTGTTCCACCTGACGCCGCGCCAGGTGCTGCTGAAGACGCGGCTCGACGCGGCCACCGCGCTGCTCGTCACGCACGACAAGGTGACCGACGTCGCCGCGCTATGCGGCTACACGGATCACAGCGCGTTCACGCGCCAGTTCAAGGCGACGGTCGGCGTGACGCCGACGGAATACCGGTTGATGCTGCAGGAGCGGGCAGGGTGACGCCACTCGCCGGCGTGGCCGGCGCGTCGCAGCGATCGGGGTCGGGCGGGGAAGCGGGAAAGGGTAAAGCGGGTGAAAGCGGCGGCTCAGCGGTAGCCGAGCCCTTTCAGGATGGCCGTGCCGTCTTCGGTCAGCCGGAAGCTCGGGGCCGTATCGGGGTCGAGCTTGACCATTTCGACGAGGCCGGCTTCCTGCAGCGCGGGCAATTCGGGTTTGGCGTTCGCGCCGATCGGTGCATGCAGCAGCACGAGCAACGTCGCGATTTCATGATGACTGAGCAGGCGGCGCAGCATCGTCTTCTTTGCAGGGGGCGCGGCCGGGCGGCCCGCGGGTGCTTCTACGGCGCTCATCGCTTTCCTCCTTTTCGAGATAACCATCGGGTACTGGTTGCGGATGGTGCCGTCGAAGACTTAAGCGATTCTTAAAACCGGGGTGGGCGAGGCAATGCTGCACTGCACTACGAGTTACGGGATGTAACGTCAGACGATGCGCGGCGTCCGGCACGACCGCGGCCGGCCGCGCGGGCCGGTCCTTGGCGGCGCAATTCACCACGATGGCGCGGGCGAGATAGGCCCCGTCCAATGATCGCCGAATCGCGAGCGCGGTCCGGCCCCAAACTCCGGCTCGCGCCCTTCCTTATTTCCTGCGCTGCGCCTGCGCGGCGAGCCGCACGGCCGCATTCGCCGCGCCGTAGCCGTCGTAGCCGCCGCGCCGCTCGACGATCTCGAGCGAGAAGCGGTTGTCGACCAGTTCCGTATACGCATGCAGGAATTCGCCGCCGTCCTCGTCGCGGTCGTAGAGCAGGTGGTGCGCGCTAAGCGTGTCGATCAGTTCGTCCGGCAGCGCGTAGCGCGCGGCGAGATCGTCGTAGTAGTTGGCCGGAATGCGCAGGAACGGCACGCCATCGGCCGCGAACGCGGCGACCGTCTTCACGATGTCGTCGGTGCGGAACGCGACGTGGTTCAGCCCGGTGCCGTGGTAGCGGTCGAGCGATTCGGCGACGGCCGTGTGACGGTCGACCGACGCGTTCAGCGCGATCCGCACCGAGCCGTCGGCGCTGCGCACCGCGCGGCTGCGCATCAGCCCGTACGGATCGGGCACGAGCCAGCTGCGCTCGGCCTCGAAGCCGAATGCCGTCTTGAAGAACAGGATCCACGTGTCGAGCGCGTCGGCCGGCAGCGCGAGGCACACATGGTCGATGCCCGTCAGCGGGCCGACTTCGCTCGGGCCGTCGATGTCGGTCAGCACGAAGTCCGATTCATACAGCGTCGGCGCATCCGGCGCTTCGTCGACGAAATATTCGAGGCTGCCGTCCGGCGCCTTCACGCTCGGCAGCACGCGCTCGTTCGGCCCGACCCGGCCGGAGAACGGCGCGTAGCCGAAGCCGGCCGCGCGTTCGAACGCCACTTTGGCGTCGTCGACGCGGAACGCGGACGCGCACAGCGACAGCCCGTGCTGCTGGAAGAACGCATCGGCGAACGAGTCGCGCTCGGCGTTCAGCACGATCGATGCGGCGCCGTGCTGGAACAGCGTCACGTCCTTCGAGCGATGCCGGCCGGCGAGCCGGAAGCGCATCCGGCCGAGCCATTCGCCGACGGTCGCTGCCGCCTGCGCGTCGACCGCGAATTCGATGAACTGGAACCCGACGTGCGCGGGCGGCGCGGGCGGCGCGAACAGCGGCTGGCCGGCGGCCGGCGCGCGGCCGTCTCGTGCGAGCCGCGCGCGGGTCAGGTCTTCCAGATAGAGCAGCGAGCGATGGCCGTCCGCGGCCGTGAGCGCGGTCGGCGCCGCGCGGAAGCCGTCGTTGAAGATCTCGAGCGACAGCGGCCCCGTATAACCCGACTCGATCACGCGTGCGGTGAAGCGCGCCAGGTCGAAGTCGCCCTGGCCCGGGAACGAGCGGTAGTGGCGGCTCCATTCGAGCACGTCCATCACGAGCTTCGGCGCGTCGGCGATCTGCACGAAGGCGATCCGGTCGCCGGGGATGTCGGCGATCGCATCCGGCGAATCGTCGAGCGACAGCGTGTGGAAGCTGTCGAGCGCGAGGCCGAGGTGCGGGCTGTTCACCGCGTTCACGAGCTTCCACGCGTGGCCGTACCGCTTCACGACGCGGCCCCACGCGAGCGCTTCGTACGCGGCCACCACGCCGGCCTGCCGCGCGGCCTCGGCGAGCGCGCCGAGCTGGTCGACGAGCAGCCCGTCGTCGGCGATCGTATCGGCCGACACGCTGCTGCAGACGAGGATGCGGTCGGTGCCGAGCGCATGCATCACGTCGAACTTGCGTTTGATCCGGTCGAGATTGCGCGCGAGCTGGGCCGCGCTCACGCCCTCGAAGTCGCGAAACGGCTGGAACAGCACGATGTCGAGGCCGAGATCGGCGGCCATGCGCCGGACGTCGGCCGGCGATCCGTCGAAGTAGACGAGGTCGTTTTCGAAGATTTCGACGCCGTCGAAACCCGCGGCCTGGACGGCGGCGAGCTTCTCGGCGAGCGTGCCGGACAGGGATACGGTGGCGATCGAGCGCTGCATGGGCGATTCCTGCGGATGAGCGGGGCATGGCGCAGGGCGAACCGACCCTGAATGAACCAGTCGTTGAGTTCGGCGCGCGCGCCATATCCCGAATTTACTGGGCTAGTAATGCGTATTGTACAAACTAACTAGGTGGTACAAATTAGCGAAAACCCGAAAAGACAGCCCGCTTGCACGGGCGCACACTAGCGCCAAATTCCGATGTCTTCGGGGCGGCGCCGATCGTGGTCCGCCCCTGTTTCAGGAGCAGAAACGCGATGAGCAAGCACAAAGTGCTGGTGTTGAACGGCCCGAACCTGAATCTGTTGGGCACCCGCGAGCCCCATATCTACGGCGCGGAAACGCTCGCCGATCTCGAGCAGCGCTGCCGCACGGCGGCGGAAGGGCTCGGATTGGAAATCGACTTTCGTCAGTCGAACGCCGAGCATCAGCTGATCGACTGGCTGCATGCCGCGCGTCACGACACGCACGGCATCGTGATCAACCCGGCCGCCTATACGCATACGTCGGTGGCGCTGGCCGACGCGCTTTCCGCGATCGCGAAGCCGGTGATCGAAGTGCATATCTCGAACGTCCATCGCCGCGAGGCGTTCCGCCACCATTCGTATATATCGGCGATCGCCGAAGCCGTGATCTGCGGCTGCGGCACCGAAGGCTACGTGTTCGCGCTGCAGCGCCTGGCGACGCTGTTCGCGCAGGGAGCCGCACGATGAGCCGCCCGTCGTTTCTGATCGGCCTGATCGGCCAGGGCATCGGCGGTTCGCTGTCGCCCGCGATGCACGAGGAAGAAGGGTTCCACCAGGGCTTCGGCTACGTGTACCGGCGCATCGATCTCGACGCGCTCGGCCTGAGCGTCGACGCGCTGCCGCAACTGCTCAAGGCCGCGCAGCAGATGGGCTTCAACGGGCTGAACATCACGCACCCGTGCAAGCAGCGCGTGATCGAGCACCTCGACGCGCTGTCGGACGACGCGCGTGCGCTCGGCGCGGTGAACACCGTGCTGTTCCAGGACGGCAAGCGGATCGGCCACAACACCGACTGGTCGGGCTTCGCGAAATCGTTTAGCCGCGGGCTGCCCGGCGCGTCGCTCGAACGCGTCGTCCAGCTCGGCGCGGGCGGCGCGGGCGCGGCTGTCGCGCATGCGGCGCTGCAGATGGGCGCGGCCGAACTGACGATTTTCGACGTCGACGGCACGCGCGCCACCGCGCTGGCGGGTGAATTGCAGCAACGCTTCCCCGCAGCCCGGGTCACGCCGGGCAGTGATCTGGCGGCCGCGATGCGCGCCGCGACCGGCCTGATCCACTGCACGCCGACCGGCATGGCCAAGCATCCGGGCCTGCCGCTGCCGGCCGAGCTGCTGCATGCGGGCATGTGGGTGGCCGACATCGTGTATTTCCCGCTCGAAACCGAGCTGATCCACGCCGCGCGCGCGGCCGGTTGCGCAACGCTGCCGGGCGGCGGGATGGCCGTGTACCAGGCTGTCGACGCGTTCGAGATCTTCACCGGGCGCACGCCCGACGCCGAGCGAATGCTCAGTCATTTTCAGTCGCTCGTCGCGCGCTGACCCCCTTACAGACACAGAAAGAGACCAGGAGACGACCATGCAGCACACCACCCACACGAGCGCCGCGCCGGCGCAGGCGGCCGGCACGGTCCGGCGCACATCGGCGCGCTACAAGATCCTCGCGCTGCTCGCGATCGGCACGATGATCAACTATCTCGACCGCACCGTGCTGGGCGTGGCTGCGCCGCAGCTCACCAAGGAGCTCGGCATCAATGCGGCCGTGATGGGCATCATGTTCTCCGCGTTTTCGTGGACGTACGTGGCGATGCAGGTGCCCGGCGGCCTGTTCCTCGACCGCTTCGGCAGCAAGATCACCTACTACTGGTCGATGACGCTGTGGTCGCTGTGCACGTTGCTGCAAGGCTTCGTGCCGGGCGTCGCGACGCTGCTCGCATGCCGCCTCGGCCTCGGCGTCACCGAGGCGCCGTGCTTCCCGACCAACAGCCGCGTCGTCGCGACGTGGTTCCCGCAGAACGAACGCGCGATGGCGACGGGTACCTATACCGTCGGCGAATACATCGGCCTCGCGTTCTTCAGCCCCGTGCTGTTCGCGCTGATGGGTGCGTTCGGCTGGCGCTCGCTGTTCTGGGTCGTGGGCGCGGTCGGCATTGCGTTCGGCCTCGTCTGGTGGAAGTTCTACCACGAGCCGCGCAACCATCCGGGCGCGAACGCGGCGGAACTGGCCTATATCGAGGCGGGCGGCGGCCTCGTGCACGCCGTGCGCAAGACTGACGACAAGAGCGGCAAGGCCGCGCAGCCGAAGTTCAGCTGGGCGATGGCCGGCAAACTGCTGAAGAAGCGCCAGCTCGCGGGCATCTGCCTCGGCCAGTTCGCCGGCAACTCGACGCTCGTGTTCTTCCTGACCTGGTTCCCGACCTATCTGGCAACCGAGCGCCACATGGGTTGGCTGAAGATCGGCTTCTTCGCGGTGATGCCGTTCATCGCCGCGTCGGTCGGCGTGATGTTCGGCGGGATCTTCTCCGACTGGCTGCTGCGCCGCGGCAAGTCCGCGAACCTCGCGCGCAAGCTGCCGATCATCGCGGGCCTGCTGCTCGCATCGACGATCATTCTCGCGAACTACGTGCAGAGCAACGAAGCCGTGATCGCGATCATGTCGGTCGCGTTCTTCGCGCAGGGGATGGCCGCGCTCGGCTGGACGCTCGTGTCGGATATCGCGCCGGACGGCCTGCTCGGCGTGACGGGTGGCATCTTCAACTTCGCGGCGAACCTCGCGGGCATCATCACGCCGCTCGTCGTCGGCTTCATCGTCGCGTCGACCGGCTCGTTCGTCGGCGCGCTCGTGTTCATCGGCGTGATCGCGCTGGTCGGCGCGCTGTCGTACATCTTCGTCGTCGGCGACATCAAGCGGATCGAGCTGTAAGTACCGGTTCCCCGCACACTCGGTGCGTTCGCCCGGCGGCCAATCGGCCGCCGGGCTTTTTTATTGGCGCGTGCCGGTGGGCGTGCCGGCATGTACGCAACCTTACGCGTGCTGCATCGCGATGCCGAGCGATTCGACCGCGGCCGCGATGGCGGCGACCGCGCGCCGGATATCGCCCGCATCGATCGCGCCGATGCAGCCGACGCGGAACGTCTCGAGCCGCGTGAGCTTGCCCGGATACAGGATGAAGCCCGCGTCGCGCACCGCGTCGTAGAAGCGGCGGAAATCGTAGGCCGGATGGTCGGGCGCGTGGAACGTGACGATCACCGGCGCCTGCACGCTCGCGTCGAGGAACGGCACGAAGCCGAGCGCGCGCATCGATTCGACCAGCGTCCGGCAGTTGTCCGCATAGCGTGCGCCGCGCGCCGGCTGGCCGCCTTCGGCGAGGTACTGGTCGAGCGCGGCGCGCAGCGCGGCAATCACGTGCGTCGGCGGCGTGAAGCGCCATTGCCCCGTCTTGCGCAGGTACGCGTACTGATCGTGGAGATCGAGCGCGAGCGACGGCGAGTTGCCTTCGCTCGCGTCGAGCGCGTCGCGCCGCACGATCGCGAACCCCATTCCCGGCACGCCTTCGAGGCATTTGCCGCTGGCCGAGATCAGCGCGTCGATGCCGCTGTCCGCCAGCGCGATCGGCAACGCGCCGAACGAACTCATCGCATCGACGATCAGCCGCTTGCCGTGCCGTCGGCACGCGGCCGCGATCGCATCGAGCGGATTCAGGATCCCGGCGCTCGTTTCCAAGTGCACGAGCGCGACGTGCGTGATGCGCGGCTCGCGCGCGAACGCGGCCTCGACGGCCGCCGCGTCGACGGCCGCGTCTTCGCCGAACGGCAACGCGATCGCGTCGATGCCGAGCCGGCCGAGAATCTTCAGGATGCGCGCGCAATATGCGCCGTTGTCGGGCACCAGCACGACGCCGTGGCGCGGCACCAGCGTGCCGAGCGCGGCTTCGACCGAGAACGTGCCGCTGCCCTGCATCGGCACGCACACGTACGCGTCGCCGCCGCCCGCGATGGCGACGAGGTCGGCGCAGACGCTGGCCGTCAACTGGTTGAAAGCGGCGTCCCACGACCCCCAGTCATGTTGCATTGCGTGGCGTGTTGTGGCTGACGTGGTGAGCGGGCCGGGCGTGAGCAGGATCGGGTCGGGCATGGCTTTTGTCTCCAGCGAAGGGCGAACGAAACGCCGGACGGCATTTCTGAATGACTTGCATGATAGTGGCAAAATGTGTCATTTTTTGGAAATTGTGGCATTCGTCACGGCTTTGTCATCGAACGCTGTGATCCTTCGGTTGCCGCGCGACACCCAGCCTGAGCGCGGTAGCGCGGCGGGCCGTCCAGCGGCCTGCCCGGAGATAACAGGAGAGCCGGATCGTGCCCCGGCCGTTTGGTGTTCCGCCTACGGAGAAGTGAGATGACACTGCAGAAACCCTCGCGCGCCGCCGCCGGCGCGTTCCGCAAGCTCGCGCTGGCCGCCTGCGCCGCCGGTCTGCTGCAAGGCGCCGCGATGCCCGCGCATGCGGCGAACGCGGTCGTGCTGTACACGGCGGACGGTCTCGAGAATCTCTATCGCGATGTGCTGCCGGCGTTCGAGAAGAAGGAGGGCGTGAAGGTCGCGATCGTGACGGCGGGCAGCGGCGAGGTGGTGAACCGCGCGAACATCGAGAAGAATTCCCCGAAGGCCGACGTGATCGTCACGTTGCCGCCGTTCATCCAGCAAGCCGGCCAGATGGGCCTGCTGCAGCCGTACCAGAGCGTGAACTACAAGAACGTGCCGGCCATCGCGAAGGCCGAGGACGGCACATGGGCGACGTTCGTGAACAACTACTTCTCGTTCGCGATCAACCCGGACGTCGTGAAGAACCAGCCGAAGACGTTTGCCGACCTGCTCGCGCCGACCTACGCCGGCAAGGTCGCGTACTCGAACCCGGCCACGGCCGGCGACGGGATGGCCGTGCTGATCCTGACGACGTCGCTGATGGGCGAGGACAAGGCGTTCGACTACCTCGCGAAGCTGTCGCAGAGCGTGAAGTTCCACACGAAGGGCACCGGCTACCTGAACGTGCTGCTGTCGCGTAACGAGATCAGCGTCGCGAACGGCGACCTGCAGATGGATCTCGACGACGCCGAACACGGCGCACTGTCCGTCAAGCCGATCTTCCTGGCCGCGAAGGACGGCGACCAGCCGACCACGTTCCAGCTCCCGTACGGCATCGGCCTGATCAAGAGCGGCCCGAACCAGGACGTCGGCAAGAAGCTGATCGACTACCTGATGTCGACGGAAGTGCAGTCGAAGGTGCCGGACATGTACGGCATCCCGGGCCGCACCGACGTGCCGCTGGCCGGCAAGAACGGCGAAGCGGTCAAGAAGGCGATCGCGGGCGTGAAGCTGATTCCGGTCGACTGGACCCAGGTGATGGCGAAGAAGCCGGTGTGGATCGAGCGCTGGAAGAAGGACGTGATCGGCAGCTCGGGCAAGCAGCTCGACGTCGTCAAGCCGAAGTGATCGGCGCACGCCGCCTGTATCAGCGAGCAAGAGGATGAACCCGGTGGAAACCACCCTGACCCATCCCGGCGCATTCGGCGCCGCCGAACCGCACGCGACGCTGCGGTCCGGCGCGCCGGGCGGCGTGCAGATCGAACACCTGAGCGTGCGCTACGGCGCACGCACGGTGCTCGAAGATCTGTCGCTGTCGATCGGCGCCGGTGAATTTCTGACCGTGCTCGGCAAGAGCGGCTGCGGCAAGACCACGCTGCTGCGCTTCATCGCCGGGTTCGTGAAGGCCGACGGCCTGACCGGCACGCTGACCGTGGCCGGACGCGACCTGACCTATGCGCCGCCGCACAAGCGCAACCTCGGTCTGCTGTTCCAGAATTACGCGCTGTTCCCGCACCTGTCGGTGTTCGAGAACGTCGCATTCGGGCTGCGCGCACGCGGCATGGCGTCGTCGGAAGTGACGCGCCGCGTCGCCGATGCGCTCAAGCTCGTGCAGCTCGGCGATGCCGGCCACCATCTGCCCGCACAACTGTCGGGCGGGATGCAGCAGCGCGTCGCGCTGGCCCGCGCGCTGGTGATCGAGCCGGACGTGCTGCTGCTCGACGAGCCGCTGTCGGCGCTCGACGCCAACCTGCGCGCGTCGGTGCGCAGCGAACTGAAGGCGCTGCACGAGCGCCTGCCGAACCTGACCGTCGTCTGCGTGACGCACGACCGCGACGACGCGCTCGTGCTGTCCGACCGCGCGCTGCTGCTGCGCGACGGCCACATCGCGCAGCTCGGCACGCCGCAGCAGTTGTACGACGCGCCGCGCGACGGTTACGTTGCGCGCTATCTCGGCCCGGCGAACCTGCTGCCGCCGCGCGTGATCTTCCCGCTCGGCGATCCGCGCCACGAGGTGCGCGACAAGGTCGCGTGCGTGCGCCCCGAGCGCCTGACCGTGATGCCGCTCGCGGCGGGCGGCCTGCACGGTACGGTGTCGTCGGTCGAATGGCAAGGCGCGGACCTGTCGATCGCGGTCGTGATCGACGCGGCGCCCGACGAGCCCGTGCGCGTCACGATGCAACGCGGCCGCGGCGCGGCTCCCGAGCGCGGTGCGCGCGTGTCCCTGCATTGCGAGGCAGACGATGTCGTCCTTATCGAGCCCTGAAGCCGGCCTGCCGCCGCACGTGCTCGCGTCGGCCGCCGCGCATGCCGCCGCCGCGCGGCGCCGCAGGCGCATGGGCGACCTGCACCTGGCCGCGCTCGCGATCGTCGTGCTCGGCCCGCTCGTCGTCTATCCGCTGGTGCGGCTCGTGCTGCTGAGCGTGTCGGGCGATCACGGGCTCAGTTTCGCCGCGTACCGGACCTTCTTCGGCAATCCCGACACGCGCAACGTGCTGTTGACCACGCTCGGCGTGCTGTTCGCGAGCGCCGGTACCGCGTCGGTGCTCGGCGTGCTGCTGGCTGCGCTGCTGTTCTTCAGGCCGTTCCCGGGGGCGTCGCTCGTCACGCGCTTCCTGGAGCTGTACGTCGCGTTTCCGTCGTTCCTCGTCGCGTTCACGCTGATCTTCCTGTACGGCTCGCAAGGCTCGATCAGCATCGCGCTGCAGCACCTGTTCCATCTCGAGAATCCGCCGCTCGACTTCCTGTTCGGGATCGGCGGCGTGATCCTTGCGCAGACCGTGTTCTACACGCCGTTCGTCGTGCGGCCGACGCTCGCGTCGTTCGCGACGCTCGACCTGCGGCTGATCGAAGCCGCGCGCAGCCTCGGCGCGCCCGGCTGGATGCTCGCGCGCCGCGTCGTGCTGCCGATCGCGTGGCCGGGCATCGCCGCCGGCACCGTGCTGTGCTTCCTGCTGACGCTGAACGAGTTCGGCATCCTGCTCGTGCTCGGCAGCGCGCGGCTCGTGACGCTGCCGGTCGCGATCTACAGCAGCGCGACCGTCGATCTCGACCTGCCGACCGCGTCGGCCGGCGCGGTCGTGATGTTGTCGCTGTCGCTGGCGCTGTATGCGGTTTATCGCCGGGTGAACCGGCGTGCGACGGGAGGAAACGATGTCCGCTGAATTCCGTATCGGGCAGGCCGTGCCGCGCCACCAGATCGGCTGGACCGACACACTGCTCAAGCATGCGTCGCGCGCGGCGCTCGCGCTGGCCGCATTCGCGTGCTTCTGGCTGTTCGTGCTGCCGGTGATCGTCGTCGCGCTGTCGAGCGTGTCGACGCAATGGTCGGGCACGATTTTGCCGGCCGGCTACAGCCTGCGCTGGTTCGGGCGGCTCGGCTCGCCGGAATACGACGCGCTGCTGACGAGCCTCGAAATCGGCTTCGGCGTCTCGGCGCTCGGCACGATCCTCGGGCTGTGGCTGGCGCTCGCGCTCGAAGGGCGCGACCGGCGCGGCCTCGGCGCGGTCGTCGACGCGCTCGTGATGGTGCCGAACGGAGTACCGAGCGTCGTGCTCGGGCTCGCGGTGCTGATCGCGTATCACCAGAAGCCGCTCGACCTGTCGAGCTCGGCGGCGATCGTCGTGCTCGTGCAGCTCGCGCTGATTCTGCCGTTCTGCTATCGCTGCGCAGCCGCCGCGCTGCGTCCGGAGCTGACCGTGCTGCGCGAAGCCGCGGCGAGCCTCGGTGCGCCGCCCGCGATGGTGCTGCGCCGCGTGCTGCTGCCGCAGCTCGTGCCGGCGCTGCGTGCGAGCCTCGCGCTCGGCTTTGCGCTGTCGCTCGGCGAACTCGGCGCGACGCTCACGGTGTATCCGCCCGGCTTCGCGACCGTGCCGATCGTCGTGATCGGGCAGGTGGAGCGCGGCTATTACCTGCCGGCATCGGCGCTGTCGCTGCTGATGCTCGGCGCGTCGCTCGCGGCGCTGCTGCTGATCGCCGCGCGTGTGCCGCGCGGCAAGCGGGCGGCATCATGAACGCCGCGTTCGCGTTGCGCCATCCCGGTGATGCGTCGCCCGCCGGCGCGTCGACCGGTCTCGCCGGACGCTCGATCGACGTCAACGGCCGGCGCTACCGGCTGCCGGTCGAGCCGACCGTCGTCGTCTGTGTCGACGGCTGTGAGTACGACTATCTCGAACGGGCGGTGGAAGCGGGCGTCGCGCCGTTCATCGGCCGGATGATCGCGGAAGGCACGGCGTGGCGCGCGGATTGCGTCGTGCCGACCTTCACCAACCCGAACAACCTGTCGATCGTCTGCGGCGTGCCGCCGTCGGTCCATGGCATCTGCGGCAACTATTTCTGGGACCCGGCCGCCGACGGCGGGCGCGGCGCCGAAGTCATGATGAACGACCCGGCCTACCTGCGGGCCGGCACGCTGCTCGCGGCGGCGTCCGACGCCGGCGCGCGGGTGGCCGTCGTGACCGCGAAGGACAAGCTGCGCCGGCTGCTCGGCTGGCGGCTGAACGGCATCTGCTTTTCAGCCGAGAAGGCTGCACAGGCCAATCTCGCGGAAAACGGGATCGTCGACGTGCTCGACTGGGTCGGTCTGCCGTCGCCCGACGTGTACAGCGCGGCGCTGTCCGAATTCGTGTTCGCGGCCGGCGTGCGGCTCGCGCAGACGCGGCAGGTCGACCTGATGTACCTGTCCACCACCGACTACGTGCAGCACAAGTGCGAGCCGGGCAGTGCCGGCGCGAACGCGTTCTACGCGATGATGGACGGCTACCTCGCGCAGCTCGATGCGCTCGGCTGGGCGATCGGCCTCACGGCCGACCACGGGATGAACGCGAAGCACGACCCGACGACGGGCCGGCCGAACGTGATCTATCTGCAGGATGCCTTCGACGGCTGGTACGGCGCGCAGGCTGCGCGCGTGATCCTGCCGATTACCGATCCGTACGTCGTGCACCACGGTGCGCTCGGTTCGTTTGCGACGATCTACCTGGCGCCGGGCGTCGACCGGGCCGACGCGATGTGGCGCGTCGGCGAGCTCGACGGCGTCGAACTCGTGCTCGACAACGCGGAAGCCGCCGCCCGCTTCGAGCTGCCGGCCGACCGGATCGGCGATCTCGTCGTGATCGGCCGCCGCGACATGACGCTCGGCACCCGCGAGCGCGAACACGACCTGTCGGGCCTCACGGTGCCGTTGCGTTCGCATGGCGGCGTGTCCGAGCAGGAAGTGCCGCTGCTGTTCAATCGCCGTATCGAGCGGGACGATCCCGCACGTCGCCCGCGCAACTTCGACGTGTTCGATTTCGTGTTGAACCGGATCGCGACATGATGGCTCATCCGCGGCAAGATCATCCGTCGTTTCGTGCCGAAGCGTTGCGCTGGTGCGGCACGCGCGCGATGCGCGAACGCACGCTCGACGTCACGGATCCGTACACGGGCACACGCGTCGGCACCGCGCCGCTTGCCAGCGTCGACGACGTGCGCGCGGCGTTCGATTACGCGATGGCCTACCGGCCGACGCTCACGCGCTACGAGCGTTCGCAGATCCTCGAACGTGCGGCCGCGCTGCTGCGCGAGCGCACCGAGGAAGCGTCCGACCTGATCACGCTCGAGTCGGGGCTGTCGAAACAGGATTCACGCTACGAGATCGGCCGGGTGGCCGACGTGCTGAAGTTCGCGGCGGTCGAGGCGCTGCGCGACGACGCGCAGAGTTTCTCGTGCGACCTGACGCCTCACGGCAAGGCGCGGCGCGTGTTCTCGCAGCGCCAGCCGCTCGACGGCGTGATCGTCGCGATCACGCCGTTCAATCATCCGATGAACCAGGTCGCGCACAAGATCGCGCCGGCGATCGCGACCAACAACCGCGTGATCGTGAAGCCATCGGAGAAGGTGCCGCTGTCGGCGTTCTATCTGGCCGATCTGCTGGTCGAAGCCGGGCTGCCGGAGCCGATGCTGCAGGTGCTGACCGGCAACCCGGCCGAGATCGCAGACGAACTCGTCACGCATCCGCATGCGTCGCTGATCACCTTTACGGGCGGCGTCGCGATCGGCAAGGCGATTGCTGCACGGGCCGGCTACCGGCGCATCGTGCTGGAGCTGGGCGGCAACGATCCGCTGATCGTCCTCGCCGATGCCGATCTCGATCGCGCGGCGTCGCTGGCGGTGCTCGGCTCGTACCGGAATTCGGGCCAGCGCTGTACGGCCGTCAAGCGGATGCTGGTGCAGCGCTCGATCGCGCCCGCGTTCACCGAATTGCTCGTCGAGAAGACGCGCGCATGGAAATACGGCGATCCGTTCGATCCCGCGAACGAAATGGGCACGGTGATCGACGAAGCGGCGGCGCGGCTGTTCGAGGCGCGCGTGAACGAAGCGGTCGCGCAGGGCGCGCGTCTGCTGACCGGCAATGTGCGGCGCGGTGCGCTGTATGCACCGACCGTGCTCGACAATGTCGATCCGTCGATGACGATCGTGCGCGACGAGACGTTCGGCCCCGTCTCGCCGGTCATCGCGTTCGACACGATCGACGACGCGATCCGGATCAGCAACGGTACGGCATTCGGGCTGTCGTCGGGCGTCTGTACGGACAGCACCGCGGCGGTCGTGCGGTTCGTGAACGAGCTGAACGTCGGCACGGTGAACGTGTGGGAAGTGCCGGGATACCGGATCGAACTGTCGCCGTTCGGCGGGATCAAGGATTCGGGGCTCGGTTACAAGGAAGGCGTCCAGGAGGCGATGAAGAGCTTCACGAACCTGAAGACGTTTTCGCTGCCTTGGGAGTAAACGAATGGCGCTGACGGTGGAAGAGATCCACGGGCTGTATCGCGAGCATGGCCATGTGGCCTATAGCGGCGAACCGGTCACGCAGCTCGAGCATGCGTTGCAGAGCGGATTGCTGGCCGAGGAATCGGGGGCGGACGAAGCGCTGGTCGCGGCGGCGTTCCTGCACGACCTCGGCCATCTGCTGAATCGCCAGGGCGAGACGCCGAGCGCGCGCGGGATCGACGATCTGCATCAGTATTACGTGCTGCCGTTCCTGCGGCCGCTGTTTTCCGAAGCGGTGCTGGAGCCGATCCGGCTGCACGTCGACGCGAAGCGCTGCCTGTGCCGCACGGACGCCGGCTACTTCGAGAGCCTGTCGCCAGACTCGGTGCGCAGTCTGGCGTTGCAGGGCGGCATGTTCAGTGAAGAGGAGACGGCAGCGTTCCTGCAGCGCCCGTTCGCGGAGGACGCGCTGCGCCTGCGCCGCTGGGACGACACGGCGAAGGAGGAGGGCAAGGTGACGCCGGATCTCGATCACTATATGGAGATCGTCGCGCGCCAGGTGCGCGCGGCTTCCTGACGGTTCGGCTGCTCCTATATAAGGCGCCGCACGCGGCAGCGTGCGGCGCCTTATATTTTTTGCGAAACCCCTTGCGCGATTGCCGGGGGATGCATAGAATCACGCCTCTTTCGCGCTAACGGAAACGCGGCGCGGAAGGAAGGGAAGCGGTGCTGTTGAGGTTCGGGATGTAGCGAGCCTTGGCGGTACGGAAGTTGAGCCCCGCAGTCGCAACGAAGCAGGTAAAAAGTTGTTGACGAACTGCGAAACACGGTTCATAATCTCGCTTCTCTGCTGCTGAAAACGCAGCGCTGCTGAGAAACTTCAGGTTCCTCGCAGAAATGCTCTTTAAAAATTAACAGCCGATAAGTGTGGGCGCTTGATGGA
>NZ_CADFDL010000022.1:0-106195 GCF_902832865.1 Burkholderia sp. BCC0397 | reverse complement strand
AATGAACCAGTTTGCTATCCTGTTCGGCGAGCGATTTATGCAGGCGCGTGGATAACGTGCTGTTCAACCGCCTCGCCCACAAAAATGCGGACAGGTTCATGGCTCGCAGCTTTATCAGACCAACGTCGCAATCGATTCGCTGTCAACCTCGTCCTCGACCGGCCTGTCGACCACCAACAGCACGATCGCGTCGCTGTCCACGACGCTGTCGTCGTCCGATAGCTCGGTGACATCACTGTCGACCTCGACGTCGACCGGTCTGTCGTCGGCTACCAGTTCGATCAGCTCGCTGTCCACGTCGACTTCGACAGGTATCAATTCGCTGTCGACGGGTTTGAGCTCGACCGATAGCTCGGTGACTTCACTGTCGACCTCGACGTCGACCGGTCTGTCGTCGGCCACCAGCTCGATCAGCTCGCTGTCCACCTCGACTTCGACCGGCATCAACTCGCTGTCGACGGGCCTGAGTTCGACCGATAGCTCGGTGGCTTCGCTCTCGACTTCCACGTCGACAGGTCTGTCGTCGGCTACCAGTTCGATCAGCTCGCTGTCCACGTCGACTTCGACCGGTATCAACTCGTTGTCGACAGGCCTGAGCTTGACCAACAGTTCGGTTGCTTCGCTGTCGACTTCCACATCGACCGGCCTGTCGTCGGCTACCAGTTCGATCAGCTCGCTGTCCACGTCGACGTCGACGGGTATCAACTCGCTGTCGACAGGTCTGAGCTCGACCGATAGCACAGTGACGTCGCTGTCGACGTCCACGTCGACGGGCCTCTCGTCGGCAACCAGCTCGATCACGTCGCTGTCCACGTCGACTTCGACCGGTATCAACTCGCTGTCGACAGGCCTGAGCTCGACCAACAGTTCGGTTGCTTCGCTGTCGACTTCCACATCGACCGGCCTGTCGTCGGCCACCAGCTCAATCACGTCGCTGTCCACCTCGACTTCGACGGGCATCAACTCGCTGTCTACGGGCCTCAGCTCGACCGACAGCACGATCCTGTCGCTGTCCACGTCGACCTCGACGGGTGTCGGCTCGCTGTCCACCGGCCTGAGCTCGGCCAATAGTTCGATCACGTCGTTGTCGACCTCGACCTCGACTGCGATCGAAGCCGCGAAGACGCATTACTTCAGCGTCAACGACAACGGCACGCAGCAGGGCAACTACAACAACGACGGTGCAACCGGCATCAACGCGATCGCAGCAGGCACGAACGCGAGCGCGTCGGGCGCCAGCAGCGTCGCAGTCGGCGACGGTTCGCACGCGTCGTCGGACGGCGCGGTCGCGATCGGCCAGAGCGCTTCTGCAACCGGCGGCAAGGCCGTGTCGATCGGCGTCGCGAACACCGCGAGCGGCGATGGCGCGGTGGCAATCGGCGATCCGAACGTTGCAACCGGCGCCGGCGCGGTGGCGATGGGCGCGAACAACACGGCGACCGGCACCGGTGCGGTGGCGCTCGGCAACGCGAATACGGCGACCGGCGACGGCTCGCTCGCCCTCGGCAACGCGTCGACGGCCGCCGCCGCCGGCTCGCTGGCCTTCGGTTCGAACGCAGTCGCGAAGAACGTGAACGACGTCGCGCTCGGCACGAATTCGGTCACGGCCAACGCGAACCCGACGTCGAGCGTGACCATCGGCGGTGTCACGTACCTGTTTGCCGGCGGCACGCCGACGAGCGTCTTCAGCGTCGGCGCACCGGGTGCGGAACGTCAGATCACGAACGTCGCCGCGGGCCAGGTGTCGGCCGCCAGCACGGACGCGGTCAACGGCAGCCAGCTCAATGCGACGAACCAGGCGGTCACCAGCCTGTCCACGTCGACCGCGTCGAACATCTCGTCGTTGTCGACCGGCATCGGTTCGCTGTCCACGGGCCTCAGCTCGACCAACAGCTCGCTGACGTCGCTGTCCACGTCGACCTCGACGGCGATCAACTCGCTGTCCACGGGCCTCAGCTCGACGAACAGCAACCTCACGTCGCTGTCCACGTCGACGTCGACCGGCATCGGCTCGCTGTCCACCGGTTTGAGTACGACGAACAGCACGGTGTCCTCGCTCTCGACCGGCGTAACCAACCTCGGTGACCAGGTGTCCCAATTGTCGACGACGATCAACCAGAACCAGACGCGTACGGCGAACAACAACGGCGTCGCGGCCGACATGAACGGCACCGGCACCGACAAGCCGACCGTCACCGCCGGCTCGAACTCGGTGGCGATCGGCGCGAATTCGACGGACGGTGGCCGTTCGAACGTGGTGTCGGTCGGCAGCGACACGCAGCAGCGCCAGATCACGAACGTCGCGCCGGGTACGCAAGGCACTGACGCGGTGAACCTTAACCAGCTCAATGAATCGATTTCGCAGTCGAATCACTATACAGATCAGAGAGTCAACGAGGTATCCACACAAGTGAACCAGGTAGCAAAGGCCGCCTATGCGGGCGTTGCCGCTGCCACTGCGTTGACGATGATTCCCGACGTCGATCTTGGAAAGACGATCGCAGTGGGTATCGGTGCCGGCACATACAAGGGCCAGCAGGCCGTGGCTTTTGGGGCGTCGGTCCGCTTTACTCAAAACATCAAGGGGAAGCTCGGCGCGGGTTATAGCTCGCAGGGCACCAGTGTGGGCGTGGGTGCGGCCTATCAGTGGTAAATGTTGGCGGATTGAATCGACCGGGGGCAATTGCCTTCGGTCGATCGCCGCAAAGCCTGAAATTGCTCCGCCATCCGGAGCACATTCCGGACATGCCGGTTCGAATGAACACGGCATGTTCGTTCTATACGAGAGTCGACTATGAAATTGCTGTATGCCACACTTCTGACGTGCGCCGCCTTTCTGTCGGGATGTGCAGCATCCGGCCCGACCTACAATCTCGACGCCGTCACGCTTGAGAATGGCGCGCAAGCCAACCGGGTTCAATGCCAGGGTCTTCTCGAGACCGGCAAGGCGTGCGTCGATCAGGCCAACAAGGTCTGTGGTGCCGATAACCATCATCTGATTTCACGGACCGGGCCCGTCGATGACGCTTATAAACCGAACACCCCGCGCGAGCTGCTCTTCGCGTGCGGAAGCACTCGTAAGCAGACCGAATCGAATGGGTCGTAGGAAAAGGGAGGGTGCCGGCCATTGTGCCTTCCGGTGCCGCACGTGCCGTGGTGAACGAGATCGTCGAATCGAGCCATTCATTTTGCATGATGTGCGAAGGTGTCGAGTGCCACGGGGTCGTTGGAGCATGGGCCGGGAGTGGCTTGATTGAGAGACATTCGAATGGACGAATATAGCAAGCTACGTACGCTATACGATCGGTTGAAACGGGAGATCGAAGAAGATAGGCGAATGGAATCCGAACGCCTGGCGGAGCTGGTGATCGCGCGTGTGCGGGAGGCCCTGGATGAACTGCGTATCGATGCCGACGTAGTGCCGCGCCAAAGTGGCAACAAGGTTGCTAGAAAAAGAGCGCTGCCAAAGTACTGGAATCCGAAAACAGGGCAAACGTGGAGCGGGAACGGGCGACCGCCGAAGTGGCTGGCAGGCAAGAATCACGAGCGATTTCTGATTGAAAAAGATGCCGAGACCGATATTGGAACAGCGCGCCGGGCGCCTGAATCACCGTCAGAGGACCGGGATTAGACGCAGCTGAACCGTAGTGCATCCTGAGCCAAGCCCTTGACCTATCGCCGGCCGTCGCTGTCGCTCCCCGCCGGCGGCACGAAAAAGCCAAAGCCTGGCTGTCGGCGCAGGTAGAGCGCCAGTGCGACGGTGACGACAAACGCATAGGCAAGCAATCCGGCTCCTGTCAGTTGCTGGTCTGACAGCAGGTAATTGGCACAGAGCCGGCTTTCGGCATCGTGAAACAACATCCCGACAGTGGCCAGCGTCCAGATGAGATTGCCGCCGAAGAACAACAAGATCGCCGCTTGGGCTCGCCTCAAGCCATGCTGCATTGCCACGCCGGCGAGTATCAGAGACACATACTTTGCACCGTTGACGCCAGCGTCGAGCCTGGACAGGTCCAGCGCCAGCGGCACCATCCAGAACATCAGGCAGAGCGAGGCACCCAGCAGCGGCGCCAGTCCCATGTACATCAGCGCATCCACGGCAGGATGTTCTCGGTGGCGGTGCGCCAGCACGGCGGATGCCGAGAAGCCGAATGCCAGCAGGAGCGGAAATTCCACCAGCATCTGCCAGGCCATGCTCGCTTCCAGGGCCTCGCGCACGGGCGCCAGCAGCAGGATGGCTGGCAGGCCCAGGAGGCCACGGAGCACCCACCCGGCACGCCTTCCAGCCGTCTGTACTGTTTCCATTCCGGTAGCCAACCTCATCGCATGGCCCGCCGCGCCGCTTCGAGCGCCTCTTTGAACTGTCTGTAGTCGTACAGACCCAGGACGACGCCGCGGCCATCGATCAGGTGAATCTCTCCGTTGTGAACGTATCCCCCGAGGCCGTCCGGGATGGCTACCACATCGAGCGATCTCAACAGCGCGCCCCGCTCCGCGGACCTTACCGGCGCGCTAATGTGCCAGATGGCCGGATCGGCGCGCTGATGGCTGCCATAGTCGGCCAGGCGCGAGGTGTCGTCGTGGACCGGGTCAATGGAAACGGACAGCAGGCTGACCCGGTCTTCGAGCCCGCGTGCCCGGATTTCCTGCTGCATCCAGTAGAACTCCGAGCCGAGCGCTGCACAGACTGTTTCGCACCGCGTATAGATGAAATCCACGAGGTAAACCTGAGCCGATCGTGACGCTGCATTCCACGGCACGAACTGCCCACCGCGCGCGTTGCGTAGTACGACCGGAGCGGCCGACATGCTGCCCGCCGCGGCCTGCGCACTGCGGCGCTCGTCGAGCGTCCACGTCTGCAACCCGTGCGTGAGCCACGCCAGTGCGGCTGCAAAGCCAATGCACAGTACCAGGCAGGCCGCGCCTGCCGCGCGTAGGCCGGGTAGGCGGCGCAAGTCCCTGCTGTCCACGGTCTTCCCTACTTCAGCGGCACCAGTTCCTTGTCGCCATCGAAGGGACTGGTCTTGTCCTTGGTAGCGGCGCGGACCTGGCCGACGAGTTCCACCGGCACGGGCGGTGCGGCGTTGCCCCATTGGCTTCGCACATGGCTCAGCACGGCGGCGATCTCGGCGTCGCTGAGCTGGGCGCCGAACGGTGGCATCGACCCATTGAAGGCGTTGCCCTTCACCGTGAGCTGTCCCGTGATGCCATGCAAAACAATCGCAACAACGGTTTCCGGCTTTCCCCGCACCCATTCAGAGCCGGCCAGCGGCGGGAACACGCCCGGCAAGCCCTGGCCCGTCGCCTGATGGCAGGCGGCACACTGTCCAGAGAAGATGGCGGCCCCGTCCGCCTTGCCGCCGCCGCCCCCGCTTTTCCTGCCCGCCAGCGCGCTGATCGTGCGGCCGTCCCCGAGTTCGGACGGAATGTTGATCGGCGCACGCGCGATGTAGTAGATGCCCCAAAGGATCAGTACGGCCACGAGCAGCACGACGCCTCTGGGAATGGGCGTCTGCGATTCGCCGGGATCGGCATGCTCGCGCTGTTCCTGCGGCGAGGGCTGAATGGATGGCGGACGGTCTGACATGGCGGTCGGGTTCCTGAAGTCGTCGCGTGCCGCCGCTACTTGTTTGTCTTGCCGGTGGCGCCGTCGGGCAAGGCAAGTGCGGCGTAAGTGTGATCAAGCGCCTTCAGGTAGGCCACCAGATCCAGCGCCTCGGGCGTCGCCACGACGACCATGCCCGGTGGCGCGACACCGGGCGGCAGTGTCAGCGCGCGTTCGCCGGGCTCCGTGGTTTCCTTGACGTCGAACAGGTACGGGTAGCTCGGCATGATGCTCTGCTTCACGTAGGCGCGCGGCTGGTACAGGTGCCCGAGATGCCAGTCCGCGCTCGGCTGCCGGGCACCGATATTGAACAGGTCGGGCCCGGTGCGCATGGTACCCAGCAGGTGCGGCCGGTCATAGTAGTAATCCGCCGCCACGGAGGGTCTGCCCCAGCCCCGCTTGCCGTCTGGTGCGAACGACGGATCCCGTGGCTGTTGCGAATGGCAGTAGATGCAGCCGTTGCTGATATAGACCTGCCTGCCGCGCAGTTGTGCCGATGTATAGGGCTTCAGGCCGGGTGCCGGCTTCACGTCGTGCAGTTGCAGGTACGGCACCACCACCAGCGCACTGGTCGCAAGCGCCAGCATGACCATGCCCGCGCCGATCAGCAGCGTGATATTGCTCATGAGCCGGCTCCTGCCTCGTCCATGCTGGCAATCGGGAACATCGCCGGCTTGTCGCGGTTGGGGCCGAGCCCGAGAATGACGCAAACAAAATTGGCGATGAAACACAGATGCCCCAACACCATCAGCCCGCCGCCCAGCGAACGGGCCTTCAGGTACGGCACCGTCAGCGCGACGGAATCGATGAAAGGCCGGGAGGCATCGAGCATGGCCAGGCCCTGCAGGGTGCCGGCGATCGTCAGGGCGACAAAGTAGATGCCGACGCCTACGGCCGCACACCAGAAATGCGCGGCGATCAGGCCCGGATACGGCCATTCGCGCCGCGTGATGCGTGGCACGATGAAGTAGATGGCGCCAAAGAAGACGAAGCTCACGAAGGCATAAAGCCCCAGGTGGGCATGGGCCACCGTGAAATGGGTGAAGTGGGTGATGGCATTGACGCTGCGCAGCGCTTCAAAGGAGCCCTGGAGCGAACTGAGCGTGTACATCATGCCGCCGAGCGTCACGAACCGCAGCGTGGGCGAATATAGCAGCGCCCTGAAGTGCCCCTTCATCGTTTGGTGCAGGTTCACTGTGAACGCGATCACCGGGATGATCATCATCATGCTCTGCACGATCGAAAGCGTGACCATCCAGCCGGGAACCGGCCCGCCGATCAGATGGTGTCCTCCGACCTGCCCGTAGAAGAATGCAAGAGTCCAGAAGCCGAGCAGGGACAGGCCATATGACTGGATCGGCCTGCCGATGATCTTCGGCAGGAAATAATAGACGGAAGCCAGCGCGAGCGGCGTATAGAACAGGCCCAGCACGCTGTGCCCGAACCACCAGTTGGTGGTCGCCTGCTCGACGCCGAAATGGATGAAGGGAACCTTCGCGACCAGGTAAAGCACGGGGAACCAGAACAGCGCGCAGCCCATGTACCAGACGGATACGTACAGGTGGGTGACCCGGGTTGACAGCAGCGTCAGCACCAGCGGCATGCCGATCAGGGCTCCTCCCACGGCGAACACGATGCCGATCTGCCATGGAATCTCCAGCCACTCCATGCCGTCGGAAAGGCCGACGGCGATACTGCCGAGGCCGGCGACAAGCCCGGCGTTCCACATCATTGCCCCAAGCAGCGCGTAATTGGCGCCGACCAGGCGCGTCTTCAGCACACGCGGCAGGACGAACAGCGCGATGCCCAGGCCCGCCATCGGCGCCCAGCCATAGGCCACCGCGTTCAGGTGAACGGTCCGGACCCGCCCGAATGTCAGCCAAGCCTGCGAAGCAAGCGCATCTGGCATGTGCAGCTTGAGCGAAGCCGTCAGCCCGGCCAGCGAGGCCACCAGCAGCCATGTCATGGCGCTGCACAGGAAGATGAACGTCACCAGCGAGGAGGAATGATCGGCTTCGGCCCGCACGGATAGGTCCTCGTCCACGGTCGGCGATGGTGCCGGCATCTGGGCCTGGCCTGCGACAGCCTGCAGTGCCGCGCGCTGCTGCTCGGTGACCGCCGGCTCTTCGGTCCGCCCGATTTCGCCCCGCGCAAATATCACCTCGGCAGCCTTCTGGGACCCGTCGAGCAGTCCGTAGCGAACGCTGACGATGAATACCAGCAGTCCGACAACGGAAATGATGAAAGCCGACAGGAGTATGGCGACTGTGCTCATGGAACCCTCCCGGCCTCGGACTCCAGCGACGGCTCGTGCAACCGTCCGGCAGATGGCGGCACCCTGCGTGGCAACGTGGCGGAAGCCCGGCAGCGAGGGTGGCGCGGGGAAATTGTCCACTGCAATGTAGTCCATCCCCCCAAGACTTGCCAAATCCACTTTGCAGCGACAAGCATCGCAAATGCGCGGGGGCTTTCCGTTTCCTTGGTGAAGGGGCTCCGAAGAGCGTGCCTTGGCCGATGCGGAAAAGGCATGCACACGGCACGCGCGATGCCTTTCGCCCGCTTCTCGCAGGTGCCTTGCAGAGCCGGAGTCAGAATCAGCGCGGCAAGATCCCTTCCCGATGCGCTGCTGCCTGGATGCCGTATACGGCCGCCGCGGTTACCAGTCCGGTGATCAATACGCCGAGCATGCCGAGCAGTACAGCAACGACGCGGCCGATGTCGGTCATCGGAATCACGTCCCCATAGCCGATTGTCAAGGCGGTAATGGCGCAAAAATAGGCAACCTGGCCAATCGACGCGGGTGCATGAGTGACCACATTGACCGCTCCACCCGCGTAGCGCATGACCACCGCCAGCAGCACGAAGAGGATGAGCAAGATGAACAGGACCCCGCGCAGGTGCCAAAGAACGCGCGCGAACTCGCCGATGGCGTGGCGCGGCACGATGCGCTTGTCGAGTGCTTCAACGGATGCGTTTTCCATGTTGGCTCCTGTGGCGGTTTGTACTTGTGAATTCCCATTAAGAGCCTAGACTCTGATGTCGACGAAGGCACGTTTGGCAGCTGCCAGAAGGTGCGGACATCCTGCGGGACTCCTACAAGAAACTCGATCCCAGCAACCGGTTCGATCCGGGCATCGGACAGACGACCAAGCTCGCTCACTGGAAGGAAGGGCAAAAGGCGCGACAGGCGGGCGCACAGCAGGCGGAAGCCGTGGCAAAACTCAAACCTCGCATCATTTTTCAGCCCACTCGAGTTCGGACGGCCTGCTGCCTGCCCGGTCGTCCGTCTACCGGCCGGATACGGCGAGGCCGCTGGATATGATCGCGAGGGATTTGCACCGGGAGATGTCATGACAGCCCCTATCAATCTTGCGACCGTGGTTCCCTCCGACGAATTCCGGCTCACCAGCGCCGACGGCTTGCAGATATCGTGTGCCAGATGGAATGGCAGCAGCGGCCCCGTTCGTGGAGTCGTCCAGATTGCGCATGGCATGGGCGAACATATCGGGCGGTATGTCGGAGTGATCAGCGCACTGACGTCCGCCGGATTGACCGTATATGGAAACGACCATCGCGGGCACGGACACACAGCGCCATCCGCAGCAAGTCTTGGCGATTTCGGGGAGGGCGGCTTCGATCTACTGGTTGAAGACATGGTCCAGCTGACCCGCATCGCAAAGGAGGAAAACCCGGGTCTGCCGTTCATCCTGTTGGGACATAGCATGGGCTCCTTTGCCGCCCAGCAGTACGTGGAGTCTCACAGCCAGGAAATCGACGGCCTGGCCCTGTCGGGTTCCGGCGCGCTGGATGGGCTCGCACACCTGGTGAGCGCAGCCGCGCCGGGGACTAGCGTGCTCAATGCCGCCTTCGAGCCGGCGCGAACCTCGGCGGATTGGCTAAGCCGCGACAGCGCGGTCGTGGACGCATTCCTTGGCGATCCACTCTGCTTTGCGCAGCTTCAACCGGCGGCATTCCGGTCATTCCTGGCGGCAGCGCCTCGACTGGCCGATGCCGCCAGCCTTGGCGGAATTCGCAGCGATCTGCCCATCTATCTGTTCTCCGGCAGTGAAGACCCGGTCGGTCAGCAACTCGAAGGCGTCAGGCTGCTTGCAGCGCGCTATCGCGAAGCAGGCATCCGAGACGTGACGTGCGATTTCTACCCTGGGGGCCGTCACGAGATGCTCAACGAAATTAATCGCGGGGAAGTGCAATCGCGTTTGCTTGCATGGATCTCGGGCATCCTGAACAAGCACTGAAGGCACTGGACGGCGGCTCCACGCCGCTCCGCCGGCAGAAACGAAGCCGCGCTGAAATCATGTCCGCATGGTTATTCCTGAAGAGGCGTTCACTGTGACGCGAGAGTCCCTCAACGATTCCGAGCCCGGCAAATTCTGGTCGGAAACCTAGCGAGACTTCTCATAACGGTCACTCACCCAGCAGAGGCCACCTTTTCTGCGAACCTATAGCGGGGTTGATTTGCTGGTTGTAGGGTCTGCGCGCTCGCCCTCGGAGCGCGGCGCGACATCTCCGCGCGGATGCGTGTCCCTGCTGGCGATCATCGGGTCGACGATGTTCATGAAGTCCTGGCGGTCGGCTGGAAAGGTGTTTTCCCCCGTTGGTATGGCTGATGCTTTCGTACGGTGGCGAATGGCGGCCACGCATATAAGCATCGGACACGGGCGCTTACTAGTGGCGACGGCGAGCGTGTGATGATCAGGTGGACACGGATAGCTATGCGTGGTCCTCGCCGCTACCGGCCGGGCCATCCAAGCTTCTGTGCCCGGTCGAGCGAGGCTCGCACGACGAGGCGATGGAAAGGCGCGATCACGCCAAGATAGGCGCGGCCCAGCAGACGATTGTAGAAGACGAGCGTAGTGAGTATTAGTCGCCGGGGCCGCCCCTCGGAGGCAGGCTGCACGAGAACCGACACGCGGAAATCGAGATGCGCGTCGTCCTCGCCCAGAATGATCTCGTCTTCATGCCGTTCGAACACGCGGAAAATACTGAGCCGGTCGTCCTTCGCGGCTTTCAGATCGATCGTTCTTTTAAGGCCGAATGGCAAGACGGCAATGTCGCGAATGCCCTGCAGCATTGCGATCCATTGGGGTTGTCCTGCGAAGATATATCGAGCGAGAGACTCTGCGTCGTTGCAGGCAGTCGCTGGCAAGTCCACTGAAAATGCGTCGACAAAATCAGCGTTGCCGTACGACCGGCTCAGCCTCGAGGTCGCCGGCGGGCCGACCTGTTCGGCCTTCTTCGGTTGCTTCTGCATGCCCATTCTCCATGCGTTCAAGTTGTCCGGCTGCCTCGGCGCGACCCGAATGAACGCGGTCGAGAGAATGAGCGTGACATGTTCCTGCTTGAGCCGAAACAAACTGATCGTGGTGGCCCGGCACTGAACGCCGGACCGGATCACCCGTCGCGGGCAGCCCACCTTTGGACACTGACCTCTGCCAGCGCTTCGAATACAGCCGGCGTGCGTTCCAGGCGGGCGATCGTTCGCGCGCCTTCGAGGGCGGCGACCAATGCGGCCGCGGTGGAGGCCGCACGCGCGGGAGCGAAACCGCACCCCCTGAAATGCTCCGCAATAATCCCGGTCGATTCAGCAAATCCACGCGCCACGCGTTGGGTCAGCTCAGCGTCGAGCGCGGGTAGCTCATTCGCCAGATTTTGCATCAGACATCCATACTGGAAATCAGAGGCGACCATTTCGGCCGCGAATGTGCTGAAAATTCGATGAACGAAATTCAGCGCATCGCCCGCCGTACTCGCCGAGATATCCCGTAATACAGCCATTCGCTTCGCAACATAATTATCGATGGCTTCTTCTGCGAGTTGCGCCTTGCCCCGTGGAAAATGAAAGTAGAACGACCCTTTGGGCGCGCCGCTTTCCTCGAGTATCTGGGTCAACCCGGTCGCAGTGTAGCCCTGGATGCGAAAGAGTCGCTCGGCGGTGGCAATCGCGCGATCGCGCGCGTCAGTCTTGCGTGTCATGCCGAAAACGTACCACGTCTCGCTTGACGTTGCTATGGTGAACGCCATAGTATGGTGATCACCATATATCGGAGATGAGCGATGCCCTGGTACTCAATCAAGCCATCGTCGTCCCGACGAGCGGTCCTGGCGATGGGCGCGGCCAGTCTGGTTGCGACGTTACTCCGACCGGCCCGCGCAGACCCTACGGGAGGAACTGATTTGGCCACGTCGACCTATGGCGAAGGAACGCTTCCCACCGGGGTCCGCTCACGCATGATCCATGGGGTCAACGGCCTCGATGTCCATATTCTTGAGGCCGGTTACGAAAGTCCCGGCCGGCCGCTCGCGCTGCTTCTGCACGGCTTTCCGGATCTGGCTTACGGTTGGCGACACCTTCTCCCGATCCTGGCTGATGCCGGATACCATGTTGTTGCGCCCGACCAGCGGGGCTTTGGGCGCACCACAGGCTGGGTGAACGGCTATGACGCCCCGCTGGAGCCATTCGGCCTCCTGAATATGACGCGCGACGCCCTCGGATTGGTTTCGGCGTTGGGGTATCGGCGGACGACGATGCTCGTCGGGCACGACCTCGGCTCGCCGGTGGCGGCCTATTGTGCGCTGGCGCGACCTGACGTCTTTCCGTCGGTAGTGCTGATGAGTGCACCGTTCCCCGGCCCGCCGGCCCTTCCGTTCAACACCGCGCAAAGCGACGTATCGTCGGCTCAATCGAACACCGGCAATCAAAAGTTGGCGGCCGCGTTGGCGGCACTCGATCCGCCGAGAGCGCATTACCAGCAGTACCTGAGTTCACGAGGGGCGAACCAGGACATGTGGCACCCTCCTCAGGGCCTGCACACGTTTCTTCGTGCATTTTTTCATGTCAAAAGCGCCGACTGGCCGGGAAACAAGCCGCATCCGTTGAAGGCGCCAACCGCCGCGGAACTTGCACGGATGCCCACCTATTACGTCATGGATCTCGGCAAGACGATGCCCGAGACCGTCGCGCCATTCCAACCATCCGCCGCTGAGGTCCGGGCCTGCAAATGGCTCACCGAGCCGGAACTCGCGGTGTACACGGCGGAGTATGGCCGCACGGGATTTCAAGGCGCGCTGCAGGCTTATCGCGTTTTTTCCGATCCTGACCTGAACGCCGAGTTGCGCCTGTTTTCGGGCAAGACGATCGATGTCCCGTCGCTCTTTATTGGCGGGAAGAGCGATTGGGGCACCTATTCGGCGCCGGGCGCGCTCGATCTGATGAGGACGAAGGCGACGACGAGAATGAGTCGCATCGAGCTGATCGACGGCGCCGGTCACTGGATCCAGCAGGAGCAGCCGGGTCGGCTCGGCGAGCTGCTGCTCGCCTTCGCCAAGGAGGTCGGCGCGGCGGATTGTGCCAGCGATTAGTTCGGGAACGTCGGCCGTTCTGGCATCAGCTTTCGGCCGCACCGTCTTCGATCGCAGCGTGAAACATGCTCCCGATGAACGGCGTCGCGGGGCTGGATGCAGTTAACGCGACCCAAAGACGTTTAGCATATTTCGCGCGGCTCACTGAAATCTCGTCTGCCACCGTTCCTGAAATACGTGCCCGGACGATGTCACCCTATTAGCAGTGACACGGCAACCGTACCGAGTACGGAGCTGCAGGGTAAGTTTCACATTCACGAGAAATGTTTAGGGTTGCGTTACCGAATCATGAGAATTTTCGACAGAGGAAATTCTCATGAACGTGCCTAACTTTTTGATTTGTGTAGGGGGAGAAGGGCGGATTCGCTGAGACCCTGCACGCGTACGATGGACCGATTCGCAACTCGCTTGAACATGCCTGCCGGCGTGCATGCATGCGAATCCTCTATCCGGCGCACGGATGTCCCAGCGTCGCCGGCACCGGCGTCCTACAGTGGGCCAGATAAGCCGATCCTCCTTCCTGCCCGGATCGGCTCCTGATCGGGAGACCACGACATGACAGCCGACTACACCCTCACACACCGGATTGCGGGCGAGCCATGCGACGCCGCGCACGGCGAGTGGTTCGAGAAATTCGAACCGTGCACCGGACACCTGCTCGCCCGCGTGGCGGCCGGCACCGAAGCCGACGTCGACCGGGCCGTGCGCGCGGCGCGCGCCGCATTCGACGGCGGGCCGTGGAGCCGGTTGCCCGGCGCCGCGCGGGCGAAGCTGCTGCATCGGCTGGCGGACCTGCTCGAGCACGACGCGGAGCGCTTCGTCGAGCTGCTGGCGCGTGAGCAGGGGCGCCCGGCCATGGAGGTGCGCATGATGGATCTGCCGATGTCGATCGACACGCTGCGCTACTTCGCCGGCTGGGCGGACAAGCTCGAAGGCCGGCAGATTCCGACCGGCGGCTTCATGGGACGCCCGACGGTCAACTACACGGTCCGCGAGGCCGTCGGCGTCGCCGGCCTGATCGTGCCGTGGAATGCGCCGCTGATGATCGCGTGCTGGAAGCTGGCGCCCGCGCTCGCGGCCGGCTGCACGGTCGTGATCAAGCCGTCGGAGGACGCGCCGCTCGCCGTCGGCGCGTTGGCGGATCTGGCCGCGCAGGCAGGCTTTCCGCCGGGTGTCGTCAATCTCGTGCACGGTATCGGCGCATCGGTCGGGGCCGCGCTCGTCAATCATCCGGGCGTCGACAAGATCAGCTTCACCGGCAGCACCGAGGTCGGCCGGACGATCGCGCGTGAAGCCGGCGCGCAATTCAAGCGGCTGACGCTGGAACTCGGCGGCAAGGCGCCGCAGATCGTCTTCGACGATGCGAACCTCGAGCAGGCGATCGCCGGCGTCGCGATGGGGTTGTTCGTCAACCAGGGGCAGACCTGTGCGGCCGGCACGCGCGTGCTCGTGCAGCGTCGTCGCTACGACGACGTCGTCGGCGCGCTCGCGCACGCGGCACGATCGGTCGAGGTTGGCACACCGTTCGACCCGGCGACGCAAATGGGTGCGCTGATCAGCGCGCGCCACGCCGAGCGTGTGAAAGCGCATATCGCAACGGCGCTTCGCGACGGCGCGACGCTGGTCGCGGGCGACGAGCCGGTGCCGTCGCAAGGCTTCTTCGTACGGCCGACGATCTTCGCGAACGTCGATCCGGCAATGCGCATCGCGCGCGACGAAGTGTTCGGGCCGGTCGGTACGATCATCCCGTTCGAGACGGAAGACGAGGCCGTCGCGCTCGCGAACGATACCGTCTACGCGCTGTCCGCGACGGTGTGGACGCGCGATCTCGCGACCGCCCACCGCACGGCTGCCCGCCTGCGGGTCGGCGCGGTTGCGGTGAACGCGTGGAGCCCGCTCGACGCAAGGCTGCCATGGGGCGGTTTCAAGGACAGCGGCGTCGGGCGCGACCTGTCGCAAAGCGGGCTCGATGCGTACCTGGAAGAGAAGGTCGTCACGATCGCGATGTAGCCGAAGCCGCGCCCGTTCCGGCACGGAAACACCCCCCACAACGAGACCGCGGGCGTTGCGCCGCTGGTCCGCTTACCCCTATCGACAGACACATGACTACTCAAGACCTGACCTTCGATTACGTCGTCATCGGCGCGGGTTCCGCCGGTTGCGTCGTCGCCGCGCGGCTGATCCAGCAGAACGCCGGCTCGGTGCTGCTGCTGGAGGCCGGCACGCGCGACGACAATCCGTTTCACCGGATTCCGGGCGGCGTGATGCAGGTGTTCCAGAAGAAATCGTGGCCCTACATGACCGAGCCGCAGCCGAACGCGAACGGCCGCCGGATGATCATCGCGCAGGGCAAGGTACTGGGCGGCGGCAGCTCGGTCAACGGGATGATCTACATCCGCGGGCAGCGCGACGACTACGACGACTGGGCGACGCAGTGGGGCTGCACCGACTGGCGCTACGACGACGTATTGCCGTACTTCATGAAGGCGGAAGCGAACGAAAGCCTGGGACCTGCGTATCACGGCCAGACCGGGCCGCTGCCCGTCAGCGAGAACCGCTATCGGCATCCGTTGACTGCCGCGTTCATCCGGGCCGGGCAGGAGATGGGGCTCTCCTACGTCAACGATTTCAACGGCGAAGTGCAGCAGGGCATCGGGTATTACCAGACGACGACACGCAACGGCGAACGCGCGAGTACGGCCCGCACGTATCTGGCGTCGGTGCGCAACGACGCGAAGCTGAAGGTGGTGACGGGTGCGCTCGTGCACCGCATCCGCACCGATGCGGGGCGTGCGGTGGCGGTCGAATTCAGCGAGGACGGCAATGCGCCGGTATCGGTACGCGCGCACAAGGAGGTCGTCGTGAGCGCGGGCGCGATCGGGAGTCCGAAAGTGCTGATGCTGTCCGGCATCGGGCCGGCAGAGCAGCTCGCCGCGCTCGGGATCGATACGGTGGCCGCGTTGCCGGTTGGCAAGAACTTCCACGATCATCTGCACATGTCGGTGCAGGCGTCGATCCGCACGCCGGCCAGCCTCTACGGCGAGAACGCGGGGCTCCGGGCGATGCGCCACTTCCTGCAATGGAAATGCTTCCGCAGCGGGCTGCTGACCAGCAACATCCTCGAAGGCGGCGCTTTCATCGACACGCTGGGCACCGGGCGGCCGGACGTCCAGTTCCATTTCCTGCCGCTGCTCGACAATTTCGACAATACGCCAGGCGAAAAACCGCCGGCGAGCGAGCACGGCATGTCGGTCAAGGTCGGCCATCTGCAGCCGAAGTCGCGTGGGAAAGTGGGGTTGCGCAGCAAGGACCCGGCGGATCTGCCGACGATCGATGCGAACTTCCTCAGCGATCCGGCCGACCTCGAAGGACAGATCCGTGCCGTTCAGGCCGGGCTCCGGATCCTGTCGGCGAAAGCGCTGCAGGCGCACGTGAAGGAGATCGTCGCGCCCGCGCGGATCGATCCGGACGACCGGTCGGCAATCGAGACGTTCGTGAGGCAGGACATCAAGACCGTCTATCACCCGGCAGGCACTTGCCGGATGGGTACGGACTCGCGGACCTCGGTGGTCGATCAGAAGTCGCTGCGCGTGCACGGCTTCGCGAACCTGCGCGTGATCGACTGCTCGATCTGCCCGCAGGTGCCGAGCGGCAATACCAATGCGCCGGCGATCATGATCGGCGAACGCGGCGCCGATCTGCTGCTCGGCCGATGAAGGACGCGGCGCAGGGATGACCTGCGCCACCGCCGCGCCGGCCGATGCCGGCGCGGACCCGTTCGGGTCACAGCGGAAACACGGCCTTGAGCCAGAATGCCGCGCCTTCGGGGCGGTTCCGCACGTCGGTTTCCATCTGGTATTTGGCAGTCACGAACCAGCCCTTTCCGCTGTCGTACTTGATCGACGGGCCGATCGCGAACGAACGGCCGCGATCGCCGGCGATGGTCTGCCCGGCCTGCGAATCATCCGTCATCTGCCGATAGAAGTAACCACCCGCACCGAGCGTCAGCCCGTTGCCGAAGCCCCAGCCCGCCGAATAGTCGACGATGAGCTCCTGGCCGGACCGATAGTCCGTCGCGGGGTTGCGCCGGTTGAGGGTCCACATGACCTTGGCGTCGAACACGGGCCCGGTGCGGCCGCCGTACGAGACGCCGGCGATCGGCTGGATCGCCCAGTAGTGCCGGCCCAGGTTGGCCAGGTCATTCCTGGCGTACCGGCCGGTCGGCGCGAAGACATCGACGGCGAGCAGCGTATGGAGCGTCGGCGTGACGTGCCAGCCGAGCGCCGGCCCGAACGTCATGTCGCCGATGCCGGTCCGTCGCTGCGATTGCCCGCCCGCGTGGACGTCGAGCGTGACGAGCGGCAGCAGCGCATGCATGGCCAGCGACGCGCCGGCGAAGGTGTACGGCGTCACCCACACGATCCGCGGCGTGACCGCATAGGCCGTGATGCTGAAATCCGGCGGCGCGACGTTGCGGCCATCGTTGTCGCGCAGTTCGCCGGCGTGGTAGCGCTCGGTATAGATCAGCGCATAGAGCCCGGGCGGCGGCAGCGCGCAGCACAGGTAACCTTCCGCGCCCGTCGGGTACACGGAGCCGCCGCCTTCGGTCGCATGAGCGCCGTGCGCGGCGGCGAGCGCGGAAAGCATCAGGGAAATGCGTAGCTTTTTCATCGTTTGTTTCCTGCTGCGGCGCATGAGTGGCCGCTGTTCGTCTTCGGGCGGTGTGTTTGACGGCGTGACCCGGCAAACCCGAACGGATGGGGGGGCCGCTGGTCAGCAGGGTGCCGCGCCGTACCGCCGGTCGCATGTGTTTGCGTGCAGAGCCGTCAGGAGTGCGGTGCATCTAGGTGAAATCTTTATCGCGTCAGGTAGCGTCCCGGCCGGGCATGAGCGTTATGCGAATTTTTTTTTGCGCGGCCGCGTCGTATGCTTCGATCGGATCCCCTCGATGTATGACCGGCACGCGTCGCCGCACACGACCGGGAAGTCGGACGAGTCGATCATCGCGCCTGCGGTGTATGGATGCAGGCGGCCAGGTAACGGACGGACTTGAAAGCCGGATTCTTCTGGAGATGAACATCATGATCGAGTCGGGAGCGCTTTCGCGGCGGCGGGAGGGCGGCATTGCGTGCTGGTCGGAGCAGATCCGGCATCGATTCTTTCCGCTGGAACTGAGCGCCGGCGCATCCGGCGAATTCGACGCTCGCGTCGACGTGTTCGATCATGCGCGCTGCCGCGTCGCGCGCGTGTCGGCAAGCGCGCACAGCGCCTCCATCGGGCGCGACGCGTGCGGGACGCTGAAGCACCGCTATGTGAAGGTGATCTGGCAACTGAGCGGGGCGGCGACGCTCGAACAGCGTGCGTGCGAGGTGCTCGTGCCGCCCGGGCATTTCACACTGTACGAGGCCAGCAGTCCGTACTGGATTCAAAGCGACACCGGCGGCGAGTTCGTCACGATGCTGTGTGAAGTGGCCAATCACGACGTGCTGCTGGCATTGGCCCGGCACGCAATCGGCCGCGCGATGCCGACGACGGGCGGCGCGGCCGTCGCGCTCGCCAGCTTGCAGGCGATGATCGCCGAGGGCCCGCGCATGAATCCGCGCAGCCGGTTCGGTGTGCTGGAGCTGGTGGCGGCGCTGATCGCCGAGGAAATCGATTTTGCGGACGGCACGGCGCCCGCGTCGCGGCGCAGGCTCCGCGAGGCGTTGCTGCGCGACGCGCAGCACTACATTAATCAGCACCTGGACGACGGCGAACTGTCGCCCGATCGGATCGCGGCCGCATTGAAGGTCTGTCGCCGCACGCTCTACCAGGCGTTCGAATCGGTCGGCGAAAGCCCGCAGGCGATGATCCAGCGTCTACGGCTCGAGAAGTGCTACGACGTGCTGTCGCAGACCGGCGCCGACGGTGCGAGCATTACGCGCCTCGCGTTGCAGTCGGGATTCTCCGATCCCGCGTATTTTGCGAGGCTGTTCCGCCGGCGTTTCGGTGTCACGCCGTCGCAGTGTCGGGATGCGGCGATGCGCGACACGGGCGGTCCATTGCGGTAACCGTCGTTGAAAGGGGACGAAGGCAGCGGCCCGGCGCCGCGCCTTCGTCGTCAGTCGCGCCGGATGCCGGAACGCCGGAATGCCGACACGCCGCGCGGATCAGAACCGCGTACTGAACCCGATCCGCGCGACCGACTGCAACGCGCCGCTCGATGCGCCGTTCGCGTCCATCACGCCGTTGATCTGCGCGTGGCTGCCGCGGCTTGCGCGTTGATGCACGCCCGCGACGTACACCATCGTGCGCTTCGACAGCCAGTACTGGACGGCGGCGAGCAGCTGGTGCGCATGCGCGTTGTCGAGCGTGTCGTTGCCCTTCATGTACGTGTAGCTCGCGCCGATCACCCATACCGGCGATGGCCGCCACGCGGCGCCGGCTTCCGCCGACCACGCGCCCGCGCCGTTCTGCGCGTTGTGCACGGTCGTGAAGAGCGCCTTGCCCGTGACCGTGCCGACCGTGTAGTGCACGCCCGCGCCCCAGTTGCGTACGCTGGTGGGCGGCAGGCCGTCGGCCGCGCCGTATTTCTGGTTCGTATAGGCGGCGCCCGCGCCGAACGGGCCGTTGTCGTAGCTGGCGCCGACGCTGACCGTGTTGTTCGCGCCGATCGATCCCGCGACGTTGCCGAAACCGTACAGCGCGCCGAAGGTCAGGCCCGACAGCGACGGGCTCGTGTACTTGACCGAATTCGCGACGCGATTGCTGCCGGCGACGCGGTCCCAGTCGAATGCGCCGGTCGGGTTGTTCGGCAGCGCGAGCCGGTCGAACGGCCCGTTGCGAAAGCCGTACAGGCCGACGAGGTCCTGCGCGATCTCGTTGCCGCCGGCGGCCAGCGAATCGACCATGAACTCGTACTGGTTGCCGAGCGTCAGCGTGCCGTACCGGTCGTTCTGCAACCCGACATAGGCCGTGCGCGCGAACAGCCCGCCGCCGATGATCGAGCCGTTGCCGAGCGAATACTGGTTGACGAGCCGGAAGATCGCACGCGTGCCCGCGCCGAGATCCTCCTTGCCTTCGAAGCCGAGCAGGTTCGGAAAGAAGATGTTGTCGTCGAATTTTGCGGCGCCATGGCCGCCTTGATTGCTGACGTAGCTGATGCCGGCATCCATCAGCCCGAACATCGTCACGCTGCTCTGGGCGAACGCCACGGCCGGAAGCGTGCAGGCCGCGAGCGCCAGAAAGGTCTTTTTCGTCATCTCCAAAGTGCTCCTCACATGGTCCGATCGAGTCGGATATTTTTTAGTCGGACTACTGATTGATATGAAGAAAACTGAGCCGGGCGAACCCGGTTCAGCGACGGTCAAGCGGAGCCGTGACGCGCAACGGGCATCGGCAGATCGCGCCGATGCGCCGCGCTTGACCGTCGAATACCCGCCGTCCACCGGCACGACCGCGCCGGTGACGAACGACGCGCCGGGCGAGCACAGGAACAGGATCACTTCCGCGACTTCGTCGGCCGTGCCCCAGCGCCCGAGCGGCGTGCGCTCGAGGATGCGGCGCGACGCCTGCGTGTCGGCCATCAGCCCGCTGCTGAGCGGCGTGTCGATCCAGCCCGGCGCGACCGCGTTCACGCGGATGCCGCGATCGGCCCACGCTTGCGCGAGCGAACGCGTGAGTTGCGCGATGCCGCCCTTGCTCGCGCTGTACGCGGGCCGGTCCTTGCTGCCGAAGTACGTGTACATCGACGCGATATTGACGATGCTGCCGCCGTTCGCCGCCAGCGCGGGCCGCGCGGCGTCGGATGCCCGCATCACCGACGTCAGGTTCACGTTCAGCACGTGCTCGAACTGGTCCATCCGGTATTCGTCCGCGTGCCGACTGATGCCGACGCCGTTGACGAGCACGCCGAGCCGCGGCAGCGCGGCGATCGTGCGCGTCAGTGCATCGCCGTCGGCCACGTCGAGTTCCACGCAGCGGATGCCGGCATGCACGGGTGCATGCGGGCCGACTGCGTCGAGCCCGAGTGCGACGACCGATGCGCCGGCCTGCGCGAAGCGCAGCGCGGTGCGCGCGCCGATGCCCGACGTGCCGCCCGTCACCACGACCGACCGCCCGTCAAACGCCCACTGACGATTCATGCTCGACACTCCCGATGGTGGATGCGCGACGGGCCGGCCGCTGCGCGGGTGAAACGAGGATCTTGATCTGCGTGCGATCGGCGAGCAGCGCGTCGAAGCCGTCGGCGACGGCATCTTCGAGCGCTACGGTGCGCGTGACGATCGACGTGAGGTCGAGCGCGCCCGACGCGACGATGCGCAGCAGGTCTTCGTACGCATGCCGATAGCCGACGCTCGCGGTGAAGGTCAGCTCGTCGTTGACCGCGCGAAACGCGTCGAAGCCCGCGTGCGGCATCAAGCCGACCATCACGACGCGGCCGCCCTTGCGCAGTGCCCGCATCGCCGATTCGAACGTGGCCTGCAATCCGGCCGCTTCGAAACTCGTATCGACGCCGAGCCCGCCCGTGGCCGCGCGAATCGCGTCCTGCAACGCGGACGCATCGAGCCCGCGCGCATCGAACGCATGCGTCGCACCGAAACGCGTGGCCGCCGCGAGCCGTTCGGGCGACACGTCGACGGCGACGATCGTCGTCGCGCCCTGCAGCTTCGCGAGCATGATCAGCAGCAGGCCGATCGGCCCGAGCCCGAACACCGCGCAGATGTCGCCGAGCCGCAGTTCGCCCCGCCGCAGCGCGTGCAGCGCAACGGCGGCCGGCTCCATCACCGCGGCCTGTTCGAGGCTCACGCCGTCGGGCAGGCGATGCAGCATGTAGGCCGGCACGACCGCGAAGTCGGCCATCCCGCCGTCGCCCATCAGCCCGGCGAAGCCCATCGACACGCACAGGTTGTACGACCCCGAGCGGCAGTATGCGCACTGGCTGCAGCGATACTCGGGCTCGACCGCGACGCGGTCGCCCGCGCGCAGCGTCGTCACGCCTTCGCCGACTTCGACGACGGTGCCGCAGAACTCGTGGCCGAGCGTCAGCGGCGCGGTGCGGCGCGACAGCGGATGCGGCGCGTCGACCGGAATCGCGTGCGGGCCGTCCGCGTATTCATGCAGGTCGCTGCCGCAGATGCCGCAATACGCGACCGCGATGCGCACGTCGCCAGGGCCGACGCGCGGCGTGTCGATTTCCACGAGACGGACGTCGCGCGGGCCATGCCATTGAAGTGCGCGCATGTCAGCGTCCTCCGAGGTTTTGCGTGTCGAGGCGGCCGGCGGCGCCTGCGAGCGCGCGCTTGCGCAGCACGGCCGGCGCGGTTTCGACGAGGCCGAACGACAGCACGCACGCGAGGAGCGCGCCGGTGGTCGACGTCCACATCGCGAACTGCAGGCCGTACTTGTCCGCCGCGAAGCCGGCGACGGTCGGCGCGACGAAGCCGCCGATCAGCTCGCCGGCGCCCATGATCAGCCCGAGCGCGCTCGCGATCGCGCGCGGCGGCACCGTTTCGGCCGGGATCGTCGCCATGAACAGCGTGAAGCAGCCGAGGCCCGTGTACGTGACGAACACGAGCGCGCCGAGCGCCCAGACCGAGCCGACGTGGATCAGCACGACCGGGCACACGGCCGCGATCAGCGCGAACCCGATCATCGTCGGCTTGCGGCCGATCCGGTCGGAGATCGCCGGCACCGCGAAGCCCCAGAACACCCACGCGGCGCCGAGGCAGGTCATCACGACGCCCATGTCGGACGGCGACAGGCGGCGGCTTTCCACGAGGAACACCGGCGCGAACGAGATGATCACGACGAACCACGTGAGGAAGCAGCAACTGATCAGCACGCAGAGCAGGATGTTGCGTTCCTTCAGCAGCGCCCAGCGGCTGACCGCCGCGCCGCCGGCGGCCGGGACCGCGGTGGTATCGGCCTGCACGTGGCGCACGCCGCCGGGCGGCACTTCGCGCACCCAGCGCCAGAGGCAGAACGCGATCAGGAAGCCCGGAATGCACGACACGTAGAACGCCTCGCGCCAGCCGTATGCGGTGGCGATGCCGATCACGACCGGCGGCCCGATCATCGCGCCGAGCAGGCCGGCGGCCGAGCCTTGCAGCAAGCCCATGTTCAGCCCGCGGCGGCTCGGCGTCGAGCTCTCGACCATCAGCGATTGCGACAGCGGCAGCACGGGGCCTTCGGCGATGCCCATCAGCGCGCGAAAGGCGATCAGGCTCGCGAAGCCGCCGACGAGGCCCGACAGCGCCGAGCACACGGAAAAGCCGAGCACGGCCGCGACCAGCAGCGGCTTGCGCGTGCCGCGCGCGTCGGACCATGCGCCGGTGGCGGCGCCCGACAGCGCCCACGTGAGCGCGAGCGCGGACGACACCATGCCGAGCTGCGTGTTCGTCAGGTGCAGCTCGGCCGACATGAACGGGAACAGGAACGACAGCGCGAGGCGGTCGAAGAACACGAAGCCGAACGTCATGAACAGGATCAGCAGCAGCCTGTTCTCGTACGTCCAGGCGGGCCTGGAGGAGGAAGGGGAAGTCATCGTGAGCCTCGCCGCGCGTCAGCGGAACAGCTTCTCGATCGCTTGCGCGCCGAGGCCGACCTTCTCGTAATGCGCCTTGCACATCGCGATGTACGAATGCACGTCGAAGTAGCCGTCGGGATTGCCTGCGTCGTCGAGCCAGATCAGCGGGCCCTTGACGATGAAGAACGCGCGCATCGGCTCGGGATGATCGAATGCGACGAGCGTGTGGCCTTCGCCCGGCGTCTCGTACACGAAATCGCCGCGCGTCGCGGTCCATTCGTGTTCCAGGTAGCCCCATTTGCCCGACAGCGTGTACGCGAACACCTCGTGCGGGTGATAGTGCCGGTTCACGAGCCCGGCTTCCTTCGCCATCAGGATGTCGCACCATTTGTTCTGCGACGGCGAGATCCACAGCGGCCGCGACGAAACCGTTTCGGTGAACGGAACGTAATAGCGCTCGTCGTCGGTGGCCGCGTTCGGGATGTAGGCTTCGGGCCGCGCATCGGGCTTGAACGGATTGGCAATCGCCGGGATGTTTTGCCAGAATTCGGATACGGCTTTGTCGACCACGGTTGTCTCCTTGTGTATGGGTGTCGTGGGCTCGACTTTAGCCAGCCGGTGCGCGCCGCTCTTGACTGGGCGGGACGAATTGCTTGACCGCGCCGGACATTGCATCGCACCAGAATCCAGACGAACCATCTCCCAATCCGTGCCGCTCCGCACGACAGGCGCCAGCAGGAGGCGACGTGACGCATTCGACCGTTTTTTCACGCACGCGGGGCTCGACGGCCGACGTGCCGGCGCGCGACCGGATGGCGTACTGGGATGCGTTCAACGCGGCGACGCTGGTCGGCCTGCGCTGTTCGTCGCTGTCGCCGGCCGGGCTCGACGTCGAGAAGACCGACATCGCGCTGCCGGGCCTCGGCATCGCCGACATCAGCGGGCAGGATCACGTGATCGAGCGCAGCCCCGCGCTGGTGCGCCAGTTGCCGAAGGAGTCGCTGTTCGCGTGCCAGATCGTGAGCGGGCGCGCGTATTTCATCCAGCGCGACCGCTGCCTGCTCGCGGAAGCCGGCGATGTCGTCGTCTACGACACACGCGTGCCCTATCTGTTCGGATTCCTGACGCCGATGCGGCAGTTGCTGATCGATATCCCGATCACGACGTTCGACGACCGGCTCGATGCGGAGCTCGCCGCACTGCCGCTGCGGATCGCGCCGAAGCCGGGCGCGGGCGCGATGCTCGGCGCGACCTTGCGCGCGAGCGTCGAGCGGTTCATGAAGACGCCGGTCGAGCGCGACGCCGCGCGGTTCGCCGAGCACACGCGCACGCTGGTCGCGGAACTCATCGACGCGGAAGTGAACGGCGCGGGCGCCTCGCGGGCGTCGCTGTCGTACCTGCTGACCGCGAAGCAGTACATCGCGACGCATCTCGGCGAGCCGGAACTCGCGCCGCAGGCCGTCGCCGAGGCGGTCGGGCTGTCGCTGCGGCATCTGGGCCGTCTCTTCGCGGCCGAAGGCGAGTCGATCACGCAGCACATTTGGTCGGAGCGGCTGTCGCACGCGCATCGCGAGCTGACCGACGCGCGGTTGCGCAAGACGAGCATCGGCGAGATCGCGTTTCGCTGGGGGTTTTCGAGCCAGGCGCACTTCAGCCGCGCGATCCGCGAGCGCTACGGCGCATCGCCGATGGCGCTGCGCGATGCGGTGCGTGCGGCTGGGGGCTGATGCCGGCTTACCGGTGGTTCGGCGGCGGCGCGTGCATCACGCGCCGCTTCGTTTTCGGCGCGGCGCGGTGCATGCGCACGCGCATCGCGTCATGCCGCCAGCATGAATTCCGCGCAGCGCTCCGCGATCATGATCGTCGGCGCGTTCGTGTTGCCGGACACGATGCGCGGCATCACCGATGCATCGCAGATCCGCAATCCGTCGACGCCCTGCACCGCGAGACGCGGCGTGACGACCGCGTGCGCGTCGTTGCCCATGCGGCAGGTACCGGCCGGGTGATAGACGGTTTTCGCGCGACGCCGCACGTAGTCGGCGAGCGCGGCATCGGTCAGCGTCTCGGCTTCGTGAACGATGCGTGCGAGCGACGGCGCGCGGAGGATCTGCCGCGCGAGCGCGACGCCGCGCACGAGGCCCTCGACGTCGGCCGGATCGGACAGCGCGCCGCTGTCGAACCGGATCGGAGCGGCCGGATCGTTGCCGCGCAGTTGCACGGAGCCGCGCGAGCGCGGCCGGAGCAGGCACGGGTTGATCGACAGGCCGTGGCCGGGCAGCGGTTCGCGATCGACGTCGCCGACGAGCGTCGGCAGCACATGGAACTGGATGTCCGGGCGGCCGCTGCCCGTCGTGTCGACGAACGCGCCCGATTCGACGACGTTCGACGTCAGCAGGCCCGAGCGGCACAGCATCCATTGCAGCCCGTGCCGCAACGCCCTTAATCCGCGATCCTCGCCGAGCAGGCTGACGGGCGCATCGCTGCGGCCGTAGATCGATACTTCGAGATGGTCCTGATAATTCGCGCCGACTTCCGGGCTGTCGTGCAGCACGTCGATGCCGTGCGTGTGCAGGTGCGCGCCGGGGCCGATGCCCGACAGCATCAGCAGCTTGGGCGTGCTCAGCGCGCCGGCCGCGAGCACGACGTCGGCGCGCGCGGCGGCCGATCCCGCCGCGCCGCTCGCGGTGCGCCATTCGACGCCGGTTGCGCGGCGGCCGTCGAACCGGATGCGCGTCACGCGGCAGCCGGTCAGCACGCGCAGGTTCGGATCGGCGATCGCGTCGGCCAGATAGGTGGCCGCGGTGCTGCCGCGCTGCCCGTCGAAGATCGTCGTGTGATAGAAGCCGACGCCATGCTGCGCGGCGCCGTTGAAATCGTCGTTGTACGCGATGCCGGCTTCTTGCGCGGCCTTCACGAACGCGAGGCTCAGCGGATGCCGGAAGCGCGTGTCGCCGACCTTCAACGGCCCGTCGGTGCCGTGGTACGGCTCGGACAGCCGCAGATGCGATTCGGCGCGCTTGAACACGGGCAGCACGTCGTCCCAGCCCCAGCCGGCGCAGCCGAGCGCGGCCCAGTCGTCGTAGTCGTCGCGCGTGCCGCGCACGTACAGCATCGCGTTGACCGAGCTGCCGCCGCCGAGCGTGCGGCCCTGCGGCACGTAGGTCCTGCGTCCCGCCGCGCCGGGCTGCGGCTCGCTTTCGAACGTCACCGTGCGCTGCGTGCCGAGCACGCGGATGAACGTCGCCGGAATCCGGATGAACAGGCTGTCGTCCTTCGGGCCGTCCTCGAGCAGCAACACGCGCCGGCCGGCCTTCACCAGCCGGTGCGCAACCGTGCAGCCGGCCGAACCGCCGCCGACGACGATGTGGTCGTACGTCTCCATCCCGCTTCTTCTCCTTGCTGTCGGGCGGCGGAACGCATGCCGCCGCGCAGGAAGTCAGCTTAGCGAGCGGGCTGCGGCCCCATTTGACCGGGGCGGACGCCGTGCTTGCCTCGCCGGGACATCGCGGCGAGTGGCGGTGTGAGCGGCAGGAAGCGGCAGGGAGCGGGAACAGCCGCTAGCGTGCGTCGGCCGGCGCGCGCGTGTCGCTCGGCGTCTCGCCGAACCGCGCGCGATAGCTGCGGCTGAAGTGCGCGCTGTTGTTGAAGCCCCAGCGGAACGCGATCTCGCTGACCGTCAGGTGCTTCAGCGACCGGTCGCGCAGGTCGGCGCGACAGCGTTCGAGCCGCCGCGCGAAGATGTAGCGCGTGAGCGGCATCCCCTCGATCTCGAAGATGCGCGCGAGCTGGCGCGGCGACAGGTTGATCGCGCGGCTGACCGACCGGCTGTCGAGATCGTCGTCGGCGAGATGGCTGTCGATGAACGCCTTCGCGCGCGACAGCGTGTGGACCGTCGACTTCGTCGGCGATGCATCGCCGTCGCGCAGCCGCAGCATCGACTGAACGAGATCGAGGATCGCGGCGGCGCGCCGTTCGCGCGCGTCGGGCGTCGGCTCCTGCGGCGCGGCGAGCAGCGCAACCACCTGCCGCACGGCCCACGACGCGAGCCCGTCGCCGCGGTCGATCTTGACGAGGCTGCGGTAGCGCCACGGGCCGACGCGCGCTTCGAACACGTCGCGCGGCACGTCGAGCACGGTCATCGCCATGTCGGCGGGAAAGCCGTGACCGTACGGCATCGACGTGTCGTACAGCACGAGGTCGCCGGGCCCGTGCTGCATGCAGTCGACGTCCTGGAACGTATAGCCGTGCCCTTCGTGCATCAGGCAGATGAACACGGCGTCGCGCTGGTCCGCGTGAATGTTGTGCGGCGTGCGCACGACCGCATGCCGGTTCGCGACGATGTCGCATGCGCGGAACAGCCCGAGATCGCGTTGGCTCAGCGACGCATCGATCCCTTCGGACGATTTTCCGCTGCATTCGATCCGCACGAGCGTGCGAGCGACATGGTCGACCCAGAAGTCGACGCGCTCGGCGCCGCGTACGGCGCGCGTCGAGATCGTGGCGATCTCCGTGCTGGTGTCCGGCATGACGTTCTCCCGATGACGGCCCGAGCGGCGCAGTCTCGGGCATGCCGAACGCCGCGGTCAATCCGTGAAAGACCCGGGGCACGCGCGTGACGCGCTTGCAGCGGGGCGCGGCGGGCGATGGCGCGGGCGATGTCCGTCCCGGTCAACGGAAGCGGCCGGGCGAGTCAAGACACGTATGCGATTCCGGGGTAAGCGCTGCCGGCTTACTTCGATGAAGACGACGGCAGCCCGAGCGAAACGTTCTCCTGATAGCCCATCTTGCCGCCGCGAAACTCGACGCTCACGTGGCCCGGCGGCTGCGTGCCGCTGACGTTCGCGTAGATCGACGTCATCACCATCCCCGCGTCGCAGTCGAGCGCGATCGTACGATCGACGCGCCCCGTCGCGATGTTCACGGCCCGCAGCGACTGCATCGCGATGCCGCACTTGTCGGACAGCGCGTAGACGCCGACCAGCATGTGCGTCTTCGTGCGATACCACATCGGGATATCGATGCTGCCGTCGAGTTGTAGGTGCTGCGTGTCGGTGTCGTTCAGCCGGCCGACTTCGTTCAGCGTGACCGGCAGCGTCTTGCGGCCGTCGTCCCACGTGCCGGTCGCCGTTTTTCCTGCGACGTTCAGCGCGATCGGGCAGGGCTTCGGCCGTGACGGCGAGGCGGCCGGGACGACCGGCGAGTCGGCGTTCGACGCGGGCGACGAGGCTTCGCACAGCGTCAGGCGGCCGTCGGGCGCGCGGTGGCCACGCAACGGGATCGGCTTGCGATGCGCGTCGTAGTAGTAGCTGCCGTCGATGCGCGAGCGGCCCGCGTCGTTGTGGTTGAGGGTGTCGTAGGTCTGCACCGACACGTGTACCGGCGCATTGCCGATCGTGCCGGTGTAGTTCGCGATTTCGTACCAGCCGGCGAAGGACACGGCTGGTGCGCAGGCGAGCAGCGCGGCGATCGTTGCGGCGAGCGGACGGGAATAACGGGGGCGGCGGGCAGTGTGGATCATCGGCGGTCTTTTATGTGTGGTGCAGGTTCGGCGCGAAGAAGCCCGGTCGCGCCGCGCGGCCGTCGGATGCCCGCCATTGTATCCATCCACCCTGCACGCATCGCAGGCAGGCCGTCGAACCGCAACGCAGTTCACCCGGCCTGCTTGCCAACGCCACGGACGTCAGGGCGCGCTGGCTTCGTCGATCTGGCGGATATCGTCCTGATCGAGCGTGACGCGGATCGCTTCGCCGAGCAGGGCGAGCTGCGCAAGCGACGTCGCGCTCGCGATCGGCGCGGTGATCGTCGGCCGCGCGATCTGCCACGCGAGTGCGATCGCGGCCGGCTGCGTGCCGTGCTTCGCCGACACGGCGTCGAGCGCCGCGAGGATGCGCAGGCCGCGTTCGTTCAGATAGCCGGCGACGCGATCGCCGCGCACGCTCTTCTTCAGGTCGGCCTCGCTGCGGTACTTGCCCGACAGGAACCCGCTCGCGAGCGCGTAGTAGTTGACGACGCCGAGCTTCAGGTCGCGCACGACCGGCTCGAGATCGCGTTCGTAGCCGGCGCGGTCGAGCAGGTTGTATTCGGGCTGGATGACCTGGTAGGCGGGCAGCCCGTCGCGTGCGCTGATGGCGGCGGCTTCGCGCAGGCGTGCGCCGCTGTAGTTCGATGCGCCGATGATGCGCACCTTGCCCGCGTCGATCAGCGTTTGATACGCGCCGAGCGTTTCTTCGAGCGGGGCCGTGTCGGCCAGGTCGCGGTGCGAGAAATACAGGTCGATGTAGTCGGTCTGCAGCCGGCGCAGCGAATCGTCGACGGCCTTCAGGATGTTGTCTTTCGACAGCCCGGCGCGTGCGTCGAGCAGGCCGACCTTGGTCGCGATCACGACCTGCTCGCGCTTGCCGGAGCGCTTCAGCCACTTGCCGATGATCGTTTCCGATTCGCCGCCGTGGTTGCCGGGAACCCAGGCCGAATAGACGTCGGCCGTGTCGATGAAGTTGATGCCGGTGTCGGCGAGCGCGTCGAGCAACGCGAACGATGCGTTTTCGTCGACGGTCCAGCCGAAGACGTTGCCGCCGAACGCGAGCGGCGAAACCTGGATGCTGGAGGTGCCGAGGGTGCGATGTGCCATGTTCCACTCCGATAACTGCAGATAACGGGATTGAACTGCGGGATGGGCCGAGGCGATTGCGGCGGGACGGCAGGATGCGCGGTGCGGTTCCGCCGTTGTCGCGGGACACCGGACATTCTCGCCGATCGTTTCGATTCGTGCAGGCGGAGTGATGCCGCGATGGTGGACGGCTTGCGGCAGATGGCGGATACCGTGTCCGCTGCGTGAGCATGCCGTGCGGCTGTGTTCGATCGGGAGCGAATTTTTGCGGCGGGGTGTGCGACGGAAATCAGGCAAGTTGCGCTGGCGTGGCGCCGACGCGGAGGGCAAGCCGGGCGGCAGGCGGCCGCCCGTGCGCAGACGGGTCCGTCAGCGCAACTGCACCGCCGCGAGAAACAGCACCATGCTGCCGATCGCGCCGTCCAGCACGCGCCACGCGACCGCCTTGCGGAACCACGGCGCCAGCAATCGCGCGCCATAGCCGAGCCCGAGGAACCACACGACGCTGGCCGTCATCGCGCCGATCGCGAACGCGAGCCGCCCGCCTTCCGGCTCGCGCGCACCGGCCGTGCCGATCAGCAGGAACGTGTCGAGATACACGTGCGGGTTGAGCCACGTGAACGCGAGCGTCATCAGCACGATCGAGAGCGCGCTCTGCGGCGGCGGCGCGACCGCGTCGCCGCGGACGTCGAGCGTGTCGTGGCCCGGCTTGAACGCGCGGCGCAGCGCGTTGATGCCGAACCACGCGAGATACGCGAGGCCGACGTACAGCACCGCATGGACGAAGGTCGGATAGCGTTCGACGAGCACCGATGCGCCGCCGACGCCCGCGCCGATCAGGATCATGTCGGACACCGCGCACAGCAGCACGATCTTGCCGACATGCGAGCGCATGATGCCTTGCCGGAGCACGAACGCGTTCTGCGCGCCGATGGTGACGATGAGCGACGCACACAGTGCGGCGCCGTGGGAAAAAGCGAGCCAGTTCATGATGAGGGACAGCCGTGGAAGCAGTAGACGAATGAATCGGGTAGCGCTAGTCTGCGATCGGCAGGGGAATAAGAGAAGCTAAATCACCTAATGCAGATTAAGGAAATCTAATGCTCGACTACGCGTTGCTCGATGCCCTCGCGGCCGTGATCCGGCACGGTTCGTTCGAGCGGGCGGCCAAGGAGCTGAATGTCACGCCGTCGGCGGTGTCGCAGCGCGTGAAGCTGCTGGAGGAGCGGGTCGGCAGCGTGCTCGTCAAGCGCGGGCAGCCGTGTGTCGCGACCACCTCGGGCGCGCTGCTGTGCCGGCATACCGAACGCGTGCAGTTGCTGGAAGCCGAACTGGGCGGCCGAATGCCCGCATTGCCGGGCCAGATCGCGAGCGCGTGGCCGACGTTGCGCGTGGCCGTCAACGACGACAGCGTCGCGACGTGGTTCATCGACGCGGTCGGGCCGTTCTGCACGGAGCGCGAGACGCTGCTCGACCTCGTGATCGACGATCAGGATTACACGGCCTCGCGCATCCGCGACGGCAGCGTGCAGGGCGCCGTGACCGCGCAGGCCGAGCCGATCCAGGGATGCCGGTCGGAGCGGCTCGGGCGGATCCGCTATCGCGCGGTGTGCTCGCCGGCGTTCTACGCACGTTATTTCGACGCGGGGATTACGCGCGATGCGCTGCGCCGCGCGCCATGCGTGATGTTCAATCCGAAGGACGGCTTGCAGGCGCGCTTCATTCGGCGCGTGACGCGCGCGGATCTCGATCCGCCGCAGCACTGGATACCGCACGTCGCGGGCTATCTGCGCGCGTGCGAAACGGGATTGGGATGGGGGATGTGCCCGGACCGGATGGTCGACCGCCAACTGGCGGCAGGTGAATTGATCGACATGTCGCGCGGGCGAACCATCGACATCGATCTGTACTGGCAGAGCTGGCGTCTGTCGATCGGCTGGCTCGACGATTTCAGCGCGGCGCTGAAGGCGCGTGCCGCGCTGTTTCTCGATTGACCGGCGAGGTGATGCAAGCGGCGTGCGACGGGCGCGCGCCGTGCGGGGTCAGAGGTGCTGCAGGCCGTCGAAGTCGACGATCTGCACGTGGCGGCCCTGCATTTCGATCAGGCCGCGCTTCTGGAATTTCGACAGCGTGCGGCTGACCGTTTCGAGCGTCATGCCGAGATAGCTGCCGATGTCCTCGCGCGTCATCCGCAGGTTGAATTCCGACGGCGAGTAGCCGCGCTTCAGGTAGCGCGACGAGACGTCGAGCAGGAAAGCGGCGACGCGCTCTTCGGCATTCAGCGAGCCGAGCAGCATCGTTTGCGACGTTTCGCGCACGATCTGTTCGCTCATCAGCTTGTGCATGCGCAACTGCATCGAGCCGGCTTCCGAGCATAACGCCTTGAGCGCGCTGTACGGAATCACGCAGACCGAGCTGTCTTCCAGCGCGACCGCGGTGCGCGGATGCGTATCGTCGCAGATGCCGTCGAGGCCGAGCGCTTCGCCGGCGAGGTGCAGGCCCGTGACCTGTTCGCGGCCGTCGTGGCGCGTCGCGACGGTTTTCAGCGAACCCGAGCGCACCGCGTACAGGTTGTCGAATGCGTCGCCTTCGCGGAACAGCGCTTCGCCGCGCTTGACCGGGCGTGCCGCGCAGATGACCGACTCGAGGCGGCTGAGCGCTTCGGGCGCCAGGCCCTGCGGCATGCACAGATGCCGCATCGCGCACGACGAGCAGTGCGGGGCCTGACGGGGAGCCCAGCTAGCGGCATGGGGCGTGGCGGCAGGGCGGGTGGCGACGGGCGTCAGCATGATCGTTTACTCCGGCGTTGAATCGACGAAATCATTGTCCCACCGCAAGTTGCCGCTGTCGGGTGACAAAACGTCGCGACCGGCCGCGCCTGCCGAACGCCGCTCAGGCAGCCGGCTCGTCCGCGTTGGCGGCCGCCGGAATCAGCAGCACGGGCAGCGTCGCGTGGCGCACGCACTGTTCGGCGATGCTGCCGAGCACGAGGCGGCGGAAGCCGCGGCGGCCGTGCGTGCCGAGCACGAGCAGATCGGCGCCGAACGCTTTCGCGCCATCGAGGATCAGCGACGATACGTCGTTGAGCGACGTCGCTTCGTTCAGCCGCGTTTCGCCTTTCACGCCGGCGGCCTGCATCAGCTTCGCGAAATCCTGCGCGAGCGTGTTGCCCTGCGCGACGAGCTGATCGCGCAGCACGGACGGATCGTAGCCGGGCACGTTGTAGTAGATCGCGGCGTTCTCGACGACGTAGAACGGCTGCAGCTCCGCGCCGTGCGCTTTCGCGAGCGTCAGCGCGGCATCGAACGCATGGCGGGACGTGTCGCTGCCGTCGACGGCAACCAGAATACGTTTGTACATAGTGTCTCCGAGTGGCGGGTTGAAACGAAGTCGGCCGGATGGCCGATCGGGCTGAGCAATGCGCGATGCTGCGAGGCAGAGTAAACCAACGGGCACGATCGTGCAGCGAGATACCCGCCGTGCCGCGCAGCCGCGCGATTTCTGTGGATGACGTGCGTGGCCATGCGCGCGACGCATGCTGCATTGCGCGATGTGCGTCGTGTGTTCGGCGCGCGCATCGACCCGGCACGGCAAGCAAGTCGATGCGCCTCACGTATCGCCATTCAATCGCAACTGCGCCGTGGCGCCATGACTTCGGTCAACGCATGTGCGTCGATGCGATGCACGGCATGCATGACGGCGAATGCCCATGCCCATGCGCGGAGTCATTCGCTCCGGCACCGTGCGAGCGAGTATCGGTGCGCGGTTGAATCGCGCGCGCCGATTCACCGTCATCGACCCATGGCGATTCCCAAACGAACGATCGATTCAAACGCCGCGCCGGCTATCCCGGCACGACCGTCAACTCGATGATGCGCTCCGGCCGGCGGCTGTGGCCGGGCCAGTACGCGCTGCCGTACATCCGGTGAACGGGACCGAACGGCGCGTCGCCCGCAGGCGGCGCGGCGAAGCCTTTCTCGATCACCCTGTAGCCGGCGCGCAACGCGAACATCGGATGATTGCCGTCGGGGCGGCTGTCGAACCCGGCGAGCCCGTCGCCGGCTTCCGGCATCGCGTTGACGAGCGACGCGTTGCTGCGCGTGATCTGGTCGGGCGAAATCGGCCCGGCCCCGGCGAGGCGCGACGCTTCGCGGTTCTTGCCGTCGGTGTCGACCGTGCTGTCGTGCGTGTCGTCGTTGTCGAGTTCGATGCTGCGCGGATGCGCACGCGCGGTTTGAGCGGATGATTCCATCGCGGCTCTCCTGGCGGCGACACGCTCCGGATCGAAGCAAATCCCGTTCCGGGCACGACGGGAAAAGGCGCGCGGGCGATCGCCGCGGTCGCGCGACGCGCACTGATTTGTCATGATTTATTTCAGCTAGAAGACGCGTTTTCTACAGAGTATGATTCTTTTCCTGCGAAGCGGCGACAGGGGATGGAGTCTCGCCGCCTCTGCCCGCGCCGGGGCGCCGCAGCACCCTTAAAGACGGGTAGTGAACAACAAAGCAAGGGACTAGAGGTGGCGGATTCATGCAAGCGACTACTGCCTTCACGCACCGCGGTTATCTGTTGAATTGCGCGCCCGCACGCGCCAGCGACGGTTCATTCAAGCCCTATGTCGTGATCTCCCGATCGAGCGACGGGGAGCTCGTGGCGAACCGGTTTTTTCCGATCGAGCTCCAGTTCAACGACGAAGGCGACGCGATCGCGCACGCGCGCGACTGGGCCGTGCGCTGGATCGACGCAAGCAGCATCTCGAAGTGAGCCGTCGTATTCGAACAGCGTCGGCCGTCCGGCCGATCCCCGGGGGGCCGCTCCCCGACAAAAAACGCGGTAATCTTGCGGAACCCGTCACTTTATTAGCGGCCGTGCAACCGAGCGCGGCTGCCCGCATTGGCTTATGTCGACATCACCCGCCCGTCAGTGGGGCCTCGAAGAAATCGTCGCCGGCTTGCGCGAGTCGCGCGAGGAACTCCATCGCACGCGCCATCCGCGCGGCATTCGCGAACTGCCGTCGCGCGATGCGATCTGCAAGATTGTGACCGGCCTGCGCGCGTCGATGTTTCCGACGCACTACGGCGCGCCCGACCTGACCGACGAAAGCGTCGACTACTACGTCGGCCACACGCTCGAAAGCACGCTGCGCGTCCTGTCCGAGCAGATTCGCCGCGCGCTGCCGTTCCTGCCCGAGCATGTCGATACGCCGTTCGCCGAGCTCGACGAACGCGCGTTCGAGATCGCGCGCGAATTCGGCCGGCAGTTGCCGGCGATCCGCGCGCTGCTCGTCAGCGACATCCAGGCCGCGTACGCGGGCGATCCGGCCGCGCAGCACATCACCGAGATCCTGCTGTGCTACCCCGGCGTGCTGGCGATGATGCACCATCGGCTCGCGCATGCGCTGCACCAGCTCGGCGTGCCGCTGCTCGCGCGCTTCATCAATGAAATCGCCCACTCGGCGACCGGCATCGACATCCACCCCGGCGCGCAGATCGGCCCGAGCTTCTTCATCGACCATGGCACCGGTGTCGTGATCGGCGAAACCGCGATCATCGGCGAGCGCGTGCGCGTGTACCAGGCCGTCACGCTCGGCGCGAAGAGTTTCCCGGCCGATGGCGAAGGCGCGCTGGTGAAGGGCAACGCACGGCACCCGATCGTCGAGGACGACGTGGTGATCTATGCGGGTGCGACGATTCTCGGCCGCGTGACGATCGGGCGCGGCTCGGTGATCGGCGGCAACGTGTGGCTCACGCACAGCGTGCCGCCCGGCACGAGCGTCGCGCAGGGCAAGGTCCGCGAAGGCGGGAGCGCCGAGAAGCCGTAACGCGGCGGGCGGCGGCGCGGGTGTCGCTTGCGCAACGCAGGTGAGGGCGGGCGGCTGCTGTGCAGCCGTCGGCGCACACCCCGACGTGCAAAGGCGGCTCAATGCCGCCGCCGTACCTCTGAAGTCAGTGCTTGCCGTCCGGCGAGCGGTGCTTGTACAGCACGTCCTGGTCCACGCGGATCAGGTTCTGGCCCGCATCGACGACGAAATCCACGCCGTTGTACGCATTGCCCGTCAGCAGCAGGATCGCGCTTGCGACGTCGTCGGGGCCCGCGATGCGCGCGAGCGGCGTCGATGCGCGGCTCGCGTGTTCGAAGTCGGCCTGCGTCTGGTCGTCGCTCGGCAGCATCAGCCCCGGGAACACCGCATTCACGCGCAGCACCGGCGCGGACGACAGCGCGAGCATCTGCGTCAGGTTGCCGAGCGCGGCCTTCGCGACCGTGTAGCTGAAATGGTCGCGGTGGAAGTTTTCCTTGATCTTCTGGTCGACCACATTCACGACGACGCCCTGCGTGCCGGCCGCGCGGGCCCGTTCGTAGAACGCGCGCGTGAGCAGGATCGGCGCGCGGCAGTTGACGGCCCACGCCTGGTCGAACGCCGCGAGATCGAAGCTCGGGAAATGGTCCTGCCAGAACACCGATGCGTTGTTGACCAGCACGTCGAGGCGCCCGAAGCGCGCATAGACCTGATCGATCAGCGCGGTGATCTGCGCGGCATCGGACAGGTCGGCCTGCAGCGCCACCGAATCGTGCCCGCGTTCGGCAATCGCGCGGGCGGCGGCCTGCGCGGCATCGGCCGAACGGTCGTAGTGCACCGCGGTGCGATAGCCGTGCGCGGCGAAATACTCGGCGAACGCGCGCCCGGCCCGGCGCGCGGCGCCGGTCACGAGCACGACGGGCGCGTGCGCCGTTTGCTTCGTCTGCTCCATCAGGTATTCGTCAGGTTGACCGAGGAAGGATTCGCGACGATCGACAGGAATTCGCGCCGCGTCGACGGATCGGTGCGGAACGAGCCGAGCATGCGCGACGTGACCATCTCGACGCCCGGCTTGTGCACGCCGCGCGTCGAGATGCATTGGTGCGCGGCTTCGAGGATCACGCCGACGCCCTTCGGCTGCAGCACGTCGAACAGCGTGTCGGCGATCTGCACGGTCATCTTTTCCTGGATCTGCAGGCGCTTCGCGAACGCGTCGACGAGGCGCGCGAGCTTCGAGATGCCGACGACACGATGGTTCGGCAGATACGCGACGTGCGCGCGGCCGATGATCGGCACCATGTGGTGCTCGCAATAGCTCTCGAAGCGGATGTCCTTCAGCACGATCATTTCGTCGTAGCCGTCGACTTCGCTGAAGGTGCGCGCGAGGATCTCGCGCGGCTCCAGCGCATAGCCGGCGAAGAACTCCTCGTATGCGCGCACGACGCGTGCGGGCGTGTCGAGCAGGCCTTCGCGCGCGGGATCGTCGCCGGCCCAGCGCAACAGCACGCGGACGGCGTCTTCTGCTTCTTCACGGCTTGGCCGGGCGGCGACCGCCTCGGGCTGCGCGGATTTTTTTCCCTTACCCATGTAGTGGCTCCATCGAAGGCCGCCTGCGGCGGCCAATATCCGGGCATTGTTTCATGCTTTCGCCGGTCGTGCGTGCGGGCCGCCGCGCCCGCTTCTTCACTTCGGCCATTCGTCCTGCTCGTCGTTGAACAGCGACGCGACGACGCCGCGCAGCCATGCGGTGCGCGGGTCGTTGTGGTACTTGCGATGCCAGTGCTGCTTCAGGTCGAAGCGCGGCAGCGCGAGCGGCGGCTCGACGGGCACGATGAACGCGTGCTCGGCCGCATACGCATAGCCGATCGCGTGCGGCACCGTCGCGATCAGGTCGGTGCGGCTCAGGATGAACGGCAGGCTCATGAAGTGCGGCGTTTCGAGCACCGCGCGGCGCTGCATGCGCTGCTTCGCCAGATATTTCTCGAGCACTTCCTGGCTGCGGCCTTCGGCACGCACCACCGCGTGTCCGCACGCGAGGAACTGCTCGACCGTGAACGGCGGCGTCTGCTCGAACGGATGGCCGCGTCGCATCAGGCAGACGAACCGGTGCGTGAACAGCCGCTGCTGGAAGAAGTTGTTGCCGTCGAGATCGGGGAAGTAGCCGACCGCGAGATCGATCGACCCGGCTTCGAGGCCGCGTCCGACTTCGTCGTGCGCGAGCGAGACCGAACGCAGGTTCGCGTGCGGCGCAAGCGTCGCGAACGCCTGCAGCAGCTTCGGCAGGAACACGATCTCGCCGACGTCCGACAGCGCGATCGAGAACGTATGCGTGCTCGCGGCCGGATCGAAATCGTGCGGCGCGACGAGGCCGCGCTCGATCTGCGCGAGCGCGTCGCGGGCGGCCGGCAGCAGCGCGAGCGCGCGCGGCGTCGGCTCCATCCCGCGCGACGTGCGCACGAACAGCGGATCGCCGAAGTACTCGCGCAGCCGGCCGAGCGCCGTGCTCACGCGCGGCTGGCTCACGCCGAGCAGGTCGCCCGCGCGGCTCACGTTGCGCGTGTCGTCGAGGGCGACGAGGTAGGGAATCAGGTTCAGATCGAGCGCATCCATCGTCGGGCCGGTATCTTCAAAACGTATACAACATATCTCCTGAATCGCGTTGCCGCATAGTCGGGAAAGCGCTCAAATGTATTCCATTACTCGAACCAAAGTTCTGGAGACGAACAATGCGCACCCAGGTCGCCATCATCGGCGCCGGCCCGTCCGGCCTTCTGCTTTCCCATCTGCTGCGCCTGCAAGGCGTCGATTCCATCCTCGTCGAAGCGCGTTCGCGCGAATACTGCGAGAACCGCATCCGCGCCGGCGTGCTCGAGCAGGGCACGGTCGACACGCTGAACGAAGCCGGCCTCGGCGACCGGATGCGCCGCGAAGGGCTCGAACATCACGGCATCGAACTGCTGTTCGACGGCCAGCGCCACCGCATCGACCTGTCCGAACTCACCGGCGGGCGCGCGATCACCGTCTACAGCCAGCACGAAGTGGTGCGCGACCTGATCGCGGCCGGCGTCGAGCACGGCCATCAGATGCATTTCGAAGTCAGCGACGTCGCGCTGCACGATATCGAAAGCGAGCACCCGTTCGTCACGTTCAAGCACGCGGACGGCCGCGCGGACCGCATCGACTGCGATTACATCGCCGGCTGCGACGGCTTCCACGGCATCGCGCGCCAGACGATTCCCGCCGAGCGGCTGAACACGTTCGAGCGCGTCTATCCGTTCGCGTGGCTCGGCATCCTCGCCGACGCGGCGCCGTCGCTCGACGAACTCGTGTACGCGCATCACGACAACGGCTTCGCGCTGTTCTCGATGCGCTCGCCGACGGTCACGCGCCTGTACCTGCAGTGCAAGCCCGATGAAAACCTCGCCGAATGGTCCGACGCGCGGATCTGGGACGAACTGCACACGCGCTTCTCGAACGACACCGGCTGGACGCCAACCGAGGGCCGGATCACGCAGAAGAGCGTGACGCCGATGCGCAGCTTCGTGTCGGAGACGATGCAGCACGGGCGGCTGTTCCTCGCCGGCGACGCCGCGCACATCGTGCCGCCGACCGGCGCGAAGGGCATGAACCTCGCGGTGGCCGACGTCCGCGCGCTGTCCCGCGCGCTCGGCGCGCGCTACCGCAACGGCGACGCGACGCCGCTCGAGCGCTATTCGGCGACCTGCCTCGAACGCGTGTGGCGCGCCGAGCACTTCTCGTACTTCATGACGAACATGCTGCATGCGTCACCGGACGATTCGCCGTTCGTCAATCGCCTGAAGTTTGCCGAGCTGAAATACGTGACGCGTTCGCGCGCCGCCGCGCAGTCGCTCGCCGAAAACTACGTCGGCTTGCCGTTCGACGACGCGACCGCCCCCGAGGGAACCCGCCTTGACAACGCGCTGTGCGCGACTCTATGATCGGCCATCGTTCGCTAATCGAATCTAGGTTCGAATAGCGAACAAATGCCGAGGGTCGACTCAGGCCTCCGGCGCGGCACGCGGCACACGCGTGTCCCCTCGACAGGCCGCGCACGAGCCGCGGGTTCGCATCAGGAAGAGACATGGTCAACAAGATTTTCGAATCGCTTCAGTCGGCGGTTGCCGACGTCCACGATGGCGCGACAATCATGATCGGCGGCTTCGGCACGGCCGGCATGCCGTCCGAGCTGATCGACGCGCTGATCGAACAGGGCGCGCGCGACCTGACGATCGTCAACAACAACGCGGGCAACGGCGAGACGGGTCTCGCGGCGCTCCTGAAGGCGAAACAGGTGCGCAAGATCATCTGTTCGTTCCCGCGCCAGAGCGACTCGCAGGTGTTCGACGCGCTGTACCGCGCCGGCGAGATCGAGCTGGAACTGGTGCCGCAGGGCAACCTCGCGGAGCGCATCCGCGCGGCGGGCGCCGGCATCGGCGGTTTCTTCACGCCGACGGGCTACGGCACCAAGCTCGCGGAAGGCAAGGAAACGCGCGTGATCGACGGCAAGCCGTATGTGTTCGAGACGCCGATCCACGCCGATTTCGCGCTCGTGAAGGCGTACAAGGGCGATCGCTGGGGCAATCTCGTGTATCGCAAGACCGCGCGCAATTTCGGACCGATCATGGCCAGCGCCGCGAAGGTCGCGATCATCCAGGTGTCGGAAGTCGTGCCGCTCGGCGCGCTGAACCCGGAACACATCGTGACGCCGGGCATTTTCGTGCAGCGCGTCGTCGAAGTGCCGCAGGCCGCGCATGCGGCCGAGCTGGCCGCCGAATACGCAGCATCGCAAGCCGCCTGACCGCCCTGAACTTTGTATGGGACCGGAGTAAGCGCTGAAGCGCCAACTCCGGTCGACAGGAGACCCGACATGAAACGACTGACCCGCGATGAAATGGCCAAGCGCGTCGCCCAGGACATCCCCGAAGGCGCGTACGTGAACCTCGGCATCGGCGTGCCGACGCTGGTGGCGAACCACCTCGACCCGAGCAAGGAAATCTTCCTGCACAGCGAGAACGGCCTGCTCGGCATGGGCCCGGCGCCCGCGCCCGGCGAAGAAGACGACGAGCTGATCAACGCCGGCAAGCAGCACGTGACGCTGCTCACCGGCGGCGCGTATTTCCACCACTCGGATTCGTTCGCGATGATGCGCGGCGGCCACCTCGACTACTGCGTGCTCGGTGCGTTCCAGGTATCGGCGAACGGCGACCTCGCGAACTGGCATACGGGCGCGCCCGATGCGATTCCGGCCGTCGGCGGCGCGATGGACCTCGCGATCGGCGCGAAGCAGGTGTTCGTGATGATGGAGCACCTGACGAAGCAGGGCGAAAGCAAGATCGTCGCGCAGTGCTCGTATCCGGTCACCGGCGTGCAATGCGTGAGCCGTATCTATACCGATCTCGCCGTGCTCGACGTGACGGCCGACGGCCTCGCGGTGAGCGAGATCTTCACCGACCTGTCGTTCGACGAACTGGAGAAGCTGACCGGCGTGCCGCTGATCGACGCGACGCGCAAGGCCGCGGCCTGAACCACAGGCGTGCCGGCGCGCGCATTCGAGCGCACGCCGGCACGCTTGGGTGGACAATAGGCGCACGCCGTTTCCCCAATCTGATGCCATGCTCGAAGACAGCGCTCGCCTGACCTCCCTCATCTGCGGCACCGAGCCGCTCAACCGGATCTGGTCGCCCCGCGCGACGATCCAGCGAATGCTCGACGTCGAGGCCGCGCTCGCGCGCGCGCTCGCCGCCCAGCAGGTGATTCCCGCCGCGGCGGTCGCGCCGATCGAACGCGCGTGCGACGCCGGCCGGCTCGACGCCGATGCGCTTGCGCACGGTGCGGCGCTCGGCGGCAATCTCGCGATTCCGCTCGTCAAGCAGCTCACCGCGCAAGTGAAGGCCGACGACCCCGAGGCCGCGAAGTTCGTGCACTGGGGCGCGACGAGCCAGGACATCATCGATACCGCGACCGTGCTGCAGTTGCGCGACACGCTCGACGTGCTCGAACCGATGCTCGACGAAGCCTGCGCGTCGCTCGCTGCGCTCGCCCGCACGCATCGCGCGACGCCGATGATCGGCCGCACGTGGCTGCAGCAGGCGCTGCCGATCACGCTCGGCCTCAAATTCGCCCAATGGCTCGATGCGCTGCTGCGCCATCGCGCGCGTTTCGCCGAATTGCGCGAGCGTGCACTGGTGCTGCAGTTCGGCGGCGCGGCCGGCACGCTGGCGAGCCTGCGTGAACACGCGGCCGGCGTGACCGCCGCGCTCGCGGCCGACCTGAAGCTCGCGGCGCCGGCCGTGCCGTGGCATACGCAGCGCGACCGCATCGCGGAAGCCGCATCGTGCTTCGGCATGCTGACCGGCACGCTCGGCAAGATCGCGCGCGACGTGTCGCTGCAGATGCAGACCGAAGTCGGCGAGCTCGGCGAACCGGCCGCGGCCGGCAAGGGCGGCTCGTCGACGATGCCGCACAAGCGCAACCCGGTCGGCTGCGCGGCCGTGCTGACCGCCGCGGTGCGCGCGCCGAACCTCGTCGCGACCGTGTTCGCGGGGATGGTGCAGGAGCATGAGCGCGCGCTCGGCGGCTGGCAGGCCGAATGGGACGCGTTGCCCGACCTCGCGCGCCTCACCGGCGGCGCGCTCGCGCAGATCGCGCAGATCGTCGCGGGCCTCGACGTCAACACCGAACGCCTTGCCGCGAACCTCGACCTCACGCACGGGCTGATCCTCGGCGAAGCGGTGATGCTCGCGCTCGGCGACCGTATCGGCCGGCTCGATGCGCATCACGTCGTCGAGCACGCGTCGAAGGAAGCCGTGCGCACCGGCGCGACGCTGTTCGACGTGCTCGCCGCCGATGCGACCGTGTCGGCTCACCTGTCGCGCGACGCGCTCGCGCGGCTGCTCGATCCCGCACATTACGTCGGCGAGGCGCAGGCCTATGTCGACGCCGTGCTCGCGCTGCATGCGGGCGCGCAATAACCAGGAGAACCTTGAGATGCCTTTCGCCACTGTCAACGGCGTGAAACTGCATTACCGGATCGACCGTGCCGCACGCGACGACGCGCCGTGGCTCGTCTTCTCGAATTCGCTCGGCGCCGACCTGCAGATGTGGGCGCCGCAGATCCGTCCGCTCACGCAGCACTTCAATATCCTGCGCTACGACACGCGTGGCCACGGCCATTCCGACGCACCGGCCGGTTCGTACACGATCGAGCAACTGGCGGGCGACGTGATCGGCCTGCTCGACCACGTCGGCATCGAGCGTGCGCATTTCTGCGGGATCTCGATGGGCGGGCTGACGGGCGCCGCGCTCGCCGCGCGCTACCCGTCGCGCATCGTGCGCGCGGTGCTGTCGAACACCGCCGCGAAGATCGGCTCGCCGGAAGTGTGGGCGCCGCGTGCGCAGAAGGCGCGTACCGAAGGGATGGCCGCGCTGGCTGATGCGGTGCTGCCGCGCTGGTTTACCGACGCGTTCGTCGAGCGCGAGCCGCGCCTGTTCGACGCGATCCGCGACACCTTCGTGCATACCGACAAGGACGGCTATGCGGCGAACTGCGACGCACTGAACGCGGCCGACCTGCGCGAGGAAGTGAAGGGCATCGCGTTGCCGGTGCTCGTCGTGACCGGCGCGAAGGACATGTCGACGCCGCCCGACCAGGGCCGTGCGCTCGCCGCCGCGATTCCCGGTGCGCTGCACGTCGAATTCGACGCCGCGCACATTTCGAACATCGAATGCACCGGCGGTTTCAACCGCGCGCTGCTCGATTTCCTGACTGCGTGAGGCATCGGCGATGGACGACCAGGAACGTTATGAAGCAGGGATGAAGGTGCGTCGCGCGGTGCTCGGCGACGCGCACGTCGACCGTTCGCTCGAGAACCGTACCGAGGTGACCGACGAATTCCAGAACCTGATCACGCGCTATGCATGGGGCGAGATCTGGACCCGCGACGGCTTGCCGCGCCATACGCGCAGCCTGCTGACCATCGCGATGATGGTCGCGCTGAACCGCGGCGAGGAACTGGCGCTGCATCTGCGCGCCGCGCGCAACAACGGCGTGACGCGCGACGAGATCAAGGAAGTGCTGCTGCAGACCGCGATCTATTGCGGCGTGCCGGCCGCGAATTCCGCGTTCCATCTCGCGGACAAGATCTTCAAGGAACAGGACGGGGCCGCCTAGGTGGGGCCGCCGGCGGGGCCGCCGCGTAAGACGGCCGGTCACGCGCGGCCGGATGAGGGCGGCCGCAACCGATCGCACGGCCTGCTTTCGCAAGCGGGCCGTCGACGACGGGATCGATGAACGCGCCGGCAGAGCATCGGCGCGCGGCGCACCGGATGGCTGGTGCGCGAACAAAGGAAGGGCGCGGCTGCCATGCCGTATTGCTCATACATATATAGCGTTGCATGGGACCGGAGTAAGCGCAGACGCGCCCACTTCGGCCGACAAGGAGACAAGCGATGAATCGCGCACCCGTGGTCGATGTCCAGACCTTCATCAACGAGCAGCCGTTCGGCGGCTTTCAATGGCTCGTATTCCTCATGTGTTTCGTGATCGTGCTGCTCGACGGCTTCGATACGGCCGCGATCGGCTTTATCGCACCGTCGCTGCTCGGCGAATGGAACCTCACCAAACCCGATCTCGCGCCCGTGCTCAGCGCCGCGCTGTTCGGCCTTGCATGTGGCGCGCTCGTATCGGGCCCGCTGTCCGACCGGCTCGGCCGCCGCTCGCTGCTGCTCGGCTCGGTGTTCCTGTTCGGCGTCGCGTGCCTGATGTCCGCGTTCTCGAACACGATCGGACACCTGACGATCCTGCGCTTCATCACCGGCGTCGGGCTCGGCGCCGCGATGCCGAACGCGGTCACGATGATGGGCGAATTCTGCCCGGACAAGCGCCGCGCGACCGTGATCAACCTGATGTTCTGCGGCTTCCCGCTCGGCGCCGCATTCGGCGGTTTCCTGGCCGCATGGATGATTCCGCATTTCGGCTGGCGCAGCGTGCTGATGCTCGGCGGCGTGACGCCGCTGCTGCTCGGCGTGCTGTTGCTGCTGAAGATGCCGGAATCGGTGCGCTTCATGGTCGCGAGCGGCCAGTCCATCGACAAGATCCGCGCGACGCTCGCGCGCATCTCGCGCGACGCGCTGAACGCCGGCTCGTTCGCATTGACCGAAGCCGTGCCGCAGACCGGCGGCAAGGGCCTCGGTGTCGTGCTGTCGCGCTCGTACATCGTCGGCTCGGTGATGCTGTGGCTCGCGTACTTCATGGGCCTCGTGATCTTCTACGCATCGATCAACTGGATGCCGATCCTGCTGAAGGATGCGGGCCTGACGCCGAAGAGCGCGACGCTGATCTCGGCGCTGTTCCCGCTCGGCGGCGTGGGCGCCGTGCTGTGCGGCGTGCTGATGGACCGCTTCAACGCGAACCGCGTGATCGCCGTGTGCTACGCGCTGACGGCGGTGAGCGTGTATGCGATCGGGCAGGCGGCCGGCAACGTCGGGCTGCTGGTGCTGGTCGTGTTCGTGGCCGGCGTGCTGATGAACACCGCGCAATCGTCGATGCCGGCGCTGGCCGCGGCGTTCTATCCGACCGAAGGGCGCGGCACGGGTGTCGCGTGGATGCTCGGCGTCGGCCGTTTCGGCGGGATCGCGGGGTCGTTCCTCGTCGCCGAACTGACGCGCCGGCACTTCTCGTTTGCGGGTGTGTTCGCGACGATCGCCGTCGCGGGCGTGCTCGCGTGTATAGCGCTGCTGATCAAGCAGATGGCGCGGCCGCATGGTGTCGCGCAGCCGGCAGGCAAGATCGAGTCGCTCGGGCATTGAGCGACGGACGGGCCGGTGCGTGTTGTTCCGGCCCTATGCATGATGGATGCAGGCCGGCGGTGAGCAGATCGACCGGCGCACGACAGCAGACCGGGCCGCCTTCGCGGCCCGTCGACATTCCGGCCGTCGCACCGTTACTCCTCCGCGTCGTGCTCCTTGACGAAGTTGCGCAGATACGCGCGCAACGCGGCTTCCTGGCTGCGATGATCGTCGTGGTTCGCGGCGCCCATCTCTTCCTCGTCGCCGAACAGCGTCGGCGGCGCGCAGTAAGTGCCGACTTCGATGTTCTCGCGCAGCACGCGGATATCGTGCGTGAGCGGGTGATACTCGGCGATCCAGTGCATGCCCTCGATGTGCTCGCCCGCCCTGAGCATTGGCTTCATCAGCAATCTCCATGCAGAGCAGCGGCGCAACCGGCGAAGCGGTTGCACGCGCCCGTACCGAAAGGGTACGCCTGCATCACGTGAAGCTCAACGGGCGCGCTTGTGAGCGCTTACTGCGGCAGCAGATGGGCGACCAGCGGATACAGCGACAGGATCAGCAGCACGGCCATCGTCACGTTGAAGATGCGCAGCGCGCGGGGATTCGACAGGAAGCGCCGCAGGCCGAGGCCGAACGCGGCCCACAGGCAGATGCACGGGAAGCCGATCAGGATGAACACGACGGACATCCACGCGGCGTTCATTCCATAGTCGGCGGACAGCTGGACCGTCGTCGCGGCGGTCAGCACCATCATCCACGCTTTCGGGTTGACCCACTGGAACGCGGCGGCTTCGATGAACGTCATCGGCCGCGGCTTGGCGCCGTGCGCCTTCACCTCGCCCGACGTGCCGATCCTCCACGCGAGGTACAGCAGGTACGCGACGCTCGCGGCTTCGAGGATCGTGTACAGCAGCGGCAGGCGCTTGAATGCTTCGCCGAGGCCGAAGCCGACGCAGAGCATCAGGATCGCGACGCCGATGCTGATGCCGAACAGGTGCGGCATCGTGCGGCGGAAACCGAAGTTGACGCCGGACGCGAGCAGCATCGTGTTGTTCGGGCCGGGCGTGATCGACGTGACGAGCGCGAACAGCATGCCGGCGGGCAACGCGCTGAGGGTGAGGAATTCCATCGCGGATTCTCCATTCGGTTCGAGGCTGGGATGGAGATCAGTTTAGCGACGGTTTTCTGTACAGTACCGGTACAGTTGGATTGACGATTGCCGGTACGGGGGAGGGGCTTGCTGGGGAGGAGGTGCTTGGATGTTGTTGGTTCTCAGAAAAGATGTCCGTAGTCTCAATAAGTTGTCTTTGAATAAAAATTCATATAAATAGAGAATTTTCGTCGTATTCGCTAATATGCGCTGTTAATGATGTTTTTTTCTAAAATTCAATGAAGTGCGCAATTTATCACTGAGTCGAAGTGGAAAAGTGCGTCGCGAGTGATGGAAATGACAAGGGGGCAAGGGGATTGAGGGGCGATGAGAGGGGCGTTGTGTGGGTGGTTAACGGCACCGAATCGCCCGGCCGGCGGTTCGCTCGTCTGAAAGAGGATTTGGGGGCTCAACGGCAGGGGCAGCGGACAGTATTCGACCGATCCCTCTTCGTTCTCCAGACTCTGCGTCGAAGGTGCAGTGTATGTGTATGTATGCGCAGTCGGGTCGCGAAGAATACAGGTTGATCGGTGCGTACGTGCCCAAACCGCCCACGAGCGCGCCGACGCGATCCTCGACAAACCCAACGTGACCAGAAGCGCTGCGCATCGTGGTGCGATGCGCGGCAAAGTAGGAGAAGGATCACTTTACGGTGCCTGCGTTTGCAGGTATTTGGAGATCTGTGGCATTCTGCTTCGCAGTTGACGCATCAGAACGATGCGCAACAGCAACGGGCAGCATTTGATAGTAAAAGACCCATTCCGAATAGCTCTCCTTCCCTGCGAATGCTTCGAATGGCGAGGGAAACCTGTCAACCTTGATCGGGCGCCGATCGGACGCACTACTGATTCCCATGATCTCGCCGTTGGGCGTTGTAACAAGTATCCAGTCGGATTTCCCGGTTAAGGGGTCGATGTAGATCTGCCGTAGATGCCGGACGGCGGTCGGAAAACGTGTGTCTTTCAACAAAGCCTGCAGAGACAGGGGATAAGGGGCGCCACCGGGAGGCGTCGCTTCGTAGTAGCTTTTAAGAGCGGCCCGGAACTGGGCGCCTACGAAAAGCAACTCGTCCTCCGCAATCCGTCTCTGCGCGATCGAACCTAGCGCTGCTGTAGCAGCCGAGACAATTCCGATAATCGCGACAAAAATCAACAGTCCTAGGTATGTGAAACCTGTTGCTTGCATCCGCGGGCGTTTGCTAGTAGTCGGCATACCTCGCTCCACTCTTGTCGCTACCTTGCGCAGCGCTTTTTACGTCGTAGACCTTTCCCTGGTCTGGGTCATCAGGCGGCAAAATCTTCCACTCGGCCGTCGGACCGGCAATGGGATCGACGGGGACCGCACGTAGATATTTCTTGTCCACCAGTTGCGTAAGGCTGTCGGGGTAATGGCCCGTGTCTCCGTAGTATTTATCGATGGTCTCGCGCATGACGCGCAGATCTTCTCTCAAAACGGCTTCCTTAGCCGTTTCAACACTCTGGAAGTACTTCGGTATCGCAAGCGTGAGGAGCATGGCCACGATTGCCATGACGACCAGCAGTTCGATAAGCGTGAATCCATTCGCTCTGCGGAGGACGCACGATCTCGACGCCCCCGAAAGTAGATTGGGATCACTACCACCGGCGATACGGGATACCGTTAAGGCCAACGACCGGAGATTTCGAAAAGACGTCGTAGACATCGTCCCCCTCCTGCGGGTCCGTTGCATCGCTCGCGTAGCTGCGTTTTCCCCATGTATCAGCGTCACCGACGGCTTCGTCGTCACAAAAGGGATCGCGCGGGATACGTCGCAAGAAATAGATCTTTGATTTCCGAGGGTCCCGGACATCTTCGACGCCGTCGACTAGCACATTGAGACTTCTCGGATAGCCAGCACTGTCGGCGGCCTTTTCAATGCGTCCGTGGTCCGCTGCATCCTTGTAGGCGTCAATCCCCGTGCGAATCTCGCGTAGGTCCCGCCGCAGCTCGAATTCTTTCACACGTTGGACCGACACCTGCGCTGTCGGCAACGCAATGCTAGCCAACACGGCGAGTATGGCCAACGTGATGAGGAGTTCGATGAGCGTGAATCCGGCCAGATTGCATCGCATAAGACACCTTTCAAGGCGATACGACTATTGCCTGCGGAGCCGGCAACGCAAGAGGGACAGTCGCCCCGTTTTGCCCAACGGGAACCATGGACACAACGGAAAGTGAGGTTGGATTGGCCGAACTGATCGGTTTGAACGTTGCCGTCAATACGGCACCTTGCCCTGTCGCTCCGGCGACGCTTGATTGCCCATCACCGGTGTAAGTGTCGGTTACGTAGATTTGCCCGGCCGCCGGGTCGGCTCTAACTTGGAAACTCGTGGGCGTACCCCCTTGTTTCAGGAATTCGCCTTCAACGATGTTGCCCACTTCCAGTTTTTTCGGATCGTAGCCAATCGCTACGGGAATGCCAGTCACGGGCTGACCCGAATTCATGACAAGCTGTACGGTGAACGGTTGGCCAACTTTGGCTTGCGAAGGCGCAAGCCAGATCGCCTGTGCGGACCCATTCGCTGGGTCAGACACGGGATTCGCCGATCCATTCACAGGTGCGACCGGCGCACTTGGTGGCGAGGAGGTTGCGCTGCCTGTAGTTGCTGGTGCTTGTCCTTCAGGCGCCGGCTTTGCAGACGGGAGGCTAACGGGTGCCGCGCTGGGCTGCGAGGTAGCGCCCACATTGGCATCGCTTCTTACCATGCTGCGTGAGTTGGACTCAGTGCCGGAGTCGAATGCCAACAGTCGTGCATCGGGGCTCGGGAGGGTGCGAATGAGATGAGGCGTGATCGAGAGAACGATCTCGGTTTTCTTGCCATCATTCTGGTGGCTGGAAAAGAGCCTGCCCAGTATCGGAAGCTGGCCCAGTCCGGGTACCTTGTTCGCCGTGTGGGTATCGTTGTCATTGATGAGGCCAGCAAGTACTTGGTTTTCGCCATCCTTCAGTCGTAGTACGGTGGCCGCGGATCGGGTCCCGATCTGATAAGCGATGGTGCCTTGCGACGTCGTCAATTGGTTCGCGATGTTGCTCACTTCCAGATTGATCTTTATCTCAACCTCGCCGTCAGCGGCTATGACTGGCGTGACCTCGAGTTTCAACCCGACATCGAGATACTGAACGTTCGAAGACACGAAGCCAGTTGCGGTCGAAGTAGACGTGATGTTCGGGACCTTGTCGCCAATCAGGATTTTGGCGGTCTCGCGGCTACGCACGCGGATGCGAGGATTCGCGAGCAGGTTTGTATCCGTCGTTGTGAGACTCGCGTTGACCGTAAGTGGTGGCACGGTCGCACCCACGGCCGCCGTCGTCAGGCGACCCAGATCGGCCAGTGTCAGCGTATTGTTTGAGCCGCTCGGTAACGGCGTCAACGTAAGCTGATCGGGATACTTGATGCCGAGGCTTGAAAGGCGGTTGCGATCAACTTCCAGAATTTCCACTTCTAGCATCACCTCCGGGTCTGGCAGGTCCAGAAGTTGAACGAGTTTTTCCGCGATTGATACGTTTTCCGGTGAGTCGCGCATGATGACGCTGCTTTCCTTCTTGTCAACGATGAGGTCGCGGGTCTTGGCTATCGTCTTTAGCGTGTTGGCGACCTGTTCCGGGTCTGCATGCGCCAGGAAAAAAGTTCGCACCGTCAATGGTTTGTAGTCTTTCAGTTTCGCCGGTGTGTTGGGGTAGATGAGGATCGTGTTCTCGTCTAGGGTGCGTTGCTCCAACTGGTTGGTCATCAACACGACATCGATCGCAGCCTTGACTGTCGTGTGATTCAGAAAGACTGAGGTTTTTTGGTCAGTGCGTACGTCCTTGTCGAACACAAAGTTGACGCTTGACGTGCGCGACATCACCTCGAAAACTTGCGAAAGGGTTGCGTCTTTGAAGTTGATCGTGAACATCCGCTTCAGTGCCTCTGTCATCGTCGCGTTAAGAGGTGGTCGCTCAACGGGATCATCAAGAGACTTAAATAGCGTCCGAGCAGGCGTGTTAGCGGGGTCCTCCGCGAGAATTCTCTTCAGCAACGGAATCGCCCCGTCGACGTCCTTTTTCGCGACCATCGCTCGGGCCTGGTCTAACCACTTTGTGTGGAGTGCGTCAGTATCGAGTTGCACTAAACCGGACTTCGCCCGATCATTGTCCGGATCAAGCTTCAAAACGTTCTGATAGTTATCCCGCGCTGCTGGCACATTGCTTTTGCGTACTGCGTCTCTGGCTGCCTCCAGCCAGGTCGCGACGGCTTGATCGCGCAGTTTTAGATACTCGGCGCGCAGCGCTGCGTTTGTAGGGTCATTCTTGAGTGCTATTCGCAACGTCGCGAGGCTCTCGTCCACCTTTCCAGCATCGAAGGACTCATGCGCTGCACGCAACGCTCGCTCAGTGCCACACGCAGACAGCATCGTTATTAGGATGGCTCCAAGCAGAATGGATTTGGTTGACATGGTCGACGCGACTCGCTATTGGATATTCAGCTGTTGAGCCTCATTCAGAGGTAGATAGCGAATGGTCGCAGTCGGTGGAGTGATACTCTCGACTCGATAGGTATCGCGTATTACGTCGTTGGCCTTGACGATTAGTACCTCGTCGCCCTTGGCAAGAAAGACCCGCCACTGATCGCCTTCCAGCTCTTTGCCGAGATAGGTAAACGGAAGCGGCGGTGCGGTAGGCTTCTCTTCGACTGACGATATGGGTGGCGGTGGGGTCCAGGACGTCACAGCAAAAGGCGCGATGTCATTCTTGCGAATGGTCGGGGAGACGCGGTCACGCAGCAGCAGTACACCATTTTGATGCGAATCAGGGCCGACACGGTCTGATGCGCTCGCCGTCGTCGCCTGTATCGGCCCTGGCGAGCGTTCGGACGTCGGGACGAGCGCACGGCGTGTCGCACCTACCGCCTCTCCCGGATTCGATCGATCTCCGAACACCGCGATGAGAGCTGAAGCGACTAGGCCACCGCCCATTAGAATGCGGCGCATTTTCATTTCGTAGCCCCCGAGACCAATTGGGCTCCTGCTGGTGGCGATGGTCGGGGCAGTGCCGGTCGCGACATACGCAAGCCAGTAAAGATTGTCAGCCGAAGCGTCGCTTCGATCTGTCCGTTGCTGACCTTGTCGCGATGGAATTTGATAGCGTCCAGTGACGCTGATGGAAATTCAACCAGTACCTGTTCGCAAAACATCTGGATTGCTGCATAGGCTGCCCGAATGGGCAGGTCGACTTGATAGGTCTCGTACTGTCCAGCCTTGTCGGTGGTCAGGCGGTAGTCGGCTTTCTCGAGCTTCACACCTGAGAGGCTGGCAATCTCGAAGAGCCTCCCAATCGACCGCTCGAGCTGATCCTCAGGGATCAGCACGGAGTAAAAGTGTTTGAGCCGGCTTTCCGCCTCGTCAAACCTCGCTACCGGACGCGTGCTAGACCGTTGGAGGGTCCGCTCTTGCTGACGCAACTGCCAATTCTGCGAATTCAGTTCGCGATCCATAAGTGGTGCAACGACGCTGCTCAGCAGAAGACCTAACGCAAATGTTCCGGCCGCAATCCATTCCGCTATAGAAAACGTTGCGAGCCACAGAGTGATGTTGAGGACGGCGCGCTTCATCGCTCGGATCCCCGCCAGGTCGCGTCAAATCTGAAGCGTATTGGCAAGTTGGAATCGGATGTGTTGATCTCGTGATGGGTGAGGGTTACGCTCGTAAAGAACCCGTTCCGCCTGAGATCCTCGAGGTACTGAACCATTCCCTCCGGCCTTGCTGCCTCGCCCGTGCCTTTCATGGTGAAGGTCGCCGCTTCGGGCTCGATTGCCAACAGCGTTACATGCGGTGTAGCCACACTCTGTAGCGCTTCGAAGAAATCACCCCACGGTACATTTAGCCGCCCAATTCCTTGATTGACCGCACGCACCTGAGCCTCGGGAGGCGGCGGAGATGGGGGATTCGCGGTTTCACGCATCGCAAGGACCGACTCGAGACGGCTTTCTCGAGCACGGACTTTCGCGGTCGTGCTAAGCGCTTCATCGATTCGAACGCCAGCCCAAAGACATAGCCCTAGACCGATAAGCGCGAGCGCGAGGGCCGGCGAACGGAGCCGCCGCTGTGGCTGTCCGACTGATGCCGCGTAATCAATGTTTAGGCGCATCATTTCGAATCCCTTCCCGAATCCGCGTCACGAGACTCATTGGAACCAGCCTGTACTGTGACCCCCTGTACCCGTTTGAAATGGAATCCGCCGATATCGGTTCCGTGCCAGGCCTCAGGGACGTCACCGCTCAATATGACAGTTTGCGGTGAACTATCTTGATGGTGTAACGCCAGGCATCGAAGCGTGGACACGACCGCGTTCAACGAAGTCTCTTCACCAATTTGTTGCTGCACCTTACGGATGAATCCGATCTGCCGGTTCTGAATCAGTGCTGCGGTAAAGGTTGAGTCGCCGAACACCGCGAACCACGTTTCGCCCTGGTGGAAGGACCGATAGTGCTTGTTCCATTCAGCTACGAAATGGGGCACACAGCGTTCGACACTGAGGCAACGGGACGACATTCCCGTGCGAATCGCGTTGACGAGTGACAACGGAATTGCGCTGGCAATAAAAGGCTTGGTCGCGTGCCAATCAGCTTGCAGGCTCCAGTTGTCTGGCGAGTCGCCAAACAGCTCTTCGAATCGCAACAACATGCACAGTCTGAGATCCCTCCGTGTGGACACGTTCTTGGGGGGTACGACGATCCAGAATCGGGTATATGCATCGCTAACCACGATGTCCACGGCAAACTTCGTCTTTTGCTCATCGGCAAAGCACGACGCTACCGCGTCCTCAACGGATGCCAAAATTGGCACAGACAACTGCACGACCGGACCGACCGCGTTCATTGCGGAGCGTCGAAAAAAGGAAACGTGGTCCTGGGCGACCACGAGTTGGACGGTTTCACGTGACCATTGCCACACGTCGAACCTCCTCGAGTGTGGTAAGCCCCTGTGTGGCCCAATCCAAACTCGTCTGGTGTAACGGTCGAGTCCCAAGCCTGTACGCTGCTTCCTTGATTGGCCGGATAGGCGCTTTTTCGACGATCATCTCGCGAATCTCGTCGTTGAGAGTCAGGATCTCAGCGACTGCCTTTCGTCCGCGATATCCGGTGCCCCGACAGTCCCCGCAACCTACGCCCTTTACGAACGTGAATCGATCTGCGTCTTCTGCGTGCAGACCCGCGCTGAGCAATTGCGCAGGGGTAGGACGGACGGATTCGCGACACCGAGTGCAAGTCAAGCGCACCAGGCGTTGCGCACAAATGCCATTCAGGGACGATACGAAGGCGTAGGGGTCGATTCGCATGTGAGTGAATCGACCAAAGACGTCGAATACGTTGTTCGCGTGTACCGTGGTTAGGACAAGGTGGCCAGTGAGGGCAGCCTGAACCGCAATTTCAGCCGTTTCGGGATCCCGAATCTCGCCGACCATGATCTTGTCGGGATCGTGCCGCAAAATCGAGCGGAGACCGCGGGCGAAAGACAGCCCCTTTTTGTCGTTCACGGGAATCTGCAGGACGCCGGGCAGTTGGTATTCCACCGGATCCTCAATGGTGATGATCTTGTCGTGGCCGGAGTGCGTCTCCGCAATGACCGCATACAAGGTCGTCGTCTTTCCCGAGCCAGTGGGGCCCGTAACCAACAACATGCCATGGGGAGCATCAGCCAGTTGACGCAGCGTCTGGAGCGTTGACTCGTCAAATCCAAGTGGGAACGTGACGCAAACCAGTATCACGGATCCGAACGGCAATGTGCGTCAGATCGCGTTCAACAGCAGCGGGTATGCGACTAGCGCCAGCTGGGCAGTAGGTAAACCGGAAGCGCAGACCTTTACCTACGGTCGGGGTGTTGGCACCAACTGGCTGACCTCCAGCGCTGATGCGTTGGGACGAACGACAGCCTACACCTATGACGCTGCAGGCAATCTCGCGACCGTGACGGCGCTGTCGGGGACTTCGCAGGCGGTCACTGGTACTTATACCTATGAGTCGGTGTTTAACCGCCCGATCACCTACACGGACGGGCTGGGTCACACCACGACCTACCGGTACGACACCTCGGGCAATCTCACCGAGATCGACGACCCGCTAGGCAACGCCACTCACTTTACTTACAACCGCCTCGGGCAGATGATCGGGAGCACTGATCCGCTGGGTCATGCCACGACGTTCAGTTATCAGTATGGGGACCTCGCGGGCATCACTGATGCCCTCGGCCGTGCAATTATCCGCTACACGGACGGAGTCGGCCGGTTACTGTCCGTCTCGGATCCGCTCGGTAATCGCACAGTGTTCGACTATAACGGGCGCAGCTTGCCGACCCGCGTAACGGATGCGCGAGGCGGCGTCACGACCTTCGCTTACGACACCAATGGCAACCTGACGACCTTCACGGACGCGCGAGGTGGAGTAACGACCTTTGCTTACGACTCGAAGGAGCGACGGGCGAGCCGCACTGATCCGCTGCAGGCAATCGAAACCTACATTTATGATGGAAACGACAACCTCACTAAGTTCACCGATCGGAACGGTAAGATCGCGACGTTCAGTTACGATGGACTGAACCGCGGGGTGTCGGCTGCCTACGGGCAGACCAATTCCGGGGGGAGTCCGACGTCGCCCGATGCGACTGTGGCTATTACCTACGATGCGGGTGACCGCGCCACGCAGATCGCTGACAGTCAGGGTGGAACTATCACGCGCACCTACGATGGCCTTGATCGCCTTACGGCCGAAACCACTCCGCTAGGTGGTGTGACGTACGCATACGATGCAGCGAACCGGCGCACAAGCTTCCAAGTGGCGGGTCAGAATGCGGTCACATACACCTATGACAATGGGAACCGCCTTACCGCCGTCACGCAGGGCAGCGCGCAGGTGGGATTCACTTACGATGCCGCAAGTCGGCGATCGACGCTGACCTTGGCCAACGGGATCGTCGCGACCTACAGTTACGATATCGCGAATCAACTGACCGGGATAACCTACGCGAATGGCAGTACCGCCGTCGGCGCCCTGACCTACGCGTACGACAACGCCGGCCGGCGTACACAGATTGGCGGCACACTGGCCAGCCTAAACCTTCCGGCTACGCTGGCCAGTGCGACCTACGATGCGGATAACCGTCTGACGAACTGGTCTGGTACCACACTCACCTATGACTCAAACGGCAATCTCACGGGCGACGGCAGCCTCACTTACAGCTGGGACTCGCGCGGCCGACTCGCCTCGCTGGCAGGGACGGCGAGCGCGAACTTTGCGTACGACACACTGGGGCGACGCACCGGTAAGACGGTGAACGGTGTAGCGACGAATTTCGTCTTCGATGGACCGAACGTGGTTCAGGAGCTGGCGGGTAGCGCACCCACAGCAAACCTATTGACCGGCCTTCGCGCTGATGAAATCTATAACCGTACCGACGCCCTCGGCTCACGTAACTTCGTCACCGATGCGTTGGGCAGCACGGTAGCACTCACAGATGCGGGTGGCGCGATCAAAACGAGCTACGTATATGAACCGTACGGTAACACTTCCGCCTCTGGCGAAGTGAATTCCAACCCGGTTCAGTACACGGGACGTGAGAATGATGGCACCGGCCTATACTACTACCGGGCACGGTACTACCTACCAGGATTCAGCCGATTTGCGTCAGAGGACTCGATCGGTTTAGTCACGGGGGCTAACCTATACGCCTACGTAAATGGCGATCCGATAAATTTAGTGGATCCGTTGGGATTAATGGCTTTGGGTGGTTCTTTGCCTTTTGATTTGCCAGACTCACCTGCTTCGGCTTGCGAAGTTCCGACGCAAGGTATAGCAATGGACGGTGGCAACGGAGGCGGCGGTGAACGGGGATGGGCTGGAAGTCCATACGGAACAGACAATCCATTCAAACATATGAAACCGCATCCGACAGATCCTGATAAGGTGATTTATAAAGATCCTCAAACGGGGAAGAAAATAGTCAAGCCAAAGCCTCCGGGCTTCCCGGGGTAGATATCAATGTGTTATTGGAGAAAGTCGTGGGAAAAGTTTCATCTTTATTTTCCAGTCATCAGATGATAGGTACCTGGCGCGCAGATGAAGATGATGCGCGATCGGAATACACAGTAAGTGCTACCGTAAATGGACTTACCGTATCTGGTCGAGACTTCCTCGATGGCGAGTTATATCAAATCTCTAATGTGCGCTGGACTGATGCATCGGTGGAGTTTGACACATATATGACGTCGACAGGAAGACGTGGTCATCTTGTTCTATCTAAACTTCCGGGAGGGCAGGTGGAAATGCTTTTCACTTTTACAGATCGCTGTTTGGCTTGTAGATTGTGAATTTTGAGATCTAAATTTAATAGTATTTGGTGCGTTTTAAATGCGACAGGTGGCCAAGTTCTTGAGGAATTGATTTCGCGACTGCTCGGTAGTGGGGTTCCATCCAAGATTTTGGACATCGTAACAGATGAAGTGATTTTATTTACAAAGTACGTTTGTTGCTACTCGGAGTGTGATGAAATCACACACTTCAAGTGGCTTGATAAATACGCCTATGTCTCGATTAATTCGGTGAATTTAAACGACCCGCGCGACTACTGTCTGTGGTGCAGAGCTGCTATCGTCGGTGGCGTCATCGGTGGAATAAGCGGAGGCCTTTCAGCCATCAATACCTCGGGAGTATCTGCTGAGGGAGTTTTGTAGGTGTTGCAGTCGGAGTCGCGTTGGTGCTCTTAGCACCGTCTCATTTGGGACTGGAAGCATGTTTGCCCTTTCCAGTGCTGCGACAGGCGGTCTTGCCGGAGCAGCCGGAAACGTGGCCGGCCAGTTAGTCGGCGGCACATCACCGTCGTGCATCAATTGGGGGGCGGCGGGTGCCCAAGGTGCTATCGGCGCATTGGCGGGGCTTTTCGGAGGTGGGTTGGCGATAAATCCAGCCTTGAATCCTAGCGAGCTAGGGGCAGCGAGCGCTGCCAGTGCGGGCTTATTCAGTTTTGGTTTTAATGCAGGGACACCTACGTCGCTGGGCGGATTTTTTAATAGGCGATGAGCCACAGATAATCGAGAGTCCGTATGTATGATGCCAATAATGTCTTGGTCGCTTTTTTTTTGGTGTTGGGTATGGTTTTCCACTATTTTTGTAGGTCTCGTTGCACTAGATTTTGTCGGGAGGCACCGGGGTGCGAGTTGGTTCAAGCGGTCGCCGCTATGGTGGGCAATACGGGTACTGTGGCTAGTCTTGTTGACTGGCGGCTTACTTGGCATGGCGCGTGTGTCATATCTTTTGCGGACGGTCGGCGCGTTTGGCGTGCTGAGTTGGATATCCGGCATCGCCCTCGGCATTTGTTTCTTCATTGCGTTGCGGAATGCTCAGAGAAGAAGAGATAACGAACCGTGACCTTGGAAGTCTTTCAAATGTGATAGGTGCTGCGTGCTGCTAAGTTCCGTCGAAACACTTAGGTCTGGTGCCATTCCCAAAGGCAGCCTTTCTGACAACAGGCATACAGTTTTCTCAGAAAATATGTCCAAGTATTTGATCGGTCGAGGCGGCCAAAGACAACCTCGATGGCAAGTTGAACGAATGCTCATCCTTGCAATCAGCGTCGCGATTTGGCTTCTGTTCAGTTGCGACATGCTTTTAGAGGCGCTTCATGAGGATCGCGAAACTAATTAGGATCGAATTCAGAACCTAGTAGTTTGGGATTTGGTTGCGGATTCAACCCGTCGATGCAACACCCTTGAGGCTGCATAGCAGCGAGCAGTGTTCCAATGAAAAAGAGACGGCGGAGCTACTATACAGACAGCCAGAAAGCGCTAATGTGGGAGCGCTGGCGCAAGGGCGAGTCGCGTCTCCGGAGATATCGATTGCAGTTCGGATGATCCGCAACGCGTCTTGCAGATACTTTTGCACACTTTCGGCGCCGGGAAGGCGACTGATGGTATTGCGATGGACATGGGCTAGTCGAGCGAGCGTCTGTATGTCGATGTGTAGTGCGGCAGCGAAGCGTCGTGCCGAGACGATCGGCGCAGTGCTCTCGGCTCATTCAAAGACGCCATGAACCGGTCGAAATCGAGGGGCGGCGTTGAATCGCGGGCCAGATCAGGGTTCATCGAAGACTACAATTTGCACAGTTATAGCACCAGCAGTGTCGACGGTGCTGGTCGCTGAAACGCTCGTCCATTGCGCCACTGATCGCCGAGTTCCGTCGGGACACCTCGGCAGAGCCGTGACATTCCCAAGGACAACTTTTCTGAGAATTTCCAGGGCTGCGGACATCTTTTCTGAGGCGAGAGGTATGTCGATTTCTCAAAAAAGATGTCCAAGCCCTTGATTTTTATAGGGGGGCAAAGACACCTTTTCTGCGAGCCCACAGATGTTGTTGGTTCTCCGAAAAAATCTCCGCAGCCCCAATATGTTGTCTTTGAATTGATGATGAAAACGCCTCGAAATAATCTGCTTTAACCGGCGCAATTTTTGGAATTTTGCGTCTGCACCTTACCCCCTCGCCGTGAGCCTGCCTTCAGCGGAATCCTGCCAGACGAACGCAACCAGATCCACTTCGACCGCAGCGTATCGAGGCAGCCGGAATGCGCTGAGTGACGTTCTGGCGTGTACGCCCGCTTCGCCGAACACGGAATACACCACCTCCGATGCGCCATCGGCGACGGCACTGTGTTCTTCGAATGCAGGGTCGCTTTGCATGTAGACGCCGATGCGCGGAACTGCCCGGACCCGATCGAGGGTGCCGAGTGACCGTTGTAATAGCGCGATGCAGCGAGCGGCACAGATCATCGCGCCGCGCCGCCCACTGTCCACCGACACGTCCGATCCGATCAAACCGCGAATGGTGATTTCGCCGTTAAGCTTCGGAATTTGTCCACTGACGAAGATCTGGTTGTCACAGCGCATGAGCGGAGCGTACCGCCCGGCCGCACCCAAGTCCTCGTCTGCGGCGAGTCCCAGCGCATCGGCAATTCCGCGGAATATCGCGTCCCGGTTCATGTCGATCATCTCCGTTTCGTCGTCCGGCGCCGCGGTATTCACTGATACACCGGCGGGGAATCGCGGGAGGTGTCCGTCGAATGCGCGATCGCGTGGCCGCCATACGCAACAGCTGCCGCGTCCCAGCCGACGTCGATGTGCGATGCCATGACCTGCAGGTCGCGCCAGTGACGTTGTGCAGGATGGGCGTCGAATGCCACGGCGGTGCCCATGCTGCCGATCAGTCGTCGGATCGCGTCGACGCAAAGCTGCGCGATGAATGCGCGATCACGCCTGATGCGGACCGTCTCGGCAGGCGACACCGCGCGCCGCGCGATGCCGGCCGTGTGCAAGGTGCGGACCAGTGCGTCGTAGAGACGACCCGCGCAGGCGAGCTCCGCGTCGCTTTTCGCGATGTGCCCGCAAAGCACCGCGTCGCCGCTTCTACCGCGGCTGCGGAGCGTATTGATGCAGTGCATATACGCGCCCTGTGCGCAGCCCAGAATCGGTCCGATGATCCACGTCGTGCTGTACGGGATGAGCGGCACGTCGTACAGATACGCGTCGGGATGCAGGTCGGCGCCGGCGGGATGCGGGCCAAAATAGTTCGAACGAGCGAAGACCCACTCGTCCGATACGTACAGCTGGTCGAATGCAATATCCCTGGAACCTGTCGCGCGCATGCCGGACACGTGCCACGTGTCGAGCGCACGGACGTCTTCGCGTCGAACCACGACCTTGAAGATCTCCTGGGCCTCCGGTGCGTCCGTCCCGCCGAGTCGTGCCGAGACGATCACCCAGGTTGCGTGATCGATGCCCGAGCTGTAGCGCCAGATGCCGTTCAACCGGAATCCGCTGCCGTCCCTGACGAACGTGCCGTTCTGAACCGTGGCCGTCGCGAACAGCTGTCGCGGCCCGTTCGCGAAGATGATGTCCTGAGAGGCGGCGGGCAGGCGCGCCGCAGTCGTCACATGTCCGCCGACGACACTCAACATCCAGGCCGTGGACGCGCACGCGGTGGCCGCGAGCCGCGCAGCTTCGACGAGTGTCGGAAAGTCCTGCTGCAATCCGCCGTAGCGGCGCGGTGTCAGCAGGTGGAGGAGCCCGGCGTCGTGCAGTTCGGCCATTGTCTCGGGCGACAGGCGCGCGAACTGATCGGCCGCCTGTGCGCGAGCCTGCCAGCGCGGGAGCAGTTGTTCGATGCGTCGTCCGATCTGCGTGCGCTCGAGTTCGAGCCCGTCCACGCATGACCGGATCGTATCCATTGACGGGAGGTCATCATGCAGCTGCATCACGTCGCGTCTCCTCGCGGCCCGGCCACTCTGCGCGGTACGGGGTGATCGAAGCAGAACACGGGCTCGATGCAGGGTTCGCCGAGCAGCGAGACGAATTCCTCGATCGATCGTGCGTCGTTGGAGGCGACGAACTCGTAAAAATTCGTCCCGTTCCAGAGCAGATAGACATGTTCGAACTGCGCGTGGATCGACGCGACGAGCGTATCGAACGTCACCTGTCCGTTTTGCATCTGCGAAAGCATCTGGTTGCGCTTCCAGTCGATTTCCTCGCGGCTGAAGTAATGACGCTTGTGCAGTTCGTCCTTGACGCTCTCGCGCTTGTCGTACTCGTCGAGCGAATCGCAGTTGAGCTTCTCGAGGAAGAAGATCAATCCGTTCGGCTTGAGCAGGCGCGCGACATGACGAATCTGGTCCGCGCGATCCACGCCATAGAACTGAAATGCAGCAGTCTCGTAGATGTAGTCGAACGTGCCGGAGAAGCGGTCGAGGCGCGCATGCTCCCGGAACAGCCGAGGGGTGACGTGGGCGAATGCCTGCGGGTGGAACGTCGAGAAGTCGTGATTGGCGAACTGGTTGAACGCCGTTTCGTTGGCCGGATTGGGCGAGTTCGTGAAAGTGCGGATCAGGCCGTTCGATCGTTTTGCCAGCGTTCTGCCGTTGGTACCGTCGAAGGCATCGACTTCGTAAAACTCGAAGTGCTGATCCGCGTGCTGCCTGCAACGTTCGGAATACCGCGTGAGCGCGACGCCGACGCGCGACATTTCCTCCAGTATGGCTGGCACGCTGGCAAGGAAATGCGTGAACAGCGGCCCGGCTTCGGCGACCATCAGGTCGTGATACGCAAGCACGTCCGGATCGCGCAGCAAATGGCGGATGCGGCTCGCGACCGATTGCTTCGGCACCTGCGTCGCGCCCGTCGCAAGGCTGTGAAAATAACTTGCCATCCGGATCATCGGCGCGCTTTCCAGGTATTGCTCCGCGCCGTTCTCGATTCCGCTTGACGTCATGATTGACCTCTTCGCATGTGGTATCAGTTCAAGCCCTGGGCGGACACCTTGCCGCCGAACGTTCTTGGCAGCGCTCGCAGAAAGTCGATGCTTGCCGGAACCGCGGCGGAATCCAGATGGCGGCGACAATGATCGAGCAGCTCGATTGCATTGGCCGCAGATGTCGCAGCCGGAACGACATAGGCTTTGGGGACGCGTGCGCCGTCGGACCGGGAAACCGGTACGACGAGCGCTTCCGCAACGGATTCGTGGTCGAGCAATACCCGCTCGACGGCGCGCGGATTCACTGGCACGCCGTCTCGATCGAACAGGTCGCCTTTCCTGCATTGAAAGAACAGGAATCCGTCCTCGTCCATCGCGAACAGATCACCGGTCATGAACACGCGCGATTCACCGAAACATCCTGTGCGAATGACGCGGGCGGTATCGCTTTCGCGCCCCCAGTATTTCTCCATCAGCAGATCGCCGGCTACCGCCAGTTCACCGACCTGCCAGGGCTGGACCACGAGCGCATTGTCGTTGCCGACGAGGTAGGTTCTGATGCCCGGAATGGCTTTGCCGACCGAGCCGATACGTCGATCGAGTTCGGCGGGCGGCAGGTAGGCGACGCGTTTGCACTCGGTCGAACCGTAGTTGCAGTAGATCAGGACAGCCGGTAGCGCCCGCCGGAGCAGGCGAATGTACTTGCCGGGCAACGCCTGTCCGCTGGTCGAGACATACCTCAGCGATTGCAGTCTCGAGGCAGGCAGGTCGCCCGATTCGCACAGGCGGAAAAGCGCCGGCGGAAAGACGTGCAGGCCGGTTACGCCGTGTTGCTCGATGATGTCGACGATGGCGGCGGCCGACGCGGGCAACGCCGTCTCGACCACGGCACGGCCCCCGAACAGCAGCGGCATGACCGTGTTGTAAAAGCCGTAGTCCGAGCTCAAGCCCGGGGAGAAACCGAGCACGATGTCGCGTTCGCTATTGCCGAGATAGCCGGAGACCGAGCGGAACGCGGCAATCATGTTCCGGTGCGTGACGAGCACGCCCTTCGAATCGCCGGTCGAGCCGGATGTGTAGAAGATCGTTGCGGCGTCATCCATGGAGGGATTGCCGGCTTCGGATGCGCCGTCGGTCGCGAAGCAGACGACATATTCCGACAGGTCGCCGCGGGTCGCGTCGATCGTGACCGCGCGATGACGGGATGCGACGCGGGGCGAGGTCAATCGCGATGCCACGAGCGCGCTGGCGCCGCAATCCGCGATCTGCTGCTCCAGTTCGGCGGTGTCGATCGTGTGCCTGATGCATGCCAGTACGCATCCCGCCTTCAGGATGCCGAATGCAGCCGCCACCGCATGCACGGACATCTCCGAATAGAGCGCGACGCGCGCGCCGGCGGGAATGCCGAGACGGTGAAGCGTATCGGCTATCGTCAACATCACGTCCAGCAATTCGCCGTAGGTTGCCGAACGTCCGTCGACCACCAGCGCGACTTTGTCTCGCCGGCTGCTCGCGCTGCGCTCGAAGTATGTCGGGAATCGTTCAATCATGGCATCAGCCTTCATGTGAGGACACCGAGGCCGACGAGGGGCTGTGGTCCTTTCGAATGCGGGGCGCGAGCGAGACCAGCAACCCGAGGCAACCCATGCACACGGACAGCACCATGATTACCGTGTCTGGTCCGAAACGCGTCGAGAACGCGCCTACCGCGACGCCCGCGAGCGGCTGTGTCATGTTGTTGAGGAGGATGACGACTCCCGTCGTCTTGCCGTAGTCGCGCGCGGGGATGATCTTCTGCCGCGTGCTCCGGATGTACACATTGAACATCTTGTCGAATCCGACGATCAGCAGGAAGCCGAAAACGTACCCCGCAATTCCCGGGCTGGCTGCCGCGATAACGCCGCCGACACAGATCGAACCGAAGCCGACGAGGCCGAGGACGCGCCTCGGGACATGCAACCTCGCCGTCATCAGCAGAATCGCGATCGTCACGCACGCGCCTGCCGTTTGCAGTCCTGCGTAATAGCGTCCGCTTTCGTGATGAAAGCCGGTGACCATCGCGGCGGATGTCGCGAGCGTGACGCCGATCACGAGGTTCTCCGCGGCAGCCAGCATGATGACGGACTTGAGGCCTGGGAGACGGGCGACGTGAGACAAGGCCGTCCTGATCGGCGTGAACCAGGTGCCGTGCGTGCCTTCCGGCATCACGAATTCGAACGCGCTGGCCTTTTGCCAATAGGCGAGCGCGACGTCGGCCGTGACAAACAGCACGGCCGCGGTGGCCACGACGAATTCCCAGCGCCACCAGGACAGCAGGATCGCCGCGAGCATGGGGCCGAGCACCAGGCCAAGCTGGTCGGCCAATTGCGAATACGACAGCACTTTTTCGAAGCGATGGCTGCTGAATATCTGCGGCAGCATCACCTCGCGCGCCACGATGCCCTGACTCGTCAGCATGCCGCACAACGCGGACAGCGCGATCAGCCATCCGATGCCGCCGACGAGGTCGTAGGCGGCGACGCCCGCGACGCATACTGCCGCGCGGAGAACCTGACTGACGCGCATCAGTTTCGTGGGCGAATACCGGTCGCAAAGCGCGCCTAGAAACGGGAAGCACAGGTATCTCGGCAGTGTTTCGAGCGAAAACGCGATGCCCGACCAGGACACGCGCCCTGTCATCTGAAAGATGACCAGCGGCACGAGAAACAACAGAATCTGGTCGGCGAGGCGGGCAAGGAAAAGCGAATGGAAAAAGGCTTGATGCTGGGCGCGCACGAACAGTCACCTTTCTTTTGCGCGGAGCACGCGATGCATGCGCGCTCCTGCGGACGTTGCCGGGAGGGCGGGTACCCCGGGGCCTCCCGGAATGAGCGTATCGAGCCTCAGTAAGCGGACGCTTCCGCAGACTCCAGGTTATGCCGTTCGTGTCCCTTGAGCGGGGGATTGAAGACGCTGACAAGCACCAGATCCCCGTCTTTGCCGCCGCGCAGGTAATGCTGGTCGTGTCGATCGAGCACGTAGAGGGTGCCCGGGCGGATCGGAAAGACGTTACCGTTCATGTCCTCGACCTCGCCTTCGCCTGCAATGCAATAACAGGCTTCGAGATGGTTGCGGTATTGCAGGAGCGATTCCGTACCCGCACGCACCACCGTATGGCACACCCCGTAGCCCATGCCGTCCTTTTCCGTCAGCAAGCGATGGCTTGTGCCGGAGCCCCATTCGACAAGCAGTCCATCTTTTTCGACATCTCTCAGGTTCCTGACAAACATATTCGCATTCCTTTCTTTTATGTAAGAAATTATTGTCCTGCTCTCGGCGGAAGCGAAGCCACGAAAAAGCAAGCCAGTGCCCGTAACAGAATGGCCGGCTAAATCATGTAGTTTTTCAACATTAACCGCTGATGGCGTGGCTGGTCAAGGGCGGGATATGGGAGAATTTCCGGTGATTAATGTCAATATGCCTTGGGGGTATTGGGGCGGAGCTGGATAGGCGCAATGTAGTTTATCTACATTTTTTGTGGATTGCACGGCTTGCCGACATAATGCGTGGCGGTGTCATCTGGCTCTCACGCGCGATCTTGCTATCAAAATGTAAGGCGCGACGCCCTGAAGTATTCGATATCGGGATTGATTCAAAGGCGTCTTGATGAGGGGTGTTTTAATAATTTGGGAAGAGTTGAGTGTTCTATCTTTGGTGGATGTATTAAACCTGCCATTTCTGCGAGGTGCGTGGTCCTTAATCATAGAATTGATGCTGATTGGTAATTGTAAAAAACGCGAGGGCATTGTTCCGTTGTTCGCACGGCCGCTGACGGATTTCCTCGCTACCGTGGTCGTGAACGACGCCGTGCTGTACCCGAGTGCCAATGCCGTTCAGCAAGCCAACCCTGACGAACTCGCGTTCCGGGACATGTTGCTGATTTCCTTTTCCTCAGCGAGATGAGCTGACATGAAATCCGAGCTGGTTCTAGAAAAATGCGCTTCGTCTTCGTTGGCGCAGTGGTACGTCTGGTTGTCGTTCAAGACGATCTCCGACATCAGTTCGACGATGATCAGCATCGTTCTGGCGACCTACGCGCTCGAGGTCACGGGCTCCGCTGCGCTGCTCGGCCTGACGATGGCGTCGCGCCTGCTGGGTGCGGTCGCGGGCGGTGCCGCGGTGCCGCGGCTGAGCCGGTTCTCCCGCCGTACCCTGATCTTCGCCGCGGAAGCGGGCAGTGCACTGGCGATCGGCGTGCTGGCTACGTCGTCGCGTGCCGCCGACGCGTCGCTCATCTATTTCGTGCCCTTCTTCATCGGCCTTTTTCAGGGGATGTACCGGGTGTCCATCATGTCCGAGGTTCCGGAAATGGTCGGGCAGGAGGGCCGGCATCGTTTCAATGCGATCCTCAGTGCGACCGATGGCGTGTCGGTGGTCGGCGGCAGCCTGCTCGCATCGGTGATCACGCAGTACCTGGCCTACAAGCTCGTATTCCTGATCGATTCGATCACGTTTGCGGTCTCCGCCATTGCATTCCTGATGCTGGTGGGCAACATGCCGCGCCGACATCGACCGGCCGAGGAGACACAGGCTGCCGCCGAGGCCGGCGTGCGGCCGGGCGCGGCGCGTTATCTGTCGGCCATCGTGATGCTGGTAATCGGCGCGCGCTTCGTCGAAGCGCTCGGCTCCGGTACGCACAATGTCGGCTTCCCGATCAGGTCGCAGCTGTTCGACGCGAATCAGCCCGCGTTTCTGTACGGCTGGCTGATGGCGGTGTGGGGTGTCGGACGGCTCGTTTCCGCGGCAGTGACACCGCGCTTGCTGGAGCGTCTCGAATCGCGTCACCAGCCGCTCGAGCCGTATTTCATCGAGTTGCTGATCTTGACCTTCGCGTGCTTCCTCGGCGTCTTCGAGGTGCGCGGCATGCCGGGCATGTTGGGCTTCGTCTTGCTGGCAGGCATTTTCGACGCCGCCACGGAGACGATCTACTATTCGCTCCTGCAATCGACACCGGCCGCGTCACGCGATCGCGTGATCGGTATCTCGTACGTTGCGGAGCGCACCGGCCTCGGATTGGGCATGCTGGCGGTCGGGTTCGTGTTCTCCCGGCTGGGAACGGATGTGACGGCGCTGCTGTTCTATTGTGGATCCATCGCGCTGGCCGGCTTGGCGTTCGTGGGCGTCAAAAGACGGCTGGCGCAGGAGGCAGCGGTCCGGTAGATCGACTGAGCCAGATACGACCCGCTAGCCCCTTCGACGTCTCAATCCTCGCGCTTGTACTGCGGGAGCACCCAAAGCATCCGCCCGACCGCTTCGGCCTGATTCCGCGAATGCGTCTTTTCATAGATCGCACGCAATTGAGTACGAACCGTCGCCAGCGACACGCCCGCGATGGCCGCACATTCGTCAGGCGTCTTGCCGTTGATCAGCGCTTCCGCCACTGCGGCTTCGGCGCTCGACAAACCGAACGACTGCCGCAACTGTTGTGCGACGACGAGCGGGGCGGCGTTGCGTCGCCTGACCGTGATCAGCATCGTCGCGTCGCCGAACGTCGCATGGAGCGCTTGTCCGGACAGTGCCGCGATGCTGAGAAAAATTTCATGCGCCGCCACCAGCGTGCCGGAAAGCGCAAGGCTCTCGCCCTTGCGGGTCTTCGCGACGCGCGTCAATGCCGCCTTGAATGCATCGTTCTGCGGCGCGCTCGTCGCGCTCAGGCACCCGTTCTCGATCTTGAGGCAGGTGGTGGCGCGCAGCATCGACTCGGCCGCCCGGTTGACGAAGACGACGCGCGCGTGCCTGTCCAGTGCAAAGACGGAAAGACCCAGCTCCTCCATCAGTTCGGCGCCGAGCGTGGCGTCGCGATGCAGCACGCGCGCGTCTCGCCACAGGTTGATCGAGCGTTGCAGATGCCCGGCCATGCCGGTCAGGGTCGCGCGTTCTTCCGACGAATACGGCGTCCGGCCGTGCGCTCGCAGCAACCCGAGCAGAATGTTGTCGCTGCCGGGGCGCGCGAAGCGAATCCCCATCAGGTAGCGAAATCCCGACGGAATCTGAAAGTCCTGGAAGAACTCGCTGCGTTCGACGTCGCAGTCGGTGAGGTGATCCTGACAGCACACGAATTCGCCGAGCGGTGCGCTCTCGACGAAGCCGCGGCGTGGATCGAGCGCGCCGTAATACTGGTCGTAGCGGGCGATGATCTCGTCGAATTCCGCGCGCGGCGAATAGATCGAGAATTGCGGCGCATTGCGCGCGGCGTCCCAACTGAACATGTGAAAAACGTTTGCGCCGAGCGATTCGGATACCCGATGAAAAACTTCGAGAAAACCGTCCGGTTGCAGCGCGGCCTCATAGAGGTCCCCGATGAGTTGGTCCCGTTGCATGCTTCCCCCCGTCGCTTCGCGATCTTCGTATATGCATTTTGTCTGACGATATTGCTTCGAATACCGAATTTTTTTCAGGCTAACACAGGTTATTTGCGTTTCATGCAGTGTTATTTCCCGATTTTCATCCACCTGAATGATGATCGCAAAAATCGGCTTTGCGAGAATCCTCGCCGTCCAGCGTGCATGAGCGGTGCATATGACACGCATCAACCAGAAGGATGTCGGGGGAAACGCAATGAAACTCACGCCTGTCGTATCCGGTATTGCAGCGCTCGTCCTGTCGGCGTGCGGTGGTAGCGACAGTTCTTCGTCGCCGCCCGGGGCACCCGCGGCGCAGACGGTCAGCGGGGTCGCGGCCGCCGGCGCGGCGATGCAGGGCGCCACCGTTAAGCTGGTCGATGCGACCGGCAAGGCGGTCGACTGTCCGGCCGATGCGTCAACCGGCGGGTTTCATTGCGCGGTGACTGGCCTGACCGCACCTTTTGCGTTGTCCGCATACGGCAACGTCGCCGATTCGCAGGCCACGCTGATCGCGCTCAGCGCCACGGCCGGCACGCAGACGATCAACATCACGCCGATCACGAACGCGATCGCCGCCACGATCATCGGGGACAATCCGACGAAGCTGATGGCCGACACCGGTTTGCTGCAAAGCAAGGTTACGGCCCAGGCGGTTGCCGGCACGGTGCAGGCTTATTCGTCGGTGCTGGCCGACCTGCTGGCCGCCACCGGCAATACGGGCGTCGACCTGATTTCCGGCCCGTTGACCGCGGGTGCGCCGGGGCTCGACCGGTTGCTCGACCAGGTGAAGATCAACGTCCTGCCGGACGGCGGCGTCCAGATCAGCTCGGTGGCGGGCGCGTCCAGCGATACGCCGGTGCAGCTTCAGCTCGCGCCCGGCGTCGCGCCGCAGGCGAGCGACAAGGCCAGCCTGCCGGCCGCCGCGACGATCAATGGCGCGGTGGTGTCGAACCTGCCGAGCGCCAGCGATCTGGCGGCATTGCAGCGCGTGCTCAACCAGTGTTTCGCCGGTTCGACCGGCGCGGCGCGCACGGGCGGCAGCGTATCGGCGTGCGGCCAGATCTTCGTCGACGATGTCGCGTCCGGCGCGCTGAATGCAGGCGTGCCCGCCGCGTATCTCAACAACGGGATGTCGGTCGACCAGGAGTTCGGTGCGCCCGCCGGCGGCACGCCGGGCATCGTGGCCGACGATGCGATGAACAACGCCAGCTTCAGCTTGCCGGAAGTCATTCGCGTCGTCGCCAGCGACACGATGTGGGTCAAGCTCGCGTGGACGCGCAGCGACGGCATTCGCGACGGCATGCAGCAACATGTGCAGCTCGCGGTGCGGGCGGGCAGTCTCGCGAATGGCGATACCGGCTGGCGCGTGATCGGCAACCAGCGCGCGGTACTGAGCAAGGTCAACGCGAACGCGCAGAAGTGGGACTGGTTGAATCCGGCTAATCCGTCGACGGGGACCAACGCGTTCGTCGATTCGCTCAACCTGCAGGTGGGGGCCGTCGACGCGGCCGGCACCGCGGTGGACTTCGCGATCGTCAACGGCCCCGGCTTGCGCAACGGCGTGTTTCTCCAGCCGTCGAGCGGCACCTGCGACACGCTGAACATCCGTGCGCAGATCGCAAGCGGGCAGACGCCGGCGCAGCTCGCCGCCCTGGCGAAGAGCGCGCAGTGCCGCAACAACTTCCGCCTGGCCGGCGTCGCGCAGGACCCGGCCAACCAGGGCCTGTTCACGTGGCCCGGCGACGCGCCGCGCAACAATACCGCGTGGGCGAAGCCGCAACTGAGCGCCGCCGAGCTGGCCGACATCAAGCCGTTCAGCGCCTATACGATCGACGTCTACCAGAACGGCAACACGTCGACGCCGGCCAGGCACTACACGGTGCGGGTGCGTACGCCGTCGCCGTCGCCCGACGCGCTGCGTCAGTACGCGTGGCACGATCTCGCGCAGTCCACGCGCGACAAGCTGACGCCGGGCTCCGCCGGCACGTTCGCGGGCGGCACGATCTTTCCGTTGGGCTGGACGTCGAAAGCGGGGCTGCCGTTCGTCAAGCGCGGCAACGTGCAGATTCGCGCAACCGCGGCCGGGCAGACCGTGGCGACGTTCGTCAACGGTACGGCATCGGCGCCGCCGGTCCAGCCGGGTGCGGCGGTGACGCTCAACGTGCCGGGCGATCAGGGCGTCGCGTTCCCGTCGGTGGCCGGCTGGGGTGGCAGCACCGACTTCTCGTTCGTGAGCTTGAGCTGGTCCGATTCGATCGACACGGCCTTCACCGAGTCCTTCGAGTACGACCGGTAACGGACAGCCGGGCCGATGCGTCCGGCGAACACGCGGCCGGCGGGACGATTCGCGATCCCGTTGGCGCGTTCATGCTCGCCGGCTTGACCTGACGGCGAGGCCCGTCCGTGCGCACGCATGGCATGGACGGGTATCGAGAGGTCGGTGGATGAGTCGCGTTTCGGCGATGATGCGCGCTACCAGGCCGCCCCCACCCGCGCCTTCAAACACTTGCACCACAACCTCACAGCGCCGACCCCGCTCGCCACCGGAATCCGCGGCAACAGAAACGGATCGTCGGCCGCACCGGCACATCCGCGGCGGGTCGTCGTCGCATTGCCGTAACCGGCAGCGATGACCTGGTCGCGCACGCGTGCGTCGAGATCCCCGTACGGATAACAGAGCGGTTACGTGCGGTAGTGTCGATGTCTGCGCATCTTTGTGACGATGTGTCGCGCTCGCTGGATCGTGTCGGCCCGTGTGCGACGATTTCCCGCGAAAGCGATCGTGACCGGCATGGCGGCCGACACCTGCGTGTTGGTTGCCTGACGCCCGGCGTCGCCGGCCTGCCGCGTCTTTTCGGGCCGGCCGCCTTCTGCGCGACTCACTGACATTCCCCGGCATCCGGCCGCGCGGGAAGCGGCCCGGACCGCGACACAACCCCTTTCCCGACGACATCAGGACGCAAATCAACCCGCGCCGCTTTCAGAATTGAAAGCCGGTGCGCCATTTGCGTTAGAATGCCCCCCCTGTCCGCCCTGGTGACCGCCGGAGACCGCCCGAAGCGGACAGATCGCCCGCATGGCGACACAGGTTTCGATTCGCAGCCGGACGCGACTGATTGACCAGCCGTTAGCAACATACGCCTTGTAATTTGGACCACTAATGAAGAAGAAGCACAACATTACCAAGTACATCGTTGTCGCGATGATTCTTGGCATCGCCGTAGGTTACGCCTGCCATAGCGCGTTTCCCGACCCGAAGATGGCGAAGGAAGTCGCCGGTTACGTGTCGTTGCTGTCCGACGTGTTCCTGCGCTTGATCAAGATGATCATCGCGCCGCTGGTGTTCGCGACGCTGACCGTGGGCATCGCGCAGATGGGCGACGGCAGCGCGGTGGGCCGCGTGGGCGTCAAGGCGTTCGGCTGGTTCTTCATCGCGTCGTTCACGTCGCTGCTGCTCGGTCTGCTGACCGCGACGCTCCTGCAGCCGGGCAGCCACCTGAGCCTGCCGCTGCCGCCGTCCGATGCGGCGCTCAACCTGAAGACGGGCGCGTTCACGCTGAAGGATTTCGTGGTGCACCTGGTGCCGAAGTCGATCGCCGAGGCGATGGCGAACAACGAAATCCTGCAGATCGTCGTGTTCTCGATCTTCTTCGGCACCGCGCTGTCCGCGCTCGGCGAATCGGGCAAGCGCCTGACCGGCGTGATCGACGATCTCGCGCAGGTGATGCTGAAGGTGACGGGGGCGGTGATGTTGTTCGCGCCGGTCGCGGTGTTCGCGGCGCTGGCGTCGACGATCACGACCGAAGGGCTCGGCATCCTGCTCACGTTCGCGAAGTTCATGGCGAGCTTCTATCTGGCGCTTGCGCTGCTGTGGGCCGTGCTGACGCTCGCCGGCGTGACGTTCCTCGGCAAGCGTGCGTTCACGCTGCTCCGGCTGATTCGCGAGCCGTTCCTGCTGTCGTTCGCGACGGCCAGCTCCGAGGCCGCGTATCCGAAGCTGCTGGATGCGCTCGACCGCTTCGGCGTGAACCGCAAGATCTCGAGCTTCGTGCTGCCGATCGGCTATTCGTTCAACCTCGACGGCTCGATGATGTACTGCACGTTCGCGGTGCTGTTCATCGCGCAGGTGTACGGCATCCATCTGCCGCTCGGCACGCAGATCACGATGCTGCTGATGCTGATGGTGACGTCGAAGGGGATGGCCGGCGTGCCGCGCGCGTCGCTGGTCGTGATCGCGGCGACGCTCAACCAGTTCAACCTGCCCGAAGCCGGCTTGCTGCTGATCATGGGCGTCGACATGTTCCTCGACATGGGGCGCTCGGCCACCAACGCGGTCGGCAATTCGATCGCGGCGGCCGTGGTCGCGAAGTGGGAAGGGCAGCTCGACGCGCCGCGCGACGACGATTCGGACGGCGCGCGCGTGCCGGAAGTGAAGGTGCGCGAAACGTCGGCATGATGCGTGGCGACGCGTTGCCTGCCCCGTAGTCAATGACGATCGCCGGCCTGGATTCGATACGGATTCAGGTCGGCGATTTGTTTGGGTGCAGTGGTTTTTCCGATACTTCCGGAATGGCATTCGCCGTTTCAATTTATCGACGCCGAACCGGCGGCGATATTCCCGCAGGCAACAGCCTGATTCTTCCGATTCCCGATTCGGCGTGGAAGTGACCATTCACTGACACGCGGCGGCGCTTGTCGCAAGCGCGGGTGATTCGCAATTTTTTTCGATTTATATAACGCTATTCTCGCCCTGCGCATTATCGAATGCATGCCGTACGTCATACCGACTGCGCCGGATGATTCGGGGAAGAATTTACATCTCGCGGACTTCAAGCCATCTGGCCGGCCGATCCCTTATGTGAATGTTTGTCCCGTTCAGGAGAGCATCCGTCATGGTCGCCAGACAACAAATCCGGGCCGCGCTCGTTGCCGCGGCGATCGCCGCATTTGCGCCCGCTGCTCACGCAGCCAACACCACCGACTGGATCGCGAATACGTACGGCACGCTCGCGGCGCACGTCGGCAACGTCGCGCGCGCGATGTGGGTCGCGCCCGAAGGCGTGATCTACACGGCGTCGATGTGGGACGAGGATGAAGGCGGCGTCGCGATCTACCAGAACGGCAAGAGCCTCGGCTCGATCGGCGCGCATTCGGAATTCCAGGGCAGTGCGATCACCGGCAATGCGACGTCGCTGTTCGTCGCGCTGCAGCCCGGCAAGACGTACGGCAGCGGCGCGGTGGGGCGCTACAACCGCGCGACGAAGTATCGCGACCTCGTGATCCAGGTCAGCGCGGCGACCAATCAGCCGCGCATCGACGTCGTCACCGGACTCGCGACGGTCGGCTCGCTGCTCTATGCGAGCGACTTCTACGGCAATCGCGTGCGGGTGTTCACCACCGATGGCGTGTGGCAGCGGGACATCGGCGTGTCGGCGCCGGGCGCGCTCGCGGTGGACGGCGCGGGCAACGTGTGGGTCGCACAGAAGAGTGCCGGCTCGATCGTCGGCTTCAGCCCGGCCGGCGCGCTGCTGAACACGATCCGGATGCCGGCCGGCTCGCACCCGTCGGCGCTGTATGTCGATGCGGCGGCCGGGCAACTGCTGGTGGGCGACGAAGGCCCCGACCAGAACATCAAGCGTTATTCGATCTCGGGCCGGCCCGCGCTGGCCGGCGCGTTCGGCGTGCGCGGCGGCTATCTCGACACGACGACGGGCATCAAGGGGCAGGTCGGCCCGCAACGCTTCACGCGCATCGTCGGGATCGGCAAGGACACCGGCGGCAACCTCTATGTGCTCAACAACCCGTGGGGCGGCAGTTGGGATCTCGGCCGCAACGGCGCGACCGACATTCACGCGTACGGCAGCAGCGGCAACCTGCGCTGGACGCTGCAGTCGCTGAACTTCGAAGGCATCGCCGCGCCGGACCCGGTCACGGACGGCGCGCTGTTCTACGGCGGCACGCACATCTACAGCGGCAGCGCGGGCGGCAAGTTCGTCGCGAACACCGTCGATCCGTTCACGTATCCGTCGGACCCGCGCATCAACATGAGCGATACGCAGCGCGACGAACACTTCGGGCTGCTCACGTCGGTCGGCGCGAACCGGATCCTCGTCGCGGCCGGCCAGAATCCGCCGGTCTTCTACTTCTATCATTTCAACGCGGCGAACGGCTACATCGCGATTCCGGACGGCTCGATTCCGGGCCCCGCGTTCAACACGACGCAGCGCGTGACGGGCGGCTTCAGCGTCGACAGCCAGGGCGGCGTATGGGCCGGCCTCGACAAGACCGGCGCGATCACGCATTACCCGCTGACCGGCTTCGACGCGAACGGCAAGCCGTCGTGGGGAGCCGGCGTCGCGACCCGCATTCCGGCCAGCATCCAGCCGCTCACGCGCATCGTCTATCTCGCGGACAGCGACACGATGGTGCTCGCGCAGGGCGCGGTCGGCAGCAACGACTGGACGTCGATCGGCACGCGCATCGAGGTGTATCACGGCTGGCGCGCGGGCAATACGACGAAGCCGGACCCGGTGATCACGCTGCCGCACAGCGGCGCGAAATCGATCGACGCGGCGGGCAACCACCTGTTCGTCGGCTACTGGTTCAGCAGCAGCGGGCCGCTGTGGCCGAACGTCGACGCGTTCAACCTCAGCACCGGCAATCTCGACACGACGCTGGTCAACGCGAGCCCCGCGACCGTCGATACCAGCAGCGCGATCGATGCGATGTACAGCATCCGCGCGTACCGCCGGTCGAACGGCGAGTACGTGGTGATGAAGAACAACGTGAAGGGGAACAGCATCACCGTGTACCGGTGGACGCCCTGACGTGCTGAACGTGCGGCCGCTTCGGGCGGCGGCCGTAGTCGCGAAGTCGTGAAAGCAATCGTGAGCATTTCCGCGGATGGTTGCTCAACGCGCATGCAATGAACCGCGGGCACAATGCGTGCGGCGCCGCGTCGGACCCGCTTCCCCGACCTCCCGACGTGGAAATGCGGTTCCGTGCACAATGGCAGCGGCTCCCGCAGACGTCGTGCGGGCGTGCACGATGAACGGGCGCGGCTGCCCTCTGCCGCGTTTCTTATGCTTGAAGCGACATCACGATGAAAATGAAAACGATACCGAACCGCCTGTTGACGATCGTCGCGCTGGCCGGCGCACTGAGCGGCCCTGTCCACGCACAGACGGCGGCGACCGTCGCGACCGTCAACGGCACGCCGATCACGCAGGCCGACGTCGATACGCTGCTGCGCGCGTCCGGGCAGCCCGATTCGCCGCAGATCCGCCAGGCGATCAAGAACCAGCTGATCACGCGCGTGCTGGTTCAGCAGGCGGCCGAGAAGGCGAACTACGCGGACAAGCCCGAGGTCAAGGCGGCGATGCAGCAGGCGAAGGTGACGGCCGAGGTGCAACTGTACCTGCGCGACAACGTGAAGCCGGAGCCGGTGACCGACGAGCAGGTCAAGGCGCGCTACGACGAACTCGTCGCGGCGCTCGGCAAGAACGAATACAAGCCGCGCGTGATCGTCGTCAAGGATGCGGTCGCGGCGGCGACCGTGCTGAGCGAGCTGAAAGCGGGCAAGTCGTTCGACGGGCTGGCACGCCAGTACAGCCTGGCGCCGAGCCGCGATACCGGCGGCGAGCTGCCGTGGGTGAGCTTCAACACGCCGGCGGCGGAAGGCAAGACGGCCGGGTTGCCGCTGCCGGTCGCGCAGGCGCTCGAGAAGCTGACGGTCGGCGCGGCGACGAAGGATTCGATTCCGGTCGATGGCGTGCGGGCGATCGTGAAGCTGGATGCGAAGCGGCCGACGCAGGTGCCGGGCTTCGAAACCGCGAAGCCGACGCTTCAGCAGCAGTTGCAGGCGATTGCGGCCGAGAAGGCGAGTGCGCAGATGATCGGCAATCTGCTGAAGGACGCGAAGATCACGCAGTAATGGAAATGCGGCGGCGTCGAAACGACGCGCGTCACGCGTGCCGGATCAGGTTCGCGCTCGTGTCGGTTTCCGACGCGACGCGGAAGCCGAGGCGTTCATAGAGCCGCCGCGCCGGGTTGCCGTGCAGCACGCTGAGCGACACTGGTACGTGCGCGCGTGCCGCATCGGTCAGCAATGCGTGCAGCACGGCTTCGCCGATTCCGTGGCCTTGGTGCGCGGGGAGGATCTGGATCTGGTGGACGTGCCATTCGCCGGCGGCGCGTGTCACCTTCAGCAGGCCGATGGCATTGGCGCCTTCGCAGACGATCATCGCGTCGTCGAAGTTCGCGCGGATGCGCCGGTCGTGCGCATCGTCGTCGGTCGGCGCGCCGACGCGCTGCAGGTGCTCGGTCATCGTGAGTCGACGGAGTGTCAGCAGGAACGGGAGATCTTCCTGAGACGCCGTACGCAGATGGATCGCCGGTTTCACGAGTGATGAGAAGTTGCGTCGGGTGCGAGGCGTCGGTGTGGATCACATGCCCGGCAACCGAATTTGCAGGCCGGCCGGGCGATGTTCGAGGACATCCGTGACCTCGTACTCGGTTTTTGCCCCGTCCGAAGTTTGCCACTGCTGCATACGGACATTGCACAACAGCACGTCTCCCTTGCTGAAACTGATCTGGCTGTTGTTCACGCGCGACAGGAAGCCGGCATCGGTGATCGTCGCGTGAATCGTCGACGTGCCGTCGTACAGGCGCCACTTGTTGTCGTCCTTGAACGCGAGCGACACGATCGAGAACGCCATCTTGCGATGCTCGTCGAGCAGGAGCGCATCGGTTGGCTCGGGCGCATGAAACCATGCGATCTCGTTGCGGGTGACCGTCTCGTACACCTCGGTATCGGTGCCGGCCGCGAAAATCTCGATGCCTTCGCGCGCGAGCGGCGCAAGCACTTGCGCGATAGCTTGGCGAACGCGGACGTCACTCAGCAGCGTGAGGACGGGCAGGTCGATTTCGAGTTCGTCGCCGTCGACGTCCAGCACCGCGGTGTGGGCCTGCATCCGCACGTGCGTGATCTCGCGCCCGCGCAGCCATTTGACGACGGCGAAAAGCCCCTTCCTCGCCCTGGGCGCGGCGATGCCGAGCGCGGTCAGGATCGTGACCGCATTGGCGAGCGCCGTGCCTTCGTTGCCGCTCAGCATGTCGCGCATGCGGCCGAGCAGCGAGGTCGCGAGTGTGAAGTCGATGCCGAAGCTGCCGGTCTTGAAGCTGCCGCGCACGTTGACCTGCGGTCGTACCTGAGCGCCGCACAGTGCGCGGGTGGACGCGTCTAGCAAATCGCCGAACGCCAGCAGCGCGGGCGCGAGTTCGCGCACGTCCCTCTCCGACGAGTCGAGCGTGGGCCCGTCGTACGTGATGCGAAATCGGCTCATGGTGCCGAAGGGGCCGATATCGGCCGGGCCGGTACTGTTTTCATGTGCGGTCATGTGGAATGCGGGTGTGAGAGGTGGACGATACTCGAAACGAATGCTTTCGGATGCCTTTCATGGTGGGGGCGAGCGGCCGGCCGCGCGCGATTTTGGCCATCCGGACAAGGCGGCTTGCGGACGTGTCCCGATAGCGCCCGGCAAGCCACGAACTTTTCCGATACTTTCCCGGTCACACTCGCCAGCTTGCGGGGGGCGCGCCGGTGCCCCGAACGTGCTGCCGCCTGCCGGTATTCCGCCGTTCGACTCGCCCGCCTATCATGCGCACATCGCTCGCACGCACGGCGCAATACACAGGGATTCTCGATGGACACCAAACGACCGCGGCCGGGGCTCGTCGCCGCGCTGCTCTGGGCAGCGCTGTATCTCGCGACCGGCTACATCTCGCACGAATTCAACGGCCCCGTCCGGCTGACCGGCTACATCTGGCTGCCGGCGGGCGTGACGGTCGGCGCGTTCATGCTGCGGCCGGCGCGCGAATGGCTGACGCTGGCCGGCGCGTTCCTGGTCGGGCAGCTCGCGCTGACCGGCATCGAGCACGGCAGCCTCGTCAACGCGGTGCTGTTCACGGTCGACGAAGTCGGCGCGGCCGCGCTCGCGGTCTGGCTCGTGCAGCGCGTGCGCTTTTCGCTCGAAGGGCTGTACTTCCTGCGCTCGGTGATCCTCGCCGGCTTGATCGCGGGCGTCGTCGGCGCGATCGGCGGCGCGGCGTGGTACACGACGGTCAAGGGGGCGCCGTTCTTCGACGTGTGGTGGGTGTGGGCCGCGTCCGATTTCGTCGGCGTGCTGCTGGTCACGCCGGTGCTCGCGTCGTGGTCGCGCTTTCGCGCGCACCGCTCGGGCGACCACGAGCGCTTCGACCTGATGCTCGGCATCGTCGCGTTCGCGCTGCTGGCGGTCGTCGCACTCGTGATCTTCGACGGCGATACGTCGCAGAAATTCGGCACGGGCGCCGGCTTCGCGCTCACGTATGTCCCGCTGTTCCTGACGGTCGCGGTGACGCTGCTGCTCGGCGGCCGTGCGGGTTCGTCGTCGGTGCTGGTGCTCGCGCTGATCGTGATCGAGCAGACCGCGCAAGGCGACGGCCCGTTTACGTCGTTCCACGAGCATTACGGCAGTGCACTGCTCGAGGCGCAGCTCTATCTGGCGGTCGCGTCGCTGCTGGTGCTGACGGTGAGCACGCTGAAGACGACGCGCGAGCGCGTGCACGAGCATGCGGCCGTCCTGCAGAACAACATGGAGCTCGCGCTCGCGAGCGCCGGCCAGCTCGCGTACGTGCTCGATCCCGAGTCGGGCCGGATCGAATGGAGCGGCGACGTCGAACGCGTGTTCGGCGTCGGCGTCGACGCTGCGCAGATCGCGAGCGTGCCGCTCGTGCTCGAACGCGTGCAGCCGGGCGACCGCGACGCGCTGCGCGACTACTGGAATGCGGAGATCGCGGGCGAGGACCGCGCGTCGCTGTCGCTGCGCATCGTGCTGCGCGACGGCGGCACGCGGACGATCACCGACCACGGCGCGCCGCTGCTCGATTCGAACGTCGACGTGACGGTGGTGGCGGGCGTGTGGCAGATCGAGCGCGTGTGGGCGGCGGACGAATGAGCGGGCGCGCGTCATGACGGGCCGCACGGGCGTGCTGCTGATCCACGGGCTCGGCGGCACGCAATACGATCTCGGTTCGCTGCACAAGGCGATGCGGCGCGCGGGCGGCGACACGCACATGATCACGCTGCCGGGGCACGGCACGCGCCCCGAGGATCTGGTCGGCGTGCGTGCGGAGGCGTGGCTCGACGCGGTGACCGAGCAGTACCGCGCGCTAGAACGCGAGTACGACACGCTGCACGTCGCGGGGATGTGCATGGGCGCGCTCGTCGCGCTGCTGCTGTGTCATCGCGTGCAGCATGCGCGCGGCCGGCTCGCGCTGCTGGCCACGCCGGTGTTCATCGACGGCTGGTCGACGCCGTGGTACCGGTCGCTGCGGCACGTGCTGTATCGCGTGCCGGGTGTCGCCGAGCGAATGCGCGTGGAGGAAGGCGATCCGTTCGGCATCAAGAACGCGACGATCCGCGCGATCGTGAAGAAGAAGTTCGAGCGGCAGGACAGTTTCCACTATGCGTGGGTGCCGCTCGCGTGCATGCGGCAGGTGGACCGGATGCGCGACTGGGTGCTCGACGCGGCGGCCGGTACGCCGTGCCCGACGCTCGTGCTGCATGCGCGCGAGGACGAGCTGACGAGCCTGCGCTCGGCCGATTTCCTGCTGGAGAAGCTGCCCGACGCGCGCGGGATCGTACTGGAGAACAGCTATCACATGATCTGCGCGGACAACGATCGCGACGACGTCGCGCGGCACGTGCTCGAATTCTTCGGCTTCGATCCCGTGCATGCGGTGAGCCCGGCGATGGCGCGGAGAATGGGGCGGCTGGAATCGTGACGGCGGCTCACGCCGTTATCGGCCGCCGCGCGATCCGCTCCCGAACCTCCGGCGTCGCGAGGCACGTGGCCACGGCCTCATACCCCGGCGCGCCGGAATAAGGCGCCACGCGCGCAGGCGAGCTGTGATTGGCCGGGCATAACAGGATGGTTTCGTCGGGGCCGACCGCCGCCAGATCGAGGATCGCCGACGAGCGCGTCAGCACGAACAGCGGCCGCATGCCGGCGGCTGCGCATGCGCGCAGATGCGCGATCAACGCCAGTTGCGTGGCCCGGTCGAGGCCCTGTTCGATCATGTCGACGATCCGCACGCGCGGGCCTTCCGCTTCGAGGCCGACGAGCAGCGCGGTCAGCGCCGCCGACGGCGTCGCGCCCCTGCCGGCGAGCAACGCCGACGTGCGGTCGACGCACGACTTCAGTGCCGGATCGGCGCGCAATGCGTCGGATGCCGCGGCACAATCGTCGTCCAGCCGATCGAGGCCGACGAACACGGCGGCCGGGCAGTGCGTCGGCCAGCCGAAGCGCGAGCCGCGTCTTGCCGCTCCCCAGCGAACCGATGATGTAGTTCAACGGCCGGATATCGCGGCACTCGAACCATTCGCCGCCCCACGGCCACGGCAGTCTGAACGCGACGCCGGCGCTGCCAGGGTCGAGCAGCCGCGTCAGCTCGCCATCGGCCGGCATCCGGCCGCGCGCCAGGCCGGCGCGCATCGCGCGCACGCGGTCGAGCTTGATCACGAGATCCTGAATCCCGTGATCGAGCGCCGCCTCGTGAGCAGCCAGCGCGGCATCGAGACTGCGCGCGTCGCCGTCGAGCACGCTCGCCACTTGCGCGAGACCGAGGCCGAGCTTGCGCAGCGCCGCGATGTCGGCGGCGCGCGCGAGGTCGTCCGGGCCGTACGCGCGGTATCCGGCGGGCGTGCGTTCGGGCGTGACGAGGCCGTGCCGCTCGTACAGCCGCAGCGCCTTGATCGAGACGCCGAGCCGCGCGGCGGCGGCCGATGCGTTCAAACGGGGCGTGTCCGTACCCATCCGTCACCTCTTGGCTGTCGATTCGTTGCGCTCAGCATAAAGGCGATCCCGGGGGCCGGGTCAAGCCCGATCGCGCGGCCGTGCTTGTTCGAATGCCGCCGATGACGGCAGGAACAATGGTGTGACGCGGGCGATGCGATCACCACATCAAAAGAGTTCGTGAACCGATACTTTTTGTTCAGGGTCGGTCGTGCGATGCACAAAATGTGTCGGTTGGGGAGGGCGGACGGGCGAGAGGCTGGCGGTGGCGTAACCGGGCACGTTCAGCCCGCGCGTGGCACCATCGCCGACATTGCGCCAGCGCCCAGTCGAAACGGATCATGAACAAATTTTCCGACATGAGCACCTTCGTGGCAGTGGTCGAGGCGGGGAGCTTCTCCGAAGCCGCTCGTCGCCTCGGCACCACCAAGTCGATCGTCAGTGCCCGTATCCAGAAGCTCGAGCTACGCCTCGCTTGCACGTTGCTCAAGCGCGGCCGTTCGCTGCAACTGACCGATCCGGGGCAGCGGTTCTTCGAGCAATCCCGGCAGCTTCTGCAGGAACTCGAGCGTATCGAAGGCGAAGTGAACGAAGCCGGCGCGAGCCTGAGCGGCAACCTGAAGCTTTCCGTTCCGGTCACCTTCGTCGCGCGCTATCTTGCGCCGCTGCTCTCGCGTTTCGCGGAAATGTATCCGGCGCTTTGCCTCGACGTCGAAGCGGACGACCGACTGTCGAATCTTCAGGACGGGCACTTCGATGCGGCGATCCGGATCGGCCAACTGGCCGATTCGAGCCTGATCGCCCGCCCCGTCACCGTCAACCGGCACCTGATATGTGCGAGCCCGGGCTATCTCGAGCGGCGCGGCGTGCCGGTGCATCCCGACGACCTGCCGCAACACGACGGATTGCTCTATCTGAACCGCGAACCCCATGGCATGTGGAGCCTGCCGCTCGAATACGAAAAGCAATCGTTTCGCGTGAGGGTACGCATGCGGACCGATTCGGGTTTTCAACTGCTTGCCGGTGCGATCGCCGGGCTGGGGCTGGCGATCCTGCCGACGTTCCTGGCGTCCGACGCGCTGGTTGCCGGCGAGCTCGTGTCGGTGCTGCCGGAATATGCGCCGTCAGGCGGGCAGGTCAATGTCGTCTATCGCAAGACGGTTCGCACGTCGCCGAAGATTCAGGCACTGGTCCAGTTCCTCGACGAAGCGATCGGACACCCGGCCCGTTGGGACGTGCCGCTGATCGAACGCGGCCTGCTTCCGCATCCTTCGCATACGTGAGCGCGCGGTCGCCTCGCCAATGAGGGCCGCGCGCATGACGGGCGGATGCGCGCGTTCGGAAAAAGCGAACCACCGGTTCGGTTTCCGGTAGCTATCGGGTCGCGGCGCCCCACCGTACTGTGGCAGACGCATTCAATGGAGAACGCGTCTGCCATGAAGAACACCACGCCGTATCGTCCCGCGCGCCGCGTCCTGCTCGCGCAAACCCTCGCCCATTCGGCGACGCTCGCTGTCGGTTCGCTGTTCGGCGCCAACGCGATCGCGGCAAGTGCGGCAAACTCGTCGAACTCGCTGAACTCGTCCGGCTCGGGCGCCGCCGGCACGTCGCCCCGCACCACGACCGGAAGCGGCCCGCGAACCGTCGATGTGCTGGTCGTCGGCGGCGGTTCCGCCGGTGCCGTCATGGCGGCCCGCCTGAGCGAGAAGGCAAGTCGCAACGTCCTGCTGCTCGAGGCCGGGCACGACTATGCCGCCTGGGACTACCCGCACGTCATCGCCAGCAGCGATATCGTCGGTGGCGATGCGCGACATGAATGGGGGTACCGCACCCAGGCCGGCTACGTCGATCACCCGATCAACGCCCTGCGCGGCAAGGTGCTCGGCGGCAGTTCGGCGATCAACGGTGCCGTCGCCATTCGCGCGCGGCCGCAGGATCTGAAGCACTGGAATCTTCCCGGCTGGTCGTACGAGGCGATGCTGCCGTCGTTCCGGCGGCTCGAACATCGCGACAACGACAGCGTGTCGCACGGCCAGGCGGGGCCGCTGCCCGTGCGTCAACTGACGCGCGAGGACCTCACGCCGATGCAGCGCGCGTTCGTCGATGCGACCGTCGCGAACGGCTATCGCGCGATCGAGGATTTCGACGGCGCGGACGCCAACGGCGTCGGCCCGTATCCGATGAATATCGTCAACGGCGTGCGTGTCAATACGGGCATGGCCTACCTGACCAATGAGGTCCGGGCACGGTCGAATCTGGCGATTCGCGGCGGCGCGCTGGTCGATCGTGTGCTGGTCGCGCAGGGACGGGCCATCGGCGTGCGGCTCGAAAACGGCGAGGACATTCACGCGAACGAGGTGATCCTGAGTGCGGGCGCTTATGGCAGCGCGGCCATTCTGCTGCGTTCGGGCATCGGGCCGGGCGCCGACCTGCGCGCACTGTCGATTCCCGAAGTCGCCGCGTTGCCGGTTGGCCGGCGCCTGAAAGATCATCCGTTCTATTACAACGCGTATGCCGCCCGTCCCGACCGGATCGGCGAGCAGTCGCCGTCGATCGGTGCGTTCCTGTGGACGAACAGTTCGACGGCGCAGCATGGCGATCTCGATCTGCATGTCACCGCGACGCATCTGTTCCCGCACGACCAGAGCCCGACCAAGGTCGGTTTCGTCCTCGCGGTCGCGCTCACGCGTCCGTTGTCGGTCGGCAGCCTGACACTCGCGAGCCGGCAGCCGGGCGATGCACCCGTGATCGACCTGAATTTCCTCGGTGAAGAGCAGGATCGCGTGCGGCTGCTCGAAGGCATCAAACTGGCGCGCCGCATCGGCCGCACCGCGCCGCTGTCCGGCCTCGTTCATTCGGAACTGAATCCGGGGCCGGGCGCGGAATCCGACGAACGGATTCTGGCGTCGGCGCGCTCGACGCTCGACACGTACCACCATCCGACTTCGACCGCGCCGATGGGCGCCATCAACGATCCGCATGCCGTCGTCGATCTCGAAGGACGGGTGCACGGCGTGAGCGGCCTGCGTGTCGTCGACGCGTCGATTTTTCCGGATGCGATTTCGGTCGCGACCAACATCACCACCATTGCGGCGGCCGAGCATATCGCCCGCCGCTACAGCTGACAGGAGAACGTCATGACTGTTGCTGCTCCCGCATTGCACTGGATCGACGGCGAGTGGGTGGATTCCGTCGCTCATCGCGATTCCGTCGACCCCGCGACAGGCTCGGTGATCGGCCGTTATGCCGACGGCGGCGAGCCCGAGGCGCGCGCGGCGATCGACGCAGCCCTGCGCGCGTTTCACGACACGCCGTGGAAGCGCGATGCCGCGCTGCGCGCACGCGTGCTGGACGAACTGGCCGCCGCATTCGAGCGGCATGCCGACGCGCTGATCGAACTGCTGGCGCTCGAGAACGGCAAGATCAAGCCCGAAGCGCGTTTCGAAGTGTCGATGGTGCCGTCGAAGCTGCGCTACTACGCGGCGCTGGCGCGGGCCGAAACGGGCCGCAGCGGAACGCCTCGGCCGGACGTCGTGTCGCTCGTGCTGCGCGAGCCGATGGGCGTCGCCGGCATCATCGTGCCGTGGAATTCCCCCGTCGTGCTGATGGTGCGTTCGCTCGCGCCGGCGCTGGCGGCGGGGACGACCGCCGTCGTCAAGATGCCGGGCCAGACCGCGCAGACCAATGCGCTCGTGGCACGGGTCCTGTCCGAAGCGCCGTCGCTGCCGCGCGGCGTCGTCAATCTGTTCAGCGAATCGGGCGCGGCCGGAGCGAAGCACCTGATCGCCTCTGCCGACGTCCCCGTCATCAGCTTCACGGGCTCGACCGCGACGGGGCGCGCGATTGCCGCCGTCGGCGCGCAGCGGCTCAAGCGCGTCGGTCTCGAGCTCGGCGGAAAGACGCCGCACGTCATGTTCGACGACACGGATCTCGATTCGGCCTTGCCCGTCATCGAGAAATCGCTGACGGTGTTCGCCGGGCAGTTCTGCATGACCGGCTCGCGCCTGCTGGTGCAACGCGGCATCGCGGACACCGTGCGCGCGCGTCTCGCGCAACGCCTGGCCGCGGTGCGGGTCGGCCCGGCCGCCGATCCGCGCAGCGACATGGGGCCGCTCATCGACCGGCCCAACGTCGAGCGCGTGAATCGCGCGGTCGACGCGGCGATCGCAGCGGGCGCGAAAGTGGTCGTTCGCGGCGGCCCGGTGACCGAGGTCGAGCTTGCGCGCGGTGCGTTCTATCGTCCGACGTTGCTCGAAGTCGACAGCGCCCGGCTCGATATCGTTCAGCAGGAAACCTTCGGGCCCGTCATGACGATGCAGGTATTCGATACCGAGGCGGAAGCCGTCGCGCTGGCCAACGACAGCGAATATGGCCTGGCCGCGGCGGTCTGGACCCGTGACTTGCCGCGTTCGATCCGCGTGGCGCGGTCGCTTCAGGCGGGCACGGTGTGGATCAACGACTGGGCGAAGGTGTACGACGAATTCGAGGAGGGCGGGTATCGGCAATCCGGCCTGGGCCGCCTCAACGGCGCTGCCGCGATCGACGACTTCATCGAATACAAGCACATCACGCTGACAACCGGAGAAGCGCTTTGAAAGCCAAGATCGTACTGGAAGAGCACCTGTCGACCGCGCTCAACAACAGCATGTGGGACGCGTCCGGCGAAGCCGAGCGCAACGGGAAGCGCTACATGGACGACGTCGACGCGCGACTGCTTGACGCGGACCGGCGGATCGGGGAGATGGACCGGTGCGGGATCGACATCGCGGTGCTGTCGCTCACGTCGCCCGGTGCGCAGTCGATTCTCGACCGCGCGGCGGCCGTCGATTTCGCGAAGCGGACCAACGACGAGATCGCCGAGCGCTTCACCTCCGTGCATCCCGGGCGCCTGCAGGCATTCGCGACCGTCGCGCTGCAGTCGCCGAAGGACGCGGCGGACGAACTCGAACGGGCCGTCGCGGAACTCGGGATGCGAGGGGCGCTCGTGAACGGCTATACGAATATCGGCGACGCGGACACCGCGCAGTATCTCGACGAGGCGCCGGTCTGGGAATTCTGGGAGCGCGCGGCCGCGCTCGACGTGCCTGTCTATCTTCATCCACGCGAGCCGCTGCCGAGCCAGCGGCGGATCTACGACGGCTATTCGTCGCTCGTCGGCTCGGCATGGGGGTTCGCCCATGAGACCGCCACGCATGCGATCCGCTTGATGCTGAGCGGCCTGTTCGATCGCTATCCGAACCTGACGATCATCCTGGGGCATCTCGGTGAAGGGTTGCCGCTGATGTTGCCGCGCCTCGAGCATCGCCTTCGCATGCAGCGGGACGGCACTGGGCTGGGGCAGGCGAAGCGCCCGGTCGGCGAGTATTTCAGCCGCAACTTCTACGTCACGACGAGCGGCCACTTTCATACGAAGGGGCTGCTCAACACGATCAGTGAAGTCGGCGTCGATCGCGTGCTGTTTTCCGCCGACTACCCGTACGAGAGCATGCAGACTGCCAGCGAGTGGTTCGACCACGCCTTGCTGAGCGAAAACGACCGGGTCAAGATCGGCCGCACGAATGCGGCGCGTCTGTTCGGTTTCTGATCCCGGCGGCATCTGAAAGCGGGACGCGTTTCGTTTCCGCGATGACACGCGGCGCGCTCATGGGCGTCGCGTGCCGTTTCAGGTAGTGGGGTGCGGTGCGCGGCCGTCAGTCCGCGCGCCCGGCAGCGGCGCCGACATCGATCCGGTACACCCGCAGCGCGTTGTCATGCCAGATCGCGCGGCGCGCGGCGTCATCGAGGTGCGTCATCGCACAGGCGAACGTGCGCAGCAGCGCGGGATACGACACACGCAGGCCGGCCACGGGGAAATTGCTGGCGAACAGGCAGCGCTGCGAGCCGAAGATCGCGATCGTGTCGCGGATGATCCTTGCGTTGTCCGCATCGTTCCACACTGCATCGCGCAGGCCGAGTTCGGAAATCTTCACGACGACACGCGGCGATTCGGCGAGCGCCGCCATGCCGCTGCGCCAGCGCGCGAGCCCTGCGTCCGAGCGATCCCACGGCAGCCCCGCGTGTTCGAGCACGACGTCGACGTCGGGCGCATCGGCCAGCATCGCGGCTGCGTCGCCGAGATGCCAGAACGGCACGCGCAGATCCCAGCTCAGGCCGTGCGCGGCGACGCGTTCGAGCGCGGCCGGCCAGCGCGGATCATGCAGCGCGCTCGGCCCGTCGATCGATGCATCCGGCGCGGCCGTGGTGCGCGGCTTGAAACGCACGCCGCGCACGCGCGGCCACGCGGCCTGTTCGGCGAGCCGTTCGTCCGCATCGCCGGCCAGCAGGTCGACCCACGCGACGATCGCCGACGGTAGCCCTTGCGCAGCCGCGACGTCGTGCAGCCAGCGCGTTTCCGCCAGCGCCTCGTCGCGCGCGCGTTCGGCTTCGACGTGCACGCTCGCGACGATCGGCGCACCTTGCGCGGCGTGCCGGTAGTCATCCACACCGAAATCGCGGCACAGCGCCGCGTAGTCGCCGAACATGAAGCGCGCCGGGTCGTACTGCTCCTGCAGCCACGGATAGTGCGCGCCCGTACCGAGCCGCCACAGGTGGTGATGCGCATCGACGAGCGCCGCCGGCATCGCGTCGGCCGACATGGCGCCGTCGCGCGGCTCAGCGCGTGCCTGCGAGCACATACGACGCATCCGGTTCGCGCAGCGTCGGTAACGCACCGACGAACCGCCACGCGTCGAGGTCGAGTTCGCGCACATAGTCGTCCTGGAACGACACGTACGCGATGCGCCGCGACGGATGGAACGACAGCGCGGTCGGGTTCGCGGGCAGCGCGACGCGTTCGATCTCTTCCAGCTGCCGCGCATCGAACACCGAGATCGACCGTTCGCCTGAATTGGTCAGCAGCAGCAGGTCGCGGCCGTCCGGCGCACGGGTGAGGTAGATGCGGTTCGGGTCGCTGCGCGTTTTCACGCGGCGGCCGCAGGTCATCGTCTCCGTGTCGATCTCGACCAGCGTGTCGTCGCCGCGATTCGCGACGAACAGCGTGCGCTCGTCGCTCGACAGCGCATTGCCTTCGGGGCGCGGGCCGGGCATCACCGCGCGCGGGGCGACGGTCGCGTCGCGCGGATGGAATTGCGTGACGGTGTTCGACAGCAGGTGCACGCCGTACGCGCGGCTTGCGTCGCGCGTGAGCGTCACGAGGTGCGTCTTCACGCCGCCGGACGGCACCGCCATGTTCGGTACCGGCTGCCGGGTCGGCTCATCGAATACGAGCAGCATGTCGTGCGCCTCGCTCATCGCATACAGCCGGCCGTCGCGGTCGCTCGCCATCCCGTGCGGCCGGTAGTACGGCCACAGGTCGAGCATCCGCGTGTGGGTGCGCTCGACGAGGTCGATCTCGGCGATCCGGTGATCGCCTTCATGACCGCGCGACCACGCGGTCTCGATACCGAAGATGCCGACGTACGCATAGCGGTCGTTCACGTCGACGGTGAATTCGTGCGGGAAGTTCGGCAGCACGATGTGCTTGAGCGCGGCTTTCGTGTCGAGGTCGTAGAAGCTGAAGGTATGGGCGCATTTCTGCACCAGCAGCAGGATGTCGTTCATCGTGTGTCTCCGTTGTTTCGTTCGCGTGACCGCGTGTCGATGCGCTTCAGTCTTCGCAGCGGCGGGGCAGCGTCAGTGCGAGCAGGCCGGCCACTGCAAGCGTGACCGCGAGGCTGTAGACGCCGGCCGCCGCGCTCACGTGCTGCGTCAGCACGCCGACCGCATACGGGCCGCAGAAGCCGCCGAGATTGCCGAGCGCGTTGATCAGGCCGCGTGCGCTGCCGGCCGTCTCGACGCTGCAGAGCTTCGGCGGAATCGCCCAGAACACGCCGGCCGCCGCCTGCAGGAAGAAGCCGCAACCGATCAGGAAAGCGAACGATACGGCCATCGACGCATGCGTGAGCACCGACAGCGCGAGGCATGCGGCGAACCCGACGAGCGGCAGCAGCACGAACAGGCGCCGCTTGCCGGTTCGATCAGACCAATACGACGTGACGAGCATCCCGATCACCATCGCGACGTACGGCAGCATCGCGAGCAGGCCGATCCGGCCCATCCCGCTGTGCGTGAGATTTTTCAGCAGGGTCGGCAGCCACATCGTATAGCCGTAGATGCCGGCCTGATAGCAGAAGTTGATCGCGATGAGCAGCCTGATCGTCGGGTGGCGCAGCAGCGCGCCGAACGAAGCGGCCGCCGGCGTGCCGGCCGCGCGCTTGCGTTCCTGCTCGTCGCGCAGCGCGTCGAGGATGTACGCCTTCTCGCGCGGCGACACCCAGCGCGCGGTCTCGGGGCCGTCGTCGGCGAACAGCATCCACACGACCAGGCACAGCAGCGACAGCGCGCCCGCGCTGAAGAACAGGTGATGCCAGTCGTACGCGGCGAGGATGAAGCCGGACAGCGGCGCGGTGATCATGCCGGCGAGCGGCACGAACAGGATGACCATCGCATTCGCGCGGCCGCGTTCGCGGTCGGGAAACCAGTGGCTGACCATCGTCAGCACGACGGGCAGCATCCCGCCCTCGGCCACGCCGAGCAGGAAGCGCAGCGTCAGGAGTTGCCACATATGGGTGACGAGCCCGGTCAGCACCGACAGCACGGCCCAGCTCACGAGCGACCACGCGATGAAGGTCTTGCCGCTGCCGCGCGCCGCGAGCCGGCCGCCGGGAATCTGCAGGAACAGGTAGCCGAAGAAGAAGATGCCGCCGGCGAGGCCGGCCATCGTCGCGTCCATGCCGAGATCGGCGTTCATCCCGCCGGGCATCGCGAACGCGATGTTCACGCGGTCCATGTAGGAAATGATGCAGGCGAGCAGCAGCGGCGGAATCACGCGCAGCCAACGGCGGCGCGGGATGGCTTCGCCGGCTTCATAGGCCGGGTTCAACAGGTTCATGGTGTCTCCAATCCATGTGATCCATCTGACGGGCGGCGGCGGCCTTCTGTCGGGCCGCCGTCACGCCGATGCGCAACGCACGCGCGTTGCGGGTGCAAAAACGATGTCTAGCGCCCCCAGCGCAGCACGAGCGGGTCGAGCCGCCGCGCCGTATCGAGCAGGCCGGCGCGCACCTGCGGATGCAACTCGGGCCACGGCGCGCGCGGCCGGTCGCACGCGATCACGCCGCCTTCCTTCATCAGCGCCTTCGCAGTGAGGAAGCCCGACTGGCGGTTCTCGTAGTTGATCAGCGGCAGCCAGCGCGCGTACTGCTCGTACGCGTCGTCGCGGCGCCCGGCGAAATACGCATCGGTGATCCGGCGGATGCCGTCCGGGTAGCCGCCGCCCGTCATCGCGCCGGTCGCGCCGGCGTCGAGGTCGGCGAGCAGCGTGATGCCTTCCTCGCCGTCCCACGGCCCTTCGATCGCATCGCCGCCGAGCGCGATCAGCTCGCGCAGCTTCGACGCGGCGCCGGCCGTCTCGATCTTGAAGTACGACACCGCGTCGATCTCGCGCGCGAGCGTCGCGAGCAGCGACGCCGGCAGCGCGACGCCGCTCGCGGGTGCGTCCTGGATCATCAGCGGAATGTCGAGGCCGTCGGCGACTTCACGGAAGTACGCGCGCACCTGCACTTCGGGCACGCGGAACGTCGCACCGTGATACGGCGGCATCACCATCACCATCGCCGCGCCGAGCGCCTGCGCGTGCCGGTTGCGTTCCGCGCAGATCCGCGCGCTGAATTGCGACGTCGTGACGATCACCGGCACGCGGCCGGCGACGTGCTCGAGTGTCGTGCGGGTGATGAGGTCGCGCTCGTCGTCGCCGAGCGCGAACTGCTCGGAATAGTTCGCGTGGATGCAGAGGCCGTGCGAGCCGGCATCGATCATGAAATCGATGCAGCGGCGCTGGCCGTCGAGATCGAGCGCGCCGTGCGCGTCGAAGATCGTCGGCACGACGGGAAAGACGCCCTGGTAGCGTGCGTGCATGGTCGGCCTCACTCGACGATGTCGAACTGGTCGAGGAATTCGGTCTTCAGCGTGAGGCCGAGGCCCGGCACGTCGTCGCGCAGTTGCAGGAAGCCGTTCTCGGCCACCGGCTCGCCGTCGAAGATGTAATAGAACAGCTCGTTGCCGACTTCGACGTCGAACATCGGGAAGTACTCGCTCATCGGCGACGCGAGCGTGCTCATCGTCAGGTGGTAGTTGTGCATCTGGCCTGCGTGCGGAATCACCGGCACGCTGTACGCCTCGCACAGCGCGTTGATCTTGTGCGCCATCGTGATCCCGCCGACGCGGTTCGTGTCGTACTGCACGACCGACACGGCCTTGCGGTCGAGCAGTTGCTTGAAGCCGTACAGCGAGAACTCGTGCTCGCCGCCGGAGATCGGGATGCGCGTGAGCTGGTTCAGCTCGGCGTAGCCGTCGATGTCGTCGGCGATCACCGGCTCTTCCAGCCAGCGCGGCTGGTATTTCTCGAGCTTCGGCAGGATGCGCTTCGCATACTCGAGGTTCCAGCCCATGTAGCACTCGAGCATCAGGTCGTTGTCGTAGCCGATCACCTCGCGGATCGCCGCGACCGACTTCAGGTTCTCCACCACGCCCTGCTGCCCGTGCGCGGGCCCGTAGCCGAAGCGCATCTTGAACGCGCGGAAGCCTTCCTTCAGGTACTGCTGCGCTTCCTCCTGCATCGCCTTCAGGTCGGTGCGGTAGAGCTTCGAGTAATAGCAGGGAATCTTTTCCTTGGTGCGGCCGCCGAGCAGCTTGAACACGGGCTTGCCGACGCTCTTGCCGAGGATGTCCCAGATCGCGATGTCGACCGCCGAGATCGCCGCCATGCCGATGCCCTTGCGGCCCCAGGCGTGGGTCGCGCGGTACATCCGCTGGTTCAGGTACTCGTAGTCCCACGGGGCCTGGCCGATCACGAGCGGCGCGAGATACTGGTCGATGATCACCTTCGCGACGTGCGGCGCGAGCGCGACGTTGCCGAGGCCGACGATGCCGTCGTCGGTCTCGACTTCGACGACCGTCCACGCATGGAAGCGGAACGTGCTCATGGTTTCCTGCGGCGCGTACAGCAGGTCCATCGCGTTCGAGCAGAAGTTGCCTTGCGGCGGGACGGTCTTGCCTTTCCACTGGAATACGCGGGCGCGCACGGAACGGATTTTCATGATGGTGTCTCCAGAATCGATGTTGTCGTGGGTAGAAGGCGCGCGAGCGTCACGCCGAAACGATGGGCGAGCGCCGCGCTGCGCCCATCCGGCACGCGATCTGCAGCGCCTGCCAGGTTGCGCCGACGTCGGCCGTGCCGCGGCCCGCGATGTCGTACGCGGTGCCGTGCGCGGGCGTCGTGATCGGCACGGGCAGCCCGCCCTGCACGGTCACGCCGCGCGAGAAGCCGAGCAGCTTGATCGCAATTTGTCCCTGGTCGTGGTACATCGTGACGATCGCCTGGTAGTCGCCGGCCTGCGCCTTCAGGAAGATCGTGTCGGCCGGGAACGGGCCATGGAACGGCGCGTCGGTCGGCCAGTCGCGCGCCTGCAACCGGCGCACGGCCGGCTCGATGATGTCGACTTCCTCGCGGCCGCAACTGCCGCCGTCGCCGCCATGCGGGTTGAACGCGGCGATCGCGACCTTCGGCGCGGCGACGCCGTTCGCGAGCAGCGACCGGTAGATCAGCTCGGACGCCTGTTCGATCCGCTCGACGCTCAGTTGGGCCGCCGCATCCTTCAGCGGAATGTGCGACGAGATTCGCGCGGTCCACAGTTCGCCGAGCGTGTTGAATTCGCAGAAGTAACCGGTCACGCCGAGCGCGGCGGCGAAGTGGTGCAGTTCGTCGTCGTGGCGCAGCCCGCCGAGCTTCATCGCGTACTTGTTCAGCGGCGCGAAGCAGATCGCGTCGATGTCGCCGGCGAGTGCGGCGTCCAGGCACTCGTCGAGCACGGTCAGCGTCGAGCGGCCGCCGGCCGCACCCGCCTGGCCGACCGTGACCTGTGCGGGATCGATCGTGTCGACGGCGACGAACGCGGCGCGCGCGGTGGACGGCCGGCTGCGCACGGCTGCGAGCGACGCGATGGGTTCGACGTCGACCTTGACGCCGGCGACCCGCTGGCCGGCTTCCCACAGCCAGCGATCGCCGATCAGCACGAGGTTTGCGCGGGCGGTCGCGTCGGGGCGGGCGAGCAGTTTCGCGATCAGTTCGGCGCCGATGCCGGCGGGGTCGCCGAGCGTCAGCGCGACGACGGGCAGCGCGACGACGGGCAGGGCGGCGGCGGTCGAGGGGGTGTGCATGCGGTGTCTCCGGTGGCGGCGCGCGGCCGTTGGTCTATGGGGTTGATGCTAGGTAGACGGAATGAGTCGGTAAATTGAAAACTCTTGATGAATCGATAACCTGGAGTAATCAAAGATGGGCTCGATCGACCGACGAGACTCGACCCCGCAACTGCTGAACCGACTGCGCATGCGGCAGATCGCGCTGCTGCTGGCCGTGGACGAATGCTCGACGCTGCGCGCGGCGGCCGAGCAGATGGGCCTCACGCAACCGGCCGCGACGAAGATGCTGGCCGAACTGGAGAGCGCGCTCGGCCAGCGGCTGTTCGACCGCATCGGGCGCGGGCTCGTGCTGAACCCGGCCGGCGAGCGCGTGCTCGGCTATTTCCGCGGCATCCGCGGCAGCATGGAAGCGCTGAACCGCGAGCTCGGCGAGCTGCAACTGGGCAGCGCGGGGCGGCTCGCGATCGGCAGCATCATGGCGGCGTCGCCGGGGCGGCTGACCGAGGCGCTGGTGCAGTTGAAGGCGCGTTATCCGCTGCTCGCGATCGACATCGCGGTGGATACGAGCGACCGGCTGATGCCGCAGCTTCGCGAAGGCGTGCTCGACGTGGTGATCGGGCGCAACGTCGGGACCGACTGTGACTTCCGCGTGGTCGACGACGAGGCGCTCGCGATCATCGCGGGCCGCGACCATCCGCTCGCGGGCGCGGGGCCGGTCGAATTCGATGCGCTGCTCGATTACGCATGGATCCTGCAGCCGGCCGGCAGCCCGGCGCGAGAGGTCGTCGAGCGCGAATTCCGCGCGCGTCACCAGCCGATGCCGCGCGGGCTCGTCGAAACGGGCTCGATCCTGACCACGATGAACCTCGTCGACCGTTCGCCGATGCTCGGCGTGATTCCGCAGACGGTCGCGCAGCGCAACGCGGCGCACGGGCTCGTCGCGATCATCGATTACACGCTCGAACAGAAGCTGCCGTCGTACGGCAGCCTCGTGCGGCGCGACCGGCCGTTGAGCATTCCCGCGCAGCAGTTTCTCGCGCTGTTTCACCAGGACGCTGCGGGGGATGACGGCAGTGCGTAATCGCGCGGTTTGCCAGCCGAGGCGGCCGAGCCAGCCGCGCCAACCGCGCTGGCCGAGCAGGCCGATCAAGCCGATCAAGCCGATCAAGCCGATCAAGCCGATCAAGCCGATCAAGCCGATCAAGCCGATCAAGCCGATCAAGCCGATCAAGCCGAACCAGCCGAACCAGCCGAACCAGCCGAACCAGCCGAACCAGCCGAACCAGCCGAACCAGCCGAACCAGCCGAACCAGCCGAACCAGCCGAACCGGCCAAGCCACCACCATCGCGGAACGCGGTGAAGCGTGATGGCGACGCCGGCGAGGCGGCCGAGGCAGGCGAACCCGAAGCGAACCGCTTCAGCGCACCGACGGCGCGGCGGGCGCGTCGGCGAGCGCCGGCATCGAGTCGGACAGCGCGCGATCCGGCCGAATCCGCAGCGCGGCGACGATGCCGATCAGCAGCATCGCGACCGAGCCGATGAACGGCACCGTCCAGCTGCCGGTGCGATCGACGAGATAGCCGAACAGGATCGGCGACAGGATCCCCGAGATCGCGGAACCGGCGTTCATCATCCCGCTCGCGATGCCGGCGTGGGTCGGCGCGATGTCGCTCGGCACGGCCCAGATCGGCCCGATCGTCAGTTCGAGGCACAGGAACGATCCCGACAGGCACAGCGCGACGCCGGCCGTCGAGTGCACGACCGCGAGCGGCAGCAGGCAGGTGAGCGCGCCGACGAAGCTCGTCACGATCACGCTCTGCCGCGACAGCGCGAGGTTGCCGGTCTTCCGGTAGATGCGGTCGCAGAGCCAGCCGCCGAGCGTGTCGCCGACCACGCCCGCGAAGAACACGCCGGACGCGAACAACGCGGTCGACTTCAGGTTCAGGCCCTGGCCGTTCAGGAAAAAGGTCGGCAGCCACGTGAAGAACAGCCACGCGGTCCAGCCGTAGCAGAAGTAGACGAAGATGGTCGGCCCCATCCGGCGGAACAGCGGCCCCCACGGCGTGGGCCCGGACGGTGCGGCAGGGCGGCGGGTGCGCGTGCGGCCGTCGTCGTCGCCGAGCGGATGCTCGCGGAAGCCGACGATCCACCACGCGAGCCAGACGAGCGTCACCGCGCCGATCACGAAGAACGCCGCGCGCCACGACAGCCACGTCATCAGCGCGGCGACGATCGGCGGCGTGACCGCGTTGCCGAGCCGGGAGAACGAATGCGTGAAGCCCTGCACGACGCCGCGCCGTTCGCGCGGGAACCAGTGCGTGATCGCCCGGGCCTGGGCCGGCAGCGTCGCGCCTTCGCCGATACCGAGCAGCAGGCGCGCGGCGAACAGCAGCCCGAGACTGTGCACGAGCCCGGTCGTGAACGTGGAGACGACCCAGATCAGCCCGCAGCCGATCAGCGTGATGCGGGCGCCGAACCGGTCGGCGATCCAGCCGCCGCCGATCTGGCAGATTGCATACGAATACGCGAACGCGGAGAATGCGACGCCAAGCTCGGTATTCGACAGCCCGAGTTCGGCCTTGATCGCGCCGGCCGCGGTGGCGAGGTTGACGCGGTCGACGTAGAGGATGAACGAAAGCGCGCACAGCAGCCACAGCGTGTGGCGCCGCTGACGATGGTCGGTGGGCATGTGTCTCACTCCATGTTCGTGCGCGGCGTTGCAATGACGCTGCGTTCACGGGCGGGCCCAGCATCGCGCGGCGGCGGAGACACAGTCCAATGAATCTTTGGGATCAATCGATAACCGCAGGTATTCATTCCCGTTTCGGCCGCACCGGGCGCACGGATGCAACGGACACACAGGTGACGAATTGACCGACGACGACGAACTTTCGCTCCGCCCGGAGAGCCGCTTCTGGCAGCTCGCGCCGGTGAGATGGTGGATCCGCGGGCACGGCCGCGACGGCTATTCGTTCCGCCTGCTGCTGTGCCCGCTCGCGATCGTGTTCGTGCTCGAATTCGTCTGCGTGATGGCCGGCGCGCTGTACACCAGCATCGCGATCAGCGCGGCCGCGACGCTGTTCCTCGGCATCGCCGGGTTCTACGGTGCGCAGCGCGAATGGCTGATGACGCCCGCGCCCGCCCGCGCGCTCGCGAAGGCGCGCATGAAGCAGGCGGCCGAGCGGCTCGCATCGCTGGGCGTCGGTGCGACCGTGCTCGCGATCTTCGTCGCCGCGACGTCGCTGTCGCTCGTGATGTCGGGCCAGCCGGTGCTGGACAGCGTGTCGAAGGACGCGGTGTCGATCTTCATCGCGCTGGCGTTTTTGCCCGTGTACGTGTCCGGCGCGGTACGCAAGCTGGCGATCGCGCGGATCGAGGCACTGGAGGCGTTGCGCCAGGCGACCGTCGGCACGCGGCTGAAATTCGACCGCGCCGGCGCCGTGCGCGCGGTGGTCGTGCAGGGCGCGGCCGGGAAAGGGACGGTATCGGTGATGGAATACACGGTGCTCGGGTTCACCCCGCCGCTCGAACAGGTCGGGCGCGAACCGCGCGCATGAGCGGTAAGGCTCGCACGTTACGCCGGGAAGCGCTCGCTTTCAGGCACCGGCACGAGATCGTCGGGCCACTGCACCTCGAACCGCGTGCCGCCCGCGCCGGTCGGCACGCACAGCGCTTCGCCGTGGTGCGCATGCGCGATCGCCGCGACGACGGCGAGCCCGAGGCCGGAGCCGCCGGGTTGCGACTCGTCGACGCGCCGGAACGCCTGGAACACGTGCGGCGCGAACTCGGCCGGGATGCCGGGGCCGTCATCCTCGACGCGCAGCCGGCACATGCCGTTCTCGATGCGCGTCTGGATCCGGATCGCGCCGGGCACCGCATGGCGGCGTGCGTTCTCCAGCAGCGCGAGTAAAGCCTGACGGATGCGGACCGGGTCGCAGCACATGCGACGCGGGTCGAGATCGAGTGCCGGATGCTGACCGGCGGCCTGCAGCGCGTGCGCGAACACGTCGACCACCGCGCGCACCTCGGCGGCGAGGTCGGTGTCGCGGATCTCGATGCTCAGGTGGCCGCTGTCGGCGAGGCTGACCACGCGCAGATCCTCGATCAGCCGCGTCAGCCCTTCGACCTGCGCGAGCAGGCTGCGGTACAGCGCGTCGCTCGGCGTGAACACGCCTTCGGCGAGCCCCTGCAGCCGGCCGCGCAGCACGGTCACCGGCGTGCGCAGCTCGTGCGCGATCGCCGCGTTCCAGAAGGTTTGCTCGTCGGTCACGCGCTGCAGCTCGCTCGCGAGCACGTTGAAGTTGTCGGCGAGCAGCGCCGCTTCCTTCAACGAACGGTCGCCGGCGACGGCCCGTGCGCCGAGATCGCCGCGCGCGACGCGGCGGATGCTGTCCGTCACCGAATTCAGCGGCACGAGGATGCGGCGCGACAGGTTGATCGCGACGACGATCGCGATCAGCAGGCCGACCAGCGTGGTCGAGATGATCCACACCCACTCCGGCCCGCTCGGGAGCCAGCTCACCGCCTGGAACGACTCCGGCGAGTACTGGTACAGCAGGTAGTAGAACGCATAGGCCGTCACGACGATCAGCACCGTGACGCCGAAGGCGATCGCGCCCATCGTCAGCGCGATCTGGCGGCTCAGGCCATCGAGTCTCACTCGCCGCCCCACAGTTTGTAGCCGACGCCGCGCACGCTTGCCGGCACGCCCGCGACGCCGAGATCGTCGAGTTTCTTGCGCAGCTTGCTGACGTGGCTGTCGACCGTGCGCTCCAGCGCGTCGCCTTCCGGCAGGCAGGTGGCCATCAGCTCGGCGCGGCTGAACACGCGGCGCGGCGCGCGCGCGAGCTGCGCGAGCAGCTTGAATTCGGTGAGCGTCAGCACGAGCGTGTGGCGCGTGCCGTCGATTTCGACCGTCGCTTCGTGGTGTTCGAGATCGATCTCGAACGGCGCGGCGCGCAGCACGCGCTGCTCTTCCTGGCGCGAGCCGCCCATCGACCGGCGCAGCACCGCCTGGGCGCGCGCGACGACTTCGGCGGGGTTGAACGGCTTGACCACGTAGTCGTCGGCGCCGATGCGCAGCCCGGTCAGCTTGTCGATGTCCTGGTCGAGCGCGGTCAGCATGATGACCGGCGTGTCGCCGCGATGGCGGATCTCGGCGAGCACCTTCCAGCCGTCGACGTGCGGCATCTGCACGTCGAGCAGCACGAGGTCGGGCTTCAGCGACAGGTGGAGTTCGAGCGCGCGGCGGCCGTCGGCGGCGTGCACGGTGCGCAGGCCGTTGCGCGCGAAATAGGCGATCAGGATCTCGGCGATCTCGGGTTCGTCCTCGGCGATGAGGACGAGCGCCTGCGCGCGCTGGCCGGCGCCGGGGGATGAAGAAAATTCGGGCATGGCCACTCGTTCAGATCCATCGGGGTTCCATCGAATCGCCATACTACCGTACGGCCCGCGCAACCGAACGGAGACGGGCGCGGCCGCGCCGATCGCCGTCGCGTGCGCCGTCTTTCCGCAACCTTTCGGAAGCGCTGAAAGGCGTTGCCCGACAGGGGAATACCCTGTCTTTTTTTTTCAAGCCTGTTTTATGTATCATGACCTAACTTTTGCAACATGTACTAATTAGAGGCGCCGGAAAATCCTTATCGGTACGGGGTAGTACGGCGCGTGTCCAGGCAGGAATGCGAACCGGATTCGCGCGCCCCGTCAGGGGGCGGGCGGGCCGGCGGCAGGTGAAGCGGATCGGGATCGCATCCCGTCGTCAGACTCCGCGCGAACGATGGCCGCCTGCCGCCGGGGCGGCCGGCGTTCGCGCTCATTGCAGGCGTCATTCACAGATCATGTCCAGGAAGTCATCCATCAGCGGGGCGGCCGACCCGCAGCGCAGGCAGTGGCTCAAGGTCGCGGGCGCGTCGGTCGCGGCGGGCGGCCTTGCACTCGGCGCCGCGCGGGCGAAGGCCGATGCGGCGCCTGCCGCCGGCCACGACGGCGCGGTGCTCGATGTCGCGATCGTCGGCGCCGGGCTGGCCGGCCTGACGGCCGCGCGCGACCTGCGCTACGCGGGCTGCGAATCCTTCGTCGTGCTCGAGGCGCGCGACCGCGTGGGCGGCCGCACGCTGAACTACGACGTGGGCGGCGGCTTCGTGACCGAAGTCGGCGGCCAGTGGATCGGCCCGGGCCAGACGGCGGTCGCCGATCTCGCCCGCGAGCTGGAAGTCGGCACGTTCCCGAGCTACTACGCGGGCAAGACGGTGATTCTCGGCGGCGACGGGCGCGCCGAGCTCGACCTGGAGGGCACCTTCGGCACCGACGAGGCCGTCGCGGCGAAGCTGAGCAAGCTGTCGCGCGACGTGCCGTCCGGTGCGCCGTGGACGTCGCCGAAGGCCGGCGAGCTCGACCGGCTGTCGGTCGGCGACTGGCTCGCGACGCAGGGTATCAAGGCGGAAGACCGGATGGGCTGGAACGCGTCGATCTCGCTGTCGGGCGGCATCGCGCCGGCGAAGATGGGGCTGCTGCACTTCCTGTCGATGATCAACTCCGCCGATTCCGATTACGCGCAACTCGACTCGATCAAGCACAGCGCGCAGGAAACCCGCTTCGTCGGCGGCTCGCAGCTTCTCAGCATCCGGATGGCGCAGCAACTGGGCGACAAGGTGCGGCTGTCGTCGCCGGTGCGGCGGATCGTCGGCTGGGATCGCGACGTCGTCACGTTGCAGACCGATCGCGGCACGGTGCGCGCGAAAAAGGTCGTGATGGCGCTTCACCCGGCACTGTGCCACCAGGTGCAGTTCGACCCGCCGCTGCCCGACAAGCGCCTCGCGCTGCAGCGCGCCTGGCCGGCCCATTCGCCGGCGCGCAAGACGGCGATGGTCTATCGCCGCCCGTTCTGGCGCGACAAGGGCTTGAACGGCCACATCTTCCAGACCGACGGGCCGATCTTCTGGGCTTACGACAATTCGCCGCCGGGCGGCGAGATCGGCGTGATCAACGCGTTCGTCCGGAATGCGCTGGTGCCGTCGGATCCGCAGGCCGCGAAGCAGATGCACATGGATCTCTATGCGCAGGCGTGGGGCGACGAAGCGCGCGCGCCGGTGTCGTACCACGATCGCGACTGGGGGCTCGCCGACCCGTGGACGCTCACGTGCGTGTCGGCGATCCCGCCCGGCTTCTGGAGCGCGCACGGCGACGCGCTGCGCGCGCCATGCGGCAACCTGATCTGGTCGGGCACCGAGACCGCGAACATCTGGGCCGGCTACATGGACGGCGCCGTGCGCTCCGGTCACCAAAGCGCGCTTCAGGCGCTCAATGCGCTGCGTCGTGCTTAGGAGAGCGAAGATGAAGAAACGCATGCTGCTCGTCGCGGCGCTCGTGGTGATCGGCGCGTTGCTGGCGCTCTACGGCCCGACGCTGCTGGGCTTCTACCGCCTGCAGCGCCATATCGATACGGCCGCGCAAGCCGACGACGCCGACGGCGGCCCGTGGCCGCGCGTGACCGACGCGTGCATGAGCTGCCATGGCGTGAAGGGCACGTCGCTCAACCAGGCGTATCCGAGCCTCGCCGGCCAGCCGGCGCAATACGTGGCCGCGCAGCTTCGTGCGTTTGCGGGCGGGCAACGCGCGAACCCGACGATGGGCCCGCTCGCGATGACGATGAGCGAAGCCGAGATCACGCGTCTGGCCGGTTATTACGCGAAGCAGGCGCCGCTGGACAACGGCTCTTTCAAGCCGGATGCGCGGCTGCGCACGAAAGGCCAGCAACTGGTGACAGGCGGTGCATGCGCCGCCTGCCACGGCGCACGGCTGACGGGCCAGGCGCAGTTCCCGCGTCTGGCCGGGCAGGGTTACGACTATCTGCTCGCGCAGCTCGACGCGTTCGCGACGGGCTCGCGCAGCGAGGCGACCGGCACGATGCAGCGCGTCGCGCAGGCGATGTCGGCGGATGACCGCGCGGCGGTGGCGACCTATCTCGCGAGCCTCAGCCCCGCCAGGCAGTGAATCAACGGCAGCAATCGACCTCGGGAGTTCGAACCATGGATCACAGATCACTTGTCCTTTGTCTTTCCAGCGCGACGCTTGCGGCGACGACCGGCGTCTACGGCTTCAAGTTCGTGCGCAAGCGTAACTTCCTGATCGGCCTCGAGTGGTGGATCGTGACGATCTCCGCGTCCAACGCGGTGATCTTCTTCGCGACGGAATCGCCGGTGTCGTACTTCATTTCGCACTTTCTCGACGCCTTCTCGCGCGGGTTCGGGATGCCGGTGATCGCGGTCGCCGGCCTGATGGCCGTCACGCACGGCTACCGGCCGTCGATGCGGCAGGACGTCACGCTGTTCGTGCTCGCGACGCTCGGGACGGTCGCGCTCGTGGCCGGCGTGTTGCAGCACGCGTTGCCGTACTTCTACGTGGCGATGTGGACGCTGATGTCGATCTATCTCGCCAGCTTCGTGTGGCGGCTCGTGCGTGCCGGCCACGCGTTCCACGCGCTGACGACGACGCTCGGGCTCGTCGCTTCGCAGGCGATCGCGTGCATCTACGATTTCTACAAGATCCCGGGCGAGGAAACCAACGTCGTGTTCAATTTCTATGTACTGGCGCTGCTGACCTGGTCGTACCTGACCGTCGTGCTCTATTACGCGTATTGCGCACTGGAGCGGGAGAAGGGGCGCAGTCGGGCCGGTGCCGGTGTGTTGTCGTATCCGAAATGAGTAGATGTACTGAGAAAGTGATCGGCATGCACGTATCGCGGGCGACCGGCTGCCGCGGTGGTGGTGGAACGGTCCGATGGACTCGCCGCGCCTGACCCGCGCCGAGCGGCGCGATGCGACGCGCGAACGCCTGCTCGGCGCCGCGCACGCGATCTTCGCGGAGAAGGGGTATGCGGCCGCGAGCGTGGAAGACATTGCAACGGCGGCCGGGCATACGCGTGGCGCGTTCTACTCGAACTTCCGCGGCAAGGCCGACGTGCTGTTCGAGCTGCTGCGACGCGATCGGGACGACGCTGCCGCGACATTGCAGCGGATCGTCGGTTCGCATGACCCGGACGACGATGCGCAGCGCGCGATGCTCGCGTACTGGCGAAGGGGCACGACCCAGCCTGCAGCGCAGCTGATGTGGCTCGACGCGCAGCTCCAGGCCGCGCGCGATCCGCGGTTCCGTGCGCGGTTCGGCGCATTGCTGCGCGACCGGCAGGCGCTCGCGGCCGCGTGCATCGACGCGTATGCGGCACGGGCCGGCGTGTCGCTGCCGTTGCCCACGCCGGTGCTGGCGCTCGGCCTGACCGCGCTGTGCGACGGCATGCAGTCGCACGGCGCGGCCGATGCGCGAAGCACGGTCGACGCGCTGGCCGACACGGTACTGGTCGGCTTCATCACGCACACGGTGTTCGATCGCGTGCGCGGATGAAGGTGCGAAGCAGCGGCGGCCGCGCGTCGTCGTGCGCTTGTATGAAGGCCGAAAGCAGATTGTCATGATGGGCCGGCGGCGGGCGGCGACGCACGTTCGATCATGCAGACGAAACAGGGAATACCCCGCCTTTATCTTTTATTTATTTTTGTCATGATGACCTAACATAGTCATCATGTTCTACTGAAGGGCCGGCAGTGAAGACGAACCGCCGGTTGTGGCTGAACGAATGGGGAGATAGACGATGGATGCAATGAAGCGAAAGGCGTTCTTCGAGGACGGAGCCGTGCTCATCGAAGGCGTGCTCGACGACGAACAACTCGCGCAATGCCGCGCGGTGTTCGACTGGGGAATGGAGAATCCGGGCCCGATGGCGACGACGTTGCTCGACGGCACCGAATACAAGTCGCACAACGACAACGCGAACCCGTATGCGAAGGAGCGGCTCGACGCGCTGGTCGGCACGCTGCCGTTCGGGCAGCTGTTCGCCGACCTGTGGGGCTCGAAGCACGTGTGGTATTTCGCCGAGGAGCTGTTCATGAAGGGCGGCGGCAAGAGCGCACGCTCGCCGTGGCACCAGGACACATCGTACCTGCCGTGGCAGGGGATGCATTTCGGCAACGCGTGGATCAGCTTCGAGCACGTGCCGAAGCGCAATGCGCTGGAGATCGTGCGCGGCTCGCATCACGGTGTGCGGCACGACGGCACGACGTTCCAGAACGCCGAGGACCCGACCGATCCGTTGCATGGCGGCGACGTATGGCCGCGCCTGCCGAACATCGAGGCCGAGCGCCGCACGGCGCCGGATGCGTACGACATCCTGTCGTGGGAAACGAAGCCGGGCGACGTGCTGCTGCTTCATCCGGGCGTGTTGCACGGCGGCGGCGCGGTCGATGCCGATTTCCCCGATCGCCATACGCTCGTGCTGCGCTTTTTCGGCGACGACGCGGTGTTCAGCCCGCTGCCCGACGAAAGCCGCTCGGGATTCACGCCGGCCGGCGTGCTGTTCGTCGAGGAGCTCGCTGCGCTGAAGGCCGGCGATCCGTTCCGCGCGCCGTGTTTCCGTCAACTCGTCTGAACCGGGAGAACTCATCATGACAGCAACCCCGAAGCGGCAATCGATCGTGCCGGCCGCGTTCCAGCCGTGGTACGACGCGTACCACTTCTCGCCGGCGACGCGCGTCGGCGACACGATCTGGGTATCGGGCCAGGTCGGCCTCGACGCGCAGATGCAGCCGGCCGACGGCGTGCAGGCGCAGGCGCAAATCGCGTTCGAGTGCCTGAAGATGATCCTCGAGGAAGCCGGCGCGAGTCTCGCCGACGTCGTCGAACTGACGACCTTCCACACGGATCTGCAGCGCGAGACCGAAGGCTTCGCGGCGGTCAAGGACGTGTATTTCCCCGACCGTTACCCGTCGTGGACGGCGGTCGGCGTCACGCAACTGGCGCTGCCGGGGCTGTGCGTCGAGATTCGCGCGGTGGCGGTGGCCGGGTCCGGCAAGGGCTGACGGAAGGCACGAGGGTTTTGCGTTGGATCTGCGTTCCATATGGATCGTAGTACTGAAGAAATAGTGCCAAGAGAGCAATCAATCAAGTGGCAGGCAGCCGGCCGGAACCCCGGCCGGCCTCGATCAGGGAGCGACGTCATCGTCGGCTGACGATGACGATCGAAGCAAACGCGTTTCGTCCGGGATGGGCGAGCGAAGGCGGAGCACGAAGGAGAACCATGATGAAGAAGCATCGTTTCTGGACCACGTCCGCGATCGCGGCCGCTGCATGTGTCGCGATCGGCACCGCCGTCGCGGCGGACGACCTGACGCCGGCCGGCGCCGACCGCTCGGCGAGCAAGGACGGCGCGGTGCCGGCCTATACGGGCAAGCAGTCGCCCGACGCCGGCTGGGAGTGGGGCAAGGTGCGCGGCGATTTCTGGAAGCATCGCAGCGAGAAGCCGCTCTATTCGATCGATGCGGCGAACGTCGACAAGTATGCGGACAAGCTGTCGCCCGGGCAGGTCGCGCTGATCAAGCAGAAGAAGGGCTACCGGATGGACGTCTACCCGTCCCACCGCGAATGCCAGTTGCCGGATGCCGCCGAGCAGAACTCGAAGGCGAACCTCACGGCCGCGAAGCTGGATGCGAGCGGCGAGAACCTCGCCGCGGCCGCGTTGCCCGGCGTGCCGTTTCCGCAACCGAAGAGCGGCATCGAAGCGATCCTGAACTACGAGATGCGCTATCGCGGCGAAGGCGTCGAATGGGCGCAGGTCGCCACGAGCATTTCGCCGCGCCCGGGCGGCAGCGAATGGATCGACGCGGTCGGCCCGCAGACGTTCTACTTCCCGTCGGCCAAGCTCGGCAAGACATCGCCGCAGGACGTCGACCAGTTGAGCGCCGCCGTCTACTTCCAGATGAACTCGCCGGCCGCACTGGCCGGGCAGGCCTTCGTCCAGCGGCAGTATTTCAACAAGGACTCGGAAACCTACTACTACTTCCCGGGCCAGCGCCGCGTGCGGCGCATGCCGGCCTATACGCACGACGCGCCGCTGATCGGCTTCGAGAACCAGTACCTGATCGACGAGGCCAACATGATCAACGGCTCGCTCGACCGGTTCAACTGGAAGCTGGTGGGCAAGAAGGAAATGCTCGTCCCGTACAACGCGTTCGGCATGTACAAGTTCAAGAGCAAGCTGCACGACGTCGCGACGCCCGACGGCCTCGCCGCTGCGAACCGCCGCTACGAGACGCATCGCGTGTGGGTCGTCGAAGCGACGCTGAAGCCGAGCGCGCGGCACGTCGCGTCGAAGAAGGTGTTCTATCTCGACGAAGACAGCTGGCTCGCGCTCGTCGGCGAGGACTACGACGCGCAGGGCAAGTTGTGGAAGGTGCGGGAAAGCTACCCGATTCCGGTCTGGGAGCTCGGCGGCACCTGCGACAACGAACCGCTCGCGCAGTACGACATGATCAACGGCCGCTATGTGTTCGATGCGTCGTCGATCGGCCAGGGCAAGGACATTCGCTGGTTCGGTCAGGCCGACGATCCGCGCTTCAAGTCGGATTTCTACACGGCGGAATCGCTGCGCTCGGTCAGCGAACGCTGACGGCCGCCGGCTGACGGATAAAAGGACCGGCGCGCGCAACGATCGTGCGCCGGCATCGAACAGGGGCGGAGGTGGATCATGGAACCGGCAAGATTGTTCAGGAA
>NZ_CADFDL010000021.1:0-114612 GCF_902832865.1 Burkholderia sp. BCC0397 | reverse complement strand
TCCATCAAGCGCCCACACTTATCGGCTGTTAATTTTTAAAGAGCATTTCTGCGAGGAACCTGAAGTTTCTCAGCAGCGCTGCGTTTTCAGCAGCAGAGAAGCGAGATTATGAACCGTGTTTCGCAGATCGTCAACAACTTTTTACACTACATCGTTGCGACTGCGGGGCTCAACTTCCTGCGCCGCCAAGGCTCGCTACCACCGAACCCCAACAGCACCGCTTCCCTTCCTCCCGCGCCGCGTTTCCGTTAGCGTGAAAGAGGCGTGATTCTAAGCATCCGCCCCCATCCGCGCAAGCCCTTTGTGAAGAAAGTTTGAAAAAGCCTCCGTGCGCTGCCGCGCACGGAGGCTTTGGGCTCGACGAACGATGTCGCGCCGTCGGCCCACAGGCCGTCGGCAACCTTTCCCTCTATATATAGAAGCGCGTCACTTGCCGCCCACCGCGGCCTGCAGTTGCTCAACCGGCACCGCGTCGGCCATCGCCGTGTAGCCCGCATCGCTCGGATGGATGCCGTCGCCGCTATCGTATCGGCGCTGCAGCACGCTCGGGCGCGCCGGATCGCGCAGCACCGCATCGAAGTCCACCACGCCGTCGAACCCGCCGCCGCTGCGGATCCACCGGTTCACCTCGAGCCGGATCGCTTCGCGTCCCGCCGGCAACGCTGCCGGCGTGAGCGTCGCGCCGAAGACCTTCACGCCCTGCCGGTGCGCCGCCTCGATCAGCCGGCGATAGCCGTCGATCAGCGACGCGGCCGTCACCTGCGTATGCGGGTGATCGCAATCGAGCCCCGCGCGCGGCGGCATCGCCGCGAAGTTGATGTCGTTGATCCCGATCAGCACGATCGCCGCCTTCACGCCCGAGCGCGACAGCGCATCGCGCTCGAACCGCGACGCCAGCGACGTGCCGTAGCACGCGGAATCGCTGAGCAGCCGGTTCCCGCTGATGCCGAGATTCACGACGCCGATCGAATCGGCGCCCGACGCCGTCAGCCGGCGTGCGAGCGCGTCGGGCCAGCGACGGTTCCGGTTCACGCTGGAGCGCAGCCCATCGGTGATCGAATCGCCGATCGCGGCGACGCTGGCGCGTGCGGAACCCGTCTCGACGGCCAGCTCGGTCACCCACGCGTATTGCGTAAACCGGGTGCGGAACGCGCCGGCGCCCGGATCGCCCACGTGATCGCCCGGCGCGGACACATAGTTGAACTGGTTCGACACGCGATGCCAGACCGTCATCCGCTGGTTAGGCCCCATCTGGAGACTGACCGCATACGGCTGCGCGGCCGTCACGTCGATCGCCACCGGATCGCTTTCGAGCGCCTGGCCCGGCGCGAGCGTCACCGACGCCTTGCCGCCGAACCGGACCGGCACCGCCGCGCCGCCGGCGAGTGCCGCCCCTTCCCCGGCGCGCGCGAGGCTCGCTGCCTCGACGACCAGCGGCGCGCGACCGTATGCATTGCTCACGCGAATCCGCGCGGCCCGCCCCGACACGGTCGGGTAGACGATCTGGCGCACGGTCCGCCCGGCCACGTCGGGTGCGCGGTAGAGCGGCGGCGGTGCGGCGAGATCGGGAATCGGCTGCAGCGCGGTCGCCCACGCGGCGACCCAACCGGCCGGCGCGGCCGACGCCGCAAGCGGCGACACGAAAACGGCCGCCCCCAGCACGGCCGCGGCGAAACTGCTTCGAAATGACATCGGCAAAATCCTCATCGGAAAGCGGGCATTGTGCCGCAGAAGACGCGAGCCCCACGTGCGGAGCCGCAGTTGCGCGACCTGATCGCGCCCCGACGTCCCTCGTTTACCCGAGTCCCGCTGCAAATCCGCAAGAAATTTATTAACCGACCGGTCGGTTGGTTTATACTTCGCACACATTCAACCGGACGAGAGCCTTCGCCATGTACACGCAATCCCTCGACATCCCCGGCAACGTCGCGCCGCTCGACGCCGCAGCCGAGTCGCCCGAGCAGGCGCGGTTCGATGCAGTGATGGCCGCGGACGGCAAGATCGAACCGCAGGACTGGATGCCCGACGCGTATCGCAAGACGCTGGTACGCCAGATCTCGCAGCACGCGCATTCGGAAGTCGTCGGCATGCTGCCGGAAGGCAACTGGATCTCGCGCGCGCCGAGCCTGAAGCGCAAGGCGATCCTGCTCGCGAAGGTGCAGGACGAAGCCGGCCACGGCCTCTATCTTTATAGCGCGGCCGAAACGCTCGGCGTATCGCGCGACTCGCTGATCGACGCACTGCACGCCGGCAAGGCGAAATACTCGAGCATCTTCAACTACCCTACGCCAACCTGGGCCGACGTCGGCGTGATCGGCTGGCTGGTCGACGGCGCCGCGATCATGAACCAGATCCCGCTGTGCCGTTGCACGTACGGCCCGTACGCGCGCGCGATGATCCGCGTGTGCAAGGAAGAGTCGTTCCACCAGCGCCAGGGTTTCGACGCGCTGCTGTCGATGATGAAGGGCAGCGACGCGCAGCGCGCGATGGTCCAGCAGGCCGTCGACCGCTGGTGGTGGCCGGTGCTGATGATGTTCGGCCCGGGCGACGCCGATTCGGTCCACAGCAGCCAGTCCGCCAAATGGGGCATCAAGCGGATCTCGAACGACGATCTGCGCCAGAAATTCGTCGACGCGACGGTCGACCAGGCGAAAGTGCTCGGCGTGACGTTGCCCGACCCTGGCCTGAAATGGAACGAGGCGCGCGGCCACCACGACTACGGCACGATCGACTGGGACGAATTCTGGCGCGTCGTCAACGGCGACGGCCCGTGCAACAAGGAACGCCTCGCGACTCGCGTGAAAGCACACGAGGACGGCGCCTGGGTGCGCGAAGCCGCGCTCGCGCACGAAGCGAAGCGCCGCGCCCGCGCCGAACAACACGCCGCCTGAGCGGCAACCCTCGAATTCAGGAATCAGGAGAAAGCGATGAACAAGGAATGGCCGATCTGGGAAGTGTTCGTGCGCAGCAAGCAGGGCCTCGATCACAAGCATTGCGGCAGCCTGCACGCCGCCGACGCGACGATGGCGCTGCGCATGGCGCGCGACGTCTACACGCGCCGCCAGGAAGGCGTGAGCATCTGGGTGGTGCCGTCGTCGGCGATCACCGCGTCGGATCCGAGCGAAAAGGCCGAACTGTTCGAGCCGGCGGGCGACAAGATCTACCGTCACCCGACGTTCTATACGCTGCCCGACGAAGTCAACCACATGTAACGCCCGCGCCATGACGATCACGCCCGAACACCTCTCCTACGTGCTGCGCCTCGCGGACAACGCGCTGATCCTCGGTCAGCGCAACGCCGAATGGTGCGGCCACGGCCCGATCCTCGAGGAAGACATTGCGCTCACCAACATGAGCCTCGACCTCATCGGCCAGGCGCGCATGCTGTACACGCACGCGGCCGAGCTCGATCGCCAGCTCACCGGCGCGACGAAGACCGAGGACGACTACGCGTACTTCCGCACCGAGCGCGAATTCGCAAACTTCACGCTCGCCGAGCTGCCGCACTACGGCCCGCTCGCCGGCACCGCGCACGCCGACAAGGACTACGCGGTGACGATCGTGCGCAACTTCCTGTACGCGGCGCTGATGCTGCACGTGTGGAGCGCGCTGGAAACGTCGACCGACACGCAACTGGCCGCGATCGCCGCGAAATCGGTGAAGGAAACCCGCTATCACGTCCAACATGCGCGCGAATGGCTCGTGCGCCTCGGCGACGGCACCGATGAATCGCACCACCGCGCGCAGGCCGCGCTCGACTACCTGATGCCGTATACGCGCGAATTCTTCGCCGCCGATGCGGTCGACGACGCGATCGTCGCACCGGGCATCGGCCCGGCGCCGGCCGCGATCGAGGCCGCGTGGCGCGCGGACGTGGACGACGCGCTCGCCGAAGCGACGCTCACGCTGCCGGCCCCCGTGAAGCATGTGACGACCGGCAAGCAGGGCGAGCACTCGGAACACATGGGCTACCTCCTCGCGGAAATGCAGAGCCTCGCGCGCCAGCACCCCGGCGCGAGCTGGTAACCGGCCCACGCCACGGAGCCCGACGATGTCCGCCCAGACCGCCGCCCCTGCCCACGCCGCCCCCGCCGCGCACCCCGACGATCCGCTGCTCACCCGCGCGTGGGACGTGCTGGAAGCCGTGCCCGATCCGGAGATCCCGGTCGTGTCGATCCGCGAGCTCGGCATCCTGCGCGACGTCCGCCGCGCGGACGACGGCCGGCTCGAAGTCGTGATCACGCCGACCTACTCGGGCTGCCCGGCGATGTCGCAGATCGCCGAGGACATCGCCGCCGCGCTGCAGGCCGCCGATCTGCCGCCGCACCGGATCGAGACCGTGCTCGCCCCCGCGTGGACGACCGACTGGATCACGCAGGAAGCGCGCGACAAGCTGCGCGCGTACGGCATCGCGCCGCCGGTCGGTCAGTGCGGCAGCGCCGCGCCGCGGGAAAACGTCGTGCGCTTCGTGCCGCGGCCGGTCGCGGCGCCCGCCTGCCCGCGTTGCGGCTCCGCGCGCACCGAACGTCTCGCGCAATTCGCGTCCACGGCCTGCAAGGCGCTGTATCGCTGCGTCGACTGCCGCGAACCCTTCGACTACTTCAAACCCTACTGAATATGGCGACCCCGCAATTTCACCCGCTGCGTATCCGCGACGTGCGGCCCGAGACCGCCGACGCCGTGACCGTCTCGTTCGACGTGCCGCCCGAGCTGCGCGACGCATACCGCTTCACGCAGGGCCAGTTCGTCACGCTGAAGACTCACATCGACGGCGAGGAGACGCGCCGCTCGTATTCGATCTGCGTCGGCACGACGGACTACGACCGTGACGGCGAACTGCGCATCGGCATCAAGCGCGTGCGCGGCGGCCGCTTCTCGAACTTCGCGTTCGACACGCTGAAGCCCGGCCACACGATCGACGTGATGACGCCGGACGGCCGCTTCTTCACGCACCTGAACGCCGACCACGGCAAGCAGTACGTCGCGTTTTCCGGCGGCTCGGGGATCACGCCGGTGCTCGCGATCGTGAAGACGACGCTCGAACTCGAGCCGCGCAGCACGTTCACGCTGATCTACGGCAACCGCAGCGTCGACGCGATCATGTTCGCGGAGGAGCTCGAGGACCTGAAGAACCGCTACATCAACCGCTTCGTCCTCTATCACGTGCTGTCGGACGATCTGCAGGACGTCGAGCTGTTCAACGGCGTGCTCGACCAGGCGAAATGCGCGGAATTCCTCGGCACGCTGACGCCGGCCGACGCGATCGACGAGGCGTTCATCTGCGGCCCGGCGCCGATGATGGACGCCGCCGAAGCCGCGCTGAAGGCGGCCGGCGTGCCGCCGGCGAAGGTGCACGTCGAGCGCTTCGGCTCGCCGCTGCCCCAGGCCGGCGCACCGGTCGTCGAGATCACCGACCAGACGCCGGCCGCCGACCTCGAAATCGTGCTCGACGGCAAGAAGCGCAAGCTGCGCTTGCCGTACGAAGGCGTGAGCCTGCTCGACGTGGGCCTGCGCGCGGGCCTCGCGCTGCCGTACGCGTGCAAGGGCGGCGTGTGCTGCACGTGCCGCGCGAAGGTGGTCGAAGGCGAAGTGCGGATGGAGAAGAACTACACGCTCGAGGCGCACGAAGTGAAGGACGGTTTCGTGCTGACGTGCCAGTGCCACCCGATCAGCGACAAGGTCGTCGTGAGCTTCGACGAACGTTGAGCGGCATCGCACCGGCGCGGCGCGCCGGTTTCTCGTCGTCACACATCTCGCTTACACTAGGGGCCGCCGGCCGGCGGGACATCGCAACGTCCGCCCGGCCGGCGGTTTTCTTTTGTTGACGACAGGCCGATGAGTACCATTCATGTGATTCAGGGCGGCACCGCCGCCGCGTCGCTGCGCGAGGCCCTTGCGCAAACCGGACGCGACGAGCGCGTCGTCGGTTTGCTCGACGATCTTGCGGTCGGGCCGCTGAAGGGCGTCGACGAGACGCCCGACACGCGCGCCGCTTTCTGGCAGCACGTGCTCGGCGACCAGATTCCCGACTGGAACGCGGAAATCGAAGGCGAAATCGCACGCCTCGACCAGCTCGCGACGGAGACCGGCCAGGTCGTCGTGTGGCACGCGCCGAGCGTCGGCGACAAGCTGCTGCTGCGCCGCGTCGCCTATCACCTGCGCAACGCGCCGCAGCGCCTGAACGAGGTGCGGCTGTCGGCCGCCGACCTCGACGCCGCGCAGCGCGCAGCGCTGTCGCGCACCGACCAGGCCTGCGCGACCGGGATGTTCTCGCCCGCGGAACTGGCGCGCAAGCGGCCGGTGGCCGCGCCGGTCTCGGTCCTGCGCATCGGCCGTCTCGCGCTCGAATGGCAGGAAGCGAAGCACCTGAACGCCGAACTGCGTTATTGGGTCAGCAACACGATCAAGAGCGGCCACTACGCCGATCTCGACGCACTGATCGTCGCGCGCGCGGAAACCGACTGGCAGCCCGCGCGGCACCTCGTCGGCAGCATCATGGCCGCCGCCGACCGCGGCGGGCTGTTCGTCAGCGACTCGATCGCCTGGTGGCGCTGCCGCGAACTCGCGGCCGCCGGCCGGCTCGAGCTGCGGGACGACGCGCCCGACGCCCTCTCTTCCACGCAGGTGCGCGCGGCCGCGCACCGCTAATCTTCCGTATTCGACCATGGCCCGAACCCGAGCGCCCGACCACGAATCCCAGCGCGAGCAGATCCTCGACCTGGCCGCAGAGAAATTCGCGCAGACGAGCTACCCGAGCACGTCGATGTCCGATCTCGCGACCGCGAGCGGCACGTCGAAGGCGCGGCTCTATCACTATTACGAGAGCAAGGAAGCGATCCTGTTCGACCTGCTCGACCGCTACACGAAACGGCTGATGCTGATCATCGCCGAGGTCGAGGGCGCGAGCCAGCGGCGCGGCCTCAGCGAGCGCGACGCGTTCGCCGAACTCGTGCGCGCGTTCCTCGCCGAATACGAGACGTCGCACAGCCGCCACGTCGCGCTGCTCAACGACGTGAAGTACCTGGAGGATGCGCAGCGCGAAATCGTGCTCGACCGCCAGCGCGATATCGTCGCGGCGTTCGCGCGCCAGCTCGCGCGCGCCTATCCGGACCGGATCTCCAAGGAAAACCAGACGTCGGTCACGATGATGGTGTTCGGGATGATCAACTGGACGTTCACGTGGCTCAAGCCGGGCGGCCGCCTCGGCTACCGCGATTTCGCCGAACAGGTGATCGACCTGATGGAACGCGGCCTGTCGCCCGGCGCATGATTGCCGCGCAGCAGCATGCGTTGCGCGGAAGGCACACTGCGACAGCCCGCCGCGCATTTCATATGATGAATTTTAAATCTATTAAAAATCAAATAGATACAGAATGAACTAAGCAGGTTTAGAATTTCCCCTCAGGACAAACAACGTCAAATGCGGGTTTTCCCCAACCCCGCTCGGGTAAAATGCTGTTGCATTGCACAACACGTTTGTGCACCCACACTGAGGAACCCACGATGAACACGCCATTCAACGGCCGTGCCGATGCTGTCGGCAAGGTCGGTACTGCGCCGGTTCTCGTCAGGGAACTGGCTTCCAAAGACCGTGAGCAGATGCTCACCCACTTTCTCTCGCTCGACGAAGAGGACCGCCTGCTGCGCTTCGGCCAGATGGTGCCCGACCACGTGATCGAGAACTATGTCCGCACGATCGATTTCGGTCGCGATACCGTATTCGGCGTGTTCGACCACGACCTCGAACTGATCGGCGTCGGCCATCTGGCCTATCTGCCGGCCGAGGGCGACGCGCGCACGGCGGAATTCGGCGTGTCGGTGCTCGAGAGCGCGCGCGGCCGCGGCGTCGGCTCGAAGCTGTTCGAGCGCGCGGCGATCCGCAGCCGCAACACGCACGTGACGATGCTGTACATGCACTGCCTGTCGCGTAACGCGACGATGATGCACATCGCGAAGAAGTCCGGGATGCGGATCGAGTACACGTACGGCGAAGCCGATGCGTACCTGTCGCTGCCGCCGGCCGACCACTCGACGATCATCGCCGAGATGCTGCAGGAACAGGCCGCGGTGTTCGACTACGCGATGAAGCGCCAGGCGCACCGCACGACGAAGTTCATCGAATCGCTGATGCCCGCCGCACTGACGGCCTGACGTCGATGACGTCGGCCAGCCGGGCCGCGCCTGCGGCACGCCCGGCGCCCTTCCTTCCCCGCCGCGCTAGCGCACCGAACGAATCGGCAACGCCGTCGTTTCCTTGAAGCAGTCGAGCGAAAAGCTCGTTTTCACGTCGATCACCGACGGGTGATGCAGCAGATGCTCCTGCACGAAGCGGGAGAAATGCGCCATGTCCTCGACCTGCACGCGCAGCAGGTAATCCATGTCGCCGGTCATCGCGTGGCACGCGACCACTTCCGGCCAGGTCTGCACGGCCGCGCGAAACAGCTCCGCGTGGGTCGCGCCCGCGCGCGCCGACGTCTCGTCGGCCCGGACCGGCGCGAGGCCGCCGCGCTTCTCCAGCCGCACGCTCACGTAGGCAAGCAGGTCGAGCCCGAGCTTCTGCGGATTCAGCAGCGCGACATAGCCGGTAATCACGCCGATTTCCTCGAGCCGCCGGATCCGCCGCAGGCACGGGCTCGGCGACAGGTTCACGCGCTCGGCGATCTCCTGGTTCGACAGGCGCCCGTTCTCCTGAAGAATCGCGAGAATTCGCCGATCGATGGCATCCAATTCGGCTTGCGCCATCTTCTGCCCTCCATTGATTATTTTGAGACTGGAAATTGCGCCATCGTAGGCGCGGGCGATTAAGTTCGCAAGTTTCCGCTCGCGGCCGCCCGCTACACTCTGTCGCATGTCTCGACTCGCCGCGCACGTGCCTTGCCGGCGCGGCCGTCGACCTCGAACCACGCCGGGCACGCGCACGCCGCCCCGGCCGATCGCCCCGTACAGGAGACACGACATGCAGATCCCCACCTGGGACAACCCCGTCGGCACCGACGGCTTCGAATTCATCGAATACACGGCACCGGACCCGAAAGCACTCGGACAACTGTTCGAACGGATGGGTTTCACCGCGATCGCGCGCCACCGCCACAAGGATGTGACGGTCTACCGCCAGGGCGACATCAACTTCATCATCAACGCCGAACCCGATTCGTTCGCGCAACGCTTCGCGCGGCTGCACGGCCCGTCGATCTGCGCGATCGCGTTCCGCGTGCAGGACGCCGCGAAGGCATACCAGCACGCGCTGGAACTCGGCGCATGGGGCTTCGACAACAAGACGGGCCCGATGGAGCTGAACATCCCGGCGATCAAGGGCATCGGCGATTCGCTGATCTACTTCGTCGACCGCTGGCGCGGCAAGAACGGCGCGCAGCCGGGCGCGATCGGCGACATCAGCATCTACGACGTCGACTTCGAGCCGATTCCCGGCGCGAACCCGAACCCGGTCGGCCACGGCCTCACCTACATCGACCACCTGACGCACAACGTGCATCGCGGCCGCATGCAGGAATGGGCCGAGTTCTACGAGCGCCTGTTCAACTTCCGCGAAGTGCGCTATTTCGACATCGAAGGCAAGGTGACGGGCGTGAAGTCGAAGGCGATGACGTCGCCGTGCGGCAAGATCCGCATCCCGATCAACGAGGAAGGCTCGGATACGGCCGGCCAGATCCAGGAATACCTCGACGCGTATCACGGCGAAGGCATCCAGCACATCGCGCTCGGCGCGAGCGACATCTACCAGGCGGTCGACGGGCTGCGCAGCAAGGAAGTGAAGCTGCTCGACACGATCGACACGTATTACGAGCTGGTCGACCGCCGCGTGCCGAACCACGGCGAATCGCTGGACGAGCTGAAGAAGCGCAAGATCCTGATCGACGGCGCGCGCGACGACCTGCTGCTGCAGATCTTCACCGAAAACCAGATCGGCCCGATCTTCTTCGAGATCATCCAGCGCAAGGGCAACCAGGGCTTCGGCGAAGGCAACTTCAAGGCGCTGTTCGAATCGATCGAGCTCGACCAGATCCGCCGCGGCGTCGTGCAGGACAAGGCCTGACGCTTCCGCCGCGCGGCGGTGCCGGGCGACCGGGCAGCTGAGCGATCCGGCGGCACAAAGAAAAAGGGCGGGAATCCTCGGATTCCCGCCCTTTTTGCATTCCGGCGCAGCCAGCGGGCCGCGCGATCGCGTCAACGCACGTTCGCCTTCGACTCGACGGCACGCTCGGCCGACGGCTGTGCTGCGGCGTCCTGGGCCGGCACGATCTGACGCATCTGCGCGCCGGCTGCCGCCAGTGCGCTCGCGCCTCGCGCGTGCACCGGGCCGGTCATCGCGAAAAACGCCGCGGACACGATCAGGAAACTCTGGATATGACGTGTGTTCATTGCACCTCCTGTAAAACTGCCGGCGCCTCCCCGACTGCGTCGGAACGAACCCACGCGGCCGGGCACCTCCGGCAGGCCGACAAGATTAACGGCATTTGCCCGCAGATAGGGCCGGCTTTACATGCCTTTACATGATGTAACGCATTATCACGCCCTGTTTTATGGCGCGCTGCCGCAATCCACTCCGCCTTTCAGCCGATGACCGGCGGGTTTGCCCCAGTGCTACCATCCCTTAAAACCGGCGAACATGCCGGCCACTGCAGACGCATCCAAAAGATGCCGACGCAACCGAAGTTTTGGTGATCCCAGACCGGGTGGAGGAGACAGTTAATGAATGCCCCGCTAGACGCAGACCAACGCGCGTCGCTAGAAGCCGCGCTGAAGTCCGTCACGCTTGACGACAAATACACACTGGAACGCGGCCGCGCGTACATGAGCGGCATTCAGGCCCTCGTGCGCCTGCCGATGCTCCAGCAGGAACGCGACCGCGCCGCCGGTCTCAATACGGCCGGCTTCATCTCCGGCTACCGCGGCTCGCCGCTCGGCGGCCTCGATCTGTCGCTCTGGAAAGCCAAGCAGTACCTGGCCGCCCACCAGATCGTCTTCCAGCCCGGCCTCAACGAAGATCTCGCCGCCACCGCCGTGTGGGGCTCCCAGCAGGTGAACCTGTACCCCGGCGCGAAGCACGACGGCGTATTCGGCATGTGGTACGGCAAGGGCCCGGGCGTCGATCGCACCGGCGACGTCTTCAAGCACGCGAACTCGGCCGGCTCGTCACGGCACGGCGGCGTGCTGGTGCTCGCCGGCGACGACCACGCGGCGAAATCATCGACGCTCGCGCACCAGTCCGAGCACATCTTCAAGGCCTGCGGGCTACCGGTGCTATTCCCGTCCAACGTGCAGGAATATCTCGATTTCGGCCTGCACGGCTGGGCGATGAGCCGTTATTCGGGCCTGTGGGTCGCGCTCAAGTGCGTGACGGACGTCGTCGAATCGTCGGCGTCGGTCGACATCGACCCGCATCGCACCGAGATCGTGTTGCCGACCGATTTCATCCTGCCGGAAGGCGGCCTGAACATCCGCTGGCCCGATCCGCCGCTCGTGCAGGAAGCGCGGCTGCTCGACTACAAGTGGTACGCGGCGCTCGCCTACGTCCGTGCGAACAAGCTCGACCGGATCGAGATCGATTCGCCGCATGCGCGCTTCGGGATCATGACCGGCGGCAAGGCGTACCTCGACGTGCGCCAGGCGCTGATCGATCTCGGCCTCGACGACGAAACCTGCGCGCGGATCGGCATCCGGCTGTACAAAGTCGGCTGCGTGTGGCCGCTCGAAGCGCAGGGCGCGCAGGCGTTCGCGCGCGGCCTCGACGAAATCCTGGTGGTCGAGGAAAAGCGCCAGATCCTCGAATACGCGATCAAGGAAGAGCTGTACAACTGGCCCGATGCGCAGCGCCCGCGCGTGTTCGGCAAGTTCGACGAGAAGGACGGCGCCGGCGGCGAATGGTCGGTGCCGATGGGCAACTGGCTGCTGCCCGCGCACTACGAGCTGTCGCCGGCGATCATCGCGAAGGCGATCGCGACGCGGCTCGAGAAGTTCGAATTGCCGTCCGACGTGCGCGCGCGCATCGCCGCGCGGCTCGCGGTGATCAACGCGAAGGAAATGGCGCTCGCGAAGCCGCACGTGCAGACCGAGCGCAAGCCGTGGTTCTGTTCGGGCTGCCCGCACAACACGTCGACCAACGTGCCGGAAGGCTCGCGCGCGATCGCCGGGATCGGCTGCCACTACATGACCGTGTGGATGGACCGCAGCACGAGCACCTTCAGCCAGATGGGCGGCGAAGGCGTGCCGTGGATCGGCCAGGCGCCGTTCACGGACGAGAAGCACGTGTTCGCGAACCTCGGTGACGGCACCTATTTCCACTCGGGCTTGCTGGCAGTGCGCGCGGCGATCTCGTCGAAGGCGAACATCACCTACAAGATCCTCTACAACGACGCGGTGGCGATGACGGGCGGCCAGCCGGTCGACGGCGTGCTGACGGTGCCGCAGATCACGCACCAGCTCGCGTCCGAAGGCGCGAAGAAGATCGTGATCGTCACCGACGAGCCGGAGAAGTACGACAGCCAGAAGGCGCTGCTCGCACCGGGCGTGACGATCCATCACCGCGACCAGCTCGACGACGTGCAGCGCGAGCTGCGCGAGATCGAAGGCACGACGATCCTGATCTACGACCAGACCTGCGCGACCGAGAAGCGTCGTCGCCGCAAACGCGGCACGTATCCGGACCCGGCCAAGCGCGTCGTGATCAACGACGCAGTGTGCGAAGGCTGCGGCGACTGCTCGGTGCAGTCGAACTGCCTGTCGGTCGAGCCGCTGGAAACCGAATTCGGCACGAAGCGCCAGATCAACCAGTCGAGCTGCAACAAGGACTTTTCGTGCGTGAAGGGCTTCTGCCCGAGCTTCGTCACGGTCGAGGGCGGCCAGTTGAAGAAGCCGAAGGCCGTGTCGGTCGACGGCAGCGCATTGCCGCCGATTCCGGAACCGACGCTGCCGCCGATCGACCGTGCATACGGCGTGCTCGTCACCGGCGTGGGCGGCACGGGCGTCGTCACGATCGGCGCGCTGCTCGGGATGGCCGCGCACCTGGAGAACAAGGGCGTGACCGTGCTCGACGTCACCGGCCTCGCGCAGAAAGGCGGCGCCGTGATGAGCCACGTGCAGATCTCGCACGCGCCGACCGACATCCATGCGACGCGGATCGCGATGGGCGAAGCCGATCTCGTGATCGGCTGCGATGCGATCGTCACGGCCGGCGACGAGTGCACGTCGCGGATGCGGCACGACACGACGCGGGTGGTCGTCAACAGCGCGCAGACGCCGACCGCCGAATTCATCAAGAACCCGAACTGGGCGTTCCCCGGCGTGTCCGCCGAGAACGACATCCGCGCGGCGGCCGGTGAAGCGGTCGACTTCATCGACGCGAACCGCTTCGCGGTCGCGCTGCTCGGCGACGCGATCTACACGAACCCGTTCGTGCTCGGCTACGCGTGGCAGAAAGGCTGGCTGCCGCTGACGCTCGCGTCGCTCGAACGCGCGATCGAGCTGAACGCGGTGTCGGTCGACAAGAACCGCGCGGCCTTCGACTGGGGCCGCCGCGCCGCGTACGACCTGGCCAGCGTGAAGCAGGCCGCGGCCGGCGACGCCCGCCCCGCGCAAGGCGCCACGGTGATCTCGCTGCACACGAAGAAGGCGGTCGACGCGCTGATCGCGAAGCGCGTGGAATTCCTCACCGCGTACCAGAACGCCGCGTACGCGTCGCGTTATGCGGCATTCGTCGACAAGGTGCGCGCCACCGAGCGTGCGCTGGCGGACGGCGACACCGTGCAGGAGCCGCTGACCGAAGCGGTCGCGCGCAACCTGTTCAAGCTGATGGCGTACAAGGACGAATACGAGGTCGCGCGGCTGCAGTCCGATCCCGCGTTCCTCGCGCGCCTGACCGCGCAGTTCGAAGGCGACTGGAAGCTGAAATTCCACCTCGCGCCGCCGCTGTTCGCGAAGACGGATGCGCACGGCCATCTCGTGAAGAAGGCGTACGGCCCGTGGATGATGTCGGCGTTCCGGCTGCTCGCGAAGGCGAAGTTCCTGCGCGGCACGGGGCTCGATCCGTTCGGCCGCACCGCGGAGCGCCGCACCGAGCGCGCGCTGATCGGCGAGTACGAAGCGCTGATCGGCGAGGTGCTGACCAGGCTGAACGCGGCCAACCGTCCGCTCGCGCTCGAGCTCGCGGCGCTGCCGGACGGCATTCGCGGCTACGGCCACGTGAAGGAGAACAACCTGCGCGCGGTGCGCCAGAAGTGGGACACGCTGCTCGCGAAGTGGCGTTCGCCGGCAGGCGGCCAGTCGCACCAGCAGGTCGCATAACGGTACGCGGCGGGCGGGGCGTTCGCGGTCAGAACGCCCCGCCCGCGCCGCCTCTTACGGTTCACGCAAAAAAAACGCCACGGAACGCAGGTTCCGTGGCGTTTTTCATTGCGCCGCGCGTGACGCGCGGCACACGCGGGCGTGGACTTACTTCGTGTTCACGTTCGCGGCGGCAACGGCCGTCATGTTGATGATCCGGCGCACGGTCGCGGCCGGCGTCAGGATGTGGACCGGCTTGGCCGCGCCGAGCAGGAACGGGCCGACCGTCACGCCTTCGCCGCCGACCATCTTCAGCAGGTTGTACGCGATGTTCGCGGCTTCGACGTTCGGCATGATCAGCAGGTTCGCTTCGCCCGACAGCGTCGTGCCCGGGAACGCCTGCTTGCGGATCATTTCCGACAGCGCCGCGTCGCCGTGCATTTCGCCGTCGACTTCGAGGTTCGGCGCACGTTCGACGATCAGCTTGCGGGCCTCGGCCATCCGGCGCGACGACGCGGACGGCGCGCTGCCGAAGTTCGAGTTCGACAGCAGCGCGGCCTTCGGCACGATGCCGAAGCGCTCGATCTCGGCGGCCGCCTGGATCGTCATGTCGGCGAGCTGCTCCGCGCTCGGCACTTCGTTCACGTACGTGTCGCACAGGAACAGGTTGCGGCCCGGCAGCATCAGCAGGTTCATCGCCGCGAGGTGCTCGGCGCCGTTCGCACGGCCCAGCACCTGCTCGACGAACTTCAGGTGGCTGTGGAACGTATCGATCATCCCGCAGATCATCCCGTCCGCATCGCCCAGGTGCACGAGCATCGCGCCGATCAGCGTGTTGAACTTGCGCATCGCGGCCTTCGCGACTTCCGGCGTCACGCCGTCGCGCGCGCCGATCTCCTGATACGCCTGCCAGTAACGGTGGTAGCGCGCATCGTCTTCCGGATCGACGATTTCGAAATCGGTGCCGGCCTTCAGCTTCGAGCCGATCTTCGCGAGGCGCATGTCGACGACCGACGGACGGCCAATGATGATCGGCTTCGCGATCTTTTCCAGCAGCACGAACTGCGCGGCACGCAGCACGCGCTCGTCCTCGCCTTCGGCGAACACGATGCGAGCCTCCTTCTGCTTCGCGGTCGCGAACACCGGGCGCATCACCATGCCGGTGCGGTAGACGGTCGCGCCGAGCTGCTCGCGGTACGCGTCCATGTCCTGGATCGGGCGCGTGGCGACGCCCGAATCCATCGCGGCCTGGGCGACGGCCGGCGCGATCTTGATGATCAGGCGCGGGTCGAACGGCTTCGGAATCAGGTAGTCCGGCCCGAATTCGAGCGAATGGCCTTCATACGCCTTCGCGACTTCCTCGCTCTGGTCGGTTTCCTGGGCCAGCTCGGCAATTGCGCGCACGCACGCGAGCTTCATTTCTTCCGTGATCGTCGTCGCGCCGACGTCGAGCGCGCCGCGGAAGATGAACGGGAAGCACAGCACGTTGTTGACCTGGTTCGGGTAGTCCGAGCGGCCGGTCGCGACGATCGCGTCCGGGCGGACGGCCTTCGCGTCTTCCGGGCGGATTTCCGGTTCCGGGTTCGCGAGCGCCAGGATCAGCGGGCGGTCGCCCATCGTCTTGACCATGTCCTGCTTCAGCACGCCCGCGCTCGAGCAGCCGAGGAACACGTCAGCGCCGACGATCGCGTCGGCGAGCGTGCGCGCGTCGGTGTTCGCCGCATAGCGCTGCTTCGACGGATCGAGGTTGCCGCGCCCTTCGTAGATCACGCCCTTCGAATCGGCGACGAGGATGTTCGACTTCGTGAGGCCGAGGTTCACCAGCAGGTCCAGGCACGCGATCGCTGCCGCGCCCGCGCCCGAACACACGAGCTTCACGTCCGACAGCTTCTTGCCGACGACCTTCAGGCCGTTCAGGATCGCGGCCGACGCGATGATCGCGGTGCCGTGCTGGTCGTCGTGGAAGACGGGGATCTTCATGCGCTCGCGCAGCTTCTGCTCGATGTAGAAGCATTCCGGCGCCTTGATGTCCTCGAGGTTGATGCCGCCGAGCGTCGGCTCGAGCATCGCGATCGCCTCGACGAGCTTGTCGGGGTCGGACTCCGACAGTTCGATGTCGAACACGTCGATGCCCGCGAATTTCTTGAAGAGGCAGCCCTTGCCTTCCATCACCGGCTTCGCGGCGAGCGGGCCGATGTTGCCGAGACCGAGCACGGCCGTACCGTTCGTGATGACGCCGACGAGGTTGCCGCGCGACGTGTACTTCTGCGCGTCGAGCGGATCGGCGTGGATCGCCTCGCACGCGGCGGCGACGCCGGGCGAATACGCGAGCGACAGATCGAGCTGGTTCGACAGCGGCTTGGTCGGGGTGACCGAAATCTTGCCGGGTTTCGGGTTCAGGTGATAAGCGAGAGCGGCCTGCTTCAGTTGTTCGTCCATGATTGACCTGCGAGAGACATGCGAAATATTGACGACTCAGTACACAGCACCTTCGGCCGCGTCTGCCTGAATCGAGGGGATAGTCGACTGCGAGACGGCCCGCGACGCGCCGGATCGGCACGCCAGCGAACCTTGGCGGGTGGCAAGAGGAAAGTACAAAGTACTGAACGATTTCCAAGGGTCGCCTAGTGTACACCCCCTAAATGACCTCTGTTGGTGCACCGCCGCATCCCCGGCATCAGCATCGGACTGGTCGCACCCCGTTTGTTTCGCCGGTGGTGAGCGGCCCGGCGAACCCGCGCGAATTCCGCCGAAAACCGGCCTGAATCGGGTAAAATATCGGGCTACGCGCGCAGCGATGCGATCGGCGCTCCGATCGCGCCCCGGCCCCCAGGGCAGGTTCCCCTTGCTGCGCCACCGGGCCCGCGCCCGCTCCTCGCTCATCACCCAAGGAATGCCCATGACAGGCTACGATCGTCAGTCGATCTCGGATACGACCGCCAAAATCCTGCTCGAAGTGCAGGCGGTGCACTTCAATGCCGAAAAACCGTTCATCTTCACGTCCGGCTGGGCAAGCCCCGTCTATATCGACTGCCGCAAGCTGATCTCGTATCCGCGCGTGCGCCGTGCGCTGATGGAAATGGCGGAAACGACGATCACGCGCGACATCGGCTTCGAGCAGATCGACGCGGTGGCGGGAGGCGAGACGGCCGGCATCCCGTTCGCGGCATGGATCGCGGACCGGATGATGGTGCCGATGCAGTACGTGCGCAAAAAGCCGAAGGGTTTCGGCCGCAATGCGCAGATCGAAGGCCATCTCGAGGAAGGCTCGCGCGTGCTGCTGGTGGAAGACCTGACGACCGACAGCCGCAGCAAGATCAACTTCGTCAACGCGCTGCGCACCGCGGGCGCGACGGTGAACCACTGCTTCGTGCTGTTCCACTACGACATCTTCAAGGAAAGCGTGTCGGTCCTGAAGGACATCGACGTCGACCTGCACGCGCTCGCCACGTGGTGGGACGTGCTGCGCGTCGCGAAGGCGTCGGGCTACTTCGAGACGAAGACGCTCGACGAAGTCGAGAAATTCCTGCACGCACCGGCCGAGTGGTCGGCCGCGCACGGCGGCGCGACGGCCCCGAAGGAATGACGCCACGCCGGCACGCATGCCGGCGCACTGGCCGAGAAAACCGCCTGCTTCATCGCAGGCGGTTTTTTTTCGTCCGTCGACCGGCGCCCTGACCGATCGCAATCGCGGGCGCCGGTGTGCGTCGCTCATCGAACCCTAATGCTAGACTTGATTCATCGCCGCCATCAGCGGCGCGGGCAACACACAACGCCAACAACGCCGGGCGCCTCGGTCCGGCCCACGTGACGGGAGATGCGCCATATGCGTGTGGATCGCCGGATCACTCCGCCTGCGCCATCGGGTCGCCCGTCCCTGTTCCTCCTCCCCGCCCTCCTGTGCGCCGCCGTTTTCGCGGCGCTGCCGGCGCATGCCGAAGGCCCGTTCACCGTGACGAGCGACGACCTGACGCCCGGCGCCCGCGTGCGGCCCGCGAACGTGTTCGACCGCGGCGACTGCAAGGGCGCGAACCGCTCGCCGCAACTCGCGTGGCGCAACCCGCCGGCCGGCACGCGCAGCTACGCGGTCACGATCTTCGATCCCGACGCGCCCGGGCACGGCTGGTGGCACTGGGCCGTCGCCGGCATCCCGGCGACCGTCACGAGCCTGCCGGCCGACGCGAGCGCATCCGGCTTCCTGCGCCGCATCGGCGCGAGCGAGGCGCGCAACGATTTCGGGATCGACGGCTACGGCGGCCCGTGCCCGCCGCCCGGCAAGCCGCATCGCTACGTGATCACCGTCTACGCGCTGAAAGGCACCGACCTGCGCATCTCGCAGGGCCGCCCCGCGCCGATGTTCGAGCATGAGATCGGCACGCTCGCGATCGGCACCGCGCAACTCACGGTCACTTACGGGCAGTAAGCGCTCGCACGCCGTCGCCCGTTGCAGGTCGCGATTGCCCGCGCCCGCGAATTTCTGTGCGCGGCCCGCGCGCTTTTTTCCCGTCATTTCGGCTTGCTAGACTCGGCTGCACCGGTCGCGGCATCCCGCCGCGCATCCGTCGCGCCGCCCGAGTGCGGCGCGTGACGCGGCGAGCCTGCGGTCCGCCGTTCCCATCCCTTTCCGGAGAACGCTTCATGTCGAACATCGTCATCGTCTATCACAGCGGCTACGGTCACACGCAGAAACTGGCCGAGGCCGTGCACGCGGGTGCACAGGATGCCGGCGCCACCGCCCGCCTGATCGCCGTCGGCGAGCTCGACGACGCGGGCTGGGCCGCGCTCGACGCGGCGGACGCGATCGTCTTCGGCGCGCCGACCTACATGGGCGGCCCGTCCGCGCAGTTCAAGCAGTTCGCCGATGCCACGTCGAAACCGTGGTTTACGCAGAAATGGAAGGACAAGATCGCCGCGGGCTTCACGAACTCCGCGACGATGAACGGCGACAAGTTCTCGACGATTCAGTATTTCGTCACGCTGGCGATGCAACATGGGATGGTGTGGGTCGGCACGGGCATGATGCCGGCCAACTCGAAGGCGGCCACGCGCAACGACATCAACTACGTCGGCGGCTTCACGGGCCTGCTCGCGCAGTCGCCGGCGGACGCGACGCCCGACGAGGGCCCGCTGCCCGGCGACCTCGACACCGCAAAGGCGTTCGGCCAACGCATCGCCGAAGCGACGGCGCGCTGGGTGGCCGGCGGACGCTGAACGCACCCGGCCGGCCGCCCGCCCGCGCGCGCCGCCGTTCGCGCGGCCACGCAGCGCCGGCCGCGTGAAAGGGACACAAGACGGCCCGCGGGCCGTCTTTTTTCACCCCGCGCGGTGCAGTGCCGCCGGATGACGTCTTAAAATGGCGGTTTCAGGGCGCCGCGGCTCCCGTTTCATTCAGTGAGAGCGAAATGAGCACCAAAGTTTTTGTCGACGGCCAGGAAGGCACGACCGGCCTCAAGATCTTCGAATACCTGTCGGCACGCAGCGACATCGAGATCCTGCGCATCGATGAAGCGAAGCGCAAGGACGTCGACGAGCGCCGCCGCCTGATCAACGCGTCGGACGTCACGTTCCTGTGCCTGCCGGATGTCGCGTCGCGCGAATCCGCCTCGCTCGTCGAGAACCCGAACACCACGCTGATCGACGCGAGCACCGCGTTCCGCACCAGCGCCGACTGGGCCTACGGCCTGCCCGAGCTGACCCGCGCGCAGCGCGAGAAGATTCGTACGTCGAAGCGCATCGCGGTGCCCGGCTGCCACGCATCGGCGTTCGTGCTCGCGATGCGGCCGCTCGTCGATGCGGGCATCGTCGCGCCGACGTTCGCCGCGCACAGCTACTCGATCACCGGCTACAGCGGCGGCGGCAAGTCGATGATCGCCGAGTACGAAAGCGCCGCGCCGGGCGGCAAGCTCGCGAGCCCGCGCCCGTACGCGCTCGGTCTCGCGCACAAGCACCTGCCGGAAATGGCCGCGCACACGGGCCTCGCGAACGCGCCGATCTTCACGCCGATCGTCGGCCCGTTCCTGAAGGGCCTCGCGGTGACGACCTACTTCACGCCCGAGCAGCTCGCGAAGCGCGCGACGCCGCAGGACGTGCAGCGCGTGTTCGCCGAGTACTACGCGGACGAAGCGTTCGTGCGCGTCGCACCGTTCGATGCGGATGCGAACCTCGACGGCGGCTTCTTCGACGTGCAGGCGAACAACGACACGAACCGCGTCGACCTGTTCGTGTTCGGCAACGCGGAGCGCTTCGTCACGGTCGCGCGCCTCGACAACCTCGGCAAGGGCGCGTCGGGCGCCGCGATCCAGTGCATGAACCTCAACATCGGCGCGGCCGAGGACGCGGGCCTCAAACGCTGATTCAGCATCGCACGCCATGCAAAGCCGGCCAGTGGCCGGCTTTTTATTTACCCGTATCAGGCAATATATAAAAACACCGGATCGCGCATTTACAAATATTTACAAGCTTTCCATTGCGCGATTACCAGCGAATTAATCCAGCCCTTCCTTATCCAGTCAATCCCGAATAGGGATAAACCGGATACCGTCGATTCAAACGCTGCCGTTATGCGCAGGAAGGCGCTTCGAGAGCATGCCGAGCGTCGCGCATCCCCCACTCCGGCAGCTTTCGGCAGCCTGTCTCGCGTTTAAATTCTTACCAATTTCCTTATCGGGCAAGGATTCAAATTGCCGATCCCGTTTCAATCGCCTTTTTTAGACGGGTTCATCAATTGACAGCAAAAACCCAGGCAGCGACATTAGCTCGCACAATTAAACGATTGGAGACAGCGGCATGTCGCACGCCTTATCGAAGGGGGTGGCAACGGCCTTTGCCATTGCCCCTTTCCTGGTTGCATGTGGTGGGGGGGACTCCGGTGGCGCGCTCGCGCCGATCGATGCGCCCCAATGTTCCGGCTCGAGCTGCGGCACGCAAGGGCCGCCGCCTTCGCAGCCGATCAACGGCGCACTGTGCCCGGCCAACGCGGATATCGTGAAGAGCACGTATCTCGGCGGCGCGGGTAGCGGCGAGATCGTCAGCGTCAACATCGACGCGGTCGCGATGACGTACACGCTCAAGTGGCTCGAATCGCCGATTCCGCTGAAGACGGGCACCGTCACCCCGAGCCGCGTCGGCACGACCATCACCGGCAAGGTCATTCACCCGCCGACCGGCACGCTGCCGACCGCCGAGCAGACGCGCTGCGCGTTCGTCCTCACGCCGGGCACCGGCCCCGCGCCGGACGGCTCGACCTATTCGACGGCCGCCGACTTCAACCAGGCGAACCCGCCGATGCTGCTGGTCGGCATGGGCGTGGCGGGCGGCGGCATTCCCGGCGCGACGATCCAGTACGACGGGCTGACGATCGTCCCCGTCATCGCCGAAAACGTCGGCAAGGTGCCCAACCGGCACTTCGACTTCTATCCGTTCCTCGGCTTCGCGAACACGACGACCGACCTCTCGAAGCTGCCGGGCACGTACAACGCGCTGCTCTACCACCTCGTGCCGTCGGGCAACTACGCGACGAAGGGCTCGAACTCGAGCGAGACGTTCGATGCGAACGGCGCGTGCACGTCGAGCGGTTCGGGCGGCTGCCAGACGACCGGCGATCCGTGGAAGACGAGTGCGAAGGGCGGCTACTTCGACAGCACCAAGGCACCGCAGACGCTGCCGCAGACGCAACTGCCGATCGTCGGCGCGACCGGCAAGTCAGCCACCGCGCACATGGTGATCGGCCAGCTCAACGGCGCGACGGTGCCGGTGATCGTGCGCACGGGCAACGTGAACCTCGGCACGCCACCGCTGCACCTCGACGCGCAGGTCGACGACGAATCGGGCATCGCGGTGCTCGGCGCGGCGACGGCGGTCACGTCGGGCACGATCGATGGCGGCTACGCGGGCGCGGACTCGAACTTCAAGTACACGGCCGCGCTGATCCGCGGCAGCAACGCGTCGTTCATCAACCCGTCCACGCAGGCCGAGGAAGACGGCTTCACGCTCGACTACGGCCAGGCGACGCCGGGCCTGCTGAACGCGACGACGATACCGAAGAGCGGCCCGTCCGCATCGGGCGTGGTGATCGCGACGGGCGGGCTGTACGCAGCGCTGATCCAGGGCACGGTGAACGGCGGCGTCACGTCGACGTCGGCGATCACCGGCACGTCGTCGACCCCGTACTTCGGCGTGGGCGCGCAGATCAGCAAGTAGCGATCGAGGACGCGGCGGCCGGCCCGCCGCCGCGTGACGCAGGGAAGGCACGAAGGCGCTCGGCTCGGCGCAAGCAGGACGAGCACACAACAGAAGCGGCCGACAGGGAGCTGGCCGCCGCACAAGACAAATCTGGAGGAGCAACATGAAGCGCAACCTCATTCTGGCGGCGGCCCTTGCCGCCCCCCTTCTTTCCGCATGCGGCGGCGGCAGCGACAATCCGCCCCCGCTCGTCGAAGACCGGCTCTGTCCTGCGTCGCTCGACTACAACACCGTGTTCACGGGCGGCGCGGGCAGCGGCGAACTCGCGAAGGTCCAGCTCGACACGACCAAGATGACCTGGCAGGTCACCTATGTCGAATCGCCGGTGCCGCAAAAGACCGGCACCGTCGTGCCGACTCGCGCGGGCACCGTCGACAGCGGCACGCTCACGCAGGAAACGCTGCTGCCGACCAACAAGCTGAACCAGTGCGCATTCCGCCTGAACGGCGCGAGCCTCGGTGCGTCGCGTCCGGCGCGCATCTTCGTCGGCTTCGGCGTCGCGGGCGGCACGATTCCCGGCAAGGAGATCCAGTTCGACGGCGTGCTCGGCCAGGCCGCCGTGCCCGACACGAAATTCCCGTACTACCCGTTCATCGGCTTCTCGTCGATCGAAACCGACATCACGAAGGTCGCGGGCACGTACAGCCACATCGGCTTCGGCGAAGTGCCGTCGCAGAAATTCGGGCCGGCGTCGATCGATGCGAAGGTGACGATCAACGCGGACGGCACGTGGACCAAGTGCGACACGACCGGCCAGTTCGCCGGCGGCGCGTGCACGCAGCAGGGCACGAACTTCGTGCAGTCGGCCGACGGCAGCGGCGCGTTCCAGACGAACAACTACCGGAGCCAGCTGAAGCCGACGCTGTCGGCCACGCCGCAGGGCAAGGGCTTCATGATCGTCGGCAAGCTGCGCAACCAGCTCGTGCCGATCCTCGTGCGCACAGGGGTCGCGAACCCGAACCCGACGCCGGACAGCAACGGCGTGCCGGGCCTGACCGCCGACGACGAATCGAGCATCTCGATCCTCTCGCCGCAGACGGCCGTGGCGGCCGGTTCGCAGAACGGCGAGTACATCGGCGTCGACAGCCAGTTCGACTACCGGACCACCGCGCTGATCGACAAGCAGGCCACGCTGCTCGATCCGTTCCAGCCGTCGCAGGCGTCGCTCGCGACCGCGCTCGATCTCGACTACACGCAGAAGGTGCCGGGCACGGTCACGACGATCCACACGGGTTCGGGCAGCACGTCGCCGACCGGCAAGTTCATCTTCACGGGTGGCGTGTTCGGTTTCCTCGACAACGCGGGATCGACGCCGTATTTCACGATCGGCGCATTCGTCCAGTAAGCGGAGGGAGAAGCCGTGATGAAGAAAACCCTTCTCTGCGCGGCGGCCGGCGCCGCCGCGGTGGCGCCGCTCGCGGCGCACGCGCAGAGCGCCGGCAGCAACGTCGTCACGCTGGGCTGGTTCCACATCATGCCGCAGCAGAGCAGCACGCCGATGACGACCAACGTCGCGCCGACGCCGATCAACACGCCGCTGCGGCTGCCGCCGTCGTTCACGTCGCCGGGCACCGGGCTGCGCACGAACGGCGCGGACACCGTCGGCCTGACGGTCAGCCACTTCCTGACCGACCACATCGCGGTCACGTCGGTGGCCGGCGTGCCGCCGGTGTTCAAGGTGTCGGGCCAGGGCACGATCAAGCCGCCCGGGCCGGCCGGCGCGCTCGGCACGCAGAACATCGGGCTGGGGTCGGTCAACCCGATCGTGAAGAGCGTGCGGCAGTGGAGCCCGGCGGTGATCCTGCAGTACTACTTCGGGCAGGCCACCGCGAAGTTCCGGCCGTTCCTCGGCCTCGGCGTGTCGTACAACTGGTTCAGCGACCTGCAGCTCAACACGAACTTCATCAAGCAGACGCAGGACAACCTCGGCGCGATCCTCGCGGCGGGCGCCGGTAAGCCGGGTACGACATCGGTGGAAGCGAAAGCGTCGTCGTCATGGCAGCCGGTGTTCAACGCCGGCCTGCAATACAACCTGACGGAACACTTCGGGCTGGTCGCGTCAGTGACCTACATTCCGCTGAAGACGACGTCGACGGTGACGATCAAGGCGGCCGACGGCTCGGTGCTCGCCGAGTCGAAATCGGACCTGAAGGCGGACCCGATCATCAGCTACGTCGGGATGACGTACAAGTTCTGAGCGCGGCGACCGCCGGCAAATGGAGTGCCGCGACAAAATCGCAGGCAAAAAAAAGCCCGCCTAAGTGGCGGGCTGAATCCATATCAGAGGAGACATGGAGGAGACAGGTGCCACTATAGCGAAACAGTTTCCGCAATGCAACATTTCCGTAGAGAAAATAAGGATTTTCCCTCGAATGCGGCCTCTAGTTCATCGTTACGGCACCTGACCCCTTTCCATTCTCCCGTTCGAGCACGTCGCCCAGCGCGTCGCGCAGCAGCGCGACCGGCCGCACCAGCCGGCCCGGCAACGTGCCGTGCACGATCCACACGTTGATCCGCGTTTCCAGCCCCGCCGTTTCCACCACCCTCAGCGCATCGCGATGCGCGCTGCGCGCCAGCGCGTTCGGCGCGGCGATGCCGATGCCGGCGCCGCGCGCGACGAGTGACAACTGCAGCTCGGAACCGAATGCCTCGACCGCGACGTCGAACGGCAACCCGGCCGCGCCGAGCGCGCGGCTCAGCGCCGAACGCATCCCGCAGCCGTCCTGGCTCAGTACCCACGGAAAACCGGCCAGCGTGTCGAGCGACAGCGGGCCGTCCGGCAGCGGGAAATCGCGCGCGGCGACGAGCACCGTCGGCTGCGTGGTGAGCAGCGTCGCCGTCAACGCGTCGGGCAACGCCGCGCTCGCCGGCACCATCACGGTCGCGACGTCGAGCGCACCGCGCTCGATGCCCTGCACCAGCGCGGGCGACCAGCCGGCCGTCACGCGCAGCGTGAGGCGCGGGAACGCGTCGCGCAGCCGGTCGATCGGCCGCTCCAGCGCGAGCTCGGACAGGAACGGCGGCACGCCGATGCGCAGCTCGCCGGACGGCTCGCTGTCCGGCGAGCCCGCCGCCATCAGCTCGTCGACCGCGCCGAGCACGTTGCGCGCGAGCGCGTAGACGTCGCGCCCGGCCGCGGTCGGCTTCAGCGGTTTGCTCTGCCGTTCGAGCAGCGGCACGCCAAGCAGCGTTTCGAGGTTCTGCACGCGCCGCGTCAGGCCCGGCTGCGTCAGGTGGAGCTTCGCGGCCGCGGCGACCATCGACCCACTGTCGACGACCGCGACGAACGCCTGGAGATCACGCGTATTCAAAACAAACTCGCATAATCATGTTAGACATATTCCAATTGTCGCATAAACATCGAGCACCTACGATGGGGGGTTCCTTCGATCTTCACCCAGGCTTCCGATGAACTGCCATGCCAATCGTTGCTCCGCCCCCGTTTCGCCGTCCGTTGCCGCGCCGCCCGCACTGAGCACCGGCATGACGCTGTTCTTCGCCGCGACGGTCGGCGTGATCGTGATGGATCTGTTCGCCGCGCAGCCCCTCACCGGCCCGATCAGCGCGGACCTGCACCTGCCGTCCGGCCTCGCCGGCCTCGTCGCGATGCTGCCGCAGCTCGGCTACGCGGCCGGGCTCGTGTTGCTCGTGCCGCTGGTCGACCTGCTCGAGAACCGCCGCCTGATCGTCACGACGCTCGCCGTCTGCGCGGCGGCGCTCGCACTGCCCGCCTTCACGCGGTCGGGCACCGTGTTCCTGCTCGCGACGCTCGCGGCCGGCGCCGCGTCGAGCGTGATCCAGATGCTGGTGCCGATGGCCGCGTCGATGGCGCCCGAAGCGCAGCGCGGCCGCGCGGTCGGCAACGTGATGAGCGGGCTGATGCTCGGGATCCTGCTGTCGCGGCCGCTCGCGAGCCTGATCGCGGGCTCGGCCGGCTGGCGCGCGTTCTATCTGCTGGCCGCGCTCGCGAACGCGGCGATCGCCGTCGTGCTCGCGCTGCGCCTGCCGGCGCGCACGCCGTCGATCACGGCCGGCTACCGCGCGTTGCTCGCATCGATGGGACGCCTGCTCGCCGACGAGCCGGTGCTGCGCCGGCATGCGCTGTCGGCCGCGCTCGCGATGGCCGCGTTCAGCGCGTTCTGGACCGCCGTCGGGCTGCGGCTCGCACAGCCGCCGTTCGCGCTCGACCTGCACGGCATTGCGCTGTTCGCGTTCGCCGGCGCCAGCGGCGCGATCGTCACGCCGCTCGCCGGCCGCGCCGGCGACCGCGGCCACGGCCCGGCCGCGCAGCGGCTCGCGCACGGCACGATGCTCGCGGCGCTCGTCGTGCTCGGGATCGCCGGCGCCGGCTGGTTCGGCTTCGATGCGCACGCGCATCGCGGCGTCGCGCTCGCGCTGCTGGCCGGTGGTGCGGCGCTGCTCGATGCGGGCGTCATCGTCGACCAGACGATCGGCCGCCGCGAGATCAACCTGCTGAACCCGGCCGCGCGCGGACGCCTGAACGGGCTGTTCGTCGGGCTGTTCTTCGTCGGCGGCGCGCTGGGTGCGGCGCTCGCGGGCAGCGCATGGGCATGGGGTGGATGGAGCGCGGTGTGCGGTGTCGGGCTCGCGTTCGCCGGCGCGGCGGCCGTGTTCGGGCTGGCGGCCGGACGCAGGGCCGGCGCGGCGGCGTTGAATCGCCCGCGTGCGTAAGCGGGCAGCGGTGACGTGACGCCCCAAAGCCGAACGCCCCGCCCTCTCGCGAGGAACGGGGCGTTCGGTACGCCGGTGTCGGTCGGGAATCAGTGACGAACCAGCGCCATCATCGCGCCGAAGCCGACGAACAGCCCGCCCGTCAGCCGGTTGAACACCTTCGCGACGCTCTGGCTCTTCAGCGTGGCGCCGATGCGCGTGCCGAACGCCGCATAGACGAGATACCAGCTCACCTCGATCACCGCGAACGTGACGACGAGGATGCCGAACTGCGGCAGCGTCGGCTCGGCCGCGTTGATGAACTGCGGCAGCAGCGCGGCCGCGAACAGGATCGCCTTCGGGTTGCTGCCCGCGACCAGGAAGCCATTGCGGAACAGCACCGCGCGCGATGCCGATGCCCCTTGCGACACGGCATCGACGTCGGCCGCCGGCGCGTCGTCCACGCGCGCGCGCCACGCCTTCACACCGAGATAGATCAGGTAGGCCGCGCCCGCGAAGCGCAACGCATTGAACGTCGCCGGCCATGCCTCGAGCACCGCGCCGAGCCCCGCCGCAGATACCGCGAGCATCAACACCAGCGCGCTCAGGCAGCCGGCCATCGTCGCAGACGAGCGCCGCAGCCCGTGCCGCGCGCCGTGCGTCATCACGAGCAGCATGTTCGGGCCCGGAATCGCCGACACGACGAACACCGTCGCCACGAAAAGCCACCACGTATGCAAGTTCATGACTGCCTCTGCCTGGAATGATGTAGGGAAAACGAACTGCCGATTATGCCGTGCGCACCGCGCTTCTGTCGCGTGTCAGCGGCCCGCGCGGCGCAGCGCGACCTCGCCGAGCACCGCGAAATCCTGGTCGCCGCCGCCGTGCGCGAGCGCGTCGAGCAGGCTGTCGCGCACGACGCTCGCCACCGGCAGCGGCACCGACGTCGCGTCGCCGGCCTCCAGCGCGAGCCGGACGTCCTTCAGCCCGAGCCGCGCCTTGAAGCGCGCAGGCTCGTAGCGCCGCTCCGCGATCATCGCGCCGTAGCCTTCGTAGACGGGCCCCGGAAACACGCTGCTGGTGATCACGTCGAGGAAATCGCGCATCGCGACGCCGTGCGCGCCCAGTAGCGCGGACGCCTCGCCGAGCGTCTCGATCGCCGACGCGAGCGTGAAATTCGCGGCGATCTTCGCGACGTTCGCATGCTGCGGCAGCGAACCGAAGCGCCAGGTCTTCTGGCCGATCGCGTCAAACAGCGGCTGCACGCGGTCGATCGCCTCGGCCGGGCCGCCCGCCATGATCGTCAGGCGCGCGGCGGCCGCGACGTCGGGCCGCCCCATCACCGGCGCGGCGACATAGTCGATGCCGCGCGACGCATGCGCGTGCGCGAGCGATTCGGCGAGCGCGACCGACACCGTCGCCATGTTCACGTGGATCAGCCCGCGCGGCGCGTGGGCCAGCAGCGCGTCGTCGAACACCGCGCGCGCGGCGGCATCGTCGCCGAGCATCGAGAACACGGCGTCGCCGCGAAACGCGTCGGCCGGCGTGTCGACGATCTGCGCGCCGAACGCTGCCAGCGGCTCGGCCCGCTCGCGCGACCGGTTCCAGACCCGCACCGTGTGGCCCGCCTTCAGCAGGTTCGTCGCGATCGCCTGCCCCATTTCGCCCAGCCCGATAAACCCGAGATCCATGTCCCGCTCCTTCGTTCCGTGAAGCCGCGAGTTAAACACAGATGCCGGCGCTCTGCAGCGCCTGCCGCCGGCCGGGCGCGGTGCGATACTGCCCGGATGGCGACCGCGACCTTCCGCTTTCACGGCGAACTGAACGCCTTTCTCGCGCGCCCGCAGCGCGACCGGGCGTTCGCGCACGCGTGCGCCCGCGACGCGACGGTCAAGCATGCGATCGAGGCGCTCGGCGTCCCGCATACCGAAATCGGCCGACTGTGCGTGAACGACGCGCCGGCCGCGCTCGAGCGGCCGCTCGACGATGGCGACCGCGTCGAAGTCTTTCCCGAATGCGCACGGCCGGCGGCCGACGGTGCAATCGGGCTGCAACCGGCGTCATGGCGCTTCGTCGCCGACGCGCATCTCGGCGGCCTCGCGCAACTGCTGCGCCTCGCCGGCTTCGACACCTGCTACGACAACCACTACCGCGACGACGAACTCGCGGCGCTGGCCGAGCGGGAGAACCGGATCGTGCTGACGCGCGACCGCGAGCTGCTCAAGCGACGCGCGGTCGTGCGCGGCTGCTACCTGCATGCGCTGCAGCCGGCCGACCAGTTGCGCGAACTGTTCGAGCGGCTCGATCTCGCGCCGCACATGCGGCCGTTCCGGCTGTGCCTGCGCTGCAACGCGCCGCTGCATCCGCTCGACGCGGCCGCCGCCGCGCCGCGCGTGCCGGCCGGCGTCCGGCTGCGGCACCGGCGCTTCGCCGCGTGCGACGTGTGCCGGCGCGTGTTCTGGGAAGGCTCGCACTGGCGGCGCATGCGCGCGGTGGTCGACGCGATGCGCATGCCGCCGCCCGTCCGGCCCGACCATCCCGGCGAACGGGGCGAAACCGGCGCCTGAAAAAACAAAACCCCGCATGCCGGAGCATGCGGGGTTGGCCGACCGATGACCGGCAACGCCGGCCGTGGCGGCAGAACCGCTTAGTTCTGCGTGCCTGCGTCGTTCGTGCCGGCGGCCGATGCGGCAGCGGCCTTTGCCTTGCCCTTCGCCGAACCGTGGGTCTTCAGCTGGTGCTTCGGCTTGCTGTGATCCTTCTTCATCGGCGCGGAAGCGGGCGCCATCGCGCCTGCCGGCGCCGACGCCGCCTCCTGTGCGAATGCCGAAACCGATGCGAGCGCGAATGCCGCGGCGATGATCGAAGCGAGCGTCTTCTTCATTGTTCTTCCTTTAGCGGAGAAAAAATCAAACGTACCGGTAATCAAAGATGCGAGGCATTCGCACCGGAGCCCCAGGCCGCGAGGCCGGCTTGCGCCGTTCCGTCGCGACAAAACCTGACGCACTGGTTCCATAACGCACCGCGTTCGCGGCAAGTTGACACGTTGCTTGCATCCTCGGGTTTCCCCGGGGGCAGGCGCGTCAGCCGGTGCCGACGGGCCGGACACGACGCCGCCGGACGGCGCCGCAAACCGGCTCGCGCGGTGCCGGGGCGACGCTTATACTGGCGTCCATCCGTCCCTTTCCCCGGAAACCGGATCGCGGCCGGTCGCACGACCGCCGCCGTCTCGAGGCGCTCAAATTGCCCGATCACAATCTGGACAAACTGAAAATCGACCGGCGTCCGATCGCCCCGGTGCCGCGCCGGCGCCGGTGGGCACGCTATGCGGTCGCCGGCGCGCTCGTCGTCATCGCGATCGTCGCCGGCCTCGCGCTCACCGGCCGGCCGACCGTCGACACCACGTCCGTCACGTCCGCCTACCCGTACCAGAACGACACGCAGCTCAATGCGACCGGCTACGTCGTGCCGCAGCGCAAGGCCGCGGTCGCGTCGAAGGGCCAGGGGCGCGTCGAATGGCTCGGCGTGCTCGAAGGCACGCGCGTGAAGCAGGACCAGATCATCGCGCGGCTGGAAAGCAACGACGTGCAGGCGTCGCTTGCCCAGGCGCGCGCGCAGGTGCAGGTCTCCCGCGCGAACCTCGGCGTCGCGCAGGCGGAACTGAAGGATGCGGAGATCGCATTGCGCCGCACTGCCGCGCTCGCGCCGCGCGGCGCCGTGCCGGCCGCGCAGCTCGATACCGACACGGCGCGCGTGAACAAGGCGCGCGCGACGCTCGATAGCGACCAGGCCGCGATCGCGTCGGCCGAGGCGAACGCGCAGGCCGCGCAGGTTGCGGTCGACCAGACGGTGATCCGCGCGCCGTTCGACGGCATCGTGCTCGCCAAGCATGCGAACGTCGGCGACAACATCACGCCGTTCTCGTCCGCGTCGGACAGCAAGGGCGCGGTCGTGACGATCGCCGACATGGAGACGCTCGAGGTCGAAGCCGACGTCGCCGAATCGAACATCGCGAAGATCCGCGCCGAGCAGCCGTGCGAGATCCAGCTCGACGCGCTGCCTGACATGCGCTTCGCGGGCCGCGTGTCGCGCATCGTGCCGACCGTCGACCGCTCGAAGGCCACCGTGCTCGTGAAGGTGCGCTTCGTCGACCGCGACGAGCGCGTGCTGCCCGACATGAGCGCGAAGATCGCATTCCTGTCGAAGCCGGCGACAGCACAGGACCGGCAGCCGGTGACGGCCGTGCAGGCGAGCGCCGTGGTCGAGCGCGACGGCCGGCCAGTCGTGTTCGTCGTGAAGGACGATGCCGTGCATACGATGGCCGTGACGAAGGGCACGCGGATCGGCGAGCTCGTCGCGATCCGCGGCGTGAAACCCGGCGACACGGTCGTGCTCGCACCGGGCGCGAAACTGAAGGACGGCACGAAAGTGACCGTCGCGAAGAAGTAGCGCGCGTGAACGACGCCCCGCCGCCCCTCGTCGAGCTCAGCCACGTCGCGAAGTCGTACCGGCGCGGCAACCAGATCGTGCCCGTGCTGACCGACATCACGCTCGACATCGGCGAAGGCGACTTCGTCGCGCTGATGGGGCCGTCGGGCTCCGGCAAGAGCACGCTGCTGAACCTCGTGGCCGGCATCGACCGGCCCGACAGCGGCGAGCTGCGCGTGGGCGGCCTCGACATCTCGCAACTCGCCGAGGCGCAACTGGCCGAATGGCGCGCCGCGAACGTCGGCTTCATCTTCCAGTTCTACAACCTGATGCCCGTGCTCACCGCGTTCGAGAACGTCGAGCTGCCGCTGATGCTCACGCACCTGTCGCGCCGCGAGCGGCGCGAGCGCGTCGAGCTCGTGCTCGACATGGTGAATCTCGGCGATCGCACGAGCCATTACCCGTCCGAGCTGTCGGGCGGCCAGCAGCAGCGCGTCGCGATCGCGCGCGCGCTGATCACCGATCCGGTGCTGATCGTCGCCGACGAGCCGACCGGCGACCTCGACCGCGCATCGGCGACCGACGTGCTGGCGATGCTGCAGCGGATGAACGCCGAACTCGGCAAGACGATCATCATGGTGACGCACGACGCGCACGCGGCCGGCGCCGCTCGCTCGCTCGTCCATCTGGAAAAAGGGGAGCTGATCGATGGGCACGCCGTCTGACCGACGGGAGCGCGCGACATGTACGTGCTGAAGCTGATCGCGCGCAACGCGCTGCGGCACCGGCTGCGCACGCTCTTGACCGTGCTCGGGCTCACGATCGCCGTGCTCGCGTTCGGGCTGCTGCACACCGTCGTCGACGCGTGGTACGCGGGCGCGGCGGCCGCGTCCAGCGGGCGACTCGTCACGCGCAACGCGATCTCGCTGGTGTTTCCGCTGCCGGTGAGCTACGAGAACCGCATCCGCGGCGTCGACGGCGTGACGGCCGTGGTCCGCTCGAACTGGTTCGGCGGCATCTATCGCGACCCGAAGAACTTCTTCGCGAGCTTCGCGGTGTCGGACAACTATCTCGACCTGTATCCGGAATTCATCCTGCCGGCGCAGCAGCGCGCCGACTACGACCGCGACCGCCGCGGCTGCCTCGTCGGCCGCCAGCTCGCGACGCAGTTCGGCTTCAAGGTCGGCGACGTGATCCCGCTGAAGGGCACGATCTATCCGGGCACGTGGGATTTCGTCGTGCGCGGGATCCTCGACGGCCGCGACGATTCGACGATCACGCGCCAGCTGGTGTTCCACTGGGATTACCTGAACGAGACGGTGCGCAAGCGCACGCCGAAGCAGGCCGACCAGGTCGGCGTGTTCGTGCTCGGCGTCGCGAACCCCGACGACGGCGCGTCGATCGCGCGCAACGTCGACGCGGTGTTCAAGAACTCGCTCGCCGAAACGCTGACCGAGACCGAGCAGGCGTTCCAGCTCGGCTTCGTCGCGATGTCGAACCAGATCATCGCAGCGATCCGCCTCGTGTCGTACGTGGTGATCCTGATCATCATGGCCGTGATGGCCAACGCGATGGCGATGAGCGCGCGCGAGCGCACGGCCGAATACGCGACGCTGAAGGCGCTCGGCTTCGGCCCCGGGTTCCTCGCGCTGATCGTGTTCGGCGAATCGGTCGTGATCGCGGTGGCCGGCGGCGGGCTCGGCATCCTCGCGACGCCGCCCGCCGCGAGCCTGTTCAAGCAGGCGGCCGGCGGCCTCTTCCCGGTGTTCAAGGTGTCGACCGAAACCGTCGCGCTGCAGGCCGCGTGTTCGGTCGCGGTCGGCCTCGCGGCCGCGCTCGTGCCAGCGTGGCAGGCCGCGCGCGTGCGCGTCGTCGAAGGCCTGCGGGCGATCGGATAGAGGCTCGCATGGCGATCCCGCTCACCTACATCGCGCGCAACCTGTGGACCCGGCGGCTCACCACCGCGCTCACCGCGGGCGGGATGGCGCTCGTGATCTTCGTGTTCGCGACGGTGCAGATGCTCGACGCAGGGCTCACGAAAACGCTCGTGTCGACCGGCGAACCGGACAACGCGGTGGTGATCCGCAAGGGCGCCGAGACCGAGATCCAGAGTTCGATCGACCATCAGCAGGCCAACGCGCTCGAGATGCACCCGGCCGTCGCGCTCGGCCCCGACGGCCGCCCGCTCGTGTCGAAGGAAGCCGTCGTGCTGATCTCGCTCGTGAAGACGTCGACCGGCAAGCCGTCGAACGTCGTGATCCGCGGCGTGTCGCCGGCCGGCCTCGCGCTGCGGCCGCACGTGACGCTCGTGGCCGGCCGCCCGTTCGCGCCCGGTTCGTCGGAGATCGTCGTCGGCAGCGCGATCGCGAAAGGCTTCAGCGGCACGCAGCTCGGCGACCGCCTGCATTTCGCGCAGCGCGACTGGACCATCGTCGGCATCTTCGACGCGGGCGGCAGCGGCTTCGACTCGGAGATCTGGGGCGACGTCGACCAGCTGATGCAGTCGTTCCGGCGCACCAGCTATTCGTCGATGGTGCTGCGCATCCCGAGCACCGACGGCTTCGCGCGCTTCAAGGCCGACATCGACGTCGACCCGCGGCTGACCGACGAGGCGAAGCGCGAGCAGACCTTCTACGGCGACCAGTCGAAGGCGCTGTCGACGTTCATCAACATCCTCGGCATCACGCTGTCGACGATCTTCTCGATCGCCGCGATGATCGGCGCGATGATCACGATGTATGCGTCGGTCGCGAACCGCGTGGCCGAGATCGGCACGCTGCGCGCGCTCGGCTTCAAGCGCACCAACGTGCTCGCCGCGTTCCTGCTGGAGGCGCTGCTGCTCGGCTTCGTCGGCGGTGTGATGGGGCTCGCGTGCGCGTCGCTGATGCAGTTCGCGTCGTTCTCGACGACCAACTTCCAGACCTTCTCGGACCTGTCGTTCCGCTTCGTGCTGACGCCCGCGATCGTCGTGAAGACGCTCGCGTTCTCGCTCGTGATGGGGCTCGTCGGCGGCTTCCTGCCGGCGATGCGCGCCGCGCGGCTGAAGATCGTCGACGCGCTGCGCGCGCAGTGATGCGCGCCGCCGCTCACGTTCAACGTTCGTGCGGCACCCACGCGCCGTGGAACCCAGCCGGCACGCGGCGCGGCAGGTGCACGGTCGCAACCGGCCCCGCGTCGATCGCGCGCGCATCGAGGATCACGACGTCGCTCGTATCCGTCGCCGCGCGGTAGACCATCACCACCAGCCAGCCGTCGTCCTCGTCGGCACCGCCCGGGCGCGGCACGAACACCGGCTCGCCGTTCTGGTCGCCGGCCGGCACCGCGTAGCGCGTCGTCGTGCCGCGCGCGTGGTCGAAGCGCATCACGCCGCGCATTTCCGCATTGTTCGGCTGCTCGACCGCATACAGGTAGCGGTAGGAGCGCCCAGTCCGGCTTTCGTTGATGCGCGGCAACTCGATGCCGCCGTCGGCGAGCGGCCCTTCGTCGATCAGCCCGTTCGCCGTATCGATCACGTAGCGCCACAGCTCGCCGACCGGGTTGTCGGCGAAGCGGCCCGTGCGCGCGTCGAGCCGCAGGAACGACGGATAGCGTACCGCGTCGAGCACGATGCACGACGCGTCGCAGTCGTACGCGTTCACGACGTGCTGGATGAAGCACGGCTCGACGCCGAACCAGCGTACGTCACCGCCGTGGCGCGGCAGCACGCCGATGCGCGCGGGCCGGTCGTCGTGCCAGCGCAGCGGCATCCGGTGGCCCTGCTTCAGCAGCGAGAAATCGTAGCCGACGTTCAGGTCGAGCAGCAGGCTGCGGGTTTCGGTGATCGCGAGGTCGTGCATCATCGACGGCGCGTTCAGCTCGATCTCGAGATCGACGCGCGGCACGCCCTGCGCATCCACGACGCCGTAGCGCAGCCACGGTGCGCGCCAGTCCGCGCGGAACATGATCAGCTCGCCGGTCACCGGGTCGATCTTCGGATGCGCGGTCATCCCGCCGTCGAAGCCCGCGTGCCGTGCCGGCATGCCGAGCGAATCGAGCGCGGCGGTAATCGCGAGCGGCGCGCCGCCCTCGGCCAGCGCGAGCAGTTCGCCCGCATGCTGCAACACGTTCACGTTCGGATTGGTGTCGGGCAGATGCGGCGCCTGCCCCGGTGCGTGGACGGCGGCCCAACGCTGCGTGCGCGCCCAGCGGTTCCGGTAGCCGGCCGCGCGGCCATCGTCGAACGCGATCGCGTGCAGCATCGCGGCCTCCGGCCACCACGACAGCACGTCGTTGCCTTCGAAGCGGCCGCCCGGCGGGTTCGGGCCGTTGCGCAGCAACGTGCCGTCGAGTTCGCGCGGAATGACGCCCGTCACACGCAGGTCGACGATGTCGACTTCGTCGGCGACCGGCGCGATCGCGCCGCGGTTCAGGTCGAATACGGTCATCGCGTCGGCGCTCCGTCAGCAGTCGTCGGCGGACGGCGGCAGATCGCCGCGCGCCAGCGCGAGCGCATGGTCGCGCACGTCGTCCGGCCAGCCGGCGACCAGTTCGGCCAGCCGCGCCGGATCGTTCGCATACAGCGCCCGCGCGGCTTCCTCGAAACCGGGCAGGTCGCCGGCCATCGCCGACATGAAGTGGTAGGCGCGCGCCTGTGCGTCGCGCTGCCGGTCGGCCGCCGCATGCGTGCGCCGCGCGTCCTCGACGAGCTTGCGCAGCGCGACCGACGCGCCGCCCGGCTGCGCGCCGAGCCATTCCCAGTGACGCGGCAGCAGCGTGACCTCGCGCGACACCACGCCGAGCTTCGGCCGGCCGCGGCCGCGCTGTTCGCCCGCGCCCGCGCCTGCCGGCTCGCCGGCGCCGCCGGATGCGTCGCCCGACGGCACCGCGTAGCGCGCGCGAATGTCGTCCGCCGTGCCGCGCAGGTCGAGGTCGATCGAGCGGCCCGTCGCGTCATCGAAGATCAGGATCGAACCGGGCATCGCGTCGCCGGCCGCTTGCCGGGCCGTGAGCGCGACCGCCGCGAGCGGGCCTGAGGCGAGCCGCCGGTGGCCGTCGAAGGCCGTGTACGAAGGGAGGAGCGTGGAAGTCGTCATGGTGGTCGCCCGCAGGCTGGAATCGGAATGACGCTATTTTTATCCGGGTATTAATTGGATGTCAATATTATCCGGGTAAAAACCATCGTCATCATCGAATTCCATCCTGCGGGGGCGACCGCGGTGGCCGATCAGATCGCCCGCGCCGGCGCCACGATGCCGCGCGCGCTGGCCAGCGCGTCGTCGAGCGATACATGCCCTTCGAACGCCGACGACGACGCCGGCGGCAGGTTCTCCTCGATCGCATGCGCGAACTGCACGCCGGCATCGTCGGCGAGCCGCTCGCGCAGTGCGGCGACGCGCGGGAACGCGTCGCGCTCGAACACCGCGTGATAGTCGGCCCAGCGCGCGATCCCGGCGAAGTACGCGTCGGCCAGCGTGCGCCGCGCGCCGAGCAGCCATGGGCCTTCGCCGCGCTCGAGCAGCGCTTCGAGTTGCCGGTGCGCCTTCAGCACCTCGCCGCGGCCGTACGCCTGCAGCGCCGCTTTCTCGGCGCCTTCGGTGTCGTGTTCGTACACGTACCAGAGCGCGCCGAACGCGCTGAAGAACGTCGTGTTCAGCCACGCCAGCATCCGGTTCAGCCGGTCGAAATCCGCGCTGCCCTGGCGAAACGCGAGGCCGCTGTCGAGCGCCTGCGCGCCGATATGGCCGAGGATCGCGATGCTTTCGGTCAGCACGTCGCCGTTCGCGGTGACGAACGCCGGCGTCTCGGCGACGGGGTTCAGCGCAAGGAACGCATCGCTCGTCACGAGGCCCGGCATCGTGATGCGCGACAGCCGGTACGGGCGGCCGGTCCATTCGAGCGCGACGATCGAGCCGAACGAGCAGCCGGCGGGAATACCGTAGAGAAGGATCGGAGACATCGGGAATTCCGCAGAAGTTGAACGAGCAGTCATGCTCCCATGGCGAACGATGGCGCAGTAGCCACTAAAATTGAAACCCGTCGTTTCTCCGTGTGGACGCTGGAAATGAATCTGAACGACCTCTACCTGTTCGTGCAGGCCGTCGACGCCGGCAGCATGTCGGCGGCCGCGCGCCGGCTCGACCTGCCGAAATCGACGGTCAGCAAGCGCGTGGCCGAGCTCGAGCGCACGCTCGGCGCGCGGCTCGTGCATCGCACGTCGCGCAGCTTCCGGCTCACGCCGGTCGGCGCCGAATTCTTCGAGCATGCGCGCGCCGCCGTGATCGAGGCCGAAAGTGCGCGCGACGCGGTGCTGCGGCAGGCCGCCGAGCCGGCCGGCGTCGTGCGGATCACGAGCTCGGTGCCGGTCGCGCAGCACATCCTCGCGCCGTGCCTGCCGGCGCTGGCGATCGCGCACCCGAAGCTGCTGCTGCAGATTCATGCGAGCGACCGCCTCGTCGACATTGCACAGGAAGGCTTCGACATCGCGGTACGCAGCCATTTCGCGCCGCTGCCCGATTCCGCGCTCGTGCAACGGCCGCTGGCGGCGTCGCCGATCGTCGTCGTGGCGGCGCCGGCCTATCTCGCGCGGGCCGGCACGCCCGACACACCGGCCGATCTCGCGCAGCACGACGGGCTCCACCCGGGCCCGCAGCCGTGGCGGCTGCAGCGCGGCGGCGACGCCGTCGACGTGACGCCGCGCCTGAGGCTGCAGGCCGACGAATCGACGCTGCTGCTGCAGGCAGCGACGGCCGGCCTCGGCCTCGCGTGCCTGCCCGACTGGATCGCCGGCGCCGCGCTCGCGTCCGGCGCACTCGTGCGCGTGCTGCCCGGCTGGTGCGCCGGCACCGTCACGACGACGCTGCTGATGCCACACCGGCGCGGCCAGTTGCCCGGCGTGCGCGCCGCCGTCGAGTTTCTCGCGCAGCATGTGGCGCGCCATCACGGCAGCGGCGCGGACGACGCGCACGCATGACCGCGCACCTCGTTCGATCGATTCAAATGCTGAATCGATCAAGTCAGCAATTGGCATGAAAGCGCAAATGTCGACATGACAGAATGGCCCGGACGCTCCGCCTGCATCGGCGTCCGGTGCCCGGCCTTCCGCCGGCGGCACTCATCTACGAAAACGCGCGCACCCGACGCGCCTGCCGCACGACGGCACCTTCCGCCCTTCGGAGGAGACAAGTCATGAATCCGCTTCACGCGCTGCCGGTGTCCGCATCGGCAACGGCCCGGCGCACCCGCGTGCGCTGGCTGGTGCTGGCCGTCCTGTTCGCGGTCACGACGATCAACTACGCGGATCGCGCGGCGATCGCGATCGCGGGCCCGGCGCTGGCCCGCTCGATGCACCTGAGCCATGTGCAGATGGGCTTCATCTTCTCGGCATTCGGCTGGTCGTACGTGATCGCGCAACTGCCGGGCGGCTGGCTGCTCGACCGCTACGGATCGCGCATCGTCTATGCGTTCAGCATTTTCTTCTGGTCGCTGTTCACGCTGCTGCAGGGCGGCATCGGCTTCTTCGGTGGCGCAGCCGCGTTCGCGCTGCTGTTCGGGCTGCGCTTCCTGGTCGGCGCGGCCGAGGCGCCGTCGTTCCCCGCCAACAGCCGGATCGTGTCCGCGTGGTTCCCGGCGCCTGAGCGCGGCACCGCGTCGGCGATCTTCAACGCCGCGCAGTACGCGGCGACCGTCGTGTTCGCGCCGCTGATGGGCTGGCTCGTGCACGCGTTCGGCTGGCAGTCGGTGTTCGCGGTGATGGGCGTGCTCGGCTTCGCGTTCGTGCTGGTGTGGAACCGCACGATGTTCGACCCGAACGCGCACCCGAACATCAACCGCGCGGAACTCGACTACCTCGCCGAAGGCGGCGCGCTCGTCAACATCGACCAGGCGACGGGCGCGCGCGACGGCGGCCCGTCGATGCGCCACGTGAAAGCGCTGCTCAGGAACCGGATGCTGGTCGGCGTGTACGTCGCGCAGTACTGCATCAACGCGCTCACCTACTTCTTCATCACGTGGTTCCCCGTCTATCTCGTGCAGGCGCGCGGGATGTCGATCCTCAACGCGGGGCTCGTCGCGTCGATCCCCGCCGTGTGCGGCTTCCTCGGCGGGATTCTCGGCGGCGTCGTGTCCGATGCGCTGCTCAAGCAGGGCCGGTCGCTGTCGGTCGCGCGCAAGGTGCCGATCGTGATCGGCATGCTGCTGTCGATGTCGATGATCGTCTGCAACTACACCGATTCGCACGTGCTCGTCGTGGTGTTCATGGCGCTGTCGTTCTTCGGCAAGGGGCTCGGCGCGCTCGGCTGGGCCGTCAACGCCGACACCGCGCCGCGCCAGATCGCCGGCCTGAGCGGCGCGCTGCTCAACACGTGCGGCAATCTTTCCAGCATCACGACGCCGATCGCGATCGGCTATATCGTCGACCGCAGCGGCTCGTTCAACGGCGCGCTCGTCTATGTCGTCGCGCATGCGCTCGTCGCCGTGATCTGCTACCTGTTCGTCGTCGGCGAGATCCGCCGCGTCGAGCTTCAATGAACGACGTGGGCCGCGCGCCAACGGAACCAGGAGCGAACCGATGTCCGAACCCAGCCGTGCCGGCACCCCGCGCGTCACGCGCATGCAGGTGATTCCCGTCGCCGGCCGCGACAGCATGCTGCTCAACCTGTGCGGCGCGCACGCGCCGTACTTCACGCGCAACCTCGTGATCCTCGACGACAGCAGCGGGCACACGGGCGTCGGCGAAGTGCCGGGCGGCGAAGGCATCCGCCACGCGCTCGAGCGCATGACGGATCGCGTGGTCGGGCAGTCGATCGGGCGCTACAAGGCGACGCTCAATGCGGTGCGCGCGGCGCTGTCCGGTGCGGGTGCGGGCGCCGGTGCCGGCCGCACGATCCGCCATGAAGTGACGTCGGCCGGCGAGGCGGCGGTGCTGCGCCAGCCGCACGAGATCAACCTGCGGCTCGACAACGTGATCACCGCGATCGAAGCCGCGCTGCTCGACCTGCTTGGCCAGCACCTCGACGTGCCGGTCGCGGCACTGCTCGGCGAAGGCCAGCAGCGCGACGCGGTGCCGATGCTCGCGTACCTGTTCTATATCGGCGACCGGCGCCGCACCGATCTGCCGTATCGCGACGAGACGGGCTCGAGCGATCCGTGGTTCCGGCTGCGCAACGAAGCGGCGCTCACGCCGGCCGCGATCGCGCGGCAGGCCGAAGCCGCGGTCGAGCGCTACGGTTTCGCCGATTTCAAGCTGAAGGGCGGCGTGATGACCGGCGCGGACGAGATGGAAGCGATCGCGGCGATCAACACGCGCTTTCCCGACGCGCGCACGACGCTCGATCCGAACGGCGCGTGGTCGCTCGACGAGGCCGTCGCGCTGTGCCGCGGGCAAGGCCACCTGCTCGCCTATGCGGAAGATCCGTGCGGGCCGGAAGGCGGCTATTCGGGCCGCGAGGTGATGGCCGAATTCCGCCGCGCGACGGGGATCCCGACCGCGACCAACATGATCGCGACCGACTGGCGGCAGATGGATCATGCGGTGCGGCTGCAGGCGGTCGACATCCCGCTCGCCGATCCGCATTTCTGGACGATGCAGGGCTCGGTGCGGCTCGCGCAGCTGTGCCGCGACTGGGGGCTCACGTGGGGCTCGCACTCGAACAACCACTTCGACGTGTCGCTCGCGATGTTCACGCATGCGGCGGCGGCCGCGCCCGGCACGATCACCGCGATCGACACGCACTGGATCTGGCAGGAAGGCGACGCGCGGCTCACGCGCGAACCGCTTGCGATCGTCGGCGGCAAGGTGGCCGTGCCGGAACGGCCGGGGCTTGGTATCGAGCTGGACATGGCGCAGGTCGAGGCCGCGCATGCGCTGTACAACGAGGTGGGCGGCACCGCGCGCGACGATGCGGTGGCGATGCGATATCTGGTGCCGGGGTGGACGTACGATCCGAAGCGGCCGAGTTTTGGGCGGGTTTAGGGCGGGGTGACAGGACGACGGGCGGGTGGCGGTTGCCAAACGCGGGAAACGGTCGCATCCTGCCGGCTGCCTGAATCGGCCCGCACGGCGCACGGTCGGGCGCCCTCATCCATCCGCAAAAGAACGCTCTCGCCATGACGTCATCCGATCCGACACCGCGGCAGATCATCGTCTTCGTGCTGTATTCGGTGCTGTGTCTGCCCGCGAGCATGACCGTCGCTGGTTTTGTCGCAACCCGGATCACGCGGAACGTATCGAATTTCGAAGGCGGTGCGGGCTATGCGGCGCTGTGGTGGATCTTCATTCTGACCTGCGCGTTCTATGGGCTGTCGATCGCCCTCTGCGCGCTGCTGCGGAAGAGGACCGCGGTGCTCGCGGTCATTACGGTGGGGTTCGCGGTGCTGTCGGTGCCGACGTTCAGATTGATCCACGAGTTGGCTACCTAGCTCGTCGGCCACTGGATCCGCAGAAAAACAAAAAGGCCCGATCTTGCAATCGAGCCTTTCGAATTCCGTTGGTGGAGCGGAGGAGGATCGAACTCCCGACCTTCGCATTGCGAACGCGACGCTCTCCCAGCTGAGCTACCGCCCCAACAGTCAATCATCATACACACGCATTTCCGCGCTTGGCAATAGGGGTTACGTCACCCCGACGCGTTACTTTGACGGCGCGCCGGCCAGCACCCATTCGACCACCGAACGGACGTCGGCGTCGCTCATGCGCGGATGCGCCGGCATCGGAATCGCGCCCCAGACACCCGAGCCGCCGTCCTTCACCTTCTTCGACAGCTTCGCGACGGCCTGCGGATCGGCCTTGTAGCGCGCGGCGATATCCTTGAACGACGGGCCGACGAGCTTGCGGTCGACCGCGTGGCAACCCATGCACGCGTTGCTGCGCGCCACCTTCAGGCCGTCGCCGACGTCCGCATGCGCGGCGCCCAGCGTGCCGGCCACGAGCGCCGCAGCCGCGGCGCCCTGCACCATCCATCGTTTCATCTGCCTCATCTGCCTGCCCGTCATTGCGCCTTCGCCTTCGGATTGCCCGGATGCACGTTCGACGAATTCGAGATCGGCGCGGGCGGCTGCAGCGGCGCGGACTGCACCGACGCGTCAGGCACCGCGCCGACCGTCGCGCTATCCGCCGGTGCGGCAGCCGCCTGTGCGCCGGATGCGCCGCTCGCGGGCGACGCGTCCTGCAGCGCCTGCGCGTCCTGCGGCTTCACGTACTGGAACACCTTCACGACCTTCTCGACGCCCGGCACCTGGCTCGCGGCTTCCGCACCACGATTGCCTTCGTCCACCGTCACGAGGCCCATCAGGTAAAGATTGCCGCGTTCGCTGACGACCTTGTAGTAGTTCGCCGAGATGCCCTTCGTCGCGATCAGCTCCGACTTCACGCGCCCTTCGAGGTACGAGTCGTTCGCGCGCGACGACAGCGACGACGCCGGCTCGACCGACAGCTCGTTGACGATGCCGTTCACGTTGTTGATGCCGCGCACGATTTCCTCGGCGCGCTGCTTCGACGCATCGTTCGGCACTTCGCCCGTCAGCAGCACGCGGCGGTTGAACACCGTCACGTTCACGTGCGACTGGTCCGGCAGCCCGTTGTTGATCTGCGTGAGCGACTTGACCTGGATCTCGCGATCCTCCGTCTGCGCGCCGAGCGTACGGCGATCGGTCGCGATCAGCGCGCCGCCGCCGGCCGCTGCGCCCACGACCCCGAGCACACAACCCTGCAGCGACACGGCGAGGCCCGCCGTCAGCGCGGCGAGCAGCGTGGTTCTGACGAGCGTCTGTTTGACGCGGCTTTGATTCATCGACGGCTCTCCTTCGTTCAATCCTCACCCAGCAGCATCGCGTCGATGCCGTCGCACAGGCAGTGGATGGTCAGCAGATGGACTTCGTGGATGCGCGCCGCGCGAACGGCGGGCACGCTGATCGGAATATCGGTGTCGGACAGCGCGGCCGCGACCGTGTGGTCGTTGCCGCCCGTCAAGGCGACGACGGTCATCTCGCGCTCGTGCGCCTCGTCGATCGCCGCGAGCACGCGCGGCGATGCGCCGCCCGCGTCGAGCACCAGCAGGATGTCGCCCGTCTGGCCCAGCACGCGCACCTGCTGCGCGAACAGTTGCTCGACGGCGGCCGCGCCCGCGAGGCCGGCCTGCGACGCGTCGGTGGCCAGCGCGATCGCGGGCAGGCCCGGACGTTCGCGCTCGAAACCGCCGACGAGCGACGCGGCGAGGTACTGCGCGGCGGCGGCCGACGGGCCGTCGCCGCACGCGACGATCTTGTTGCCGTTCGCCAGTGCGGCGAACATCGCATCGACCGCGGCTGCGATCGGCAGCGACAGCGCGTCGGCCGCTTCGGCATGAAGCGCGGCGCTGTCGCGGAATTGTTGCTGAATACGTTCGACTGACATCGATTCCTGGTGAACTGGGCGCGCGGCACAACTCGCGCGACATCGTGGGTGCGGCGAGTTTACCGTACTCCGGCGCCCTCTCCGGGGGTCCGGCAAGAACTCTTTACATCTCGTCACAGCTCGCGGCTACGCATCGTCGGTACGAAATGCGTCGCGCAGCCACGCAAGCCGTCCTGCCTCGAACGCGACGACGTCGAAACGGCACGCGGCGCCGGCGCCGTGCCGCGACCAGAACTGCAACGCAGCCGCGACCAGACGCCGCCGCTTGCGCCAGCCGACGCTCGCGGCCGCGCCGCCATGCCGGGTACTGCGCCGCGCGCGCACTTCGACGAACACGAGCATGCCGTCGGGCTCGCGCATCACGAGATCGAGCTCGCCGCCGCGCATCGTTACGTTCGCGGCGACGAACCCGAGACCATGACGCTCGAGAAACTGCCGCGCGCGCTGCTCGAACGCCGCGCCGACCGGTTTGGATCGCGCCGCACCGGAAACGTTGTCGCCCGAATGCGGCCGACCGCGCGCGTCATCCGGCCCGGCCGGCGCCGCGTGGCACAATGCCGTCCTTGTTCCGCTCGTGCCGCGATTGCGTGCATTGCCTGCCATGACTGCCCTCCTCGAACTCGCGCATACGCAGCACTACCCGGACGCCGCGCTCTACGTGGTCGCCACGCCGATCGGCAATACGGCCGACATCACGCTGCGCGCGCTGCACGTGCTCGGCCTCGTCGACCGCATCGCGGCCGAAGACACCCGCAACACGGGCCAGTTGCTCGCCCGCTACGGGATCTCGAAACCGCTCGTCGCCGTGCACGAGCACAACGAACGCGAAGCCGCGCAGCGCGTGATCGAACTGCTGCGTGGCGGCGAACGCGTGGCCTACGTGTCGGACGCCGGCACGCCCGGCATCTCGGACCCCGGCGCGCGGCTCGTCGACGCCGTGCGTGCCGCCGGCTTCGCGGTGATCCCGCTGCCGGGCCCGAGCGCGGCCGTGACCGCGCTGAGCGTGGCCGGCGACTGGGCCGGCGCGTTCACGTTCGCGGGCTTCCTGCCGCCGAAGGCGAAACAGCGCGCGACCGCGCTGCAGGCGCTGGCATCGCACCCGTACGCGCTGGTGTTCTATGAAGCGCCGCACCGGATCGCCGAAACCGTCGCGGCACTCGCCGACGCATTCGGCCCCGCGCGCCGGCTGCTGATCGCGCGCGAACTCACCAAGCTACACGAGCAGTTGTTCCAGGGCACCCTGGCCGAAGGACAGAGCTGGCTCGCCGGCGATGCGAACCGGCAGCGCGGCGAGTTCGTGCTGGTCGTCGAAGGCGCGCCGGCGGCAAGCGGCGAAGCCGACGACACCGCGCACGACGCGCTGCTCAGGCTGCTGCTGGAAGAGGTGCCGGTGAAGAGCGCGGCCAAGCTCGCGGCCGCGCTGACGGGCGCATCGCGCAACACGCTGTATGCGCGTGCGCTCGTGCTGAAGGAAGGCAAGGAAGGCTGACGCGCGACGCTGGCGCGCAGAAACGACAAAGGGCTGCCGGGAGGCAGCCCTTTGTGCATGAGCGGACGATCCGCCGCGCGTTACCTCGTCGAGATCGACGCGAGCATTTCGTCGCGTGCCTCGCGCGCTTCCTGCGGCGACAGCCCTTCGATCTTCACGCGGCCCGTGCCGGCGTGCACGAGGCCGATCACCTTGGCAGCCGCGTACGACAGGTCGAGCACGCGGCCGCGCTTGAACGGCCCGCGATCGTTGACCTTCACGACGACCCACTTGCCGGTCGATGCGTTCGTCACCTTGATGTACGACGACAGCGGCAGCGTGCGGTGCGCGGCGGTGAGCGCGTTCATGTTGAAACGCTCGCCGTTCGCGGTGCGGCGGCCGTGGAAATCCCGCCCGTACCACGATGCGCGGCCGGACTGACGGAAGTCGGACACGTCCTTGCCGTCGATCGGCTCAGCCTCCGCCAGCGACGACTTCTTCGCGTCCTTGGTGTCGGCAGCCGGCATCGATGCCAGCGCGGAATCGAAATTCAGTTGCTGCTTGTCGTTGTCCGCCTTCGCGGCAGCGGCCGTCTTGTCGACCGCGTTCTTCTGGTTCGCGCTGCCGGTGGTCTGGCTGGGTGGCACCGCGCAGCCCGTCAACGCAAAAAATAATGCAATGGTCCCGAATCGGCTCGGAAAACGTAAATTCATCGACGTGTCGCCTTGTGGTTCGGGCCGCATCGATACAACGCTGCTTCACAACGCAGAGATGCGGCCCGGACGGCAAATGCGTGCACGCCCCGCTCGAATGCGAGCAGGCGGCTAGCATGGGCGCGGCGTTCGTCTAGGCCGCAACCGTCCTGATTAGCTTTCACGTCTGGCGCAACCTGTCCCCAACAGCCTGACCAGACCCCACATGCCGCCATCGAACATGGCTTCACGTTCGCGCGCGTCGATACGACCAACGCACAGGAACGGCGGCACAGGCCTCATCCGGCGGCGCGGCAGCAGGGCCGCAGGCGGGCGCGCAGCGCCCGGCCGGACAAGACGTGAGCACCGAATGTTCGGTGCTGGATACACCGCCGGACTCCCCGGCGGGCGATGCTTGACGGTGAATCGGACGCCTCGTTTAACGGGGCCGAAACACCAGCGAATTGCGTGAAATTCACGCGCAATGGGCCGCATTATACATAAATCAAAACCTTGTCTCGAAAAGCGCCCCCGGCGGACCATTGATTCTCGCTATGGCTGTAACAATCGGCATGCTCCGGGAATGCCCTCGTCCGCGCGCCGCGGCATGCATCGCACGCACGGCAGGCGGCGCGCGCGACCGGTACAATCGGTCCTTTTAGCCGCCGGTGCCCCCATGAAAGTCACGCTCATTCCGGTCACGCCGTTCCAGCAGAACTGCTCGCTGCTCGTCTGCGAGAAGACGGGCCGCGCCGCCGTCGTCGACCCGGGCGGCGACCTCGACCGGATCGAACAGGAAGTCGCGCGGCAGAACGTGCAGGTCGAGAAGGTGCTGCTCACGCACGGGCACATCGACCACTGCGCGGGCGCGAAGACGCTCGCGACGCGCTACGGCGTGCCGATCGAGGGGCCGCAGGAAGAAGAACGCTTCTGGATCGAGAAGCTGCCGATGCAGAGCGAACGCTTCGGCTTTCCGGCCGCCGACGTCTTCGAGCCCGACCAGTGGCTGAACGACGGCGACACCGTGCAGTTCGGCGACGAGACGCTCGAGGTCTATCACTGCCCGGGCCATACGCCCGGCCACGTCGTGTTCTTCAGCCGCGCGCATCGCGTCGCGATCGTCGGCGACGTGCTGTTCGCCGGCTCGATCGGCCGGACCGATTTCCCGCGCGGCAATCACGAGGATCTCGTGCGTTCGATCAAGGAAAAGCTGTGGCCCCTCGGCGACGACGTCACGTTCGTGCCCGGCCACGGCCCGGTGTCGACGTTCGGCGACGAGCGCCGCACGAACCCGTTCGTGTCCGACAAGGTATTCGGATGAACCAGACCGCCATCCCGGAAATTTACGTCAGCACCGACGTCGAAGCCGACGGCCCGATTCCCGGCCCGCACTCGATGCTGAGCTTCGCGTCGGCCGCCTATACCGAGGACAAGCAGCTGATCGCGACGTTCTCGGCGAACCTCGAGACCCTGCCCGGCGCGCACGCGCACCCGGTGCAGGAAGCCTGGTGGAAGACCGAACCCGACGCCTGGGCCGCCTGCCGGCGCGACCTGCAGGCGCCCGAGGCGGCGCTGGTCGCCTACGTCGAATGGGTCGAGGCGCTGCCCGGCAAGCCGGTGTTCGTCGCGATGCCGGCCGGCTTCGATTTCACGTTCATGTTCTGGTACATGATGCGTTTCGCGGGGCGCTGCCCGTTCTCGTGGTCGGCGCTCGACATCAAGACGCTCGCGTTCGCGATGACCGGCCTGCCGTACCGCAAGGCGATCAAGCCGCGCTTTCCGAAGCACTGGTTCGACGACCATCCGCACACGCACGTCGCGCTCGACGACGCGATCGAGCAAGGCGCGCTGTTCTGCAACATGCTCGCCGACCTGCGCCGTCAGCAGGCCGCGCTCGCGGGCCTCGCCGTGTCGGATACCGATCGGTCGGAAGGCGCGGGGGCGGGACAAAATCCCACGGATCCGCGAGCAAATTAGCGAATCTCGCTCAACAGCGCGTCGCCAGATTGCCTTTCCTTCCCCGGCCCTCTAACATTCAGCGTGTTGTAGCTGCCGCATGGAGGCGCAGGTGACGCTCGATTCCTTTTCGCAAAAAATCCTTCGCCTGTTGCAGCTCGACGCGCGCCGTTCCGTTCAGGAAATCTCCGACCAGGTCGGGCTGTCGAGCACGCCGTGCTGGCGCCGCATCAAGGACATGGAACAGTCGGGCGTGATCCAGCGCTACACGGCGCTGCTCGATCGCGAGAAGCTCGGCCTGCACGTCTGCGCGCTCGCGCACGTGCACCTGACGCGCCACAACGAAGGCGGCGTCGAGCAGTTCGAGCGCGAGATCGCGACCTGCCCGGAAGTCACCGAGTGCTACAGCACGACCGGCGAAGCCGATTACATCCTCAAGATCGTCGCGCCGGACATCAAGGCCTACGACGTGTTCCTGCACGAACGCATCTTCAAGATCCCGGCCGTATCGCAGGTGCGCACGAGCGTCGTGCTGCGCGAAATCAAGTTCGACACGCAACTGCCGCTGTAACGCGCAGGCCGGCCCCGCGGCAGGCCGCTTTCGCGGCTGCCGGTCACTTCTGCACGGGCAACGTGCGCGTGAAGCCGATCCGGCGCGCGCCGAACTCGCGCTTCAGCGTCTCGACGTCGAGCCGGCCGGCCAGCGCCGCATCGGTGTCGCGCGGGTCGCTGTCGAGCGTCACGTCGACCTCGAGCCCCGTACTCAGGTAATGCAGGTTGATCGCCGCCGCGCGCAGCCCGCGCTGCGCGAGCGCGGCCTCGAGCCGGGCCGCGAGCTCGCCGCGCGGCGGCAGCGCGAGCGCCGGACGGCGCGCCGCGTCGTTCTCCGGGTCGACATGGATCAGCGCATCGAGCACGCGCGGGTCGGACAGCACGCGCGCACGCGCGGTCTCGGCAATGTAATGCCCTTCGGAGACGGAGATCTTCGGATCGACGAGGATGTGCGCATCGACGAGCGCGGCATCGCCCATCTTGCGCGTGCGCAGGTCGTGCACGTCGCGCACGCCGGGCGTCGCGGCGAGCAGCGCGCGGATCTCGGCCGTGTCGGCCGTATCGAGCGCGCGGTCGGAGAGGTCCTGCAACGCGTCATAGCCGAACGTCCAGCCCATACGCGCGACCATGAAGCCGACGATCGCCGCCGCGATCGGGTCGAGCAGCCGCACACCGGCCAGGCTGCCGACGATGCCGATCGCGACGACGAGCGACGACGCGGCATCCGAACGCGCATGCCACGCGTTGGCGACGAGCATCGCCGAGCGCACGCGCCGCGCTTCGCGCAGCATGTAGCGAAACAGCGCTTCCTTCGACACGAGCACCGTCAGCGCAACAATCAGCGCGGAAAAATGCACGGCCGGAATGTTTTCGAGATTAACGAGGCGGTCGCCGGCGCGCCAGAGCATGCCGATACCGACCGCAATCAGGATCGCGCCGAGAAACAGCGACGCGACCGTCTCGTAGCGGCTATGGCCGTAATTGTGGTCGGCATCCGGCGATGCACCGCTATGCCGATTCGCAACCAGCACGACAAAATCCGAGATCAAGTCGGAAATCGAATGCACACCGTCAGCAATCAATGCCTGCGAATGCGCAATCACGCCGACGACGATCTGAAATGTCGCAAGCACGACATTCAGGACAATACTGACGAGCGTGCTCCTGCGCGCAACTGCGTGCTTATCTGCGCTCTGCGCGTCGCCGGAAAACGTGGACATGAAATATGAGATATCTGTGTGCGGTACGCAATTCTATCAAAGGCGCCCCGCAAGCTCTTCCAATACCCACAAATTTCTCATTTAAATCAATCGCTTATACGAACGTGTCGCATTTTCATTCACATAGCATGCTTACACTTTTGTGACAGCGCCGAGGGGCCCGCCGGCGTCCGGAAAACAAAAAAGCCGCGCTCCTCGACGGACACGCGGCTCTTTTGAAGAGCGGGCAACCTGAACGAACGTTTAAATCGCAAACTGTTCGCGGTTCTTGCCGGCGATCCAGCGCGGCGGCTTGCCACGACCCGACCACGTCGCGCCCGTTTCCGGATCGCGGTATTTTGCCGCCACGCCCGCGCGCGGACGACCGACCTTGCCGGCCTTCGCGCGGCTGAGACCGAGTTCGGCGAGCGAAAAGCCGTAGTCGGCAATTTTCTGCTTCACGTCATTCAGCACTTCAGCGTATTCACGCGACTTCGCTTCTTCGATTTGCTTCTCCAGCTTCTCCCGCTGGGCCAGCAGGTCCTTGTAAGAAGACATAGTTTCCCTTTCTATCTATCTGACCAATGGCGCCGATCTGTAGCCAGCTCACCATTCATGAAATATATGTGCCTCGGATTTTCGAAGGCAGAGATTAGCACAAAAAAGATTTGATAGAAGCGAGATTCATGAAAATCCCGAGATCAATTGTAATTCTCACATGTCATTTTGACCGGCCGCGGCCTTTTCTCAAATTTTTACGCTCCTCCATAGAGATTAGGACATTAGCGATTGGCTATTAGGTCTATCAACATACGCAATTACCCTGCATTCAAAAAAATCAAAGCTTTCATCGGACGACAGTTTTGCGAAAAACCACATGACGCGGTTTGCTAAACGGACAAATCACTGACCCGCGACGTCACGTCACATCCTGTGCGCAGGCGATCAGCCGCTCGCGCAGCGCGCCGGTATCGGCCGACGGCGCCTCGAACGGCGTGCGCACGCGGCGCCCGTCGCATCGCCAGTCCGCGCCATGGCGATCGACACCGAGCAGGTCGAGCCCGTCGCGGCGTGCGGCGCCCGCCTCGTAGGCACGCCACAGCGCCTGTTCGTCGTCGAACGCGAGCGGCGGCAGCGCATCGAGATGCGTGCCGTCGACCCATCCCATCCGCCCGAACCCGCCGATATAGCGCAGCCGCTCGATCTCGAGCGCCCAGAACGCGAAATCGCCGAGCGCGAGATAGCGCGCGGCGTCCGGTTCGTAGCGCAGGTAACGCGCGGTGACGTGCGGATCGTCGCCGAGCGGCACGAACCGGCCCAGCAGCGTCGCGCGCTCGGCGTTCAGGACATCGCCGCCGCTTGCATCGACGACGAGGAAACCCGCACGCGGATCGGCGGCGAGATTGCGCGTGTGCTCGGCCAGGCCGCTCACCAGGATCACGGGCCGATGGCTTGCATCGGGTGCAAACGGCACGACCGTCGGATACGGGAAGCCCTGCGGTTCGCGCGCATGGGTGGCGAGCGTGCCGAGCGCGCAGCGGTGCAGCAGATGCAGGGCGAAGGCGGGATCGATGTTCAAGGCAGACTCCTGCGGTCGAAAGGCGGCGCGTCGGGCATGGCTTCGATGTTACCCGCGCTCGCCGCACGCTGCGCCTCGGCCGAACGGCCGATGCACCACCGGGCCGCCGCCGCGGGATGGCCCGATCGCCCGCGCATCGACCGAACGGCCAGCGCCCGGCAGGAACGTAAGCGGTTCGATAGAATCGGACAAATCCGACGGGCGCCGTGTGCGCCCGTGCATTTTCCTGACGAGCCTGCCCGTGTCCGAATCCTCCTCCCCCGAATCGTCGTCCCCCGAATCGTCGTCCCCGTTCGCCGCGCCGCCCGATGCGCATCGCGTGCTGCCGCTGCCGGCCCGCCAGCGTGCGCGCACGGCGTCGATGGCGCTGTTCTTCGTCGCCGGCATGATGTACGCGTCGTGGGGCGTGCACGTGCCGACCGTGCGCGACAAGTTCGCGCTGAGCCCCGGGCTGCTGTCGATCGCGCTGTTCGCGGTCGCCGGCGGGTCGATCGCCGCGATGCTGACCATCGCGCGCTGGATCACGCGCGTCGGCTCGCGCACCGCGTGCCTCGCCGGCGGGCTCGTGATGTCCGCGTGCGCGGCGCTGATCCTCGTCGTGCCCGACTACTGGATGTTGCTCGCGGTGCTCGCGCTGTTCGGCTTCTCGATGGCGACGCTCGACGTCGCGATGAATGCCGAGGCCAGCGCGGTCGAAATCGCGCTCGGCAAGCCGATCATGTCGTCGCTGCACGGGATGTTCAGCATCGGCGGGATGGCCGGCGCGGCGGCCGGCGGCGCGCTGCTGTCGGCCGGCATGGCGCCCGTCGCGCATCTCGCGCTCGCGGCGGCGGTGAGCGCCGCGGTGCTCGTGGCCGCGAGCCCGGCCGTGCTGCCGCACGTGCCGCATCACGAACACGCGCACGGCGGCGGCAACCGCTGGCGCTCGCCCGCGTTGTGGATGCTCGGCGGCATCGCGCTGATCGCGCTGATCGCCGAAGGCGCGATGTACGACTGGGCGACGGTCTACATGCGCGACGTCGTCGCGGCGAGCCCCGCGCTCGCGAGCGCCGCATACGCGGCGTTCTCGGGCGGGATGGCCCTCGCGCGCTTCGCGGGCGACGCCGTGCGCGCCCGCTTCGGCGCGCCGCAGCTCGTGTTCGCGAGCGCGTCGCTCGCGTGCGCGGGGATGATCGGCGCGCTGCTGCTGCCGAATCCGGTCGCGGTGCTGACCGGCTTCACGCTGATGGGCCTCGGGCTGGCCAACATGATGCCCGTGCTGTTCGCGGCCGCCGCGCGCGTGAAAGGCATCCACGCGGCCGAAGGGCTCGCGCACGTGGCCGGGCTCGCGTATTTCGGACTGCTGTTCGGTCCGGTCGTGATCGGCGCGGTCGCGCAGGCCGCGAACCTGACGATCGGCCTGTCGGTCGTCGCGCTGTGCGCGGCGCTCGTCGCGCTCGTCGCGCCGAAGGTGCTCGCGCACCTGAAGCTCTGACGGCGCGGCGGCGCACGCCGGCCCAAAAAGAAAGCGCGCATGCGTTGCCGCATGCGCGCTTTCACCCCTTCTGCCGGCCGCTTGCGCGTTACATCTTCACTTCGTCGAGCAGCGACTTCTTGCCGCTCTTGTAGTTGTACAGCGAGATCACGCCGTGCTGCAGGTCGCCCTTCGAGTCGAAGGTCGTCGTGCCGATCACGCCGGTGTACTTCGTCGCCGGCATCGCCGCGAGGATCTTCGCCGGGTCCGTCGAGTTCGCGCGCTTCATCGCGTCGGCGACGATGTACACGGCGTCATACGTGAACGGCGCGTAGATCTGGATCGGCTGGCCGAAGCGCTTCTCGTACTTCGCCTTGAACGCGCCGCCGCCCGGCATCTTCTCGAGCGAAGCACCGGCTTCCGAGCACACGATGTTGTCGGTCGCGTCGCCGGCCAGGTCGGCCAGCTTTTCCGTGCACACGCCGTCGCCCGCGAAGATCTTCGCGCGCAGGCCGAGCTGCTTCGCCTGTTTCGCGAACGGGCCGCCGGTGGCGTCCATGCCGCCGTACATGATCGCGTCCGGGTTCTCGCCCTTGATCTTCGTCAGAATCGCGCGGAAGTCGACTGCCTTGTCGTTCGTCGCGTCATGCGACACCACCTTCAGGCCGAGCGCCTTCGCCTTCTTCTCGAACTCGTTCGCGAGACCCTGGCCGTATGCGGTCGAATCGTCGACCACCGCCACGCTCTTGATGCCCTTCGAGTGCGCGTAGTTCGCCAGTGCCGGGCCCTGCTGCGCATCGGTCGCCACCACGCGGTACGTGGTCTTGAAGCCTTGCTGCGTGTACGCGGGGTTGGTCGCCGACGGCGAGATCTGCACGATGCCCGCATCGCTGTAGATCTTCGAGGCCGGGATCGACGTGCCCGAGTTCAGGTGGCCGACCACCGCGACGACCTTGTCGTCGACGAGCTTCTGCGCAACCTGCGTCGCCTGCCGCGGGTCGGCGGCGTCATCCTGCGGGTCGAGTTGCAGCGTGATCTTCTGGCCGCCGATCGTGAGACCCTTCGCGTTGATCTCCTCGACTGCGAGACGTGCGCCGTTTTCGTTGTCCTTGCCCAGGTGTGCAATGCCGCCCGTCAACGGCGCGACGTGGCCGATCTTGACGACTTGATCGGCGGACGCGTTGCTTGCAGCTGCAGCGCACAGCATCGCCGCTGCGGTGATCGGCAACAGCTTTTGCATCTTGATATTCATGTAAGTCTCCAGTTCGGTCCCAAAAAACGCCATCGCCCGGTGCCCCGCTGCCATCCCCGTGTTTGCAATCACTGGACGATTCGCCGGTTGCATCGTTCATGCACTTGGCCTCAAGCACGTGAAAACCGCCGCTTTTAGCAGCCGCCCGCCCGTACTAGCGCGCAAGTGTAGGTGATCAAATTAATTTGTGGGACTTTTTTAGGATAGTGGTAACACTACCGATATGCACGCTTTGGAAGGGTGACTCGAATAGCGCTGCAAGCCCCGACGAATAAGGGTTTCCGCTAATTCCCGGCACACTTTCGAAAGGTCGTTTCAAAGCAATCCCGAAGGCATTTCGATTCGGTATTTTGTGCCCGGGATCATTGAATGAAACGCGCGTGACACCACGCGCGTTTCGCCGTCCGATATCAACGGTTCTGGCGGATGAAGCAGCGTTCAGGCGGCCGATGCACGCCATTCCGCATCGAGCGCGGCGACCAGTTGCGACGTCGTCAGCGCATCGCCGCGCCGCCGCGCGAGCGGCGCGCCCTGGCCGGCCCACAGCGACAGGTAGTCGCCGTCGTTCGCGCGAGCCGCGGCCTGGCGCAGCGGCTGGGTCAGCGCGTTCTGCACCGGATACGGTGCGGCGTCGGCCACGTGCTCGCCGAGCCGCGCCATCAGCGTGTTGCGCAGCCCGCGTGCATGACGGCCGGTGATCGCGCGCGTGACCTGCGTCGACGTATCGGCGCTCGCGAGCAGGCGCGCCTTCCAGTCCGGCGCGATCGCGCTTTCCGCGCACGTGAGGAACGCGGTGCCGAGTTGCGCGCCCTGCGCGCCGAGCGCGAGCGCGGCCGCGATGCCGCGGCCGTCCATGATGCCGCCCGCGGCGAGTACGGGCAGGCCCGTCGCATCGACGAGCTGCGGGACCAGCGCGAACGTGCCGATCAGCGCATCGTCGGCGGAACCGATGAAGGTGCCGCGATGGCCGCCCGCCTCGGCGCCCTGCGCGGACAGCGCGTCGGCGCCGGCCGCCTGCCATGCGAGCCCTTCGGCCACGTGCGTCGCGGTGCCGATCACATAAGTGCCGGCGGCTTTCAGGCGGGCGACATCGGCCGCGTCGAGCACGCCGAACGTGAAGCTCGCGACCGGCACGCGCAGCGCGACGAGCGCATCGAGCTGCGCACGGAAATCGGGCGCGTAGCGCGCAGGCGCCGTGCCCGGCGGCAAGCCGAGCGTTGCGTTCAGCGGGTCGATCGCCGCGAGGGCGCGCGCGACGGTCGCCGCATCGGGCGCGACGTCGGGCAGCACGAACAGGTTGATCGCGAACGGGCGATCGGTCGCCGCGCGGATCGCGGCGACTTCGGCCTCGATACGCTCCGGCGCGAGTGCACCGGCGCCGAAGCTGCCGAGCGCACCGGCATTCGAGGCGGCCGCGGCCATCGCGGTCGTGGTCGCGCCGACCATCGGCGCCTGCACGAGCGGCAGGCGCAGGCCGAAGCGTTCGGAAAAGGGTGTGGAAAACGAGCGGGCAGACATGGCGAATCCTTCGATGACGATGCGCGAAAGCGCTTTGTAAAGGCCGACACATCGACTCTATCGAAGCCGCGCGGCGCCGAAAAATGAATAATCGAGATCGAAACGATCGCTGCGCGAGAAGCGCGCGCGTGCACTGCAGCACCGGACGATTGGTGGCACACTAGGCCGCCCTCTTTTCACCCTCCGGGGCGCCTCGCGCACCCCGTACGCCAGGAGTTCAGAACGTGACTGCCCAATGGATCGACATCCCGACCGGTAACGACAGCTTCGGCGGCTATCTCGCACTGCCCAAGCGCGGCAAGGGCCCTGCCGTCATCATCATCCAGGAGATCTTCGGCGTGAACGCGCACATCCGTGCGGTCGCCGACCAGTACGCGGCCGACGGCTTCGTCGCGCTCGCGCCGGACGTGTTCTGGCGCACGCAGCCGCGCGTCGAGCTGACCTACGAGGGCGCGGATCGCGACAAGGGCATCGAGCTGCTGAAGAAGACCGACGTGGGTCTCGCGGTCGCGGACATCGGCGCGGCCGCCGACGCGTTGCGTGCGCGCCCCGAAGTGGCCGGCAAGCTCGCCGCGATCGGCTACTGCTTCGGCGGCCAGCTTGCGTACCGCGCGGCCGCGAGCGGCAAGGTCGATGCGGCGGTCGCGTATTACGGCGGCGGCATCCAGAACGCGCTCGACCTCGCCGGCCAGGTCACGCAGCCGATCCTGTTCCACTACGCGGAGAACGACCACGCCATCCCGCTCGATGCCGTCGAGCAGGTGAAGGCCGCGTTCGCGGGCCGCCACAACGCATCGTTCCACGTGTACCCGGACGCCGAGCACGGCTTCAACTGCACGGACCGCGCGTCGTACAACCAGCGCGCCGCGGCGCTCGCGCACGGCCGCACGCTGACCTTCCTCGCCGAGCACCTCTAAAAACGCCGGCCGCGGGCCCGCCACGCCGGGCCCGCGTTATGCTCGCACCATCGCCACGAGTCACAACGGGGGTGACCGCGATGCACTCGGACTATCTCGCGCATGACGCAATCGGCCTCGCCGCGCTCGTGCGCGACCGCCACGCCAGCCCGCGCGAACTGCTCGACGCCGCGATCGGCCAGGCCGAAGCGGTCAACGGCGCGATCAACGCGATCGTGCTGCAGGACTACGAAGCCGCGCGCGAGCGTGCGGCGGCCGCGCCCGAACCCGGCGCCGATACGCCGTTCGCCGGCGTGCCGTATCTCGTCAAGGATCTCGGCGCGGCGGTCGCCGGGCTGCCGCTGTCGATGGGCAGCCGGCACTACCGTTACTTCGTGCCGGCCGACGATTCGCCGGTGATCGCGCGCAGCCGCGCGGCGGGCCTCAACGTATTCGGCAAGACCAACACGTCCGAGATCGGCCAGATGCCGTACACGGAACCGGAGCTGTTCGGCGCGTGCCGCAATCCGTGGAACCTCGATCACACGCCCGGCGGTTCGAGCGGCGGCGCGGCGGCGGCCGTCGCGGCCGGCATCGTGCCGCTCGCGCATGCGTCCGACGGCGGCGGCTCGATCCGCATTCCGGCGTCGTGCTGCGGGCTGTTCGGCCTGAAGCCGAGCCGCAACCCGGTGCTGGTCGACCTGCCGTCGAACGGCGAACTCGTCGTCCAGCACGCGGTGTCGCGCAGCGTGCGCGACAGTGCGCTGCTGCTCGACGTGACGACCGGCCAGACGCTGCCGCCCGGCGCGCCCGGCACCTTCCTCGGCGCGCTCGATACGCCGCCCGGCCCGCTGCGGATCGGCCTCGTCGTCGATCCGATGCTCGCACCGGCGCTCGCCGACGACACGCGCGCGGCACTCGACGACGCGGCCGCGCTGCTCGAATCGCTCGGCCATCACGTCGAGCCGGCGACGCTGCCCATCGACTACGCGCGCGCGGCCGAAACCTTCCTGACGCTATGGGCGACGATCGCCGAGGAAATGGTGCTCGGCGCGCGCGCACTGACCGGCCGCACGCCGCGGCGCGGCGAATTCGAGGCCGCGACGTGGGCGATGGCCGTGGTCGGCCGCCGCCTCGCGCGCACACGGCTGCCCGACGTGCTCGAATGGCAGCGCCAGCTCACCGTGCAGGTCGCCGGTCTCGTGTCGCGCTACGACGCGATCCTGTGCGCGTCGCTCGCGGGGCCGCCGGTGAAGATCGGCGAATTGCAGCCGACGCCGTTCGAATCCGCGCAGATGAAGCTGGTCGCCGCGCTGCCGGTGAAGCCGCTGCTGAAGGAAATGCTCGCGAAATCGTCGGAGAAGGCGTTCGCGTGGGCCGGCTGCACCGAGCTGTTCAACCTGACCGGCCAGCCGGCGATGTCGGTGCCGCTGTACTGGAATGCGCGCGGGCTGCCGATTGGCGTGCAGTTCGCCGCGCGCCACGCCGACGAAGCGTTGCTGCTCAGGCTCGCGCGGCAGCTCGAACAGGCGCGGCCGTGGTTCGACCGCCGCCCGCCGCTGATGCAGGCGCAGCGCTGACGCGCGCGCACGTTTCCGCCACGCGTCACGCTTCACGCTTCAGGCTTCACGATAAAAAAGCCCCGCCGGCGCAAACCGGCGGGGCTTTCACGCATGCAACCGCGTGACGGCGCTTGCTTACATCGCGAGCCGTTCGCAGATCGTCCGCGTCGCGGTCGCTGCGTTCAGCGTGTAGAAGTGCAGCCCCGGCACGCCCGCGTCGATCAGGCGCTGGCACAGGCCCGTGACGACGTCCGCGCCGAACGCGCGGATCGACTCGCGATCGTCGCCGAAGCTCTCGAGACGGCGCGCGACCCAGCGCGGCACTTCGGCGCCGCACATCTCGGAGAAGCGCATCAGCTGCGAGAAGTTCGTGATCGGCATGATGCCCGGCACGATCGGCACGTCCACGCCCAGCTTGCGCGCATCGTCGACGAAGCGGAAATACGCATCCGCGTTGAAGAAGTACTGCGTGATCGCGGAATTCGCGCCGGCTTTCACCTTGCGCGCGAAATTCTCGAGATCGGCCTTCGGCGAGCGCGATTGCGGGTGGTACTCCGGGTAGCCCGCGACCTCGATGTGGAACCAGTCGCCATGCTCGGCGCGGATGAAGCTGACGAGCTCGGACGCATAGCGCAGCTCGCCGACCTCGCCCATCCCCGACGGCAGGTCGCCGCGCAGCGCGACGATGTGCCGGATGCCGTGCGAGCGATACTGGTCGAGAATCGCGCGCAGGCTGTCGCGCGACGAGCCGATGCACGACAGGTGCGGCGCGGCCTCGAGGCCGTCCTTCTGCATGTCGAGCACGGTATCGAGCGTGCCCTGCTGCGTCGAGCCGCCGGCGCCGAACGTCACGGAGACGAATTTCGGCTTCAGCGGCAGCAGCTGCGCGCGCGTGGCGCGCAGCTTTTCGACGCCGTCCGCCGTCTTCGGCGGGAAGAATTCAAACGAGAGTTCGATCGGTTTCATGATTCTGAAGAGAGGGCGCGGCCGTCAGCCGATGTCGCGCTGCCCGAAGATCAGCGCGGACAGCAGCCACGACACGATGCTGTACAGGATCGAACCGAAGAACGCGGACCAGAAACCCGACACCTCGAAGCCCTTCAGCAGCGACGACGCGAACCAGAAGCACAGCGCGTTCACGACGAGGATGAACACCCCGAGCGTGACGATCGTGACCGGCAGCGTCAGCAGGATCAGCACCGGGCGGATCACCGTATTGATCAGGCCGAGCACGACCGCGATGATCAGTGCGGTGCCGAAGCTCTTGATGTGGATCGACGGCACGAGGTAGGTGATGATCAGCAGCGCGAGGGCGTTGATGACCCAGGTGAGGATAAGGCTCATGGAGGGCTCCGGTTCGGTTGTCGATCTGCGCGGTCAGCGGTCGCCGCCGCCACGCGTGCCCGCGTGAACGCGGACATGGCGCGACGGCCGGCGATCCGGCACCGTGCCGCCGTGCCGCGCGCGCCCGCAGCGGGGCGCGGCGGCACGGCGGCGGCGACGCATCAGTAGCGGTAGTGGTTCGGCTTGAACGGGCCGTCCTTCTGCACGCCGATGTACGAAGCCTGCTCGTCCGACAGCACCGACAGGTTCGCGCCGATGCGTGCGAGGTGCAGGCGCGCGACCTTTTCGTCGAGATGCTTCGGCAGCACGTACACCTTGTTCTCGTACTCGCCACCGCGCACGAACAACTCGATCTGCGCGAGCGTCTGGTTCGCGAACGAGTTCGACATCACGAACGACGGGTGGCCGGTCGCGCAGCCGAGGTTCACGAGGCGGCCTTCGGCCAGCAGGATCACGCGCTTGCCGTCCGGGAAGATGATGTGGTCGACCTGCGGCTTGATGTTTTCCCACTGGTACTGGCGGGTCGACGCGACGTCGATTTCCGAGTCGAAGTGACCGATGTTGCAGACGATCGCGTTGTGGCGCATCGCCTTCATGTGATCGTGGTTGATCACGTGGTAGTTGCCGGTCGCCGTCACGAAGATGTCGGCCTTGTCGGCCGCGTATTCCATCGTCACGACGCGGTAGCCTTCCATCGCCGCCTGCAGCGCGCAGATCGGATCGATTTCGGTGATCCACACGGTCGCGCCCAGGCCGCGCAGCGACTGCGCGCAACCCTTGCCCACGTCGCCGTAGCCCGCGACGACCGCGACCTTGCCCGCGATCATCACGTCGGTCGCGCGCTTGATGCCGTCGACGAGCGACTCGCGGCAGCCGTACAGGTTGTCGAACTTCGACTTCGTGACCGAATCGTTCACGTTGAACGCCGGGAACGGCAGGCGGCCGTCCTTTTCCATCTGGTACAGGCGGTGCACGCCGGTCGTCGTCTCTTCGGTGACGCCCTTGATGTGCGCGAGGCGCTTCGAGTACCAGTTCGCGTCGACGTCGAGGTGCGCCGCGATCGACTTGTACAGCGCGACTTCTTCCTCGTTGGTCGGCTTCGCGATCACCGAACGGTCCTTCTCGGCCTTCGAGCCGAGGATCAGCAGCAGCGTTGCGTCGCCGCCGTCGTCCAGGATCATGTTCGCGAATTCGCCGTTCGGCCATTCGAAGATGCGGTGCGAGAACTCCCAGTATTCGTCGAGCGACTCGCCCTTGAACGCGAACACCGGCGTGCCGGCTTCGACGATCGCGGCAGCGGCGTGGTCCTGGGTCGAGAAGATGTTGCACGATGCCCAGCGGACGTCCGCGCCGAGCGCCTTCAGCGTCTCGATCAGCACGCCCGTCTGGATCGTCATGTGCAAGGAACCGGCAATGCGCGCACCCTTCAGCGGCTGCTGCGCCTTGTATTCGTCGCGGATCTGCACGAGGCCCGGCATTTCGGTCTCGGCGATGTTCAGTTCCTTGCGGCCCCAGCCGGCCAGCGCCATGTCGGCGACGACGTAATCGTGGGAAGCCTTGGAATCGATAATGGCGTTCATCACGCCCTCCTTTCTAAAAAGTTTCTAGATTGGTGACGTGAGCGCCGTTCAGGAAGCGGGGCCGGCGCGAAAAAATCGCCGCACGGCTGCTTGGTGAAGCTTTCCGAGCCTGGCGGACGCAGATGGTCCGTCGCAACGCTCCTCGGAAAACGGAGGGGATTGTAGCAAATCGGCGCGCGAAATGCGCAAGCACCGAACAACCGCGGCACGGGCGCGCGGCCGTCGGCAAAGGGTCAGGACTCGGCGCCCACCCACGCCTGTTCGCGCAGCCGCGCGCGCAGGCGCGCGACGGCCTGGCTGTGCAGCTGGCACACGCGCGATTCGCTCACCTCGAGCACCGCGCCGATCTCGCGCAGATTCAGACCCCGTTCGTAGTACAGCGACATCAGCAGCTTCTCGCGCTCCGGGAGCCGCTCGATCGCCTCGACGAGCGCCTCGCGCAGATGGTCGTCGAGCAGCGCCGACAACGGATCGGCGTGATCGACGCGATAGCGGTCGAGGAACGGCTCGTCGTCGGCGGCGCGGTCGAAATCCTCGTAGTAGATGAGCTGGCTGCCGTGCAGGTCCTGCAGCATCCCCTGGTATTCGTCGAGCGGCATCTTCAGGTGCTCGGCGATCTCGGTCTCGCTCGCCGAGCGGCCGAGATGCTGCTCGACCTGGTGCACCGCGTGCTCGACCTCGCGCGACGTCTTGCGCAGGCTGCGCGGCAGCCAGTCGTTGCTGCGCAGCTCGTCGAGCATCGCGCCGCGGATGCGCTGCGTCGCGTAGGTCTCGAACTGCGCGCCCTGGTCTTCCTTGTAGCGGCCGGCGGCGTCCATCAGGCCGATCATGCCGGCCTGGATCAGGTCGTCGAGATCGACGCTCGCCGGCATCTTCGCGACGAGCTGCAGCCCGAGGCGGCGCACGAGCGGCGCGTATTGCGCGAGCACGTCGGCCTGGGACATCTTTCCTTGAGCGTTGTACATCATGGCTCCCTCCTTCGGGTGGCGCTCACGCGGCGTGTGCCGCGCCCGCCTCATACGACGGCTTGCCGCCGGCGTGGACCGCGCGGCCCGCACCCGGACGCGGGCGCATCGGCCAGTACAACAGGTCGGCGGCAATCTGCCGGTAGTCGCGCGCGGCGGCCGACGACGGGAACGCGTCGACCACCGCATGCATCAGTTCGCGGGCGTGCTCGACGAGCGGATCGGCGCTCACGCAGCCCGCGTCGGCGATCGACACGGTCAGGTAGCGGCTCGCGACGCCCGCGAGGTTGTCGAAGGCCGTCTTCGCATCCGCGTGGCTGCCGACCTGATTGGTCAGCACGCGGAACTGCGCGAACGCGTGCGCGAAATGCAGCCGCTTCATGCACGCATACGCCTCGGTGATCGCCTGCGCGGCGACCCGCGTGACGACCAGCACGTCGTGGGCTTCGCGCGCGAGCGCCGAGAACGACCCATCGGCGCCGAGCTGCGCGTCGACGAGCACGATATCGGCCGGGCCGTCGATGAAGTCGCTCAGTTGCGCGTCGCTGTAGCCGTCGCGCGCGAGCCGCGCGGCGCCGCACAGGCCGAAGCCGGCCGCCACCCGCGTGCGTTCGCCGTCGCGCAGCCACGCGCCGGCGAGCGTCGCGCTGGCCGAATGAACGTCGGCGCGTTCGTCGACGACGAGCACGTCCTTGCCGAGCGACGCGAGCGCCGCCGCGAGGTTCACCACGGTCGCCGTGCAGCCGACGCCCGCCGGCCCGCCCGTCACCGCGACGATGCGCGACGCGCGCCCGGCCAGCAGGCGCCGCAGCCCTTCGGCCTGATCGATGATCCGTTTATCCAAATCGCACCTCGTGCAGCTCGGCGGTGGAACGTGCGGTCAGTGCGGAAAGCAGCGTCGGCATGTCCTCGTCTTGCGGCACGAAGGGCGAGCCGTCGCGCGGCACACAGAACGCGCTCTTCAGCAGGAATTTGGTCGACGCGACGTACAGGTTCTCCGGCACCTTCTGGCCGGTCGACACGTAATGGACCGGCAGCTTGTAGCGGATCACCGTGTCGAGCACGCCGCCGAGGTGGGTCGCCTCGTCGAGCTTCGTGAGGATGCAGCCGGCCAGGTCAGGCCCGGCCAGGTCAGGATGTTCGCCCGCGCTGCGGTACGCCTGTACGACTTCGTTCAGCGTGTCGCCGTGGCTCGTCGCGTTGAGCAGCAGCAGGCGCTGCACCGGCGCGTTCGCGCCGTGCAGCATCGCGATCTGGTCGGACACCGCGCGGTCGCGCTGGCTCATGCCGATCGTGTCAATCAGCACGATGTGCTTGTTGCGCAGCTCGGACAGCGCGAGCGCGAGGTCGCCCGCATCCTTCACCGCGTGAACCGGCACGCCGAGGATCTTGCCGAAGATGCGCAGTTGCTCGTGGCCGCCGATCCGGTAGCTGTCGGTGGTCAGCAGCGCGACCTTGCTCGCACCGAAGCGCATCACGCAGCGCGCGGCCAGCTTCGCGGTGGTGGTCGTCTTGCCGACGCCCGTCGGCCCCATCAGCGCGAACACGCCGCCGCGCTCCATCAGCGCGTCCTCGCTGTCGAGCACCGGCAGGTTCGACGCGAGCACCGACTGCGCCCATTCGGCGGCCTGCTCGAAGGTCTGCGCGCCGTCGCCGGACGGCAGGTTGTCGACCAGCATCCGCACGAGCTGCGCGGAGAAGCCGGCTGCGAACAGGTGCTTCGTCAGCGCGCCGTGGACGGCGCTGCGACGCTGGCGGTCGTGCCACATCAGGCTGTCGAACTGCTCTTCCATCCTCCCGCGCAGCTCGCCGAGCTCCTGCATCACGGTGTCGTTGACGATCCGCTCGAGGCGCGACTTCACCGCATCGGCCACCGCGGCGGCCGCGTCGGCGGACAGGCGCGTGCGCTCCGTCGCCTTGGCGGCGTACGCGGCGCCCATGTCGGGGGCGCGCTTCGCGGCGGCCGGCGATCCGGCGGCCGGCGACCCGGTGGCCGGCAATCCGGCGGCCGGCATCCGGCGTTCGGCGTCGCGCACGATGTCGCGCGCCCAGTCGGGCGACGTCGCGCTGGCCGCGGCTTGCGGCGCGCTCGCCTGCGGCTCGGCAGGCGCCTGCGCACGGGCCATCAGCGCGTCGCGCTGCTGCGTCAGGCGTTTCGCGTGCTCGACCAGCCACGGCGCGGGTTCGGAAGTGGCGGCCGGCGATCCGGGGGCAGGCCATCCTGAGGCCGGCGTACCGGCGGCCGGCGCGGCGATCGACGGCGCTGCCGGTGCGGGCTCGTCTGCATCGATCGACGAAGCATGCACGTCGGCCTCTTGCGCGTCGGCGCTCGCGCCGAACACGGACGAGAACACGTCCGGCAGCCCACCCGCACCCGCCGCATACGGATTGACGGCCGGGCGCGGCGCAATGCCCGGGCGCGACACGATGCCCGGCATGGCGGCGGCCGGCACGGATTCCGGCAGGCGCGACGTCGCGAGGCGCGGACGCGCGGCCGGCGGCGCCACCGCGGCGAGATCCGAATCGGCGAGTGCAACGATTTCGACACTGCCGTCATCGAGCGTACGGTTCGACAGCACGACCGCGTCGGCGCCGAGCGCCTCGCGCACGAGACGAAGTGCGTCGCGGCTCGTTGCGCCGGTGAATTTGCGAATGTTCAAGCGGAACCCCCGATGACGTTAACGACTTTGATCGTGCGTGTGTCCGGCACTTCGGCATACGACAGCACTTTCAATTGCGGCAGGCTGCGGCGCAGGAAACGCGCGAGCATCGCGCGCAGCGCGTGCTGCACGAGCAGCACGGGCGGCAGCCCGAGATTCTGTTGACGCAGCATCGCTTGCTGCGTACCGGTCAGAAGGTTGTGCGCGAGGCCGGGTTCGAGGCCCGGGTTCGCGCCGGTGGCGAGCGCCTGCGACAGCACGCGCTCCAGATTCGCGTCGAGGCCCATCACCTGCATCTCGCCGGCGCCCGGATACCACTGCTGCGTGATCGCGCGGCCGAGCGAGAGCCGCACCGCGGCCGTGATCTCGAACGCGTCGCCGCGGCCTGCATGCTCGGACACGGCCTCGAGGATCGTGCGCATGTCGCGGATCGGCACGCCTTCCTCGAGCAGGTTCTGCAGCACCTTCTGCAGCGTGGTGAGCGAGATCGTCTTCGGCACGAGGTCCTCGACGAGCGACGGCGCGTCCTTGCCGGTGCGCTCGACGAGCGCCTGCACTTCCTGGCGGCCGAGCAGCTCGGCCGCGTGCTGGACGACGAGATGGTTCAGGTGCGTCGCGACGACCGTGCTCGCGTCGACCACCGTGTAGCCGTACACCTGCGCCTGCTCGCGCAGCGCGACGTCGATCCACACAGCCGGCAGCCCGAACGCCGGATCCTGCGTGACGGCGCCCGGCAGCGCGGCCGTCACCTGGCCCGGGTTGATCGCGAGCCACTGGCCCGGGAACACTTCGCCGAAGCCGATCTCGACGCCCTTCAGCGCGATCCGGTACGCGTTCGGCCGCAGTTCGAGGTTGTCGCGGATATGGATCACCGGCGGCAGGAAGCCGATTTCCTGCGCGAATTTCTTGCGGATGCTCTTGATGCGCTTGAGCAGCTCGCCGTCGCTGTTCTTGTCGACGAGCGGGATCAGCCGGTAGCCGACCTCGAGGCCGAGCGGGTCGATCAGCTGCACGTCGTCCCAGGTCGCTTCGTGGCTGTCGGCCGGCAGCACCGCGGGCGGGGCGATGTCGGTCACGTCGCCGGCCGCCTTGCGGGCCGCCGCGCGCTTGGTCAGCGTGCGCGCCAGCCAGATCGCGCCGCCGCCGAGCGCGAGGAACGCGAAGTGCGGCATGCCCGGGATCAGCCCCATCAGCACGATGATCGCGCCGGTGATGTTCAGCACGCGCGGGTTCGTGAACAGCTGGCCGGTGATCTGCGTGCCGATGTCCTCGTCGGTCGCGACGCGCGACACGATCACGCCGGCCGCGGTCGAGATCACGAGCGACGGGATCTGCGCGACGAGGCCGTCGCCGATCGTCAGCAGCGTGTAGTTGGTGCCGGCCGCGGCGAACGACATGTCGTGCTGGACCATCCCGACGATCAGCCCGCCGATCACGTTGATCGCCATGATGATCAGGCCGGCGATCGCGTCGCCGCGCACGAACTTCGACGCGCCGTCCATCGACCCGTAGAACTCGGCTTCCTGCGAGACGGCCAGCCGGCGCTTTCTCGCCTGATCTTCGTTGATGAGGCCCGCGTTCAGATCGGCGTCGATCGCCATCTGCTTGCCGGGCATCGCGTCGAGCGTGAAGCGCGCGGACACTTCGGCGATCCGCCCCGCGCCCTTCGTGATCACCATGAAGTTGATGATCATCAGGATCACGAACACGACGATGCCGACCGCGAAGTTGCCGCCGACGAGGAAGTGGCCGAACGCCTCGATCACCTGGCCGGCCGCGTCCGGCCCGGTATGGCCTTCGAGCAGCACGACGCGGGTCGACGCGACGTTCAGCGACAGGCGCAACAGCGTCGAGAACAGCAGCACGCTCGGGAACGCCGCGAAGTCGAGCGGCTTCATCGTGTACATGCTGACGAGCAGCACCATCACGGACAGCGCGATGTTGAACGTGAACAGCAGATCCAGCAGCATCGGCGGCAGCGGCAGGATCATCATCCCCAGGATCATGCAGATGAGGATCGGGCCCGCGAGCGAGCGCAGGTTCGTGCCGGCGAACGGGTTCCCGCGCTTCGCGAACAGGCCGGTGGTCGGGGTGCTCATGCTGCGTTCCCTTGCTTGCCGAGGGTGTCTTCGGCTTCTTCACGTTCGTCGTCGGCGGACACCGACGCGCCCTTGTCGAGTTCGACCGGCACCTCGAGATCGACCGGCACCGCCGGGAACGCGCCGCCTTCCGAACGGAAGCGCTTGAGCTGATAGACCCACGCGAGCACTTCGGCGACCGCCGAGTACAGCGAACCGGGAATCTCGCGCTCGATTTCGACGTTGTGATACAGCGCCCGCGCGAGCGGCGGCGCTTCGAGCAGCGGCACGTTGTGTTCGGCCGCGAGATCGCGGATGCGCGCGGCGACGAGGTTCACGCCCTTCGCGACGACCTTCGGCGCGCGCATCTCGCCATCCGTGTATTGCAGCGCGACCGCGAAGTGCGTCGGGTTCGTGACGACCACGTCGGCCTTCGGCACGGCCGCCATCATCCGGCGGCGCGCGATCGCGCGCTGCTGCTGGCGGATCCGCCCCTTCACGTGCGGATCGCCTTCGTTCTCGCGATGCTCGCGCTTCACTTCTTCCTTCGTCATGCGCAACTTCTTGTTGTACTGCCAGATTTGGTAAGGCACATCGAGCCCGGCGACCACCAGCATCCCGGCGACCGTCGTACCGCAGCACACGGCGACCAGATGCAGCGCATCGGGCAGCGCGGCGCCGAGCGGCTGCGTCGCGAGGCCGAGCAGTTCGTCCTTGCTGCGCCAGATCGCGATGCCGCCGATCCCGCCGACGACCAGCGTCTTCGCGACCGACATCCCGAGCTGGATCGGCCCCTGGATCGAGAAGATCCGGCCGAGGCCCGAGATCGGGTTCAGGCGGTCGAACTTCAGCTCGAACGTCTTTTGCGAAATCAGCCAGCCGCCGAGCGCCATCGGCGCGAGCAGCGCGGCGACGCCGGTGAGCGCGAGAAGCGGCAGCAGCGCGGCGAAGCCTTCGAGGCTCGCGCTGCCGGCCGCCGACAGCATCCGGTTGGTGTCGAACGCGGTCGCGCGATCGAACGCGAACGCGCCGCGCAGCATCGCCTGCAGATGCGCGCCCGACGGGCCCGCGAGCAGCCATGCGCCGTAGAACCCCGCCGCGAGCAGTGCGAACGAAGCCAGTTCGCGCGAACGCGCGACCTGCCCCTCCTCGCGCGCCTTCTCGCGGCGCCTGGGAGTGGCGGCTTCGGTCTTGTCGAGATCGCTCTCGTCTGCCACGGGGCCTCCAGTCGGGTACGGCGGAATGCCGCTTTCCAGTGACACCGATTATTCATGGAGGCGTCAAACGCCGATCGGTCGAGCAAAGCCGGGAAAGGGGGGTATTTCGGGGAATCGGGCGAGCCGCCGCGAACACGGCTGGATCGGGGGCGGAACGACGCGCGGCGCGGCGGAAAAACGGGGCGGCAGGCGCATGGGGGAAGCGGCGGCTGCAAGCGGGACGGCAGCGGTGTAATGCGGGGGAACGGTGAAACGACGGGCGGGAAAGACGCGGGGGAAAGGCGGGGGAACGACGAAGCGACAGCGGGAAAGACGAGGGGGAAAGGCGGGGAAATCGGGCCCCGACGCCACGGCGTCGTGCGTCGGGGCAGGCGTCGGTCAGACCGCCGGGATCGGGTCCGCGCCGAAACGGTTCGGGCCTTCAGTGCCGCGCGAGCACATCCACACGAGCAGCAGGATGCTGCCGACGATCGGAATCAGCGCGAGCAGCAGGAACCAGCCCGAGCGGCCAGTATCGTGCAGGCGGCGCACGCTGACCGCGATGCCCGGAATGATCAGCGCGAGCGACACCAGGAAGATCACGCCGAGCAGCAGCAGCGTGATCAACCCCGCATCGCGGCCCGCCGCGCCGATGATCTGGCCGACGACCGACAGCACGCAGCTCAGCAGCGCGAAATACCAGTATTCGGCGCGACGCGCACGGCCTTCGAATGTCGCGTATTTATTCAGTGCGGTACGAACGGCTTCGGAAAAATTCATTTTATTACCCTCCTGTTTTATATTGGCACCCCGGAAACAACGCCGGCATTATAGGTTTGAATGTCGGCGGATTCCATCTCTTTTCGCAGGTCGGGCAATACATACCGCTGCATCGCATGCCCATCGGGCACGGGAATGGCTGCAATAGCGCGTTCCGGCCCGCCGGGCTTGCATGTCGCGTCATTTTAATAATCCTGAAGACCTGACAAAAATGACAGCCGCGGATAATCCAGTATTTTGATTACAGCTCAATGAAACCACACACGCCCGATAATCGATGCGAGTATCCGGCATTCGATTAACCGGCCGGCCGGCAATACTCAGGCGCGCCGGTCGCGGTACCCGTCGCGATTGCCCGTCCGGCCCGAATCGCCCCATACGACGGCGGTACGAGACAGCCGGCCCCGGCCTGAACGGCCGACCGAAGCGACCTAGCCGGCCGCCGCCCGCTGCAGCGCGTCGAGATCGAGCTTCTTCATCGTCATCACCTGCGCCATCACGCGCTCGGCGCGGGCCGGGTCGCCCGCCATCAGTTCGGCCATCTGCACGGGCACGACCTGCCACGACACGCCGAAGCGGTCGCGCAGCCAGCCGCATTGCTGCGCGCGCGCGTCGCCGCCTTCGGACAGGCGCGCCCAGTAATGGTCGATCTCGTCCTGGTCGCGGCAGTTGACGACGAACGACACGGCCGGCGTCATCTGGAACACCGGGCCGCCGTTCAGCGCGACGAACGCCTGCCCGTCGAGTTCGAACGCAACGGTCATCACCGCGCCCTCGGCGTTGCCGGACGCATGCGCGCCGGCCTTGCCGTAGCGCGCGACGTGCACGATGCGCGCGTTGTCGAACACCGATACGTAGAAACCGGCCGCCGCCTCGGCGTCGCGGTCGAACCACAGGAACGGCGTGATGCGCTGGATACGCGAATTCATGGCGCTGTCTCCTCGATGTCGTGCCGGCACCGGTGCCGGTCTTACATCGTAGGCGCTATGCCGGCGCCTGGCGGCGTGCCGGTCCGTAGCGCGCGCACGGCGCGCCGGATAAAAAAAGGGGGCGATCGCTCGCCCCCCTTCGCTCCTGCGTCCGCCGTGCCGCGTCAGAACGCGACGAACGGCTGCGCGCCGCCGCTCGCGGTCTTGTCCATCCCGAAGTAGATCGTCTTGCCGTAGAAGTGCGGCATGCCGATGTCGAGCCAGTTGGACGAGCCGAACGGGCCCCCGATGTCGTTGAACGCGAACGTGGACGGGTTCGCGAACAGCGAATCCGCGTTCGCGACCGGCATCGACACGGTGCCCGACGCGCCGTTCTGGCCGCTCAGCGTGGCCGAGTAGGTAGTCGTGGTCGCCGGGCAGTAGAACTCCGTATTCCGCGAGCACGGCGTCGAAGTCGACGTCGAATCGTTGAAGAAATACGCGTTCGAGCCCGTATCGAAGAACGCGGTCACGTTGCGCCCCTGGAACGTCGCGCTGACGTCGCCCGTCGTGGTCGATGTCATCACCGTCTTGCCGCTCAGGTTCGGCAGGCCGAACGTCAGCGTGCCGGTCGCACTCGCCTGCCCATTGGGCGAGATGTCAGGCATCTGCACGCTGACGCCGTCGTTGTTCGCGAACCGATGCACCGGGTTGGCCACCTGCTGCGCGAGCGGCACGAGCGCGACCGTGCAGCTCGCGTTGTCGCCGTTCGGGCACGCGTAGTAGTTGTTGTTCGTCGACGTCGACGTCGCGCAGGTCGTGCCGCAGTCGTACGGCGCCGGCCCGATGCCGAGGATCCCGTTCGCGCCGAGCGCGCCGGTCGAGTTGGCCGACGCGCCGCCGTTCGTGCACGAGCTCGGCACGTTCGTCGTGCCGAGGTCGCCGATGATCTGCACGGGCAGCGAGCTCGCCTGCTCGGTGCCGATCGACAGGTCGACGGTGCGCACCGATCCCCACGTGTAGCTCGACACGAACTTGCCGCATTCGGCGACCGGCGCGCCGCCGCTCGTCACCTGCGGCAGGCTGTCGCGCACGCCGGCCACCGCGCTGCCTACGAGCCGCAGCCCGTAGGACGCGGTATCGACGAGCACGTTGTTGACGATCTGACAGTTCGACGTGCCCGGCACGCAGACCTTCACGCTGATGGTCGGGATGTTGATCACGTTCGCGGCGCCCGCGCCGACCGTGATGACGGCCGTGTTGCCGCTGTTGCCGTCGGACCCGCCCGAGCCGTTGCCGCCCGTGTTGCCGTTGTTGCCCGAACTGCCGCCGCCATCGCCACCGCCGCATGCCGTCACGAGCACGGCCGTTGCGGCCAGGAGGCCCAGCACGCCGAGCCAGCGCTTGAATGTACGAGGAATGCTCAAGATCGCTCTCCCGCTGTCACTGGATATCGGTGCCGGCCACGCCGGCAGGCAGCGCCGACGGCAGCCATGCCTGGCCGGAGAAGGCGCCCATGTGGCCGCCCGTCCGGATCACGAGACCGCTCGTCTCGACGGCCACCGGCGCACGCCAGCCGCGCGCCTGGTGCGCCGCCTGGACGCCGGCGGTGTACTGCGGGAAATAGCTGCCGAGCAGCGACGCGAGATCCGGCATCGTCGGCCCGCGCCAGGCGAGGCCGAACACGCTGCCGGCGGCCGACGTGTATTCGTGGATGACGGTGCCCGATCCGAGCGTGATCTCGCGGACGGTATAGGCGGCCGTGCTCGTCTGCACGCCGTCCGCCGAGCGCATGGCGCGCTGCAGCGCGCGCACGGTGGCGGCCTGATCGTCCGCCGGCGGCGACATCGGCGCGCCGCCCAGTTCCGCGTGTGCGTGGACGGCCCACAGCACACCCATTGCAGCCGTCGCATGCGCGACGGTCCAGCCCAAGCGTTTCAGCTTCACGTTCCCCCCCACGGGACTGGCTTCGTTGTCGACGGCGCCGCCATCGGCCCGCGCCGCCTGCCCACTTATGAATCTTACGAATGACGCGACGTTGCCGCTGACGCGTAGTATGCCTGCGGAGTGTGGCCAAGTGTCAATTCGACGCAGGATCACGCCGCGCCGTAGAAGGGCGGCGCGCACGGGAAAACGGCGTGGGGCGGGGAATGCGCGCATCGGGCAGCCCCGCGGAACGGGGCGCACGGCAACGGGGCGCGCGGATGCGCCGCGACAGGATCAGAAGCCGAGGCTCGCGAGCAGGTCGTCGACCTGCCCCTGGTCCTGAACGACGTCGGATTTGCCTTCCGGCGCGATCTGCGGGCCGTTCAGCAGCGATTCGGGGCTGCCGGTCGCGCTCATCTGCTCGGCCGCGAGCGCGGCCGCGGTGGCCGCGAACTGCTCGCGCCGCTCCGGCGCGATGTTCTCCACGAGCACGGTGAGGAGCTGCTGCTCGATCAGGTAGACCATGTCCATGATCTTCTTGATCACCTGCCCGGTCAGATCCTGGAAATCCTGCGCGAGCATGATCTCGAGCAGTTGCGCGCGGGTCGCCGACGTCGACTCGGGCAGCGTGCGCAGGAACGCGCGCGTATCGTCCATCAGCTCGCGCACCTCCGCGTGCTCGATCGGCGCGGCATACCACTGCGCCCAGCGCGCGTCGAGCGCCTCGGCCTCGTTCTGGATGCGCTCCTGCATCGGCTTCGCGACCTCGATCGCATTCAGCACGCGCTCCGCGGCCTGCTCGGTCATCGTCGCGACGTAGCGCAGCCGGTCGCGCGCATCGGGCACGGCTTCCGCCGCGCGCTCGACATGCTTGTCGAGCCCGAGCTCGCGCATCGAATCGCGCAGCGCGCGCGTGACGTGGCCGATGCGCGCGAGGATCCGGTCACTCGCGAAATCGGCGCCTTCTGGGTGGCTGTCGGCGCTGAACCCCGCGCCGGCGAGCGCCGCATGGATCGGCTCGTTCACGTCAGCTCCCGGTCTTCGCCATCTTGTCGATGATCTTGTTCAGCTTCTCGTCGAGCGTCGCGGCCGTGAACGGTTTCACGACGTAGCCGCTCGCCCCGGCCTGCGCGGCCGCGATGATGTTCTCCTTCTTCGACTCGGCCGTGACCATCAGCACCGGCAGGTGCGTGAGCGTCGCGTCCGCGCGGATTTCCTTCAGCATCGCGAGGCCGTCGAGGTTCGGCATGTTCCAGTCCGAGATCACGAAGTCGAAGCCGCCGCCGCGCAGCCGCGCGAGGCCGGCCAGGCCGTCCTCGGCCTCGTCGACGTTCGAATAGCCCAGTTCCTTGAGCAGGTTGCGGACGATCCGGCGCATCGTCGGGAAATCGTCCACCACCAGGATTTTCATGCTCTTGTCCATCGTCGTTCCTTTCCAGATTCGTTTCCGTCGGGACGCATATCGTGGCACGCGCCCCGTGACATTCCATTCACACGCGCTGCACGCGGTCGCCCATCGTCGCCAGGCGCGCCATCACGCGGCGGCTCATCTCGGCGAGCGGCGCGATCTCGTCCGCGCCGCCGAGCGCGATCGCCTCGCGCGGCATCCCGAACACGATGCAGCTCGCTTCGTCCTGCGCGAACGTGTGGGCGCCCGCGCGTTTCATTTCCAGCAGGCCGGCCGCGCCGTCGCGACCCATCCCGGTGAGGATCACGCCGATCGCGTTCTTGCCCGCGTGCGTCGCCGCCGAGCGGAACAGCACGTCGACCGACGGGCGGTGCCGGTTCACCGGCGGCTCGTCCGACAGTTGCGCAATATAGTTCGCGCCGCTTCTCGCGAGCAACAGGTGCGCGTGGCCCGGCGCGATGTACGCATGGCCCGGCAGCACGCGTTCGCCGTGCTCGGCTTCCTTCACCGCGATCCGGCACAGGCCGTTCAGCCGCTGCGCGAACGACTTCGTGAAGCCGGGCGGCATGTGCTGCGCGATCAGCACGGCCGGCGCATCCGGCGGCAGCGGCGTCAGCACTTCGCGGATCGCCTCGGTGCCGCCCGTCGACGCGCCGATGATGATCAGCTTCTCGGTACTGACGAGCGGGTTGTTGATCATCGGCGCTGCCGCGACGCTGTCCGCCGTGCGGGCGGCGGCCTGCGGCTGCGGCGCCTGGCGCACGCGCGCGCGCGACGCCGCGCGGATCTTGTCGGCGAGCTTTTCCGCGTAGTCGAGCATCCCGTCGCGAATCCCGACGCGCGGCTTCGTGACGAAATCCACCGCGCCGAGTTCGAGCGCGCGCAGCGTGATTTCCGAGCCGCGCTCGGTCAGCGACGACACCATCACGACCGGCATCGGCCGCAGGCGCATCAGCTTCTCGAGGAAGTCGAGCCCGTCCATGCGCGGCATTTCGACGTCGAGCGTGAGCACGTCGGGGTTGTGCTGCTTGATGAGATCGCGCGCGACGAGCGGATCGGGCGCGGTCGCGCACACCGTCATGTCGGGCTGGCTGTTGATGATCTCGGTCATCAGGCTGCGGATCAGCGCCGAATCGTCGACGCACAACACTTTGATCTTCTGCACTGCGGTCATGCCTCCTGCTTTCTTGATAGGGTCGCCGTCCGCACGCCGCCGACGCCGGCCGCGCCGCCGCTGCCGGCCGGCGCGGCGCCGCGCGCGCCGAACAGCTCGATGCGCGGACGCGCCGATTGCGGCGCGGCAGGCCGCTTCGCGGCGAACAGCTCGACGTGCGCGCGCGTGCGCGCGGCGCGGGCGCGATCGGCCTCGCGCGCGAGCGCGGCTTCGCGCTCGGTCACGCCCGGCACCTGCAGCCGCAGCTTCTTCACCATCGCGCGCCCGCTGTGCGGCATGAACGCGACCTTGCGCGGATGCACGCCCTGCAGGTCTTCCGCGGTGATGCGGATGCGCTCGAGCGCGAGATAGCGGCGCACGAAATCCGCGTTGCGATCGCCGATGTTGATCGTCGTCATCCCGGCCAGCACGGCCGCGCCGCCGAACACCTTCGCCTCGAAGCGCTCGCGGCGCCCGCCGGCCTTGATCAGCTCGTTGATCAGCACTTCCATCGCATACGCGCCGTAGCGCATCGATTCCGACGCGGCCGCGCCCGGATCGGCGCCGTCGTCCGGCAGCATGAAGTGGTTCATCCCGCCAATGCCCGCGTACGGGTCGTGCAGGCACGCGGCGACGCACGAACCGAGCACGGTCATCAGCACCATGTCCTCGGACGTCGTGTAGAACTCGTTCGGCAACAGCTTCACGCCGGGGCGCTCGAAGTGGTTGTCGAAGTAGCGATTGGTCGCGATCGGCAGTGCGCTCATCCGCGCTCTCCATAGGCGGGCGCGCCGCCCGCGGCCCGCGCACGCACGGGCGACGGCATCGCGGCCGCCGCACTCGCCGGCGCGCCGCGCGGCCGCGCGCCCTGCGCGGCGTCGCGCGTCAGTTCGTACACCGTCTGCCCGCGCAGCCGGAACGCCTGCGACACATACGTGAAGTTCTCCGAATGGCCGGCGAACAGCAGCCCGCCCGGCTTCACGAGCGGCTCGAAGCGCGACAGCACCTGCCCCTGCGTCGGCTTGTCGAAATAGATCATCACGTTGCGGCAGAAGATCGCGTCGAACGGCTTCGCGATCCCGTAGTCCGCATCGGTCAGGTTCAGTTGCTCGAAGCGGATCATCGCGCGCAGCTCGGGGCGCACCTTCACGCGGCCGGCCTGCGCGCCCGTGCCCTTCAGGAAGAAGCGCTTCAGCCGCTCCGGCGACAGGTGCTTGACCTGGTCGTACGTGTAGATGCCGGCTTCGGCCTTCGCGAGCACCTGCGTGTCGAGATCGGTCGCGAGGATCGACGCGCTGCGCGCAGCCGTTTCGCCGAGCGCCTCGATCAGCGTGATCGCGATCGAGTACGGCTCCTCGCCGGTCGACGCCGCCGAGCACCAGACCGATACCGGCGCCGGCCGCGATTTCACGAACTCAGACAGGATCGGGAAATGGTGCGACTCGCGGAAAAACGCGGTCAGGTTGGTCGTCAGCGCGTTGATGAACGCTTCCCACTCGAGCGGATCGTCTTCCTGCTCGAGCAGGTCGAGATAGTCGCGGAACGTGTCGAGGCCGCGCGCCCGCAGCCGTCGCGCGAGACGGCTGTAGGCCATGTCGCGCTTGTGCTCGGACAGCGAGATGCCCGCGCGTTGGTGGATCAGCGCACGGATGCGCGCGAAATCCGCGCCGGTGAACGCGAAGTCGCGCCCCGGCTCGCCCGCGCGAGGCGAGGCATCCGGTGCATCGGGTCGAAACGGCGCGCGCGCGTGCGACATGGTTTAGAAGGTCTCCCAGTCGTCGTCGGACGCGCCGGCGGCCGCCAGCGCCGGCTTCTCGCCGTTCAGCGCCGGGCGCACGAGCGCGGGCTTCGCGGCCGGCTTGTCCGCCGATGCGGCCGTCTTCGCGAGACGCGGGCCGTAGCCGCCTGCAGCGGTGCCGCCACGGGAAGCCGGTGCCTCCTTCTGCGTCCGCGCGGCGGCATCGGCCGCACGCTTCGGTTCGGGGGCCGCAACTGAGGAACCCGCGGCAGCCGCGCGCGATGCCGGCGCGGCGCGCCGTGCCGCCGGTTGCGCCGCAGCCTGCGGCGCCGGCAGCGCGGCGACCGGCGCATCGTGGCGCGCCGCCGACGGCAGCGCCGCCGGTTCGTGCGCGACCGGCCGCGCGACGCTGCGCGCCGGCGCGAGCGCGATGCCGCCCGCGACGCGCCAGCCCGACACGATCGCCTTCATCTGGCGCGTCTGCTCCTCGAGCGACGCGGCCGCGGCGGCCGCCTGCTCGACGAGCGCCGCGTTCTGCTGCGTGACCGCATCCATCTGGCCGACCGCGCGGTTGACCTGCTCGATGCCGGTCGACTGCTCGTCGGACGCGGCGCTGATCTCGCCCATGATGTCGGTCACGCGGCGCACGGCCTGCACGATCTCGTCCATCGTCGAGCCGGCGCGCGCGACGAGCGCCGAGCCGCTGTCGACCTTCTCGGCCGAATCGCCGATCAACTGCTTGATTTCCTTCGCGGCGCTCGCGCTGCGCTGCGCGAGCGAGCGCACCTCGCCCGCGACCACCGCGAAGCCGCGGCCCTGCTCGCCGGCCCGCGCCGCTTCGACGGCCGCGTTCAGCGCGAGGATGTTGGTCTGGAACGCGATGCCTTCGATCGTGCCGATGATGTCGACGACCTTGCCCGAGCTCGCCGCGATGTCCTGCATCGTCGACACGACCTGGCCGACCACGTCGCCGCCCTGCGTCGCGATGTCGGATGCGTTCACCGCGAGCTGGCTCGCCTGCCGCGCGTTCTCCGCGTTCTGCCGCACGGTGCCCGTCAGCTGCTCCATGCTCGACGCGGTTTCCTGCAGCGACGCGGCCTGCTCCTCGGTGCGCTGCGACAGGTCGATGTTGCCGGTCGCGATCTCGCGCGCGCCGACGTCGATCGACTCGGTGCCGCGATGCACGGCCTGCACCATCGTCGTGACGGCGTCCTGCATCTGCTTGATGCCGCCGAACAGGCGGCCGATCTCGTTGGTGCTGAACACGCTCACCGGCTGCGTGAGATCGCCGCCGGCGATGCGTTCGAAATGCGTGATCGCGTCCTCGATCGGCTTGACGATCAGCCCGCGCAGCACGAAGCGGATCGCGATCACGACGACGAACGCGATCGCGATGCCGGCCGCGATCAGCGCGACCATCATCGAGATCTGCGACTGCGTCGCGGCCTGACGTTCTTCCGCGCGCTTCTGCAGCGCGGCGATCACGGCCGACGCCGTCTGGTCGAACGCGACGAACATCGGGCTGATCTTCGTGTCGGCAATCGCGTGGTACCCGGCCATGTCGCCCGCGCGCGCCGCGGCAAATTCCGGCTCGACGCCTTCCTTCACGATCGTCGTGTACCGTGCGGTGAGCTCGTCGAGCAGCGCCTGCTCGACGCCGAGCTTCGGCGTCGACTGGAACGCCTGCCAGTTCTGGCTCGACTTCGTATACAGCGCCTGCGCGCGGTCGAGCACCTTCGCCGCCTCGTCCGCATTGCCGGCTTCGGTCAGCGTACGGAAGCGATCGAGCGCCACGCGCGAGCGCAGCAGCTGCGCGGCCGTGTCGTCGAGCGTGTGGATCGCCGGCAGGTCGACGTGCGCGATCTCGTCGAGCGAACGGCTCGCCTGATTCAGCGCGTAGAGGCCGAGCCCGCCGACCGCGGCGGTCAGGCACACGAGGATGAGTCCGACCGCCGTGAGCGTCGTGCGGATCGACCAGTTATGCAACATTGCAGATTCTCCCGAAATTACTGCGCGCGCGGCGCGCTTACCCGCCGAGCGTCTCGATCAGCGCCATTTCACGGCTCGACATCAGCTTCTCGATGTCCATCAGGATCAGCATCCGGCCGTCGACCGTGCCGAGGCCGGTCAGGTACTCGGTCGTCAGCGTCGCGCCGAATTCCGGCGCCGGCATGATCTGGTCGGTCTGCAGCGTCAGCACGTCCGACACGCCGTCGACCACCATCCCGACCACGCGGTTCGACACGTTCAGGATGATCACGACGGTCTGGTGGTCGTACTCGACGCGGCCGAGGTGGAACTTGATCCGCATGTCGACGATCGGCACGATGATCCCGCGCAGGTTGATCACGCCCTTGATGAACTCGGGCGCGTTCGCGATGCGCGTGACGCTGTCGTAGCCGCGGATTTCCTGCACTTTCAGGATGTCGATCCCGTATTCCTCGTCGCCGAGCGTGAACACGAGGAATTCCTGGCCCGTCGCATCGCCGTGTTCTGCGTCGCGGCGGCTGGTCGCCGCGTTCGCCGCGGCCGGATTGATCATTTGGACTTCAGCAGACACGTTTGCCCCCAATCGGTTGAATGGCGAGAGTCAGAAGATGGCGAGCTCGGCGCCGGCTCGGGCGCCGTGCATCGCACGGGTTTCGCGGTTCAGCGCCGCGACGTCGACGATCAGGGCGACGCTGCCGTCGCCGAGGATGGTCGCCGCCGAGATGCCGTGCACCTTGCGGTAGTTGGTTTCGAGGTTCTTCACGACCACCTGCTGCTGCCCGACCAGTTCGTCGATCAGCATCGCGAAGCGGCGCCCCTCGGTTTCCATGATCGTGACGATCCCCTGCGTCGGGTCGGTGCGCGCGTCCTCGACCGAGAACACCTCGTGCAGCGCGACCAGCGGCAGGTATTCGCCGCGCACGCGCACCACGCGCTCGCCGTTGCCGACCGTGTAGATGTCGTCGTTCGACGGCTGCAGCGACTCCATCACGAAGTTCAGCGGCAGGATGAAGATCTCGCTGCCGACCTTGACCGACATCCCGTCGAGGATCGCGAGCGTGAGCGGCAGCACGATCCGCGTGGTCGTGCCGCGGCCGGCCAGCGACGTGATCTCGACGTGGCCGCCCATCGACTGGATGTTGCGCTTCACGACGTCCATCCCGACGCCGCGGCCCGACACGTCGGTCACCGTCTCGGCGGTCGAGAAGCCCGGCGCGAAGATCAGCTGCCACACTTCGTCGTCGCTGATGTTCTCGGAGATCTGCATGCCCTGTTTCGCGGCCTTCGCGAGAATCCGCTCTCGGTTCAGGCCCGCGCCGTCGTCGCTCACCTCGATCACGATGTTGCCGCCGTGATGTGCGGCCGACAGCACGAGCTGGCCGACCGCGTCCTTGCCGGCGGCGACGCGCCGGTCGACGGTTTCGATCCCGTGGTCGAGGCTGTTGCGCACCAGGTGCGTGAGCGGATCGATGATCCGTTCGATCAGGCTCTTGTCGAGTTCGGTCGCCTGGCCGAACGTGACCAGTTCGACCTGCTTGCCGAGCTTGCCGGCGAGGTCGCGCACGAGCCGCGGGAAGCGGCTGAACACGTAGTCCATCGGCATCATGCGGATCGACATCACCGCTTCCTGCAGGTCGCGCGCATTGCGCTCGAGCTGCGCCATCCCGTTGAACAGGCGGTCGTGCAGCGCCGGATCGAACGCGGTCGCCGTTTCGGCCAGCATCGCCTGCGTGATCACCAGCTCGCCGACGAGGTTGATCAGCTGGTCGACCTTCTCGACGCCGACGCGGATCGAGCTGCCTTCGGCACCGGCCGCGGCCGCGGCGGCCGGCCGTGCGCGCTTGTCGTCGTGGTGCGCGGCGGCCGGCGCCGCGGGTTCGGCGGGTTGCGGTTGAGCGTGTTGTTGCGGCTGCGGCTGCGCTGCGGCCGCAGGCGGCTCGGCCGGGGCCGGGGCCGGAGCAGCCGGTTGCGGTGCGGCGGCTTGCGGTGCGGCGGCTTGCGGTGCGAACACCTCGACGCGCGCGGGCTGCGCGGCGGCGGCCGGTTCAGCCGGTTCGGCAACCACGGCGGCGTCCTGCGCGACGGCCGGTGCCGCCTGCGCGGCCGGCGCCGTGCCGTGCGCGACGCGGATCTGGCTTTCGTCGATCACGAAGCAGCACACCGCGACGATATCGTCGGACGGCACGTCCGATTCGACCCACAGCGACAGGTCGGCGCCCGCTGCCTCGCGACCGACGATCCGGCCGAGGTTGCCGAGTTCTTCGGTGAGCAGCGCCTGGTCCTTCGCGTCGACGCCGACCAGCGTGATCTTCAGGTGCGGGCCGCCGGCGTCGGCGTCAGCCGCCGGATGCGCGGCCGCGACGGCCTGCTCGACCACATGGTCGGGCGCACGGTCGTCGCCGACGGCGGGCTCGGCGGCCGGCGCCACGGCGGCGGCAACCGGCGCGGCCGGCGTAGGCGCGGCCGGCGTAGGCGCGGCCGGCGCAGGCTCGGCTGCGGCAGCAGGCGCACCGCTTTCCGCCTTCAGCCGTTCGAGCTTCGCGCAGATCGTCGCGGCGGCGGCCGCGTCCGGTTCGGCGCTCGCGCGGTAGTCGACGAGCTGGTCGGACAGCACGTCCTTGGTTTCCAGGAACGCGTCGACCATGTCCTTGGTCAGCGTCAGCTCATGGTTGCGTGCGCGGTCGAGCAGCGATTCGAGGATGTGCGTCGTATCGGTCAGCGCGGAAAAGCCGAACGTCGCCGCGCCGCCCTTGATCGAATGCGCGGCGCGGAAGATCGCCGCCAGATCCTCGGGATCGGGCGAATCGACGTCGAGATTCAGCAGCAGCTGCTCCATCTGCGCGAGCAGCTCGTCCGCTTCGTCGAAAAAGGTCTGGTAGAACTGAGTGATGTCGAGAGTCATGCCCGGTCACCGGTTGAATTCATCGCGTTCATGTCAGGAGGCAGCCGGCTCGGACAGCGTCGCGACCAGCTCGACCAGCACGCCCGGGTCGATCGGTTTTTCGATCCAGCCGGTCGCGCCCGCGTCGCGTGCGGCGTCCTTGAACGCATCGCTGCCCTCGGTCGTCAGGACGAGGATCGGCGTGTCAGCGTACGCGGTCAGCTTGCGCAGCGCGGCGATCACCTCGAGCCCGCTCTTGCGCGGCATGTTCTGGTCGGTCAGGACCAGGTCGTACGGCGCCGTCGCCGCCATGTCGAAGCCGGCTTCGCCGTCCGGCGCCACCGTCACGTCGTAGCCGGCCTGTGCAAGCGTGGCCTGCAGCAGCGCACGCATGGTCGCGGAGTCGTCGATGGCGAGAATGGTTCGGATCATGTCTGTCTCGGAAACGTCAGGGTTTCGGCGCCACGGCGACGGCGCTCGCCACGACCGGACGCACCGCCGGGGTCGGGCCGCCGAGCTGCTGCGCGAGCAGCTTCGAACCGGCCGCGTCGGCGGACAGCGTCGTCGTCGTCGCGTCGTCGCGCATCAGCGCTTCTTCGGATTTGCGATTCAGCACGATCACGCTGATCCGGCGGTTTTCCGGATCGAGCGGATCGGCCTTGTTCAGGTTCTGCGTCGATGCGAGGCCCAGCACGCGCAGCACTTTCGCCTCGTCCATGCCGCCGGAGATCAGCTCGCGGCGCGACGCGTTCGCGCGATCGGCCGACAGCTCCCAGTTGCTGTAGCCGCCCTCGCCGCCCGCGTACGGCACGGCGTCGGTGTGGCCCTGGACGATGATCCGGTTCGGCACGTCGTTCAGCGTCTTGCCGATCTCGCGCAGGATGTCGCGCATGTACGGCTCGACGTGGTCGCTCGACATCGCGAACATCGGCCGCTTCTGCGTATCGACGATCTCGATGCGCAGCCCCATCAGCGTCGAATCGATGCGGATCTGCTGCTTGAACTGGCGCAGTGTCGGATTGGCCTCGATCGCGGCCATCAGCTTGATCTGCAGGTCGTGCAGGCGCGTCTGTTCGAGCCGGTCCTGCGCGCCCTGCGCCTGCGACCGGGAATTCAGGTCGCCCGCCTTCGCGACGCGCTCGGCGAGCGACGTCGTGCCGTCGGTGCGGCGCAGCGTGCCGGCGTCGACGCTCGACAGGTCGCGGCCGCCGCCGTTGATGATGCTCGAGTCCTGCGAGCTGCGGTCGCCGCTGCCGAGAATCGCGGCCTTCAGCGGCATGTTGAAGTACTCGGCGATGCCCTTCAGCTGCACCGGCGTGACCGAACTCAGCAGCCACATCAGCAGGAAGAACGCCATCATCGCGGTCATGAAGTCCGCGTATGCGAGCTTCCATGCGCCGCCGTGGTGGCCCTTCTTCGCCGGGGCCACCCGCTTGACGACGATTGCGCGATCCTTGCTCTTGCTCATCGGTTGCTCCGCGTCACTTCGCCTTCACGCGGCGGACATGTTCTTCGAGCTCGGAGAACGACGGCCGCTCGGTCGAGAACAGCACCTTGCGGCCGAACTCGACCGCGATCGCCGGCGCATAGCCGTTCAGCGTCGCGAGGATCGTCACCTTGATGCACTGGAACATCTTGGTCGACTCGGCCACGCGCTGCTCCGCGAGGCTCGCGAGCGGCCCGATCAGCCCGTACGACAGCAGGATCCCGAGGAACGTGCCGACCAGCGCCTGCGCGATCATCGCGCCGAGCACCGCGGGCGGCTTGTCGGCCGAGGCCATCGTGTGCACGACGCCCATCACGGCCGCGACGATGCCGAACGCCGGCATCGCGTCGCCGACGCGCATCAGCGCGTGCGCCGGGCCTTCGCCTTCCGCGTGGTGCGTCTCGATCTCCTCGTCCATCAGGCTTTCGATCTCGAACGCGTTCATGTTGCCGCCCACCATCAGGCGCAGGTAGTCGGTCAGGAATTCGACGATGTGGTGATCGGCGAGAATCTTCGGGTATTGGGTGAAGATCGGGCTCTTTTGCGGATCGTCGATGTCGGCCTCGAGCGTCAGCGTGCCTTCCTTGCGTGCCTTCGCGAGCAGCACGTAAAGAAGCGCCATCAGCTCCATATAGACGTCCTTCGTGTATTTCGAGCCCTTGAAGAGCGTCGGCAGCACGCGCAGCGTGGCCTTGATGGTCTTGCCGCCGTTGCCGAGGATGAACGCACCGACGCCGGCGCCCACGATCATCAGGATCTCGACCGGCTGGATCAAGGCGCCCAGATGCCCGCCTGCCAGCGCATAACCGCCGAAGACGGACAACAGCGTCACGAGTGTTCCCACGATAATCAGCACTGCCTGTCCCTCACGAAAGACCGGCGGGGAGACCGCCGTTAAACAGGTTTACGGCAGTCGGCAGGAAAACTTTCGCGGCCGCCCGGCGGCGGCCCGACGGTGTTTACCAGCAATGCGCAGACGATTCGCGCGACCCGCGGGCGTCGCTCGCGCCCCGTCCGGCCCTGCCCGGCCCGGCGCTCAGGCCGCGGCGGCAGCCAGTTCGGCGCGCGCGGCGGCGGCCTTGCGGGTCTTGCCGGCGCGCGACGGCGGCTGGCAGAGGCCGCACACGAAACCTTGATGCGGATCATGCGCATGCGCGACGAAGTGGCCGCCGCAGCGCGTGCACGGGGTCGTCTGCAGCATCCCCGAATCGAAGAAACGCACCAGCGTCCATGCCCGCGTGAGGCTCAGCGCGGCCTCGTCGCCGGACAGGTTCACGTGCTCCAGATAAAGCCGGTACGCCTTCACGATCGACTGGATCGGCTCGCAGCGGCCGTGGTCCTGCATGAACCGGTAGATGTTGTAGAACAGCGACGAGTGGATGTTCGGCTGCCACGTCATGAACCAGTCGGTCGAGAACGGCAGCATCCCCTTCGGCGGCGACACGCCCTTCAATTCCTTGTACAGCTTGATCAGACGGTCCCGCGACAGGCTCGTCTCCGCCTCCAGCAGCTGCAGCCGGGCGCCCAGTTCGATCAGTTCGATAGCGAGGGTGATTTCCTTCACCTCGATCACGACGCTTTTGCTTGCCATGGTGATAACCGTCCGCTTGACGTTGTTCGAATGAATGGCCAATACGCTGCCGGCCGGCGCGGCACGCCGGGACAGACGCAAGGCGGGATGGATCAGCGGACGCCTTCGACCTGCTGCCCGGCCATCAGGATGGCCGAGTGGGCGTGCGCGACGACATCGCTGCGGCCCTTGTCGGCGAGCGACGACAGCAGCGCGTGATCATCGAAGCGGAAGCGGCACAGCATCTGGTTCGACGCGGCCAGCTTCACGGTCTGGGCGAGCGTGAGGTTGGCGAGCACGTCGGCGAGTTCCTGGGAAATGCCCATGCGGAACATGCCCATCGCCTTGTCTTCCCGCAGCAGTCGCTGCGCGAGGAGGAGGTACGACAGGTTGACCTCTTTGATCTCACTGAGCATTTCGCTGGTAGCGCTCATGATTCCCCCGTTAAAAAGCTTTGCTTTGGCCATTCATGTTATGAAAACGTTTGCTCGATCAGCGCGCACCGGGCGCTCAGTCGGCTCGTTTATAGTCTTACAGGGCGAATTTTGGCCAAACGGGATTTATGTCGGTATCAGCGAAGTGGCGTATGCCGTGCAGGATTTGTCTGTAAACCGTGTAGGAATTTTTCCGACAAGGCGAATTGAAAGGGACGGTCGGAAAAACGGGTTGCAACGCGAATTCGGTTGCGAGGAGCCCGATGGCCGCCGCGCGCGTGGCGGAAGGGCTTGCCGGCAAGGCTGCCGACAATCGGATCGGTAAAAATTATAGTGCTTTTTCACGATAGCGCAACAATAGTTGTGGCTATCTCGATTCACGATTCCGCGCCCTTTTTCTCGGGGTTTTCGCGTATTTCATCGTGTAACAAGCCTTAAGTGTTTGAAAAAACACTCGAACCCCGCAGGGCGATATCGATAATGGACTCCAATGGGCGGCGGCGCGAGCCGTGCCGGCCCGCCCCGCAGCTTGCCGTCCGGCGCCCCGCGCACCCCGCCCAGGGCCCGGCCACGTACCGCGAACCGCGTGCGTCGGCAAGTTCCGCAACCTTGTACGGGGTCCGCATCGACGCCGTCGCGCCGTCGGATCGACACAGGAGAACACCCATGCGAATTGCCCAGATCGCGCCGCTTTACGAAGCCGTCCCGCCGAAACTCTACGGCGGTACCGAGCGTGTCGTGTCCTACCTCACCGAGGCGCTCGTCGAACTCGGCCACGACGTGACGCTGTTCGCCAGTGGCGACTCCGTCACGTCGGCCCGTCTCGAGGCGGCGTGGCCGCGCGCGCTGCGACTCGATCCGTCGGTCCGCGATTCGATGGCGCCCCATATGCGGCTCCTCGAGCAGGTCGCCCGGGTCGCGCACGAATTCGACGTGCTGCATTTCCACCTCGACTACCTGCCGTTCCCGCTGATGTCGCGCCTCGACACGCCGTACGTGACGACGCTGCACGGCCGCCTCGACCTGCCGGAACTGCAGCCGGTGTTCGACGCGTTCCCGGATTCGCCGGTCGTGTCGATCTCGAACAACCAGCGCAAGCCGCTGCCGCAGGCCGCATGGGCCGGCACCGTGTACCACGGGCTGCCCGACACGCTGCTCACGCCGCAGCCGGACGTGAAGCCCGAGTATCTCGCGTTCCTCGGCCGGATCTGTCCCGAAAAGCGTGTCGACACCGCGATCCGGATCGCCGCGCAAAGCGGACTGCCGCTGAAGATCGCCGCGAAGGTCGACAAGGCCGACGCCGACTACTTCAAGGAAGTGATCGAGCCGCTGCTCGACCAGGCGCATGTCGAATTCATCGGCGAGATCAACGAAGCGCAAAAGCCCGCGTTCCTGTCCGGCGCGAAGGCGCTGCTGTTCCCGATCGACTGGCCGGAGCCGTTCGGCCTGGTGATGATCGAGGCGATGGCCTGCGGCACGCCGGTCGTCGCGTTCAACCGCGGCTCGGTGCCGGAAGTGATCGAGGACGGCGTGACCGGCTTCATCGTCGAAGACGTGCAGGGCGCGGTCGGCGCGCTGCACCGGATCGACAGCCTGTCGCGCACCGCGATCCGCGAACGTTTCGACACGCGTTTCAGCTCGAAGGCAATGGCGCGGCGTTACGTCGAAACTTACGAATCGCTTTGCGCGGCAACCAAGCAACCGGCATTGCGCCGGGTCGCGGGCGCCTGACACGGAAATCCGCACGGAAAATATTCCGGAAAATCCGCGCCGAAATCGGCGCGCAAAACATGCAAAACAAAAGAGCCGCATCGTCGATGCGGCTCTTTCTATTTGGCTTTCGGTCACTCGATCAGGAAACGATCGCGGTTTTTGCCGACGATCCAATTCGGCGGCTTGCCGCGCCCGCTCCAGGTTGCACCCGACTTTGGATCGCGGTATTTCGGCGGCAGCGGCGCCTTCTTCGGCGGACGCCCGCGCCGTGCCCGCTCCGCGAAGCCCAGGTCCTGGGCCGTCAGGCCATATTCGGCAATCATTCGCTGGACATCGGCGATCACCGCTGCCACTTCCTGGCGGCGCACGTCGTCCGCCTGGGCCTGCAGATCGGCGATCTGCGCCTTGAGTTTCGCGTATTGAGACATTTTTTCGACTCCCCTTTTCGATGATGCGGCCCCGGCGAATCCGGCCGGGACACCAACATCCGTTTACGTCATCCGCACTGCCGCCCTGCCCTTCGAAATAAGTGCTGCCATCTTTAACCGAATCGCCTATATCGAGAATGCGGACTTATTCTAATAAAAGGCATTCGTCAGCCATTCAAATTTAACAATCGTTTACCCTCCCGGGCCCGATTCATTTCCTATAATCCAGACCAATTCCCGGTAGCGCAATAAATTCGCTGCGTCGTCCGGGGTCTCCAATCGACTTGAACGAGGTCTCCTTAGATGAATCTTTCTCAGCGTCTCGCTGCAGAGGTATTCGGCACGTTCTGGCTGGTGCTCGGCGGGTGCGGAAGCGCCGTGCTGGCCGCCGCCTTTCCGGGCCTCGGCATCGGCTTTGCCGGCGTCGCACTCGCCTTCGGCCTGACCGTGCTGACGATGGCATTCGCAATCGGCCACATCTCGGGTTGCCACCTGAATCCGGCGGTGAGCGTCGGCCTGACGGTCGCCGGCCGCTTCCCGGCACGCGATCTCGCACCGTACGTCGTCGCGCAGGTCGTCGGCGCCACGCTCGGCGCATTCGTGCTGTACCTGATCGCCACCGGCAAGCCGGGTTTCGACCTCGTCGGCAGCGGCTTTGCGACGAACGGCTTCGGCGACCGCTCGCCCGGCCACTACTCGCTCGCCGCATCGTTCATCTGCGAAGTCGTGATGACGGGCTTCTTCCTGTTCGTGATCCTTGGCGCGACCGACAAGCGCGGTGTGCCGGCCGGCTTCGCGCCGATCGCGATCGGCCTGTGCCTGACGCTGATTCACCTGATCTCGATTCCGGTCACCAACACGTCGGTGAACCCGGCGCGCTCGACCGGCCCGGCGCTGTTCGTCGGCGGCGACGCGATCGGCCAGCTCTGGCTGTTCTGGGTCGCGCCGCTGATCGGCGCGGTGCTCGCAGGGATCATCTACCCGCTGGTCGCCGGGCGTGACGACGCCGTCGACCTGCTGCCCGCATCCGCTCGCACAAGCGAATAAAACACTACGGGGTCAAGCGAGCAGAGCAGCGAGCCTCACGCTGTCGAAGAACATCGAGGCAGGTAATTTCGACGGGCGCCCCTGGCGCCCGTTTTTCATTTCCGCATGGGAAATGCGCCCCGGGACGGGCGCTCAGGACGCGACGACGTCGCCTTCGAGCGAGAACAGCGTGCGCAGGTGACGGGCGACGCCCGCGTCGAAGTTGTTGCCGATCCGCGGGATGTGCGGCAGCCGCGCCACCAGGTCGGGGTTCGCGTTGTTCATCATGAATGCATGACCGGCGGTTTCGAGCAGGTCGATGTCGTTCATGTTGTCGCCGAACGCGATGCAGTGGCCGGTGTCGATGCCGAGCCGCGCGAGCACCGTGCGCAGCGCGCGCCCCTTCGACACGTTCGCGGTCATCACTTCGAGGCAGTCGGGCAGCGAGTACGTGACGTACAGCGTATCGCCGAACTGCACGCGCATCTGCTCCGCGACGACCGCCAGATCGGCCGGCTCGCCGATATACAGCACCTTCGCGATAGCCGCGCCGTCGTGCGCGGTCATGTCGATCACGTCGTAGCGGAAGCCCGAATCCTGGTGGAATTCGAGCAGGTGCGGCGCTTCGCGGTCGATCAGCCAGCCGTCGTTGGTGAACAGGTTGACGATCACGCGACCGTGCGCGCCGACGACTTCCGGCTGCACGAGGCTGCGAACGACCGCTGCGTCGATGTCCTGCGCGTGGATCGTCGTGTCGTCCGGCGCATGCACGCGCGCGCCGTTCGACGTGATCAGGTACGGTCGGATGCCGAGGACATCGCGAATGCCGGCGACGTCCGCATAGTGGCGCCCCGTGGCGATCACGAACTGCACGCCGTCGCGGTCGAGCCGGCGAACGGTGTCGATCGTGTACGGGTCGAGCTGGTGGTCGCTGTTCAGCAGCGTACCGTCGAGATCGGTGGCGATGACTTTGTACATGAGACGGGAGAGGGGCGCTCGGGGCACGAAGGAAGCGTCATTTTAACGTCGTGCCCGGTAGCGCGCCGCGCGGTTGCCGGCCGGGCGCCGCCGGAGGTGCTGCTGCGGCGCGGCATCCACCGCGCGCGCCCCGCTCAGCCTAGCCGCCGTCCGTCGCCCGCAGCGCCTGCAGCGCGAGCCGCAGCGCGCCATGCGCCGAATCGTCGAGCGGCGCGCGCAGCCGTGCGACGTGCCGTGCCGGCACGGCCGGCGCGAGCGCGTCCGCCAGCCCGCCGCACAGCGCGACCGGCAGCGCCTGCTGCGGATCGAGCGCGTCGATCATCTTGCCGATCTCATCGCCGGCCTGCGCGATCAGCGCACTCGCGACCGGATGCGCGCGGTGCGCGAACACGATCGGCGCGAGACGCGCGTAGATCGTCTGGTTCGCGTCGCACGACCACTGGACGAGCGCGTCGCGATCCTGCGCGCCCGTTTCCGCGAGCAGTGCCATGGCGAACGCGTCGCGCGGCACGCGGCCGTCGAGCGCCTGCTGCGCATAGGCGAGCGCGCGCACGCCGAGCCACGCGCCGCTCGCCTCGTCGCCGGACGGAAAGCCGAAGCCGCCCGCGATCCGGCACGCGCCGGCCGCGTCGAGCGCCGCCGCGATGCTGCCGGTGCCGAGCGCGACGATGAGCCCCGGCGCGCCGCCGTGCGCGCCGACGACGGTCGTGTACGCGTCGCTCTCGATCGCAAGCGCGCCGAGCGGCGCCTGCGCGCGGAATGCGGCGAGCCACGCCGCGTTGTTGACGCCGGCGAGCCCGCAGCCGAGCGCGCACTGCGACCAGTCGAACGCGAGACCGGCCTGCGTGAATGCGTCCGCGCAGGCCGCGCCGATCGACGCCCATGCGCGCTCGATACCGAGACCGAGCCCCGACGGGCCGCCGCGCCCCTGCGCCAGCTCGCGCCCGTGTCGGTCGGCCAGCACCGCGCGCGTGCCCGTGCCGCCGCCGTCGATGCCGATCGCAAAAAGTAGTGCCGCCATGCCTTCATCCCGCTGATTCGAACAGGCGCCAAGCTTAACCGGATCGGCGCCGCGCGCCCATCTGCCGTTCGGCCGGCTATCCCGCGAAAAGGGCTTCCGCTATGCTGGCGCGATCGAATCGACACTGAAAACGAGGCAGACGATGTCGCAGCGGTGCAACTGGGTGAAAACGGAAGCGGACGCTCACTATCATGATACCGAGTGGGGCGTGCCGTCGCACGACGATCGCCACCTGTTCGAAATGCTGATCCTGGAAGGCGCACAGGCCGGGCTGTCGTGGTCGACGATCCTGAACAAGCGCGCGGGCTATCGCGAAGCGTTCGCCGATTTCGACGTCGATGCCGTCGCGCGCTTCACGCCCAAGCGCATCGAGAAATTGCTGGAGAACCCGGGCATCGTGCGCAACCGCGCGAAGGTCGAATCGGCGGTGACCAACGCGCGCGCGGTGCAGCGCATCCGCGAAGAGCATGGGTCGCTCGCCGCGTTCCTGTGGTCGTTCGTCGGCGACGCGCCGGTCCAGAATGCGTGGCAGTCGTACCGTGACGCGCCCGCGTCGACCGGGCAGTCCGACGCGCTCAGCAAGGCGCTGAAGGCGTACGGCTGCAAGTTCGTCGGCTCGACGATCTGCTATGCGCTGATGCAGGCGACCGGCATGGTCAACGATCACGAAGCCGGCTGCCCTTGCCACGCGCAATGCGCGGCGCTCGGCGGCAAACAGCCGGCACGTCGGCGCAAGGCAGGCTGATGGCGCCGGCGCCAGGCGTGGCGGCGGTGCCGCGCCGCTGACCCGCGGCGGTTGCATCGTCCGCTTGCCGATTGTTACTTGCCGCTTGTTACTTGCCGCTTGGCCCTTACCGCGCGGCGCGCGACGACGCCGGCACGACCGGCCGCGCGCTCCGCGCAGCCCGCACGCGTGCGCTGCGCTTCTTCACCCAGATGCAGACGCCCGTCACGCTGAGCATCGCGATCACGATGCCGAGCACGCTCACGGCGACACGTCCGGCGACACCGGCGATCCGCCCCGAGTGCAGCGGAAACTGCGCCTGCATGAACAGGTCGCCGGCCGAACCGCGGCCCGGCACCTGCGCCGCGACGGGCTTGCCGGTCACCGCATTCCAGTACAGCCACGCATTGCCGAGCCCGACGTCGCCATGGTCGTTGCCCGGCGTGAAGAACCCGACCGCATAGGCGTTCATCGCCGGCGCGAACAGCAGCGCACCCGGCGGCGCGGCAATCTCCGCGTCGCGGCCGGCCGAGCGCGCGATCTCGACGATCCGTTCGCGCGGCAGCACCTGGCTGCCCGGCGGGGCCGGCGGGAAATGTTCGGGATTCGTGTACGGCGTTTCGGCGAGCGGCGACACCAGCGAGACCAGCGGGCGCACGACGGGAACGGCAAGGTTCATCGAGATCGACGTGATCGCAACGACGAGCAGCAGCCCCCACACCCACACGCCACCCGAGCGGTGCAGGTCGAACACGAGCGGATAGCCGCCGCGCCGCACGCGGAACGCGAACGACTTGCGCCAGCTTTTCAGGTTCGGAAACGCGAGCACGAGCGCGATCAGGCTGTCGATCGCCCACACGATGCCGACGACGCCCATCACCCAGAACCCGAAGTTGATCCCGCCGTACACGGGCAGGAACAGCGAGTAGTGCAGCCGGTAGATGAACGGCATCAGGTCGAGCCGCGCGAGCGACGGCGCGCCCCATTCGCGACGGCCCTGCACCGCGCCGGTCGCGGGATCGACGGCGATCTGGCTGAAACCGAGTGCGTACGGCTGGCCGGTTGCCGGATCGGTACGCGGCATCACGCCCGCCTGCAGCGTGTGCCCCGGTTCGACCGCGAGCGGCAGATAGGTCACCTGCACGCGCGGATCGGCGGCCTCGATGCGCGCCGCGAGTTCGAGCGGCGCAAGCGGCGCCGCGCCGCTGCGCGCGGTATAGAAATCCGGGTTCAGCGCCGCGTCGAGCTCGTGGTCCCACGCAATCAGCGCGCCGGTGAGCCCCGCGACGAACAGGAACAGCGCGATGGCGAGCCCGAACCAGCGGTGCAGGCGCACGAGAAACGGTCGCAGGAACGCGTTCATCGCGTGCGCAGCGAACGGAAGGCGGGCCGGCACGAGCGGCGGCCCCGATTCGACGGAATGCGGTTCATTTGATGTCGGGCGCCGCGCAACGGTCGGCCGGCCAGGTCAGGCGAGGCCGGATGCGCTAGTGCGCGGCATGGAATGGTTGCGCGGTCGGCGGGTTTTGACACGATGCGCGACATTTTAAATCAATGCGAATGATTCTTACTTGCATTTTTGCTCATTCGCCATGACCGCCGGCCTCGCCCGTCTTCCCGTGCGTCCACACCGCGTGGCCGCCGCCCTCGCCTACCTTGCCGCCTCGCTCGCGCATGCGGACGATTCGCCCGCACACCGCACACTGCCCGCCGCCTGGCCTCGGCAGTCGGCGGGAACAAACCCGCCGCAACGGCATCGGAATTTTCCCGGGCCCGCAAAAGCAAAACGGCGGAGCGGCCTCTTTCGAGGCACACTCCGCCGTTTCGCGGCGAACCGTCAGACGCTCTTAGTGGAGCTTCTTCGGCAGCATCTGGCTGCGCAGACGCTTGTGCAGGCGCTTGACGGCTGCTGCCTTCTTGCGCTTGCGGACTGCGGTCGGCTTTTCGTAAGACTGGCGCTCACGCAGTTCAGCGATCAGGCCATTTTTTTCGATAGCGCGACGAAAGCGGCGAATCGCCACTTCGAACGGCTCGTTTTCTTTCAGAAGAATCGTCGTCATGTCGTTCCTAAATTGCTTAAACGGTCAAAAACGTAGCGGCCAAGCGCCACGCACCGGCCATCCGAGCGTCCCCCACAACAGGCGAAACGAGCGGAAATACGGCCTCGGAGGCCGGAAAAGAGAGGCGGAAAGCACCGCGAGTACGCTTCACAACCGCGTGCAGCGCCGCGTTTGACTGCCAGCAGACATGCCGAAACCGGCAAAGGCGTGACAGAAAATCTCAATTCAGCCCGCCATCATAGCAGGGAATCACAGACAAAACCACCCTTTTGTCGCTCGCGGGCAAACGTTCCGCCCAACCGCGCGATTCTCGCGCTACGGCCGCCACGCCGCCGCCATGCCCCGTGTGCCTTCCCGGCGAAACCGGTCCTTCCGCCCCGAATTTCCTCAAACATCCCTCTAAAGTTTTCGCCGGGTGCCGCCGTCAACCAGGAAAGGCGGGCAGCGCCAGACGCAAAAAAGCGCCACGCCGAAATCAGAACCTGTCTGTATCTCAGGCATTTTCCAAAACGAGGAAGCAAATGCTGAACATCAACACCAACATCCTTTCGCTGACGACGCAGACGAATCTGTCGGGCTCGCAAAGCGCACTGTCGCAAGCAATCAACCGCCTGTCGTCGGGCAAGCGCATCAACACCGCTGCTGACGATGCAGCAGGCCTGGCGATCTCGACGTCGCAAACGGCGGCAATCAATGCGCTGACGCAAGGTGTTGCAAACGCGAACAACGGCATCTCGATGATCCAGACCGCCAACGGCGCGCTGCAATCGACGGTCGACAACCTGCAGCGTATCCGTACGCTGGCGCAACAAGCGGGCGACGGCTCGCTGGATTCGAGCGCTCGCGCAAACCTGCAAGCTGAAGTTTCGACGCGTCTCGGCGAAATCGACCGTGTCGCATCGCAAACGACGTTCAACAGCCAGACCATCCTGGGCGGCGCCGGCAGCGTCACGTTCCAGATCGGCGCAGCAGCGAACCAGGTCGTTACCGTCGACTTCGGCACGGCGAACTGGAACAGCACGGGTATGAGCGTGAACACCCTGAGCGTCTCCACCCAGTCGGGCGCGCAATCGGCGATCACGGCGATCGACGCGGCACTGAAGCAAGTCAACACGTTCCAGGCAACGCTGGGCGCAGCACAGAACACGTTCCAGGCTGCGATCTCGACGACGCAAACCCAGGCAACCAACATGAGCGCTGCTCGCTCGCAGATCACCGACGCGGACTTCGCGACGGAAACGGCGAACCTGAGCAAGGCGCAAGTGCTGCAACAAGCTGGTATCTCGGTTCTGGCGCAAGCGAACTCGCTGCCGCAGCAAGTCCTGAAGCTCCTCGGCTAATCGAGCAGCACCCGCGGCGGGCCACGTGCCCGCCCGCCTCCGGGCACGGCGGCGTCGCCATGCGACGCATCGCGACGCCGCCGAACCCGCACGGATCAGAATTCTCCAGGGAGGCACGCCTCCCTCTTTGCATTGAACCGCGGCGCCCCGCCGCATCGCGCACGTTGATTGCGCGGACGACCGGAGCAACGGCATGGCCACCACGACCCCCGTCAGCAGCACGGACATCAGCACCATCCTGGCGAATGCAGGTCAATCGATCATCAGCGGCGCGACCAATTCGTCGCTCGACGTCAATACGCTCGTCACGACGCTGGTGAACGCGAAGACGACCGGGCAATTGCAGGCCCTGCAGAGCCGGCAGACGAACGACAATACGCAACTGTCCGCGATCGGCCAACTGAAGGGCGCGCTGTCCGCGCTGCAGACCGCGCTCACCGGCCTCTCGGACGGCACCACGCTCAGCAGCCTGGCCGCGACGGCGAGCGGCACGGGCATCGCGACGACGGTCAAGAGCGGCAGCGGCGCGGTGGCCGGTTCGTATTCGGTCAATGTCACGCAGCTCGCGACCGCCAACAAGCTGTCGTCGGCCGGCGTGACGTCGGCGGACACGATCTCGGCCGGCTCGCTGAGCATCACCTTCGGCAGCAACCCCGCGTTCAACGTCAACGTGGCGGCCGGCGCGTCGCTGTCCGACATCGCGTCGTCGATCAACTCCGCGTCCGGCAATGCCGGCGTCACCGCATCGGTCATCACCGGTTCGGATGGCCAGCATCTCGTGATGCAGTCGAACGCCACCGGTGCAGCCAACACGATCTCGATCACGGGCACCGGCGTCAACTCGAAACTGACGTCGGGGTACACGACGGTCACGCCGGCCGCCGACGCGAAGCTGACGATCGACGGCACGCCGGTGTCGAGCGCGTCGAACAACGTGTCGGGCGCGCTGACGGGTGTCACGCTGGCGCTGTCGCAGGCCGCTGTCGGCACGACGCAAACCATCACGCTGTCGCAGGACACGGCCGCGGCGACGACCGCGATCAACAATTTCGCGACCGCGTATACCAACTTCGTGAATACCGCGAAATCGCTGTCGAGCTACGACTCGACCGCGAAGACCGCCGGCCCGCTGCTCGGCGACGCGATGCTGAACACGATCAGGAACACACTCGCGACGACGCTCAGCAGCGGCGTCACGACGGGCGGCACGACCTATGCGCTCGGCAGCATCGGCATCAACGTGGACGCGACCGGCGCGATGTCGGTCGACACCGCCGCGCTGACCACCGCGCTCAAGTCGAACAGTTCCGCGGTGGCGGCGATCTTCAACCAGACGAACGGCATCGCCCAGGCGCTCAATGCGAACATCAACTCGTACACGCAGACGTCCGGCGTGATCGACCAGCGCACCAACGCAATCAACGCCGATCTGAAGAGTGTGCAGGGTCAGGCGACGCAGCTGCAGAGCTACTCGGACCAGTTGACCAAGCAATACAATGCGCAGTTCACCGCGCTGAACACGCTGATGGCGACGATGGCGAACAACACCCGCTACCTGACCCAGCTGTTCGGCGGCCAGAGCAGCGCCGGCGCGCTGGCCAACAACAAGTAAGCCTTAGCCGCCCCCCCTTCGGAGCAGAACCATGACGAACGACACCCTGCCCCGCGCCTTCGACCTGACCCGTGCCATGCAGTCGGCGGCCGATGCGCGCGACTGGGTGCGCGTCGCGGCCCTCGCCGACGAGCGCTCGCCGCTGCTGATGAACCTGTCCGGCGAGCAGACCCCGGACGTGCTGGACCAGGTGCGGCAGATCATGGCGATCGACGCGTCGATCACGGAGCATGCGCAGACGGACCGTGACCGCCTGGCTGCGGAATTTGCGCAGTCCCAGGAGCGGATCAAGGCCGCGAGCCAGTACCAGAAAGCCGGCATGCTGTGACCGGCCGGGCGTCTCGCCCGCCGCGCATTTCGAATTAAAAGACGCCGCCAGTCGAGCGGTCCGTTGTCGCCGTACCGTCGAGCCGCTTCAATGCGGCTTTTTTTTCGCCTGCAGGCGGGAGCGCGAGCCGGATCGCGCCGGCTACGCCCGCGTCGCCCGCTCGACGGCCGCATCGATCATCTCGGGCGGCCGGCCCGACGATGCGCGAGCGCGGCTTCCAGCCGTGGCGCGATCCCGCTCGTCACGCGTCCCGGGGCGCCGTCTCGCCGGCCGCGTAGCGGGTCCACATGCCGTGCAGCGCGTCCTCGAGGTTGCGTGCGAAGCGCGACGCATCGCACAGCGGCGACGCCAGCGCGCGCTCGCGCAGCGTTGCACGCAGCGTCGCCAGCCCGTCGCGGTCGCGCGCGAACGCGACGGCCTTCGCGAGGTACGCATCCTCGTCTTCCGCGATCCAGTCGCCCATGCCCGCCGCGTGCAGCAGGCTTTCGCAAATGTGCGTGACAAACCGGCTGCCCTTCATCCCGAGCACCGGCACGCCCATCCACAGCGCTTCGGCCGTGGTCGTGCCGCCCGGGTACGGGAACGGGCTCAGCGCGATGTCGATGCGGTTATACGCGGCGAAGTACTCCGCACGCGGCGAACCGCCTTCGAGAATCAGCCGATCCGCGCCGATGCCGTGCCGCGCGAAGCGGTCGAGCGTCGCCTGGTTCACGTCGCCGGCGCCGAGCTCATGGGCCTTCAGCAGCAGGCGTGCGTCCGGCAGTGCGTGCAGGATGCGCGACCACAGCGCGACGACCTCGTCGCTGATCTTGATCAGCTTGCCGAAGCAGCCGAACGTGACGCCGCCATGAGCCACCATCGGCAGCGGGCCGACCGCGACATCGTACGGCGGCGGCGTGAAGCACAGGTAGCTGTCCGGCAGCCGCCACGGCCGTTCGGTGAAGTGATGCGCCTCGTCGGCCGGTAGCGTATGCGCATCGCCGATGAAATAGTCGATCGCGCGGCAACCGGTCGTCGCGAAGAAACCGAGCCAGCTCGCCTGCACCGGCGCGGGCTTGTGCCCGAAGATCGGCAGGCCGCTCCAGTTGGTATGGCCTGCCATATCGATCAGGATGTCGATGCCGTCGTCGCGAATCAGTTGCGCGGCCTCCTCGCGGCCCAGGCTGACCACCTTCTTCCAGCTCGCGAAGTTCGGCCTGAGCCGCGCGGTCACGTCGTCCTCGCCGACGAAGGTCACATAGGCATGCGGCTCGATGCGCGACCGGTCGATCCGCGCGAGCACGCTTTCCAGGAAAATGCCGACCGGGTGCTGCCGCAGGTCGCCCGACACGAAGCCGACGCGCAGCGGCCGCCCCTGCGCCTGCGCGACGCGCTGCGCGCGGTCGTGCTCGAACGGATGCGCGTCGCGCTCGAGATGCTCGCCGTAGCGGCGCGCTTCAGCGACCCACTCCTGCGGCTCGAACGCGGGCGAGCTCGACATGTTGAACAGCATCCGCGAGTACGCGCGATGCAGGTCGTGCCGGATCGCCGAGCGGAACGCATCCAGCGCGCCGGCGAGATCCCCTTTCGCCCACAGGATGTCGCCGAGCGTCATCTGGACCTTCAGCGGATCGATGCCGAGCTCCCTAGCGATCTCGGTGTGCTTCATCGCCTCGTCGAGCTTCTCGAGCCGAAACAGCGCGGCGGCGAGGTTGTGATGCGCGTCGGCATCGTCCGGGTTCAGGTCGATCGCATGCCGGTGGCTCAACTCCGCGGCGGCCAGCAAGTTGAGGTTGTGATACGCGAAGCCAAGGAAGTTGTATGCGTCGGCCAGTTCGGGATCGAGCTCGATCGCACGCCGGCACACCTGCACCGCCTGCCCGTATTCGCCCTGCTGGTTGCGCAAATCGCCGAGCCACGCCCATGCCTGTGCATGCGCGGGGTCGATCGCGACCGCCTGCTCGAGCAGTTCGAGCGCCTTGTCGAAATCGCCGATGCGCTGCAGCAACCTTGCCAGCACGCAGTGCGCGTCTGCGTCGCCCGGATCGAGCCCCTCGCGCGCATGGTCGATCGCGCCTTGCAGATCGCCGGCCGCGCGCAGCGTCGCGCTCAGCCCCCGGTGCGCGACACGGAAGCCCGGTTGCAGCGCGATGGCGCGACGATAGGCATCCGCAGCATCGTCGAATTTCTCCTGCGCATGCAGCGCGTTGCCGAGATTGCAGTACGCATCCGCGTACTGCGGCTGGTGCGCGACGGCCTTGGCGTAGCTCGCGGCCGCCGCTTCGTGCTCGCCCAGGTCCTGCAGCGCGTTGCCGAGATTGTTGTACGCCTCCGCGTAACCGGGGCGCAGCTCGATCGCGCGCGCGCAGCTCTGCATCGCGGCCGCCGGCTCGCGTGCGTCGCGCAACGCGTTGCCGAGGTTGTTGTGCGCCTCCGGATAGTCCGGTCGCAGCCCCACCGCGCGCCGGTAGTGCACGATCGCGTCGTCGAGCCGGCCGCTTTCGCGCAGCATGTTGCCCAGGTTGTTGAAGTACGACGCATCCGGCCGCTCGACGAGCGATTGCTCCATCAGCGCGAGCCCCGCGTCGTACTGCTTCAGCTGGCATGCCAGCAGCCCGAGGAAATGCAGTGCATCCGGCTGGCCCGGCTGCGCGGTGAGGATCGCGTCGTACAGCGTCTTCGCTTCCGCGAGACGCCCCGCCTGATGATGCGCCAGCGCGGACTGCAGCGCGTCGTGGATATCGTTCATGCTTCCTGCTCCGAGTTCGTATAGCGTTGCCACATGGCGAGGAACGCCGCTTCGAGATGCGCCGCGAACCGGCGCGCGTCGCACAACGGCGACGCGAGCAGCTGCGCACGCAGGCTCGCGCGCAGCGCCGCGAGGCGCTCGCGATCGCGCACCGCCGCGATCGCCTTCGCGACACAGCTGTCCTCGCCGTCAGCGACCCATTCGCCCATGCCCGCCGCGTGCAGCACGCTTTCGCAGATGTGCGTGACAAAGCGCCCGCCCTTCATGCCGAGCACCGGCACACCCATCCACAGCGCTTCGGCCGTGGTCGTGCCGCCCGGGTACGGGAACGGGCTCAGCGCGACGTCGATGCGGTTATATGCGCCGAAGTATTCCGCGCGCGGCGAACCGCCCTCGAGGATCAGCCGGTCCGCGTCGATGCCATGCCGCGCGAAGCGCGCGGCGGTCGCGTCGCGCACGCCCTCGCGACCGAGCTCGTGCGCCTTGAGCAGCAGCCGCGCGTTCGGCAGCGCGTGCAGGATGCGCGACCACGCGCGCACGACGTCGTCGCCGATCTTCACGAGCTGGCCGAAGCAACCGAACGTCGGATGGCCGCTCGCCGCCATCGGCAGCGGGCCGACCTCGACGTCGCAGGCCGGCGGCGTGAAGCACAGGAAGCTGTCCGGCAGCCGCCACGGCTTCTCGACGAAGTGATGCGCTTCGGCGTCCGGCAGCGTGTAGCGGTCGCCGATGAAGTAGTCGATCGCGTCGCAGCCGGTCGACGCGAAGAAACCGAGCCAGCTCGCCTGCACCGGCGCGGGTTTCCAGCCGAACACGGGGAGCCCGCTCGACTGCGTATGGCCCGCGAGGTCGACGAGGACGTCGATTTCGTCGTCGTGAATCATCCGCGCGGCCACGTCCGGACCCAGCGCGGCGATCGAGCGCCAGCCGTTCGCGTGCGGCTTCAGTTTCGCGGTGATCGCGTCCTCCTCGTCCGTGGTCACGTACACGCGCAGGTCGATGCGCGTGCGCTCGAGGTGCGCGAGCACGCTTTCCAGGAAGATCCCGACCGGGTGCAGGCGCAGGTCGCCGGACACGAAGCCGACGCGCAGCGGCCGCCCTTGCGCGCGCGCGTCCCGCTCGCGCGGATCGTGCGCATGGCGCGTCGAACGCGCGGCCAGGTGCCGGCCGTAGCGCCGCGCGTCGGCCAGATAGTCGGCGGGGTTCACGCAAGCGGACGCCGCCGCGCTGAACAGCAGCCGGTTCAGCACGGTCGCCGCGACGTCGTCGGCGTCGTCGCGCACCAGCGCAAGCGCATCGCGATACGCGTGGACCGCGGCATCGACGTTGCCCTGCGCGCGCAGGATGTCGCCGAGATTGACGTGCATCAACACGGCCGGCGGGCCGGCCTGCAACGCCTGCCGGCAATACACGAGCGCCTCGTCGAGCCGCTGCAGCTTCAGCAGCACGACGGACAGGTTGTGGCACGCGCCGGCGTCCGCCGGATTGAGCGTGACGGCCGTGCGATGGCACGCTTGCGCATCCTCGAGCCGGTTCAGTCCGTGATACGCGTTGCCCGCGTGGTTATGTGCGTCGCCGAGGTTCGGCGCGAGCCGGATCGCGTCCTGCGCATGCGCGAGCGCTTCCGCGCAGCGCAGTTGCTTGTGACGCACGGCGCTCAGGTTCGCGTGGGCCATCGCCATCGACGCATCCAGCTCGATCGCGCGGCCGTAATGCGTGGCGGCGCCATCGAGGTCGCCCAGATCCTGCAGCGCATTGCCGAGGTTGTTGTACGCCTGCGCGTAACCGGGACGCAGCTCGATCGCGCGCGCGCAGCTCTGCATCGCGGCCGCCGGCTCGCGTGCGTCGCGCAACGCGTTGCCGAGGTTGTTGTGCGCCTCCGGATAGTCCGGTCGCAGCCCCACCGCGCGCCGATAGTGCGCGATTGCGTCGTCGAGCCGGCCGCTTTCGCGCAGCATGTTGCCCAGGTTGTTGAAGTACGACGCATCCGGCCGCTCGACGAGCGATTGCTCCATCAGCGCGAGCCCCGCGTCGTACTGCTTCAGCTGGCACGCGAGCAGCCCGAGGAAATGCAGCGCATCCGGCTGGCCTGGCTGCGCAGTGAGGATCGCGTCGTACAGCGTCTTCGCTTCCGCGAGACGCCCCGCCTGATGATGCGCGAGCGCCGCCTGCAATGCCTGTCCTGTTCCGTCCATCTCGTCTGTCCTGCTCAATAGGGATGCGGTTCGCGTCGGAAGTCGATCAGCCTGCCGCCGTGCCCGATCATCACGGCCGGCGCCGCAATCCCATCGCGCGCCATCCCGACGACGGTGTCGCGCACGCGCCACCGGTCGGAATGACGATCACGTCGGCCGGCGCGGTGTTCAGCGCGAGAGGCGCCATGTTCCGCTTGCCGCCTACGTGGAAATGCCCACGCACGTCACGTCGTGAGCGGCCTCACACGGATGCGACCGGCGCGGCTTCGACGTGCTGCGCCCACATGCCGTGCAGTGCGTCCTCGAAGTGGCGCGCGAAGCGGGGCGCGTCGCACAGCGGCGACGCGAGCACCTGCGCGCGCAGCGTCGTGCGCAGCGCCGCCAGCTCGGCGGGCTGGCCGACCTGCGCGACGGCCTTCGCGACATACGCGGCGTCGTCGTCCGCGATCCACTCGGGCAGCCGCGCCGAATGCAGCAGGCTCTCGGCGATGTGCGACAGGAAGCGCTCGCCGCGCCGGCACAGCACGGGCACGCCCATCCACAGCGCTTCGGCGGTCGTCGTGCCGCCCGGATACGGGAACGGGCTCAGCATCAGGTCGACACGCCGGTACGCGGCCAGGTATTCGGCGCGCGGCGAGCGGCCTTCGAGGATCAGGCGCTGCGCGTCGATGCCGTGCGCCGCGAAGCGCGCGGCAAGCGCCTGCTGCTCGCGCGAATCGTCGAGATGCTCGGCCTTCACGAACAGCTTCGCGCCCGTGACCGATTGCAGCACGCGCGACCAGACCGCGACGACGTGATCGGTGATCTTCGCGAGCTTGCCGAAATAGCCGAAGGTTGGATGGCCGTTCGCGAGCATCGGCAGCGCGCCGACGTCGACAGGCTCGGCCGGCGGCGTGAAGCACAGATAGCTGTCCGGCAGATGCCACGGCCGCTCGGTGAAATGCGCGACCTCGGCGGGCGGCAGCACGTGACGGTCGCCGATCACGTAGTCGATCGCGCCCACGCCGGTGCTCGCGAAATAACCTGGCCAGCTCGCCTGCAGCGGCGCCGGCTTCCACGCGAACAGCGGCAGGCGGTTGTAGACCGTGTGGCCCGCCGCGTCGAGCAGCACGTCGATGCGGTCCGCGCGGACACGCGCAGCCGCCGCTTCGTCGCTCAGGCCGGCGATGCTGGTCCACGTCGCGAAGGCCGGCTTGATGCGTGCGGTCACGTCGTCCTCGACGTCGCGCGTCGGGTACGCATGCATCTCGATCCGGTTCGCGTCGAGATGCTTCAGCATGCTCTCGATGAAATAGCCGACCGGATGCGACTTCAGGTCGCCCGACACGATGCCGACCTTCAGCGGCCGCCCGACCCGGGGAGCCAGATCGACGAGCCAGTCCGTCCACGGCTTCGCGCACCGCGTGACGAGTTCGTCGTAGCGCGCGGCCTCGGCGAGATAGGCGTCGTGGTCGAACGCTTCGCTGCAGTGGCTCGCGAACAGCAGGTTGCTGCGCGGCTCCGGCAGTTCGGGGCGCAGCGCGACCGCGTGCCGGTAAGCCTCGAGCGCGGCCGGAATCTCGTTCAGGTCGAACAGCGCATTCGCAAGGTTGTTGTAGGCCTGGCCGTTGTCCGGCTTCAGCGCGATGGCCTGGCAGAACGCATCGACGGCCGCGCGGGCGTCGCCGGCGAGCCGCAGCGCGTTGCCGAGGTTGTTGTACGCATCGACGTAGTCGGGTCGCAGCTCGATTGCGAGACGGAAGCACTCGGCGGCGGCGGCGTGACGGTTGTCCGCCTGCATCACGTTGCCGAGGTTGTAGTAGTACATCGCGTCCGGCCGGATCTGGATCGCCGCCATGATCAGGTCGGATGCCTGCTGATAGCGCCCGTACTGATGGCCGATCAGGCCGAGGAGGTGAAGCGCGTCCGCGTGCCGGGGATCGGTGTCGAGGATCTGCCGGTACAGCGTCTCGGCCTCTTCCAGCCGTTCGGCCTGATGGTGCGCCAGCGCCTGTTCGATCGTGGCGGCGGCGGGGGAGGTGGGCATCATGAGCTATGTCGTCCTGGTAGCCAATACGGGATTCGAATCGCGGCCGGCGCCGCCGCGTCGGCACACGCCTTCGCCCGCGGACGCACGCACCGACGGTCTCCGACGTGTCCGAATTCTCCACGCGCACGCCGCGTTCCAATTTGGCGAGCAGGTGCTGGAATTGGTCGCTATTCCCGCGACTGCAAGCCGCACCCGCGGGCGCCCCGAATTCGCGCCGGACACCCGCGCATCCATCGAAATGCGGGGTGAAACCACCCGCTAATCCGACATTCGATCCTGGCGGCGCTCGCTAGACTTGATCGTAGAAAGATGTCCGACCTGCGACGCTCGGACGGTTGCGCATTCCGATGCCACCGCGCCGACACGCGCTCGTCCGGTCACACCCTTTGTGCCTGGAGCCCTGTGTATGCACGAATCAGCGATCATCACCAACGCAGATGGCGATCAGCTCGCGGCGCGCCGCGAACTGTTCGACCTGATGCAGACCTACCCCGCGACGCGCGAGGAACTGGAACGGTCGCTCGGCCTGTTCGTGCGCGGCTCGCTCCTCGCACGCATTCTCGCGACCTTCGAGATCTATCAAAAAATCGTGCCGCTGCCGGGCGCGATCCTCGATCTCGGCACGTGGCGCGGGCAGACCGCCGTGCTGTGCGAGAACTTCCGCGCGATTCTCGAGCCGCTGAACTTCCAGCGCCGCATCCACGCATTCGATACGTTCACGGGTTACACGGGCTTCGCCGAGCACGACACGCGCGACCGCAAGCTGTTCTCCGACGGCACGTACTCGCTGTCCGGCGAGTACGCCGACCTGCTGCGCAAGCTGCTGAACCTGCACGAGCGCAGCAACGCGATGGGACACGTGCATGACAAGCACCACGTGTGGGAAGGCGACTGCCGCGACACGCTGGCGGCGTTCGACGAAGCGCATCCCGGCGAGATGGTCGCGCTCGCGTGGTTCGACCTGAACGTGATCGAGCCGACCCGGCACGCGTTCGACGCGGTGATGGAGCGGCTGGTGCCCGGCGGCGTCGTCGCGTTCTGGCAGCTCACCCGCGGCGGCCAGCTGCCCGCGGAAGGCGTCCATTACCTGCGCGACCTGCTCGGCAACCGTCCGCACCAGATCCACAAGGCTGCGGCATATCCGTCGCTCTGCTACCTGTCATTCCCCGAAGGTGGGGGCACACGCAAATGAAAATCGCAATCCTCGGCAACGGCATTCTCGGCCTGATGACGGCCCGCGCATGGCAGCAGGCCGACGCGGGCGTCGAGCTCGTGATCGTCGGCCACGCGCATCGGCCCGGCTCGGCCACGCGCGCTGCGGCGGCGATGCTCAATTCGTTCACCGAGCTGGAAGGCGATTCGCTCGGCACGCCGATCGACCGCTTCAAGTTCGAGCTGAGCCGCGGCGCGACGGCGGCCTGGCCCGCCGTATTCGCTGAAATCTGCACGCCGGAGCGCGCGGTCGCGCACGGCTTCGGCACCTTCGTGCTGAACAACGCGGCGACCGACGCGCTCGACGACGAGAACTTCGCGGCCATGCAACGGTTCTGCCGCGAATTCGAGGAGCCCTGCGATGCGGTCGATCCGTCAGGTATCCCGAACTATCATCCGGACCCGCGCTATCGCGCGCTGAAGGCGGTCTTCCTGAAGCGCGAAGGCTGGGTCAATCCGAAACAGTTTCTCGACGCGCTGACCGCGTCGGTCGCGCAAGCCGGCAACGTGCGCTTCATCGACGCCGAGGTCGAGCGGCTCGACACCGCGGCCGGACGCGTCACCGGGGCGCGCCTGTCCGATGGCAGCGTGCTCGGCGCGGACCGCTTCATCCTCTGCAACGGCGCCAACGTGACGCGCGTGCTGCAGGCGAGCCTGCCCGAGCTGCCGGTGCAGCGGATGTTCTACGGCATCGGCATGTCGATCGAACTGCAGAGCACGGAGAACGTGCACACGCACTGCGTGCGCACGACCAACCGCGGCCTCGCGTGCGGTGTGTATTCGGCGCCGCACGGGCCTGACCGGACCCTCGTCGGCGCCAGCAACTACATCAGCCCGGTGCCGCACGAGCACGGCCACGCCGGCAGCGCGTACACGCTGCTCAAGTCCGCGATGGACCAGATCAACACCCGCTTCTCGCGCGCGAACCTGGTCAACGTCAACGTCGGCTGGCGGCCGACGACGTCCGACCTGTATCCGCTGTTCGGCGAAACCAGCGTGCGCGACCTGTGGATTCTCGGTGGCACCAAGCGCGACGGCTTCCACCTGTCGCCGGTGCTGTGCCGCGATCTCGTCGCGGCGATGCGCGGCGAGCCGATCGATCCGCGCTACGCGGAACTCGCGCCCGAACGCCCGCTGATCCGCAACATGACGCGCGAGGCCGCGATCGCGAAGACGGTACGCCATCAGATCAATGCCGCGTACCAGCACGACTTCGTGCCGGCGCGCAACCGCATGGTCGAACAGCTTCGGAACGCGATGCGCGCGGACCTGGAGGCGCTGCACGACAAGCTGGGCGCAACGGACTGGGGCATTCCGCCCGAGCTCGTCGACATGTACCGGTACGGCCACATTCCGGCATGAGCGGTGCGACCATGAACCGCGACGCGAAGCGGGTAGCGATCGTCCAGTCCAACTACATTCCGTGGAAGGGCTACTTCGACCTGATCGCCGCCAGCGACGAGTTCATCCTCTACGATGACGCGCAGTACACGCGCCGCGACTGGCGCAACCGCAACCAGATCAAGACGCCGCAGGGCGTGCAATGGCTGAGCGTGCCGGTGAAGGTGAAGGGCAAGTATCACCAGTCGATCCGCGAAACCGAGATCGACGGCGCCGACTGGGCGCCGCTGCACTGGAAGGCCCTGCAGCAGAACTACGCGCGCGCGCCGCACTTCGCGCGCTATGCGGACGAGCTCGAAGCGCTCTACACCGGTCGCACCTACGGGATGCTGAGCGAGCTGAATTTCGCGATGCTGACGTGGGTCCTCCGGCAACTGGAGATCGGCACGCGCGTGTCGTCGACGTCGGACTATGCGCTGCACGGCGACCGCACCGAGAAGCTGCTGAACCTGTGCGTGCAGGCTGGCGCGACCGAGTACCTGTCCGGCCCGGCCGCGCGCAGTTACCTCGACGAGAACCTGTTCGCCGATGCCGGCGTCGCGGTGCGCTGGTTCGACTATCCGACCTATCCCGAGTATCCGCAGCAGTGGGGCGACTTCGTCCACGGCGTGACGGTGCTCGACGTGCTGTTCAACTGCGGTCCCGAAGCGCGCCGGTACGCGCTGACCTCGAAAGACTGAGGCGATGTCCATGAGCGAATCCCGGCATGCGAGCCTGCTGGAAGAAGTGGCCGCGTACTACAGCGCGCGGCTGGCGGAGCACGGCGCGACCGCGCGCGGCGTCGACTGGAACGGCGAAACCGGCCAGTTCCTGCGCTTCGAACAACTAACGAAGATCCTGCCCGCGTCCGGCGGCCACTCGGTGAACGACATCGGCTGCGGCTACGGCGCGCTGGTCGATTTCCTGAACGCGCGCGCGCTGCCGGACGGCTTCGCGTATGCGGGCTACGACATCTCATCCGACATGGTCGACGCCGCGCGGCAGCGCTACCGCGATGACGCGAACGTCGCGTTTCATGTCGGCGCGGTGCCGCAGGCCGCGTCGGACTACGGGATCGCATCCGGCATCTTCAACGTCAGGCGCGGTCACGGCGACGACGCGTGGCTCGACTACATCCACGCGACGCTCGACACGCTGCACGCGACGAGCCGACTGGGCTTCGCGTTCAACTGCCTGACGTCGTATTCCGATCCGCCGTTCATGCGCCCGGACCTCCTGTACTACGCGGACCCGTGCGCGCTGTTCGATCGCTGCAAGCGCCGCTATTCGCGCCACGTCGCGCTGCTGCACGACTACGGCCTGTACGAATTCACGATTCTCGTCCGCAAGGACATCTGAGCGGTGCCGCGCGCAAGCCGCGCGGCCGAACGTCCCACCCTTACCGCGGAGCCTGACCATGTTCGGCCCACCCAACCTCGACTGCATTCCGTTCGGCCGCCCGTTCGTGGTCGGCAAGGAGCTCTACTACATCGCGAAAGCGGTCGAGCAGGGCGGCCTCGCCGGCGACCAGGCGTTCACGAAGCTCTGCCACCGCTGGCTGGAAGCGCGCATCGGCTGCCAGCGCGCGCTGCTCACGCACTCCTGCACGGCCGCGCTCGATATGGCCGCGATCCTCGCCGACGTGCAGCCCGGCGACGAAGTGATCATGCCGTCCTACACGTTCGTGTCGACCGCCAACGCGTTCGTGCTGCGCGGCGCGACGCCGGTGTTCGTCGACATCCGCCGCGACACACTGAATCTTGACGAGACGCAGATCGCCGCCGCGATCACCCAGCGCACGCGCGCGATCGTGCCGGTGCACTACGCGGGCGTCGCCTGCGACATGGACGTGATCGGGCAGCTCGCGGCGGACCACGACCTGTGGGTGATCGAGGACGCCGCTCAGGCGCTGCAGTCGTCGTGGAACGGCAAGCCGCTCGGTAGCCTCGGCCACCTCGCGTGCCTCAGCTTCCACGAGACCAAGAACGTGATCTCGGGCGAAGGCGGCGCACTGCTGGTCAACGACCCGCGCCTCGTCGAACGCGCGGAGATCATCCGCGAGAAGGGCACCAACCGCAGTCAGTTCTTCCGCGGGCAGGTGGACAAGTACACATGGGTCGACGTCGGCTCGTCGTTCCTGCCGGGCGAGCTGATCGCGGCGTTCCTGTACGCGCAGTTCGAGCACGCGGACGTGATCACCGCGCAGCGGCGCGCGACCGTGCAGCGCTACCAGGACGCACTGCAGCCGCTGCACGCGGACGGGCTGATCGAGCTGCCCGCGATTTCGCTCGCCGAGCGCGGCAACGGCCACATGTTCTATTTCCTCGCACGCGACCTCGCCGAACGCACCGATCTGCTGCAGCAGATCCGCGCGGTGGGCGTGAACGCGGTGTTCCACTACGTGCCGCTGCACAGTTCGCCGGCCGGCCAGCGCTACGGGCGCTGCGGGTCCGGCATGGCGGTGACGGACCTCGTCGCCGACCGGCTCGTCCGGCTGCCGCTGTACCACGATATGACCGAAGCCGAACAGGATCGCATCCTCGACGTGGTCTTCGATTTCTACCGCACCCGATAACGATGACGACTCCCAAACCTGGCTTGGCGCGCAGCGGTTCGCGCATCTTTACGCGACTCGACCACCCGTACTACATACACGCGCCGAATTTCCGGCAAACCTCCGGCGGGATCCGCGCGATGCACTACCTGTGCCACGTGCTGAACCTGCTCGGCCACGAAGCGTACGTCTGCACGCCGGTCGTGCATCCTGACCTGCGCACGCCGCCGCTGACCAACGACATCGTGCAGGCGCACGCCCGCGCGAATCGCAGCCCGATCGTCGTCTACCCGGATGTCGTCACCGGCAATCCGTTCAACGCGCGCTGCGTCGTGCGCTACCTGCTGGCCGAGCCCGGTCGCATCAACGGCGAACCGATCACCCTGCAGCCGAACGACCTCATCTTCACGTTCGGGCCGTCGCTGGTGCCCGAAGAATGGAAGGCGGACCTGCTGCGCATACCGCTGGTCGACACGCGCATCTTCAACAGCGACGGTGTCGACGACGCCCGCCGCAACGGCACGGCCGTCTTCATCAATCGCCACCTACGGCGCGGCGGCACGCTGCATCCGGTCACCGCCGAGTCGATCGAAATCTCGACCCGCGTGCCGGAACGTTCGGCGCACGAACTCGCGGCGCTGTTCCGACAGGTCGAGTGCGTGTACATGTACGAATGGTCCACCGCCGTGTTCGAAGCGCTGCTGTGCGGATGCCCGGTCGTGTGCATCATGAATGACGCGTCGCTGTCGGAGCCGACCCGGTGGGTGATGGACGGCAAGGGCATCGCGTGGGGGCTCGACGAACACGAGATCGCCCACGCGAAGGCCACCGTTCACGAAGCGCGCAGCGTCTACCTGAAGGAAGAGGAGGCGTTCTGGCAGCAGTTGCAGAACTTCGTCGAGCGGACCCAGGCACACGCGGACAAGCTGGATGCGCAGGCCGTCGCGACGGGCGCCGCCGCCCAGGGACAGCCCGCGTCCGCGCCGCGCTCGTGCATCGCGGTCGTCACCGCCGAACCGGCCGACCACGCGCGCACCAGCCTGCGCTTCGCGCAGCCGTTCGCGCGGCTGAACCGCGAATGGGCACTGACTTTCCCTGTCACGCAAGCCGGCATCGATCCCGACGCGCTGCAGCGCGCTGACCTGATCGTGCTGCAGGGCGACACGCCGGGCCTGCTGTCCCCCGCCACGCTGGAACACCTGTTCTCGCTCGGCAAGCCGGTCGTCCTCGAGATCGACGCGCCGCTCGACACGCTGCTCGCCGACATCCCCGGCGCGACCGACAACGCGCGCCGCAAGGCGGGCATCCGCAGCGCCGTGCAGCGCGCGCATGCGCTCGTCGTGCCGTCGGAAGCGCTGGTGCGGCAGTACCGTCATGTCAACGCGTCGGTCCACGTGCTGCCGACCGGCGTCGATCTCGAGCGCCTGCACCGCGCGGCGCCCGGCGTGCGCGACCACGTGAACCTCGCGGTTTCCGGCACCGGTCTCGACGGCGTGCGTCTCGAGCAGGTCCGCCAGGCGCTGGCCGAGCTCCGCCGCCGGTTTCCGGGGAAGCTCCGGGTGTCGTTTGTCGGCGCGGCGCTGCCGGCCGGCTGGGACCGCGAACCGGACGTCACGCTGATCGCGGAGCCTGCCCCTTACGACAGCTACGCCGACGCGCTGAAGCGTGCGGACCTCGACATCGCGCTGGTCGCGGCGCCGGTCACGTTGCGCGACGATGCGCCGCCGCGCGCATGGCTCGAATGCTCGGCGGCCGGCGCGGCCACGGTGCTCGTCGCCACGCCGGCGGAAGGCTGCTCGGTTGTCCACGGCCGCACGGGCTGGCTCGTCGCCGACACCGCCGACGCGTGGGTCGACGCGATCGCGCACCTGATCGAGCATCCGCAAACCCGCGCGCAACTCGCCGCGGCCGCGCAGGATGCGATCCGAGCGCAGCACGATATCGGCCGCAACGCCGCGCGCCACGGCGTGCTGTACGCGCGGCTGCTCGCGGAGAACCGGACGCTGGCGCCTGTCGCCGCGACTGCGGACGCCGCACCGCGCCGCAAGCGCCTGATCGTGTATTCGATCGATCCGGACGCGTGCGCGTCGTCGCGAATTCGCCTCACGCTGCCGTTCGGTCTGCTGAACGACGAATGGGAACTCGTCCCGGGCATCCGGGACGGCCAGATCGACAGCAGCGTGCTGGCCACGGCCGACGCCATCCTGCTGCACCGGCTGACGCCCGGCATCCTGACGGGCAACGACCTGTATACGATCTTCAAGCATGAAAAGCCGGTGATCTACGAGACCGACGACCTGCTGACCGACCTGCCGGCCGCGCACCCGCTCGCCGCGCCAGGCGGGATGGCCCGCGCGGGGATCGAGCTCGTGCTGCGCAACGCGGACGCCGTGATCGTATCCACGCCGTTCATCGCCAGCCGCTACCGGCTGTCGCACCCGCGCGTTCACGTGCTGCCCGACAGCGTGGACTTCGACCGGTTCTACCGCCCCGTGACGGCGCGCGGCGACGACTGCGTGACGATCGGCATCGCCGGCGCGTCGCTGCGCGCCGACAACTTCGCGCTCGTCGACGCGGCGCTGCAGGCGATCTGCGCGCGCCATCCCGGCAAGGTCAAGGTGAGTTTCGTCGGCGCGGACGTCCCGCCAGGCTGGGCCGGCCACCCGGACGCCGGGTGCGAGCCCGAGCTTCACGACTACGACGCGCACGCACAACGCCTGCCGGAACGGTGCTGGGACATCGCGCTGCTGCCGCTCGCCGACCACGACTACAACGCCGGCACGAGCACGATCCAGTGGCAGGAATACGCGGCGGCCGGCATCCCCTCGATCGTCAGCGACCGGCCAGCCTATCGCCTCGCGCTGCACGACGGCTGCGACGGCCTGCTGGTCCCGGATGCGCGGCAGGCCTGGGTCGACGCGCTCGACCGGCTGATCGCGAACCCGGCGCTGCGCCGCGGGCTCGCGCGCACGGCGCAGGCGAAGGTCCGCAAGCATCACGCGCTGCAGCAGGCGCTGCCGCGCTATCGCCATGTGTATCAGCAGTGCATCGACAAAGGCGCTGTCGGCAACCAGCCCGGCCGGCCGGATGCGCCGATCCCCGGCGCGCTGATCCTGGACGCCGAGGGCGACCTCGACAAGGTCCGGCTGAGCCTGCAGGAAATCGCAAGGCGGCCGGAACAGGATCTGCTGGCGGTCGTGCTGACCACGTCGCAGGCGCCGCTGCCCGAATGGACCGACAAGGTGCGCTACCTGCACGCGCCCGCGCACGAGTACACGGCCACCGTCGAGCAGCTCTGCGCACTGCCGGCGTTCGACTGGACGCTGATCGTCGAGGCGGGCGACGGGCGTGCTGCGCAGGCACGAACGCCCGCCGATGCCGCGATCGCGTAGTTCGGCGCGCGCCGTGCCGCTTGCCTGACGCTGGCGGCCCGGCGCGCTATCCCGGCAGCGCGCCCTGTGCTCAGTTGCTCGAACAGCCGCCGCAACTGCTCGAGCTGCATGAGCTCGACGAACTGCAAGAACTCGAACTGCTGCTGTCCCCGGCGTCGGAGTCGGACGAACCGCTCGACCCGCCGGTGTTCACGGCGACGGGCGGCGGCGCCATCAGCACTTTCGAATGCGCGGCCCACACGGTGCCGGCGAGCGCGCCGGCGCCGAACAGCGCGGCCGTCCACAAGAGCCCGTCCGGCGTCGCGCGGTCGCCCCGGCGTTCGTCGCGGTGCGCGTCGAGCGCCGCCTCGCCGCCGCGCGTCATGCCGCCGCGCCCCAAGCCGGGCAGGCGTCCGACCATGAAGTGGTACGCGACCATGAACGCCGTCATGATAATCATCAGCAGCAGCACGGGCCGGCCGCGGGTCAGGCCGACCGCGAGCTTCGCCGCGCCCGCGCCGAACACGAGCAGCAGGATCGCGCGCGCGGCCATCCGCGTCGCCCGCATCTCGCCCGGCGCCCAGAGCCAGCCTTTGCGCTGCAACGCTGCGGCGCAGTCGGCTTCGCGCCACGCGAGACGCTGACGAAACGCGTGGCAGCTCGTCTCGCCGCCAGGTTGCCTCTTCAGCCATTCCCAGTCGGCGCCATAAGCGCCTGCGTGTCGCGGATCGTCGATCCGCACCCGCGCGCCGTGGACCTTGCTCATCCGCAGCTCGATCGCACCGGCATGCGCGAGCGACAGCATCGCGACCTGCGCCATCCGCGCGCCGCCGCCCGCGAGACACGCCGCTTCCTCCGCGCTCAGGTCGGGCGACGATTCGGGGGCACGCGTTCCCCACGCACGGTGGCGGTATTCGATCCACTGCAGGCCGGCGATCAGCAGCAGCGCGGCGATGCAGAGCGGCACGTAGAACAACCCGAGAAAGTCCGGCCCAGAGAAGTCCAGCACATTGAAATCGCTCGCGCTCGCGCAGGTCGCCGCGACGCTGATCGCCGCCGTTGGCCACGCGAACTTCGCGAAGCGCCGCCAGCGTCGCGGGCGCGCGGCGGGCGCGCGGCGGGCGCGCTCGAAGGGCCGTCGCGCAGTTCTGCGCGCTGCACCGGGGCGTCGGCGGGCACGGCCGGCTCGGCCACGGGGCGCGGCCATATCGCTTCGGGCGGCTCGCAGCCGAACAGCCTGCGGTAGCTGTCGAGCGTCTGCCGGTAGTGCCGCGCGTACTGCGCGGCCTCGTCGGGCGCGCCCGCGCCCGGCACGTGATGCATCGGCGCGCGCAGCACGTCGGCGCAGAACACGTCCCAGTATTCGCGCGTGTATTGCAGGTGCAGGTGCCATGCGGCGTCGACCGCGTGCGACGGCGTGACCGGATGGCCGGCTACCTGCGCGAGGAACGCGAAGCGCTTGTATTCGTCGATCACGGCCAGCGCATGGTCGTGCGACCAGCCTTCGGCTTCGGCGAGGCGCCGGCTGTACGGCAGCGGTGCGTGAGGATCGTCGGAGGAATACGCGTGCAGACGCGCGAGCAGCGCCTGCTGCGCATCGGTCAGCGCGCAGGCATCGACTGCGGTCGAGGTAGGCGGAATGGCAGCCATCTGGAGTCGGCGCGATGCGCGGACGGCCGCCGCGATCGACGCTTGAGTTGTCGTTGCGGGGGATTCTCGCACAACGGAATGGCGGCGGAATAGCGCGGGAACGGTGCAGGAAATGACGATGCGATGCCGATACGTCCGTGCAGTGACGCGACGCTTGGATTACTTCAGGAAAACAGATCGGGAAATTCGACGCCTGGAATCAGGCCATTTGGCGCGCCCGGCTGGGATCGAACCAGCAACCCCTGCCTTCGGAGGGCGGGAAATCGAGTCCACGACGATCTAACGACATCCAAAACAACGACATAACTTCCTGATTTTATTTGAAAACAAGTGTATTGATGTCCAGCGATATCCAGCCTAAAATTTCCGTACCGTTTCCGTACGAAAATCATGGCCATCTCTATCGTCAGCAAAACCGCACGCGACAAACTGCCCCCACGCCGGGAACCCTACTTTGCTCGGGTTCAATCCGGTCTCTACGTCGGGTTCCGTAAGCTCGCTGAAGGCGACGGCACGTGGATTGCTCGCAGACGCAATGAGGCGGGCAAACAAGAATACAAAGCGCTCGGCACCCTCTCGAACTTCGATGACGCGGTGAAAGCTACCCTCGAATGGTCGAAGGCTGCGGATGCCGGCGTGTCCACCAAGACCACGAGCATCAAGAACGCCTGTGAGCACTACGTCAAGCATCTGGGGCTGCACAAGGGCGCCTCCAGCAAATCAGACGCAGAGGGCCGTTTCAAACGGCTCGTCTACGACAACAAAATCGGCCGCATCGATCTGTCAAAGCTGCGGACCTCACACGTGAAGGACTGGCTCGCCGAGCAAATCAGCGAGATCGAGGAGTCCGCCGAGGACGAAGACGACCTCCGGCGTGCCAAAGACTCGGCGAACCGCAACCTCGCGTCGTTGAAAGCCGCCCTGAATCTGGCACTACATGACCGTCTCGTTGCGAGCGACGCGGGATGGAAAACGGTCACGAAGTTCAAAGACGTCGGGCGTCGCAGGCAGTCGTTCCTTCCCGCAGAGCAGCGTAACGTATTGATCGAGGCGTGCGCCGAAGATATCCGGCAACTGGTCAAAGCCATGTTGTTCACCGCAGCTCGCCCCGGCGAACTCGCACGCGCCTGCGTCAAACATTTCGATCGGCAGCAAGGCACGCTCGTCCTCGACGGGAAGACCGGGCATCGCGTCGTTTCGCTGTCGTCGGCCGCCGTACGCTTCTTCGAGGATCAGACCAAGGGCAAAATTGCCAACGCGCCCGCTCTCTCAACGGCGTACGGTCAGTGTTGGAATAAGGATTCGTGGAAGAAGCCCTTCAAGGACGCTGTCAAATCCGCTCAGCTTCCCGCCTCCGTCGTTATGTACTCGCTTCGCCACACGGCGATTAGCGAAATGATTGCGAGCGGCATCGACAGCTTTGAGGTCGCCAGGATGGCCGGGACGTCGACAGAGATGATCGACAAGCATTACGGACATTTGCGGCATGACCGGATGCGGGCAAAACTCGATGCGATTGCGATCATCTAAGACGAAAGGGCCGGAAAGCGGACGGCGCGCCGCAGCGGAAGTGGCATCGTCACGAAACTTGGGCGTGCGTACCGCCGGAATTTGATTGACCGTAAGCGATCGATAAAGGGCGACCCTCGGTCATCGAACGTTTAGGAGCGTTCTGATACTCAACCCCGACCGCGCCTGACTATATCCGCGCGATACCGTTCCTTGATCTGCTTGACGACGCTCTCGACCAGAGGATTTCCACGGTAACCTGACGCCTTGCGATCGATCGCCGCTTCCATTTGCCGAATTGCCGCCTGGACACTAGCCGGATCGCCCGGAACGATATTTACCTTGGCAATATCACCATCGAGCGACTTAAAGGCGCGACCGGCCTCTTCCAATTGTCGCTTTAGCTTGTCAAGCCCATCGATCTTGATCTGCATTGTGACATCCTCTCATGAGAGGTGGCCTCGCTCATTCGGACAGTTTTCTGAGATTTTTAAGTGGAACGTCCGAGGCAATCATGCTGCCGATTTGATCGCAGGCAGCGTCG
>NZ_CADFDL010000020.1:0-133823 GCF_902832865.1 Burkholderia sp. BCC0397 | reverse complement strand
ACTTCGCGACGCTGCCTGCGATCAAATCGGCAGCATGATTGCCTCGGACGTTCCACTTAAAAATCTCAGAAAACTGTCCGAATGAGCGAGGCCACCTCTCAACAATGCGGGAAACCCCTCATACGGTTAATTTTCTGCAATTCATTATTATCTTTGCAAACACACCAAGTTTGAAAGTATGGCTGCATAGGGACCAGCAGCTCATATAAACGAAGATGAACGACGGGGGTGGTGCCGTGAGAAATGGAATCCTGCTGCTTCTCGCAGTTAGTCCGATTCTTTTTGGCTGCGTGGTTGGTGGCGTCCCTTCTCACGTATCGCAGGCGCTCCCGCCGTGCGAAAAAACGTCAGATAAGCTGGATTGCATTCTGAACACGAACTCTGGCGTCGTCGAAGAGCTTAAACCGAACAAAAAACCGTTGCCCACTCTCGGCCTGGCATTGTCAGGGGGGGGCTCGAAGGCCTCGCCGTTCGCGATGGGCGTAGTGAAGCGCTTTGTCGACGAGGGTTGGCTTTACCGTACGGACTATCTCACTTCAGTGTCCGGAGGTTCGTATACTGCCTTCTACCTATATTACAAGGCGTATCGTGCAATCCTCGACGATGTCCCTGTTATTCGCGCGTATCCAGGTCTTACACGCTATTTCATGGAAACCCGCAACCTCGATAGTAGAAGGCGGGAACTTCCTTACGTATGGCTGTTTTCACCTGATGAAGTTCACCATCGTTGGGACAGTCTTGCGGAATTGCCCGGCGGCTGCACGAACCTCGGGCCGGTGCCGACGGACGACCCTCGTCCCACAGACCTGAGTGCCCCTGTGTGGAAAAACGTCCAACAGGCAGCATATCAGGGCTGGGTTGAGTGCTATCAGGATTTGCTGCGCACAGACAGAGCGCAGAGGTCCAAATACAAGGACGGCGTGGTTGCTCGCACTCGCTATGCCAATCAGCTTGGCGGCACATTCGCAATGCTCTTCGCAGAGTCGCTGGCAACGGCCCCCGTTAACTGGTTCACCAATGTCCTCTTTGACTGGAAATGGCGGGTCTCACCCACACAATACGACTATCTGTACGGCATTATGCGCACATACGGCTACATGCCACAGCCTGGAGACAAGCTCCCGGTATCACCTCATGCAGAGCGGTTTAAAGAAATGGTAGACTGTCTGGACTTCAGTGACCTGTCTATCGTCTACACACGCGACCCAAATACTACAAAAGAGAAGCTCGGCGGCTATTTGCCGAAGTGGATTATTCAGGCGACAGCCAACTCCGGCAACACGGGCCTTGACCTTTCGCCAAAACACTACGATTTGAGTTCGGATGTCTTTGAAATATCGTTCGATATGTTCGGCTCTGGTCGTTATGGCTACGTGCGAGGCTCGCCTTGGTTGGTTGGCCTAACTGTGCCCATGGCAATTCTGTCATCAGCAGCTTTTGCGGACACGGCGCAGCGTAGTATTCATATTTCGCGAGGACTGGTTAATTTCGGGCTTCAAACCATTAATCTTCGATGGGGATTTGATATCGCAAACTATAACGAACCCGATATCAAACGCCGCCTTCACTCGCTGCTCATCTGGCCGTTTTATTACCTGGACTCTCCTGTAACTACCGAGAAAGGGCCGACCATTCATCTCTCCGACGGAGGCCAGACCGGCGATAACCTAGGACTGGTTCCCCTCTTGCGTAGAGGCGTGCGCAACATTGTGGCAGTCGCTGGCGAGAACGACTACGACCCCAAGTCGAATGCGATGCTGTTAGCCTCACTGTGCTCCGTCAATTACTACTTGAACGTGCATGGCTACACGATGGATTTCGACGGCGACCCCTCGTTGCCGACAGGGAGTGGTCCCGAGAAGTATCATCTTGCACAAAAGTGCACCTGGGACGGTAACCGGCAGATTTACGTACATCCGACAAAGGACGGAGGCAATATTTCGCCTATGAACTGGAGACGCCGAGTCTGGGTTGGCCACGTGGTCCCATACACTCCCGGCGTGGACGGATTGCCTCTGCTGCAAGGAGAAAACCTCGCTGAGCCTGAGGTGACTCCCAAACATCTCGATGGCATTACCGTTTACTACATCAACTCCGCGATGGACCAGGGGGAGTGGATGAAAGTCGTCGACGATTGGTATCCCCCAGACCCATCCCACAAACAGCCCTTCCTACCAAAGGGGGAGCCTGGCAATCCTGCGCGTTGCGATGGTACCGTGACAACGGCTACAGGCACGTACAGTTGCCCACTCATCGAGTACTTTCAGGATACAACCGATGCGGTGCAGAACGGTGACCATAAATGGGTGTTCCCTCAGACAAGCACCGCCTTCACAACGTACAGCAACAGCATCAACTTGTTCCGAGCGTATCGCGACCTGGGCTGGTTGTATGCGGGAGACCTTCCGAACGCGTCTCCGGAACTAAGTGACATCCTATTGCATGGTCAGGCGAACGGGGCTCCGGATGGATTAAGCGACCTGTATGACCAACAAAAGCATCGGTACCCGAAGGATGAGCAGGTATGCAAGCGATGGCGGGGCTGATTGCTGACTGCCCGTCGCATAGCTCGCCTTCCGGTGTTTGAGGAAAAGGTTCGTCGAAGTAAGCGGCAGGCGTGCGTTTGCAGCCACGCCAGCCGCATGAAGCTCATGCTTTCCGTTCAAGCTCCCAGAGTGCTGACTGCGGACGATATGCCCCGCTCTTGCCAGCCCCTATTAACCCGCTTGTCGGACAAGCTACGTCTGCCCGAGTCACTCGTCTTGAGCGACCGACGAGGGACGGCCACTACGCCAAGTCCCACGTGGGCCCTCCCGTGCAGAATCGTTGCCAGCGCAGAACCTAGCACCGAAATCAATTTCGAGCTGCCCCAACTGCGGGGTTGCTCGATTCGACGTTATCGGGCGCTGCGGGGTAAGCGCTTATGCGGTAGCGGGCGTAGCCGACGCCTCGGCCGCCTGCGCCGGCTCGACCGCACCCACCACATTCTTGGTTGCTGCTTTCCTAGCTTTCTTTGCCACAGGCTTCTTTGCCGTCACCTTCTTGGCGACCGGTGTGCCTTTCGTTTCCGCAACTTTCTTGGCAGCTACCTTCTTGCTGGAAACCTTTTTAGCTGTTGCCGTCTTTTTTACCGCTTTTGCCTTCCGCTCTGCTGCGGTTACATCTGCTTTTGCAATCAGGAATTTGGACCGGTCCTTGGCTCCCGCCAGCCAAGCTGGTGCGCGGCCTCGGCCACTCCATGCTGCTCCGGTTTTCGGGTCGCGGTATAGAGTCGGCAGCGAGCCCTGCGAACGGCTGCCGTTCGTTGCAGACTTCTTGGTGCCGGAGGTCACCTTGGGCGACACGCCATCAATCAAAAACTTACTCCGGTCCTTGGCATTCGCAATCCATCCCGGCGCGCGACCGTGACCGGTCCATGTCGCACCCGTCTCGGGGTCACGGTATTTCGCTGTTGAAGTGGTGGACTTTGCAGCAGCTTTGATACCGGTTCTCCGGCCACGCTGTCTTCCGCCAACATGCGCTTCGATGTCGGTCGTCGTAATTCCATGCTTCTCCATCAGGCCACGGATTCTTTCCAATACTTCGGTCGACTTCTTTGCGACCAGCGCCTCGGCCTGAGCCTGCAGCGTTGCGATTCGTTTTTGTATGCTCTCAAGCGTGGCCATAGTCTCAACCTTTCAAAAAGAATGTTTGCACTATGCCACACACGCCCTCCGCTACACCAGAGCAACAATCGTATGCGAGCTCTCTTTCCTAACACACAGCTTGTCGCGGGAAGCGTTGGCGCCCAGCGGTCCCTCTGACACAAAAATCTCCAAGACCTCGCCTATATGAGACGTGCATAGCTGTGTCCTTGGGTCTATGATTAACTCATCTCATGATTTCTTGCTTGTCGGCAGAGTTGCTCTCCAGCACATCGGCGACCGATTTTTGAGCGGCGACCTGACTGCAACACTGAATTCCGCAATACCTGCAACGTTGCTGTCCAGATAGAGTTGGAGCTGCCCGTTACGATGAGAATTCCCGAACCAGATATCCGAAGTATCGAACGTGCCATCGCCGAACTCGAGCGAGAGGGTGCACGCGAACTCGAGGTCCCCACGCCCGGAACATCCCTCGGCGTAACCTCGTTCTGCGCCGAAGCAGCGCTGCTGCAGTTCGTTGTCACATGGGCCCGTTCCAAAGATACGGCCGAAAGCGTTCTTTTCTCGACCCTCGATGCGGCGTCGACAAACTTTGAGGCAACGCTTCAAAAACAACTCGGCATACCTCACGTTCTAGCCGCTTGGGTGTTGGGCGGTAAGCTCTACGATGAGTCTCACAGCCTGCTAAAACGTCGTGAAGCGAGGGGATACGCTGCCTTCCTCGATGCGATGGACAATTTCGATTTCCAGCGCACTCACGACACTACCGAGGGGCGAGCGAATCTAATTTGTGTTCAAGGCAGCAAGCGCGAATACATAAGGCCCTTCTATGAGCAATATCGGACACAGTGGCGCGTAAGGCCAGAAGGTGATATCCGCGTCGTAATTCAAGACATTCTTATGCAGTTGGCGCCGCGCTGGCCCGGCGGCTACGTGCGTGAGGTTTCTGAGCCTTTAGCACACTTGATGCGCGAACTCGTTGAGAATTCAGATTGGTGGGCCCGCGTAGACCACAAGGGCGTGGAATATGACAAGGGCGTTCGGGCGGTTACTGTCAGACTCCGTGACATCGACGACGACAATCTGGAAATGTTTGCCGGTGGAAATTCGCATATCCAGGCCTACCTACTGCACAGCCTGACAACGCATCCGAAGGTGCAAAAGGACCCCATACCGAGCTCGCGCGATGGACAAGCACGCAAGCTCAGCTTCATCGAACTGAGTATGGTCGACTCCGGGCCCGGGCTAGCCCGCCGATGGCTTGCTAACCGACCGCAGAACAAACGCTCAGTGAGCAAGTTGGATGAAATTCCTTTGCATGAGGAAGAAGATGCGGTCATTGAATGCTTCAAAAAATGGCGGACGTCCTCCGGCAATGCACTGAGGGGAGTCGGGCTCTTCAGCGTGGCCAGCCTTTTGCGAAAGCGCAATGGGTTCTTACGCTTGCGCACCGGCCGTCTGGGGTATCTGTTTGGTACGCAGTCAGCTATCGGGGACATCGAACTTCAACTCAGAAGAGCCGAACCGCACGACGACTACGTCCGCCTCGACGATGGGACGCATGTGTTCCTTCAAGATGGTCAGATGGTTTTCTTTCTTCGACCATGGACGCACGAACAAGTTGGAGCCGTGGAAGGCACAGCATATTCAATTCTCCTGCCGGTCTGACCAACGATGCTATTTATTCCGTTCTCTGGGCCCGAAAACATCTCGAAGAGCTCACTGCTCTTGTTCATTGGGTCGGATACACCCAGTTGGGTGGAAATCAAGCATGCATTCAAGGACTGGTCTTCGGACAACGTCGTTGCCCCTGCGCTCGTCGTGTTGGCGGACAGAAAGTCTGCGGCCAGCCTTCGACAGTCGATGAGCGAATCTGAGTGCATCGAGGCACGAGAGGTTATCGGGGCTCTCTGCAAGCTCTGGCTCTTCTCCTATACAGGCAGCGGCCATATCTATCACGTCGAAGACGACGACCGTCGATTGCAAGTCGACGGGACGAGCGAGATACTCGTGCCCGCAGTACGCAGCCACATCTCGTCTGAAGTGACTGCTGGAAATGTGGTCGCCGCAGCGCCGCCCGGCTTCTTCTTCGCCAAACTCTCCGGTCGACATTCCTCGCACTTCATTCGAACTGAAAGCTTACTTAGTTGCACCGCCGCGATTGAACTGCTGGCACTTAGATTACTCGCGCCATTTCGCGAATATTGTGACAGGCTAGTTGATTCAAAGGTACGGGTGCTCGTTGACTCCATGAGCATTTGGCCCCTTGCCCAGGCGCTGATTTCGATGCGTCGCGAGCATAACCCCAAAAGCCGCTACGTTATCGAGAGCTTTCGGTCCTATGAAGGCCTGTCGGACGGCATCGTGGACTCCGGACCAGCGTTCGTCATAATCTCAGCGTCAACGTCAGGAGGGCTTGAGAGACTCGTAAACGAGAGGCTTGGTACAAGGCATGTCGAGTGCTGCACCCTACTGTTACTGGAGCCAAACGGCTCCTATGCCGACCAAAGCGCGATGAGCTCCAGTTCCCTGTTCCAAATTCCGCGTGCCCTGAAAGGGGCGCCAGCCTTGGAGGGGCTACGGCCTAACTTCGAGCCAGATGTTCCGGAGATACCGCCTGGGTGTGAATCCGTAAAGATTATCGGCGAGCGGTTTTTGAACCAAAATTTCCGACCAAGACCGGTTAGACTCGCCCACGGCGCGTTGGACGAAGGACGAAAGCTAACCCTCGCGGCGCTCGCGAAAGACCACGTTGTGCGGTCAGGTAGACGGCGTCCACTAGGCGGATTCTATTGGTCTCTGTCTTTCGACGTTGGCGCCTTAGTTGATAAGTATTGCTTAGATGGCCAATCGGACGGATGCCTACTTCGAAACTGGCTGACTAATTACGCAGTCGCCGGAGACATCGCCGTTGTATATCCCGTCGACACCCTTGAAGGTGGGCGGGTCGGTCAGGGCGAGGCGGAACGGATGACTAAACGTATCCGAGAGCTCTTGTTGGAGAAGTCTCCAGAGGCAGACATTCGAGTCTTTGATGGACTTCAACTGGACCGACCAAGCAATGAAACGAAGCACTTTTTGTCGAAGGCGGGGGTCGTAGTCGCGTCTCCAATCATTGGCAACGGTTTTGCTTTTAAGCAGATAAGTGCCGCGTTGCGCACATTGCAACCGAAGGGGCCCAGACTTTTTCTCGCTCTTGCCGCACTGCCCGAGAGTCAGGCTAGGTTACAAGAACTTCGGAATGACTTGCAGCTGAACGCCGATGATTGTGCATATCACTTTAAGTGCTCCCTGCAGCTACCCGTGGGAAAGGGAGATATCGATTTCGACTGGGCCGAAGAGTCGACGATACTTGCACATGTGTTGGAGGAATGTGGCGACGCCGACATAATCGCTCCACCTGCTCTCAAGGACCGGCTGAATCTCTTTCGAGAGGGAAACGGTCTCACCGACAAACACACTTTTCTTCCGTCATTTGACGGCTCTTCGCTTCAAATGTCCCCCGGCTTTCTGCTATGGAAAACGAAGACAGCACTTTCTGGAGACGACCTCGGTGCTGGCGTTTTGTTGACTGTATCAGTTTTCTTGGAAGCCTGTCGCTCAGGTGCCGCAAAGGACGGAGACACAAGCTTGGTGAGCGGGCTCTTTCAACAAACCCTAATATCGCCGGCAAATTTCACACGCTTCAACGACCCGGCCATCCAAGCGGCGTTACTCCGCGCGGCTTACAAATCGGAGCTAAACTTCGCTTCCAGGTCGGACCTCAGTGCGGATATGCAGCGTCTAATACTGCGCCTGATGGACCTCCACGACGCGCCAGCTGGTCAAGCTTTGCCAGAGTTCATGCTCGCGTTGGCAATGCGCCGGGTGACGCTGACGCCAGAGCACATGCACAATGTTCGCGAGAGAGCAAAATCACTTCCGGGTTGGCTATCTGTGCTTGCATTAGAGATGGACTCCTAATATCGGCCAGCGGTGCGTTGACTTTAATGTGGACGCTTCGGAATATCGTTTTGAGCACCGCGCAACACGCAGGACATCACAGGAAGTGTACGCCGATGACATCAGCGAAGACGATGTCACCTTGCGCTTCAACCAGCTGAAGGGGCATCGTTTCAATCCGCGACTCGCCGTATCACGCGTGAGATGCTTTACCGATACGCGAGTTCTGCTGGACGCCGTTCGCGGCGCGCTGGTGGTAGCTCTAGCACCGACTCAAATCGGTAAGCGCAGAGCAAGCGATTTCCGTAGAAGGCGAGCAAGAACTCGACATCGATTTCTAGCGAATTCGCGGCCTGCCTGGGGCAATCGGGTCGAGTAATTTCCGTCTCACGTAGCGCGAAACCGCGCCCAGCAAGAATTCCGCCGTACAGGAAGCGTCCCGCGGGACGCTTTCATTTTTTTGGAGCGCGATGGTGCGAATTTTTGCGACGTTGGGGGTCAACGGGACCAAAATTCTACTGCCGCTTTTTCGCAAAACCCAGCCGGACAAGGACTTCGCCACGGTGCAAAGCGTCCTACGGGATGCTTTCATTGTTGGCGAACATCACCTGCGTAAGTCAAGACCTGATCTCTTAGTCATGCCTGTTGCGTTACGCGGACCGCATCCCGGAAAACCACGTGGACCTGTCCGCATTTTTGTGGGCGAGGCGGTTGAATAGCACGTTATCCACGCGCCTGCATAAATCGCTCGCCGAACAGGATAGCAAACTGGTTCATTGCTGATTTCCAGTCGAACGCGGACCGCACGGTCTTGGCCAGTACGTTGCGCAGCGCCAGCCAGAGCAGCTTGATGGCCGCCTCGTCATTGGGGAAGTGACCACGGGTCTTGATGATCTTGCGCAACTGCATATTCAAACTTTCTATAGCGTTCGTGGTGTACACGACCCGTCGAATCTCCGGCGGAAACACGTAGAACGGCACGACGTGCTCCCACGCGCGTTGCCACGACTGCACGATCGTCGGGTACTTCGCGCCCCAAGGCCCGTCGGCGAAGTCTTGCAGCGCCTGCCGTGCCGCCTCTTCGCTGGCAGCCGCGTAGATCGGGCGCAGCGCGGCGGCGAGAACCTTACGGTCCTTGTAGCTGGCGTATTCGAGGCTGTTGCGGATCAGATGCACAATGCAGGTCTGAACGGTGGTCCGCGGATAGGCCGCGCTGATGGCTTCGGTGAGCCCCTTCAGGCCATCGACCACGGCGATCAGGATGTCCTGGCAGCCGCGCGTCTTCAGTTCGTTGAACACCTTGAGCCAGAACTTGGCCCCCTCGGTCTGCTCGATCCAGAGGCCCAGCACGTCGCGCTGGCCGTCGGCCTGAATGCCCAAGGCCAGATAGACGGCCTTGTTGCTGACCACGCCGTCGTCGCGGATTTTGACCCGCAGCGCATCGAAGAACACCACCGGATACATCGTCTCAAGCGAGCGGCTCTGCCAGCTCAGCGCTTCGGCCATCACCTCGTCGGTGACCGAGCTGATGAAGTCGGGAGACACCTCGGTGCCGTAGCTCTCAGCCAGAAAGGCCTGAATCTCGCGCACGCTCATGCCGCGGGCGTACATCGCGATGATGCGTTCGTCGAAGCCGGTGAAGCGGCGCTCATGCTTTGGAATCAGGATCGGTTCGAAGCTGCCGTCGCGATCGCGGGGGACTTCGACCCGAACCGGGCCCCGATCGGTGATGACCGTCTTGCCGCTGGCGCCGTTGCGCTCGTTGGCTTGCCCGGCCGGTTTGGACTGGCCCGACGGGTAGCCCAGATGCAGATTCATCTCGGCGCCCATTGCGCGTTCGATGATCGCTTTGTTGAACGCCAGCATCAAATCCTGGACCTCGGTCGGCGTCATCGGCCCCTTGACCAGTTGGTCCAGCAGTTCCTTGGGCAGTTCAGGCAGCGGCCCGCGGGCCGCTGCCTGACGCGCTACAGTTTGCCTTTTCTTCTTCATTGGCATATCCATGACTTTTACCTCTCATGATATGCCTCGCCCACGAAATCACGGATAGGTCCAACCACGTCGTCGTTCACGTTGAACTCATACTACGAACGGAGTATCCGCCTCGCGGCGTTCGCCCCCCGTACCTGAGCGTCGTCCACTTCGACCCGGGGCACTCGACCGACTTGCCGCTGACGCGGAGGCGCAATATCGAGGATCTCAAATTCGATTCCACGATCACGTACGTCGAATGCGGATATGACATTTTCGATTCGTTCAGCGACGTCAAGATGGACCTGACGGCGCGCGGGTTCTACATCGAACCGATCAACTAGCCCCCCCAACGAACGATACGTCCCGGAAGACCGTCACGGCGTCGCGGCGAATGATGCAATGTGTGAGCAGACAACCGCGCGCAAAACGCACTTGTCACCGCTGCCCCCGTTCGATTAGCCCAAGTTGACAGCCGCGAAGGGCATCATCGGGAAGCCGTTCCTCGGTTGATGGTAAATTTATACGAAAACCACACCTGAGAGAACATATGGCCCGAGCCATGATCTGCGTCGGCGACACGACGACGCATGGCGGCCGCGTGCTGGAGGGCAGCGCGACCGCGACCATCGATGGAAAGCCCATTGCAGGCGTCGGGCACAAGGTACTTTGCCCGCAGTGCAAGGGGGTCTTTCCGATCCTTCCGACGGGGCGGCAATACTCGCACACGTTCGATGGACGAGAAACCGCCGTCGAGGGCATGAAAACCGCGTGCGGAGCGACGCTGATCGCATCGCAGTCGTCGGCGACGTTCGACGACGTCGGATCTGGCAAAGCGACGACCGGTGGCGCAAGTACCGCCATCCCAGCGACTGCCGCAGCGCTGGCTCCCTCGCCCACGCTCTGTCTCGAATGCCTGAAAGCTGCGGCCGAGAACGCCGCGACCATGATCGCGCGCGGGTAGTCTATGACCGAAAATTCGATCGAAGCTTTCTTCTTCAAGCGTCAACAGCAGTTGACCATGCAGGTGCATCTGTACGCCCTTGTCGACGGCCTTCTATACGCTCATGCGGCCGGCGGTTCATCGCCACAACGATCGCGGTCGGCCATAGCCGTATTCGATGACACCCAGGACGCGTCACTCGCAGACGCTGGACCATGGCTTTTCGCCTACGAGGCTGCGGCTGGCAATATCCAGCGGACTCTCTCAAAAATGGCCAGCAGCTCCACCGGCGTGTCTTGGCTGATCAGCGCATATCCGATCGAATCGCTCGCTGACGAGTTACGCAGCCGCCTCGACGTACGCTTGCCGGATGGAAGCACAGCCCTGCTCCGCTTCTACGATGCCCGCATCATGGCCGACATGGCGTCGCTGATGGAATTCACGCAGCGCATGCAGTTCTTCGTGCCGACATTCAACTGGCTCGTCGAAGTAAATGGAAAACTCAGGGGAGTACACCCGCATGCTTGAGCTAACAAGCGAACAGGTCGCCGGCCTTGCCGAGATCGATGCACGCGGATATGTCGAACACACTCGGCAGGATCTCGTCAAAGCGGACCCGAAGCTAGCCGAAGACGGCACGCTATCGACGCGCCTATGGAACGCATACATCGCCGCTCGACGGCTCGGCATTCAGTCCGACGGGAATGTCGCCGCGTTTCTTCGTATTGAGGCATACGCTCCGAAGTTTTACGAGAGACCTGCGACGCGCGCGTGGCTGACTCGGCCCGGACACTCGGCCGACGAACGTTTTCACGATTACCTACGCGTCATGAAATGGCGCATCGAACTTCAGGACGACAAGGGAGGGGCTGAGCATGGCGGGATTGGTGGTGTCGGGGATCGAAGCGGCGATAGTGGAACTTGGACCAGTCTTAGCTCGCGCAGGAACCGCCTTATTGGGCGGGGCCGCAGTGGCCGGGACGGCTAGTCTGCCGGGAGATACATCGAAAGACACAAGTAAGGCCGAGCCTGCCGTCCGTGCCATACCGCGTACAGGAGAGAGCTGTAAGAAGTGCCCACCTGAGGCGGGGAGCATGCAGCGCCGCAACTGGAGCATGAGTGACAACTCCCGAGAGTATCAAGGGCGGATTACTGGATTCCCCTATAGCGTTGAAGAGCGCTGGAGCATGGAGTGGATCTGGCAGCGCGACTTCGACGGCTTTCGACCGGAAAGCTGTTTGTTGATAGAAGCGAAGGCAAAGTACGATCAGTTCTTGAACAAGCTCGATGTACCGTACACCAAAGCCTTTGATGACATGGAGGAACAGGCTGGAGAGCAGGCAGAGACCGTGCGTGATCATCCTCCTGCGAGGTTGAAATGGTATTTTCAGACGGAGCGGACTTGGAAATACATGAGAGCACCGCTTATGCGTCTTAAAGTCGAATCAGAATGGGTCCCCTGACAAACATGGAAATAGTTACGCAATTTCGTAGCCCTGCCGATTTCGCCCAGCTTGGAGAATTCTCAGCTCATCTTGTCCGTCTATGGCCGGTGATTGAGGCCATGTCACGCGAGGACGAACGTTTAGGGCAATGGTGGCTGAAGGCGGATACCGAGGAAGAAGCGCGCCTGTATCCGATGTATGAGGCACCCGGCGTACCTTCGACAGCAGTTTTGGCAGTCTTGGCGCAACGGTACGAAAAAAAAATGGACCGTCCGAAAGTCTTCGGCTTCTGGAATGGTCACATGGACGCGGCCGACAGCGCGAGGCTGAAATTAGCCATCGATGCGAAGAACCGGCCCAGCGAGGTAGAAATTGGGCTACCGGCACAGACCGCAGTCTCGGCGGACAACCGCAGCTATGAGGGTGTGGCTGAGATAGTGTCCGCGATGGTCTCGGTTTATGACCCGATGTATGTCTCTGTTGCACCACGAGAGTATTTTCCCCGACAGGTGTTTGATGACAAGCCGGGCGTTGGCTGGATGCTGTATCTCCCGAAGGTCCTCACGACCCAGCAAGTCCCGGAAGCACGCGAATTGATTCCAGTTCCCGCAGCCGGCCGGAAGCAGACGGGAACGATCATTGTGAGCGTCCCAGATGCCGTTTTTTCAGTGGACAGCTCCGAACACGTCGAGGTTGCCAACCGTATCGAGATTCGGCTCGTCGACCAGGACCTTCTGCCCGCATTCGCTGACCTGTAAGCTGCGTAAGTCAAGACCTGATCTCTCAGTCAGCGTCAGATCAGGTCTGAGATTGCTTCGCCGTCACTTCATCAAGGACCGTGATCGACCCACAACTGCCCCTCGATCCGCATACACCTTACGGCGGCTTCCTAGATACAACGGCCGTTCTAGTATCGTGTCAGTCTCGACGTCCGGCTTCGGCTTGGCGTCGACACCGCCGTGCGCAACCCTGCTGCCGGTTCGGAGGTGCGGCGCAATCCGCACTGATCCGTCACACAGAACGCCGACTTTACTCACGCAAAAGCTGTGCTTGACCCGCCGTTGGTCTCGAGAGGGCTGAGAATGCGCAATAATCCGATCGAAACTGGATCCATTAGTAAATGCAGGAAGTAGGTCTGATCTGTCGCCGTCCGATGCCAGACTGCCATGTGGGTCAAAATCTTATAATGGTCGTCCGTCTACTAATTAGCGATTCGCTACAAGAAATGATGAATCCAATGTTGCCGAACAGGAAACAGTTTGTCCAAGATCCGGCAGGCTACAGCCGTTCCGCGTGGATGCGCTGGGCGATGATCGCGTCGGTGAATGGCGCCGAGGTTGATCCTTTCAAGCAGCCAACCAGTGAAGATCTGAAGAATCCGCTATTGTGGCTGACGCAGGCAGAAGCGATGTCGCAAGCCGCATTCGTTTTAATCAAAGCTGAGCCGTCCTTCGATAACGTGCCGGCGGAAATGCGAGGCATTTGCGACAGCCAATATTGTGCCGTTGCTCTCATGTTGGTGGGCTACAGCCTAGAGGTATGCCTGAAGGCAATGATCATCGTTAAAGAAGGTGTTGAGGCGTATTCGGAAGCCGAGCGAAAGTATCTGACCCATGATCTAAAGAAACTCGCAACATTTATTGCCGATCTCAACGCGAAGGATCTCGCGACTCTCGAACTGTTGACACACTTTGTCGTATGGGCCGGACGATACCCTGACCCAGGTAGCAGGTATATCGACAAACACGACAACGTCTTCGATCTCGCCGAACAGAATCAAATCTCGGGACATGACCTCTTCAAGCTCGCCGCAAAGGTAATGCAACACGTAAGCACCCTAACGGAGGCGAAGGGGTAGCACTTAAAGCCGAATGAGCACTCGTTCGGCGACGCGCTTGCCGCGCTATTCAATTCGCTTGATTAATTGGCGCGCCAGCTTGACAATATCGTGCGCGTCACATTCGGAAAGGTGATCGATAAGCGCTATTTTCTTTCCAATACCGTTCAGCGACGTTCCCATGACAATGCCAACGTTTTTCTCTGCGTCAATCCAAAAACGATCATGAAATTCGTCGGTTACGACGTCATCAATCGAAACCTTTGGTGCGACTTCCTGCAAGACTGAATACATCGCCGACTTCTTGTTCGCTTTTCTGCCATTCGTGAAGAAGGTGACGGATCTGAGCTGTTCGGAAAGTGCAGACATCATCTTCGCAAAAAGGGCAACACAGTCTGGATCATCTGAATAGAAGTATGGGTCAATAATGAATAGGTCTTTTACGCCTTTCAATTTTCCGATAAATTGCAGTATGATCTCAGAAATTTCATCGACGTGAATTCCTCCATGCATCACCGCGTCGCAAGTCATAGAGAAATTGAATAACGAGGAAATTCCGTTCTCAACAATATATTCGCGAAAATATTCTCTAACGTTGATTGCGTCCATCCTCGCGACGAGGAAGTGCGAAAGCTCGGGATGCTTATAGACCTCCTTTATAAAGTCCACAACATCCGATCCTTCCTTATAGCTTTTGACGTAAATGATGCCGGATTCCATAATCCCTTCCTTATTTTTTCGACGTCGAAGTTTCAATCTATTCGCAAGACTCAGTGCGGAGCCTCGATCGCTCAATCGTTCGCGAGGCTACTCCGACCAGGGCTTCGCTGACCCACGTCCGAAATGTCGCTTAGCGGCATTTGGTCGGCGCTTGGCCCGGTGACCACTTTGACCGAATTATGCGTGTAGCCCGTCTGTCAGATTCCGGAGTGATGCAGCCGTTCCGACGGCCGACTTCCTCGCTCGCCGAACGGCAGGTTGCGGCCGGCAGCCGCCCGACGCAACGGGCCGCAACCGTTAAGGGTTGTTCAATGCTTGCCATCGTTCGCGGGCATGTGAGTGCGCCCTCGCGCGTTGCTGGCAGGCCTCGAACGAGCACCTTTCCTTCGCATGCGCCACGATCCACGTAGCGATCGAAGTACGCGAGTTCGAGCAGTTGATCGCAATGCGGCGGTCGGGGCTTGGCGCTTAGCGCATGGAATCCATCCATGTGCTCCCTGTTTAGTCCAGGGCGTTCGCATCCTCCTCTTCATCCGGCGCTAGACCGAGCATCTCGATCATATTGTCCAGAGTGTCTGGGTTCAAATCACCAAAGTGATGCGATACGAGGGCCGAGTAGAAGTCCGTTACATCGTTATCGTCGAAAATCCAGGTAATCTGCGTGTTGTCTTGTGCAACATCACACAGGGCATTTGCCTCAAACGTCGTGAAGTTATGCACGAAACGCTTCAATTCGGCGATTGCCGCATGGGTTACGGCGAAGCTTTCCGATTCAATTAGCCTCTTCATTGCCTCGTGCTTCAAGGCACGGTCCTCCGGCGTGAGTCCGTCGTTCTCGATCTCCGCACGTCTTTGCGGCTCGGCTGCAGGCGCTTCTGGCTCTACTGGCACCGGTTCTGCGGCCGGCTGTTGCTCCACTGGCTGAAAAAAATGCTGCGCGTCTAGTGCAGGGAGCCCCTCCTGCGGCACATTGATCTTCCTGAGATCAAGCTCGAAATCGCCGTCTGGGGCGTGTTCCGGTTTCCTGAGATCTAGTTCGAACTTAACCACTGGCTGCGGTGCAGCGTTGATGGCGATCGCCTTATCGTAGTGCGACAACAACGCCTTCAACGTCTCAAACACATACAAGTTGTAGCCAGGCTTCTTTGTCTGCCATTCTTCCCGAAGAAACGCGTTAGGATATGTCATCCCTCCTTCGTCCTTTCCGTCAAGAGCAGACACGAAGTCCCCGTCCCTTGTTATGACGTATAAGTCTGTCCGTGGCACGCGTGCGAGAAGCATTTCCCAATTGTATTGATCGCCGTTGCTTCCCGGCTTCCCCGGCGGATTTCCGCGCTCGGCTCGGAGCTTTCCGGCGGAAAATACCGTGTCATCGTGTTGATATTCTTCTCCGGCCTCGAAGAGCGACTTGATATATATATCGACGTCGAGTTGATGCGTACGTGCCTTCAGGTTGGCCTCCGCAATCAAGGTGTCCCGTGCCTTCTTTGCTTCGAGGATTGCCTTTTGGTAGGACTCGGCCTTCGACAGCCCCAGCATGTGTCGAGGTATGTCAGTCTTGAACGACACGTTCTTGAAATCCTTCGCAGCGGCGGCGAGCCTCGCATCGCGGTTGCGTGTAAATTCGTCGCGAACCTGACGGGGAATGTGCAGAACGATGGATCCCTTCGTGACTTCTTGGAAGAGCTTATCCAGAGCAGGAACGTCATCCCCCGTGTGCTGGTAGAAGCTAAGGTACGCGTTCGTGTCGATGAACAAGTGCATAGGGATATTCCGCGCCGAAATGAGATTTTTCGAAATATTGCCACGAAACCGGCGTGTTGCCGGGAAAAGTAGGAAAAGGGGGGCGAATGGACTTAGTGGCTCGTCAACGACGTTCTCCATCGTGGATTGACCGGCCGCTTCTTGGGTGGAGACGACATTGGAATGTCTGAGTTACGACGCAGCAAAATGACGCTTTCTGGCCGAACTGAGTCAGATGAACTGACGCTGCCTGTTTGGTCTAGTCCAGCTTTATACATATCATCCGACACAGCAACGACGCGCATGCATCGTCTAACGGCTACTCTCCGACGCATTTCCGGTCGCAGCCCCCGCCCGAACGAAATGATGCTCCACCCGAGTTCGGAGCACACCTTCAAGCGCGGCAAGCCGCTCACGCAGCCGAACCGCTTGCCCTTCCGTCATTTCACCGAGCACGATCTTCTGCTCGAGAACGTCACCACATCGCGTGATGGCCCACCGATCGACCGTAGCAGTTTCGCCTTCGAGCACAGCCGCCGCGGTCGAGACAATACCCGGATTCGGTCTCGAAACGAGATGAACCGTATGCGTCAACGTGAAACCAGGAAGAAAATGCGACCAGTCTTCACAGACCGTCGGATGGGAAGCGGAGGAAACTTGGCTCATGGTTGCTCCGGATAAGTGATTATCGAACCGGTGCCAGCCATGCTGTTCCCGTTTCGTTGCCGTCAATCGGCCGCATCGCCTCGAGGGCGTCCACCTTGCCCGGGAGGGCAGGTTGGCGTCGGAAGATCCGACTCTGGATGCTTGATTTCGCACGTTCGACATTCCGAACGCCGGTTCATTATACCGAAAACCCGACGCTGAACAAGTGACCCCTGGGAAAGCCATAATTCGGCCGGATGGAGCGTTCGATCCAGCCCTTTTACCGTGGGAGCCGGCCACGGCACGACCACCGCCCCGACTAAAACCAAACGCTAAACCGCGTCCCCGTCATCAGCACATCGACCGTCAGTTTCCATTGATGGGCCTCGGCAATCTCCCTGCAGATTGCCAGCCCGAGGCCCGCACCGTCATACCGCGAATCCGGCGCCCGCCAGTATCGGTCGAAAAGCAGCGGAAGATGTTCCCGCCGAATACCCGGCCCTTCATCTTCAACATGAATCACCGAATCCAGGACGGTCAGCACGACGACACCGCCCGACGGCGACGCATTGATCGCATTCTCGAGAATGTTCTTGAGCAGGATGAAAAGCGCTCCGCCGTCCGCGCGTATCAGCGACGCGGCGTCGCGCGCTTCGATATGAAGCGTCACCTGCTTCGCATCGGCCTTGCCGGCCAGCAAGCTCACGACGTCTTGCGTAACCTCGACGCCGTTCACGTCGCCGAAGCTGAAGTTCTGCGCTTCGCTGACTTCAGCCAGATGTAGCAGTTGCTTGACTTGCCGGGCCATCAGGTCGATCTCGCGAAGCAAAAGCGCCTTCTGGCTGATGTCGGGCTGCAGCTCGATCTGCCCTCTGACGAGCGTCAGCGGTGTCTGCAACTCGTGCGCAGCGTCGGCCAGAAATTGCTGCTGAACCGCGAAGCCATTCTCGAGCCGGGTCAGCGCGTCGTTGAACGCATCGATCAGCGGCTTGATCTCGCTGGGAATCCCGGCCGAAGACAGCCGCGTTTTCAGATTGCGTGGCTCGATTTCCCGCGCGGCACGCGATACCTCCCGCAACGGCTTCAGCACGTGACTGATCGTCAATGGCAGCGTCAGTCCAAAAATGATGGTCGCAATGACCAGCACATAAGCGACGGTCTTCAGTATCGGATCGATCCTCGTCATGATGAGCGCATCGACGAGTTGCCTGCTTTGCGCCACCTGCACGTAATAGACGACGCTACCGTTCGACGCGCGCTGCGTCGCGACCGCGTACGCCTTGCCGTCGATCGTGATGGGCAATACCTTGCCGGCCGCCGTCGCAAGATCCTCCGTCAGCCACGGCCGATCCGCGTTCGACGGCACCGACGCCAGCAACACCTTCCCTGTCGGATCGAGCACGCGATACTGCACCTCGGTCGGCAAGAGCCGGAACATCACCGCCGGACGCTCACTCAATCGCACCGATGCCGGGCGCCCGGCCGCGTCGAAACTCATCCCGTCCACGATATGGCGGATGCTCTCCATCTGCTGGCGCCGTCCGAAGAACTCGGGATATCGATCGAGAAAATAGACGGAAAGCGCGGACAGCAGCACCAGGCTGATGGCGAACGCGACGACGTTGGTCACCCACAGACGCGTCGACAGGCGTAGAACCCAATGACGGAACATGGCGGTTTTCTTACAGGAAGCGGCAACCTGCGAAACGCGGCGAAGCATCGTCACGCGTCCCGCAGCGCGAAACCGGCGCCGCGGATATTGGTGAGCCGCATCGTTGCGCCGATCGCCGTCAGTTTCTTGCGCAAGCGGTGCACGGTCACCTCGAGTGCGTTCGGCGTGACCGCCTCCGCGAGCCCCCATGCGGCATGCTCGAGTATCGAATGCCGGACGGTCCGGCCCCCGGCTTCGATCAGGCAGAGCATGATCTGGAGTTCGGCCGGCGCAAGCAGCACCGTCCGGTCGCCGCAGCGCATCGCGCGCTGGGGCGGGTCCACGGTCACATCCGCGAACGATGCGACGAGCGTCGTGAGCAGCGCCGGGCGCCGCATCAGCGTGCGGACGCGTGCAACGAGTTCGCTCATTTCGAACGGCTTGGTCACATAGTCGTCGGCGCCGCTTTCGAGTCCGTCGATGCGGTCATGCAACGCGTCGCGTGCCGTCAGCATCAGGCAAGGCATCATGCGCCCCGCCGCGCGCAGCGTCCGCAAGAACGCGAGGCCATCGCCGTCGGGCAATCCGCGGTCGACGATCAGCAGCGCGTAATCGGCCCGGTCGATACCGTAAGCGGCTTCCCGGGCATTGCCGAACCGATCGGATTCGATTCCCGCGGCGGCCAATGCCTGGGACAACAGGCCGGCCAGGCGCTCGTGATCCTCGACAATCGCCACTCTTGGCATACTCGCACTCACTTGAACCGATACATGTAGCCGATCCGGGCCTCTGGTACGTACCGCCTGCCGACGAGCGGACTGTCAGTGATGCCGTCGCCGAGACGCGACACGCCCACGTCCAGAAAAATCGTCTGCTGCTTCGTCATCTGGTAGTCGACACGAGTGCCGGCCGACACGTTCACGGCCGAACCCGCGCTGTATGCGGCGCGCCCGGCACGCGCCTCCGATGGTCGCACGCCGTAATAGTAGTCGACGTATTTGTTGCTCAGCCATTCCGCGCCGACGTGTGGCGTGATCGAGAATGCACCGAGGGCGAACGCCTTCTCGAAGCCGATTTTCGCGCGCTCGCCCTTGTTTCCGCCGAGCAGAAAACTGCCCGACAACGTGCCGAAGCCCGTGCTCCATGACAGTGCAGGGCCGTACCACAACGCACCCTTGCGATTTTCCATGCCGTTCAGGATCGGTGCGTCGGAGCCTTTGTATCCGTCGAACAGCGAGAACTGGCCACGCAGCGCGACATTGACGCCGCTCCAGCTGCCGATTTTCAGATCGACCGTGGTGCCGATGGCCTGCACCCATTTGTTGTCGAAGTAGAGCAGCGGAAAAGGCAATACGCGAGTGCCGTCTCCCTTGTAGGCCGACGGCTCGATGCCGACGCCGGCGCCCAATCCCCAGTGCGTGACGTTCGTCGCGTGGTTGAGGATGGTCAGCCCCGTATTGTCGGGGTCGGGCGGGCTCATGCCGTCGTCCGCCCACGCGGAAACAGATGAAAGTGCGAATGAAGCGGCAAGCAGCAATAACGGGCGTTCGCGGCGGGAGGCAATTTTCACAATCGTTTCCTGGAGTCGAGGGTCGAAACGGGGGCTACTGTAGGACCAGTCGACTTACCGCTCACTTACCAGGAAAAATATCGACGCACTGCGGACCGTGCGGGAAATTCAAATGGTGGGAAATATCGACGCAAGGCGAGCCTGTTTCGCCCTGCGTCCTCGAGGAACGTGGCAATGCGCGTCGTCAAAACACCGTATGCAACCCCACCCGCGCCACCGCCTGACTCGCGGAACTCGATGCCCCGTTCGGATCCAGCACGCCATTCACCTGCGCATTCGCGCCGCTATTCGCCCGCTGATAATCCGCCGACACATACACCATCGTCCGCTTCGACAACAGGTATTGAAGCGCGACGCTGACCTGATGCGCGTGGTTGTCGTTCACCGCTTCATTGCCCTTCATGTACATGTATTTCGCGCCCAGCACGACGTCCGGCCTGATCCGCCACAAGCCGCCGGCCTCGGCCATCCACACGCCCGCATCGTTGAACGAATTGCGCACGGTCGTCATCAGCGCCTTCGCTACAACGACACCAAAGTCGTAGTGCATCCCGACACCCCAGTTGCGCACGCTGGTCGACGGCACACCCGGCGCCGGGCCGTATTTCTCGTTCGTATAGGCCGCGCCCACGCCGAACGGCCCCAGCTCATAGTTCACGCCGGCACTGACGGCGTTGTCCGCGCCGACCGAGCCGGCCACGCCGCCGAACGCATACATCACGCCGCCGGAAAAACCGGCCACCGTCGGCGAGCTGTACTTGACCGAGTTCGCGATCGGCTTGCTGCCTGCCGTGCGGTCCCAGTCGAACGCGCCGGTCGGGTTGCCCGGAAGCGCAAGACGCTGGAACGGGCCGTTCCGAAAGCCGTACAACCCGGAAATGTCCCGCGAAATCGCATTGCCCTTTGAAAAGAGCGCATCCACCATGAAGTCGTACTGATTGCCCAGCGTGATGCTGCCGAACCGGTCGCTCTCGAGGCCCACGTATGCGTTGCGCCCGAAAATCCCGGTCCCGATGATGCTGCCGTTCGCCATCGAGAACTGGTTCACGAGCGCGAATGTCGCGCGATACCCGCCGCCGAGATCCTCGGTGCCGCGCAAGCCGAACAGGTTGGGCGCGAATATGCCGTCGTCGAACTTGACGTTCTTTCCGCCGCCCTCGTTGCTGACATACGTGATGCCGGAGTCGATCAGCCCGAACATCGTCACGCTGCCTTGCGCCCATGCGCCCTGCGCCACGGCAAGCACTGCGAATACGCCAAACCTGAGTTTCATGTCGTCTCCATCTTTTTTATGAACATACGCGTCCGCCACCCGCTGCTGGGCGGGGGCTCGCTCATTGCTTCGTAGAAAATCGCGTTGATTCAGGCAGTCACATCAACGCCAATAATTAGTTTTACTGATTTACCAATTCGAGGAATTCCCCGATGAACCGGTATCGATCCGCACGATTCAAGCCGGTGGATCAAACGCCCCGAGAAACGATCCACGCCGAGGCATCCACTTCGACCGCCACCGTTTCCAGTCCAGCCCCCGTGCAAGGCCCGTCGATACACACCCCATCATCGAACCGGAACAACGCACTGTGATGCGCACACATCAACACCTGCGACCGATAACAGGACACATGGCCCGGCACAAAATCGAGCGGCACCGAAAAGTGCGGGCACCGATTCACGTACGCCCACACCTGCTCGCCACGCCGCACCACGACGACGGGCCGTCCGATGCACGCTTCGTCGACGACCCGCGCGCCGCCGTCGGGCACATCGGACACGCGGCAGAGCTGTTTCGCTTCCATCGCTCACACCCTTTGCTCGGGGTTGCCGAGGCTCCAGTCCCACGGACGCACTTCGACATGCGAGAACAGGCCCTCCTTCACATACGGGTCGTTGCCGACGAACCGCATCACCGCGTGGATGTCGTCCGCCTCGACGACGAGCAGCGTGCCGTTCATCGCATCGCCTTGCGGGTCCAGCGTCGGACCGCCGAGCCGCACATACACGCCATGCTCGGCCGCCGAGCGCAGATACGTCCGGTGAATCGGTCGCATGCGGTCGCGCACATCGCGCATGCCCGGCTGGTCGGTGGCAAACACCGCAAAAAAACGCGCCATGGCGATCAGCTCCGATTGAGGACGAAGCCGGGCGTCGCTTCGCGGTGCAAGCCGTTCACGCCGATCTGGTCATTCATCACGTCGTTCTCCGTTGGCCCATCCGGCCGCTCACTGCGGCGCGCGCCCTTCCCATGCGTGCTGAAGCAACGCGCGAATCGCCGCGCGTTCGATCGGCCGCGGGTTCGCATACGGGTTCCTGCATGCAAGATCGGCCGCTTCATCGAGCCCCTGCTGCGGCATCCCGATATCGGCGAGCGCCGGCGCGATGCCGAGCTGCGCGTTCAGCCTGAACAGCAGCGGCCCGGCTTCCGCCGCGTCGTGCCCGCCCAGCGCCCGCGCGACGCGACGCAGCGCGTCGGGCGCCGCGGCGTGGTTGTAATGCGCGGTATGCGGCAACATCGCCGCGTGTGCCTGCGCGTGCGGCAGGTTGAACGTACCGCCGAGCGTGTGACAGAGCTTGTGGTGCAACGCCATGCCGACCGCCCCGAGGCAGGTGCCGGCGAGCCACGCGCCATACAGCGCACGGCTGCGCATCGCGCGGTCTTGCGGATCGCGCACCACGACGGGCAATGCTTCGCCGAGCGCACGAATCGATTCTTCCGCCATCAAGCTGATGACCGGGTTCGCGTCTTCCGCGTAGAGCGCCTCGACGGCGTGCGCGATCGCATTGACACCGGACGCCGCCGAAATGCCCGGCGGCAGCGACAACGTCAGCGAAGGGTCGTAAATCACGGTACGCGGCAGCACGCGCGCATCGCGCCCGGTGCGCTTCAACCGGCCTTCGGTGAGCCCGTAGATCGGCGTCATCTCCGAGCCCGCGTAGGTCGTCGGCACGGCGACGATCGGCAGCGACGATTCGAGCGCGATGGCCTTGCCCAGCCCGATCGTCGAGCCGCCGCCGATTGCGATGCAACAGTCCGCGCCGAGTTCGGCGGCCGTCTCGCGCGCCGCGCGTGCGACTTCGACCGGCACGTGCATGACGGCCTCAGCGCACACGCCGGCCGCACGTTCGCCCAACACGTCCTTCACGCGATCGGCAAGATGCCGTTGCTCAGGCGTCGACAGAATGAGCGCGCGGCGGGCGCCGAGCGCCGACAGCTCGTCCGGCAGCCGGGCCAGCGCGCCCCATTCGAAGACCACGCGCGACGGGGTGCCCTGATAGACGAAGCGCTCCATACGAGCCTCAGCGCTTGAAATGCGGCGGCACGTGGCCGTCGACGTTGACCCACACCGAGCGCGCTTCCGTGTAGTCGTGCATCGCCTCGAAGCCCATCTCGCGGCCGTAGCCCGACTTGCCCACCCCGCCGAACGGGCTGCCCGGATTGACGCGCTTGTAGCAGTTGATCCAGCACATGCCCGCGTTGATCTGTGCCGCCATCCGGTGTGCGCGCGAAAGGTCGTTGGTCCACAGGCCGCTGCCGAGCCCGTATTCGGTTGCGTTGGCAATGGCCAGCGCTTCTTCGTCGCTGCCGAAGCGCAGCACGGTGACGAACGGGCCGAACACTTCCTCCTGCGCGACGCGATCGGTCGCACGCCTCGCCTCGACGATCGTCGGGCGCACGTAGTAGCCATTGGCGAGCGCCGGGTCCTGCGGTGCGCTGCCGCCCGTCAGCACGCGGCCGCCCTGCTCGCGCGCGACGTCGACATACGACAGCACGCGATCGAGGTGCTGCTTCGACGTCAGCGGCCCCATCTCGGTGTCGGCGTCGAGCGGATTGCCGATCCGGATCGACGACGCGAGCGCGACGAAGCGCTCGAGGAACGCGTCCGCGATGCGTTCGTGCAGCACGAGACGCGACCCCGCGATACACGCCTGTCCCTGGTTGTGAAAAATCGCCCACGCGGCGCCGTTGATGGCCGCGTCGAGGTTGGCATCGTCGAACACGATGTTGGCGCCCTTGCCGCCCAGTTCCAGTTGCACGCGCTTCAGGTTGCCCTGCGATGCTTCGACGATTCGCCGGCCCGTCGCCGTCGATCCGGTGAACGTGATCTTGCCGACGCCCGGATGTTCGGCGAGCCGCTGGCCCGCCGTATGCCCGTAGCCGGGCACGATGTTGACGACGCCGGCAGGAAACCCGACCTCGGCCATCAGCTCGACGATCCGCAGCGTCGACAGCGGCGTGATTTCCGACGGCTTGAGCACCACCGTGTTGCCGGCCGCCAGCGCCGGGCCCATCTTCCAGCTCGTGAACATCAGCGGAAAATTCCACGGCACGATCTGGCCGACGACGCCGATCGGCGCGCGTTGCACGTAGTTCAGGAAACCGGTCTCGACCGGAATCACCGAGCCTTGCAGCTTGTCGGCCATGCCGCCGAAATAGCGGAAGCAGGCTGCCGTGCGCGGCACATCGAGCGCACGCGAATCGCGAATCGGGTGGCCGGTGTCCAGCGATTCGAGCTGCGCCAGCTCCTCCGTGTGGGCTTCGATCGCATCGGCCAGGCGCAGCAGCAGACGGCCGCGCTCGGCAGCCGGCATCGACGACCATGTCGGGAATGCGCGCGTCGCGGCTTCGACGGCCAGATCGACGTCCGCCGCGGTGGCCGCGGCGATCTTCGTGATGACGGAACCGTCGTGCGGGTTCAGCACGTCGATCGTGCCGCGATCGACGGCGTCAACGAAGCGCCCGTCGATGAAGAGTTGGGTTTGCATGAATCGTCCTCGGTGTGATGCGGAAGCGGAAGCGAAAGCGGAAGCTGAAACTGAAGCGCGGCCTAGAACGCGATCGGGTACGGCGCGAGCTCGCCGCTCTCGTAGCGTTGCGGCAGATCCGGCGTGGCGTTTTCCCAGACCAGCAGCATCGAGCGCTTCGTCGAATAGCCTTGGTGCCGGATATCGGCCGGCATCGCGCAGATGTCGCCGGCCCGCATCGTGATGCGCGCACGCGGCGCGCCGGTGTTCTTGTCGCCGATGTCCCATACGATTTCGTCGGACAGTTGCAGGAACCATTCGACGCGGTCGTTGCCGTGGAAGACCGGCAGGATGAATTCCTCGGTGGTCGGGCAGAACAGGCTGCGCCCGCACACCGACGTGACCGACGGATTCCACGTCACGTCGGAACGCGACAGGTACTTGAACAGGTTGAACGCGTGCAGCTCGCCTTCGAAGCCCGGCTCGACATGCACTTCCGGCTCGTCCTGCGCCACGTCGAGAAACGCGCGGTTGACCGGCAGTTCGTCGCGCAGCGGCGAGTCGCCTTCGAGGCCCGGCATGCGGCGCGTCGCGATACGCGTGCGCTCGATCGCCGAACCGTTCTCGCCGTGCTTGCGCCCGAACGCCGTGCCCGTTTCCTCGGGCGCCGCGAACGGGTCGAAGCCTTCGTTGGTCCAGTCGTGCAGCATCGCCTTGAAGGTCGCCATGATCGTCGGCGTATCGAAGGTCTCGGTGTAGTCGACGCCGGCGTCCTTCAGGATGCCGTTGAAGGTCCCCGCATACATGTCGACCTTGCCGTAGTGATTGCGCGTGCCGAATACGTGATCGAAATTCACCCAGCCGTAGAAGAAGCCCCACGCGACGTCGCGCATCATCGCACGCAGGAATGCGTCCGCCGGCATCGCATGCGTGCGCGTCCGGTCTTTTGCGGGCCAGCTGATCTTCACGAAATATTCGTCACGCTGGAATGCGAATTCGCCGAGCTGAAAGCGGCGGTAGCCGGTGACGGCATCGGCTTCGGTCGATCGCACCAGATCGGCGGCAAAGCCCGTGGAAAGGTCGAGGGTCTCGAGGGTGGCCATAACGTGTCTCCTGGAATAGTCGAATGCGGTCGGAAGGTCAGTGCAGGCAGATCTCGGCCCACTTCTCGACGGACAGCTCGCCGAGCACGGTCTGCACGAGCGCGACACCCGGGCGGCTCGCGGTGAAGCGATACGCACAGCCGGCCGGCAGCAGCGCCTGATGACCCTGGCGCAACACGACGTACCCCATGTTTCGGCCGGCCGGATGCGCGCCCGCGCTCACGGTGCCGCAGCCCGATTGCGGCGGATCGTCGAGCTTGATGAAGTCGATCCGGACTTCGCCGTCCATCTGGATCGTGAACTCGTCATGCGCGCACGCGAACCACGGCGACTGGCCGTCGGTCCGCAACACTTCGATCACGTATTCGAGGTTCTTGCCGGCGACGACCTTTTCGTAAGGGGCCGACTTCGACGCCACCTCGAAGACGTTCGAGAAGGCGTAATGCTGCGCGCTGCCGCTGGTGATTTCGATCTCGCCCTTCCGGTAGCCATCGAGCGAACCGAAGACGGTGTGGAATGCCGTGCTGGTCATTGCTGTCTCCTGAGTTGAACCGCTTGTTGGATTCAACTCTAGGGGCAACGAACAGCGGCAACAAGACAACAGATGGCGATTACGGCATTTGCGTTTCGCGAATAATCCGCGCGGGTCAACGCACCCAGCCGCGCGCCAGCAGCGGCAGATCCCACGGGGATTCGTCGCCGATGTACTCGGCGAGGAATTCGACCAGCGCCTTCACCTTCAACGCCTGTCGCTGCGTCGCGGGATAAACGGCGGCGAAGCTCAGCGGCGCGAGCTGGTAGTCGGTCAGGATCGGCACCAGGCGGCCCGCGACGAGCGCGTCGCTTGCCACCAGCGTCGGCAGGCAGACGACGCCGCCGCCGGTCAGCGCGTACTCGCGCAACAGATGAACGGAGTTCGAGCGAATCATGCCCGGCAACTCCATCTCGACGATCTCGTCGCCGCGCGTCATCGTCCAGCGGTTGCGCGACGGGTAGCCCGAATACAGCGCTGTCGTGTGCTGCAGCAGATCGCGTGGATGTTGTGGTGCACCATGCGCGTCGACATACGCGGGTGATGCGCAGAAGAGGCGCCTGACCGTGAACAGCCGTCGCTCGATCAGCGACTCGGAAATTGGCGGGAAGATCTGGAACGCGATGTCGAACCCTTCTTCGACAGGGTCGACGACGCGATCGTTGACGATGATGTCGAGCTGGATGCCCGGGTAGCGCTGATTGAATGCGGCGAGCGGCGTGCCGAAGTGATCGAGCGCGAAACCGGGCAGCATCTGGATGCGCAGCCGCCCGGTGGGCGTCGCGCGCAGCTCGCGCATCTGGTCCGTCAGCTCGTTGACGCGGCCCACCACCTCGGCGCACTCGCGATAGAACGTCTCGCCGACTTCGGACAGCCGCACGTGACGCGTGCTGCGGTGGAACAGCGGCGCGTTGACGAACTTCTCGAGCTGCTGGATGCGGTTCGTCACGACCGAACTCGTCACACCCAGCTGCCGCGCCGCCTCGGCGAAGCTGCTCGCCTCCGCGACCCTCACGAATGCCTCGATGCTCAGGAACCGGTCCATACCGCGCCCTTTTTCGACAGCGAAACCGGCAGTTTACCTGTGCGAACAAAGGGCTGTGTCATGCGAACGGCGTCACTGTGTCACCGAATCGATGTCAATCGACGGACGCACCGACACCGGCATTCGACGGTACGCCCGCGCCGGTATGCCCGCGCCGGTATGCCCGCGCCGGCATCACCGCGACTGCTCTCCGGTGGCCAGCCCCGGCTGCACGACCGTGCGGCGTTGCAGCACGGCCGGCGCGGTTTCCTTCAGCAACAGGCTGACCACGATGCCGAGCAGCACCGAGCCCATCGGCAGCCACAGAATGTTCTGGATCCCAAAGTGTGCGGCAACGTAGCCGCCCATCGCCGGCGCGATGCCGCCGCCGAAAATCTCGCCGACGCCGACCACCACGCCGATGGACGTCGACACGAGGCCGACCGGCGCGGCCTCGGTCGCCACCGGCCCGGACAGCAGCGACACCAGCCCGAGCGTGAAGAACGATGCGACGAACAGCACGCCGAACAGCGCGAGCGGCTGCGGGCCGAGGCCGCGAAAGACGTAGAGCATCACGGCCGTGCCCGCGAAGCCGACGATGCTCGCGATGCGGCGGCCGATCAGATCGGACAGGCCCGGTAACCCGAACTGTCCGAGAAAGCCGCCGAAGCCGATCGCCGATACGACGAGGCCCATCTTCTGCGTGCCGAGCGACAGGTAATCGGTCAGGTACAGCGGCAGCAGCGCGCCGAGCACGAAGACGCCGGTCATCGCGCAGCACAGCGCGGCCATCGCCACGAGGATGTTGCGGCTCTTGAGTACATGGCCGAGCGACGCGGGCGCATGCTCCGACGCGACGTCCTTCGCGACCTTCGGCTCGCGGATCACGAAGAACATGATCGCGCCGAGGATCAGGCCGGGCACGGCCACGAGCGCAAAGACCCAGCGCCACGACACGAAACCGAGCAACTGCGTGGCGATGATCGGCGACAGCGCGAGCCCGAACAGCGCGAAGCCGCTTTGCTGCAGGCCGAGGTTCAGGCCGCGCCGCCGCGGATGCGACGCATCGGCCGTCGCCGCGAAACTGGTCGGGCAGAACGAGCCCTCCGCGACGCCCATCAGCCCGCGAATCGCCATCAGGCCGAGCAGGCCGCCCGCGAGCCCCGAGAAGCCCGACAGCAGCGAGAACGCGACGATGGCCGGAATCAGCACCTTCCGGCGGCCGATCTTGTCCGAGATGCCGCCCATCAGCGCCGCGAAGATGCCCCATGACAAGCCGAGCACGCCGATGCAGTTGCCGACGTCCTGCGCGGTCAGGTTGAGGTCCTTCATGATCGAAGGAAACAGCGGCGCGATGAGCCAGCGGTCGAGGCCGACCAGCCCGAAACCGAGCGCCAGCAGCGTCACCGCCTTCCACTCGTATGAGGTATCCCACTCGTTTGCTTTCATGTCCGTCTCCGTGGACGCCGGTTCGCCTGCGCGCGCCGCAGCGCCTGCGCATGGGCGGGTCCGATGGTTTTTGTGTGCGACGCGAATCGCGAGGAAGTGCCGGCTGGCGTTCGGATTCGATGCACCGAACGGGCTCAGCCGACGCCACCACGATAGGTGCTAGGCCGCCAATCGGGTATGGAACAACCGGCGAACGCGCCATTCGCGAAACGCAAATAATCGGGAGGCGTGGGCGGGAAGGGGCGGCGGGAAAGCGCGGAGCGGGTGCGCGCGACGTGGATGGGGGGGTGCGCTCGTGCGTGACGGGGAAATCCCGCATGGACATTGCGAGCGTCCACGCAGGGCCGCGCTCGCGCGGGGCCATGCGATACCCGTCCGGCGCCGAGCCATCTTTCTCGTTCGTATAAGCCGCGCCCACGCCGAAGAGCCCCAGCGCATAGTTCACGCCGGCGCTCGTCGCCCTTCGGTCGCGACGCGGCAAGCCGCCGGCCCCTGGCGCCGGGCGGCCCGCATCCGCATGCACTTACCGCGACTCGCCTCGCGCAACGTAACGGTCGCCCCAGTTTTTCATCGCATCGAGCACGGGCGCGAGGGTGCGCCCCACGTCCGTCAACGAATATTCGACACGAGGCGGGACCTCTGCGAACACTTCGCGGGACACGATGCCGTGCGCTTCAAGCTCTCGAAGCTGCAGCGTCAGCGAGCGTTGCGTGACGCCGCCGATGACGGAACGCAACTCGCCGAAGCGCTTCGTCCCACCGAGCAGGTAGTAGATGATCAACGGTTTCCACTTCCCGCCAATCACGTCGACGGTCGCCTCCACCGTGCATCGGTATTCGTTCGTATCGGTTTTTTCCATAGGCCGATAGTATAAAAATTTGCCCTATATATCAAAGTCGTACTTACTTGCCATCGATATCCCTGCAGCCCAGAATTTTCCCGGGCTGCAGTCGAGACCGCGCTGCATGCCCCTTTTGCCAAACCAATCGGAGCACGACAAATGAAAGCAGCGTTCTACGAGCGCCAGGGTGCCGCCCGCGATGTCCTGATCGTCGGCGAATTGCCGATGCCGCAGCCCGGGCCGAACGAGGTGCGCGTTCGCATCGCGGTCTCGGGACTGAATCCGACCGATGTGAAGGCGCGTGGCGGGTTCTCGTCCGCGATGCCCTACCCGCGCATCACGCCTCATCAGGACGGTGCCGGTGTGATCGATGCCGTCGGCGTCGACGTATCGCCCGACCGGCTCGGCGAGCGGGTCTGGATCTACGAAGCGCAATATGGCCGCGCCGCGGGCACGGCGGCGGAGTTCGTCGTGGTGCCGTCGAGCCATGCGGTGCGCCTGCCCGACCACGTGTCGTTCGACGTGGGCGCGTCACTGGGCATTCCGGCGTTGACCGCGCATCACTGCCTGTTCGCCGACGGCAGCCTGGCGGGGCGGCATGTGCTGGTGCACGGTGGCGCGGGCGTGGTCGGCAGCGCGGCGATCCAGTTGGCGAAATGGGCGGGCGCATGGGTCTCGGCATCGGTCAGAACCGCCGAACAGGCAACCATCGCGACAGCAAACGGCGCCGATCTGGTGCTCGACCGACACGACGCGGAGCTGGCGCGCGCCATTCGCGACGCGACCGGCGGGCTCGGTGTCGACCGTATCGTCGACGTCGACCTGAAATCCAACCTCGACATCGACCTCGCGTGCCTGTCGCAGGGCGGCGTGATCAGCGCCTACGCAACGGCCCGGGCAACGGACGAACTGTCGGTGCCGCTGTTGAAGGCCATGACGCACGGTTGCGTGTTGCGTTTCGTCTATATCTATCATGTGGCCGCCGAGGCCAAACGGGCTGCCATCGCGGACATCAACGCATGCTTGGCCGCCGGCGCTTACGCGCCGCGCATCGGCATGAAGGTTCCGCTGGAACAGGTGATCGACGCGCACGAGGCGCTGGAATCCGGTCAGGTCATCGGGAAAGTGCTGGTGCACAACTGATTTGATTGGCCTTCACGCGTCATCGCCGACGCGGCTCGGGACGCACGGCGCATCGCTCGTATAGCGTGTGCGCGGCCACCGCGCGACCGGCCGGCTGACGACACGCGGCCGCTGCCAACTCCCCCCGCCCGCCCCCACCCCTTTCTGCCTGACAACACGCCGCGCGTCGAACGACGCGATCACGCGCGGCAGGAAGCCGGTGCCGAGCGCGGGCAGCGACGCTCCCATTCGCATCTTTTCGGATCCCGCAACGCGGCGTGATTTATTCGATACGGGACAAATACTATTTCTTAATAACCCACCTTCGATTAGTCAACAGAAAAACGCCTGTTCGATTGCCACACCCACCTACCAGACGCGACCAACACGCGCCGAATTAAGACCTTCATCAAATAAAATAATTATCAAAAACGTCAATAACCGTTTCGCCCTATATTAAAACCTATCTAAAAATAAAAATTCATTTCACAGCCGGTTCGAGATTGATATTCTTCACCGCGAATTTACGAGTGCATTCGTTTATCACCCTGAGAGACCAATTCGAACTAATACGAATCAAGAACATCAATCATGAGACTGCACTGATGTCGATAACAAAAACATTCCGAAATTTTGCGTCCGGCCTGGCCGTCGGGAACAAGCGGCCGGTCGATCTCCATTTCGGGCAGGCGCAACGCGCAGTCGGCCATCTGCTGGTGCTCCATCACGCCGATATCCGCGAGGGGCTGATGTCGGGCATCGAGGGGCAACTGACCTGCGTGTCGACCTATGATCATCTGCCGCCTGCGCTGTTTCTCGGTTTGCCCGTATCGGTCCGGCTGACGACCGATCGGGGCAACATCCAGGCCATCAACGCGATCGTGCACGAAGTGCGAACCGGTCAATCCGACGGCGAACTGACCGTCTATCAGCTGCATGTGTGCGACGCCCTGTCGCTGATGGACCGTCGCACGAATGCCCGCCTGTTCCGCTCGCGCAGCGTCCCGGAGATTCTGGCGACGCTGATGAACGAGTGGAAACAGCGTAGCCCCGCCCTCGCGCGAGCGTTCGATTTCGACCTGTCGACATTGCAGGTCGATCGCTATCCGGCACGCGAACTGACGCGACAGGTCAACGAATCCGACGCACGCTTCATCCGGCGTCTGCTGCGCCGGGAAGGCATCACGGTCTTTGCGAAGGCCGCCCCGGTCGACGGGAGACGCGGCCTGACCGATGAGCGGCCGATTCACACGCTCGTGTTCTGCGACGATCCGCATCGTCTGCCGGACGCACCGGCCGGCACCGTACGCCTTCACCCGCGCGACGCCAGCGTCGAGCAGCGTGACACCGTGACCCTCTTTGCGTACGACCAGAGCCTGTCGCCCGGCAAGGTCCGCCGCCCGTCGTGGGATTACAAGACCGCTCGTGTGGACGACTTCGCTGCCGTCGCCGGCATCGACCAAGGCGAATCGGGGAATGATCTTGCGCGCCTGCTGACCGACATCGCGATCGACATCCCGCACGTCGGCGATTCATGGAACGATCACGCGCGCATCACGCACGACCGGATGCTGGCCCATCAGTTCGCAGCCGCGCGCTGCGAAGGCATCGGCACCGTGCGCGACATGCTGGTGGGACACGGGTTCACGCTGGCGGGCGACCCCGAGCTGGATATGAAATCGATCGATCGTCGTCGGTTCCTCGTCACGTCGATTCGACACGTCGTCTGGAACAACCTGCCGACAGACCTGTCGAGCCGCGCGAGCGGGCTGTTCACGGCAAGCCGCAACCTGACGCCAACCGTCCCGCCGCCCGATGCATCGGGACAAACGGACACGCGCTACGAGAACAGTTTCACGTGCGTGCAACGCGGTGTGCCGCTCAAGCCGGCCTACGATCCGACGATCGACGTGCCGCCGGTTCACCTGCTGACCGGCACGATCGTCGGCACGCAGGGCGAAGAGGTGTTTTGCGACAAGGCCGGCCGCGTGCGTGTGCTGATTCACGGGCTGGATCCGGCAGACCATGCTCACGCGCAAGGCGCAGGAACGAACGGTCTGGCCGGCGACAGCGCACCGCTTCGCGTCGTGGCAAGTCTCGCGGGCGAATGCTTCGGTGCGCTGTTCCTGCCGCGTGTCGGCATGGAGGTCTTGCTGGGGAACCTGTCGGGCGATCCGGACCGTCTGGTGATCATCGGCGTGTTGAGCAACGGCGCGAACCCGCCCGCGACTTTCAGCGATACCGGCGGGCTTCCGGGCAATCGCTACGTGTCCGGAATCAAGACGCGGGAAATCAGGGGCCGCCGGCACAACCAGCTTCGCCTGGACGATACGCCGTCGCAAATCTCCGCGCAATTGGCAAGCGAACATGCGCATACCCAGTTGAATCTCGGCTACCTGACGCAGCCGCGCAAGGACGGACACGGGAGCGATCGGGGCGAAGGCGCGGAGCTGCGCACCGACGCCGCTGCGGCGTTGCGCGCCGCCCAAGGCATGCTGTTGACGACCTATGCGCGTTCGCGCGCAACCGGTGGTCAACTCGATCGCGATGAATTGATCCGCTTGCTCGATCAATGCATGGCGCTGTTCAAGTCGCTCGGCGATCACGCCGGCCAGCACGGCGGGCAATCGGCCGACACGGCCGGCCAGGACAACATCGCCAACGCATTCCGTCACTGGAAACCCGGCGGATCGGAATCCGGCGCCACCGGCGACGCATCCGCGTTCATGGCGTTCGGCGCACAAGCCGGGTCGCTGAACGTCACGCCGAAAACGCACGTCATGTATGCGGGCGAGAACATCGATCAGATCGCGCAGCAACACATGCAAATCACGAGCGGCGAGCGAATCAATCTGCATGCCGGACATGGCGTCGCGATGTTCGCGCACGGCGACGGCGTATCGGCGATCGCGCATCAGGGGAAGGTGGCCCTTCAATCGCAGAACGACGACACGCAAATCGAGTCCGGCAAAAACATCCAGTTGACTGCGGCCGACGGCAGGCTCGCCGGCACGGCAAGCGACGAAATCGTATTCGTCACGTCCGGCGGCGCGTATCTCAAGCTGCATGGCAGCGATATCGAACTGGGATGCCCCGGCAAATTCACCGTGAAATCCGATGGTCATGCGTGGGACGGCCCCGCCAGCATGAGCGTCGATCTACCGACATTCGATCAGCGTCCGCTCGGCCGCGTCCCGAAGCTGATTCGCCCGACGGACGGTAACGCGGCGCCGGGGTTCGAAGGACAGGTTCGAAAGGCATCGGGAACGCTGTCGAATTTGACGACCGACACGGCCGGAGAACTGCCGGCGGTCGACACCGACCGGTTCGAGCGGCTGGCGGTGCAGTTCACCAAGAAAAATGTTTAACGCAAGTGCAGGAGTCCGGATGAACGATTCATCTCTCGATCCTCGGGCGGAAAAGGACGCACACACCAACGAACACACCGCGAAGACCGATGTGCCCGATGCGGCTGTACCGCGCCCGGCGCCGCCTCAAATCGTCGTCGGCCGAAGCGACGGGGTCTCGATGTGGACGAAAGACACCCGGCTGATCTGCATCAAGCAAATGCCGTTGCCTGGCATTGTCATCTTCGTGCATGGCGTGAACTCCGAAGGCGAATGGTTCGAGGCCGCCGAGCAAGGATTGTGTGACGGCCTGAATCGCCGGCTCGGGCGGCTGGACGATCAGTTGAAGTATCGCGGCATCGATGCCGGTCAGTTGGTGCCCGCGAAGTACACGGAAAGCGTGACGCCGGACGGGTTTCTGAATCCGAAGCTTTGGCCCGGCAACTACATCAAATCTGACCCATCCTTCTCGCCCGTGATTCATTTCCGATGGGGCTATCGGGCAACCGCCGCAGAGCTGAAAGAGTATGGCGACAAGATTTTCCTGAACGAGAAGGACTATTGGGGTGGCGGTCCGTTCACGAACGGCTGCGCGAGCCTGCCCGATCTCTGGCATGGCGGCCTCGACGATCGCGCGGCCGGGTGGTTGACCGTCCAGGGGATCAACCCGACCAACCGGCCGCTGTATCGCGCACCGCCCCGTGCGTATGGCGTGCTCGCAGCTTTGCGCCTCGCGAAGCTGATCGAGTCGATTCGTCGCATGCAGGCCGACGTGCCGATTACCGTCGTATGCCATAGCCAGGGCAACATCGTGGGCCTGACGGCGGCGTTCTTCGGCGATGCACTGCCCGATGTCGAAGATCCGTGGGGACGTAGCGGGCATTGCGTGGCGGATGCCTACGTACTGGCGAATGCGCCGTACAGCCTTGCGCGCGCAGACGGCCCAAATCCATCCGATACGTTCATGGATACATGGTCGCAACGCGCGACCAGGGACGGCAGCGGTCGTCGCGGACGGCAGACCTACGCCGCCCGCACGAAAACGTTCGGCAAGTTTCTGTCGATCATCGGCACGCGCAAAGCCTACGAACTGCCCGCCGGCAAGATCGATGAAGATATGGCCAACGAACGGGTATCGCCGACCAGCAAGCGGTCTTATGCGGCACAAGAGGATCGGGCTCGCCACGGCCTGAACGAATCGACATATGGTCGCGTCACCGCGTATTGCTGCCCACACGACCAGGTGATTTCGGCGGTCACGGTTCAAGGCATCGGCTGGCGCGGCATCGACGAGAACGAGCTGAACGATATCAGCGTCCCCGGCGTGCTGACGCAGCGCGTCTTTGCCTCCGGCTTCCAGGTTGGCGTGCAGGAGCGTTATCAGTATTGGGAAGATGACTGGCGGCATGGCAAAAAGGGAACGACGTCGGGATTCTGGTATCCGCCTTCGCCGCCGGCCAAGTTCAATCTCATCGGTGCGCTCAAGGGAAACGAGTCCGTGTTCGGGGTGGCGGCCACGCTTGCATCCGCGCCGATCATGTTTTTCGTGACCCAGATCAGCTCGGCATTGAATATGTTCCGCGTGAACGCCCTTCCGCCGAAGGGCTGGACCGTGGTGGCGGACGCGCCGGCACTCGACGAACCGTTCCCGCCGAAGGCGTTGCGGTTCGGCAAGCCCATCGAAACGAAGGACGGCAATGCGAAAAGCGACTTCAACGAAGGCAACGACCCGCCGGCCGCGTGGCGAGACGCAAGCAAGACAGACGCCGACAAGCGCGCTGATGATCCCTACGATCAGTACAAGGCGAAGAACAATGACAGCGTCGCGCAAGGGACGGCAGAGAGCGAAGCCGGACAGCGTTACGAGGACCGCGCGCTGATGCGGATGGAGGCACGGCGCACGCTGAATACGGAATGGCTCGATGGTGATGGCCACGTGATCGGCGAGGACGGCAAGAGCGAAATGCCGGAGGGCTACAAGGAATGGCGCGACAAGCAGATTGTCGATTGGCTCGATCGTGGTTCGACCAACAGCCCGACGAATCACTCCACGACGATGACCAATCCGGAGCACGCCGAAAAGGCACTTGCGTACGACGTAGCGATCGGGGTTTGCTATCTGACGCCCGAGCAAATGAAAGCACTACGAATTGAGGCGGATTGGCGGATGGGAAAAGGCATCCCTGAATATCATCCTAATAGAAAGTACTACGACTATTTCGCACGCGGCGAACTTGACGATCTACCTATGGATGAGTGGGTACATGATGAGAAAAGCGAAGGTAGGATGCCGGCCTTGATCGTAGATGAGCGTGAAGATCAGCTCTATTTGAAAATCGGGGGAGCGATATGAAGGCGCTGATCGCTAAATGGCCGCGACGTGTTGCCGTTTCAGTGGCCTCTTGGTTGATCGCGGCCGTACTCATGGCCTCGCTGATGGCGCACGTAGAACAACCGGACCCGACACAATTGGAAATGGGAGATTGGATGAAACGATTTGTCGTCGTACCCAGCCTAGTGGCTCTCGTGGTGTTTGTGTTCACCACCGCCATGATGCGTTCGGCACATTCCGCACCCACCCCTGAGCCAGTAGCACGTGCGACACTAACCTCAGAAGAGCCGGTGAAGCCATTTATTGCTCAGGTTGTTGGCCTGATTTGGTTGAATCCGTTGCAACGGATGGACTATCCGACCGAATGGCAATTGTTGTGGACGCAAGGACTCGCGTCTCCGAACAAGAACGACGACATGGTGCGGACCGATCCGAAGTCCTTTACGACGCTCCAGTCGGTAGCGGGTATCGCATACGGCAACGAAGGCGCAGAAACGTTTAGAGGGTTCTATCGCAAGTACATGTTTGAGTTCCCTTTACTGCTTCGATCGCGCTATGCGTCCAATCCTAGGTATTTCTATACTGTTAATCCCGACAATAAAAACAACTGGCGCGAGTTGGCTGGAATCCGTGTCGAACTTGCAATTCCGGAACGACTTGACGCAGCCGAATCGCAAAGTTATTTGCAGGACTCGATTCGAAAGTCGTTTTCAATCGGCAACCCACATTTCCCGACGATGTGGAGCCGCAACACGCTCCCCGACGTACAAATCACGCAAGGCGGCGCGAACGCCGGATTCACATCCGTGAACAACGCATTGGACTACTTACAGGCGAACCCCGACAAGAGCGTCTGGGCAGTGAACTGGGACGCACCCAACTTCCCGCCCACGGACGCGCAGATCAATGAGAACCTTGTCGCGCTGTTCCTCGCCGGTCCGACGTTCAACACCGAACGCGAACCGCTCGCCTGGATTGGCAAGGCCGCAACCGGCAACACGCATGATTTTCCGCAGAAGGTCGGCACGACCCGCGCCGTGCAGGCGTGGAAGGCGACCATCGACCAAGCGGCACGCAACTCCGGCATCGCAGCCCCCGACCTCAACTACATCGTTCACGACGCAGGTAAAGGCAGCGATGCATCGTCGGCACGTCTTGCCGTGCTCGCGCAGACCTTGACCGAAACCCTTCCCGAATACGACCACCGCAAACAGACATTCAACACGGCCGCTCTACTCGGCGACATGGGAACCGGCAGCGCATTGACGGATGCCGCGCTCGCCATCGGCCGGATCAATCACTTTGGCGGCAACGCACTCGTCGCCGGCACGACCGATCCGGATCACCCGGTCGCGGTCGTTGTCCGGCCACCGTCGAAGCTCACGCCGATCGACCCCGACAAGGACTGGTTCCGGGCACGCGGCGGCAACAATGCCTACCTGCCGTGGTGGGGCCGCCGACACGATACAAATTACGGCATGCAAGGCTATTCATGGTGACGCACACCGGCGCGGCAAATCGCTTCGTCGGAACGTGATCGCCGCGTCAGACCATTTGGAGGATGGAATCCCATGCGGGGAATTATCCGGGTAGAAGATACGCACACCCACGGCGGCCGGGTCGAATCCGGCGCCCGAAAAAGCACGGTGATGGGGCGCGCGGTCGCCCGTAGCGGCGACCCGTGCTCGTGTCCGATTCATGGTGCCTGCGAGATTGCCGAAGGCGACCCGGCCTTCGACATCGAAGGCCAGGCCGCCGCGTTCGACGGTCACAAGACTTCGTGCGGCGCGGAATTGATCTCGTCGCTTCAACATTCGGGGCGGGTCTGAATGCCGACGACCCGACGCATGACCGCCGAACAGTTCCGGCTGTTGCGGATGCAGGATACGCGGATCAAGCCGCTGAACCAGTGGGCCTTGCATGAGATTTTCGTGAAGGGCAGATCACAACGGGCGCTGGCCGCCGAACTCGGCATGACGCACTCCGCGATGTCACAACTTGTGCGAAAAGCTTGGCGACGCTATCTGGAACTGCCGTGCAACGCCACCCGCCTCACGACGCTCACGGTCACAATTCCGTCGAAGTACGAGCACGCGCTGCTGGCATGGGTGCGGGATGCACACCGGTTATCGACCCAACCCGGCCCCGATACGGCGACGTAACCGCGACGATTCCGGCCCAGCGAATCCACGGAGAAACAAATTCCCCATTTCACCATACAAAGAAAATACAATTCCACATCAAGCTAAATCCCCAGCCAACTTTGGATCCTTTTTCCCTTCTGTCCCCCGTATCATTTCGGTCACTACGCAATGAGCAAGAGACGGACATGAGCGAACCCACCCCGCTGCACTACCTCGACTACGCAGCCACGACCCCTGCCGATCCCCGCGTGATCGAAGCGATGACGGTCTGCCTCGGCTTCGACGGCATCTTCGGCAACCCCGCATCCAGCTCGCACGCCGCCGGCCGGCTCGCGAAAGACAAGGTCGAGCACGCCCGCGCGCAAGTCGCCGCACTGATCGGCGCGGACGCCGACGAGATCGTCTGGACGTCGGGCGCCACCGAATCGAACAACCTCGCGCTGAAGGGCTATGCGGAAAACGCGACCGGCAAGCGCCACCTGATCACGAGCCGCCTCGAGCACAAGGCCGTTCTCGACACGATGGCGAACCTGTCGAAACACGGCATGCGGGTCACTTTCCTGACGCCCGACGCCCACGGCGAAATCACCGCCGACGCGGTGGCGGCCGCGATCGGCCCCGACACCGGCCTCGTGTCGCTGATGCTCGTGAACAACGAGATCGGCACGCTGACCGACATCGGCGCGATCGCCCGCATCGTGCACGCCGCCGGCGCGCTGCTCCACGTCGACGCCGCGCAGGCGCTCGGCAAGACGCCGATCGACGTGCGCGCGCTCGGCATCGACATGATGTCGATGTCCGCCCACAAGGTGTACGGCCCGAAGGGCATCGGCGCCCTGTTCGTCCGCCGCGAGATCGCCAGCCGGATCGCGCCGCAGATTCACGGCGGCGGCCACGAGCGCGGGTTGCGTTCGGGCACGCTCGCCACGCACCAGATCGTCGGCATGGGCGTCGCATGCGAACTCGCCGCTGAAAAACTCGACGGCGAAGCCGTGCGGATCGCGGCACTCGGCGCGCGGCTCACAGACGCGCTGTTCGCGCTCGGCGACGTCACGCAGAACGCGACCGCCGCCCGCCGCATCCCGCACACGCTGAGCCTGACGGTGCATGCGCCGGGCTTCTTCCCGTTCATGCTCGGCGAAGCGCTCGCCGTGTCGTCCACCTCCGCGTGCAATTCGACCAGCGGCGCACCGTCCCACGTGCTGACCGCGATCGGCCTCGATGCGGAAGCGGCCGGGCGCACCGTGCGCATCAGTTTCGGGCGTTTCACGACGGAGCAGGACGTCGACTTCGCGATCGGCTGTTTCGCGCGGGCGATCGAGCAATGTCGAGCGGCCGCGACGACCGGTTTCACCGCGTCGCGGCAGATCACGCCGGCCGACCTGAAGGCGATCCGCAACGCGGGCTTCCGTGCGGTGATCTGCAACCGGCCCGACGGCGAAGGCGCGGATCAGCCGGCGTTCGAGGAGATCGCTGCCGCCGCGCGCGAACTGGGCATGGACGCACGTTACCTGCCGGTCGAACGCGACCGCATCGGCGACGCGGAAGTCGACGCGTTCGGCGCACTGGTCGACACGCTGCCGAAGCCGGTGCTCGCGTATTGCCGCAGCGGCAGCCGCTCCGGCATGCTGTGGAATCGGCTGTCCGCTCGACGCGCGGCCTGAGCCGCCCCCGCCATTACGACTGACCACCTGCGTTCACGCATGAAGCCGATGCTTCGCTGCGTGGCCGCCCGGTGGCGCCGGTCACTGCCGCATCAGGTCTCTTCGTCGCCGTTCACCGGCGTATAGATCGCCAGCTTCAGCGCGGGATCGTCGTTCGCCTGGAACGTCGCGTACTCGTAGCGCTGCGTGCCGCGTTGCGCATGCACGAGCACCTTCTCGCCCGACACGCCGCTGCGCACGTCATGCGCATCCCACCATTGCGCGAACTCGCCGCTGCCGGCGCGCAAGCGCGCGACCAGTGCGACGAATGCCGGATCGCTCGCGTAGAGATCGTGGTTCGTGCGAAACAGCGCGATCATCCGGCGCGCCTCGTCGGCCCAGCTCGCGGCGAACAGCGCACGCGCGTGCGGCGTCTCGAACATGTAGACGAGGATGTTGCGATCGGCTGGCGCCAGCCGGTCGAAGCCGAGCAGATCGGCCGCGGCGGCATTCCACGCGAGGATGTCCCAGCGCCGGCCGGTCACGTAGGCCGGCTGCCGAAGATGCGCGACGAGCCGCGCGATGGTCGGCGGCACGCGTTCCGGCACGAACGCACGTGACCCGTCGCGCCGTGCGAGCGTGCGCAGATGGGCGGCTTCGGCCTTGTCGAGCCGCAACGCGCGCACCAGTGCGTCGAGCGTCGCATCCGACGGGCTGACGTCGCGCCCCTGCTCGAGCCGCACGTACCAGTCGACGCCGATGCCCGCCAGTTCCGCGACTTCCTCGCGCCGCAGGCCAGGCGTGCGCCGGCGCGGGCCGTCGTGCAGGCCGACGGCGTCCGGGCGCAGCTTCTTGCGCCGCGAGCGCAGGAAATCGCCGAACGGGGTTCGCGTGGTGACGGTCATCGGGTTCGCTCCGGGCAGGGTGGTATCGGCCGATCCTGGGCTCGCGCCGGGCCTTGTTGCCGATTCTAAGCCTGCCAGAATCGACGCGTCCTCACCATCGGGAGGCGTCATGAAAGCTGCGATTCTGAAGTCGCTCGGCCAGCCGCTCGCGATCGAAACGATGCCGGACCCCGTGCTCGGCACCGGCGAAGTCGTCGTGGACGTCGTCGCGACGCCGGTTCTGTCCTATGCGCGGGAAGTGTTCAGCGGCGAGCGCCGCTATCCGATCGAGCTGCCGATGGTGCCCGGTTGCGGCGCGATCGGCCGGGTCCAGCAAACCGGCCCCGATGCGACGCAGTTGCAGCCGGGCGACTGGGTGTTCTGCGACCCGACCGTGCGCTCGCGCGACGACGCGCGAATGCCCGACATCGTGCTGCAGGGCTGGAGCGCGCGCGGCGAAGGCGGCAAGCAGTTGCAGCGCTACTTTCACGACGGCCCGTTCGCCGAGCGGCTGCGCGTGCCGACCGAGAACGCGGTGCGCATCGGCGCGATCGCGCCGGCCGACGCCGCGCGCTGGTGTGCGCTCAATACGCTGCTCGTGCCTTACGGCGGGCTGCTTGCGTCCGACCTGCGCGCCGGCGAAATCCTGCTCGTCAGCGGCGCGACCGGTAATTTCGGCAGCGCGTGCATCGCGGTGGCGCTGGCGATGGGCGCGCAGTGCGTGATCGCGCCCGGCCGCAATGCGCGCGTGCTGGCGGATCTCGAACGCCGCTTCGGGGATCGCGTGCGCACGGTCGAGCTGACCGGCGACGAAACCGCGGACCGCATCCGCATGCAGCAGGCGGCGGCGGGGCCGATCGACTGCGTGATCGACCTGATGCCGCCGTCGGTGCCCGCGACGACGGTGCGGGCGGCCGTGATGGCCGTGCGTCCGTACGGGCGCGTGGTGCTGATGGGCGGCGTCGGCATGCTCGGCGGAGCCGGGCTCGAGCTGCCGTATCCGTGGATCATGCGCAACGACATCACGCTGCGCGGCAAATGGATGTACCCGACGGAAGCCGTGACGCTGATGACCGGGCTCGTTCGCGGCGGGCTGCTCGACCTCGGGCAATTCGACGTGACGGTCTTCGCGCTCGACGACGCGAACGATGCGGTCGCGCATGCGGCGGAGCACGGCGGGCCGTTCAGGATGACGGTGATCGCGCCTTAGCCCGCACGCCATCCACACCCAGGCATCGATCAACCCGGCCTTGGCGCCGGCGAAATCCGTCGCAATGGCCGGCGTGTTCCTCACGCGAAACCCGAATGCCCCGCCCGTCGAATTCCCGCACATGGAAACGCGCCGACACCGACGCACCTTCCGCCAACCGACCGTGCACTCGGCGCCGTACCAGCCGGGCCGTCGCGCTGTTGCTTGCCGCGAGCGTCGCCGCGTGCGACGCGACGCCGGTACCGGACCGGCTCTCGGACGCCGACGCGACCTACGCGATGCAGGAGCGGTTCGGCCTCGGCGACGTCATGGTGTTTCTCGGGTCCTGCATCGGCGCCAAAAACCCGACTTACCCGGGCCAGGCTGCCTGCACCGTTGCCATCCGTTCGAATGGCCGCGGGTCGGAAACGCAGGCCGATTTCCACTGGAACGGAAAGAAATGGGTGGCTGAGCCCACCGAGTCACGGGACCTGCTGCCCTATCCCGATCCCCAGCTCGCGGCGTTCCTGAAGTAAGCGCGACGGGCATTGTCCGCACCGCGCGTACGACGGTCGCTACTTCGGGTAGCGGACCCCACGCGATCCAGCGCACGCGCCGCCGACCATTCGGCGGCCCGCGCGATGGAAACCGCGCCGGCCGCCGCCCTGCGTTGCTACGTCACTCGTCCTGCTGTTCCTGCTGCGCCTGCACCTGCCGCTGCCGGATGAACTGCCGCACATCGCTCATCGTCACGCGGCCGGTGTGCTTCGCATCGATCTCGTCGAAGTGCTTCGACACGAAGCCGAGCCCGCTGCTCTGCGCCTGCGCCTTCGTCACGGCCGCGCCGTTGCTCAGCACGGTATTGCCGCCGAGCCTCGCGTCGACGCGCTGCTGCGCCTGCTGCTGCAACGCCGCGCCGGTCGACGGCAACACCGGCGCCGCCCGCGTGGCCGGAAAGAACGGGCCGTCGACACCGCGCCCGCCGTGCGGCAGCTTCACCGGCGCCACCGCCTGCGGCGGCAACGCGTAGGCACTGCTCATCACGGCACCGAGCACGATCAACGGAGACATACGCCGCATCAATTGGATTAGGGACATGATCGCTCGCATTCAATGGATGAAGAGAGGGTTCCTTTGATAAGGAGTCCGTCGCTCACGGGGCTGCCGCCAGCGTCGTCGCGGCCGTCGCGCCCGGGACGCTGCCGGTCGGCACGCTGGGCGGGTTTTCATCCGGCCACGGCGGCGGCAGCATGTGCAGCGTCAGCGCCGTCGGAATCCGCGCGCCCTTGTAGAACGTCTGCAAGTCCCGCTTCATCAGCGGACGGGCGACGTCGTCGAGGTAAGTCATGTGACCGCCCTGGAAGAAGTTCACCTGCAGCTTCGGATTCAGGCCCTTCACCGTCTGCAGCCGCGCGAGTTGCTTCTCGGTGCTGAAGAACGGCGTCGCGAGATCGTGGTAGCCGTTCTCCGCGAGCACGCGAAGCTTCGGGTTGAGCTGCAGCGCACCGAGCAGATCGGGGATCGTGTCCGGCATCGGCTGGCCGTCGTGCGAGAAGTCCCAGACGCCGATGATGTTGTCGTTCAGCGGCAGGTACGTCGCGTTCGGGGCCGTATAGCCGAGGTAGTCCGGCATCTGCGTCGCGAGCGCGTTCGTGAACGGCTGCGAGATCAGGATGTCGGACGGATCGCCGTCGTTCTGCAGCCGCGGGTCCGAGTTCGGCAACGACACGCGACCGTCATACCGGCCGATCGTCGTGCCCGGCAGCAGGCTCGTGCCGAACGGATTCGCGTTGAAGTAGCCGCGCAGCGCCTGCTGCGTGAGGCTCGACGGAATCGACCACAGCCTGAGCGTCGCATCGCTCGGGAACACCGGCGTGCCGAGCGCATCCGGAATGCCGAGTTGGCTCAACACCCACGATTGCGAATACTTCTGCAACTGGCTGTAGATCAGCGTCGTGAACAGTTCCGTCTGCAGTGCGTACAGATCCTGGTTCACCGGCGCCGGCGAGACCTGGTTGAAGTACGCCGCGACCGCCGCGTAGCCGGGCAGATAGCCGGCCACCGTATCGGTATCGAGCAGCAGCCCTTCGGTCGACTGCGTGATCGCCACCGCTTCCACCGCGTCCGCGAAGTAGTTCAGGATCGCCGACTGCAGCACGATGCCCGTCAGGTGCACGCCGGCCGATTCGAGCGCGAGCGCGAGCATGTCGGTACGCGGCGTGCCGTACGATTCGCCGTACAGATAGATCGGCGACGTGCCGCGGCTGTTGACGTTCAGGTAGCGCTGGATGAAGTCGCGCATGATGTTCACGTCCACGTCGGAACCCCAGTACTTCTGGTTGGTGTTCGGCAACACGGCTTCCGACAGCCCGGTGCCGGGCGGGTCGATGAACACGAGGTCGGTGGTGTCGATCAGGCTCTCCGCATTGTCGACGAGCGGATAGTTCGGCCAGTTGTTGCCGAACAGCGGATCGGGCGTGGCCACGCGGGTCGGCGCGAACGAGCCGAGCCGCAGCCAGATCGACGACGAGCCGGGCCCGCCGTTATAGACGAACGTGACCGGGCGCGGCTTGCCGTTCGTGCTGGGCGCGGTGTACGCGACATACGACATCGACGCTTCCGCATTGCCGTTCGCGTCCTGCGCGGTCAGGTGGCCGGTGGTCGTCGTGTAGTCGATCGTCTTGCCGCCGCCTTTCCACTGGTAATGCATGACGGCCGCTTTCTCGGACACCTGCGACGGCGCAAGGCCGTCGGTCGCGTTCATCGAATACGCGACCGGGTCGACGTATGGCTGGTTGGCCGCCGGCGTCTGGGTGCCGGCAGCCTGCGCGCTGGCCTGCTGGCTCGCGGTGGCCTGCGCGAGGCTCGACGCGCCGACGGACGACGAATCGTCGCCGCCGCATGCCGCGAGCGCCAGTGTCATGGCGGTCATTGCGCCTAGCCCGGCCAGCCGGCCACGATGAACACGGCGGCTGCCGGTACTGCTCCTGTCTGGTTTCATCTCTGCCCTTTGATTTCGGATACCGCTTCACAAAGGCCGCCGACGCCCGCGACACGCGCAGGCTGACCCGCCACTCGCGTTGCACGATCGGCAGTCGGCGGTTGGGGATGGGACTTCCAAGAGACTGAACTTGATACAGACACAGCAAACTGCTGGCGAGAATGATGCCCGGACGCGCCCCCTGCAGTTTGGACAACTTTTGTATGACTGAAACTTAGGCCATGACAAAAATAGGCGGTGCTGCGCCGCGTTGTCAAAGATCATTCGGATATTAAAAATCCCGCAATGATGCGAAGGGCGGACAGTGTCTGGAATTTGAAAGAAAAAAGGATTATTCGTGCAAGGTGGGCTTTGTCGGCAATGTCGCGTCGAATATTTTACTTTTCATGTACAACGCAGAAACCTTTCCCGCATTGGCGAAACGCATCGCAAGCCTTCATATCGACAGGATTTTTCTTTCATTTTTATTATCGTCGATCGATTAATGCAATACAGCGACATGCGCACATCACTCGATGACTCGATTCACCTCAATCATTCTTCAATTGCAGCATTGATGTGCACTGCATCATCCATAAAATGCCGGCTCGATTAATTATTCACGGCATTATTTACCCGGCATTCAAGCGGCTTTCCGGGACGGGCGCGACGTCCGGCGTTGCCGCACATCGCGCCCGTCGCAAAAACTCAAACCACGATTACTTCCCGCCGCCCGGCAGCGCGATATCGATCAGCACCGGATCGTGATCCGACGAACGATACGCATCCGCCGCGTAGAACGTCTTCTGCTGCTCGGCCGACTTGTACGCAAGCGTGTACTGCAGCGCGAGCGGCTCGTCCGCGTTGATGTGCCATTCATGCACGGCCTTCACATGCGACGCGAGCGGCAGCGTCGCGAGCGCGTGGTCGAGATAGCCGGCTTCGCCGTTGTACACGTAGCTGTACGCGTTCGCGCCGATCCAGCGCGCGACGAGGTTGCGGTAGCCGCGCGATTCGAGCGTGCGGATCGGGTCTTCGTACGTGTAGCTGTTGAAGTCGCCGATCAGCAGCACGCCCTGGCTCTTGACGCCCGTCGGGTTGCCGGCCAGCCAGTCGGCCACCTTCGCCGCCGCGCGCGTGCGCGTCGGGTTCCAGCAGCCTTGACCATCGCCCTGGTCGAGATCGTCGTTCGCGGCGTCCGGGCAGTTCTTCGACTTCAGGTGGTTCACGGCCACCGTCAGCGCCTGCTTGTTGCCGCCGACCAGCCGGAACGACTGCGCGAGCGGCTGGCGGTTCTTGTCGTCGATCGCGAGCGTCGCCGCGCGGCCGACCGGTTCGACCTTGCGGCTGTCGTAGATCAGCGCGACCGCGATCGCGTCGCCGCCGAGCCGCGACGTGCCCGGATCGACCACGCGCCACTGGTTGCCGAGCTTCGCCGCGAGCTGGCGCACCGCGCTCAGTTCGCCGTAGCCGTTGTTCTGGATTTCCATCAGGCCGATCACGTCGGCGTCGATGGCCTTCAGCGCGCTGACGATCTTCGCTTCCTGGCGCTGGAATTCCTGGAAGGTCTTCGCGCCGCGGTTGTTCGGATCGTCGAAGCCGCCGCCGAGACCGTTGCCGTTGAAATAGTTGAGCACGTTGAACGACGCGACGCGCAGGTTCGATTTCGGATCGCGCGCCGGAGCGTTGGTGCGCGGGTTCTCACGCGCGTCGAACGCCGGCACGGCCGCGCCGGGCAGCGGCTGCACGCGCCATGCGCCGTAACGCACTTCGAGCACGCCTTCGACGTCGCGCACGGTGTAGCCCGCACGCAGCGTGTTCGCGGCCGACAGGCCCGACGCCGGATACGGCACGGTCGCGGGATTCTGCTTGTTCGAGCCGTCGTCGAGGATCAGGCGGTTGCGCGCGTTCGCGTCGATCTGCGTCTGCGCCTGCGCGGGCGGCACGACGCTCGTCGGCGTACGCAGACGGCCGTTGCTGAGCATCACGCTGCCGTAGCGGCCGAGCTCGTAGTTGTCGGTGACGCTCAGCGTCTGCGGCAGGCGCACGAGCATCCCTTCGTACGCGGCGAACGCGTTCGGGCTGTCGACCGGCAGCGTGAGCGTCGCGGGCGTGACCGTCTGGCCGTTCGCGCACACCGCGATCGCGCCCGACAGCGTGAGCTGCGTCTGCCCGTATTTCTCCTCGACCTTGCCCGTCACGTGCACGAGATCGCCGGCCTTCGCACGCGCCTTCGGCGCATAGACGAACAGGCCTTCGGACACGCCCGGCTGGTTGCGGCGCTGCGCGTCGGCCTGCTGGACGAAGAAGCCGCCGAAGCCGTCCGTGCCGCCGAAATCGGCGGTGACGACGGCTTCGATCGACGCGTTCTGGCCGGCGAGCGGCGACGGCGCGCCCGGCCCCTGGATCTCGGCGATCGGCGTCGTGCTGCCGCCGCAGTTCGGGCTGACGGGCGCGGCGGTCGCGGCAAAGACCGGCGCGGCGAGCGTCGGGAGCAGCAATAGCGGGGCAAACAGGCGGATTGTCGAGCGCATGGCGGGGAATCCCGGTCGTGAGGGTGGCGAAAGCTTAGCGGCGCTCAATGACAGTTTTTGGTAATCGGCAGACAGGCCGATGTAATTGTCGTCATCACGCCGCAATTGCCATGCGTCGTACGGCCAAGCCGCGCAAATGCGGCGACGCTTCCGACGAAAACCCGCCGCGCTAGACCGTCCCCGGCAGCGCGCTCGACACGAGCACGGCCGCCACCATCAGCACGCCGCCGAGCACGACCGACTCGACGCGCAGCACCGTGCCGAACCGCTTCAACGCGCCGGCCGGCATCGCATGCGGTGCCTTCTCCTCATGCGGCACGGCGGCGCCCGCGCACTGCATCGACACAGCCGCGAACGACTGCATCGGCAGGCTCAGCGCCAGCAACACGACGACGAGGAAGGTGCGCCAGTACGACATGGATGCGAAATCAGGCAGACAGCGACCGTTGGGCCGGCGCGGCGCACGACGGCGCGCTCCGGGGACAAGACGGCCGCAGCTTATCGCCGCCGCGGTGACGACGACATGGCCGAAACATGGCCGGGTTCTCATGACAATTCCGTCATCCGCCGATCATCCTTCGCGCACGCGCGACACCGTAAGCTCTGGCGTTACACTGACCGGCTGGAATCACGGACAGCCTGCCTCACCATGCGGATACTGATAGTCGAAGACGAACCCAAGATGGCGTCATACCTCCGCAAGGGGTTGATGGAGGCGAGCTACACGGTCGACGTCGCGGAAAACGGCCAGGACGGGCTGTTCCTCGCGCTGCACGAGGATTTCGACCTGGTCGTGCTCGACGTGATGCTGCCGGAGCTGGACGGCTTCGAGGTGCTCAGGCGGCTGCGCGCGCAGAAGCAGACGCCCGTGCTGCTGCTCACGGCCCGCGACGCGATCGAGGACAAGGTTGCCGGGCTCGAACTCGGCGCCGACGATTACCTGCTCAAGCCGTTCGCGTATGCCGAATTCCTGGCGCGCATCCGCTCGCTGCTGCGGCGCGCGCCGCGCAACGTGCGCGACATCCTGCACGTCGCCGATCTCGAAATCGACCTGCTCAAGCGCCGCGTGCGGCGTGCCGACGCCCGCATCGACCTGACCGCGCAGGAATTCGCGCTGCTGCAGCTGCTCGCGGAACGCGAAGGCGAGGTGCTGACGCGCACCTTCATCACGTCACAGATCTGGGACATGAATTTCGACAGCGACACGAACGTCGTCGATGCGGCGATCAAGCGCCTGCGCGCAAAGATCGACAACGCGTACGAGACGAAGCTGATCCATACGATCCGCGGCATGGGCTACGTGCTCGAGGATCGTTCGTGATCGCAAGCCCCGCTTCGTATTCGCTGCTGCGGCGCCTGACGCTCGCGTTCGCCGCCGTCGCCGCGCTCGTGTTCGCGCTGACCGGCGCGTATCTCTACCGCTCGCTGTCCGCCGAACTGACGCGGCGCGACGACATCGAGATTTCCGGCAAGCTCAACCAGTTCCTGCAGCTCGCACGCGCCAGCGGCTCGACGGCCGCGCTGCGCGCCGATCCGGCCGTGTTCCATGACGTGCTGCTGTCGCATCCGGGCGTCTATCTCGGCATCTACGACGCACAACACCGCCCGCTCGTCGAGCATTCCGACGAAGCCGGCAACACGCTCGCGTCGGTGATCGCAACATCGCATCCGGCAGGCCGCGCCAGCGGCCCGTTCACGTGCGCGCCGCCCGGCATCGGCCCGTCGCGCTGCGTGTATGCGCGCGAAACGCTGCCGTCCGGCGAAGCGATCCAGGTCGCGCTCGCGCGCACGGCAACCGATCGGCAATCGCTGCTCGAAAGCTATCGCGTCGACATCTGGCTCGCGGCGGCCGTCGGTGCGCTGCTGGTCGGCGCGCTCGGCTACGCGGTCGCGTCGCGTGGCCTGCGCCCGGTCGAAAGCCTCGGCCGGCAAACGTCGCGTATCGAGGCGCACAACCTGAACGCGCGCCTCGACGCGCGCGGCGGCCCGGTCGAGTTGCACGAGCTCGCCACGTCGGTGAACCGGATGCTCGACCGGCTCGAGCGCGCGTTCGTGCGGCTGTCGCAGTTCTCATCCGATCTCGCGCACGACATGCGCACGCCGCTCGCGAACGTGATCAGCTCGTCGCAGGTCACGCTGTCGCGCGCCCGCACGTCCGACGAATACGAAGCGCTGATCGAATCGAACATCGAGGAATGCGAGCGGCTGCAGCGGATGATCGAGAACATGCTGTTTCTCGCGCGCACCGACAACGCGCGGCAGCACCTGAAGACCGCCGAACTCGACGCGGGCAACGAATTGCGCCGGCTCGCGTCGTATTTCCAGGCGCTGGCCGACGAAGCCGGCGTGCGTATCGACGTGCGTGGCGAAGCGCCGGTCGTCGCGGACGCGACGCTGTTCCGGCGCGCGGTGAGCAACCTCGCGTCGAATGCGCTCGAACACGCGGAAGCCGCGTCGACGATCGAGCTGGCCGTGTCAACCCAGGGCGGTTACGCGGTCGTCGAAGTCACGAATCGCGGCGTCGCGATTCCGCCCGAACAGGTCGACCGGATCTTCGAGCGCTTCTACCGGATTGATTCGTCACGGCACGGCGCGGCGCGCAACGCGGGGCTCGGGCTCGCGATCGTGAAGTCGATCATGGAGCTGCATCGCGGCAAGGTGGAGGTCGCGAGTTGCGACGGGCGCACGACGTTCGCGCTCTACTTTCCGCGCGGCACGGGCAGATAGGCCATGCGCCGCCGCATTCAGCGCTGGCGATCCTGCACGGCGCTAAACGACCTGCGAACGCAAACGAGCAGCAGGATGGTCGCCGCGCTGAATACGGCCCCCGCGTAGAACGTCGCGGCAGCGCCCGCCCGGTCCCACAGGACGCCCGCGACGACGCTCGATACGAGCGTCACGATGCCGCTGATCAGGTTGAACACGCCGAACGCCGTCCCTCTCAATTCGGCCGGCGCGGCCTGCGCGACCATCGTCGCGAGCAGCCCTTGCGTCATCCCCATATGGAGCCCCCACAGCGCGACGCCGACGAGCACGGTCGGCCAGTGCGCGGCGTGTGCCAACACGATATCGGCGGCGATCAGCAGGACGAGCCCGACCACCATCAGTTTCGTGTGGCTCGTCGTATCGGCGAGCTTGCCGAACGGGTAAGCCGACAATGCATACACGACGTTCATCGCAACCATCACGAGCGGCACGAGCGCGACGGGCACGCCGCTGCCCATCGCGCGCAGCACCAGAAACGCCTCGCTGAAACGCGCCAGCGCGAACACGCCGCCGACGGCCACGACCCACCAGTAGCGGGCGCCGAGTTGTGCGACGACTTCGCGGCGAATCGGGTTCACGCGCTTCTCGCCCGGCGCATGCGCCGGTTCGTCGATGCCGAACGCGAGCAGCGCCACGGCGAGCACGCCGGGAATCACGGCCAGCCAGAACGCGAGGCGGAAATCGTCGCGCCACACCAGCATGATGACGACGGCCAGCAGCGGCCCGAGGAACGCGCCCACCGTGTCGAGCGACTGGCGCAACCCGTACGCAGCGCCGCGCAGGTGAACGGGCGTGACGTCGGCGACGAGCGCATCGCGCGGCGCGCCGCGAATCCCCTTGCCGACCCGGTCGACGATCCGCGCGGTCACCACGACGCCGATCGTCGGCGCGATCGCGAACAGCGGCTTGCTGAGCGCGCCGAGCGCGTAGCCGGTCACCGCCAGCCATTTGCGATTGCGCAGGTAGTCGCTCAGCGTGCCGGAGAACACCTTGACGACCGGCGACGTCGCCTCGGCGATCCCTTCGATCAGGCCGATCGTCGTCGCGCTCGCGCCAAGACCCGCCATCAGGAACATCGGCAACAGGCTGTGGATGATTTCGGACGACACGTCCATCAGCAGGCTGACACAGCCGAGCACCCACACGCTGCGCGGAATCTGGCGAAGAATGCCGGTCGATGAGTCGGTCTGCATGGGTCGCTCCCCGGTTCAGGAATCCTGAAGCTGAATGCCTGTGATGCTACCGCACGCCCGTGACCCTGATCGCACGCCGCAGGAACGCGTGCGCCCTTGCTATTCCGCCATGTCGCGCCGCAGCTTCGCCTGCCGGCGCGTACGGTCGTTCAGTATCTGGTGCCGGCGATGGTCGGTCAGCTTCTTCCAGTCGCGTGCCTCGTCGCGCGTGCGCAGGCAGCCGACACAAAAGCCCGTGCGGCCGTCGAACGCGCAGAGATCGATACACGGCGATTTCACGGCCACGATCAGGCCGCCTTCGCAGGTGTCAGCACTTCGACGGTCACGTGAGACACGCCGTCGAAGCCCGCGACCAGCGCATGATAGAAACTCGCATCGCGCGCGGTGTCGCCCGATTCGACCGACACGATCGCGCTCATGTGCCCGGGGCCCACGCGCCACACATGGAGATCGTTGACCGTGTCGCCGAGCGCCTCGATCGCGCGGCGCACGTTGTCCGTCAGCTTGCGATCGACGTTGACGTCGAGCAAGACACCGCCCGTATCGCGTATCAGCCCGTACGCCCAGTTGGCGATCACCAGCGCGCCGACGATGCCCGCGAGCGGGTCCATCCAGACCCATCCGAACGCGCGCGCGAGCAGCAGGCCGACGATCGCCAGCACCGACACGGCCGCGTCGGCGATCACGTGAACGTAGGCCGACCGGATGTTGTGGTCGCGATGCGCGGCCGAGTGCGAACCGTGACCATGATGCGCGTGGTGCGCGTCGTCGTGGTCTTCGTCTTCGTGATGATGATCGTGCCCATGCGCATGATGATGGCCGTGCCCATGCCCGTGATGGTGATCGCCGCTCAGCAGCCACACGCTGGCGAGGTTCACGGCGAGCCCCAGCACGGCGATCGGAATCGCTTCGTCGAAGTGAATCGGCACCGGCGCCAGCAGGCGCGCGATCGCCTCATAGCCGATCAGCAACGCAATCATCGCCAGCACGATCGCGCTCGTGAAGCCGGCCAGGTCGCCGAGCTTGCCGGTGCCGAACACGAAGCGCGGATCGTCGGCGTAGCGGCGCGCATAGGTATAGGCCAGCGCGGCGATCAGCATCGCGCCCGCGTGCGTCGACATGTGCAGGCCGTCGGCGACCAGCGCGAGCGAGCCGAACAGCGTGCCGCCGACGATCTCGGCGATCATCATCGCCGTGCACAGGCCGATGACCATCCACGTCTTCCGCTCGTTGCGCGCGTGGGCGGCGCCCAGAAACGCGTGACTGTGCACGCCGCCGGCCGACGTGCCGTTGAATTCGTTCATGTTCCGATCCGTTTACTTGAAATAGCTGTGCACGACATCGATCAGCTGCTCGGTCGCGCTGCCTTCGTGGGCGTCGGGCGTGTCCGCATCGACGAGATGCGACCGGATGTGGTCTTCCAGCACGACGGCCAGCAGGCCATTCATCGCGCCGCGGCAGCTCGTGATCAGTTGCAGCACGTCGTTACAGCCGCGCTCGTCTTCCAGTGCCCGCTCGATCGCTTCGACCTGTCCCTTGATACGGCGCACGCGGTTCAGCAGCTTCTGTTTTTCGCGAACGGTATGACTCATCGATGGCTCCTGTATAGGGTAGGGGAGTATATCTTCGGAAGGCTACCCCTATAGGGTGGAGGGGTATATTTTTCGAGACGAAGGCTTGTCGAAAGAAAACCGCTCGGCTAGACTGCTTTCCGTCTTTGGGGAGTAGCCTGCTTTCCGTCCCCGGAAAGCGAACGCGTCAACACACTCGGCTTGCGGCCGTGGCGCGTTCGGCCTGATCGGCTTGGCGAGACCATCGGCACATCGCGTCGTTCCTGGTCGGACGGCGGCGGATGTGCCATGGTTCGTCAGCGTCCGACCACGGAGTCCCCATGTTCCTCCCCGCTCTCGTTCTCCACGCCACCGCTGCCTGCGGAGGTGCCGCATGACCTTCATGTTCGTCGAACTGGCGTTCATGCTGATCGTCATCCTCGTCGCGGCCGAACTCTTCACCAATGCGCTCGAACATCTCGGCGAACGCCTGAAGATTTCCGAAGGCGTGACCGGCTCGCTATTCGCGGCCGTCGGCACCGCGCTGCCCGAAACGATGGTGCCGCTGCTCGCGCTGGCCGGCGGCACGTCGAACCAGGCCGTGAACGAGGAGATCGGCGTCGGCGCGATTCTCGGCGCGCCGCTGATGCTCGCGACGCTCACCACGTTCCTGATGACGCTCGCCGTGATCCGCTCGCGCGGGCTGCGCGGCACGATCGCGCCCGAACGCACGGGCTTCGTGCGCGACATGAACACCTTCCTCGCCGCATTCTCGCTGGCGACCGTCGCGATGTTCGTCCCGCATCACAACTGGGCCGTGCGCGCGCTGCTCGCCGCGATGCTGGTCGGCCTCTACGTGATGTACGTCGTGATGACGTTCCGCGCGTCGACCCAGCTCGTCGATGCCGGGCACGGCACCGAGGCGCCGCACGCGATGTTCCTGTCGCGCGTCGGCCTGCCGACCAACCTGGCGACGATCGTGCTGCAACTGCTGATCGGCGTCGCGCTGCTGGTCGGCGGCGCGAAGGGCTTCATTCACGGCGTGGAAGGCGTATCGCACGTACTCGGCGTGTCGGCGCTGCTGCTGTCGCTGATCATCGTGCCGATCGCGACGGAACTGCCCGAGAAGGTCAACAGCGTGCTGTGGATCCGTCGTGGAAAGGACACGCTCGCGTTCGGCAACATCACCGGCGCGATGGTGTTCCAGGGTACGTTGCTGCCGGCGATCGGCATCATGCTGACGCCGTGGGAGCCGCGCCCCGAAGTGCTGACCGGCGTGATCATCACGCTCGCGGCGGCGGCGTGGCTGCGCGTCAATGCGCGCACGCGCGGGCTCGCGCTCTGGGCGTTGCTCGCGAACGGCGCGGGTTATGCGGGGTATCTGGTGTTGACGCTGACGCGATAAATGCCGGTCGGGCGCGCCGACCGGCGGACACGTCGGTGCGGCGCGTTTCATCGCGCCGGATGCGGGCGACGGCAACGCCCGCATCCGGACGATCAGGAACCCTTGACGAGCCTGACGATCGTCAACGTGCCATCGACCTTCTCGATCCGCACCTTGACCTTGTCGCCCGCATGCGCTTGCGCGAGCATCGCCGCGTCCTTCGCCTTGAACGCCATCGTCATCGGCGGCATCCCGACGTTCTCCAGCGCGCCGTGCTTCAACGTGATCCTGCCGCTCGCGGCATCGACCTTCTTCACCTCGGCGTCGGTCAGCGCGGCGTTCGATTCCGCCGCGCCGTCCGACGACATCTTCATGCCGGACATGTCCATGCCCGACATGTCGCCGGCGGCAACGGCCGGGACGGCGAAAGCGCCGCACGCGAGAACGGCGGCGGCAGTGGCGATCAGTTGATTCATCTTCATCGTGATTCTCCGGTGGGAATGGATGGCACGTTCGTGCCGGAAGGAACTGCATCGGAATGCCGCGTGCGGCCCGCGCTTCGCGCGCGACGGCGCTGAAGCAGAAGCCACGCGGCGGGAATGACGAACATCGACAGCAGCGGCGCCGTGACCATGCCGCCGACCATCGGCGCGGCGATGCGCTGCATGACTTCGGAACCGGCGCCGTGGCCGATCATGATCGGCACGAGCCCGGCGAGCACGACGGCGACCGTCATCGCCTTCGGGCGCACACGCAGCACCGCGCCTTCGCGAATGGCGTCGAGCAGCAACGCATCGGTCAGCGGTTCGCCGGCATCGAGCCGGCGCTGCAGCGCGCCCTTCAGGTACAGCAGCATCACGACGCCGAATTCGGCGGCCACGCCCGCCAGTGCGATGAAGCCGACCGACGTCGCGACGGACACCGCATGGCCGAGCGCCCACACGAGCCAGAACCCGCCGACCAGCGCGAACGGCACCGTCGACATCAGCAGCAGCGCGTCGGCCGCCGAATCGAACGTGACGAACAGCAGCACGAAGATCACGACGAGCGTGACGGGCACGACGGTGCGCAGCGTCGCCGCCGCGCGTTCGAGATACTCGAATTGCCCCGACCACGCGATCGAATAACCGGGCGGCAACGCGACCTGCCGTGCGACGGCCTGCTGCATCGCACGGACGGCCGTGCTCAGGTCGGCACCGCGGAGATCGACGTACACGTAGCCGGACAGCCGTGCGTTTTCGCTGCGGATCATCGGCGGCCCGTCGGCGATCGCGACATGTGCGACGTCGCCGAGGCGGATCTGCGCGCCGCGCGCGGTGACGATCGGCAGTTGCCGCAGGTTCTCGAGCGAATCGCGAATCTCGCGCGGATAGCGGATGTTGATCGGGAAGCGCTCGCGCCCCGCGATCACTTCGCCGATGTCCTCGCCGCCGATCGCCGACGACACGACCGCCTGGATATCGGCCACCGACAGCCCGTAACGCGCGGCGGCGAGCCGATCGATGTCGACGTCGATGTAGCGGCCGCCGTTCAGCCGCTCCGCGAGCGCGGACGTCACGCCCGGCACGCGCTTCACGGCTGCCTCGACCTGCGTCGCGATCGCGTCGATCCCCGCCAGGTCCGGCCCTGAAATCTTCACGCCGACCGGCGTCTTGATCCCGGTGGACAGCATGTCGAGCCGGTTGCGGATCGGCGGCACCCACACGTTCGACAGCCCCGGCACCTTCACCGTCCGGTCGAGTTCGTCGACGAGCTTCTCCGGCGTCATGCCGGGCCGCCACGCGCTGCGCGGCTTGAAGCGGATCGTCGTCTCGAACATCTCGAGCGGCGCCGGGTCGGTCGCCGTATCGGCGCGGCCCGACTTGCCGAACACCGTGTCGACTTCGGGCACGGTCTTGATCAGCCGGTCGGTCTGCTGCAGCAGCTCGCTCGCCTTGTCGGCCGAGATGCCCGGCAGCGCGGTCGGCATGTACAGCAAATCGCCTTCGTCGAGCGGCGGCATGAATTCGCCACCGAGCCGCGACAACGGCACGGCCGTCAGCACGAGCGCGACGACCGCGACGCCGATCGCGGCCCACGGGCGCCGCAGCGTCGCTTCGAGCAGCGGCCGGTACAGGCGGATCAGCACGCGGTTGATCGGGTTCGCGTGCTCGTGCGGAATGCGGCCGCGCACCAGATAGCCCATCAGTACCGGCACCAGCGTCACCGACAGCCCGGCGGCGGCCGCGATCGTATAGGTCTTCGTGAACGCCAGCGGCGCGAACAGCTTGCCCTCCTGCCCTTCCAGCGAAAACACCGGAACGAACGACAGCGTGATGATCAGCAGCGAGAAGAACAGCGCGGGCCCGACTTCCACTGCCGACGCCGCGACGAGTTCCCAGCGGCGCGCGGCCGTGATCGGCTCGCCGGGATGCGCGCGGTCGTACGCTTCCAGATGCTTGTGCGCGTTCTCGATCATCACGATCGCGGCGTCGATCATTGCGCCGATCGCGATCGCGATCCCGCCGAGCGACATCAGGTTGGCGTTCACGCCCTGGTAGCGCATCACGATGAACGCGGCCAATACCCCGAGCGGCAGCGACAGGATCGCGACCAGCGCGCTGCGCAGATGGAACAGGAACACCGCGCAGACGATCCCGACGATGACGAATTCCTCGATCAGCTTGTCCGTCAGGTTGTCGACCGCGCGCGCGATCAGTTGCGAACGGTCGTAGGTCGTGACGATTTCGACGCCGGCCGGCAGCGAACGCTTCAGGTCGGCGAGCTTCGCCTTCACCGCGTCGATCGTCGTCAGCGCGTTCTTGCCCGAGCGCATCACGACGACGCCGCCCGTCACCTCGCCCTGCCCGTTCAGTTCCGCGATGCCGCGCCGCATCGCCGGGCCGACCTGGATGCGTGCGACGTCGCCGAGCAGGACCGGCGTGCCGGTGTCGTCGGTGCGCAGCACGACGTGCCGGAAATCGTCGAGCGTGCGCAGGTAGCCTGACGATCGCACCATGTACTCCGACTCGGCCAGCTCGACGACCGAGCCGCCGGATGCCTGGTTGGCCTTGGCGAGCGCATCCGCGACCGCCGCCTGCGTGATGCCGTATGCGCGCAGCTTGTCCGGATCCAGCACGACCTGGTACTGGCGCACCATGCCGCCGATGCTCGCCACTTCCGATACGTCCGGCACGGCCTTCAGCTCGAACTTCAGGAACCAGTCGTTGAGCGCGCGCAGTTGCCCGAGATCGTGACGGCCGGTGCGATCGACGAGCGCGTACTCGTATACCCAGCCGACGCCGGTCGCATCCGGGCCGAGCGACACGGTCGCGCCCGCCGGCAGGCGGCTCTGCACCTGGCTCAGGTATTCGAGCACGCGCGAGCGCGCCCAGTACGGATCGGTGTGGTCGTCGAACAGCACATAGACGAACGCGTCGCCGAACGACGAGTACGCACGCACGGTTTTCGCGCCCGGCACGCCGAGCAGCGTCGTCGTCAGCGGATAGGTCACCTGGTCCTCGACGACCTGCGGCGCCTTGCCCGGATACGACGCCTTCACGATCACCTGCGTGTCCGACAGGTCGGGCAATGCGTCGAGCGGCGTCTGTCGCAGCGAATGCACGCCCCATGCCGCCAGCAGCACGGTGGCCAGCAGCACCAGAAACCGGTGATGGACGGACCAGTGAATGATGCGCGCGATCATCGCTCACCTCCCTGCGACTCGACCTTCGTCAGCCGGTAACCGTCGTCGGTCTGCGTGAACGCGAAGCGCACGGTCTGGCCCGGCTTCACGTCCGGAAACGCGTGCGCCGACGGCTTGCCGAACGCCATCGTCATCGCGCCCCAGCCGAGCGCCGGCACCGGCTGATGCGAGAACGTGATGTCGTCGGCCGTGACCTTCTCCACCTTGCCGGTGGTTTCGTAGACCGGCGCGGTTGCCGTCGTGGACGATGCGGCCGCGCTTGCCCCTGCCGCCCGCTCCAGCCGCGGCAACACGCTTTTCAGGCTGGCCTCCGAATCGATCAGGAACTGCCCCGACGTGACGACCGTGTCGCCTTCGTTCAACCCGTCGAGCACTTCCGTGTCGCCGCCGACGTCGTTGCCGACCGTCACCGAGACCGGCTGGAGCCGGCCGTCGCCGTGCTTCGCGATGACGATCGTGCGCTGGCCGGTCGCGATCACGGCCTCGGACGGCACGAGCAGGCGCGACACCGTCTCCTTCGCGGCAACGCGTACGCGCATCAGCATGCCGGGCGTGAGCTTCAGCGACGCGTTGTCGATCTCCACGCGCGCCTGCAGCGTGCGGCTGCCCGTGCTGATGCCGGGCAGCACTTCGCGGATGCGTCCGCTGAAATGCCGGGCCGGATCGCCCGCGAACGTCGCGTCGACCGACATGCCCGGCTGCACGCTCAAAGCGAGCGCTTCCGGCACCTCGACGATCAGCCACAGCGTCGCCAGCCCGGCGATCTTCGCGAGCGTCTGGCCGGGCGAAACCATCGCGCCGTCGCGCACGTTCAGCTCGCTGACGACGCCGGCCTCCGGTGCGCTCAACACGACGTGCGTCTGCGCGCGGTCGGTGCGGTCGAGGTTCGCGATCACGCCGTCCGGAATCGACAGCGCCCGCATCCGTGCGCGCGCCGCATCGAGCAGGCTGCCGTCCATCCCGCCGCGCTTCAGCGCGAGATATTCCTCCTGCGGCGCGAGCCAGTCGGGCACGAACAGCGAGGCGACCGGCGCGCCCTTCGCGATGCGCTGCATCGGCGCGCGTGCATACAGATGGTCGATGTAGCCCGTGACGCGTGACTGCACGACCTCCGCGCGCGCTTCGTCGAACTGCGTGGTGCCCACCGCGTCAAAACCGGTCGCCGTTTGCTGCCGGCGCACGGTCGCATAGCGGATGCCGAGGTTCTGCTGCAGGCCCGGATCGATCCGGATGCCCGCCGCGGCGCCGCCTTCGTCCGCATAGACCGGCTGCAACTGCATGTCCATGAACGGCGATTTGCCCGGCTTGTCGAAGTGCTGGTTCGGCACCATCGGGTCGTGCCAGTACAGCACCTTGCGTGCGGCCTGCGGCGCCGGCATGTCCGGCGGCGCAGCGGCGGGCATGCCGGCCGTCGCCGCGCCGCCCGTCGCATGGCGGACGCCCGCGAAATAGCCGGCGCCGACGAGCGTCGCGCCGGCGAACGCGATCAGCGCCGCCCGCGTCAGTGATTGTCTTGTCATGAGCGTCTCCGTCACTGCGCGGCGGCCATAGCCGACGGCACGACCTGATATTCGAGCTGCGCCCAGGTCTGCGATACCTCGCGCCTGAGATCGAGCACCTGCAACTGCGCCTCGAGTTGCGCACGCCGCGCGGCGAACGTGTCGGCGAGCGACCCCGTGCCGGCCCGGTACGCGGCCGTCGCGAGCTGCACGCGCTGGTCGGCGGCCGGCAACAGCGCAGCGCCGAGGTTCGCGAGGCGTTCGCGGCCGCTCGCCAGCGTGTCGGATTGCGTGCGGATGTCGGCCTGTACCTGGCGCAGCGTGTCCTCGTACATCAGGCGCGCCTTCGTCGCGAGCGCAGCCTTTTCGGCGACGTCGCGGTTCTGGCGATTCTTGCGATTGAGCGGCAGCGGGATCGAGACGCCGACCGACACCATGTTCGAATACGCGCCGCCGCGCTGCTGGTACGCGATTTCCCACGTCCAGTTGGGGCTGCGCTCGCTGTTCGCGACCGCGGCGTCGGCTTCGGCCACCGCGATATCGTCCGCGGCGGCGACGAGTGCCGGCTGCGACAGGCGCAGCTCGTCCGGCGGCAACGACGATACGAAGGATTCGGGCGCGGGCGGCGTACCCGTCACGTCGGTCACGGGCGCCGCCGTCCAGCGGCCCAACGCGATGAGCGCGGTGCGATACGCCTGCTGCGCCTTGAGCATCTGGTCCTGCGTCTGCGCGAGCATCGCGCGAGCCTGCACGACGTCGCCCGCGCTCGCTTTTGCGCCTCGATACGACGCCTGCATCGCGTCGAGTTCATGGTTCATGTGACCGAGCAGCGCCTGCTGAAGCGCGAGCGCCTGTTTTGCATAGACGGCATCGAGCCACGCCGTCGCGGTCTGCCGGCGCACGGCCGCCAGCTGCACGAGATAGCCGGCGCGCTCGCGGCCAACCTGCTCGTCGGCCAGCGCGGTACGCAGCCGCCGCTTGTCGCCGGACACCCATTCCTGCTCGATGCCGATGCGGCGCATCGTCATGAAGTCCTGGCCGACGGTGAAGCGCTGCCCGCCGTTGACCGGCAGGTTGTCGATGCCGGCCTTGAGCATCGGGTCCGGCAACTGCCCGGCCCTGACGGCCGCTTCGGAACGCGCAAGCACGGAAGCCTGCGCGGCCTGCATCGACGCGGAACGATCGGTGGCGGACTGCAGCGCGGCGTCCAGCGTAAGCGGCGACTGCTGCGCGTGAACGGCGCCCGCCACCAGCAGCGCGGCCCACGGTACGGGCGTGCGCCGACATGCACGCGGCATGCGCAGCGTGCGGAAAGCGAATGACATGGTGTAACCCCAAATCGGAACCCAAAGGGATTCCACGTCCTGCGCACAGGACGAACCTCACCGCATGCGCGGCGAACCGGTCAAATCGGGATCAGCTGATGCGTGGAGGGCGCCACAACCCGTTCGGGTCGCGGACCGGGACGGACTGCGTGTAGTGGAAGACGATCGTGCTGGCGAATGCAGCGGGACGGCTGACGTCGGCGCGGCCGGCCGGGTGGTAGAGACTGCCGAACTGGCATTGGGCCGTCACCTTGCAGGCCATGCCCTTGGCTTTGGCCTTCGCGTGATCGGCGGATGACGGCTGCATCGAATCGCAGCCGCTCATGTCGGCGGACATGGCCATGTTCATGCCCGTGTCCGCCTCCATCGACATCGTGTGCTGCATCGGACATTCACCGGTCAGGCCGCTGGCTGCCAGCCCGCTGATGGGCAGCACCGCGCACAGCAGCAGCAGGATGAAGGTCCGAAGCCATTTCATGGCGGCGATTATAGCGCGGCCCGTTGCGGCATGACGCTGCGTCGCTACGGCGAAACGACGCGCGTTCCCTGCCGCGGCCGCCGCGCGTCATCGCAGCAGGTTGTCCGCCGCCAGCACCTGCTGCACCGCCGGCCGCTCGCGCACCCGCTCGTACCACGCACGCAGATGCGCGTGCCGGCTCAGGTCGATATCCGCGTTGTACACCGAGCGCATCCAGTCGGCCTTGCCCCAGCCGGTCAGCGCGAACAGGTACGCATCGGCGACCGTGAACGTGTCGCCGGTGACGAACGTCCTGCCGTCGAGCTGGCGGTCGATCCACGCGAAACCGCTGTCGAGCTTCTGCCGAACGGGCTCCACGTACTTCCCCGCCTGCACCGCATACAGCAGCGGGATGAAGCCCTTGTGGATCTCGGTGCCGAGAAAGTTGAGCCATTCCATCAGCCGGTAGCGCGCGAGCGTGCCGTAAGCGGGCGCAAGCGCGGCGTCCGGGCGCTGGTCCGCGAGATACTGCGCGATCACCGGCCCTTCGCGCAGCATCGTGCCGTCGTCGAGTTCGAGCAGCGGCACGTAGCCGAGTTCGGTCACGTCGTAGTAGTTGCGGCCGTCTTCGACGACATGCTTGCGCGCGTCGACCTTGACGATCTCGGCGTCGAACCCGCCTTCGCGCAGCACGATGCAGATCGCCTGCGAACAGCTGCCGGGAGCGTGATAGAGCTTCATGCGTTTCCTTCGTGGGTTGTCCATGTATCGATTCGCCGCGACGCGGGCGCTAATATCTCGCATCGGCGCAGCGCCGGGAAGACGGCAGTCGTTTGTGCCGTAGTCACAAAAAATTTACCGACCAGGATTCGGCCACGATGAAAACGAGTGCGACAGGATGTTCCGTTGAAGAAGCGATGCGCGTGCTCGGCGGCCGCTGGCGGCTGCTGCTGGTGTCGTATCTGCTCGACGGGCCGCGCCGCTTCAGCGACCTGCGGCGCGACATGCCGGGCATCTCGCAGCGCATGCTGACGCTCGACCTGCGCGCGCTGGAAGACGCGGGGCTCGTGCGGCGCACCGTCTATCCGGAAGTGCCGGTGCGCGTCGAGTACGATCTCACCGCGGACGGCGACCGGCTGCGGCCGGTGGTCGACGTCATGCGCGAATTCGGGCTGTGGCTGAAGGCGCGCGACGCGCAGGCCGACGCGATGCCCGACACCGCGGCTGCGATCGAAACGACGATGCACGCTCACAAATAACCGTTCAGCAGGAACTACGTTCATGGAACTTCACGCTACCGTCGGCGCGGCCACGTCCGACCTCGACGACGACGAAAGCTTCGCCAACATCTACTGTCACGATGCGGAGCAGGACTATTGCTTCGCGCTGTCGCGCTTTCCGGACGACACGCTGATCGAAGTGATGGTGCGCGACCAGCTCAACCTGCGCGTCAAGGATCTGTCGGTGCGGCTGACCGACGATACGATCGACGTCGAGATCGAGCCGGGCATCGCCGCGCGTCTCGACGGCCAGACGCGTTACGTGATCCATCTCGCGCCCGGTCAGTACGATCCGGTCGCGCTGCGCGCCGCGTTGAAGGAAATCTTCGTCGGCAAGAGCGGCTATCGCGACGACAGCACGCACGGCTAGCGGCTCATTCGAACGGTCATCGTCGCTTTCGCAAGCTGCTGATCGTGCGCAGCAAAGCCGACGACCGCCGGCGTCGCGTCCCGATCGACCGGCAACTTCGCGACCTTGAGCGCCGTCAGCGTAATGACGTAGCGATGCGTTGCGCCTTGCGGTGGACACGGACCAAGATAGCCGGCATGCCCGGTGTCGTTCTTCATCTCGACGGCACCCGCCGGCAATCGGGACACGTCATTGCCGGAACGCAACGCAATGCGATGAACGGACACCGGTATGTCGGCGATGACCCAATGCCAGAATCCCGACCCGGTCGGTGCGTCGGCATCGAACATCGTCAGCAGGTAGCTTTGCGTCCCCTCGGGCTCACCGCGCCATTGGATGGATGGCGAAATGTTGTTGCCGCGACACCCGAAACTATCGGATACCTGTGCATCACCGAATGTGCGACCGGCCAGTTCCGCGCTATCGATCGAGAAATCCGCGGCGCGCGCCGGGCCGACGACGCTCAGCACGGCACAGAGGGTGAAACCGGCTTCGAATATTTTCATTTTCATTGAGCATCTCATCAGTGAGCAGAATCGGAACGGGCATTCTTGCGTTCATGCGGATCCGCAACAAGGCGAGCAAAGGTACTGGTATCACGGCTACCCGGCAGCGTCCGGCGCGCACCTCCGCTCCCGCATGAAATTTCGGCGTCGGGAAACCGGGCGGACCTGCCGGCTCCGTCCTCATCCACGACCATCGTTAGACGCGCGCTCATGACGCGCTCCCCGCGACTTCACCCGCTCCCTCGCCTCGCCGCGCTGCCGCTCGCCGCATTTCCCACATACTGAGCGTCCGACGTCCCATTAATAGGGATGCCTGCCCAAATGTTGACGCACGCCGCGCCCCGGCTCTAACGTTCGCCCCAACGCCATTCGATTCGGCCGCCTCGTCCGCGAGCGCCGGCCGAGGCATAGAACACAGGAGACGACCGTGGCCCAATCCGCGTCACGCACCCACGCCAACCCGCCGGCGCGCTCATCCGCGCACACCGGCGCCTCATCCGAATCCGCCACGCGCTCAGCCGCAGCCGCGGCCTCGGCCTCGGCCACGCCGCCGAGCCGCAAGCGGCTGCTGATCCTCGCGCTGCTGTTCGTCACGGTCGTGATCAACTATCTCGACCGCAGCAACCTGTCGATCGCGGCGCCCGAGCTGTTCAAGGAACTGAACATCGATCCGGTTCGCGCGGGCCTCGTGTTCTCCGCATTCGGCTGGACCTATGCGCTGATGCAGATTCCGGGCGGCTGGCTCGTCGACAAGGTGTCGCCGCGCGTGCTGTATGCGGGTGCGCTCGCCCTGTGGTCGGCCGCGACGCTGCTGCTCGGTTTCGCCGGTTCGTTCGTCGGACTGATCGTGCTGCGCCTTGCGGTCGGCGCGCTGGAAGCGCCGGCCTACCCGATCAACAACCGCGTGGTGACGACGTGGTTCCCGACCCGCGAACGCGCGAGCGCGATCGGCGGCTACACGTCAGGCCAGTTCGTCGGCCTCGCGTTCCTCACGCCGGTGCTCGCGTGGCTGCAGGTGCATCTCGGCTGGCACATGGTGTTCGTCGCGACCGGCCTCGCCGGCATCGCATGGGCCGCGATCTGGTATGCGGTGTATCGCGAGCCGCGCGCATTTCGCGGCGTCAATGTGGCCGAAATCGCGCTGATCCGCGACGGCGGCGGCCTCGTCGATCTCGAGGACCGCGTCGCGGCGCACAGCGAACGCGCGCCGTCGACGTGGCGCGACCTCGGCGTCGTGCTCGGCCGGCGCAAGCTGTGGGGCATCTACCTCGGCCAGTTCGCGCTGAACTCGACGCTGTGGTTCTTCCTTACGTGGTTCCCGACCTACCTCGTCAAGTATCGCGGGATGGACTTCATCAAGTCGGGCTTGCTCGCGTCGCTGCCGTTCCTCGCCGCGTTCGTCGGCGTGCTCTGCTCGGGCGTGCTGTCGGACTGGCTGATGCGACGCGGCGCCTCGCAAGGCTTCGCGCGCAAGCTGCCGATCATCTCGGGGCTGCCGATCTCGACCTGCATCATCGGCGCGAACTACGTGAGCTCCACCGGCTGGGTGATCGCGTTCATGACGATCGCGTTCTTCGGCAACGGCTTCGCGTCGATCACGTGGTCGCTCGTGTCGGGGCTCGCGCCCGCGCGGCTGCTTGGCCTCACGGGCGGCGTGTTCAACCTGATCGGCAACCTGTCCGCGATCGCGACGCCGATCGTGATCGGGCTGCTGGTCGACGGCGCGGACTTCTCGCGCGCGATCACCTACATCGCCGCAATGGCGCTCGCGGGCAGCCTGTCGTACGGGCTGCTCGTCGGCAAGGTGGAGCGCATCGACGCATAGACGCACAAGGGCGGCACACCTGCGCCGCCCTGCTTGACCGCTGCCCCGTGCGGCGTCCTAACCGCCGAAACCCGTCACGCGCGAGGTCGTGAGGATGGCCGGCTGAGTAGGCGTGCGCACATGTATCGGTATCGATGCCGATGGTGCGCAGGTCGGCCGCCACGTCACCGACGCGGTCGACTCCGGAAACGCCACCGAGCTGCCGTTGTCTTCCCGCCAGCCGTCGATGCAGCTACCGCGCTTGCCTTCGGCCGCGCGCCACTCGCTTTCGCCCCTCCCGAAGTCGAGCGTCTTGAATTCGCCCATGCGTGCGCCCGGCGACAGGATGTCCGTGATCAGGTCGGTCATCGGAATCGTTTGTCACTCGATTGAAAAAGGCGGATACGCAGTGACTCGTTTACACTGCCCCGATATGCCCTCGTCAGGGTGACACGCGACGTTTTACGGGGCAAACGGATCGACAGGACGCCTGCCGGTATTTCCCCCTGATGACGTCCGTCGCGGCAAACGCTAGAATCCAGCCGCTTCAAGGGCCTGCTCCCGCTGACAACGGGCTTGCGGTCGGCCGTTCCGATGGCCAGCCCCACACATGCTTTTTTCGTATCAGGGGAACGCGCGTCAATGGGCGAAATAGGCCCTGGGTAACCGCATGCTGCTCAACGTGAACTCCTTCCACCGCGACAACAATCGCTTCAACGTGTCGTTCAAGGCATTGGGCGAGCTGATCGAGACGGTCGGCACGCCGCACTTCGTGCCGCGCCTCACGCAACTGCTGAACGACATCGTGCCGCTCGACGTCGCACACGTCGAACGCTCGCGCGTCGACGGCACGATGCCCACCGGCTACCGTTGCGAATGGATCGGCAGCAGCGGCATCGGCGCCGCGTCCACCGAAATCTCCGACGTGATGACGCTCTACTACGAGCGCTTTCTCGACAGCGACCCACTGTTCGCTGGCCTGCGCGGCAAGACCGGCACGATGCTCGTCGTGCGCGACATCGCGGCGATCCCGCCTGGCGAATTCCGCCAGCGGCTGTTCGACGACGTGCATATCGGCCATGAATGCGTGCTCGCACGCGGCACGCGCTATTCGCAGCATTCGATCGCACTGGAGCGCGGCCGCGACCGGCCGCCGTTCACGCTCGCCGAGATGAACCGCTTCCGCAACATCAGCGACGTGCTGTTTCCGCTGCTCGAACTGCATGCGTCGACCACCGCCGCGCGGCGCATCGCGCACGCGCCGCCCGACGTCCATCCGCTCGCGCAATTCGATGCGCGGCTCGCGGCCGACGGCGTGAAGCTGTCGAAGCGCGAATACGAAACCTGCAAGCACCTGCTCTCCGGCAAGACCGTGCCGGAAACCGCCGGGATTCTCGGCGTGCGCGTCGCGTCGGCCGAGTCGTACGTGAAGCGCGCATTCGCGAAGCTCGGCGTGCGCACGAAGCGTGAACTCGCCGCGTGGGGCTCGGCCGCGACCGCGCTCCCTTCTGCCGGAACTTGACCCGCCCTGGCCGCGGCCGCCCCCGGCTACGCCGTGTCGATACGGCGCCGCTCGCATCGAGCCCCGTCGAGCAATCGACTGACGAGCGAGGCCGTTACGGTCGTTTTCGACCTCGCGTCTTGCGGTATGGCATCGCCTTTTTTGCGCGTTCGATATATTCAGTAGAATATATCGACATCTGCCTATCCGGAGAAACGTCATGCCCCGCCCGTCGACGGATCGCACCCCGCTGCCCAGCGCTCGAGAACTGCCGTTCGTGCGCAAGATCAGCGCGCTCAAGCCGCTGTCGAGCGACGCGCGTGCGCAGCAGGTCACCGATGTCGTCGACGCGTTCCGCCGCCTGCGCGGCAGCGTCGCGCGTTTCATCCGGATGTTCTCGGCCGCGCACGCCGAAGCCGTGCCGGACGACGCGCTGTCGGCCATGAGCTTTCGTGAACTCCTGTCGGCGCTCGAACACGAAGCCCGCACCGCCCGCTTCACGCGGCTGCCCGAACTCGAACGCGCGATCGGCCACGCGCGCCGCCTCGAACGCACGCGCGACGACGTGTTTTCCGACGCGTTCAGCAACGACCCGGCCGCGATGCGCCGCGCGGTCATCGCGCTGGAGCACGTCGACGTGCTGTTCGTCGGGTTGTGCGTCGAATCGGTGATGGCGCGTCATGCGCCGGCATTGCACCCTGTTCCGCCTACGACACCTGCCGCCCGGCCTCAAACGAGCCGTTCGACGGCGCCGTGCTGACCGCGCGATCCCGCATTGCCCGGCGGTTTCCCCGGAATTTCCCCCGTTATATTCCGTGGTATATTTCGCTCCATCTTTCGCGCATCCGTCTCCGGCTCGATCGTGCCGGATAGAGGTCAACCATGCACGCTCCGCCCTTTCGCCTGGCCCGCACGGCGGATCTCTCGTCGTCCGGCGGCCATTCGCCCGCGGCAACCGGCGCGCGGGACGCCTGCTGCGCGCCGTCCCGCGCGCAACAGGTCGAGCTGAAGCGTCGCGCTCGCCTGTCCGAACTCGATGCGAACCTGCACTGCTCGATCATCGGCACCTGCCTGACCACGCATGAACTGCGCAAGCTCGTGCCGAAATTCGCCGATGTCGACCGCCAGCGCGCGACCGATCTGGAGATTCATCACGCGGCCGTCGAGCTCGCGATCGGCGGCACGGCCGGCGCCAAGGCGTTGCACAAGACACTCGACGAGCGCTATGCCGGAGCGATCCGCGCGTTCGACGGCGCGAACGACGCGGACGCGCTCCTCGCGCGCTGGAAGGACGCGCTCGCGAGCGGCGACATTCCGCCCGCGTACTGGGCGCTGATGACGCATCCGCGCGCGACGATGGCCGTGCGTCAGGCCGCGTTCGGCGATCTGCACATGCTGTCGCACCTGGTCGGCGCGGCCAATCGCGCCGATATCCGGCGGCTGGTCGCGCTCGAACAAGAGAATGCGGAACTCCACGCGAAGATCGAGCGGCAGCAGGCACGCCTGCACGAGATGAGCATGCAGCGCGACGCGGCGCTGCAGGAGCGGGATGCGCTCCACGCGCACCGGAACGCGCAACCGCCGGCGGACGAAAGCCTGCTGCACGACGAAATACACGCGCTGCGCGAAGCGCTGGCTGCGCGCGACGAACGGCTCGCGCTGCACACGAGCCGCCGCGAGGCGGCCGAGCAGCGGATCGCCGCGGAACAGGCGAGCGCCCGCGCGATGCGCGCGCGGCTCGACGACCTGATGGCGATGGTGAAGACGCTGCGCGCCGAGGCAAGCGCGCTCGAGCAGGCGGTGCAGGCGTCAACGGACGACCCGGCCGGGCATGCGGCGAATTCGCTGTCGATGCTGCGGGGCATGCGCGTCGTCTATGTCGGCGGGCGGCCCGGCTCGAATCGCGCGATCCGGCGGATCGTCGAAACGGCGGGCGGCGAAGTGACGCTGCACGATGGCGGCATCGAGGATCGCAAGGGCCTGCTGGCCGCGGCGCTGCCGGGCGCGCAGATGGTCGTGTTTCCGGTCGACTGCATCGACCACGATTCGATGAACCTGCTCAAGCGCATCTGCGAACGACACCACGTCGCGTACTACCCGCTGCGGACCGCCAGCGTGGCCAGCTTCGTCGAACTGATCGGGCGGCTCGATGCGCAGGCGCGCGACGTCATCGTGCCGGATGCCGCCGCGGGCGACACGTCGTCACGCTTCTGCCTGCGGCACGGGTAGGCCGGCACGAGGATTGATGCCCCCTGCCTTTCAGCGGCGCACCATTTTCGTGAGCGCGGCGATCTCGTCCGCGCAAGCTGCATACGCCCGTTCCTCGATCCCGCGATAAAGGCGGATGATTTTCTCGCCGACCGGCGTCAGCACGCTGCCGCCGCCGCTCTGCCCGCCATGCTCGGACACCATCGCCGGCGATTTCAGCGAACGGTTCAGTTCGTCCATCAGCAGCCACGCACGCCGGTACGACATGTTCAGGCTGCGCGCCGCCGCCGAAATCGACCCATGCTCGCGCACTGCTTCGAGCAGCGCGACCTTGCCCGGGCCGAGCGCGATCGTGTCGGCCTGCTGGATACGCATCCTGAACCGCACCTCAGGCTTGGGGTGTGCCGAAGTCTTCATGTTGTCCGCCGTTAGATCGATGCGGGCAAGCATACACGATGGCCGACGCGGCGAACGCCGGCAGCACACCCGCCTCGCCCAGATCTCGAGCACGCGCGCGACGATGCCCGCCAGCCGCTTCCCGTGGCGCGGCGCGGGCAGCAGGTCGGCGCCCGAGAACGACCCTACTTCTACAGCGATTCGATCAACGACGTGCCGCTGCTCGACTACGTCACGCATCCGGTCGCGCCCCATCCCGACTCGAAGCTTTCCCGGGTGGCCGGCACGCGCGGCTGGCCTGTCATGAAGTTGTTCTGATTCGGGCGATATTCTCTGCTGTCCATTTTCATGTCTGGAGGGGAAATGAAATACAGCGCACGCAGCATTCATTCCGATCATTCAGGAATCCGACTCGATCCGGATCGTCAACAAGCCGTACCGCCGCGCCATGCGGCAAGCCGCATTCCACACTGGCGCAGCGTTTTCATGATCGCGCTCCTGTGCACGCTGGCCGCTTGCGGCGACGGCGACTCGAGCCCGGCGGGCAACGTCGCCGCCGCGCGGGCATCGGCACCGGCCTCGACGTCCGCACCGGTCGTGCATTGCGCGACCGCGTGCCACTGACCGACGCACGCCCCATCCGTCATCCACGACAGAGAGCGATCATGCAAAACAAACCCACGACACGACGTCAGTTCCTCGCCGATGCGCTGAAACTCGCGGGCGCCACCGCGGTGACCGGCATGCTGCCCGAAAGCATCCTGCGCGCGCAGTCGATCCCGGCTGCGAGCGTCACCGGCACCCTCCAGGACGTCAAGCACGTCGTCATCCTGATGCAGGAAAACCGGTCGTTCGACCACTATCTCGGCACGCTGCGCGGCGCGCGCGGCTTCGGCGACCCGCGGCCGGTCGTGATTTCCAGCGGCTATCCGGTGTGGCGCCAGCCGGCGCCGTTGTCCTACGTGTTTCCGTTCAACCCGTCGCCGCCCGTTTCCGGCGTCGCGAACGGCGACACGTACTATGGCGATCTCGATCACAGCTGGAACGGCACGCACAGCGCATGGAACAACGGCCGCTACGACAACTGGGTCGCGGCGAAGAGCAGCGGCACGATGTACTACTTCACGCAGAACGACATTCCGTTCTATTACGCGCTGGCGAGCGCGTTCACCGTGTGCGACGCGTACCACTGCTCGATGCTCGGCCCGACGGACCCGAACCGCCTGTATCTGTGGACCGGCTGCTGCGGCAACGTCGCCGGCTATTCGCCCTACACGACCAACACGATGACCGGCACCGGCTGGACCACGATGCCGGAACGCCTGAACACGGCCGGCGTCACGTGGAAGTTCTACCAGGACAAGGGCAACGGGCTCGATGCCGGCCACGGCTACGGCGAATACAACGGCTCGAAGAGCGATCTCTGGTGGAACGGCAACTACGGCGACAACGTCATCCTGAACTTCAGGCAGTACCAGAACCTCGGCGCCAACGATCCGCTCGCGCCGGCGCTCAACGGCACGCAGATCGATCCGACCGGCGGCGGCAAGGAATACGACACGGCCCTCTTCAGCCAGTTGCGGACCGACGTCGCGAACGGCACGCTGCCGCAGGTGTCGTGGATCACCGCGCCTTACGCCTATTGCGAGCATCCGTCGTGGGCCGCGAGCGGCGGCGAATGGTACGTGAGCAACGTGCTCAATGCGCTGACGTCGAATCCGGCCGTGTGGGCCAGCACCGTGCTGCTCGTGATGTACGACGAGAACGACGGCCTGTTCGATCACGTGCCGCCGGCCGTTCCGGCGAGCGCCGCCGCCGGCACCGGCCGCTCGACGGTCTCGACCGCCGCTGAATTCGTCGCCAGCGGCGGTGCCGCATCGGATGGCTCGGCGAGCGGCGACGCGCCGATCGGGCTCGGCCCGCGCGTGCCGATGTTCGTGATCTCGCCGTGGTCGAAGGGCGGCAAGGTCAATTCGCAGGTGTTCGACCATACGTCGGTGATCCGCTTCCTGGAAGCGCGCTTCGGGTTGCAGGAAACCAACATCACGCCGTGGCGGCGTGCCGTGTGCGGCGATCTGACGTCGGCGTTCGATTTCGCGAATGCGGACCAGACGATTCCCGCCATCCCCGCCGCGACCAGCAACATGGACCCGAACGGTTCGACGGTCCTGATTCCCCCGGCCACCACCACGGCGGTCCCGGCACAGACCACCGGCCGCAACACCGCGTGCCGGCTGCCGTACGAGTTCTTCGTCCAGGGCAAAGTCAACCGCTCGGGCAAGACGCTCGGGTTGACGATGGCGAACACGGGTGCGGCCGCCGTGCATCTGCAAGCGTGGATCGACGGCACGAGCACCACGCCGCGGCAATATACGATCGGCGCCGGCACGGGCACGTGTCTCACGGATGCGCTCGCGCTGAATTCGGGCGGCGGCTACGACTACTCGATCTACGGCCCGAACGGCTTCCTGCAGACGTTCCGCGGCAACATCGGCGCGTCGGGCAACGCGGGGGCGACGGCCGAAGTCAGCCTCTGCTACGACGTGCAGAACGGCAACGTGCAGATCACGCTGGACAACACCGCCGGCGCGAGCGCGACGACGTTCCAGCTCGTCGACAACGCCTACGGGATGAACCGCGCGCAGTCGGTCAGCGTACCGGCCGGCGCGACGCGGACCATCACGTGGTACGGTGACGCCGGCTGGTACGACGCGAGCATCCGCGACGCGAACGACCCGACCTTCCTGCGCCGTGTCGCCGGCTGCGTCCAGGCGCAATCGGGCACGTTGCTGACGGATTCGGCGATCGGCAATACGAACGGCAAGTTCGTCGCGGCGCTTTCGTCGCAGGGCGCGTCGTACGGCACGCTGCGGTTCGACTACGTCGTGCCGCCGTGGCGCCACAGCCCGAAGAACTGGGTCGGCATCTATCCGCGCGGCGCGCAGCCGACCAAGGGCGGCTACAAGTCGTGGGCGTACCTGCCCAAGAGCACCGGCTCGCTGCTGTTCTCGTCGACCGCGAACAGCACGCTCGCATCGGGCCAGTACGATGCGTGGTATCTGTTCGACGACGGCTACACGCCGCTCGCCGGCCCTGTTGCGATCAGTCTCTGAGGTCGCGGCCATCCATCCCGGCCGGCGCGCAAACATGATGCGCGCCGCCGGGCGCGCGCCCGGGTCATGCGTCGATCAGAACTTGTGACGCAAGCCGATCCGCGTGACGAACTGCGTGTTCGCACCGGCGCGGCCGACGAACGACGGCGACGAGCCGATCTCGGCCTGCACCGGCACGGCACGCCCGTTGATCGTGTTGCTGCCCGACGCCTTCTGATAGGCCGCGCTCACGTACACGTCGGTGCGCTTCGACAGCGCATAGTCGGCCACGGCGTTGACCTGGTGCCACTTGCCTTCATAACGGCCGTCGAGCTTCGCGAACGTATAGCCGAGACCGCCGCTCAACGCCGGCGAGAACGCATAGCGGCCGCCGATTTCGTCGTTGTTCAGCTTCGACGATTCGCCCGACAGCGGCGTGAACTTCGTATGCGTCCAGTTCGCCCACACGAGGCCGGCCGCGATCGCATAACGCGCGCCGATGGGGAGAACGCCGGGGAAGTCGCACTGTTCTGGTACAAGGACCTGCGCGACGGCCAGACCGCGCGAAGCCGCACGGTCGACTCCGCATCGGTGCCACCGGTGCGCTGACGCACCGCCATCCGTCGCGTCAATGCCGGGTCACTGCCGCGTTACTTGCGCGTCGCCACGATGAACAGGCGCGGAAACGGCAGCAGCACCGTGCCGTCGCCCTGTGTCGGATAGCCGTTCGGCCCGGCCAGCGCGTCACGATAGCGCGCGAGGAACGCGCGCCGTTCGGTGTCGTCGAGCGCCGCGAGGAACGGCCGCAGCGCGCTGCCCTTGAACCATTCGACGACCGCATCCGCGCCGCCGCGCAGCGGGTGGTAATAGGTCGTGCGCCACACGTCCACGCGCGAACACAGCGGCGCGAGCAGCGCATGGTAATAGCGCGCATCGAACCGCTCGGTGCGCGCCGCGCCTTTCAGCTTGTCGGCCCACGGGCCGGCCGCGGCGACTTCGCGCATCAGCCGGTGCGCCGGTTCGTCGAGATTGTCGGGCATCTGCACCGCAAGATGACCGCCCGGCGCGAGCCGGCCGACGAGCATCGGGAACAGCGTGTCGTGCGCGGGCACCCATTGCAGCACCGCATTCGACAGGATCAGGTCGTAGCCGCCCGGATCGTCCCAGGTGCTGACATCGGCAAGGTCGAAACGCAGCGCCGGCAGGCGCTGGCGCGCGGCCGCGATCATGTCCGCCGACGCGTCGATTCCGTGGATCGTCGCGTCCGGTGCGCGTGCGATCAGCGCTTCCGTCGAATTGCCCGGCCCGCAGCCGATATCGATCGCGGTCTGGATCGGCGTGTTCGGCACGGCGGCCAGCAGGTCGCGCACCGGACGCGTGCGTTCGTCCTCGAACTGCACGTACTGGGTCGCATATTGATCGAGCGGGGTCGTCACGATAGGTCTCCTTGTCGGCATGAGCGGCCGCCGCGCTTCCGCGCAAGGGAATGCAGCAGGCCGTCGATGCAGCGCATTCTGCGACGGCCTGCGACCTTAAGTAAAATGAATTTAATATCGTGATTGATTCAAGATTCTGATGAAGATCGATACGCTCGGTGTCCAGGCTTTCGTCGCGATCGCCGACGGCGGCAGCTTCAGGCAGGCAGCCGATACGCTGCACGTCACGCAAACGGCGATCACGCAGCGGCTGCGCAAGCTCGAAGCGTATCTCGGCGTCGCGCTGGTCGAGCGTACGACGCGCCGCACCACGCTGACCGAGATCGGCCGACGTTTCCTGCCGCAGGCGCGCCGGCTGCTGAACGAACTCGCCGACGCGCTGACCGAAATCCGCGAGACGGGCCTGAGCCAGCGCGGCGACGTCACGATCGCGTGCGTGCCGACGGTCGGCGTGCAATACCTGCCGCGCATCCTGCGCGCATTCTCCGGGCGCCGGCCGCACGATCGCGTGAAGATTCTCGATCACGCGTCGGCGTCGGTGCTGCAGGCCGTGCTGCGGCGCGAGGCGGAATTCGGCATCAGCATCGCCGGCGACCAGCACCCGGAACTCGTCAGCGTGCCGCTCACGCACGATCCTTACGTGCTCGTATGCCGCGACGATCATCCGCTCGCGAAGCGGCGGCGCATCCGCTGGGCCGCGCTGCAGCCGCATCCGCTGATCTTCGCCGGCGAAGTGAGCGGCAATCGCGGGCTGCTCGAAGGCGCGCTGAAGACGAGCGGTGTGTCGCTGCATTCGTTCTACGAGGTGCAGCGCAGCTCGACGGCGCTCGGGCTCGTCGCGGAAGGGCTCGGCGCGGCCGTCGTTGCCGAAGCTCGCGATCCAGAAGAACGCGTATCCGATGATCCGCACGATCGAGCTCGTCGAGCCGTCGGTGTCGCGCTCACTCGTGCTCGTCACGCGCAGGAACGCGCAACTGTCGCCCGCCGCGCGGGCGCTGTACGACATGATCATCGAGCGTGCTACGCCCGGGCGGTGATGCGAGAGCGATACGGGGCGACCGGCGTGTCACGAGATGTCAGGACGCTGCCCGTTGCCGCTCACAGCACCTTGACCATGAACACGCGCGCCGCGCCTTCCGGCTCGCACGGCACTTCGCCGAACGTCTCGTAACCGTGCTTCCGGTAGAAGTCCGGCGCCTGGAACGAGATCGTGTACAGCACCGCACGCGCGCAACCGCGCCGCTTCGCTTCCGCTTCGGCCTCGCGCAGCAGCCGGCTGCCGAAGCCGCCGCCGCGCAGCGATTCGGGCAGATAGAACAGATCGATGAAGAACAGGCCGAGCGACGTCCGGCCGGTGAGGCCGCCCAAGACCTCGCCGGTCGCGGGATCGGTCACGTAGACGTCGAGCGCGGCCGTGTCGGCGCGCCCTGTCATCGCATGGTTGAATTCGCCGAGCTTGCGGCTGATGAAGTCGCGGGCAGCCGGCTGCTCGGTGTCGGTCAGTTGAAGGGTGACGTCGGGATGGGCTGTCATCGAAGCGAACGTGTACGTGAAAAGACCGCCGGGTATGCGGCACCTGCGGCGGGCGTCGCACGACTATAGCGCGTCAGGCCACAACGATCACAGCGAACTGATCGCGCCACCTCGCGTTCAGTTCCTTCCCGCGCCGGTACACGTCGATCCCGCGTCCCGCGCGAACATCCGGCGTTTCACTCGAACGAAACGCCGGCGTGACGTCGAAACGATGCGAAGGGAACGCGCGTCAGTTGTACCCGAGGATCGCCACCGCCGCGACATCCGGCCGGTCGAGCGTATTCCCGACGAGCGACGTCATCGGTTCCTGCAGCACGGCCTGATACGACGTCACGCGCGCCGCTTCCGGCCCGCCTGCATCACCCGATACCGGCTCGTCGAACGTGGCATCGAGACCGCTATAAAAACCTGCTTGATTCTGCGAAAAAGTCATCTCCACTCCTTTCCTTGATTATGTTTTTGATGGTTTAACCGACCTGCTTCAACGCTGCTACCTGCACGGGCGCGCCGTCATGCGCGGATTCCGACCGCGCAAGCTGCGCCCGCGTGCGCCGCGTGATGTGAATCACCGCGAACACGACCGGCGCGATCAGCAGCCCTTCGGCCAGTTCGGGATCGACCGGCAGGTTCATCACGTGCAGCGCCTTGAACGCCGCCGTCGCGAGCGACAGCACGTAGTACGAAATGGCGGCCACCGACAGCCCTTCGACCGCATGCTGCAAATGAAGCTGGTTGCGCGCGGTGCGCTCCATGCCGGCCAGCAGCCGCGTGACGTCCTTTTCCTGCGCGAGATTCACGCGGGTGCGCAGCAGGTCGACCGCGCGCGCGATCCGCGCGGCGATCTGCTCGTGGCGTGCCCACACGCTGCGGCACGTTTCCATCGCCGGCGCGAAGCGCCGCTCCATGAATTCGGCGATCGTCGGCATCCCTTCGATACGCTCCTCGCGCAACTCTTGAATACGCGCCAGCACGAGCTTTTCGTACGCACGCGACGCGCTGAAGCGCGCCCCCAACCCCGACAACGATTCGACCCGCACCGCGAGATGCGTAAGCCTGACGAGCAGCGCCGCGTCGTCGCCGTCGGCGCCGCTCGCGTCCATCCGCTGCATCAACGCATGCAGCGCCGCATGGATCTCGTCGAGCTCGCGGCTCATCCGGCGTGCGACCGGCAGCGCAAGCAGCGCCATCATCCGGTACGTCTCGATTTCATACAGGCGCTGCAACAGGCGGCCGCCCTGCTCCTCGCGGAAATCCTCGTCGACGACGAGAAAGCGCATGAAGCCGTCGTCGCGCACATGCCAGTCGCAGAACACCTTGCCGCCGCCGAGCACGTTGCTGCCGACGAGCGCCGGCCCGTCGATCCAGCGCCGCAAGTCGCCGCACACGAGCCGCGCGGCGTCGCCCGACAGCAGTTCCATCCGCACCGCGACGAAGCGGATGCCGGCCAGCCGCCCGAACCACGCGGCCGGAATGCCGTCGATCGCGAGATCGTCGAAATAGCCGGTGTCGCGACGCGGCGCGACGAACGTGAAGGTCGAGAATTCGGTGTGGCGCTCCCACTTCAGGTGCCAGCCGCACGGCGACTGCACCGCGTAGTGCGTCGCGCCTTCGTACGGCGCGTCGATGCCCGTGTCGCGGCACAGCGCGTGCAGCAACGTTTCGTGAATGTCGGGCTGGCCGTCCGCATAGATCGCGTAGTGCGTGAGCGACACCGCTTCGGCGAGCCGCAGAAACGGCCGGGCATGCAATTCCGCGGCCAGTGCGGCGCGCAACGGATGGTCCATCATCGATTCACCACGCTTTCCTGTTCAGCCCTGCACGCCGGATCGTCCGGCCCGACCGCCGCGCCACCCGCGGGTGAAACGCCAGCGTGATCGCACTATGGCAGACACACAGCAACAATAAAAACGCATAATGCTGATCGTTACGTTCAGTTTTCCTGATACCCATGAAGATGCTCGATCACGACGTGCTGGCCACCGTCGTCGCCGTCGCGGAAACCGGCAACATGACCCGCGCGGCCGAGGCCGTGAACCGCTCGCAGTCGGCGGTGAGCATGCAGATCAAGAGCCTGGAGGACGCGATTGGCCGGCCGCTGTTCGTGCGCAAGCCGCGCAGCATCGTGCTGACGCGCGAGGGCGAAGTGCTGCTGGGATTCGCCAGACGGATGCTGGCGCTGCGCGACGAGGCATGGGCGGCCGTGGTGCGGCCGGAAGTGACCGGCAAGGTCGTGATCGGCGTGCCGGACGACTATGCGTCGTCACTGCTGCCGTCGGTGCTGAAGAAATTCTCCGCGACCTACCCGAAGGTCGAGATCCAGGTGATGGGCCTGCCGAGCAGCGCGCTCGCGCCGCTGATCAAGGAGGGCACCGTCGATCTCGTGTGCGGGACGCGTATCAAGGGGCTGTCGGGCGATTTCATCCGCCACGAGCCGATGGCGTGGGCCGCGATGACGAACGGGCCGCGCGTCTGGGAGGAACGGCCGCTGCCGATCGCGGTGTTCATGCCGGGCAGCGTCGCGCGCGAGAACGCGATCCGCAGCCTCGAACGCGCGAAAGTGCCGTACCGCACGTCGTATGAAAGCCCGAGTTTGCTCGGCCTGCTCAGCATGGTCGAGGCCGGCCTCGCGGTCGCGCCGCTCGCCCGCTGCGCGATTCCCGCGCAACTGTCGATGCTCGGCCGCTCGCACGGGTTGCCCGACCTGCCGCCGCTCGAGCTGATCCTCGCGCGCAGCACCAAGTCGAAACGGCCGCCGTGCGACTTCCTCGCGGAACAATTGATGGAAGACCTGCAACGGCAGACCGGGCAGACCGCCGACGCGTGAGCCACGCGGCGCCCGCTCGCCGCGGCGTCACCCATGGCCGGTCGGGCCATGCCCGGCCGCGCCCAACGCCGCATTGACGATGCCGGCCACCGTATCGATGAGCGCTTCGAGCGTGTCGCCGTGCACGTGCCGCCCCGCCGGCGGAACATGCTCGCTGCGCCGGCCGCCCCACTGCGAACCGGCCTTGACCGACAGCGTCGCGCTGAACCGCTGGCCGTGCCGCCGGCCGAAGATGCCGATGCGCCGCTCGGCGACGTAAGCCTGTTCGGGAAGAAACAATCTGATTTCGACCGCCACTTGATCGGGGTCGGCCGCGCACGCGTCCGCATCGATCGCCGGCGCGAATACTTTGACGATGCGGAACGCCACGTGGGAATCCCACGCGGCGAGCGGCCCGCCAGCCGCATCGACGCGCTCGGCGTCGACCGACCACTGATGGCGATCGGGTACGCGAATCGCTTGGCGCAGCAGTACGTCCGCCGCGCGAACCGTCACCGTCAACTGCCGGGCAAGCTGCCTGCCCGACGGCAACGCCGCGGCATGCGCGCGACGGGCAGCCGGGCGCGCAATACGCACTTCTTCCGTAAGGTACATGGGCCCTCCCTGTTCTGGGGGTAGCGCCGCGTTCGACGCAGCGCGCAAACGGCCACCTTCGCCGGCCGGCGGACAGCACGGCGGGCAGCGAAGCGGCGGCGGATTAGCGGAGCAATCGCCGTTCCCGGCTCAGCGGGCGGCAGGCGGAACGCGCAACCGGCGCGCAATTGGCCCGATCACCGCGTCGACTTGCTGCGCGATCAGCGTGTGCAGCGTGAAATCCAGGTCTTCAGGCGCGATGTCGAAATGCACGTGGATCACGTTGCGCACGGCGCGCGCGCTGACGACATACACACCGAGCGGGGAATGCAGCAACGCGGCAAGCCGGGCGTGCGCTGCGTCGGCGGAGCCGGCCGTCAGCGTAACGGGCAGTTGCAGGCGCGGGCGCGACGGCGGGAACGGCACGACGTTGCCGGGTGCGTCGGTGCACAGCCGGCGGCCGGCGACATCGAATGCGGGAAAGGGATGAATGAAGGTCATGGCGCGGACGGAAGCCGTCTCGGCTGTTCGACACGTCCCCAGCTTAGAAGAGACCGTATCAACGCCGTGCAAAAAAACGGGGCGGCCGTGCAAAAAACGGCATACGCGCCGGGATCGCGCCCCGCGCGCCAGCTTGCGGCTTCGCCTGCGTTGCGGGCGCCGCGTTACGCGAACGCCTCGAGGGACGCACGCCGCCGCTCGTCGACCATCGATTCGATCAGCGAGACGAGATCGTCGGTCAGCGGATCGCAGATGCCGGGCGAGCGATGCAGTTCGAGATCGGCGGCCGGCAGCTGTTTTACGAACCGGTCAGCCGCGTGGCACTGCTGATGTTCGACTGGGCGTAAGGCGGGCAGGACGGGCCATCACTTCGACGCCCGATCAGCCGTTTGGCGGACTTGGCCCGCCGGGTTCGCGGCGATATGCTGGGCGCTTTCCACTCGTCGCCCGCAGCCATGACCGTCCAGCGTGTCGATCTCAGTCACGTCCTGCCATACGAGATGACGTACTTCGACGATCGGCTCACGGTCGATCGAAACGATCTGGATATCGCCGCGTGCCTCGGCGTGGACAGCGACGTGCCCGACGAACTGCTCGTTTCGCTGTGTGGCGCGCCTGCCGGGTCGGACATCCAGGTGTATCTCGATAGTACGAATCGACTGACATTCTCCGTGACGCATCCGGGACTGATCCGATCGGAGAACCGCGTATCCGTGCTTCAAACCCACGACGCGTCCATACTCGAACTCGGGACCGTCGATCTCACCGATAACGCTGTCGTCGGGCTCGGTGCGGCGATGCTGTGGCGGATCGTCAGGGCGTGTGATAGGTTGAAGATCGCACGGATCAGCGCATTCGCAATAGGCGGCCGCAAAGCGCCCCCCGAACCCGGCGGGCCTCGGCTCTGCGGATACTACGCATGGCCGCGGTTTGGTTTCGATGCGCCCATTCCCGGCCCGCATGGCGACGAGGCCGCACTGTTTCAGTACTTTCAGGGCTATCCGGTCGGGTTGGCCGACGGATCGCTTCGGTCCCTGCGTGCGCTTTACGCGACTCGATCCGGACGAGACTTCTGGCGGGTAGCCGGATCGCATCGCGTGATGACGTTCGACGTTGCGCCTCAACGCGCGTCAGTACTAGCACTGCAACGATACTTGATCGAAAAAGGGATATACGGATGACTCAGAAACACCGTCCAATTGCCGGATTCCGGATCACGAGGCCCACGGCTGGCCGCGGTCGTGCGCCGAACGCCAATCTTCCCATTCGCTTCTCGCAGTTCAAGCGGCTCATTGACGCGCTCATCACGCACGAACGTCGTGACGGACACACGCGTGCTTCAAATACGGCTACCGTCGCGCCCGATACACTGCCGGTCCTCCGCTCGCCTGCACCATCGCAACGAAAAGTCTTCGACGTGGGGCCGATCGACCGATCGAAGAGCACGCTGAGCGTCATCTCGATAGCCGACGCCGAAGCGCGTTGTCGCCGGGAAACGCTCCTGCACTTCGGGTTGGATCCAGACCTGTAACGCGTCGCAACCACGGGCAGCCCCCTACCGCCACCTCACTGCCTGTCCCTGCAACCATTGGCTCGGCAACGTGCGCTACCGACATGGGCCGCCGCAACGGCGAAGGCCGCACGCGTGCCCCGTCAACCATGACAGGTCGACAACCGGCGATCCGCCGATACACTGTGAGCCGTCCCGACGGCCGCGATCGACCTCATCACCGATGCCGGCCGTCACTTCGATTGCGCACGGGCCTCCCGCTTCCCGTCCACCCCGCACACCTTCCGCACGCTTTCCAAGGAGCTGCACTTGAAGCACTGGCGCCACGCGCTGTTCGCCTTCGCCGGCCTCCTGGCCGCCGCATCCTCTCACGCCCATCCCGTCTGCACCGTCGTCGCCGACGCCGCCACCGGCAAGGTGCTCGTGCAGCAGGGCGACTGCACGACCCGCGTGACGCCGGCATCGACGTTCAAGGTCGCAATCGGCCTGATGGGCTTCGACGCCGGCGTGCTGAAGGACGAGCACACGCCCACGCTCGACTTCCACGCCGGCTACCCCGACTGGGGCGGCGCGCCGTGGCGCGAGCCGACCGACCCGGCGCGCTGGATGAAGCTGTCGATCTTCTGGTACTCGGAGCAGATCGCGCAGGCGCTCGGGCAGGCACGCTTCCAGCAGTACACGAGCGCGTTCGGCTACGGCAACGCCGACGTCACCAGCAAGGCGGGAGAACTGAGCGGCGTGATGGGCGCGTGGGTCAACTCGTCGTTACGGATCTCGCCGCTCGAACAGATCGCGTTCATGCACAAGATCGCGCACCGGACGCTGCCCGTCAGCGCGCACGCATACGACATGACCGAGCGCATCACGCTGATCGACGCGCAACCGGGCGGCTGGACGGTGCACGGCAAGACCGGTACCGGTTCGCCCGGCGTCAAATACGACGCTGCGCACGCGTACGGCTGGTTTGTCGGCTGGGCGACGAAGGGGCCGCGCACGCTGGTGTTCGCGAACCTGATCCAGGACGACGAGCGGCAGACGCCGAATGCCGGCCTGCGCTCGCGCGACACGTTCCTCGCGGCGCTGCCGGCGCTCGCCGAACCGGCCCGGCCGCAATGAGCGCCGGCCCGCGCAACGCACGGATCGACCTGCTGCGCGGCGTATCGATCCTGCTCGTCCTGCTGCATCACTTCAACATCGCGTATCCGCTGCGCGACACCGCGCTCGCGCGCGTGCTCGGCTGGGACACGATCCATGCGATCGTGCGCAACGGCAACTACGGCGTGACGATGTTCTTCGCGATCTCGGGCTACCTGATCACGTCGAACGCGCGCCGCCGCTGGGGCAGCCTCGGTGCACTCGACGTGCGCGCGTTCTACGTGTCGCGCATTGCGCGGATCGTCCCGTGCCTGCTTCTGCTGCTCGCGCTCGTCAACGGGCTGGCCGCGGCCGGCGTGCCGATCTTCACGAACCATGCGCCGCAGGGCATCGCCGTGTCGTACTGGCTCGTGAATCTGGCGTCGCTCACGTTCTGGATGAACGTGTTGATCGGTGCGTACGGATGGGTCAACTACGCGCTCGGCGTGCTGTGGTCGCTATCGGTCGAAGAGGTGTTCTATCTATCGTTCCCGCTGCTCTGCATCGCGCTGCGCCGCGACACGCGGCTGTTCGCGTTCTGGCTGCTGATTGCCGCGATCGGTCCCGTGTACCGCTACACGCATCCAGGCGACGAAGGCGGCTTCCTGTACGCGTACTTCGCATGCTTCGACGGCATCGCGATCGGCTGCTGCGCCGCGCTGGTCGCCGAACGTGCGCGCTGGCAGGTACTCGCGGCCGCGCCCGTGCAATGGCTCGCGGCGACGGCAATGACGGTGCTCTATCTCGCGTGGCCGATCGCGGAAAGCCATGTGTTCGGCGTCTCCGCGATGGCGCTCGGCACGGCCGTGCTGCTGATCGGCGCGCAGGCGGAAGGCGGCCAGGCGAACGGCCGCGTGCTCGCGCCGCTGCGCTGGAGCGGCCGGCTCAGCTACGAGCTGTATCTGTTCCACCTGATCGCGCTCGGCACGCTGCGCACGTTCTGGCCGCCGTCTGCCACGCATGGCGACGGCAAGCTGGCGCTGCTCGTCGCGTACCTGGCGCTGTCTGCCGGCGTGAGCACGGTCATTGCGCGCGGCTATGCGACGCCGCTCGACCGCTTCATCAAGCGGGTTGCGTCGCGGCCTGCGGCGCAGGTGACGGACAGCGCGCGCGTCTAGCTTCCCGCGTGCGGCGGCGATCGAAGCAGCACTCGGCCAGGGCTCGGCCATATCGCCACCACGGTATCGGCCGGCCTGACCGCAATCCCCTTACGACGCTTCGATCAATCCAGATAGTCCGCGTATTCCTTGCGCGAATAGCCGGCGAGCGTCTGCCACGGCAACGTGTCCCGCCGCTTGGCCGGCGTCGGCGCCAACGTCAGCTTGCGCGTGACGCGTCCGTCCGCGCTGCGGTATTCGACCAACAGCGGCGCCTGAAGCCGCTCGCTCCACAGGATCCGGTTCACGCCGCGCGCGCCCGGCGTGTCCACGGCCTGCTCGTACCAGACGGTGCCGGGCGCGTCGCCGCGCTTCGCGACCGCGAGCCGCTTCAACTGCGACGGCGGCGTCACGTAGTACGCGTTGTCCCACGACCCGTCGAAACCCGTGGTTTCGTACTCGGCCGGCGGCACACTGACGACCGTCCGGTTCGCCGCGTCCACGTACTCGATGCGCGCCGACTTGCCGTCGTACGTGACGTGCCGCGCGGCGGCCTGGAAGTTGAAGTGCTTGTGGCCGGCGTGCGCGGCAGCCGGCTGCACGCCGGTGCGCCGGCCCGCGTCGTGGTCATGGCCGTGATCGTCGTCATGCTCGCCGGCCGCCGCCGCGGGCAGCACGCGCTCGACCCACACGTGGCCGTCGCGCCGCACCATCCGTTCGCGATACAGCGTCGTGCGCGTCACGCCGTCGGCCGTGACCGTGCGGCTTTCGTGCTGCAGCACGGCGTCGAGATCGGCGGCGGCCACCGCGGGCAGCGTCACCCACCCGCAGGCGAGCACACAGAGAAGCGGACGTTTCATCGGGCGTTCCCGTTCATCCTGAAATCACCGGGCTCAGAAACCGAACGCCGAGCGCACGAGGCCGAACACCTTCGTGTTATCGATCGTGCCCTTGAACGCCTTCGCATCCGCGCCGTCGGCGAACAGCATCACGTCGCCGCCGCCGTGCGTCTCCGAACCGGCGCTGCCCATCCGCACGCCGACTTCCTGCAGATACGCTTCGTTCGTCGCGGTGGCCGAATCGACCGACGCGCGCACGTTCGGCCGGTTCGCGCCGTTGCCGAACACCAGCGTCGTGTAGGTATTGCCGTCGGCATCCTTGCTCGGCTGGCCGTCGCGATAGTTGCGGCTGATGTCGAGAATCGGGTTGCCGCGCTTCGAATAGCCGTTGATCGTCATCGTGTGGTCGTGGTCGGCCGTCACGACGATCAGCGTATTCGACAGGTCGACCTTCGACAGCGCGACGCGGATCGCTTCGTCGAACGCCGCCGTGTCTTCCAGCGCGCGCTTCGCGTTGGTGCCGTGCAGCGCGTGATCGATCCGGCCGCCTTCGACCATCAGGAAATAGCCGTTCGAATTCTTCGACAGCACGTCGATCGCCTTCGACGTCATGTCGGCCAGGCTCGGCTGCGTCGGCCCTTCGCCCTTGCCCGCGACGCGATCGAGTTCGTACTCGAGATGGCTCGTCGAGCTGAAGAGACCGACCAGCTTGCCGTTGCCGGCCTGCGCGAGCTGATCCCTGGTCGCGACGACCGTGTAGCCCTTCGCCTTCATCTCGTCGAGCAGGTTGCGCCCGTCCGCGCGGCCGCGCTTGTTCGACACCGGATCGAACGGCGTCCAGTGGTTGCGGCCGCCGCCCATCAGCACGTCGACGCCGTCGCCAAGCGCAGCGTTGTAGCCGGCGCCGCCCGGTGCGGCCTGCGCGGCGATGTCGTACTGCGCATCGCGATGGCAGATGTGCGAATAGGTCGCGGCCGGCGTCGCGTGCGTGAGCTCGGTGGTCGTGATCGCGCCGACCGCCTTGCCGCGCGCCTTCGCCAGTTCCAGCAGCGTCGCGACCGGCTGGCCGTTGCCCGGCGCGCACTTGTTGACGGTCTTGTTGCCGTTGACGTCGCTGCCCGGCGCGACCGCGCGCGTGTCGGACGACATCGACAGCACTTCGTTGTTCATCTTCACGCCGGTCATGTACGCGGCCATCGACGGCGCGCTGTCGGTCGTCTGCGCGTCGTTCGAGAAGGTCTTGACGCGCGCGGTGCGGGCCAGCTTCTCCATCGTCAGTTGCCCCGACTCGCCGACCTTGTAGATCCGGCTCGCCGTCACGGTCGTCGGCCCCATGCCGTCGCCGAGAAAGAAGATCACGTTCTTCGCCTGCCCGGCGGCCTGCGCCGCGCCGCATGCGAAACCCGCGACGGCCAGCGCCGCCGCGATGCACTTGATGGTCGACATCCTGTATTCCCCTGTATCCGTGTTGTCGGCGCTCAAAGCTGCACCGCGTTGCGCACCAGCTCGAAGACCTTGTTGTTCTCGATCACGCCGTGGAACGCATCCGCGCCGCGACCGATCGCACCGAGGAATACATCGGTGCCGCCGTGCGTCTCGTTGCCCTTGTCCATTCGCACGACCGCCTCCTGGCGATAGTCGTCGGCGCCCGTCACCGCATCGGTCAGCGCGGTGCCCGCGCGGCTGCCCTGCACGCGGTTCTCGCCGTTGCCGAAGCCGATGATCGTGTACGGCGCGCCGTCCGCGTCCTTCGCGATCGCGCCCGTCTGGTAGCTGCGCAGCACGCCCAGCACGCCGGGCTTGCCCGCCTCGGTTTTGCCGGTGCGCGCCGCATAGCCGTTCAGCACCAGCGTGTGGTCGTGGTCGGCCGTGACGACGATCAGCGTGTTCGTCAGGTCGGGATCGGTCTTGCGGACCTTGTCGAGCGTCGCCTTGATCGCGTTGTCGAACGCGATCGTGTCCTGCAGCGCGCGCTTCGCATTGGTGTCGTGCAGTGCGTGATCGATCCGGCCGCCCTCGACCATCAGGAAATAGCCGTTCGGGTTGTTCTGCAGCACGTCGAGCGCGCGCGTCGCCATGTCGGCGAGGCTCGGCTCCTTGGTCGCGCCGCGATCGAGGTCGTAGCTCATGTGGCTCGACGCGAACAGGCCGACCAGCTTCCCGCTCTTCGTCGCATCGGCGGCCAGCAGGTCGTCGCGATTCTGCGCGAACGCGTAGCCTTTCGCCTTCAGTTCGTTGACCAGGTTGCGGCCGTCGGTGCGCTTGCCGCCGCCGTCCTTCGGCACGAAGAATTGCGTGCCGCCGCCGAGCACCACGTCGACACCGTCGCCCAGCGCGCCGTTATAGCCCACGCCGCCCGGCACGAGCTGCGCGGCGATATCGTTCTCGGCATCGCGGTGGCACACGTGCGCATAGGTCGCGGCGGGCGTCGCGTGCGTGACGCGCGTGGTCGTCACGACGCCGGTCGCCATCCCCTTCGCCTTCGCGATTTCGAGCAGCGTCGACACCGACTTGCCGTTGTTCGCGCCGCAGTTGCCGGTGAGGCCGGCGCTCGGCTCGATCGCCTTCGTGTCGGGCGACATCGAGATCACTTCGTTGTTGGTCTTGACGCCGGTCATGTACGCCGACATCGACGGCGCGCTGTCGGTCACCTGCGCATCGTTCGAATAGGTCTTCACGAACGCGGATTCCGGCAGCGTGTCGATCGTGAGCGCGCCGTCTTCACCGACACCGTAGATGCGTGCGGCCGTCAGCGTCGTCATCCCCATGCCGTCGCCGAGGAAGAAGATCACGTTGCGCGCCAGCGGCTTCGTCGGACCGGGTGCCGTGCTGGTCGGGCCGTCGTCGCTGCCGCAGCCGGCCAGCGCAAAGGCGCCGGCACACAACAGCGCCGCCATTTTGATTCGATTCATGTTGTCGGTTCTCCCCGCCGTTGATGCTTTCGAAATGAAAGGCGATGGTAGGAACCGGATATGACAGCAAGATGAATGGAAATTGGAAGGTTTGGTATGGCCGATGAAAGGATGTGACGGGGCACCGCGTCCGGGCGCCCCGCACGGCCAGGCTCAGCCGGCGTATGCGGCGGCGGCGCAGCGCACGGTCACGATGCGCGCCGGCGGAAGATTGGCCCAGACGATCCGGCTGTCGCACGCGACGAATGCCGAATCGCCCAACGGATGACGGCCGGGCGGGCGCAGGTCGTAGGTAAATTGAATCATCACGCCGTCGGCCGACAGCACGCGCTGACATTGATCGACGATCGCCGTCACGTCCTGGCGCGGCAGCGTGCGCAGCGGCAGGCACGACACGATCGCGTCGACCGTGGCGCCCGGCGGCAACAGCCGCTCGAGCTGCCGCGCGTCGCCCGACACGATCGAGATACCGGGAAAGCGTCGCCGCAGGTGCTGCACGAACGCCGGCGAGCGTTCGACCACCACGAGGCGTCGGGGCGCGACGCCGCGTTCGAGCAGCGCCGCGGTGATCGCGCCGGTGCCGCCGCCGAGCTCGACGACCAGCCCGTCGCCGTCCGGCACCGTGTCGGCCATCTCGCGCGCCAGATGCCGCGAACTCGGGCATAACGCACCCACCGCGGCCGGCCGGCCGACCCACTCGCGCACGAACAGTGCCGAGACACGCCATGCGTTCGGCCACGTCATAGGCAGCCCTCCAGCGCTTGCGCGGTCAGCGGCAACGCGCCGATGACTGTGCGGGACAAGGCTACGGCGACACGGGCAAGATTCATGCGCATCCTCCTGGGTGAATCGGTCCGCCGCAGGACACGCGGCGATCAATCGATTCTAGGAAACGCAAACTTAAGGTGACGTGAAGATTGACCCTGATTTGCCTGACCAATTCGTACCCGATCAACCGCCGATCCCGATCGGCGATCGGCGCGCCGCTGCAAGTCCGCGGGGTAACGCTCGCCGACGAGCCGGATCCGCTGCAGCGCCGTCTCGATCGCGGCGAGATCGTCGACTGCCGGTCCCCGGCGGGCGAAATGGGGTCGGGACGTTGACGCGCTGTGTCTCTCGCCCGCGAACCGCCATCCGCCCGCCGCGTCGAGATTGTTCGTCGAAGCCGTGCGCGAGCGGGCGGCACAGCCCGGCCCGTGAACCGCGCGCCATGCTCGCTGCACGACGCGCGACACACCGTCACCGCAGGTTGGTTCTCGCGAGTTCGACGATCTCGTCGCCGCGCCCGCTGAGGATCGCGCGCAACATGAACAGGCTGAAACCCTTCGCATGCGCGAGCTCGATCTTCGGCGGCATCGCGAGCTCGTACTTCGACGTCACGACGTCGACCACCGCCGGCCCGTCATGCGCGAACGCCGTGCGCAACGCGTGCTCGACGTTCTCCGAATGCTCGACGCGCACGCTGAAGATCCCCGCGCCCTTCGCGATCGCCGCGAAGTCGGTCGGGCTCAGGTCGACGTTCGTGTCGAGATAGCCGGCCGCCTTCAGCTCCATCGACACGAAGCCGAGCAGGCTGTTGTTGTACACGACGATCTTGATCGGCAGCTTGAGCTGGCGCGCGCTCAGCAGATCGCCGAGCAGCATCGACAGCCCGCCGTCGCCGGACAGCGACACGACCTGCCGCCCCGGATGCGCGCCCTGCGCACCGAGTGCCTGCGGCATCGCGTTCGCCATCGACCCGTGGTTGAACGAGCCGTGCAGTTGCCGCTTGCCGTTCATCGTCAGGTAGCGCGCCGCCCATAGCGTCGGCGTGCCGACGTCGGCCGTGAAGATCGCATCCTCCGCCGCGACTTCGTCGACGATCTTCGTCAGGTACTGCGGATGGATCGCGCGGCCCGGCGGCTCGGCCACCGCGAGATCGTCGAGCCCCTTGCGCGCGGCCGCGTAGTGCTTCAGCGCATTCTCGAGGAAGCGCCGCTGCGCCTTGCGCGTGAGCCGCGGCAGCAGCGCCGCGATCGTTTCCTTCACGGTGCCGACGAGCCCGAGCGCGAGCGGCGCGCGATGGCCGAGCTGCGAGCCCTTCCAGTCGATCTGCGCGATCTTCGCATTGGCCGGATAGAACGGCCGGTACGGAAAATCCGTGCCGAGCATCAGCAGCGTGTCGCACGACTCCATCGCGTGATAGCCGGAGCTGAAACCGATCAGCCCCGTCATCCCGACGTCGAACGGGTTGTCCCATTCGACGAACTGCTTGCCGCGCAGCGCATGCACGACCGGCGCACCGAGCGTGTCGGCCAGCGCGACCACTTCGTCGTGCGCGCCCTGCGTGCCGCTGCCGCACAGCAGCGTGACCGCGTCGGACCCGTTGAGCAGCGCCGCGAGCCGGTCGAGATCGGCGTCGGCCGGCAGGATCGACGGCGGCGCCGATTCGCTCCACGCCGGCGCCTCTTCCGGGCCGTCGCCGAGCGCGATGTCGCCCGGCAGCACGATCACCGCCACGCCGCGCTCGTCGATCGCGGTGCGCATCGCGCGCGCCAGCACACGCGGGAACTGCGACGCGTTCGTCACGAGCTCGGCGAAGTGGCTGCACTCGCGGAACAGCTCCTGCGGATGGGTTTCCTGGAAATAGCCGAGGCCGATCTCGGTCGACGGAATGTGCGCGGCGATCGCGAGCACCGGCTGGTGATTGCGGTGGCAGTCGTACAGCCCGTTGATCAAGTGCAGGTTGCCGGGGCCGCAACTGCCCGCGCACACCGCGAGCCGCCCGGTCGACGCGGCATCGGCGCCGGCCGCGAACGCCGCGCTTTCCTCGTGCCGCGTGTGCATCCAGCGGATCGAGCCGATCTGGCTCAGGCTGAACGACAGGCCGTTCAGGCTGTCGCCCGTCACGCCCCAGATGCGCTCGACGCCCGCTGCCGCCAGCGTCTTCGCCAGGTATTCCGCCATCGTCTGTCTTGCCATGATGCCCTCACAGTTGGGTTGTCTCGACATGCCGCATCTGCCCCGCATGGGCGCATGATAGTCAAGGACGCGAACTGACGTATGAACGGTGCAATCGCGAATCGTTCCGCCTGAGCGCCGGTGCGAAACGGACCGTCATGCCGCGCTACAGCGGCAGCGCATGCGTCGACAGGATCTCCTTGAGCACCATGAACGAACGCACCTGCCGTACGCCGGGCAGGTACAGCAGTTGTTCGGCGTGCAGCCGATTGAAGCTGTCGTTGTCGCACGTGCGCACGAGCATGAAGTAGTCGAACTCGCCGGTCACGACATGGCATTCGACGCACCCCGACACCTTCTGCGCGGCCTTCTCGAACGCAGCGAACGTTTCCGGCGTCGAGCGATCGAGCACGAAGCCGATCACGACCAGCATCCCGGCGCCGAGCGGCTTCGGGTCGAGCAACGCGACGATGCCGCGAATCAGCCCCATTTCCTTCAGCCGCTCGACGCGCCGCAGATACGCCGGCGCACTTAGTTTCACTTTCGCCGCGAGGCTCACGTTCGAGATCGACGCGTCCTGCTGCAGTTGCCGCAGGATCGCGTGGTCGATGCGATCGAGCGCCGGTGCGGCGTCACGCACTGCCGCGATCTAATTTCATTGCGCCAACCTCAAATTCTACGAATATAGATTGTTTAATTTCCGGTTATATCGTCGATAACGTAGGCCACCGCAATTCATTTCGCAAGCTCATTTCTCGCGCTTCTGCCTATCATTTTTCTCATCGGAGCACGGCCTGCCGGCTGCGCCCGAACGATCCGATGTCCCGCCCTGTTCACCCCCTTCCGGAGCCCCGCCGATGAACCTGCAACGCTTCCCCCGTTATCCGCTGACGTTCGGCCCGACGCCGATCCAGCCGCTCAAGCGCCTGAGCGCGCATCTCGGCGGCAAGGTCGAGCTGTATGCGAAGCGCGAGGACTGCAACAGCGGCCTCGCATTCGGCGGCAACAAGATGCGCAAGCTCGAATATCTCATCCCCGATGCGCTCGCGCAGGGTGCCGACACGCTCGTGTCGATCGGCGGCGTGCAGTCGAATCAGACCCGCCAGGTCGCCGCCGTCGCCGCGCATCTCGGAATGAAGTGCGTGCTCGTGCAGGAACACTGGGTCAACTACGAAGATCCGGTGTACGACCGGGTCGGCAACATCCAGTTGTCGCGAATGATGGGCGCCGACGTGCGGCTCGTATCCGACGGTTTCGACATCGGCATTCGCCGCAGCTGGGAAGAGGCGATGGAGAGCGTGCGACAGGCGGGCGGCAAGCCGTATCCGATTCCGGCCGGCTGTTCCGAGCATCCGCTCGGCGGGCTCGGGTTCGTCGGCTTCGCGGAAGAAGTGCGCGCGCAGGAGGCCGAGCTCGGGTTCAGGTTCGATTACGTCGTCGTCTGCTCGGTGACGGGCAGCACGCAGGCGGGGATGGTCGTCGGCTTCGCGGCCGACGGGCGCGCGGACCGCGTGATCGGCATCGATGCGTCGGCGAAGCCGGAACAGACGCGCGAACAGATCACGCGCATCGCGCGGCATACGGCCGAGCTGGTCGGGCTCGGCCGCGATATCGTCGAACAGGATGTGGTGCTCGACACGCGTTACGGTGGCCCCGAATATGGGCTGCCGAGCGACGGCACGCTGGAAGCGATTCGGCTGTGCGCGCGGCTGGAAGGCATGCTGACCGATCCCGTTTATGAAGGGAAATCGATGCACGGGATGATCGACAAGGTGCGGCTCGGGGAATTCGAGCCGGGGTCGAAGGTGTTGTACGCGCATCTCGGCGGGGTGCCGGCGTTGAGTGCGTATAACGGGATTTTTCGGGAGGGTTGAGGTGAGCGGGCGCATGCGCGACATGCGCCCCGCGCCACTCGGCTCACTCGGCCGACTCGCGCAACACCTTCATTTCGATGTCGCCGTAATACATTGTCCGTTCGGTCACATCGGACGGTCGGGTCTTCCACCACCATTTGTAGAGGCCGAGCTTGAAGTAGGCCTGATGGTCATTCGGGAACGCGTTCGGTACGCCCGTTACATGCACGACGCGTTCCCCGTTCCGGAAGACGTCGGTCAACGCATCGACACCGCTATCGTCGGGCCGATACCGCAGCACCCACCGTACCGGGTGCCCGCGGTCCGCGGACGGATCTCCAAACGCGAACGACTGGCTCGGCGTGGCCGGCTCACCGCGTACATCGACTTCATATTTTCCGTTGTTCAGCAGCAACGCAAACGGCGGTGATCCGTCGTTACTGCCCTGATGCACCTGGGCGATGAGTTCCGGCTGTCTGGAATCGAACCGGTAGTCGGCGGGGATCACCGTCGACCAGCGCACCTCGTAGTCGCGACCGTTCACGAAGCGAAACACCGGGGAAAAGCTGACCTCCGAACGCGGCGTCCCGCTCGCCACCTCGCTGAAGTCCTGCGAGCGGTTCATCGATACCTTCAGCAGCGTGCCGCGAATCCCTGGCAACTCGCCGGTCGTGATGTTCTGCGGCGCCGGTTCCTGCAGACGAAGCCGCGGATCGATACCGCGCCCCCAGTCCGACCGATAGAAGCGCGTTTCCTCATGCGCGCCGCCCGACGGGCCCGCGTAGCAAACCGATACGGCGAGCAGGCACGCGGCGACAACGAAGCTACCGCGCATCGACTTCTCCTTTGCGCCGAAACAAGCGGCACACATACGCGCCCGCGAGCATCGCCACGAACCGGCTGTTGGTCGACAGATAGCGCTTCCACATCCGCCCCGGCTCCTGGATCACGCGGAACGCCCATTCGAGGCCGCTGCGCTGCATCCACAGCGGCGCCCGCTTCACCTTTCCCGCCACCACGTCGAACGTCCCGCCCACGCCCATCACGAAATCGACGCCCAACTGCGCTTTCCAGCGATTGATGAAATTCTCCTTGCGCGGCGACGTGATCGCGACGAACAGCATTCGCGCGCCCGAGCGACGGATGTCGTCGACGACCGCCTGTTCGTCGTTCCAGAAATAGCCGTGGTGATATCCCGCGATCGGCAGTCGCGGATAGCGCGCCGCCGCCACCGCGACAACCTGTTCGACGACTTCCTGCGTCGCGCCGAGCAGATAGACCGGCAGCCCTTTCGCGTCGGCCAGCGCCAGCAGCCGATCGAACAGATCCACGCCCGCGACGCGCTCCGGCACCGGAATACCGAGCAGCCGCGCGCCCCACACCACACCCATGCCGTCGACGTTGACGATGTCGCATGCGCGAACCGACGCCGCAAGCTCCGCATCGCGCTGCAGGTGGACGACCTTCGCGGCGTTGACAACCACGTGCTGCGTGAATTCACGCTTGTCGACTCTCGCACCGATCCAGTCGACCGTCTCGTTCATCGACATCAAATGGATCGGGCATGAAAAGAATTCTGCGCGGTTCATTGCATGGCCTCGTTATCGCGTTTTTCGGTATCCGGCACCGCATGGGCAAATTGCGGCGGCCGGCAAAGCGCCGCATACAGCGTCTGCAACTTCATGGACACATCGGCGGAGAAGTACCCGAGCGCCGCAAGCCGCTCGCGCCCGTTGGATCGCGTGCCGGCCTTCAGCACATCCGCAAGCTCGTTCGTGAGCCGGCCCGCGTCGTGGTCGAACACGACCATGCCGGGTGATACGCCGTTGAGCAGTTGCCGCACGTTGCCGACATCGACCGATACGACCGGCAGATTGACCGCCATCGCCTCCTTGACCGATTGCGGCGATCCTTCACGGGTCGAAGTCATCAGCAGACACGCGGCACGCGCCAGCAGGTCGCGCACCTCGCTGCGATCGAGACCGTCGATATGCCGCTCCTGTACCCGGATGCCATGCTGGTCCGACAGTTGCCGCAGCACCTGCACGAACAGCGGATAATTCTTTTCCGTGCGCTGCGGGGAAGACGGAAACACGACGATCGGCAACGCGGATTCAGCACGCGCATCGTCGCGATGCTCGACGAATACCGTCTCGTTGACCGCGCACGGGATCGTCTCGCAGCGCCGGCGCAGCCGGATCAAACGCGATGAAATTTCCGCACTTACGCCAATGCAGGCATGAGCGAAGCACGCCATCGTTTTCGACACCGCTCGCATCCACATCGGGCCGAGGATGTCGGAGCCATGGAATGTGATGACGACTCGCGCTCGCGTAAGCAGGCGAACCAGCGGCGCGGAGCACGCGCTCAAGCCGAAGTGGTAATGCACGATGTCGTATCGTCCCGCGCGCACCGCCTTCCAGACCTGCCCGATCGATCGCAGATATTCGCCCTTGTCGCGATACCCTTCGATGACGAGCACGTCGACCGTGCAGGCACCCGAACGCCGGAGCGCCTCGACCTGCTCGGTCACGAACACGCCTTGCCACGGGCTCGCGCGATTGCTGCCCAGATACATGTTCGTGACGACGAGAATTTTCATGAGCGAACCTCCACCGCACCATGGCGAGACACGCGGCCGGCGCCTGGCCGCCCCCACGAGAACGCGTACATGGCCAGCAATGCGGAAAATACGTAGGATGGCGACACAAACGCCATCGAGAAGATGTTGTCGAAGCAGAACGCGCCGACGATGTAGAACCAGACGGCCGGCTTGCGCCGCGCCTGTCCGTAAGCCACCACGAACACGAGCCACGCGATCGCGCCGAACACGCCCATCTCGACGAACAGGTGCGGATAGAACGTGTCGGTGGTCTTCAGCAGCCCGCCGAGCCCGTACCAGTCGAAGTGATAAAGCTGGTAGAGCGGCGACGAGAATTTCACCGACGCCGGGCCGCCGAAGCTGCCCAGCCCCTCGCCGAGCAGATTGCCGTTGCGGATCGACTCGAACATCACGCGATAGGATTCCGCGCGTGCCGAATTGCCCGCGACGACATAGAACAGGATCTTCGCCATGCCGACCTTCAATAGCGAATCGAGCGCACCCATCGCCGTCAGCACGAGCATCGCGCCCGCGATGCCGGCCACGGCCAGCCAGGCGCGCACGTCCCTGACGTTCCTCACGAACGGATAGAACGCCAGCGCCGCGAACAGCTTGAACGAGAAGCCGAGCAAGCCGAAGAACAGGAAGCCCCACGACGCCATCGCCGCGCGGCGGCCGGACCAGTACCAGCGGCACAGCAGGAATGCACAGAGATTGATGAAGCTGAATTCCGAGAAGAATCCCATCCATCCCTGGGCGCGCAGGAACAGTCCGGAGTCGATCCGGACCGGCATGAACAGCGGCAGCCCGGTCGCGTACGAAGCGTAGAAGTACAACTGGAAAAGATCGTTGCTGACGACCACGCCGATGAACGTCTTGACCAGCACGTCGAGCCGATCGCGGTATGGGAAGATCGCCACCGTGATCGCGACCGGAAAGAGGAAGCGGACGAGTTCCTCGACGCCCGCCGCCGTGTTGAACGACAGCAGCATCCCGATGCACAGCGACACCGCGACCGGAAGCGCAACGACGGCCAGCCGGTGAAAGCGTGGACGCAGCAGGATCGCCGCGAACACCAGCGCGAACGCGCCCATCTTGACGATCTGCGAGCGATCGTCGTCGAGCGTAAGCAATGTATCGCTGATGCAGAAGACGAAATACGCAAGCGCCAGCAGGCCGGCGCCCAGATCGGCGACCCGCGAGCGACGCCCCGCCATCGCCGGCACTCGAATCGCGACGTTCATGGGCGCACGCCCGACGCGACCGGAACGTCGACTGCGCTGATCGATTCCGCATACGCGGAACACACCCGCCGCGCATGCAAGACCACGATCCCGTTCCGGATCAGCGTGACAACCACGGCCGACGCGAGCATGCAGAAGAAACCGGCTTCGCCGCCGATCGCGACGCTGCCGCCGAGCAACGCGATGAACAGCGTCGACGTGCCGATGTTGATCCGCGCGGTGACGGCACTCTTCTCGAACGCCATCATCACGTTGCTGCCGACGACACCCAACACGCCGGCCGCACACTGAATCGCCAGCAACATGCCGCCGGCGAGCGCCATGTACCTGTCGCCCCCCTCCAACCCCGCCCGATAAGTCAACCCCACCACCATCACCAGATTCACCCCCAGCACGACCAGATTCGACAGATCGATGTTCCGCCGCATCGCGCCGAGCGTCGTATCGAGCGACGCCTTGTCCTTCTTCCGCTTCACGAGATCGGGCAATTGCGCGATCGAGATGGCGCGCGGCAGCAGGTTGCCGACCGCGGTCACCGACGCGAACAGCGACAGCATCCCCGCGAACGACGCGCCGCACATCGCCTTGGCCGCCGGCACCGTCACCAGCGCGATACCGCCGGACAGGAAATTGGTCAGCCCGAACTGCAGCCCCTTCATGTCGACACGCACCGAGAACGCGCCACGCGCCGGCGCGCCGATCGCGACGAACATCGCGACGGCCACCACGATCAGCGAGAGCGCCAGGCACAGCGACGCGGAATAGCCGTGACGCGTGCCGACCTCGAGCATCGCGCACGAGCCGGCGATCAGCAGGCAGTCGAACGCGATCGTGATCCGGTAGCGACGCGTCGACACGAAGAAATGCCGCGCAAGCTGATACACGGTCCAGCCCCACATCAGCGCGACCACGCCGCCGAGATCGAACGCGACAAGACCGGTCGCGAACACCAGCACGCACACGAGCGTCGCGGCCACCGCCGTCCATCCCGCCATCGACACCAGCGAGTAGAACGCGTCGCGCGCCGCCTGCCGCCCGTCGCTGGCCGGCACGCGCACCAGGATCAGCGTCGCCCAGCCGATGGCCGTGAAGAAGCCGATCATCTGTGCGATCGACATGTTGGACGCCGCATGCCCCAGTTCGTCCAGCGAATAGATCCGCTGGATGACCCAGAACGTCAGCACGCGATACAGGCCGGGCGCGCCCGTACAGACGAGCGCCTCGAGACGGCCCAGCAGCTTTCCGGCATCGGCGTTCCGCATCATGACTCGCGCATCACGTCCGTTACGCGCGCGCCAGCACGCCGCGCGTGTCGATCACGACCTTGGTCTGCAGCCGCACCGGGTCCATGCGACGGAACGGCGCGTGGTCGACGAGGATGACGATCACGTCGGCCTCCGCAAGCGCGGTATGCAGATCGCACAGCCGCGCCTTCGCGTCGAGCGACGCCGGCAACGCGTCGACGTTCGGCTCGACGACCAGCAGCGTCGCGTCGGCATTCTCGGCCAGCGCTTCGACGATCTCCATCGCCGGGCTCTCGCGCAGATCGTCGATGTCGGCCTTGAACGCGAGGCCGAGACACGCGATCACGGGCTCGCGGAACCGGCTCGCCGCGTGCCGCACGCGCTCGTACACGAAATGCGGCTTGTCGTCGTTCACGAGGCGCGCGGTGCGAATCAGCCGCGCATGCTCCGGCGCCGAATCGACGATGAACCACGGATCGACCGCGATGCAATGTCCGCCGACGCCCGGTCCCGGCTGGAGCACGCTGACACGCGGATGGCGGTTCGCCAGCCGGATCAGTTCCCACACGTTGATGTCGAGCTGGTCGCAGATCACCGAAAGCTCGTTCGCGAACGCAATGTTCACGTCGCGGAACGAATTCTCGGTGAGCTTGCACATCTCGGCCGTGCGCGCATCGGTCAGGATGCACTCGCCGCGCACGAACACCGCGTACAGCTCCTGCGCGCGCGTGCCGCACTTGCGGGTCATCCCGCCGATCACGCGGTCGTTCTCCACGAGCTCGCGCACCACGTGGCCCGGCAGCACGCGCTCGGGACAATGCGCGATCCGGATGTCCGAGCGCTCGCCGGCCTGCTGCGGGAACGTCAGGTCCGGGCGTTGCGCGGCGAGCCACGCCGCCATTCGTTCGGTCGCGCCGACCGGCGAAGTCGATTCCAGCACGACCAGGTCGCCCTTCTTCAACACCGGCGCGATCGACCGGCACGCGGCCTCGATGTAGCTCAGGTCGGGCTTGTTGCCGTCGGTAAACGGCGTCGGCACCGCGATCAGGAACGCATCGGCCGGCTCGGGCGTCGTCGTCGCACGCAGGTGGCCCTGCGTCACGGCCGCATGCACGAGCATGTCGAGTTCGGGTTCGACGATGTGGATCCGGCCGCGATTGATCGTGTCGACCGCATGTTGCGACACGTCGACGCCGATCACGCTTTTGCGACGCGCGGCAAAGGCCGCTGCGGTAGGCAGGCCGATATAGCCCAGCCCGATGACGGAAACGGTTTCGAATGACATGAATGAGGTTCTCCAGACGTCAGGGAATTCAGCAGAGCGAGCCGGCCAGATAGGCCGGCCCCTGCGTCAATGTGGGCGGCGACACGAGCAGATCGGCGATTCGCCCGCTCGCGCGGCCGTCGCCGTACGGGTTGTGCGCACGGCTCATCGCGCGATAGGCGCGGCCGTCTTCCCACAGCTCGACCACCGCGCCGACCAGCCGCTCGACCTCGGTGCCGACCAGCCGCACCGTACCGGCCTCGACGGCTTCCGGCCGCTCGGTGGTGTCGCGCATCACGAGCACCGGCTTGCCGAGCGACGGCGCTTCTTCCTGGATCCCGCCGGAATCGGTCAGGATCAGCCACGCGCGGCTCATCAGATAGACGAACGGCAAATACTCCTGCGGCTCGATCAGCTCCACGTTGTCGATGTCGCCGAGCAGCCGCGTGACGGGTTCCCGCACGTTCGGATTCAGATGCATCGGATAGACGATGCGGCACTCCGGATAGCGCTTCGCGATCGTCGCGATCGCCTCGCAGATCTGCTCGAAGCCGCGGCCGAAGTTCTCGCGGCGGTGGCCGGTGACGAGAATCATGCGTTGCGCGTCGTCGACGAACGGGAACCGCTCGTGCATCTGCTGCACCAGCGCCCGGTCGCGCGTCAGGCGTTGGGTGATCGTCAGCAGCGCATCGATCACCGTGTTGCCGGTCACGTGGACGCGGCCGGCCTCGACGCCTTCGGCCAGCAGGTTCGCGCGCGACGTTTCGGTCGGCGCGAAGTGATGCAGCGCGAGCGCGCCCGTCACCCGGCGGTTCGCCTCCTCCGGCCACGGCGAATACAGGTTGCCGGTACGCAGGCCGGCTTCCACGTGCCCGACCGGAACGCGCCGGTAGTAAGCCGCGAGCGTCGCGCCGAGCGTGGTGGTCGTATCGCCGTGCACGAGTACGAGATCGGGCCGGAACGACTCCAGCACCGGGTCGAGCGCATTGAGGATGTGTCCGGTCAGGCCGCCGAGCGTCTGCCCCGCGCGCATCAGGTCGAGATCGAAATCCGGCACGATGCCGAACAGGTCGAGCACCTGGTCCAGCATCTCGCGATGCTGGGCCGTCACGCAGACGCCGCAGCGCACGCCTTCGCGGGCCCGCAACGCATGGACGAGCGGCGCCATCTTGATGGCTTCCGGACGGGTGCCGAAAGTCACGAGAATGTTTTCGTAGTGGTGGGTCATCGGATTCTCCGTCGGCGGATCACGCGCGATCCGGGGCTGTGTGCGAATCGGCGCCGTCATACGCGTAAGCGCCGTAGTTGCCGTACTGCGCGGAGCGCAGCCCCGGCCGGAAGCCGTTGAACACCACGGCCGTCGTGCGCGCGCCGACGCGCTCGATACGCTTCGCCGATTCGAGCAGCTCGCCCGTGGTCGTCACGCCCGAGCGCGCGGCGAGCAGGATCGTGTCCGCATGCGCGGCCAGCACGGTGGCGTCCGTCACCGGCAGCAGCGGCGGTGCGTCGAGCAGCACGAGGCTGTAATCGCGGCCAACGTGCGTCAGCAGTGCCGCCAGCCGATCCGACGACAGCAGCTCGACCGGCCGGTCGGTACGCGGGCCGGCCGGCAGCAGGTCGACGTTCGGCGCGATATCGCGCACGATGGCGTCGTCGACGGTCGCGCCGCCGCGAAGGATGGTCGACAGGCCGATATCCGGCCGCACGCCGAAGCGCTTCGCCAGTTCCCCGCGTCGCAGGTCGCCATCGATCAGCAATACGCGTTGGCCCGACTGTCCGAGCAAGGCGGCAACGTTGGCCGACACGAAGGATTTCCCGACGCCCGCGGAAGGCCCGGTGATCAGCACGCGGTTGCCTTCAGGCCAGTCCATCAACTGGAACCGCAGCGCCGTGCACAGGCTGTGCAGCGCCTCGACCGCCGGTTCGTTCGGCCGTGCGAGCGACAGGATCGGCGCACCGCCCTGCGCCGCGGCGGCGCGCTGCGCGAGCCGGCGCTGGGCGGCGCTGTGCGGAATCGTCGCCATCACGTTCAGGCCCGTGTCGCGCTCGATCTCGGCCGGATCGGTAATGCCGCCGAACAGCACCGCGCGGCCAATGACGCCACAGGTGCCGAGCACGATCCCCACCAGCGCGGCAATCACCGTGACCAGCACCGGCTTCGGCCGCACGGGCTCGTCCGGCACGATCGCGCGATCGATCACGCGCACATTGCCGATCTTGCTCGCGGTCGCGACGCGAAGCTGCTGGATACTGTTCAGCAGGCCGACGTAGATCTCGGTTTGTACGGTCACGTCGCGGCGCAGCCGCACGACGTTGCGTTGCGCATCGGGCAAGCGCCGGATCGCGTCGTTGACCGTCCCGATCTGCGCGCGGGCCGCGGCGATCTGCCGGTCGACCGCGGTGAGCTCCGGGTGCGCCGGCGTCAACGTCGACGCCAGCGCGAGCCGCTTCTGCTCGAGTTCGAACAGCGATGTCTGCACGGCCGTCGATTGCGTCAGCATCGCCTTCGCCTGTTCGGTCAGATCGACGATTTCATGGCGGGCCTGGTACGCGTTGAGCCGATCCTCGGCCGTGCGCAACTGACGCTCCACCGTCGGCACCTGATCGCTGAGGAACGCCAGCGACTTCTCGGCGGTCGCCGCCTTGCGGTTCGCGTTCTGCTGCACGTAGTTGTCGGCGATCGCGTTCAGCACGGCCGCCGCACGCACCGGATCTCGGCTTTCGTACGACACGCCGATCACGCCGGACTGATCCTTGCCGCGGTTCGCGATGGTCAGCTTCTTCTGCAGGTCGGCGAGCACGACCTGCTTCGACTCGGCCTTCACGACGAACTGCGCACCGGCCGCGGCTTCGATGCCGGCGACCTGCAGCATCACGTCGCCGGCGGCCGTCTTCACGCGCAGCGGCTCGCCGATTGCGCCTTCCACATCGCGATCGAGATCGTTGCCGGACAGCCGATAGCGACCGTCGCCCAGCAACGTGACGATGAACGGGTGTTCGTGGAAGTCGCGCGGCACGTCGAACGCGGTCACGTCGATGTGCTCCTTGCCCCAGACGAAGCCGCCGAGCCCGAACAGGCCAGGCGTCGACAGCCCGCGATTGAAGCGCGCGATCGCGGCCCCGATCACCGGCACGCGGCGCGGCCGCGCGTCGATATGCAGGCGCTGGACGTCGACGACCGGTTCGGTCACGAGCCGCGAGCGCAGGATTTCCATTTCGCCGTCGTCGGTCGACTTCACGTCGAACAGCGCGCCGAGCCCGCCGACGAGCCCGCCTTCCGCCATGCTGCGCAGGTCGGAGCCGCCGCTTTCCACCTGCACGGCAATGTCCGCCTTGTAGACCGGCTTCGCGACGAGCGCATACGCGGCGCCGAGCGCGGTGCACACCGCCGTGACCGCGACGATGCGGCCGGCGTGCGCGATCAGCACGTCGAGGATGCCTCGCACGTCGAGCTCGTCGGCATCGCGTGCAAGGGGTCGACCTGGGTTGGTTGCGTTCATCTGAGGCTCACTTCAAGTATTCCGGCGCATCGGCGCCGGCATCCGGACGTCGCGGCCGGTTCGATTCGAGGCGGGCGATCCGCTCGGCCCAGTCGACGACGCCGTGCTCGATCAGCTTCATCGCGTAGTCGTACACGTGGCGGCTTCGGCGGTACGGATCGGGAACGTCGGTCTGGTAACGCTCGGTGAGGCGATACACGCGGCCGCGCGTCATCGGGTAGGCCCGCTCGATCAGATGACGTTGCGCGGTCTCCATCACGAGAATCAGGTCGGCCCACCGGCAGACACGGTCGTCGACGCGTCGGGCCCGGTGCGGCGACAGCCCGAAGCCGCGCGCGGCCAGTAACTCGTTCATCACCGGATCGACGGGCGTTCCGCCGATCGCCGCGATGCCGGCCGACTCGATCGTGCGGCCGGGCAACGCGCGCGACAGCAGCGTCTGCGTAGCCGGGCTGCGGCAGACGTTGCCGGTACACACCACCAGGATCCGGTTCATCATTTCGTGACGATCGCGGCGGTCAGGCCCGCGTTGATGGCCGGCAGCAGTTGCGCGAGCACGCGGCCGAAGCGCGCGAGCTTCGTGCTGTCGACGTACACGACGTCGCGCGGCTGCAGCTCGAATTCGTTGGCCAGCACCATCGACACCGGCGAGCGCCCGTCCAGATGAAACACCTGCGCCTGCCGGCCCGCGCCGGCGCGAATCACGTAGGTTTGCTTCGGATCGGACGTACCCTGATTGACGCTGCCGGCCTGCGACAGCGCATCGGCCAGCGTGAGCCGCCCGTTGCGCAGCGGCAGCGCGGTCGTCGGCCGGTTGACTTCGCCCATCACGTACACGCCGAACTGGTCGCGCGCGCCGACCTGCAGCAGGTCGCCGTTGAGCAACACGATGCGCGACGGATCGAGACGCTCGCGAATCAGCCCCGGCAGATCGACCGGATAGGCGACACCGCCGCGCACGAGCGTCATGCGGCTCTGATCGGCACCGGCCGTGAAGCCGCCCGCGCGCGTGACGGCTTCGAGCAGCGTCATCGGCGTGTCGTTGAGCGCTTGCGCGCCCGGCGTATGGACTTCGCCGTCGATATAGACGCGATTGGCGCGATACGACGCGACGCGCACCGTCACTTGCGGCGCGACGAACCATTTCGACAGCCGCGCGCGCAGCGCGGCCTGAATCTCGCTCGTGCGCATGCCCGCGACATGCAGTTCGCCCGCATACGGAAACGCCAGGTTGCCGGCCTGATCGACGACGAAGCCCGTCGGCGGATCGGCGGGACGGACCGTCTGATTGCCCGGGTTACCCTGCGCGGCGGCCAGTTCGGGGTGATCCCACACGGTGATCTGCAGCACGTCGCCTGCGTCGATCGCATACGGCGCCGGCGCGGCAAACAGCTCGGCACGCGTGCGTTCGTCCTGTGCGCGGGCATCGCGCCGCTGGGCCGCGATCAGCGCGCCGTCGATCGCCCCGATCGGCACCGACGCGGCGTCACGCGAAGCAGATGTTTGCTGCGCTTCACCGAGCGACGCCACATCGATGCGGCGCATCGACACCGTCAGGCCGTCGTCGCGCGTCTGCGTCGCGATACCGCCGTGATCCGGCGCATCGTTCGTGAAGTTCATGTGCATGCCCGGCTCGACCGCGCAAGCGGACAACAGCACGACGGGCAAGACCGTCAGCGCCGTTCGCGAGCGTTGCGCCCAGGAGCGGGACCGTTTTCCAGTTTCCATTCGTGTTTTCCAAGCCGCGTGCGTCGACGCGTCGTTCAATAAGCGTTGCGATGCGTGAATCCGCACACCACGGTCGCGGCCACGATCCGCATATCCAGCCCAAACGACCAGTTGTTCAGGTAATAGAGATCGTGTTCGACCCGCTGCTGCATCTTCTCGACGCGATCCGTCTCGCCGCGATGCCCGTTGACCTGCGCCCAGCCGGTGATGCCCGGCTTGATCCGGTAGCGCTGGATGTAGCCGTCGACCCGATGCTGGTAGAAGCGGTCGTGCTCGACCGCGTGCGGACGCGGGCCGACCACCGACATGTCGCCCTTCAGCACGTTCAGGAACTGCGGCAACTCGTCGAGGCTCGTGCGCCGCAGCAGCGCGCCGACGCGCGTGATGCGCGGATCGCCGCGCGTCGCCTGACGCACTTCGCCCGGTACGTCGATGTCGTGCTCGCGCATCGTCCTGAACTTGTAGATCGTGAAGATGCGCCCGTACGCACCCCGGCGCTGCTGCCGGAACAGCACCGGCCCCGGCGACGAGCACTTCACCGCGACCGCGATCGCCGCCATCAGCGGCGCGATCGCGACCAGCGCCAGCCCCGCGAAAACCCGGTCGAACATGGCCTTGCCCGCGAGCGCCCGCGCCGACAGCGGCGCCGCCACGAGATCGAGCGCGCGGCCGCGAATCGCGCGGCGCGGATGGAGCGGCGTGATGCCCGCGAGGTCCGGCATGAAGCGGATATCCACGAGATCCGTGTCGAACGCACGAACGATCGCGCCGATGCGATCGGCCTCCGACAGCGGCAGCACGATCCAGATTTCCTCGACGTGCGCGCGGCGCACGCAGTCGACGAACCGGTCGAGATCGGCATGCACTTCAAACTTGTCCGCATCGAGTGCGGGGGCGCCGGACATGTCGAAGATCGCGGCCACCTGAAACGGCGACCCGACCTCGCGCGCATCGCGACCCGCAAGCGCCAGGCATCGTTCGCGATACCCGACGAGCGCGACAGGCTTGCGCCCGGCGTCGTGCGCCGCGCCTTGGACGCCCAGCCATTGCCGCAATGCGTGCGACGCGACGAGCGCGACCGTCGACAGCACGAACCAGCCGATCACCCAGCCGGGCGCCGCGCCGGATTGCCAGTCGAGTGCCGTAACAGACATCACGCCGACGCACAGGGCGACGGCAAGGCCGGCCGGCACCCACCACATGCGACGCCACGACATGCGTCGCTCGCGATTGCCGTACAGGCCGATCAACGGAAACAGGATCAGCGCGCATGCGATCGAAATGGCGGTCAACGCGGCATCGGCCGCCGACCAGGGCGCCTCGTCGAACCAGCGCTTCGCCGCCCATGCCGCGGCGACGAGCAGGCCGCCATCCGCCAGCCGAAACCAGGAAATCTTCCCGCGAACAACGAGTGCGTAGTCAACAGAGTCGAACGAATGCATACCTGAGCGATCACCCGTCGAAATCGAACGACGGCGGGACGGCAGCGAGCATTTACGCCATGCGGTCGCGCCGACACGGATCGATTGTCAAATCGACGACGGGTCTTATCCTGTTATTTAGCAATACAAAATTCTTCTTATGACGACAAACCCGCAAAAACGTCATAAACTATTAAATATCCGATTTATACAGTGCCATTCGTGACGCATAAACCGAAACGCACAACACTTCAGATCGAAGCAATGCAAGCCTGTATATTGCCATCGTGAAAGCGCATTTTTAATCGGACACGTCCTAAAGAAATTGGGATTAGTCTGTGTTTAGTCCTATTCTCATCACGGCCGCCGCGCCTATCGAAAGAACTACTTAAGGTCAAGCAGATACGCGCCGGCTCCATCAAGCCGTGACCAGTCCGCGTCATCGCTTTTTGTCCCCGTTCGACAGAGCCGCGCATGACGTCGCCGCGCATCCCAAAAAAAATCATGCAAGACAGAGCGATTTCACCCACACGCTCGTACTTGTTCAATATCCACGACTGCAACCCTTTCGTAATATCCCCGGCATTCCCAACGGATCGACTCTAAATCTTGAGACAGATCCACGATTATTTCTCCGGGGTGAGATATTCCTATCATTCGTCGCACGCGGGCATCGGCGGTCGTCGGCGCATCGACAGCCGCCTCCTGCATGTCTGCGAGCCAGCAGTCCACGTCGCACGTCGCCCGTGCACGCCCTCACGCGATGCCGGCCGGCGCGCGCGCTCTGCGCGACGCGCTCCGGCGGACCGGCTACATCGCCGCCGCATGGCTCCTTCCCGGTTTCGGTTTCGCGCATGCACAGGTACCCAGCGCCGGGCAATCGATTCGTGACATCGAAACCGTGCGTCCGTCCCTGCCTGCCGCCACGCGTCCGGAGATCGACATTGCGCCGGCCGAGCCCGCGCCGGCGGCCGAAAACGGCGCGGGCCCGCACGTCGCGGTCCGTGCATTCGTCATCGAAGGCAACACGGCGATTCCCGCGGCACGGCTCGATGCGTTGCTGGTCGACCTCGCGGGCCGCGAACTCGATTTCGGCGAACTGCAGCAGGCCGCGAACCGGATCACGACCTACTATCGCGAGCGCGGCTACGTCCTCGCGCGCGCCTATCTGCCGCGCCAGGACATCGAAGACGGCATCGTTCGCATCGCCGTCGTCGAAGGCCGCTACGGGCACATCGAGCTGCACAACCCGTCGCGGGTGGTCGACCGCGCGTTGCGCCAGCCCCTCGCGGCACTGCATCCGGGCGACATCGTCCACGGCGGGAACCTCGAGCGCAGCCTCATGCTGCTCGACGACATGCCCGGCGTCGAAGCGAAAGGCACGCTGCGGCCCGGCACCGAGCCGGGTACGACCGACCTCGTGATCGACGCCGAGCCCGGCCCGCTGGCGAACGGCTCGCTCGAAGTCGACAACTTCGGCGATCCGCTGACCGGCCGCTACCGTGCGACCGGCAGCGTCGACGTCAATGCGCCGCTGCGCGTCGGCGATCGCTTTTCGTTGCGTGGCCTGACGAGCGACACGCATCAACGCTATTACCGCACCGCCTACCAGGTCCCGATCGGCCCTGCCGCGACGCGCGTCGGCGTCGCCTATTCCGACATGCATTACCGCGTGGGCGGCAGCCTGGCGGATCTCGGCTATCGCGGCAGCGCCGACGTCCGCTCCGCTTTCGTCACGCAGCCGCTGGTGCGCGGCCGGAAGGCCCGTCTCGACGCGCTGCTCACCTACGAAAACAAGCATCTGCGCGATATTTACAGCGCGTTGGAGATCGACAACGGCAAGCAGGTCGACCTGTGGACCTTCGGCGTAAGCGGCAACAGCCAGGACGACCTCGGCGGCGGCGGCCGCAACGGCTTCTCGGCCACCATCGGCATCGGCCGCCTGCGCGGTAACGACGCGCTGGGCCTGAACCGCATCGCCCATGCGCACGGCCGCTTCACCAAGCTGAACGTCAGCGCGTTGCGACTGCAGGCGCTCGGCGCCCGCTTGCAGCTCTATACGCAGTTCAGCGCGCAACTGGCATCGCGCAATCTCGACTCTTCCGAAAAATTCAGCCTCGGCGGCCCGTACGGCGTGCGTGCTTATGCACTCGGCGCGGGCAACGGCGATCAAGGCTGGCAGTCCAGTGCCGAATTGCGCTACCTCGCCGCACCGGGCTGGCAGGTCAGCACGTTCGTCGACACCGGCCGAGTACAGCTCGCCAAGCAGCCGTGGTCGCGCGAGCGCAACACGGTGCAGTTGTCGTCGATCGGCGTCGGCGCGAGCTGGTTCGGCACGCGCCGGCAAATCAGCATGACTGCCGCGTTGCCCATCGGCCATGCCGACGCGGTCGCGTCGGCCACCCGATCGCCGAGCGTCTGGTTACAGGCCGCCCAGTATTTCTGAGCGGCGTCGAACGCGCGGACCGGTGGTACTAGCCGGTCCGCACGTAACGCGGGCGGCATGGCCGCCCGCCACCCGGAAGCGCGCATGTCGCACGCTTTCGATTTCTCCGTTTCGTTAGGTATACCGACCGATACGAAACGATTTCCTGTTCTTATCCAGAGAGATAACCATCACATGAACAAGACCTACGCACTGGTCTGGAACCAGACCCAGGGATGCTGGAGCGCAGTCGGGGAAACCGCGCGCCGGCACGGCAAATCGGCAGGCGGCAAGCGTCTCGCCGCAGCGGCCGTCTCGTTGCTCGGCTTCGCCTCGCTGCCCGCCTTCGCACTGCCCACCGGCGAAGCGATCACCGCCGGCAAGGCCGACATCCTCCGCGACGCCGACGGCAAGTCGATGTCCATCAACCAGCATACCGACAAGCTCGTCACGAACTGGCAGGCGTTCGACGTCGCCAACGGCGAACGCGTCGCGTTCCATCAGCCCGGCACCCAGTCCATCGCGCTGAACCGCGTGATCGGCAACAACGGCAGCCAGATTCACGGCAATATCGACGCGAACGGCAAGGTGTTCCTGGTCAACCCGAACGGCGTGCTGTTCGGCTCCGGCGCACAGATCAACGTCGGCGGCCTGGTTGCGTCGACGCAGAACATCGCCGACGCCGATTTCCTCGCCGGCAACTATCGCTTCGCGGGTCAATCGAGCGCGTCGGTCGTGAACGACGGCCGCATCACCGCAGCCGACGGCGGCAGCGTCGCGCTGCTCGGCGCGCGCGTGTCGAACAACGGCGTGATCCAGGCCAAAATGGGCCGCGTCGCGCTCGGCGCCGGCAATGCGTTCAACGTCAACTTCGACGGCAACGATCTGCTGAGCCTGCAGGTCGAAGAGGGTGCGATCGACGCACAGGCCACCAACGGCGGCCTGCTGAAGGCCGACGGCGGCGAGGTGCTGATGTCGGCCCGCGCGGCCGGCAACCTGCTGAACGCAGTCGTCAACAACACCGGCACGATCGAGGCAAAGGGTCTCGTCGGGCGCGGCGGCAAGATCACGCTCGACGGCGGCGCCGTCAACGTCGCCGGCAAGCTCGATGCGAGCGCCGCGTCGGGCGCGGGCGGCAACGTGGTCACGCGCGGCGAGCAGGTCAACATCGCCGCCGGCACGCGCGTCGATACGCGCGGCGCAAACGGCCAGACCGGCACCTGGAAGATCGAGGCGGCGAACGCCGGCGTCCTGGCCGACCCGATCGCGCCCAATACGCGAGGCTTCAACGGCAACAGCAACATCAGCGGCAACACGGGCACGGGGAACGGCAGCCGGGACACCGGTCTCTCCATCAACGCAAGCACGCTCGGGCAGAATCTCGACACGACCCACGTCGAACTGGTCAATACCAAGCACGATCTGACCGTGGGCGGCCCCGTCGCATGGTCCAGCGACAACACGCTCAAGCTGGGCGCGAAGCAAGGCAGCATCAACCTGCAGAAGTCGCTGTCCGCCACCGGCACGAATGCGCGCCTGATCGTCGATGCGGCCGACGGAATCCGCGTGAACGACGCGGTCAAGCTGACGGGCCGCAACGCCCATCTGGAACTCAACGCCAGGAACGGCCATACGTTCTCGGGCGACAAGGCCGTCGTCACGCTGTCGGGCCAGAACGCGTCGTACAGCGCGAACGGCGACGCGTACCAGGTGCTGCACACGCTCGCCGACCTCCGCAACGTTGACGCCAACCTGAAGGGCCGCTACGTGCTGGGCAACGGGATCGACGGCGCGAAGACGGTCTTCCAGAGCATCGGCGGCGGTCTCTCGTTCACCGGCGTATTCGACGGTCTCGGCAACACGATCAGCCAGCTGATCGTTGCCAATGTGGCACATACCGCCGTCGGCCTGTTCAGTGTGAACGTCGGCCGCATCGCGAACCTCGGCCTGTCGGACATCTACGTGCCCGCCCCGAGCGTGCAGTACGGCGTGCCGACGTCCGTCGGCGCGCTCGCCGGCATGAACATTGGCACGATCTCCAACGTGACGGCGCGCAACATAACGGTCAACGCGAAGGGGCGAGCGAACATCGGCGGCCTCGTCGGCGCGAACTACGGCGGCACGATCGAGCATGCGTCGGTATCCGGCCGCATCGCCGGCGATCGCAATGCGCTGTCGATCGGCGGCCTGGTCGGCGAGAGCATGACGCGACTGGACAAGCCGCAGGTATTGGCGACGATCCGCGACAGCCGGGCCGACGTTCAAGTGAGCGCGATGCATGACGGCGCCGTCGGCGGGCTGGTGGGCCTCAACACGGGTCGGATCGAGCGCTCGTCGAGCACGGGCAGCGTCGTCGCGACGGGCAACGCGTCGATCGCAGGCGGCCTCGTTGGCATCAACGACGATAACGGCGTCATCACCGACTCGTCGTCGTCCGCCAGCGTGACGGCTCGCCAGAACGCGGTGGCCGGCGGCCTCGTCGGAATCAACGCGGCCACCGTGGCCGCCTCGCACGCGAACGGGAAGGTGACCGTCGGCGATCACGGCATCGCGGGCGGCCTGGTCGGGTCGAACAAGGGCGACATCGATGCATCGACGGCCAACGGCGACGTGGTGGCCACCACGTTCGGCATGGGCGGCACGGCCGGCGGCCTCGTCGGCTCGAACAGCGGCAGCATTCGCGCTTCGACCGCCAATGGCAAGGTCACGGCCGGCATCGAGAGCCAGGCAGGCGGGCTCGTCGGCCGTAACGCCGGAACCGTCGCCGACTCCCATGCGAACGGCGCCGTGAAGGCAGGCGATATGGCGCTGGCCGGCGGACTGGTCGGCGTCAACGAACGCGGCAGCATCACCGGGTCGGACGCCTCGGGCAACGTCGAAGCCGGGGTGAACAGCAGTGTCGGCGGTCTCGTCGGCCGGCTGACGGGCAAACTCGATCGATCGCACGCGACGGGATCGGCAAAGGGCGGTGACTACAGCTTCGTCGGCGGCCTCGTCGGCAACGCCGGCGGCACCATCACCGCGTCGTCGTCGAGCGGCTCGGTGTCCGGTGGCCGGTTCGCGAAGCTGGGTGGGCTCGCAGGCGGCAACTTCGGCTTCATCTATGGCTCGTCGAGCACCAGCCACGTCGACGTCAAGGCTGGCTACGGACAGATTTACGGTCCGCTGGTCGGTCTGAACTTCGGAACGGTGAAGCCCTGAGCATTGCCGGCAAGGCCTCTGCGTCATCGGCTCCAAACGATGACAGGAGGCCTTGATATGCGCGAACCGGCATGATCGCGCCTAGCCAGTGGCCTTCGGGCCGCTGGCTATGCAGCAGACCGATCGGGCATACCGGTCTGAACTGCGCCCCAAAAACATACTCAGCAAAGCTTTGGCCAAGCTGGGTCAAAACCAACCAAAAGGGCTGAGCCCTGTGCAATACAGAACTCAGCCCTCATTGGTCTAGCCATCGTTTCTCTTCCGTCCAGCGTCCCGGAGCAAGGTCACGGTCCGCCGGCGTTTCTGACTTTCAAAGAAGCAAGCTCACTCCCCATTCGCCGTCAGTTGTATTCGATCACGAAGTTCATCACGGCGTCGGCCTCCCCCGGCTTGATCGTGCCGCTCGTCGGCGCATATTTCGCGGTACCTGAGAAACGATACATCTCGCCGTCCGGCTCGGACCGGTTCCATTTCAACGGCAGCGCACGGGCCTTGCTGAACGGCAACTTGACGCCGCTGTCGCTGACCAGCGCGATGCCCATTCCGGTAGCGGCGTTCGTACCGGTGCTGGACAGGCGCAACAGGCCGTCGGACACCGCGTTGCCTTCGAAGTAGACTCGAACGGAACCGCCCGCCGCATTCGGCTTGAGGCCGAGACAGCGCACATCGAAACCGAACGGATGCTCGGTGGCCGTCCCTCGCTTGATGCGCTCGATCTGCTCTTGCCCCATCTGAACCGTGACGGCCTTGTCCGCTGCCGAACAACTTTCGAAGTACACGTCGTTCACGATATTGACGCGTGCGGGTCCGACGTTCAAAGCGACCTTAGGCAAACCGGGAGCATCGAGCAACGCCTTGAACGAGATTTCCTGTTCTCCGGAAACGACACCCACGCCGATACGAAAAAAAGCGAGGCCAATGTTAGGGAAGGTAGTATGTTCTGAATTGGGACCGCTTTGAAAGCTGAAGGGAAGATTCTCGACCGGAGCACTGCTGTATCGCTGCATCGACAATGCGACGCCGATACCGGGGATACTCGTTTTCCATACGTTGGGATAGCCGGACGGCGAAAGATTCGACGTATCCAGCCGGTAGTTCACAAAGTCGTTATCGCATATGTAGTATTTGTCTCCCGGCAGTAAACTGGGATCGAGTTGCATATAACCCATCTTCTGACCGATGGGCACTCGCTTCAACGTAATGCTTCGGTTCGGCATCACCGTATACGATGTGTTATGGGCCCCGTTTGGGCTGCTCCATTTGCAGATCGCCTGGGCCGTGCCGTGCAAACCCATCGCAAGCAACATTCCGACGCCGATATGCCGGAGCAAAGGTACGAAATTTTTCATGAGTGCTTTATCCACTGAAGAAACATCGAAATCGATGTTCAATGCGCTATCTGCCAGCGCGTCGGGCTGATTGACCGATGCAAAGCCGCTTCGCCATCGAAGCATGCGTTTTCAACCGAATCACCGCCCTGCCATCTTGCAAGTCATCGCGACGCGCTCGTATGCAACCGACTTCTTCCGCTCCGGCAATGCATAGCCGCCGTCGCACGAACCCTCGCTCCAGCGAATCGACAGGCGCCCGTGGTCCTCGATGCCGAACACCAGCACGCGCGACGCATCGTCGACCATGCCGAGCACCTTGCCGCTTTCGTCGTACGCGGTCGCGCCGAACGGCACGTTGCCGCCGTCCGACGTCTTGATGTCGAACTGGATTCGGCGGCCCGTTTCGGCCGCGAACTTCGCCTTCACGATCGCACCGCGCGTCGGGACCACCGATTTCGCGTTGTCGGTCAGGTCGGTATCGAAACCGAGGCTTTCGGTATCGATGTTCAGCCAGTTGTAGCGATACGGCTGCGCATACGGCAGGATCGCGTAGCCGTTGCGATCGGTGCTGATGCTCGTCGACGACGAGAAGCGCGCGCCACGCACGCCGGGCACTTCGGCGATCGCGAACGTCTCGCCGACCGTCTGGCCCAGCGTGATGCCGCCGCGGTGCGCGACAATGGAACCCGCGGCCCCGACGTCCACGTGCTTGCCATGGCCGGACTGCGTGTAGTTCGTCGTCAGCTTGGCGAGCGGCGTATCCCAGCCGAGGCCGACCCCGCCCGATCCACCCGCACGTTTGCGGTAGTCGCCCTGCACCGAATAGTTGACCGTGTTCGCGTCGTTCAGGAAGCCGTTCACGCCCACCTGGGAACTCACGTCGCCGCTGGTCGACGCCACCGTGTTCGCGAACATCCGATGCGAGCGGGTGCCGCCGCCGATCGGGATGCTGATCGATGCGGTGAACTGCGTGTCGGACCGGCCGAATGGCCCCGATTCCCGCGTGTGCGCCGCCGCGATGCTGTAGCTGAGATTCTTCAGCGCGCCGCTGTAGCCGATCTGGATGTTGCGGCTGGAGCCACCCTGGTTCCAGTAGCTCGTATCGCCGATGCTCGCATACAGCGACCCGCTCGTGCCCAGCGACTGATTGACGTTCAGGTCGACGCGACTCTTCTGACGGCGATATCCGGCGCCCCACTGGCGATCGAGATCGTCGACGTGCTGGCTGAACGTGCGATAGCCGTCCGTCGAATAGCGGTAACCGACCATCGTGAAGGTCGTCTCGGTCGCCGCCAGCGTCTTCGAATAGAGGAAGCGGAAGCTTTGCCCGCTGGCCTTGCGGCCGGTCACGTTCGACTGGCTGTGCGTGATGTCGAACGACACGCCGCCCAGCCGCGAGTTATAGCCGACCCCGAGCGCAATCGCCGCGTAGCGGTCGGAGCCGATGAAACCGCCGTAGCCGGTCAGGTTGTCGGACACGCCATAGATCAGCGTGCCCTGCGCGAACTTCGGCCGCGACTGACTGTAGCCGCGATACTGGCCGGCCGAGAATGCATAACGCATCGTGCCGCGACGAATCATCACCGGCAGATACGAATACGATTGCCGGTACGTGCGCACGCTGCCGTCGGATTCGATGATCCGGATCTCGAGGTCGCCGTTCGAACCGCTCGGGTAAATGTCCCGGAACTCGAACGCGCCCGGCGTCACGGACGTCGAATAGATCACGTAGCCGTTCTGCCGGACCTCGACCACCGCATTGCTCTGCGCGATACCGCGCACGACCGGCGCATAGCCGACCTCGTTGTCCGGCAGCATCCCCGTATCGGAGCTGACCTGCACACCCAGAAAACGCACGCTGTCGAAAATCTCGCCGGATGAATACACTTCGCCCGCGGAAAGCCGCCCCTTGATGCGCTGCAGGTCGCGCTCCACATAACTACGGTTCGCCGAAATATCCGACGGGCTGCCGCGTCGCCATGACAGCGCGGATTCATTGCGCAGCCGCCACGCGCCGATGTTCAGGCCGTTGCGCAACCCGAGGTAGGCGTAGTCGCTGCGATAACCGGAATCCGTATCGTGACTGAAGTTCGCCTGGTAATTCGAATAGGCGGCGGTAATGCCTTCGTCCCACATCGACGGATCGACGTAGCCGCGCGTTTGTACCGGCGCGTAAATCTGCGGCACGGTGACGTCGAGCGTCAGCGTCCCGACGTCGAAACTCGTCGATGCGCCGTCCACCAGCGCAGCCAGGTCGAGCGGCGCGTCGTCGGCCAGCCCCGGCTCCAGCTTATGCTCCCGTTCGAGACGCTTCACGTCCACACCGAGCGTTTTCAGCAAACCATAGGTGATGACGGGCCGGACGTCGCCCGCTGCGCCGGACTTGAACTGGATCGGCTCGCGCTTCGTACGCTGCTGGTTCAGCGACACGTCGACATCGTAGGTGCCCGGTGCAACCGCGCTGCCTCGCTCGAAATACGAAAGCTCGACAGGACCGTCCCCTTTCTTGAGGAACATCTCGTTGAATTCTGCCGCTTGCGCGCCGATGGGCGCAACGGCGGCGCCAAGCGCCATCAAATAGGACGCGCGCTGGCAAGCTTCTACGATTTTCTTGACAGTGGTTTTCATATCGTGACTGCGCGCCCTTTATGCTTGTTTTAATCAGTACAACGTATTTCTTAGATTTGATCCTGCTGGCCGGCTCGCCCAACGGCTCCGTTATTTCGTCACGTCGGATTGCGTATCGACCGTTGCACCAAAGTCGTTGATCGAGCTGAATTCGACCTTGGCGCTTGCCGGCATCGATTTTCCGGAGAATTCCTTGATTGCCAGGCGCTTCGACGATTTCGGCGCGATCATCTCGGTGACGACCGGATAAGTATTCGCACCGGCCTTGAGATTCGCGTGACCGAGCGATACGAAATACGGCGTGTCGTTGGCGACTTCCAGCGCCGGCTTGCCGTCCGCGTCGCTCCAGTGCCACTTCAATCGACCCGGCGCATCTTCGGGTTTATCGGCCAGATCGGCCGGCCGATAAAACATCTTGATCCGCTGCCGGACCGCGATCTGCAGCGAGTTGTCTTCCTTCGGCTTTTGCGGAATTTCCTGCACGCTCAGCCAGAACACCGATTCACGATCGGCCGCGAGCCCTTCGCCCGCGTAAAAAATTCGCAGCACCTGCTGCTTGTCGCCGCCAAGCAGACTCAGCGACGGTGTAATCGCAAAGGGCAGGTCGCCCTTCGTGCCGTCCGGCAATTCGATCCATGACTGGATCATCACGTCGTCCTTCGACTGATTCTTGACGATGAGCGATGCCTCCTTGCTCTTCGCCGGATAGATCACGCGCGTGCCGGACAACGAAATGCCGGCATGCGACGAAAGGGACAGGAACAACATCGAGCCGGCCGCGACCAGCCCGGCAATGAGCTTTTTCTTCATGGCGGATTTGAATCTGGAGGCGGCGGCGAAATGGCACGACGTGCCATTTCGCCGCTCGATTGACGGAGACTTACTCGTACGACAGCGTGAACGGCAGCGTGCCGTTGGCGTTACCGGCGGCGATCTTTTCGCCGTTGGCGACGTAACCGGCGCGCATGTTCAGCGACGCGGTGTAAGTCGGCGCTTCTGCCGTGCCGCCCTTCACCAGCGAGCCGTTGATCGTCTCGTTCGCCGCCAGGTTCAGCAACGTGTTGTCGTCGTTGTACAGACCGATACCGACGCCCGTTGCCGAACCCGAGATCTTCAGCAGCTTGTTGTTCTTGCCGTCGATGCCCGAGCCGGCCAGCGGGTCGAACTTCATCTTGACGAGCGTCAGGTCGGTTGCGGTGTTGCCGCAGTCGAGGTTCAGGCTGATCGCCGTACCGCCGGCGATGCCATGACCCGCGGTGCCGCCGATCGAATCCGCGCTGACCGTGCCGAGATTGACCGCGATGTCCTGCTTGCCCTTCTCGCCGGTCACGGTCGTGCCTGCGCCGCCCGTGATCGAACACGATGCCGCGGTAATGTTGCCGGTGAAGTTGATCGTACCGTCGGCAGCCATTGCCGAACCTGCTACGAACGTGCCTGCGACTGCTGCGAGTGCCAGAATTTTCTTGTTGAGTGCCACGATGTTCTCCAGATGAGACGTAATTGAATAACTCCTTACAGAGCAGGACGAATGATGCCAATTGGCGAAATTTTTGTATTTAGTTCGAGAACGACATTGAACGAAAATGTATTAGTACGAGTACGAATTTTGATTTCGGACGCCGCCCTCGTAAATACAAAATGGATTTCACATTTCTCGGCCTTCGCCCCGCATCCCTTGCCACATGAGCCTCAGCCTTGCCGCAGGAGCATGCTGAGGGCGTCAATGCATCGGTCGCTCAATAAACGAGTACGTACATGTCTGGATAAAATCGCCACGCTCGCATTTAACCTTTTTTAAGAAAAATCCGAATTTCACGATCAACAAAAACGAATGCGCATGAGGGCAAGCGCATCGCCTGAATCAGTGCGCGATCAAGCGGGTTCACCGGTCGGCGGCCTGTTTCGATTCATCGGGAAGCCTGCAGGCAACACCGCAAAGCAACGCGCGGGAGCGGTGAGTCGTCGCGATGAGGTATCGCAACGTGCGGCGGTCGAACCGGGAGCGACCAGCCCGCCTGGCCGGCCGAACGTGAACACGGCCGGAAAAGCCCGGCAGCAGCGAAAGAATCGGAACATTCAGCCCTTGCGGTCACGCCAAGGCGTGACCGCAAAAGGCGGCCAACCGAGCATTTTTCGGTTCGACGCGTCGAGCGTCACGGATCCGTCGACTCACGTGGTGCTCGTATCACCACGACGCAAGCACATACCTGTTTCGAAGCAGTGCTATTTCTCGACGGTTGCGCGACAGGCAGGATGCCCGGGAATTTCCACGACCCGCCCCGTCAGGGGCAATGGCATGCCGGGATAGACATTGAACGCATCGATCGCATGGCCGTCTGCTTGCGCGCCCTCCACGCGATAGCGGACAGTCCCGGTTGCCGTCAGTCGAGCGCCGGACGCGTCGCACACGACGTCGAGCCCCTCGCGAACTTTCGGAGGCAGTTGACGGACGAGGCCGCTGAACCCGAGGCTGACGACGACATTGGCCGACGTATTCCTGCGTTCGCTGCCAAGCAGCTTGATCACCGGCTGCACGTCGAGGCGGTAAACCGTTTCCGTGTCGACAGCACGAAGCGGCTTGAGCGTGATGATTTTCGTCTGCCCGGCGGCAAGACTCACCCGAAACGGATAGACATAGAGCGACGGCTTCGTCTCGTCCCCGACCGGCTCGAGGCGCTCTTCGTCCAGCGGCACACCGGGATTCAACAGGCGTGACAGCGAAATGGTCACGTACTCGGCGTGATCGCCGTTGTTGACGAGCGTGATCGGCTCGCTTTTTTGCTCCACCGTCGCTTCCTTCGGAAGCATGTCGATGACGGCCGATGCCGATACCGGGATCGCCAGCATGAGCGCGAAAGCGGCACGGGAAAAGATAGATGCGTAAGGATTCATGTCGATGGCCTGCGCGGCAAGTGACGCCCGGTTTGCCCGCCCGGCCGACTGCTCACGCAAAGCGGGCAAACCGACGAGGGATCAAGCGTCAGGGTGCCCTGACCACCGGCTCGAACGTCATCGACAACACGCCGGTGTACGTTCCGACGGTGCTTTTGAAATCGCCCGCGGGCGGATACGCGGACACGTCGAGCGTGTAATACCCGACCGAGTCGGCGCCTGCCTGCGGCGGCGCCGGATTCTGGAATTCCGCGCCCTGCCCGACCATGAGCGGCTTCGGCACGCCCCCATCGGCGCCCAGTTTGACGGTCGGTGTCCGAAACACCAGCGTCGGTTTCGACTGATGCCTGATCGTCAGCGGCGTATCGAGGCGCACCTGGAACACCCCGCTGGTCGATACGACTTTCAGGCGCGCCTGTATATCGTACGGGGTATCCCAGCCACCGAGTTGCTGCATCTCCAGCCCCTTGTCGAACCAGCCGTCCTTGTCGTCGGTGACGATCAATTTGTTCGGCTTGACGATGCGGGCGGTCACCTTGCTGGTGGTCTTGCCGATCAGCGTCACCGATGGTGCGACCGACTGCGCAGCCACTGTCGCCGACATGCACATCAATGCGGCATACATGCAACCCAAGATCATCTTTCCCATGTCATACCCTATGATTTCGTAGTGACCGTAAAGATGAGAACATCGTTGTAGGTCCCTTCCTTCAGCCCTGCGCCGACACTCGTCTTGAACGTCGGAACGAAACAAGTTCTGCCGGAACTGCTCAAGGACAACGCCGTACCGTCGGAATTCGGTAGAAAGAGGGATGACACTCCGCTGTTCAACGTCATGCTGTACGGCACGAGCTGTGATGCATCGTCGACGCTTTTGAGCCGATAGCGATTACCGGCGATGCCGTTGGCGTTGCTCGCCTTGATAACAAATTGCAGGTCGCTTACATTGGAACCGGAATAAGTGAAGCAAAGCTGATTCTCGATACCTGAAAGCGTCTTTTTCCCTTCACCTTCGGGAAGCTCTCCGAGGTTCCAGTCCGGCGCCGTCATGCTTATCACAATGGGCGGCGGCGGCGGCTTCTCCGGATCTACCGTCTTGCAACTTCCGTGCTCGCCATCTCGCGCAATATAGGCACCTCCATTGATTTCGGCAACGTCGTCGACACTCGTGAAGTTAGCCGCCCGAACGGAAACGGCGGGCCAATCCTTGACGGTTTTGTTATCGATCACGATCTCGACGTCGGCTGTATAAGGCGTGGTTACTTTCCACTTGGGGTTCACATCTGCCCCCCCCCGGCCTCCGTTATAAAGCGTAAAATTCCCACTCCAATACTCGCCATAGCTTGCGCCATTCATTGAAACAGACTTCGCCGCGAGAGAGCTTGACTGCATCTGACCTTTAAAATTATAGGTATAGAACATTACCGCACGGGAATTGAAGCTGTAGCCCCCTGTGTGACCTGCGACTTCCTTGTAGTAGATCGTGAGGTTGAGCGTGCTGGTCCCGTCTCCGTTGTCTCGCCACGAACATCCTTTGTATCCATCACTCATATGGTCAAGCACAAGACCCGCTGCAAACGCGCCGTTTGCACTGACGGAAAGAATCATCATCAGGAAGATTTTTTTCCACCATTCCAAGGACGTTCTCTTAACACCCATATTTCTGCACCTGTTGTCGAAACGTATCGCGCATTGACGCGCCTCGTCGTCATGGGCTAGCGCTTCGTGCGCGCAAGCTGATAAATGACGACGCCATACCCCACACTGATGAACAGCGGTGCTGCCGGGCGTTGCGCATCGCCGGCATCGACAGCGATGCGCTCCCTTGGCCTGAACGTCAGCCGCCAGACCCTCGCCTCAAGCGGCACAACGAGCTCCTTCAGCGCGACCCTGTATTTCTGCCCGGGCGCCAACGCGAGACGGGTCGGCTGTGCCAGCAAGGTCGGGCGATCCATCTCCTCGACCGGCACGAGACGTTCGGGCGTTTGCCCCGGGTTGGCGACCCACTGCTGCGTCACGTCGAGATAGAGCGGCGTATCGCCGACGTTCTCGACCCACAGCTCGTTCGGCGGCTGGCCCGGCGCGAGCGTCACCTCCGTGCGGGACAGTTTCAGCACACCGGCCGCCATGCCGTGCGCACTGCACAGCACGGCCAGCATGCCCAGCGCCCATTTCCGCGCGGGTGTCATTGCTGGCAATCCACCGTGACCGGTTTATCGTCGACCTGGAATGTCATGTATCGGGTAGCAAAGTGCTGCGGCGTGCCCGGAAACACGGCTACCGTCTGCGCCGCCTTCGCCTTGTCGTAAACGACATCAGTGAAGACCTGTCGAACGTTCCCGGTATTCTCGAGCGTCACCCCGCCACCGTCGCAACGATGCGTCCAGCCGGAACGCTGCTTGCCTGGCGGCGGCATGTGTCGAACCAGCACGCCATAGCCGATCGCCACCGACATCGGTGCCGTGATCCGGTCCTGCGGCGCATCGTCGACCTTCAGCGACCTGACGGGCACGATATAGAGCCGATAGACTTCTTCGGCATCCGGCTCGGCCAGCGATTTCAGGACGATCGCCCGCGTCTGCCCCGGCCCGAGCGTCAGCTTGTCGGGGCTGGCGAGCATGCCGGGATGGTCGAGATCCCCGAGATCCACCTTCTTTTCGGGCATCACGCCGGGGTTGACGACCTTCTGCACCCCGATGTTGAGATACAGCGGCGCGTCGCCCATGTTCCTCACGGACACTTTCTGCTCATGGGCATTGAACACCTTGGTCGTGGCCGGCATCACCATCAATTCGCCCTCCGCATGAGCGAGCTGCCCCGCTCCGGACAACAAGCCGCATAGCGCGGCCACCCCGATTCGGCATTTCACTTTCATTCCGTCTTCCTTCCAATAATCGGACGCGTCAATTGCAGCGGTAGTAGCTTCCGTTCGGATTCTTCAAATCGCAGCTATAGCGCTGACCGTCCTGCTCGACCGTGATCAAAGAAAGCATCTTCTTGCTCACGATCGAGAACAATCCGTTCCGGTGGACCGTATCGCCAGTTTCGACGACCGTTCCGTTGATCGGCTTCCCTTGCTCATCCGTCAGGAAACCGCTGTAGATCATGCTGATGTCGACGCGTGCCTTGGCCGAGTACACCTGCCCCGGATGGGCGCGAACGATGTTCGCAGGCACCTCGATGTTCATGTCGAGATCGCGGCTGCTGCTCGATACGCGCGCGAACGACACATCGGTATACGCGTTCAACGGCACCGCATATGTGCTGCCGCCCGCGACCGGACTGCCCTCGACGTTGAAGCCGTAAGGCGTGCCGTCGATAGCGGGTGTCTTCAGCAACATCGCGCTGCCGCTCGGGCTGTAGCGCCCGAATGCGATCCCGTGCTTGCTGGCAGCCGCCATGCCGCGGTAGTTGAAGTCGATGTTGCTCGCGATGCTCGAATGGCCGAGGTTCAGCGATGCATCACCGCGCGACCCGGAGCGGCTGCCATACGCGTTGAGGCTGTAGTCGTTGCCGATCCGGTTCGCGTTCATGCCGATCGTCGACGTGCCGAAGCCGTCGGCGAAATCCTTCCGAACGTCGGCGCTCAACTGGGTCCGCCCGCCCGAGTGCGCGGCGGCGAAGCTGCCCTGCACCTTGTCGAGCGTCATCGTCATGTTGAAATACACGCCGTAGCCGTTGCCGCTGCGCTGGAAGCCGCCCTGCTGCACCCCCAGCGCGAACGTCGCCCACAGCCCGTTGGGGCGATAGTTCCAGCGCACCTCGGCCTGGTGGGAATGACCGAAATTCGACTGCTGGAAGTTGTAGTTGAAGATCGCCTTGCGAATGTTTCGGCTGTACGAAGCGGCCGTGCTTGGCTGCCCGCGATAGAAACGCGAGACGTTCGTGTTCTGATAGCGGCTGACCGACAGCGAGCCGAACGTCTCGTGCGTCAGGCCCAGGTTCACGTAGCCCCCGGCCCCCCGTTCGCCGCTCAGAATGCCCAGCGTGGGCGTGAGATCGACACCGGCGATCTGCGACGGCCGCGTGACGTTGACCTCGGCGGCCCACTTTCCGCCGCGCCCGACGAGCGTCGACGCATTCAGATAGAACTGCTTCAGGTTGCGGCTCAGCGCGGCTTCGATCAGATAGCCGCCGCTGTCGTACATGTCCTTGCCGGCCGTGAAATGCCACGCATTGCCGCTTGCCGCCGCGAAATTGAGGTTGTTGATCTCGCGCGTTTCGCGGCTCACGATATTGCCGTTCCGGTCGACGAGGCGTACCTCCATCGTGTAGTAGCCGCCCGGGAGATCCGCGAAGCTGATCTCGTTGCGGCCGATCGCGGCCGGCCGCTTCGTGACCAGCCGGCCGTTCCGGTAGAACTCGTAGTTGCCGTCCGAGGTCGCATACAGGATCAACGAACCCGTATTGCTGTCGACCTTCAGGTGCGACTGGCTGCCGACCGTCACGAACTGGTCGAAACTCGGCGTGAGCAAGGTGCTGACGGTGCCCGACGAATAGTCGATGCTATTCTGCTTGCCCATCCGCACATACGTGTTCGCGAAATTCTTCTGCAGGTAGTACGACGAGATGCCGCGCGTACCGCCGTTGTACTGGCGGGACCGCGTATCGTTCGCATACCAGCTCATGTAGCCGAAACTCTGCGACGGCAACCCGACCCAGGTGTTGCCGTTGACGTTCACGGCGCGATAGCCGTCGGACGCCGCGCGCAAATCCAGCGCCTGGTTGTTGACGATACCCAGCTCCGTCTGCGGAGCAATGTAGTCTTCGCGGGAATCGCGGATGGATATCGACCGCTTCAGCTTGTCGACGGTCACGTGATAACCATCGATTTCGGTATCGCAACCGTTGCTGCAGCGCTTGTAATCCAGTTGCGCAACGATGCGCGTCAGCGTCTCGACGTCTTGCGCCGAAATGCCGTTCTCTCGATATTTCGCCTCGTCGAACGTGAGCGCGCTGTGGTCGACGGAGTAGCTGACGAACCCCGGCAGGGTTCTTCCGTTGAAGGTCGCGACATAGCTGGCACTGTCATCCAATTCCGCCGCACTGAAGCCGTCCGGTACGCCGTACGATACCTTTAGTTCTGCGAACGAGTTCGATGAAACAAAAATGAATGCGCCGAGCCACAGCTTGTTGAGACGGAAGGGAGTTTGATCGGCAGACACGCTTTTTTATCTGAAGTGGCGATTTAACGGCGAGCGCTTGCTTGCCTCTCGAAACGGACGAAACAAGGAACCCCGCCCAGGGGCGGGGCTCCAGCGTGGATGCAGGCTTACTTGCCGTCGCCGCCGCCCGACGACGCGACCGGCTCGAACACCATCACGAGGTCGCCGCTGTAGCTGCCGTTCGTGCTATTGGTGCCGATCTGCGTCGGGGCGTCGACGCTGATCTTCAGGTTGTGGACTTCATCGTAGCCGCCGTTGCCGGTGACCGTTTGCGTGATTTTCTGCTGGGCGCCGAACTTCACTTCCGAATCACCGCCGTTGCTCGACAGCGTGATCGCGGGGCTCTTCATTTCGTACTTGCCGCTCGCCATCTTCAGCGGCTGGGCCAGCGAAATGTTGAAGTCCGCGCTCTTCGTCCACACGCGGATCGGCAGCGTCTTCTTGAACTTCGACTGCGTGTAGTCGGTGGCTTCGAGCTCTTCCGTGGTGTACCACGTCGAGCCGTCCGGCTTCGACACGAAGATGCCATCGTTGATTTGCGCGGTCAGCGTGATCTTTTTCGAGACCGGGTCGGCGTGAGCCGTTTGCGCGAGGCCGAACAGTGCTGCGCTTGCACCGAGTGCCAGAACGAGTTTGCTGAGATTCATCGAGTTATCCCTTAAATGAAAAATCCATCAACCGATGTCAGTGAAAAATGACATCGATCCGTGGAAGTCAAATTCCACGGACGGAATTCTCTCAGGACCACTCTCGATGATCGACAGGACAACATCTAGATGCAGAGTCCAAACCCATCGTAAATGTACGAATTACAGATTCCTAACTTAAAATTCCCGGATTCTCTAAATTATTTTTCATTTAAGTGACGCGGGGCGTCAGTCATGCGTCGAAAAAACGATCAGCGCCACACGATGACATTGGCTAATCGGCCGATGGAGCCCGACGACGCAAGTGAAGTTTTTTCTCGGTGAGCGGCAATCGGCTCGACGGCCGGGAAGGCGCGCAGTGGGTCAGCGCTCATGTTTTTGATAAAACGCAAACTCATCCGAGTGTTTTTAAAATATCAAATACGGATAAATTCGGCACAAATACCGGTCGCCTTTTGTCACTCCTCAAATCCGTGCGTCATTCATCGTCTCAACATTCATATTATTCTTTATCGCCAAACCGTCCATCTCAGAAAAGTCGCATTCACTTAGTACTTTTCCGAAAATAGGACACACGCGTTTCGTACTAGTAAAGCTGCGGCAGACAGCCCGTTCGAGCTACCCGCGACGGCGCTGTGCTTCAACGCCGGACGACCGATATCATCGTGATAGTGCCGACGCGTTGCGGGACGCGAGGCCCGCAACCTGACGCGGATAACGGCCGGAGCCCTCGCCCCGGCCCACGTCATTCGACGGTGCGCCGTATCGGGGAACGACCGTCAGGCGTCGCGGTGCGCCAGCCGCTCCAGTGCCTGTTCGATGCGCGCGCGACAGCCGGGCCAGCGTGCATCAATCGAGCCGCGCTCGCCGGCGTTCACGATGCCCTCCATCGCCGCGCACGCGTCCCGCGCCTCCACCTCGCCCGCTAGCGCGAACCCACCGCGCATCGAGTGCAGCTGGATCTTGACGGACGCGACGTCGTCCGACGCGAGCGCGCTGTCGATCACGGCCAGCGAGTGCAGCGTCGCTTGCGTCAGTTTCTCGCGCATCTCGTCCGTCATGGCCGGCGACCGCCCATCGTCGGGATCGCTCCGCTCCGGTTGATTCGCCGCGCCGCGCATCCCGTGCCGGCGCAACGCCGCGTCGAGCGCGGCGATCGACAGCGGCTTGAGCACCACCTCCACCGCGCCGACGTCCGCACAGCGCCGCCGGTCCTCGTCGGTCGCATGCGCGGTCATCGCGATCACCGGCACCTTCGCGCCCTGCTCGCGCAGGAAGTTGGCGAGCGCGAACCCGTCGAGTTCCGGCATGCCGAGATCGGTCAGCACCACATCGAACGGCTGCGCGAAGAACGCGCGCATCGCCTCGACGCCGTTCGACACCAGCGTCGCGTCGCAATGCAGCGCATCGAGCTGATCCCGCAACAACGCGCGGCTCGCCGGATGATCTTCCGCGACCAGCACGCGCAGCGGCGCGCCGTCGTCCGCATGCATCGGCAGCGCGGGTGCCGTGGCCGGCACGTCGTCGCACGCGGCGCGCCATCCGGACGGTGCGTCCGCGAGCGGCAGCGCCGCGACGAACGCCGTGCCCGCGCCCGCCCGGCTGTCGACCGTCAGCGCGCCGCCCATCAAGCGCGCGAGACGTCCGCAGAGCGGCAGCCCCAGCCCGGTGCCGCCGAATCGCCGGTAGATCGACGGATCGGTCTGCACATACACGTCGAAGAGCGTCGGCAGCGCTTCGGGAGGAATGCCGATCCCGGTGTCGCGCACCGCGATCTCGACACCGTGCGGACTGCCGCGGGCAGCGGCCGGGCGCGCGTCGATCGTCACTTGACCGTGCTCGGTGAACTTGATCGCGTTGCTGACGAGGTTCGACACGATCTGGCGCAGGCGGGTCGGATCGCCGACGTAGCCGTTGGCCAGCCCCGGCGCGATCCGGCATTCGAGCGCGAGCTGTTTCGCATCGGCGAGCGGGCGGAAGACCGCCGCGACGTCGCGCAGCATCGCGCGCAGGTCGAACGGGATGGCTTCGAGCGCCATCTGGTTGGACTCGACCTTCGACAGGTCGAGCACGTCGTTGATCATGCGCAGCAACGCATCGGACGACGACATGACCGTCTGCAGCCGCCGTTGCTCGTCGGCCGGCAACTGCGCACGCTCCATCAGCTCGAGGTTGCCGACGATCGCGTTCAGCGGCGTGCGGATTTCGTGGCTCATCGTCGCGAGAAACGTCGACTTGGCCTTGTTCGCATCGTCCGCGGCTTCGCGCGCCTCGCGCAGCTTGTGCTCCATCTGCCTGCGCGCGGTGATGTCGGTGAGCGTGCAAAGCAGCACATCGACGCCGCGATAGCGGGTACGGACGATATGGGCGGCAAGATAGGCCGTGCCGCCGCCGGCGAGCTCGACCGACAACTCGTGCGTCACGACGCGCGGCGCGCGACCGCCCGCGGCGCTGTCGCGGTAGGCCTGCCAGATTCGCTTGCCGAGCGACGGCTCCGCTCCACCGCCGCCATAGGCCTGCGCGGCCTCGTTGCGAACCATCATGTCGCCATTGGCGAGCGACAGCAGCATGAGCCCGGCCGGCGCCGTGCGGATCAGCGTGCGGTTCAACGCCTCGCTTTCGATCAGCCGGATCGCGCGGCGGTTGGCGGGGCGCAGCGCGCGCCGGTCGAACAGGACGATCGCGAACCACACCGTTCCGATCGCGAGCAGCGCGAGGCCGACTGCAATACCCAGCCGGACGGCCACATCGTCGAACAAGCGTCGCCATGAAATCGTCGCGGTCAGCACCTCGCGGAACCCGGGCATTGGGTCGCCGATGACGATGTTCATACCGACGCGATGGGCCACCGCTCGTTCGCCATGAGCAACCTGCGCATAAACGAGTGCACGGGCAGTCAGCCTGGGATCGACGTCGCGACCGGTCAGGACCTGCGCGTCGGGGTTGACCAGCGCATAATCGCTGCCGGCGGACGAAGCATGGAGAAAATCGTCGATCGCCGGCCGGCTGACCAGAACGAACCATGCGATCGGCTTGCCCTGGGCATCGCGCACCGCCTGCGCGAACCGCAATACCGAGCGTCCGACGAGCGGGTCGTCACGCCGGTCGAGCAGAATCTTCCGGTAATCCGGCGCGGCCGCCGCCGACACGAAATCGGCAGGCGGCTGCAGTTGCCGTATCAACGCCTTGATATCGAAGCCGGCAGGCAGCGCCAGCACCTGCTTGACCAGCGGATAGCCGGTCACGACGACGAAATTGCCGTCGGGATCGATCAGGTACCCGCCCATGCCCGGATCGCCGACCTGTTGCGCCGGCATGATACCGGTGACGTCGCCCTGCGCCAGCAGCCTGCCGAGCAACGGCGCGTAGGCCCTCGCCGGCAGCGACGATGAAGCGACCGCGAACGCTGCGAACGCCACCCTCCCGGCCTGGCCGACCGCAACCAGCCTGCCGCGATCGTCGACGAGCCGCCGGAGCGTATCGGGCGATGCGTCCGGGCCGCGCGTCGCTATCATCTCGAGGTTCTCGACATAGCGGTTCTGAAGTGCCCTGACCACCTCCATCTCGGCCAGCAGGTCGGCCTTGCGCACCAGGAACTCCGATCGGTACTGCACAACCGATTCCTGCACGTCGAGTCGAGCGACAAGTGCCGTGCAGACCAGCACGAACACGGTGATCGCCACGCCGCTGCCATAGAGCAACCATTGCTGCTGGCGCCGAACGCGCGCGGGCTCGAACGGTTTACGGCCCCCGACAGTGGCGTGTGCGATCAGCGTTTTCAGTTTGGTGGGCATACGTGTCGTCGAAGTCGTATCGGCGCCGGCATGGCGTCATACGCCATGCGGTTCACTGGGTACGGCCACCGGGTGCCCGGTTAGGCATCGGCCGCGGGCAAATCGGGCAACTGCCCCTCGCTCGCATAGCGAATCAGGTCGGCATCGCGGATGATCCCGAGCTTCTTCATCGCGCTCGACTTCTGCGAACTGATCGTCTGCTTGCTGCGGTGAAGCTGGACGGCGATTTCGCCGACCGTCAGGCCGGCCCCGTAAAGGCGCACGACCTCGATCTCGCGGGCCGTCAGCAAGCGCATGCCGGCCGACGGCTGGCAGTCCTCCAGCAGCTTCTTGACGAACGGCGACAGATAATTCGCCCCGACGAAGGCCGCATGCACCGCGCCGACCAGATGCGAAATCGCATCGGACTTGCTCAGGATGCACGCGACGCCCTGCTTCTGAATCGCGAGCAGCACGCTCGGGTTGTCGATCATCGTGATCGTCACGAGGCGAAGCGCCGGATAGCGGCGCTGAAGGAACGACAGCAGCGACAGGCCATCGCCGTACTTGCCGCCGGGCATCACGTAATCGACGACGAGCACGTCGCTCTGCTGCTCGTCGAGCATCGCCACCAGGTCGGTCGAATTCGAGACGGTGCCGAGCAGCTTGATCGTGCTGCTGCCCGCGAGCGCCTGCGACATCCCCAGCGCGGACGAAGGATGATCGTCCGCCACCATCACTCGCACAAAAAATTCATCCATCTTTATTCTTCTCCCGATACACGCGGCCCGACGTGCCATGTTGAGCGACGCGCCGGGATTCGAATCGATCTCGCAACACGGTTTGCGTTGCGGCGTTCAGCGAACCGGGCGGTGCGCAGCGTAATTTTAAGATAATAGACGGGTTCCGGGCTGCGGCGGTACGATCGGCCGTGGCCGCTGATAGCTGCCACGGCCCGACGCGCCGGACACCGCGTGACGGCACGAAGCTTCGGCGGCCCACGGACGCCGCCCGCACATACCCGATCGACGGCGTCCCCCAACGCCGTCGATCCATCCCGTCCCGTCGGGCGGCCGGAGCTGCCCTAACGTTTGATCGCGGACTTGTCCGGTTCGCTCGAACCGTCATCCGCGGCATGCTGCCACTCACCGATGGCGCGCCGCTTCTGCGACGGCGACATCATGATGAACTCGTTCAGCTTCGTCAGAAAATCCCGTCGGGATTTCTCCGGCAACGTCGCGAATCCAAGCAGCAGCCCGAACACCTTTCCCATATAGCGCACGGCCTTACCCTTCCTTCTTCAGTCGAAATCACGCGGCACCCAGCGATGCGGCGTGTCTGCCTTCCCCGTTTGACGCCGGGCGGTCTACGCCGCCGCTGCGCCGCGTTTTTCTTATCGTCCCGGCCCGTGTGCCGCCACCGCCGACAGTGCGGTCACTGCCGGCCGCTTGTCCGTCGCCCCGGCCGGAAAGTCGATCCCGCGCCGCCGCGCAATGCGGACCAGGGCACGGCGCAGATCGGCGAGCGTCACGGGTTTGGTCAATACGCATTCGACGTTCGATGCCGCATAACGCCGGGCGTCGTCGGGCGCCAGATACGAGGCCACGACGATCATGTCGCACGGCAGCGCGCGCGCATGGACGGCTTCCGCCAACTGGCGGGCCGACATGTCGGGCAGGTCCGCGCCCAACAGCAGCACGTCCCACCCATGGGTCGCGAGCATGTCGAGCGCCGCGCCGCCGGACGACACGCATCGAACCGTACAGCCGAGCACGTCCAGCTGCTCGCGGAAGATCGACCCGTTCACGGATGCATCGTCGGCAACCAGCACGCGTGGCACACGCGTGCCGGACACCGGCACCACCGGCAGGCCGGCATGGGCGGCGCGATCCGGCTCGCGCCTCGATTCGGCCGTGACGACCCGCGCCTGCGCGATCGCCATGCGCAAACCGTTCAGCGAATAGCTCGACACGCGAATCGTGCGACCCGCGACGGCCGGCTGCAGCGGGCCGTCCGGCGTGGCCAGCACGATCGGCGTGCCGCCGTCGAGGCTGTCGAGCTCTTCGCGCCGCCATTGATCGGAATCGCCGAAGAGCACGATCGCGTGAGCACGCGCGAGGCACCCGGCGGCAATCCCGATCGGGCTCGGATGCATCGCGACGTCGAAACCCCATGCACGCAGATGCGGAAACGCGAATGCGCGCCACGCGTCCTCCGGCGACACGACGATCAGCGTCTGGCCAGCACCGGCGCCGACCGGACATTTCGGCGCAATGCCCATGCGCAACGGCAGGCGAATGGTGAACAGGCTGCCGACGCCCGGCGCGCTCTCGACAGCAATCGCCCCGCCCATCGCCGCGACCAGCCGGTCGCACAGCGCGAGCCCGAGCCCGGTGCCGCCATAGCGCCGCGTGATCGACACGTCGACCTGCGAGAACGGCTTGAACAGCTTGGCCTGTTGCGCACGATCGATCCCGATGCCCGTATCCTCGATACCGATCGCGAGCTCGGGCGCACCGCGCGGGCTCCGCCCCACCGCCACGCGCGCGACGATGCGCCCTTCACTCGTGAACTTGATCGCGTTGCTCAGCAGGTTGCCGACCACCTGCGCGAGCCGCGTCGGGTCGCCGCGCATGCGCTGTGCGCCGCTCGCGTCGATATCGGCGAACAGCGGCAACCCTTTCGCCTTTGCAATGGGCGCGAAAGCGGCAAGCGCGCGCTCGATCACCGTAATCACGTCGAACTCGATCGACTCGACCGACATCGCACCGGCTTCGATCTTCGAGAAATCGAGGATGTCGCTGACGATCGCGAGCAACCCTTCGGCCGACACGCGCAGCGTCTGCACGCGGTTCTGCTGCGACGCATCGAGCGCCGTGCGTTCGAGCAGTTCGAGATTGCCGAGGATCACGTTCAGCGGCGTGCGGATCTCGTGGCTCGTCGCGGCAAGAAACGACGATTTGGCCGCATTCGCCGAATCGGCCGCGCGCACCGCTTCCTCGAGCTGATGCACGAGGCGGCGCTGCGTGCTCGTGTCGGCGAACGCCGCGATCAGCACGGCCTCGCCCTGGTAACGCGCGCTGTGCGCGATGACCTCCAGATGCAGCGGCGCATCGCCGTGTGCATCCAGCACGAGCTCGGTCGTCATCGTCCGGCCGGCCCCGCCGTCCGCGACGAACGCGTCGTACTTGTCGAGCACCTGCGCGGACAGCCCGTGATGATCGACGCCGTGCGGCAGCAACATTTGCGTCAGCGCGTCGCTCGCGAGCATCACGCGCCGGTCGGACAGCGATACGAGACCGATGCCGACCGGCGCCATCGCGATCACGCTGCGACACAGCGCCTCGCTGTCGAACACGCGCGCCGAGCGCGCGTAGACCGGCACGAGCACGCGCCGGTGGAATCGCACGAGCAGCAGCCACATCACGACGATCGCGACGAGTGTCGCCGCCGCCAGCGAGCCGGCCTGCACGCCGATGCCGGCAGCCACGTCGGCCCACGACAGCGCATACGCGATCGTCCAGCCCGTCGCGGCGAGCTTGCTGCGGAACACGATCGCGCCGTCGCGAAAGAGCGGCTCGCCGGATGCCCGATCGCCCTGTGCGATGTCCAGGCTCAACAGGCGCTCGGTCAGCGCGTTCGTGCGCTCGACATCAGGATCGATCGTAATGAGCCGATTGTCGGCGGACGTGATGAAGAACGTGCCGGCCGACGGGCGCTCGGGCAGCCATGACAGCAGGTATTCGGGCGCGTATTCGGTGACCAGCACCGCGAACGGCTGGCCGCCGGCTCGCGCCTCGGCGGCGATCCGGATGCGCACCTGCCCCGTGACCGGATTGAGGTAGGGCGGCAGCCAGCGGACATTCGGCCGACCGTCGTCCGGAGCGGGCGGCAGGCCGTCGAAATCCACCTGCAGCGCATCGAATACCTGCGCTCGCGCGTCGGTCGACGCGAGCGCGGGGTTGTCGCGCGACAGGTGCGGCACCAGCCCGAACACCCCGGTTCGCGTGCTGTAGTGGTAGCCCTCGAGCGTACGCCCGCGATTGATCGAACTCGCCGCGCAGATGCGCGACAGCAGGAACGACAGCGCAAGGTAACGCCCGACCTCGTCGCGTTGCGCGGTTTGGCCCGGCACGCCGACCACGAGCGACGGGTACGGGGTGATCGCAAGCTGCTGGCCGTTATCGAAGAACGCCTTCGTGACGTCCGCCGGTGCCGCGCGGAGCTCGCGCCAGATCAGTTGCGTATTCGTGACGCCGTTGCGGAACGACGTCTGGGCCACCTGCACCTGGTCGACGGTTTCCTCGACACCGTTCAGGAAATTGCGCCGCTCGCCGTCCAGATAGCCGTAGACGATCGACGCGATCCCGAGCCCGCAGGCGATCAGGATCAGGATCGTGACGACGATGCCGCCCCCGAACATCGAGATGCTCTGGTAGCGGCGAATGGACTGAAGTGTGCTGTATGACATGGCTCGGCGTGACGGCGCCCGGGGGTGCGGACATGCGGCAGATTCCCTGCCGAACCGGGCGTCACGATGGGTACATCCGGGATAGCGATGTCCCGATCATGCCAAACGACACTGCGAAAATCAGTCGTGCATTAACTTTTTAGTACACGTCCTATTTGATTGAGAGATGATTTGGAACTTGAACGAAATTTCATCGCGAAATCGCGGAGCGGGACCGATCCGATCGGACAAGTCGCGTCGTCGATTCGCGGCGGACGGCCGCGCCAATGAAATACCGCCGGCAAGCCGGCGGCAAAAGGCGCATCCACGGTAGACGCAGCGCGCCTGAGGCACTCGATACGGCGCGTCCGGCACGAAACCCTGTCCCGTGCCGCCGCGCCGGCAACGCCCGTTCAGTTCTGCGTGAGCGGATTCAGCGTCGTGCACAGGAAGCCCGTGCAGTTCTTCGGCGTGAAATAGAACGACGCCATCACCGGCGAGGGCACGCCAAGCGCGATATCGCTCAGATACGCGGCGCCCTGCGCACCGAACGTGTTCGCCTGCTGTACGAAGCTCGCGCCGGTCGACTGGATCGCGGCCGACTGGTACGAGAAAGTCGGCGACTGCGTCTGGTCCTTCACGTAGATCCACGAGATCGCCGTGCCGAATGCCATCCCGCCCTTCGCGCGATAACCCTTCGCCCCTTCGCTGTTGGCCTGTGAGATGAAGTCGCCGACGGTCGACGTCGGCGCCAGCGCGTCGTACGTATAGGTCGCGTTCGATGCGTTGTTCTTCATGTACACGTTCGCCTGCGCGGCCCCCACCGCCATCGGGCCGAGGAACCAGTAGCCCGACTGGCCCTGGCCGTTCGCCTGCGTGAGGAATGCGTTCGCGTCGGCCGGCACGCCCGTCGTCGTGTACGTGTAGGTGGCGGACGAACCGCCATCCTTGCGGTAGAGATCGCCGTACGTGAGCGGCCCTTCGTAGCGGTAGCCGCTCGCGCCTTGCGCGTTGGCCGCATTGACGAAGGACGTCATGTCGGCCGGCGCCGTCTGCAACTGGTACGTGTAGGTCTGCGCGGTACCGTCGTTCACGAAGATCGACTGCGTGCCGCCGTTGCCCGCGTTGTAGAAGTAGTCGCCCAGATAGCGGTAGCCTTTCGCGCCTTCGTTGTTGACCAGCGTCAGGAAGCTCGCGCGATCGGCCGCGACAGGCTGCGCCTCGTAGCGCCAGGTCAGCGTGCTGCCGCCCGAGCCACTCGAACCGCCGTCGCCGCCGGAACCCGTCCCACCGCCGTTGCCGCCGGAACCCGTCCCGCCGCCGCTGCCGCCGTTGTTGCTCGTGCCCGAACCGCCGGACGCTGCGGGCGAGGAGTTGTCGTCACCGCCGCCACAAGCGGTCAGCGCGAGGCAGGTCAATGCAATCAGTGCAGCGGCTCTCATCGGGATCACCTTCCAAACGAACAGGACGAACGCAGCCCGTACGCGCGAATCACGCCGCACGCACCGACCATCACGAATCAGGAATCAGGAATCAAGACTCAGGAAGCAGCAACCGGCCGGCGGCCCGCGCCGGCCCGGCGACGTCAGTTGACCTGGAGCTGGCCACCGCGACCCAGCCCACCCTTCACGTCCTGCGCCTTGTAGCTGCGCAGCGCGACGACCATCTTGTTGTACGCGTCGATGAACGCGACGACCGTCGCCTTGCCTTCCGGCGTCGCCGAGAAGCCCGCGAGCGCGCCGCCCACGCCGCCGCCGAAGCCGCCCAGCGCCGCGCCGTAGTTGGTCGCCGTCGAGCTGCCTTCCGACGCCGCGATCTGCACCGCCGAGCGCACGTCGAACAGCGTCAGCGTCACGACCGACGCCTTCGTCTGCAGGTGGCCCGCCACCGCCGCCACCGCGCTGTTGCCGATCAACCCGCCGATCATGCTGCCGATCCCGCCGATCGGCGAATCGTTGATCACGATCTGCGGCTCCATGTAGTAGTCGGCCGCGACCCGCTGGCCCTTCTGCTGCTTCGAGCCCGCGCGGTATTCGCCCGAGTTGCGCTGCAACTGCGTGATGCGCGACAGGCGCGCGTCGCTCTTCTGGTTGCCGATCGACGTGATCACGAAGCAGTTCGAC
>NZ_CADFDL010000019.1:0-134606 GCF_902832865.1 Burkholderia sp. BCC0397 | reverse complement strand
GCTGGGGCGGTTCTTGCAGACGGATCCGATTGGGTATAAGGATGACCTGAACTGGTATGCGTATGTGGGGAACAATCCGGCGAACCTGACGGATCCGAGCGGGCTTGCGGCGGCTTCGGCCAAAGCGTTTAATAACTCGACGTTGGGCAGTTCGGCGGGATTTGAGTTCAGTAGCGCGGGGCGCGGCAGTGGGCCTGGAGTTCAGGTTGCTGCCTCCGACGTGATGTCTCTTATACGATCACGTCATGCCTTGCCGCTGGTGGGGGGTGGTGGTGTAGGAGGTCCGACCGGAGCGATCGGAGGGCGGGGGCAGGGTGTAACTGCTGCAGAGTTGCGATCGGCTGGTCGGGCAGATTTTAATGCGTCGCGAGCTGACGCACTGGCCGCAAGCGGTGGAAAATGTACATATTGCGACAAGGGCGTGGCGACCGCTGGAGATCATGTGAAATCCCTGAAATCGTACGCTGATGATGTCAATGCTGGGAAGATCAGTCGATCGGAGGCTATCGAGCAAGCAAATTCCCGCGGTAACATCACTGGCGCGTGCACGTCTTGCAATAGCTCCAAGGGCGCTCGTGAGCTCAGTCGGACCCAGGGGCCTGGAAAATGGGTGGCGCCCAATGGGTTTTATCCAGAGTAACTTATTGGAACGAAGTGATGACGCTAGAACAGTACCAAGCCGCAGTTTTGAGTTATCTCTTTGGTAGATTGCCAATTGGTAATGACGTTGATACGCTCGAGTTCTCTTTGTCAGGTGAGTTTTCCGGAAAGTATCGTGTAGCTCATTCACGTATTGAGTCATCAGGCCCGGCAATGCGGTTGGTCTTCACATTGCCGAGCTATACTCGCAGTGTCTTTATTGCTTTGACACGAACGAGGCTAAATGAAGCCGCGCGGATCTTGGCAAATTTAGAGGACTACGAGCGAGAGTCCTCCATGCAACTTGGTCTCGGTGAGGTTGTGATTACACCTGACAAAAGGTTGAATGGGGCAGATGTACCCTACGCCGTTATCTTGTTGAGAACGGTCACCTCGTTTGACTGCGCTAACGTACCTGACCGTTATATTCTCGATGGAAGGGAGACGCTTTTTTATCTCGTGGTGCCGCTCACAAAAGATGAATGGGAGCTGCGTCGGTTGCGCGGGCATGATGCGCTTATAGATAAATTCCAAGATGAGGGTAAAGAGCTTTGGATTTGACGCTGTGTGATCATGAAGTGATCGGATGATATAGGCGTCGTGCTCGGTTAATGTGGGCGCTATATAGTTTTATCGCCAACGTCGACGGCTGATGCGTCTTGATGTTCGGCGGTGAATAGAAGCGAATTGTCAGTACGCGTGGGGTGCGAGTAGTACCTCGCACTCCGCAGCGCAACGGCCAGGTGGTGACGCAGAGCTTCGATGCGTTGAATCGCCTGGTTTCGTGTACGTTCCCAGGCGGTGTGGGCAACGTGCAGTACAACTACGATTTGCGCGGCTTGAAGACGGCGTCGCAGTTCGGTGACGGCAGCCATACGATCATCAACAGCTACGACGGCCTGGGTCAACTGACGCAGACGAGTACCGGCGGCAGGACGCTGCGCTATCGGTATGACGCGGCGGGCAACGTGATCGATGTTGCGTGGCCGGATGGCTTCCACGTATCGACGCAGTACGACGGCTTCGGTCGACCGTCGCAGTTGTTGGAAAACGGCACGGCGAGCCTGGCGAAATACAGCTATGACGCGCTCAACCGTCGCGCGACGGTGGAGCTGGGTAACGGGACGCGTACGGAGTTTGCGTACGACAATCAAGGGTGGTTGTCGGCCCAGGATCACCGGTTCACGAGCAGCGCCGAGGACTGGATCGCGCGGTTCACGCGCAACCAGTTGGGCGACATCACGCGCTCGAGCGTGACGAACAACCGATACGGTTGGAAGCCGGCGACGGGGAGCCTGACGTATACGGCCAACGGGTTGAATCAATACCGTACGGCGGCCGGGCGGGCGGTGACGTATGACCTGAACGGCAACCTGACGAGCGACGGGATCTGGACGTATTCGTACGATCTGGACAACCGGATGCGGACGGCGACGCGGCGGGGCACGAACGCCGTGCTGGGCTATGACCCGGAAGGCCGGCTGATTCGGACGACGATCGATGGCGCTGAGACGACGCTGTTGTACGACGGGCAGGCGCTTGCTGCGGAATACGATAAAGCCGGCGCGTTGGTTCGTCGTTACGTGTTCGGTCCGGGGACCGATGAGCCGCTGGTGCAGTACGAAGGCGCAGGTACGGCCTCGAAGAGCTGGATGTATGCGAACCAGCAGGGGAGTGTGGTTGCGCTGGCGAACAGCAGCGGGGCGACGACGAGTAGCCAGGCGTATGGGCCGTTCGGGGAGACGGACGGGACGCTGGCGTCGCGGTTCGGGTATACAGGGCAGCAGTATCTTGCGCCGCTGGGTTTGTATTACTACAAGGCGCGGATGTACTCGCCAACGCTGGGGCGGTTCTTGCAGACGGATCCGATTGGGTATAAGGATGACCTGAACTGGTATGCGTATGTGGGGAACAATCCGGCGAACCTGACGGATCCAAGCGGGCTTGCGGCGGCTTCGGCCAAAGCGTTTAATAATTCGACGCTGGGTAGCTCAGCCGCTTTTGCTTTCAGCAGTGCAGGCTTCTCGCATGGGCCGAGCTATCAGGTCGCGCAAGTAAGTGCGAGAAATGATGCAATAACGCCACTGTATCCAGAGGCTCTTATCCCTACGGTGCGAATAGCGAAAACTATTTATAGTGCTTTGGCTGCGGGGAAGAGTGTAGAGCCCTCCCCCAAGTTGCTGTCGCAACAAGAGCAAAAATCCATCAATTCTTATGAGAAGCTGATTTCGGAGCATCAGCGGAAGATATCGGAATTTAAGGAGAATCCCACTGTGCGGCCAGGCATGGAGGGATTGTCGAGAGAAGTGATTGAGAAGCAGTGGGAGCGGCGAATTCTTCATCTTGAAAGGGAAATCGAAGCATTTAAGGGTAATATTGATAAAATCAGGAATGGCCCCGGGAGGTAATTGGTGATTGCGTATCGTGATTATCTGTATATGTCGTTTTCGGAGTCTCTTGACAGAGAGGGATGCAAATTCATGCCTACAGTTTGCCTCATGATCGCTGATCAACCAGTGAGTAAGGGGTTGATTGATTCCGTGGTAAAGGATGCAATTGCAATTGGATGTCAGTTCTTTATGACGTGGGGCTCGTGGGCGGAGGCTCTTCATGATGCTGTGGATGAGGTGATCGAAGATGGTGATGATTATTTGTTGAACGTTGTTACTACCTCGCATGAAGGTGAGCCGTTGGTTGATGTTTTGGATTTTTTGCATACTGGAGCTTTGCCTGGGAATAGCAAATTTCGATGTTTGGTTGTTGGTGACAAATCAGATTACGATTTGAGAGCTATCGTTGTTCCGCGGTGAGTTTTAATAGTCCTGCATGTCTCGCTTTGTCATTCAACGCCCGCTATTACGCGGGCGTTGTTTCAATCGTTTCCGCCCAATACCCGATTTAAGAGTGATCAATGAGGAATTGAAAATGAGCGTGCGATCATATCCGGAAGGGGTTGACTGTGTTTGGTTGGCATCTGATCGTGAAGGAAATATAGGAGCATTCATTACTGCGGGGTGTGGACCAATTCCAGAAGTGGTGATTGATTATGAATATATTGATATCGACAATATTGAGGGTCGGCTTTGTGAGCTTCCAATAGTTTCGGGCGCTAAACTTCTGGTATCTGTCAAGCGGCCTGATGATTTTATTGATTTGGCTGAGCGAGGTTTGTTTGTTTTTGATTGGGCGGATATTGCTCGGACTGATCTGTCGGCTTCGCGTGTGTATGAATTGGTGGCGATGCCGAACAATCCAATTTCTGAAATTTCATTGCTATCCGATCCGGATTTGTCGGGATTGGCAAGGTTTTGTCGCTTGATGAGGTACGTTTTTCTTCTCAAAGAGTGGTGAACATTTCCTCATATGTGAACTGTATAGAGGTTGGATAATTTAGCGGTGCGGGTTGTTCCGATGCCCGTCATGTGCGGGCATCGTTGTTGAGGGTACCAAGCACGGAGAACTCTTGACTGAGGGAGGGAACTACGCGAGGTGAAGCTTGACGTGCTCTACGCGAACGACTGCCTCCGAGATGTCGTGAGTGTGCAGAAGATCGTCTGTTGCGCAGACGACGGGATTGATGATCAGATCGGCTACGACGCGTTTCAAGTTCGGCCAGCCCGGATGGATGACGAAGTTCCCACCGTCCTGACGGACACGACCGCCTGTTCCGCACGCACTATCCGCTGGATGGGTCGCCTGGCTTGGGGGATGCGAACAATTACGAGCAGTACGCGTGGGACGCGAGCGGGAACCTGATCGCGCTTCGCAAGTGTAATGGCCAAGTGGTGGTGCAGAGCTTCGACGCGTTGAATCGTCTGGTTTCGCGTACGTTCCCAGGCGGTGTGGGCAACGTGCAGTACAACTACGATTTGCGCGGCTTGAAGACGGCGTCGCAGTTCGGTGATGGCAGCCATACGATCATCAACAGCTACGATGGTCTGGGTCAACTTACGCAGACGAGTGCCGGCGGCAAGACATTGCGCTATCGGTATGACGCGGCAAGCAATGTGATCGACGTTGCGTGGCCCGATGGCTTCCACGTATCGACGCAGTACGACGGCTTCGGTCGACCGTCGCAGTTGCTGGAAAACGGCACGGCGAGCCTGGCGAAGTACAGCTATGACGCGCCCAACCGTCGGGCAGGATCACCGGTTCACGCGCAACCAGTTGGGCGACATTACGCGATCGAGCGTGACGGCTCGCTGCGTTCTTTTTTGAAACCGTCTCTTATGTGCGCCCGGCTTCGTCCAGCATCCACTCCCTGAACCGCCTCAACGCATCGCTCGTGTCGAGGCGCTCCGGCGCGTAGCACAGGTAGTGTCCCTGCGCGTCCACGTCGACCGGTGCGTCGAACGGTTCGACCAGCGTGCCCGCCGCGAGATTGTCGAGAATCAGGAAGCGCGGCACGAGGGCGATCCCGAGCCCGGCCTGGGCCGCCTGGATCAGCACCGAATACTGCTCGAAGCGCGGCCCGGCCAGCGCGTTCATCTGCGTCGCGCGATGACGCTCCGCCCAGGCGGACCACGCGATCTCCGCCTGCTCGTGCACGAGGCGAGGTGCCGCCGCCACGTCGGCGGGCACGTGCAATGCATGCCGGTCGGCGAATTCGCGCGAGCAGGCCGGCACGAAGGTCCGCCCGCCGAGATAGTCGCTTCGCACGCCTTCCCATCCCCCGTCGCCATAGCGGATCGCCGCGTCGAGCCCGAACGGAAACACGTCGCCGGGCGCGAGATGACGGCGAAAGCTCAGCGTGACGCCCGGCGCGGCCGCGAGAAAGCGCGTGAGCCGCGGCAACAGCCACTTGGTCGTGAACGTCGGCACGCTCGCGATCGTCAGCAGGTCGCTGTTCTCACGGGCGCTCAGCAGTTCGATCGACGCGTTGCCGATTTCGCGCAGCGGCCCGACGACGCGCGCGTGATACACCTGGCCGGCACGGGTGAGCGCGAGGCCGCGCCCCTCGCGCACGAACAGCTTCACGCCGAACAGCGCTTCGAGGTTCGCGATCTGCCGGCTGACCGCGCTCGGCGTCAGGCCCAGTTCGCGGGCCGCGTAGGAGAAGTTCAGGTATTTCGCGGACGTGGCGAATGCATGCAGCTCCGCCACGTTCGGATACAGGTGCTTCATGGCGGGCTATTCCGTCCTTGCACAGGTCGATGCGCGCTTTTTACGTTTTTTTCATGACGATGCCATGTCGAAACCGCATACTGCGCCGGCTTCGACAACGCATGCGGGCCCCGTCCGGCGGGCGTCGCACGAGGTTTTTTCCGATCGTCAGCGAGTGTCTTCATGCCTTCGTCAACCGCCCCGGCCATGGCCGACGGTATTCCGATTCGTCGTAACAAACCGGCCCGGCCGACCGTCGGGCGCCTGCTGCTGCAGGCGCTGCTCGCGGTGTTCGGCCTCTACCTGCTGTTGCCGATCGCCTTGCTGCTGATCGGTGCGGTGGGCGAAACGTGGACGAACACGTTGCTGCCCACCGGTGTCACCGGGCACTGGTTCGCCGACCTGGCCGCGAACCGGAGCTTCACGCGCGCGTTCGGCGTGAGCTTCCTCGTCGCGCTCGCGTGCTGTGCGCTCAACGCCGTGATCGGCCTGCCGCTCGCGTATGCGCTGCATCATCGCGCGCAGGCCGGCGGCGGCTTCGCGACGCGCGTCGTGATGCTGATGCCGGTCGCGGTGCCGGCGCTGACGCTCGGCTTCGGCTACATCGCGATCTTCAGCGGCGACACGTTGCCGTGGCTCGGCACGCTGCCGCTGATGATCGCGGCGCACGCGGTGCTGACGCTGCCGTATCTGCTGCAGACGCTGCTCGGCGACCTGCGCCACCTCGGCCTCGCGCGGCTCGAGGCCTGTGCGGCGACGCTCGGTGCGACGCCGCTGCGCCAGTTCGTCACGATCGTGCTGCCGAACCTGCGCCACAGCCTGTTTTCCGGCCTCGTGATGGTGGCCGCGCTGTCGATCGGCGAATTCCAGATCTCGAACCTGATCGCCGGCTTTCGCTACCGGAACTATCCGATCGTGTTGCTGCAGGCGTTCTACGGCGCGACGGGGATGGCGTGCGCCGCCACCGTCGTGCTGCTCGTACTCGCCGTGCTCGCGACGCTCGTGTCCGTCGGCACCGTGCAACGTCTGAAGTGAGTCATCCATGAGCGTCGAATTCGAACACGTCAGCTTCCAGTATCCGGGCGCCCGCCATGGCGTCGACGACGTCACGCTGTCCGCCGCGCAGGGCGAACTGCTCGCGGTGATGGGGCGCAGCGGGTCGGGCAAATCCACGCTGCTGAGGCTCGCGGCCGGGCTGCTCGACGGCTGGCGCGGCCGCATCGCGATCGGCGGCGACGACGTGGCCGGCGTGCCCGTGTGGCGGCGCGAAGTCGGGATGGTGTTCCAGCACTACGCGCTGTTCCCGAACCTGTCGGTCGTCGACAACGTCGCGTACGGGCTGCGGATGCGCGGCGTCGCGGCCGACGCCCGGCGCCGGCGCGCGCTGGACATGCTCGAACGGGTCGGGTTGTCGGCGCATGCGACGCGCGGCGTCGCGATGCTGTCCGGCGGACAGCAGCAACGCGTCGCGCTTGCGCGGGCGCTCGTGATCGAACCGAAGCTGCTGCTGCTCGACGAGCCGCTGGCGGCGCTCGATGCCGGCATCCGCCATCAGTTGCGCGACGAGATCCGGGCGCTGCAGCGCGCATGCGGCGCGACGACGCTGTTCGTCACGCACGACCAGGACGAAGCGTTGAGCATGGCCGACCGCGTCGCGATCGTCGACGGCGGGCGCGTGCTCCAGACCGGCACGCCGCGCGACCTGTACGAGCGTCCCGCGACCGCCCAGGTCGCGCGCTTCGTCGGGCATTCGACGCTGCTGCGCGGGCGCGTGATCGCGCACGGTGAAATCGACGCGCGTTTCGCGACGCTGCGCGCGGAAACAGGCGCGCATCGGCCGGGCGCGGAGGTCGAGGTGCTGGTGCGACCCGAACACGTGCAAGCCGATCCGCCGGAACACAGCGCCAACCGCATCGAAGGCCGCCGCGGGGACGTGCGCTATTTCGGCGCAACGCAGCGCTACGACTTCATTCCGGACGGCTCGGCCGACGTGCTGCTGTGCGAAGGGCGCGAGCCCGCGGCGCGCAGCATCGCGATCGAGCCGCGCCATCTGCTCGTGCTGCCGGCGTCGCCGGACGCGCCATGATTTATTTCGTTCAACGGAGATTCACGATGCTTGCAGGCTCCCCTCTTGTGAAGGCCATGCGCGCCCGCGTGCTGGCGCTGTGCGCGCTCGCGGCGCTTTCCTGCGCGGCGGCCCAGGCCGCGCCGCTGTATCCGGGCGAAGACGCGCTGTACGCGAAGGCGGCCGACGAAGGGCTCGTCGTGTCGTTCGACACGGGCCCCGAATGGGCGAACTGGAAGGCGCTGTTCGCCGAATTCCGCAAGCGCTACCCGAAGGTCGAGATCACGTACAACGACATCGGCTCGGCCGCGACCGTCGTCGCGCTCGACAAGTCGCGCCGCCGTCCGCAGGCCGATACCGCGTACTACTTCGCGGCATCGGCGCTCGACGCGGCGGGCAAGGACGTCGTCGCGCCGTTCAAGCCGATCAACTTCGACAAGCTGCCGGGCGTGTTCCGCGCGACCGACGCCCGCTGGTTCGCCGTGCATTCGCTGAACATCGCGTTCCTCGTCAACCGGAAGCTCGTCAAGAACGTGCCGCAGCGCTGGTCCGACCTGCTGAAGCCCGAGTACCGTAACGCGGTGGTCTATCTCGACCCGCGCTCGACCGGGCAGGGCCAGGTCGCGGTGTTCGCGGCCGCGTATGCGAACGGCGGCAGCGTCGAGAATCCGAAGCCGGGCGCCGACTTCTTCGGCAAGCTGAAGAATGCCGGCAACGTGCTGCGCGTCGAGGGCACGACGCCGTACGCGAAGTTCGTGAAGGGCGAGATCCCGATCCTGATCGGCTACGAGAACGACGGCCTCAAGGCGAAGTACGCGGACGGCATGGGCGATGCGGCCGACGTCGTGATTCCGCAGGACGGCAGTGTGTCGGCGCCCTATGCGATGAGTCTCGTGAAGAACGGCCCCAACCCGTCCGCCGCGCAGCTCTGGCTCAACCTCGTGATGAGCGACGTCGGGCAGGCGCTGTTCGCGCAAGGCTATGTGCGCCCGGCGGTGCCGGGTACGCCGGTCGCGCCGGAAGTCGAGGCGAAGCTGCCGAACGCGCCGCAGGTGCGCCCGCTCGATGTCGCGAAGGCGGCGGCGCGCAAGGCCGAAGTCGACCAGCTCTGGTCGCAGGCCACGCTCGGCAAGTAAGGGGCGCGGCATGCAGGCTTCCTTACCGGAGCGCGGCGTGCTGCGCCGCTTCGGCGCGCTTCCCGCGGTGGCATTGCTCGCGGTGTGCTTCGTGCTGCCGCTGGCCGCGTTGGTCGATGCCGCATGCGCGGACGGTGGCCGCGCGTTCGCGGCGGTGTGGCGCGATCCGCTCGTCGCCGATGCCATTGCGCGCTCGTTGGCGCTGGCGGTTGGCGCGGGCACGCTGTCGGTCGCCGTCGGCGTGCCGGTCGCGTTCGCGCTCGCCGGACAGTCGCCGGCCCGTCGCCACTGGTCGCTCGCGCTGCTCGGCGTGCCGCTGGCGTTTTCCGGGCTGGTGATCGCGTATGGCTTCATCCTCGCGTTCGGTCGCGCGGGTTTCGTGACCACGCTGCTGGCCGCGCTGGGCGCCGATCCGACCGTGGTCGGCGGCGCGATCTACACGATGCCGGGGCTCGCGGTCGCCTATGCGTATTACCTGGTTCCGCGCGTCGCGCTGATGATCTACCCCACGCTCGCGAATCTCGACCGGCGGCCGCTCGAGGCGGCGCTGACGCTCGGCGCGCGGCCGTGGCGCGCGTGGCTCGACGTTGCGTGGCGCGAGCTGTGGCCGTCGGTCGCGTCCGCATGGTGCCTCGTGACCGCGATCGCGCTCGGCACGTACGGCACGGCGCTCGCGCTGGCCGGCACGCAGATCAACATCCTGCCGCTGCTGATGTATTTGAAGCTGTCGGACGGGCAAACCGATTTCTCGCAGGCGGCCGTGCTGTCGATCGTGCTGACGGCCATCTGTACCTGCGTGCTCGCACTGGGAGAAGGCCTTGTTCGGCAACGGCGTCATTGACAGTGCGTGGCCGGAACCGGCACGCGACGCGCTCGCGCGACTGGCGCAACGGCAACGCGGCGCGCACCGGCACCGGATGCCGGTCGGCGTGATCGGCCCGCGCGACGCGACGGATGAACAGATGCGGGTCGCGGAACGGATCGCGCACGCGGTGGCGGCCACCGGTATCGCGCTCCTCGGCGGCGGCAAGCAGGGCGTGATGGAGGCCGCCGCGCGCGGTGCGCATGCGGCCGGCGGCTGCGCGATCGGGCTGTTGCCCGAAGACGATGCCACGCTGGCGAATCCGTACCTGAGCGTGGCGCTGCCGACCGGGCTCGGCATCACGCGCAATGCGCTGGTCGCGCGCGCGTCGGTGTGCCTGATCGCGGTCGGCGGCGGGCTCGGCACGCTGTCCGAAATCGCGCTCGGGTTGCAGTGGGGCAAGCCGGTGTTCACGATTTGCGGCGCGCCGCAGGTCGCGGGCGTCGAGTGCTTCGACGAAGCGGACCGGCTCGTCGCGCGGGTCGCGCAGTGGCTGGCCGATTCGGCGTAGAGCGGGGTATCGGCAGGGGGCATCGCCCGGCGCGCGTCGTGCCCGGGCTTGAAACGGCGCGCGCAACCCGCCATATTGGCCGGGTATCACCCGTTCAACGACGTACCGACAGGATCGTTCATGCGCCTTCTGCTTGCCCTGCTGCTCCCGTGGTTCCAGTTCTTCACGATCGGCCGCCCGATCGCGGGAATCATCTGCTTGCTCTTGCAACTCACGATCATCGGCTGGCTGCCGGCCGCGATCTGGTCGGTGTATGCGCTGAGCCAGTACAAGACCGATCGCAAGATCGAGGCGGCGTTGCGCGGGCGGGGGTGAGGCGCAATGAGCGCAGCAGAACCCTTGCCGGTAGTTCGGCTGAGTAGTTTGCATTTCGGTAGAAATTTATATATTTTATTCATATCGAGAGATATGATCTGTATAGATTTTTGCCGAAATGATGAATTCCTGCACCATTCAGCTTCACGCCGCCGGTCACTGGCACGACATCGGCAGCGTCACCTTGTTCGGCGAGCCTGATGAAGGATGGCACGCTCGCGCCTACTCGGGCTACGGCGTTGAATGGATCGTCCGTCATCAGACTGCGCGCGATGCGCATGCGATGTCGTGCACCTTTCCCGTCGAACTCGAGCCGCTGGTGACATCCCATTGGCCGGTTTTCCTGATCGATTTGTTGCCCCAGGGTTTCGGTCGCCAAGAACTGTTGCGCCGCCTCGATTTGCCGGAAACGGCTGAGGAGCGTGCCGATTGGCCATTACTGCTGGCGGGAGCCGGCAATTCGATCGGTAATCTGCGGATCAAGGAAGCCGCGCAGTGGCTTGCCGAGCGACAGGGGCCGCAGCAAGGTTTCACGGACGACGACGTCGCCATGCGCGGAGACGCATTCAGCGAATATCTCGCCGAACACGGATTCTTCGTTGCAGGCTCCTTGGGTGTGCAGGGTGAATGGCCGAAGCTATTGCTGACCCGCGCCGACGATGGGCTGCTCTACCTCGATCACACGCTGCCCGACGAGCGTGCGGTTGCACACTACATCGTCAAGTTCGGACGTGGCAGCAACGAGAGTCTTGCACAGATCCTGCGCCACGAAGCGCCCTACATGGCGTTGGCCCGGCGTCTTGGTCTGCGCGTGCATGCACCGCTGACGCTGCGTGATCGGGCGCTGTTCATTCCGCGGTTCGATCGCGCGCGAGTGGGTGACGGCGTTGTCCGGTTCGCCCAGGAAAGCATTGCTTCGTTGACGGGCAAAGCCGGCTTCGGCGTCGTGCCGAGTCACGACGAGGTATGCGCGCATCTCGTACGGCAATGTACGGATCCCCAAGCCGAGGTTGCGGAGTACTTGTGTCGCGACGTCGCCAATCTTGCGTTGGGCAATAAGGATAATCATGCGCGAAACACCGCGTTGCAACGCGATTTCCAAGGGCGCATCGCGTTGACGCCGCTTTTCGACTTTGCGCCGATGTATCTGCATCCGGATGGCATTGCCCGACGCATTCGCTGGGAGGGAAATGACGGTGGCCGGCCGGACTGGGCGAGAGTGCTTGACACGGTGGTCCGGCCGAGCGAATCCTGGGCGGGGAGCGAGCAACCGGTGCTCGATCGCGATGCATTGCAGGCGCGGCTGCGTGCAATGGCACCGCGCTTGCAGGAGATCGCCGATCAAGGGGCGGATCTTGGGCTGGAGGCCGATGTGCATGCGTTTCTTAAACCGGGCCTGGAGCGGCTTGCGCGCGAACTGAATGCGCTGCGCTAAACGGGGATGGCACCATGGACAAACGCTATAACACGATGCCGCTTCCCGAGCAGCTCGCACTGCGGCGGCAAGCGATCGAGGAGGTTCTTGCGCACCCTGAATGGACGCTGCGCGAATCGGTGCGTCATCTGAAGAAGACGATGCGGTTGACGAGTGCCGAAATGGCCAAGCTGGCCGGCGTATCGACCAAGACGATTCAGGATATCGAGCAGGGTCGCAGCGACGGGACGGTACAGACGATGAATCGCGTCTTCGGCATGCTGGGGCTTAAATTGGGTGTGGTGCGACAGAGCTCGTAGCCGGGCGGGATGTGTCGTCCGCGGGTTCCTCGTTATTGCGGCCTGGATGCAGCCAGCCGAAGCCGCAGCCCAACGACAAAACGGCCGCCCGGGCCGTCGTTCCCCCCGGGCGGCCGCTCCGCCTATTTCACCGCAAACAGCGTCAGGTTCATGAAGATCTTGAACGCATAGCCGAGCGTGACGGCGCCGATCACGCCGCCCGCCCACAGTACGACGAACCACATCCAGCCGCGCATCCGCGGCCGCGGCGCCTCGGGCGGGCGGTCGGCGGAATCAGTGGTGGTAGTAATGCTGGTCTTCATGGCGCACCTTGCCTCGGAATACCCAATAACCCATCGTCGTGTAGGCGATGATGATCGGGAGGATAACCGCTGCGCCGACCAGCGTGAAGGTCTGGCTCGAACGCGGCGCCGCCGCTTCCCAGATCGTCATCGTCTGAGGAATCGCATACGGGAACAGCGTGACGAGCAGGCCGACGTAGCCGAGCAGCACCAGCGCCAGCGCGAGCACGAACGGCGTCATGTCGTGCCGGTTGCGCACGGCGCGGCGCATCCATACCGCGCACGCGGCCACCAGGAACGGCACCGGGAGCAGGCGCCAGAACAGGCCCGAATCGAACCAGCGCTGCGCGATGGCCGGATCCTGCAGCGGCGTCCACAGGCTGACGATCGCGATGAAGCCGAGCAGCACGACGGTCAGCGGCCACACGACGCGATGCAGGCGCCGCTGCAGGTCGCCTTCGGTCTTCGCGACGAGCCAGCAGCAGCCGAGCAGCGCGTACGTGACGATCAGGCCGAGGCCCGTCAGCAGGCTGAACGGCGTGAGCCAGTCGAATGCGCCGCCGGCGTACACGCCGTTCTTCACGTCGATACCCTGCAGGAACGCGCCGAGCGCGATCCCCTGGAACAGCGTCGCGCCGGCCGAGCCGCCGATGAACGCGAGATCCCACAGCTGCTTCGTGCGGCGCGCCTTCGCGCGGATCTCGAACGACACGCCGCGGAAGATCAGGCACACCAGCATGAAGATCAGCGGCAGGTACAGCGCCGACAGCACGGTCGAATAGACGATCGGAAATACGGCGAACAGCCCGGCGCCGCCGAGCACGAGCCACGTCTCGTTGCCGTCCCACACGGGCGCGACCGTGTTCATCATCAGGTCGCGTTCCTTCTCGTCCGGGAAGAACGGGAAGACGATGCCGATGCCGAGGTCGAAGCCGTCGAGCACGACGTACATGAAGAGCCCCAATGCGATGATCGCGGCCCAGATTACGGTGACGTCCATAGGTTTTCTCGTATGCGAAAGGAGTGGGCTCAGACGGTCTCGATCAGCTCGTCGACGGCCGACATCGGGCGGCGCGCGGTGTGATCGGGGCGCGTGTCGGGCTTGTCGTCGTGCTTGACGTCGGGCAGCGCGGGGCCGGCCTTCATCAGCTTCAGCATGTAGTACACGCCGGTGCCGAACACGAGGAAGTACACGATCACGAACGTCATCATCGACAGGCTGACCTGCTGCACCGACAGCGGCGACACGGCCTGCGCGGTGCGCATCACGCCATATACGACCCACGGCTGGCGGCCGGCCTCGGTCGTCACCCAGCCCGCGAGCAGCGACACGAAACCGGTCGGGCCCATCACGAGCGCGAAGCGCTGGAACCACTTCGATTCATACAGGCGGCCGCGGCGGCGCAGCAGCCACGCGAGCGCGGCGAGGCCGATCATCGCGAAGCCGAGGCCGACCATGATCCGGAAGCTCCAGAACACGACCGTCGAATTCGGGCGGTCTTGCGGCGGGAAGTCCTTCAGCCCGCGGATCTCGCCGTCCCAGCTGTGCGTGAGGATCAGGCTGCCGAGGTGCGGCACCTTCACCGCGTAGCGGGTCGTCTCGGCCTTCATGTCCGGGATGCCGAACAGGTTGAGCGCGGTGCCGCCCTTTTCGGTTTCCCACAGCCCTTCGATCGCGGCGATCTTCGCGGGCTGGTGCTTCAGCGTGTTGATGCCGTGCTGGTCGCCGATCACGGCCTGCAGCGGCGCGAGCACCAGCAGCAGCCACAGCGCCATCGAGAACATCTTCTTCACGCCCTGGTCGCGGCGGCCCTTCAGCAGGTGCCACGCGCCCGTCGCGGCCACCACCAGCGCGGCGACGATGAACGCGGCGATCGCCATGTGGAACAGGCGGTACGGGAACGACGGGTTGAAGATGATCGCGAACCAGTCGGTCGGCACCACGCGGCCGTCGACGATCTCGAAGCCCTGCGGCGTCTGCATCCAGCTGTTCGACGCGAGGATCCAGAACGTCGAGATCAGCGTGCCGATCGCGACCATCAGCGTCGCGCCGAAGTGCGCGCGCGGGCTCACGCGATTCCAGCCGAACAGCATGATGCCGAGGAAGCCGGCTTCGAGGAAGAACGCGGTCATGACCTCGTACATCAGCAGCGGGCCGGTGACGGCGCCGGCGAAGCTCGAGAAGCCGGACCAGTTGGTGCCGAACTGATAGCTCATCACGACGCCGGAGACGACGCCCATCCCGAACGCGACCGCGAAGATCTTCGACCAGAACAGGCAGAGTGTCTTGTAGTACTGCTTGCCGGTCTTCAGCCAGCGATATTCGAGCACGGCGATGAAGCTGGCGAGGCCGATGCTCAGCGCCGGGAAGACGATGTGAAAGGAGACGGTGAACGCGAATTGCAGGCGGGCCAGATCGAGGGCCGAAAATGCGGTGTCCATACCAGTTGACCGAGGCTGACGATACCCGCCGGCGGGTGCCGGCGGCCCCCGGCCGACAGGCATCGGGGTTGGCTGGAGTATGGATCGCGATGTTGCACCGCGAAATGCGCCAACTCGTCGCAGATGTCCAACCTGTCGCACGCCATTTCGGGATAAATCGTTGATTCGTATCAAGAAGGCCGTTCGCGGCGCGCGTGGCCGCGGCGTGGCGGTCTGACGCACGTGCGTCAATATGGCGCGTCGCGTCATCGGAACGACGTCGCGCGTGCGGAATCGGAGGCGCGGCGGCGGCCGGCAGCCGCCGCGCGAATTGCGTACACTCTCAGTCTCGTTTCGGCAGGGCCGGGCGCATCGGTTCCGGCTCGCGTTTACTCAGGGCACAGCGATGATCGATTTACGCAGCGATACCGTGACACGTCCGAGCCAGGCGATGCTGGCTGCAATGATTGCCGCCGAGACCGGCGACGACGTCTGGGGCGACGACCCGACCGTCCTGCGCCTGCAGGCGGTGACGGCCGAGCGGGCCGGCAAGGAAGCCGGCCTGTTCTTCCCGAGCGGCACGCAGAGCAACCTGGCCGCGCTGATGTCGCATTGCGAGCGCGGCGATGAATATATCGTCGGCCAGCTCGCGCACACCTACAAGTACGAAGGCGGCGGCGCGGCCGTGCTCGGCAGCATCCAGCCGCAACCGATCGAGAACGCGCCGGACGGCACGCTGCCGCTCGCGAAGATCGCCGCGGCGATCAAGCCGCTCGACAATCACTTTGCCCGCACGCGCCTGCTCGCGCTCGAAAACACGATCGGCGGCCAGGTCTTGCCGGAAGGTTATGTGCAGGAAGCCGTCGCGTTCGCGCGCAGCCGCGGGCTGTCCACGCACCTCGACGGCGCGCGCGTCTGCAACGCGGCTGTCGCGTCGGGTCGCCCGATCGCCGCGCTGTGCGCGCCGTTCGACACCGTGTCGATCTGCTTCTCGAAAGGGCTCGGTGCGCCGGTCGGCTCGGTGCTGGTCGGCAGCCATGCGCTGATCGAGCGCGCGCAGCGCTGGCGCAAGGTGTTGGGCGGCGGGATGCGGCAGTCGGGCATTCTCGCGGCGGCGTGCCTGTATGCGCTCGATCACAACGTCGAGCGGCTCGCGGACGATCACGCGAATGCCGCGCATCTCGCGGCCGGCCTCGCGCGCATCGATTCGGTGAAGGTACTGTCGCAGGCGACGAACATGGTGTTCGCGCAATTCCCCGAAGCCGATTGCGCGCCGCTCGAGGCGTGGCTCAAGGAACGTGGGATCCTCACGCAGATGCTGTATGCGTCGCGCTTCGTCACGCATTGCGACGTGTCGCGCGCGGACATCGACACGTTTCTCGGCGCGGTCGGCGCGTATTTCGCGCAGCGTCGCGCGTGAAGCGGAAGGCGCCGGCCGGCGACGGGCCGGCGCGACGCAGCATGACGCAACACACGGAGGGGTGACGCGGCGCGTTGCCGGTCGACCTTTGCCGTGCCGGCGGATTACGCTTGCCGCGGCGTGTCGACGGGGGGCGCGCCGTCGCGGAACAGCGATTTAAGCTGCGTGCGCAGTTCGGCGCTGTCGGTGTGCTGGTGCACCGAGACCGCGTGTTGCACGGCGGCCTCCAGCAGTTCGTTGTCGGAGTCGGCGGAAATTGCGACCGAGCAATTCATCGCACTGGGAAACTCGCGGCAATCGATATAGCGGCGGGACATGATGTTCTCCTCACATGAAAGGGAACGGCCGGACCTGGATGATCGGCCGCGCGGCGCGTTCGCGAGGCCGATGGAAAAAGTATAGGCGGCGCGGCCGACTTTCTCGTCGCGGTGCGTAGCGCGCCGGCAGTGTCGATCACCCGCTCGCCAGCCTGCGCGTTACGGCAGCGGCGCGAGCAGCCGGCGCGCCGCCTCGACCACCCGCGCGGACAGCGACGCCATCGTCGGCGACTGCACGGTCCACGCGTGCCAGTACAGCGTGACGTCGGTCGGATGCGCGGGCGCGAGATCGACCAGCCCCTGCGTATCGAGCGGCGCGGTGCCGATCAGCGGCTCCGGCACCATCGCGTAGCCGAGCCCGTGCCGCACCGCCGCGAAGTGCGAATGAGTGCCCGGCACGTAGTGGCACGGGTACGCGCCGTCCGGCAGCCCGAACTTCTCCTTCAGGAACGACGATTGCAGCGTGTCGCGCCGCGAATACGCGACGACGGGCGCGTGGCGCGCGCTCGTGCGGTTCAGCCCGCGCGGAAACCAGCGCACCGCGAACGCGGCCGCCGCGAGTAGCCGGTAGCGCATCGTGCCGAGCGGCGTCGCGATGCAGCCGCGCATCGGCTTCGGCTCGGTCGTCACGCAGCCGACCGCCATCCCGCTTTCGAGCAGCGCGAACGTGTGATCCTGATCCTCGACGATCAGTTCGAACAGGATCCGCTCGCCCGCGAGCACGGACGTCAGCGCGGGCAGGAACCATGTGCCGAGACTGTCGGCGTTCAGCGCGATCGTCACCGAGATCGGCGATTCGCGCTCGGTCGCGAGCGTGCTCTGCAGGTCGGCCTGCAGCAGCGCGACGCGGCGCAGATGCTGCAGCACCCGCTGCCCGGCCACCGTCGGGCGGCACGGCCGCGTGCGCAGCACGAGCGGCGTGCCGAGGCTCGCTTCCAGCGCGCGGACCCGCTGCGTGACGGCGGACGCGGTCACGTGCAGGCGCACGGCCGCCTGCTCGAAGCTGCCGGTGTCGGCGACGGCCAGCAGCGCGGCGGCCTGCTTCGGATCGATCGTCATCGACATGCCAGTGGAATTCCTGTGATCGGAGACGAGAACAGGCGGTAGTGTAAGGCAGCGTGCGCTGCCGTCCCGGCGCGGCGCATCGTCCCGCCGTGCGCGATTCGTCGACGGAATCGGTTGCCGCGTATGGGATGCGCTGCGGCGCGGGCATTTTGATCTACGCTGTATGAATGTGCGAAACGCGGCGGCCTCAATGCTGTTCGCGCGCTGGCGATGTCATCATGCCGACGCCCGACGCCCGACGCCCGACGCCCGACGCCCGACGCCCGACGACGATATGCTGTATGCCGATCCGACTACACCCCACTGAAGAACAAGTGACGGAGCAACCGAGCAATGATCTTCCGGCAACTTTTCGACCCGCAATCGTCGACGTACACGTATCTGCTCGCCGACAGCGCCTCGCGTGAAGCGCTGCTGATCGATCCCGTGTTCGAGCAGGTGCGCCGCGACGCGGCGCTGCTCGACGAACTCGGGCTGCGGCTCGTCGCGACCGTCGACACGCACGTGCATGCCGATCACGTGACGGGCGCGTGGCTCCTGAAGCAGCACACGGGCAGCGCGATCGCGATCTCGGCCGCGAGCGGCGCGCAGGGCGCCGACCGCTACCTGAACGACGGCGACCGCTGCGCATTCGGCGCGCGCTACCTGACCGTGCGCGCGACGCCCGGCCATACGAGCGGCTGCATCAGCCTCGTGCTCGACGACGAATCGATGGCGTTCACCGGCGATTGCCTGCTGATCCGCGGCACCGGCCGCACCGACTTCCAGCAGGGCGACCCGCGCGCGCTGTATCGCGCGGTGCATGGCCGGCTCTTTACGCTGCCGGCTACGTGCCTCCTGTATCCGGCGCACGACTATCGCGGGCTCACGGTGACGAGTGTCGGCGAGGAGCGGCGCTTCAACCCGCGCCTCGGCGGCGATCTCAGCGAAGACGATTTCGCCGGCTACATGCGCAACCTCGGGCTCGCGCATCCGCGCCAGATCGACGTCGCGGTGCCGGCGAACCTGCAATGCGGCGTCGCCGCGAACGCGCCCGATGCGCAGGCGGCCGCCGACTGGGCGCCGCTCGTCTATACGTTCGCCGGTTTCTGGGAAATCGATCCGCAATGGCTCGAGGATCATCTGCCGGCCGTGCAGATCGTCGACGTGCGCGAGCCGGACGAATTCGCGGGCCCGCTCGGCCATCTGCCCGGCGCGACGCCGATTCCGCTCGGCGAACTGGCCGCGCGCACCGGCGAGATCGCGCGCGACCGGCCGGTCGTGACCGTGTGCCGGGCCGGCGGGCGCTCCGCGCAGGCGACGGTGATCCTGAAGAAGGCCGGCTTCGACGCGGTCGCGAATCTCGGCGGCGGGATGCTGCGCTGGCGTGCGGAAGGGCGCGTCGTGATGGACGGCCGGTCGTAGCGGCCCAGGCAGTCCCTCGAAAAAAATTCCGGATCGATGTCGAAACGGCCGGGCGCCGCCCGTCGTCAAGGTATCCGATCATGTGGCGCCGCATGACGCGGCGCCGAAACCCTGAGAGACCACGTCATGATGCCGACGCTTTACGCCCATCCCTTTTCGTCCTACTGCCAGAAAGTGCTCACGGCGCTGTACGAGAACGGCACGCCGTTCGAGTATCGCGTGCTCGCGCACGACGATCCGAAGCCGATGCAGGAACTGACCGCGCTGTGGCCGCTGAAGCGCTTCCCGGTGCTCGTCGACGCGGGCCGCACGGTGATCGAGGCGTCGATCATCATCGAGTATCTCGGCCTGAACCATCCGGGCCCCGTGCGCCTGCTGCCCGACGATCCGCGCGCCGCGCTCGAGGTGCGGACGATGGACCGCTTCTTCGACAACTACGTGGCGACGCCGCAGCAGAAGGTCGTGTTCGATGCGCTGCGGCCGGAAGCCGAACGCGATGCGCGCGGGGTGGCCGACGCGCGCGCGATGCTCGAAACGTCGTATGCGTGGCTCGACAAGACGATGGCCGATCGCGAATGGGCGGCCGGCGACCGTTTCAGCCTCGCCGACTGCGGCGCGGCGCCGTTCCTGTTCTACGCGGACTGGACGCACCGGATCGATCCGTCGTTCGCGAACGTGATCGCGTACCGCAAGCGGCTGCTGGCGCGGCCGTCGTTCGCGCGTGCGGTCGACGAAGCGCGGCCGTATCGTTCGTTCTTTCCGCTCGGCGCGCCCGATCGCGACTGACGGGCGCGGTGGCGGCCGCTCTCGCGGCGATGGTGCGGGGCGCGACCTGCGCGCGGCGCGATGCCGCCGCGCAGGGCCGGCAGCGGGTGCCCGGACGTCGGGACGACAGCAGCGGATGCATCGCGGTTTCGTTCCGTTACATCGTCGTGTGCGTGACCGACTGCGCGAGCGTCAGTAGTTCGTCGAACTGCGTGATCAGCTCGAAGCACAGCAGGAACGCGAGCGTATAGGCCGGCGCGGGGAAGCGTCGGATCGCGTCCAGCACCTGCGGCGCGAAGCGCGATCGAATGGCGTCGCGCGTCAGCAGCCATGCGAGCGCGATGCCGATCGCCGCGCCGGCGATCAGGTCGGTCGGGTAGTGAAAGCCGAGATACGCGCGCGGCACGCAGATGAACACGACCGCATAAAGCAGCGCAAGCACGCCGACGCGGCGCGCGATGATGAAGATGCCGGTCGCGATCGCCATCCACAGCATCGCGTGATCGCTCGGAAACGAACTCCATGTCTGCAGCGTCGCCGCACGCAATCCGGCCGACGGAAAGTGCAGGTGCAGGTCGGGGTTGTAGATCGGCCGCACGCGGAACGGCAGCACCTGCGCGAGCACGCGGCCGACGGCGAGCGCGATGAGCCCGCTCGCGACGGTGGCGACGACCAGCTCGCGTTGCCGCTCGCGGTTCGGGCCGGGCTGGAACCACAACCAGCACAGCACCGGAATGAGCACGAAGCCCTTGAACGTGTAGAGGCCCGCGACCACGCGGATCGCGTGAGTCATCAACGGGCCGAACGTCACGTGGGTGAGGAAGATCTGGATCGGGGTGTCGAAATTGTTCATGTCCTGTGCGACCCGGGCGGACGCGCAGCGCATGACAGGCGGCCGGCTGGATCGGAAAGCGCGCTCGCACGGAGCGCAACGGGGGGCAAGTATGTCACCCGTTATTTCGAAGAAAATGCGAAAAAATACCGGGAATCCCCTGATAAACCGGGGCCGTGTGGTGGGGCCGGATGGGGAAGCGCCGTGCGGTGCGGCAGGGTCGAATCGTCCGACGTTTGCGTGCGGGCGTACACGGATGCCGGAAAAAATATTTGGGTGAACTGGACAATTCGGCAGGTCGGTGCGGACCTTGCGCCGGATGAATGATTGCCGTGCCGGAGCGGCGTAAATCTGCCGGGCGGCGCAGCGTCATGCGCGCGCCGATCAAAAATAAAAAAATGCGGACAAGCCTCGTAGGCTTGCCCGCCAGCGTGACGCGATGCCCGACTTCAGTTGCGCCACACCCGCACGACGAGCGCGGCCAGCGACGTCGCGACGGCCAGCGCGGTCACCGCATTCCAGCCCAGTTGCGCGAGCAACAAACTGCCGATCGCGGCGCCGGCCGCCATCCCGATGAACATGCCGACGAACAGCACCGCGTTGAGGCGGCTGCGCGAAGCGGGATCGATCCGGTAGACGATCGACTGGTGCGCGATCAGCGTGGCCTGCACGCCGAGATCGAAGCCGATCGTCGCAACCACGAGCAGGACGAGCTGCGCATGCGGCGACATCAGCGGCGCAGCGGCCATCGACGCGAACGACACCGTCGCGATGCCGATCCCGATCCGCGTGACGCGCTCGGGGCCGTGATGGTCGGCGAGGCGCCCGGCGATCGGCGCGGCCAGCGCGCCGGCGGCGCCCGCGAGGCCGAATGCGCCGGCGGCCGCGCTGCCGAGGTGGAACGGCGCGCCGTGCAGCATCACCGCGAGCGTCGACCAGAACGCGCTGAAACCGACGGCCAGCAGCCCCTGCGCGAGAGCAGCGCGGCGCAGTGCCGAATGGTCGCGCCACAGCGCGCCGAGCGAGCCGATCAGCGCGCGATACGGCAGCCGCGTGGTCGGCTCGAAGCGCGGCAACCCGCGTGCGGCCACGGCACCGATCGCGGCGACGCTGACGGCCGCGAGCGCGAACATCGCGCGCCAGCCGGCCGTCTCGGCGACGAAGCCGGCCACGACGCGCGACAGCAGGATGCCGAGCAGCAGCCCCGTCATCACCGTGCCGACGATGCGGCCGCGATGCGCGTCATGCGCGAGTGTCGCGGCGGCCGGCACGACGTCCTGCGCCATCGTCGCGGCGAGGCCGATCGCGAAGCTCGCCGCGAGCAGCAGCCCGAGCGACGGCGCGATGGCGGCCAGCAGCAGCGCGACGACCAGCGCCGCGGCCTTGGTCACGATCACGCGGCGCCGGTCGAAGCGGTCGCCGAGCGGCGCGAGCAGCAGGATGCCGAGCGCATAGCCGAGCTGCGTGAGCGTCGGCACGAAGCCGATCGCCCGCGCCGACGCGCCGAGATCGGGCGCGAGCGCGCCGAGCATCGGCTGCGCGTAGTAGAGCGGGGCGACGCCGAGGCCGGCGGCGGCCGCGAGCAGCAGCACGAGCCGGCGATCGGGCATCGAATGGGCGGCCGGATGGGCCGGGGCGTGCGCCACGCGGGGCGCGGTGTCGAGACGGGTCGGGGTGGACATCGCGTACATCCTCGGTTGAAGAATGGGATGGACGCGAGTGTGGCGGTACGCGGCCGGCGACGGTAGTGCCGCCTCGCGCAGATTTGTTATACGCTATACGAATGACCAAAAAAACTCCCTCCTCTCCCGCTGCTGGCGGGTCTCGGCGCATTCAGGCGGTGCCGGTGGACGGCGCCGGCTATCGTTTCGAGCTGATGGAAACCTTCGTGCGCATAGTCGAGGCCGGCAGCCTGTCGGCGGCCGCCGTCCAGCTGCATACGACGCAGCCGACCGTCAGCCGGCGGCTGCAGGCGCTGGAAAGTTCGCTCGGTATGCGGCTGCTGCAACGCACGACCCATACGATGCGCCTGACCGTCGACGGCGAGCGGTGCTTCAAGCGGGCGAAGGAGCTGCTGGCGAGCTGGGCGGCGTTCGAGGCCGATTTGCGCGGCGCGCAGGAGGAGCCGGACGGGCTGCTGCGCGTCGCGGTGCCGCACGCGTTCGGGCAGCAGCGTTTCGTCGCACCGCTCGCGCAGTTCCTGCACGACTATCCGCGGGTGTCGGTCGAGTGGCTGCTGCAGGACGAGGTGCGCGATTTCGTCGGCAGCGGCATCGATTGCGCGATCCAGGTCGGCGAGCCGACCGATCCGGGCGTGGTCGCGATCCGGCTGACGAAGGTGCCGCGCTTCGTGGTCGCCGCGCCGTCCGTGCTGAACGGCGCCGACGTGCCGGCCGATCCGGACGCGCTCGCCGCGCTGCCGTGGCTCGCGTTGCGCACGTACTACCGCACCGAGCTCGCGCTGACGCATGCGGCCACCGGCGACACGCGGCGCATCGCGATCCGCCCGCGCATCACGACCGCGAACCTGTATGCGCTGCGCAGCGCGGCGCTGCTGGGCGTCGGCGCGTGCGTCGGATCGTCATGGATGCTGGCCGACGATCTCGCGCGCGGCGATCTCGTGCACCTCGCGCCCGAATGGCAGGCGCCGCCGCTGCCCGTCTACCTGACTTATCCGCATGCGCAGTTCTATCCGTCGCGGCTCGTGCGGTTCGCCGCGATGATGCGCGAGGCCGTGCCGATGCTCGTCGAAGGGCGCGACGGCTGAAGCGGGCGGCGCCGGGTGGCGGTTCGCCGTCAGCCGCGCCGGATTCCTTCGGGCAGCGCGCTGATGCGGCGCACTTCGGGCGAGTCGAGCCACGCGCGCGACGTCGCGCAGTCGACGAACATGTCGGTCGCGTCCTCGCCCCAGAACAGGTCGCCGTCGAGTGCGAAGGTCGGCACGCCGAACACGCCGTCGGCGATCGCGCGATCGGTGTTCGCGCGTAGCGCGTCCTTGACCGGCTGGGCCTCGACGGCCGTCACGCCTTCCGGAAAGCCGACGGCTTCGCATAGTGCGGCGAAGCCTTCCGGCGTCGAGACGTCCTGGCCGTCGCGCCAGATATGCCGGAAGATCCGCCGGATCGCGTCGCGCGAGCTGCCCATCGCGATCGCGAGGCGCAGCGGCTTGATCGGATTGAACGGGTGCGCGGGCGGCATCCGGAACGCAATGCCGAGCTTGTCCGCGCGGTATTGCGCATGCCGATAGGTGAACACGCGTTTGGCCGCGATCTCCGCCGGCGCTTTCTGGCCCCAGTGCGTGAGCAGCGCGCCGAGCACGATCGGCCGCGGCTCGAACGCGGCGGCGGGCGGCAACCGGTCGAACTGTTCCTGTTGCAGGTAGGCGAACGGCGAAACGAAATCGAAATACCAGCTGGCGGTGCGCGCGGCGTTCATCGCGGGTGTCTCCTCGGGCGGATCCGGGTGGGGCGGGTGCGGGTCAGTGTCGCACGCGGCGGCGTTTCGCGCTGCCGCACCGTTTTCCGTCGCCGGCGCGAACGGCGCTAGGCGGCCTCCACCAGCGCCGCGAGCCGCGCCAGCGCCATCTGCCAGCCGGTCTCGTTGTCGGCGGCCGGCACGCCGGGCGGGACGCCGTCGTGCACGGCGTCCACGCGCGTGCCGCCCGCTTCGTCGGACAGCGTGATCGTGATCGTCATCGCGCCGCGCAGCATCGGGTCGTCGGTTTCGAATACATCGATCTCGACGATCTGCTGGTCCGGCACGAGCGTGACGAAGCGGCCGTGATAGGTGTCGGTGTGCGCGGTGGTCTTGCCGGTGTCGGCCGACGGCGCGTCGTAGCTCAGCGACACGCGCAGCGCGCCGCCTTCGCGCGTGTCGTATGCGTGCACGCGGCAGGTCATGCCGTCGGGCACTTTCCATTGCTCGACCGCGTGCGGGTCGAGCAGCGCGCGGTAGACGCGCCCGCGCGGGGCGTTCAGGTGCCGGCTGACCCGGGTCGAATGCGTGTGCGTGTGCAACATGTTGCCTCCCGCGAAGCGCGCGCGACGGTGCACGCCGGCGTCCGGCGTGTCGTCATGCCTTCTTCAGGAATCCTAGACGCGGGCGCGGCGGCATGCAATGACCGCACGCGAAGCGACGTTCAGCGCAGGGTGGCGGCGAAGGCGTCGAGCTGCGTGATGCAGGTGTTCCAGCCCTCGAAAAAACCGAGCGCTTCGTGGCGCTCGCGCGTCGCGGCGTCGGGATGCATCACGCGCGCCTCGTAGCGGCTGCCCGCGTCGTCGTCGGCCATCGTGACGATCGCCGTGAAGCCCAGCCACGGCGTCTGCGGCCGCCAGCCGCCCGCGAGCATCGACGTGAACGCGATGCGCGATTCCGGCACGATTTCGAGGAAGCAGCCGGGGTTGTCGCTCGTGCCGCCGTCGGGGCCGCGCATGAACGTATGGAAAGCGCCGCCCGGCCGCAGGTCGAACGCGCGCACCTCGGTGGTCCACGGCTTCGGGCACCACCATTCCTTCAGCAGTTCGGGGTCGGTCCATGCGCGCCACAGCGCGTGGCGCGGCGCGCGCAGCGTACGCGTGATGACGAGATCGTGGGCTTCAGCGGGTTCGACGTGGCTGGCTGACATCTTGCTCCTCCTGGTGACGGCGTTCGACGAATTCGACGAGACGATCGGATCGCGCTTCCCACTGCGCGCGCTGTGCGGCGAGCCATGCCTCGGCCTCGGTCAGCCGGCTGCCGACCAGTACGCAGGTGCGCGAACGGCCGGTTTTCCGGGTTGCCACGAGGCCGCTGCGCTCGAGCACGGCGACATGCTTCATGAACGACGGCAGCGCCATGTCGAACGGCGCTGCCAGCGCGGAGACGGTCCGCTCGCCCTGGCCGAGCGCGCTGACGATCGCGCAGCGCGTCGGGTCGGCGAGGGCATGGAACACGTCGCTGATGCCGGGTTGAATGTTATCCATTTGGCTAAGTGTAGGCGATGTCGAAACCGATGCAGCGAAAATTTCCGTCGCGTACGATGATGGGGCGGTAACACGCGCCGACCGGGCGCCGCGTTGCCGGACGCCCGCCGTCGTCGCGCGAGCCTCGATGCCTGGCCGGCGTTCGTACCGATTCCAGCCCATGCCGAACCCGCGCGTGCGGCCCACCTGATTACCGGAGATGGCATGACCGAACCTGTTACCGTCCGCCGCGTCGGCGCGAGCGAAGCGATGGCCTGCGTCGATGCGCTGGCCGACGTGCTGATCGATTGCGTCGAAGGCGGCGCGTCCGTCAGCTTCATGTTGCCGATCGAGCGGCACACCGCCGTCGCGTTCTGGACGCGTGTGGCCGAGGGCGTCGCGAACGACGAGCGCATTTTGCTCGTCGCCGAGGATGCGTCCGGCCGGATCGCCGGCACCGTGCAGGTCGTGACCGCGCAGCCCGAGAACCAGCCGCATCGCGCGGACATCTCGAAGATGCTCGTGTCGCGGCATGCGCGCCGGCAGGGCATCGCCGCGCGGCTGATGGCGGCGGCCGACGCGGCCGCGCGCGACGCCGGCAAGACCGTGCTCGTGCTCGACACGGTGACGGGCGGCGACGCCGAGCGGCTGTATGAACGGGCAGGCTGGCAGCGCGTCGGCATCGTGCCGAACTATGCGCTGATGCCCGACGGCGCGCTGTGCGCGACGACGTTTTTCCACAAGCAGCTCGCGTAACCGCGTCGACCATGCATCCGGTCGCTCCGGCGCTGCTGCTCGCCACGCTTGCGGCCGGTGTCGTGGCATTGATCGCGCCGGCGTGGCTTGCTGTCGTGTGGCGTCGCCGCACGCAGGTGCCGTTGCGCGTGTTTTGCTACGGGATGCTGACCTTCTTCGTGTTCCAGCCGGTATTGCGCCTGTCGTGGCAGGCGCCGCTGTTCCACTGGCTCGGGACCGAGCCGCGCTGGCATCTGCCGATGCTCGTGTTCGCGGCGTTGACGGCCGGGCTCTTCGAGGAATGCGGGCGCTGGGTCGCGTTCCGGTATCTGCTGCCGAAGCGGCACGACGCGCAGACGGCGGTGATGCTCGGGCTCGGGCACGGCGGGCTGGAGGCGATGTTGCTGGTTGGTGCCGGGTTTGTCGTGCTCGGCGCCGGCTACCTGCTCGCGCATGCGGGCTTCGTCGTGCCTGAAGGCGCGCAGTCGCTGATCGGATCGCAGTTCGCGGGGATGACGCTCGCGTCGCCGTTTCTCGCGCTGTTCGAGCGCGTGAGTGCGATGGCCGCGCATGTCGGGCTGTCGCTGATCGTGCTGCAGGCGTTCGTGCGCGGCGCGAAACGCTGGCTCGTGTATGCGATCGCCCTCCATTTCGTGTTCGATCTCGCCGCGGTGCTGCTGACGCGCTACTGGCACGTCGATACCGTGCTGGTCGAGGGGCTTTTGTTCGTGGGTAGCGTTGCGTTGCTGTGGTTGGGGGTGCGCTGGAGCCGACGGGGAGCAGGCGCTGGCGATACGCGTACGGGGCACGTCGTGTGACGGGCTTGGCACGTGTCAGTCGTATGCGGCGGGGCCCCGAGCGTGCCGGCAGCCGCCTCGCGAACGGAAACCCGCCAGAAAGAAAAGCAGAACCGGGCGCCCCGGTCCGATATATTCACGTTCGCGCAGAAAGACGCCAACGACACGCCACGAAACCGCCGCCTCGATGAAACGCTCCCATGTCGCTTTCGCCCTCACGGGCCTGCTCGTCGCGCTGCCGATTGCCGCATATGCGCTCGTCAAGCCGCTGCGCGTCGTCGCACCCGCGCTGGTTCCCGGCGTGTCGTGCCCGAGCGCCGACATCTGCACGGACGATGCCGCGAAGCTCGGCGACGCGCAACAGCTCTATCGCGATGGCTACGCGCGCGCGGCGGTGGCCGTCGGCGCGTTCCGCGACGCACCGCGCGTCGTGTTCTGCTCGACGCGCACGTGCGCCGACGCATTCGGCCTCGGCACGCGGGCGGCGCTGACGCTCGGCGATTTCGGCGTGGTGATCGCGCCGCGCGGCTGGCAGACCTACTTTCTCGCGCACGAGCTGATCCATCACCGCCAGGCGGAGGTGCTCGGCAACCTCGCCGTCTTGACCAAACCGCGCTGGCTGATCGAAGGGATGGCGTATGCGCTCAGCGACGATCCGCGTCATCCGCTGAAGGAGCCGTTCGAATCGTGGCGCACGCAGTTTGCCGCGTGGAATGCGGCGCGCGGCACGCAGCCGCTGTGGGATGCCGCGCGGGCAATCGAATAGCGCGACAAGGGCGTGGGCGCTGCGTCGAAGGGCGCGCCGTTACGCCGACGTGACCGAATCGCCGCGTCGGCCGGTCAGCGCGTCCCGCCCCGCGTCCAGAATCTCGTCGGCCAGCGCGGGATCGCTGCCGGTGATTGCGCGGGACAGCACGAGCGCACCGACCATCTGGCTGAAGACCGCAAGCGCGTCGCGACGCGTCTGCTCCGGCGTGGCGCCGTCGGTCGCCACCATCCGTTCCAGTCGATCGAGATACGCGGCGAGCCCGTGCGCGTAGCATGCGCGCGCCGTATCGGTCAGCCGCGGCGCATCGCCCGCGAAGCCGGACAGCGGGCACCCGCCCTCGACGTTGTCGCGATGCGCGGGCGACAGATACGCGGCCACCTGCGCGTCGAGACTGCCGGCGTTCGGCGAATCCGCGCGGTCGTGCATCGCCTTTTCCATCACTTCGGCGACCAGCGCGTCTTTCGACTTGAAGTGGTTGTAGAAGCCGCCCTGCGTGAAGCCTGCCTCCTTCATCAGCTCCGTCAATCCCACGGCGTCGACGCCGCGCACGCGAAACAGCCGCTCGGCGGCCGCGACGATCGCGTTGCGGTTTTCCGCCGCCTGTTGTCTCGAGACGCCCATCGATCCCTCCCTCGTTCCGGCAATTGCGTCGATTGAAAAACACAATGGCGATCACCATTGACGCGCCGGCATCACGCTGGCACCATGCATCGCAAAGACGATGGTGATCGACATTGAGATTCGAGTGTAGCCGACTTCGCGGACGAAGCGAAGCAACCGGTGCGGCACGGATCGACGTTGATCAGGGTCTAGGGTGCGGCGAGGCGCGGGCGGCGGGACGGCCTGGCTTTCGGCACCGGCGGTGCAACGGTTCGGTACGCGATGGCAGCGTGGTTTTTCACCGGATCCCGAGCGTGCGGCGAACCGGCGCGCACGGGATCGAATCTCCGAAAGGATGGGTCATGAAGATCGAAGGTGCAGTCGTTTTCGTCACGGGCGCGAACCGCGGGCTTGGCCTCGAGTTTGCGAAGCAGGCGCTCGCCAGAGGGGCGCGCAAGGTCTACGCGGCGGCGCGCGATCCGGCCAGCGTGACGCTGCCGGGCGTCGTGCCCGTGAAGCTCGACGTGACCGATCCGGCGGCGGTCGCCGCGGCCGCCGATGTGGCGCGCGACATCACGCTGCTGATCAACAACGCGGGCATCGCGCGGCTCGGCAGCCTGACCGACGACGGCGCGGTCGACGCATTGCGCGCTCACCTGGAGACAAACGTGTTCGGGATGCTGGCGATGTCGCGGGCGTTTGCGGGAACCCTCGCGGCCCACGGCGGCGGCGCGATCCTGAACATCCTGTCGGTCGCGAGCTGGGTGAACCGGCCGATCCTGTCGGGCTACGGCGTATCGAAATCGGCCGCATGGGCGCTGACCAACGGGCTGCGCCATTCGCTGCGCGAGCAGCGCACGCAGGTGGTCGGGCTGCATGCCGGCTTCATCGATACCGACCTGACGGCCGGCCTCGACGTGCCGAAGGCCACGCCGGCCGACGTCGTGCGCCAGGCGTACGACGCCCTCGAAGCGGGGGCGGAGGAAGTGTCGACCGACGAGTTCACGCGGCAGGTGAAGGCCACGCTGTCGTCGGGCGTCTATCTGGAAGAACCGGCGCCGCGTTGACGCCGCCGGCAATGCGGACCCGCCGCAAGCGTGGCGGCGGGTCGTGCCGTCAGACCGTCGTGTCGATGATGCCCGGGATCTTCACGTCCGGGTTCACGTCCGCGTCGTAGTCGACGCCGGCGATCTCGAAGCCGAACAGACGCAGGAACTCGGTCTTGTAGCCGGCGAAGTCGGTCATCTCGTACAGATTCTCGTTCGTCACCTTGTCCCACATCGCGACGACCTTCGCCTGCACCTGCGGATCCAGTTCCTTGTAATCCGCGCGCAGACGGCCTTCTTCGTCGATGTGCGGCGTCGCGCCGTACAGGCTGTCCTTCAGGAGCCCGTACACCTGCTCGATGCAGCCTTCGTGCGTGCCGGTTTCCTTCATCACCTTGAACAGCAGCGACAGGTACAGCGGCATCATCGGGATCGCCGAGCTGGCCTGCGTGACGACGGCCTTCAGCACCGACACGCGGGCATCGCCGCCGTGCGCGGCCAGCTTGTCGCGGATCGACAGCACCTTCTTGTCGAGATCCTTCTTCGCTTCGCCGATCGAGCCGTTCCAGTAGATGTCGTGCGTGATCTGCTCGCCGAGGTACGTGAACGCGGTGGTCTTCGCGCCGTCGGCCAGTACGCCGGCTTCATCCAGCGCGTCGATCCACATCTGCCAGTCCTCGCCGCCCATCACCGCGACGGTGCCGTCGATCTCTTCCTGCGTCGCCGGTTCGAGCGACACTTCGCGGATCACTTCCTTGTCGGTGTCGAGGCCGCGGAACGTGACGGCCTTGCCGATCGGCTTGAGCGTCGAGCTGATGGTTTCGCCCGTCTTCGGGTGCGTGCGGCGCGGCGCCGCGAGGCTGTAGACGACCAGGTCGACCTTGCCGAGATCCTGCTTGATGGTGTCGATCGTGACCTGTTTGATCTTGTCGGAGAATGCGTCGCCGTTGATGCTGCGCGCATACAGGCCCTTTTCGGCGGCGAATTTCTCGAACGCGGCGCTGTTGTACCAGCCGGCCGTGCCCGGCTTCGTTTCGCTGCCGGCGCGCTCGAAGAACACGCCGAGCGTGTCCGCGCCCGAGCCGAATGCGGCCGAGATCCGGGCGGCGAGGCCGTAGCCGGTCGACGCGCCGATCACGAGCACCTTTTTCGGGCCATTGGCGATCGGGCCGTGCGAAGTCACGTAGTCGATCTGTTCCTTGACGTTGGCTTCGCAGCCGACGGGATGAGTCGTCACGCAGATGAAGCCACGCACGCGCGGTTTGATGATCATGGAAACCTCTGTCTATCAGAAAGGCGGGGACGGCCTGAAATCGGAAAAATCCCGCGCATTGTAAAGGAAGCGGCCGATCGCGGGCGGGCGCGGCCGGAAGGTGCCGGATCGCCCGGTTATTTCTCTCTTGACAGAAATAACTGAAATGAATAAATTTCCGGACATGGAACTCACACCGATTGCCGAACGATTCATTCTCCACTGGGGCGAAATGGGCTCGCGGTGGGGCGTCAACCGCACCGTCTCGCAGATCCACGCGCTGCTCTACCTGGCCGGCCGGCCGGTGGCAGCGGACGAAATCGCCGAGACGCTCAACGTCGCGCGCTCCAACGTCAGCACGAGCCTGAAGGAGCTGCAGGCATGGCGGCTCGCGAAGGTCGTGCACGTGCTGGGCGATCGCCGCGACCACTTCGAGACGTCGACCGACATCTGGGAGTTGTTCAAGCTGATCGTCGAAGGGCGGCGGCAGCGCGAGATCGAGCCGACGCTCACGGTGCTGCGCGATTGCCTGACGAATCCGGAGATCGCGAACGAGAGCCGCGAGACCGAACAGCGCATTCGCGACACGCTGCAGTTCGTCGAGACGCTCACGACCTGGTCGGACGAGATGCTGCGGCTCAAGCCCGATACGCTGATGAAGGCGCTGGGCATCGGCGCGAAGATCAGCCAGACGGTCAGGCGCAAGTCGTCGAAGTAGGCGGTAAACGGGAGAGCGGGCACGCAGCCCGCTTTTTTAGGGGTTGTTATTTCTGTCTGTACAGAAATAACTGTAAATAGAGGATGAAAATGAACGCAGCCTTGCCGTCGGCCTGCCCGCCCGAGCGCACCGGCGCACGCGGCATGACCGTGCTCGTCTGCGGCGCGAACGGCTTCATCGGGCGGGCGCTGTGCGCGCGGCTCGAAGCCGGCGGGCATCGCGTGCTGCGCGGCGTGCGTCGCGCGGTCGGCCCGCACGACGTCGCGATCGACTTCGCGCAGGACGTCGATCCGCACGCGTGGCTGGCGCGGCTGAAGGGCGTCGACGTCGTGATCAACGCGGTCGGCATGCTGGCCGACCGACGCGGCGCGACGCTCGACGCCGTGCATCGCGCCGCGCCGTGCGCGCTCTTTACCGCGTGCTGCCGTGCCGGCGTGCGGCGCGTGATCCAGATCTCGGCGCTCGGGGTCGAGCGCGGCGATACGCGGTACTTCGCGAGCAAGCAGGCGGCCGACCGTTTTCTGCAGACGCTGCCGATCGACTTCCGCATCGTGCGCCCCGCGCTCGTCTACGGGGCGGCCGGCGCGTCCGCGCGGTTTTTCCGGATGCTCGCGAGCCTGCCCGTGCAGGTGCTGCCGGCGGACGGCCATCAGCGGCTGCGCCCGGTGCATGTCGACGATCTCGTCGAAGTCGTTGCGCGGCTCGTCGTGCCAGCGGGCGATTCGCAGGCGGCGGGCAGCCGGGTGATCGACGTGGTCGGCCGCGACGAAGTCGAATACCGCGAGATGCTGGCCGGCTACCGCGCCGCGCTCGGATTTTCGCCGGCGGCCCGCGTGACGCTGCCCGGCCCGCTGGTCGGCGCGGCGGCCGCACTGCTCGGCGTGTTGCCGGGGGCGATGCTGACGCGCGACACGTGGACGATGCTGCGCGGCGGGAACACCGGCGATCCGGCGGCCACCGCGGCCGTGCTCGGCCGGCCGCCGCGCGGTATCGGCAGCTTCATCGGCGCGGACGCCGCCGCGCTGCGCCGCGACGCGCTCGCGATGTGGCGGCGCCCGTTACTGCGGGGCGCGCTCGCGATCGTATGGATCTGGACGGCGATCGCCAGCGCATTCATCCATCCGCTGCACGCGAGCCTCGCGCTGCTTGCGCCTGCACATCTGACGGGGCTGCCCGCACTGATCGCGCTTTACGCGGCCAGCGCGCTGGATTTCGCGTTCGGCATCGCGACCGTCGTCGCGCCGTCGCGGCGCCTGTGGGCTGCGCAAGCGGCGCTGATCGTCGCGTATTCGGCGGTCATCGCGGTCACGATGCCGGGCCTGTTGGCCGAACCGTTCGGCCCCGTGCTCAAGAACGTGCCGATTCTCGCCATCCTGTTGATCCTGTTTTCAGAAGAAGAACACGCATGAATACCTATCTCGTCATCAAGGCGCTTCACATCCTCTCCTCGGTGCTGCTGGTCGGCACGGGGTTCGGCACCGCGTTCTACCTGTTCTTCGCGAACCGCACGCGGTCGGTGCCCGCGATCGCGGCCGTGTCGCGGCTCGTGGTGCGCGCGGACTGGTGGTTCACGACGCCGGCCGTGCTTTTCCAGCCGGCGTCCGGGTTGTGGCTCGCGCACACGGCCGGCTGGCCGTGGCATACGCCGTGGCTGCTCGCGTCGATCGTGCTGTACGCGGTCGCCGGTGCGTGCTGGCTGCCGGTCGTGTGGCTGCAGCTCGAACTTGCATCGATGGCGAAGCTCGCGCACGCGAACGGCGACGCCGCGTTGCCGGAGCGCTACTGGCGCTATGCGAAGCGCTGGGAACTGCTCGGATATCCGGCGTTCTTCGCGATGCTGAGCGTCTACTTCCTGATGGTGGTCAAGCCGATGTAAGTCCGCGCCGTCGCGCGGGAGCGGCGGCGTACGCGGGAAAGCAGTCAATCGATCGATTCATGATGCTTGCGATAACAAGAAGGAGTGCAAAGCATGGACTCAAGTGAATTGGTTCTCTACTTCGACGGGCGATGTCCGTTATGCATCGCGGAAATCCGGCGTCTCGGCGCCCGCGACGCACGACACCGGCTGGCTTTCGTCGATATCGCCGAGCCGGGTTTCGATCCGGCGCCGCTGGGCGTCGACTTGCCCGCGCTGAATCGCGAACTGCATGCGCGACTGCCCGACGGACGCATGCTGACCGGTATCGACAGCATTCAGGCTGCCTATACGCTGGTCGGGCGCCGCTGGGTCGTCCGGCTGCTTCGCGTGCCGGCGATGCGTGCCGTGTTCGCGCCGCTGTATCGCCGCCTGGCACGCAATCGGCATGCCGTATCGCACTGGCTCGGGTATCGCGCGGAAGCCTGCTGTGAAGGCGGTGCGTGCGGCATCGGCACGAACGCCGAAAATGCGGCAGCGAATCGCCTGGCGCACGACACTCCGCGCCGCATCGTCGTGCGCTGGATGTACGCAGCGGCGATCGCGCACCTGCTCGTCGGCGTAGTGATTCCGTGGATTGCCGGCGCATCCTGGCTCGACGCGTATCACCGCGACATCGAGTGGCATTTCTGGGCGGGAACCGCACCCGAAGCCGCGCGCGCCCAGCAGGTCTGGTGGATGTCGCTGATCGCCGCGACGGTGCAGTGCGCAGCGGTCTGGATGCTCGCGCTTGTCCATCTCGGCAACCGGTTGCGGAAACGGGAAGTGTGGGGCTGGCTGCTGGCCGGCCTGCTGATCTGGGCGCCGCAGGACATGCTGTTGTCGTGGCAGGCGCAGGTGTGGGGCCACGTGGCGGTCGACGTTGCCGCGCTCGTCGCGATGGTGCCGCCGCTGGTCTGGTTGTGGAGGAGGGATACCGCATGAACACGTTGCCTGCTTTCGACTGGGCGCTCAACCTGCTGATCGTGCAGGGCGCGATGGGCGCATTCGATACGCTTTATCACCACGAACTCACGCAGGACCTGCCGCACAGCCCGCGCGCGCGGCTCGAACTGGCGATTCATGCGGTGCGGTCCGTGCTGTACGGTCTCGTGTTCGCATCGATCGCGAACGTCGCGTTTCACGGCGCGTGGGTCGCGGCCGTCGCGACCGTCGTGCTCATCGAGGTGGTGCTGACGTTGTGGGATTTCGTCGTCGAGGACCAAAGCCGCAAGCTGCCGGCGACCGAGCGCGTGCTGCACACGCTGCTGGCCGTCAACGGCGGCGCGTTGTTCGGGATGGTCGCGATGCAACTCGCGGTGTGGGTGCACGAGCCGACCGCGCTGCACGCGATCGACCTCGGCTGGCGCGGCTGGCTGCTCAGCCTGTTCGCCGTCGGCGTGACGGTATCGGGCGTGCGCGACGGGATCGCCGCGTGCCGCATCGCGCCACGTGCGCCGGCCGACAACCCGTTCGCGGGGCAGCGGCCGGGCAACGTGCTCGTCACCGGCGGCACCGGCTTCATCGGCGAAACGCTCGTGAACCAGTTGCTCGATGCGGGGCATGCGGTCACGTTGCTGGCGCGCGATCCGCTGCGCGCGGCCTACCTGTTTCAAGGCCGCGTGCGCAGCGTGACGTCCGCCGACCAGTTGCAGCCGCACGAGCGCTTCGACACGGTCGTCAATCTCGCCGGGGCGCCGGTGCTGGGTGCGCGCTGGAGCACGCGCCGGCAGGCGCTGCTGCTCGCCAGCCGCGTCGGCGTCACGCAGGCGCTGATGCGCTGGGTCGAGACTGCCGAGGTCAAGCCGCGCACGTGGATCCAGGCGTCCGCGATCGGCTACTACGGCGTGCGGCCGGGCGACGAACGGCTCGACGAAGGCAGCCGCGTGGGCACGGGCTTCATGTCGGATCTGTGTCGACAGTGGGAAGCGGCCGCGCAGCCGCTCGAGCAGCACGGCATGCGCGCGGTGGTGCTGCGGCTGGGCCTCGTGTTCGGCCCCGGCGGGGCGTTGCGCCCGATGCTGCTGCCGCATTACTTCGGGCTGGGCGGGCGATTCGGCGACGGCGCGCAGGTGATGAGCTGGATTCACCGCGACGACGTGCTGCGGATCGTCGCGCGCGCGATGTCGAATGCGGGCATGCGCGGCGTCTACAACGCGGTCGCACCGGTGCCGCTGACCCAGCGCGCGTTCGTGCAGGTCGTGTCGAAGGTGCTGCGCCGCCCCGCGTTTCTGCACGTGCCGGCCGCGCCGCTGCGCGCCGCGATGGGCGAGATGGCCGAGTTGCTGCTGGACGGGCAGCGCGTGATGCCGGCACGGCTGCATCAGGACGGATTCATGTTCCGCTACCCAACGGCCGAGCACGCGCTGCGCGACCTGACGAATCGGCCGCACACCGATTTCGCGCCCGCGGCCTGCCGTTTCCCGCGAGGTCGTGTATAAATTCGGCGTGAACGCGTTCGGCGCGTGACGTGCGCCCCGAACGCTCTGCCCCCGACCCCACAAGGAGATTGCATGCTGCACATCCTCGGCAAGATTCCGTCCATCAACGTCCGCAAGGTGCTGTGGCTGTGCACCGAACTGAACCTGCCGTTCGAACAGGAAGACTGGGGCGCGGGCTTTCGCACGACTCACGATCCGGCCTATCTCGCGCTGAATCCGAACGCGCTCGTGCCTGTCATCAAGGATGACGATTTCGTGCTCTGGGAATCGAACACGATCATCCGCTACCTCGCGAACCGCTACGGCGGCGATGCGCTGTATCCGGCCGAGCCGCAGGCGCGTGCGCGGGTCGACCAGTGGATCGACTGGCAGGGCTCGGACCTGAACCGCGCGTGGGTCGGCGCATTCCTCGGCCTCGTGCGCAAGTCGCCCGACCACCAGGATCCGGACGGCATCGCGCAGTCGATCGCGGGCTGGACGAAGCACATGCACGTGCTGAATGCGCAACTCGAAAAGACGGGCGCGTACGTGGCCGGCAACACGTTCACGCTCGCGGACATTCCGATCGGCCTGTCGGTGAACCGCTGGTTCGGCACGCCGTTCGAGCGGCCGGACCTGCCGGCGGTGTCGCGCTATATCGAACGTCTCGCGACGCGTGAGGGTTTCAAGCAGTACGCGGGCAGCGCGAATCCGTAATGCAGCGCGGCTAGTGCGTGAAGCGGCGTCGTCGCCACGACTGCCGCCGTATCGCGTCCGGCGGGCAACCGCCCGTCGTCACGCACCGGGCGCCGGCACCGCGTCGAGCACGCGTGCGAGAAACGCCTCGTGATTCCACGCGGCTTCCGGCCGCGACAGCCCGAGCCGTACGACCACCAATTGACGGCTCGGCACCACGCTCACGAACTGGCCTTCATGGCCGACCGCATGAAACGCGTCGGCCGGCATCGCCCGCGCGTGCGGATCGCGATCGTTGAACGGCTCCGGCACCTTGACCCACAGTTGCGCGCCGAACTCCTGCCGCGACGACTGCGGTGTCGCGCGCGTCAGGTAACGCACCCAGCCTTCCGGCAGCAGCCGCTGCCCGTTCCACACGCCGTCCTGCAGCAGAAGCTGCCCGAAGCGCGCCCAGTCGCGCGCGCTCGCATACATGTACGACGCGCTGACGAGCGTGCCGGACGCATCGGGCTCGAACACCGCGCTGCGCATCCCGAGCGGCGCGAACAGCGCGCGGCGCGGAAACGCGAGGTAGTCGTCGTCGCTGCCGCCCAGCGCTTCGCGCATCACGCGCGCGACGATCGCGCTCGTGCCGCTCGAGTACGACCACTGCGCGCCGGGCGTCGCGGCAAGCGGCTTCGCCGACGCGAACCGCGCGGTATCGGGCTGCGTGAACAGCATCACCGCGACGTCGGACAGCGGGTCGTCGTAGTCCTCGTTGAACTGCAGGCCGCTCGTCATCCGCAGCAGTTCGTCGAGCGTGATGGCCGCGCGCGGATCGCCGCTGCCGCGCCATTCGGGCAGCAGCGCCGACGCGTCCGGCGACAGCTTGTGCTGCGCGACCAGCGTGCCGACCAGCGCGGCCGTGACGGTTTTCGTCATCGACCAGCCGGGCAGCGGCGTATCGGCCGTGAAGCCGGGCGCATAGCGTTCGGCGATCACCTGGCCGCGCCACATCACGACCACCGCGCGCGTACGCCGCGGCCGCGCCGGATCGGGTTCGTCGAACGCGCGGTCGAGCGCGGTCTGCAACTTGTGCGCGTCGATGCCGGCGGGCGGCATGGCCGGTGTGGATGGGGCGGGTGGCGCGGGCGGCGGATCGGGGAGGGGCGGCAACGCGGCGGGCAAGGTGGCCGCCGCTGCACCGGTCGGCGACCCCAGTGCGAGCGTGCAGCCGAGTCCCGGCCGGAAGTCGGCTTCGCGTTCGGCGAAGCCGGCGAAGGTCGCCACCGCGCGATGATGGTCGGGGTCGATCGACGGGCGCACCAGTTTCAGCAGCGGATGGACGCCGGCCATGATGTCGACGTCGATCACGGACGCGGCCGGGCGGCCCGACACGAACACGCCGGAACACAGCGCCTTGGCCGCATAGCCGGTCGCGATCGGCGCGAGCCGGGACAGCATGTAGCCTGTGTAGCCGATCGCGGCAACGAGCGCGAGCGCGACACCGCGCAGAATCAGCTTCTTGAGGGGGATCGTCATGCGCGAGCATCCTCGGTGGCGTGCCGGCCGGCAACGATCCGGCAGTGTCGCAGGTTCGGGCGATGCGGTGCAATCGCGGCCGCGTGACGCGTGATGACGGCCGCATGCATTTGCGTTGCCGCGCGCTCGACAGTTTCGGCACGCGTCGAGCGAGTTGATGTCGGGCCGGCCGTCGGCCGATAATCGTCCGGCATTGCTCTCCCAGTCCCACTGTCCAACCGAGATCGGAAAACGCCATGTCCTACGACAACAACAACCCGTTCGCCAAAATCCTGCGAGGCGAACTGCCGTGCGTGAAGGTCGCCGAAGACGACGCGACGCTCGCGATCATGGACCTGATGCCGCAGGCCGACGGTCACGTGCTCGTGATTCCGAAGGAGCCGGCCGCGCAGATCTTCGAGCTGTCCGGCGATGCGGCCGCGGCCGGCATCCGCATGACGCAGCGCGTCGCGGCGGCGGTGCGCGCGGCGCTCGAGCCGGACGGCGTGTTCATCGGCCAGTTCAACGGCGCGGCAGCCGGCCAGACGGTCCCGCACGTGCACTTCCACGTGATTCCGCGCTGGGAAGGCGCGGAGTTGCGGATGCATGCGCGCGACATCGCCGACGCGGCGACGCTCGAAGCGCTCGCGCAGCGCATTCGTGCCCGCTTCGTGTAACAGCCCGACCGCACTGGGTGCAGCGGCCCGCCCACCGGCTGGCTGCTGCCCCGCCTAAGCCTGTTTCAGCGGTCACGCGAGGTAACACGTGTAACCGCCCGGGAAACTCGGCCGGCCAGGCCCGGCGCTAGACTCCGCGCATTGTTTCACCGAGCGACAGGAAGGGCGGATCGCCCCTTCGTGCCGGCGGCCGCCTGTCGCGGCGGCACGGCCTTCGCGCGGTGCCATTCGTCTTTCGCGCAGGGAACCGAGCCATGTCCAGACTTCTCATCACGCTTGCCCTGATCGGCGGCCTGTCCGGCTGCTACGTCGCGCCGCCGTACGGCTATGCGCCCGCGCCGGCCTACTACGGCTATGCGCCTGCATATTACGCGCCGCCCGTCACCGTCGGCATCGGCGGCCACTTCCACATCCGCTGATTCGGCGTCGCGCGCGGGCCCGTCCGTCCGGCCCCGTCCGCCGCCTTTCGCCGGACGATTCGCGCGGCGAAGTCGCGCCGCATGACGGCGCACACGGCGCACACGGCGCACACCGCACGGGGTGCGCAGTTCCTATACTTCACAGGAAAGCGCATTCCTGTGAGGCCGTCATGACAGCCACCCGCAAGGTCGTCGTCCTGTCGGGCGTATCCACGCTCGTCTATCTCGGGCTCGCCGTGCTCGGCAGCGGCGGGTTCGCTGCGTTCTTCTCGCATCCGCAGCTGACCGTCGTCGCGATCGCGACACTCGCGATGGCCGTCGCCGCGCTGTTCACCGAAGGCAACCTGAGCAGCGGCGAGCGCGAGAGCCGCGACAACCGCTGGGTGCTCGCGGCGTTCGCGGTGAGCGGCTTCCTGCTCGCGTACCTGCCCGCGCTGACCGACCGGCTCGACGTCTGGACCTTCGGCGGCGAGACGGTGCGCTGGATCGGCGTCGTGCTGTACCTCGTGGGTGGTGTGCTGCGCATCTGGCCCGTGTTCGTGCTCGGCAAGCGCTTCAGCGGGCTCGTCGCGATCCAGCCGGGCCATACGCTCGTGACCGGCGGCATCTACAGCCGCATCCGCAATCCGAGTTATCTCGGCCTGGTCGTCAATTCGCTCGGCTGGGCGCTGGTGTTCCGCTCGGGCGTCGGCGTGCTGCTGGTCGTGCTGACGCTGGTGCCGCTCGTCGCGCGCATCCGCTCGGAGGAGGCGTTGCTGCGTTCGCAATTCGGCGCCGAATACGACGCGTATTGCGCGCGCACGTGGCGGTTGCTGCCCGGCGTGTACTGACCCCGTCATCTTTCCTCTGACCGTCGTTCGGACGCCCGCTTACGCCGTGTGCAGATGTGTTGCCACGTGTGTCTCAAACGTGCGAGCGCGTGCATGAACGGTCTGTCGGAAGCCGGGGCCGGACCCTTGTCGGAGCCAATACGGGCAAGGGTTTCAGCCGGATTCGGCAGGCTCGTTCGACAGGCGTGATTCGTAAACAACTTGTTACGAGAATGTCCACGGCAGGAATGCGAGACCGGTGCTATTCTTCGCCGCAAGCTCATTGAAATGAATTGGTCCGCGGTTCGGCACAATGCCTGGCCCGATGTCGATCGATTCAGATCGTCGTAACGAGCGGACCTCGATAACCAGAATTGCGAACAAGGAAGAATACGGGAATGTGGAAGAAAATCGCCCCCGCTCTCGTCGTCGCCGTGCTGACCGGCGCGACTGCACTGCCGGCCGTGGCCGGTGACTTGAACAACGCGCTCGGCGGCGCGCTCGGCGGGGTTGCCGGCGCAGCGGTCGGCGGCGCGGTCGGTGGCAGCACCGGCTCCGTCATCGGCGGCGCGATCGGCGGCGGCGCCGGCGGCGCGGTGACGTCGAACCGTCGCGAGCGCACCGGCGCGATCATCGGCGGCGCCCTCGGCGGCGGCGCAGGTACCGCGGCAGGCAACGCGATGGGCGGCCGCACGGGCGGCCTGCTGGGCGCGGCGGTCGGCGGCGGCGCCGGCGCGGCACTCGGCGGCAACATGTCGCGCAGCTCGTACGATCGCGATCACGGCGACCGCGGCTACCGTCACCGCAAGCATCGTCACCACCGCGACTGGGACTGATCGCCGCTGGCGCGGCACGGTGCGCGACCCGCGCACCGGCGCGCCGACGGCGTCGGCATCCCGACGCGAGCTTCAGCCCGGCGCCCCGCCGGGCCGCTTCGCCGGCCAGACCGGCGATTCTCCTCCGGCTGCATCAGCCGCTGCCATGTGCCCGATCGACGGGCCGGCTATCCCTCCCGCTGTTTTCTCCGTTTCTCGACGACATCAGTTCGATATCAGTTGCCGCGTCCGAATGTGCCCGGACAGGATTGGCCGCATCACATCTGCTTTTCCTTGGACACGTCGGTTCGTTCCAACCTGACCTGACCGTATCCCGCGACCCTGCCGCAGCGATCCGCTGCCGCGCACGTATCGTTCGCCTTCGATCCGCGTAACGCGATGCATCGAGATCGGCACTTGCACGCCGCGTTGCCGTGCGCGGACGCATCGCGAGAACATCGCAACCGTCAGGATTTCCCTGATAGTCGGCGCTCCCCGCAACGCCTCCCCACCGCGCATCGCGGGCGCCGGCGAGTAGTGGGAAATCGAATGGATGTCATCGCAACATTTAATTGGTCGATCGGGATCGACTTCGCTATCGTCGGCGATGCTCGCGTACCGAGTCGAACCGTGCCGCCGTCCGCGTCTCGCCGCATGATCGCGAGCGCCGCGGCCCGGCCGGCCCGACAACCCGGGCCGCCGCGTCCGCTGAACCGGACGGACCCGACGCGAAGCCTGGCCGACCGACCGAAGGCGCATGCGCTTTCAAGCCACCCCGGCAACGATGTCCCGCCGCCGCATGCGTGCCCCACGCGCATGCGAACCGCCCGATGCCGTTTGCGCCAGGGGCCGGACCAACCCATTGCCTGGATGCACTATGTCTAAGACAACGTATTACGCGCCGCATGGCGGCCACCCGCCGCAGACGGATCTGCTGACCGATCGCGCGATGTTCACCGAGGCGTACGCGGTGATCCCGAAGGGTGTGATGCGCGACATCGTCACGAGCTGGCTGCCGTTCTGGACGAACACGCGCCTGTGGGTGATCGCCCGCCCGCTGTCGGGTTTCGCGGAAACCTTCTCGCAGTACATCGTCGAAGTGAATCCGGGCGGCGGCAGCGACAAGCCCGAGCAGGACAAGAACGCCGAAGCCGTGCTGTTCGTCGTCGAAGGCGAAGCCGAGCTGACGCTGCAAGGCAAGCAGCACACGCTGAAGCCGGGCGGCTACGCGTTCATTCCGCCGGGCGCGGACTGGACGCTGCACAACGTCAGCGATGCCGCGGTGCGTTTCCACTGGGTGCGCAAGCACTATCAGGCCGTCGACGGCATTCCGCTGCCGGAAGCGTTCGTGACCAACGAGCAGGACGTCGAGCCGATCCCGATGCCGGGCACCAACGGCGCATGGGTGACGACGCGCTTCGTCGACATGAGCGACATGCGTCACGACATGCACGTGAACATCGTGACGTTCGAGCCGGGCGGCGTGATTCCGTTCGCCGAAACGCACGTGATGGAGCACGGCCTGTACGTGCTGGAAGGCAAGGCCGTTTATCGCCTGAACCAGGACTGGGTCGAGGTGGAAGCCGGCGACTTCATGTGGCTGCGCGCGTTCTGCCCGCAGGCGTGCTATTCGGGCGGGCCTGGGCGTTTCCGTTATCTGCTGTACAAGGATGTGAACCGTCACATGAACTTGTTGCTGAATCCTGCGCGCTGAAGCGCGGCGCAGGTCGGACATGAAAACCCGCCGGTGTTTGCCGGCGGTTTTTTTTCGGGTTATTCGTGGGTTTCGTTGGATGCCCGGTGCCGATTCCGGACATATGCCGGGTCAGCAAAACGCTCGCGCGGTCAAAGGAAGTGTCCCGAGTAGCTCGGCCGGTCGGCGAGCTTACTGGCGATCAAGTGCCGCACCTTGCCTTCGGTCTCCCACACGCCGTACACCGGGAGCAGGGCGGCGCCGACCACCTCTTTGCGGTACGCCTCCAGCAGTCCATTGGAACGGAATTCAGCCTCCGGCTGCGTATCGCGGATTGACGATGCTTCGCGCGGCCGTGCTAACCGTGTCAGCTTCGAATCGGACGTGCATTCCGACCTGTCTCGAACCGGGCGGCGCAGCCGAACAGGGCGATGCACCCAAGGCGGGTCACGCAGGATGGCGCGCTAGGTCAACCCGTGTCGCAACGGGTTCAAGCCTCGGCTGCTGACGTGACCAGCATGTCGATCAAGTTGCGGGACGCGGCCGACAGGCGGCGATGCGGCGCATAGATGACCGAAAACGGCCGTGTGCGACCCCGCAGATGGGGCAGCACTTCGACGAGATTCCCGGCCCGGATCCGATCCTGAACGATGAAGTCATAGGTCTGGCAGATGCCGGCGCCACTCTGCGCCATCGAAACGACACCCAGCACATCGTCGGAGACCGCGACGTTCGAAGGCGGCAGCCATTCGATGTCCTGATCGCCGTCCCGGAACACCCAGGGCGCGATACGGCCGCTGCTGGGCAGCATGAATGGCAAACAAAGATGGTCCTCCAGATCGGCCACGTTTCCCGGCGTGCCGGCTTGCGCCACGTACTCGGGCGACGCAACGAGGCACAGCGCCGCATCCTCGAGCTTGCGCGCGACCAGGCCGCTGTCCGGCAATTCGCCTAGACGGATCGCCAGGTCGAAACCCTCGGCCACCAGATCGACGTTCCGGTTCGCGATGTTCAGCTCCACGCGAACGTGCGGGTGTTCCCGCGTGAACCGCCGAAGCAGCGGCGGCAGACGATAGTGCCCGTACGTCGTTGGTACGCTCAGCCGGACATGGCCGGTCAAGGTGCCACCGTGCCCCTGAATGGCCCGCTCGGCGTCATCGATCAGCAGGAACGCCGCGCGTGATTGCTCCAGATAGAGCCTGCCGTGCTCCGTCAGGCTCAACCGCCGAGTCGAACGACGCAGCAACTGCGTACCCAACCGGGCTTCCAGACGTGTGATGGCTCGGCTCAACACGGAAGGCGTGCTGCCCAATGCCACCGCACCGGCTGTCATCGAGCCCTTTTCGACCACCGTCACGAATGCTTCCACGTCGCCGAGATGGTCGAATTTCCGTGCCATCTTGTCCTCCAAAGAACAAATGATTTACTTTTGTGTCAGTTTATCTCCTCGAACGAGCCAAATAAAGTGCGTGCTTCGTGACTGAATTGTCGAGTCACCCACCGACATCTGGAGCACAGGCATGAATGGCGAACCTCGCGACCGACAGGATTTGTCGGTCCTTTTCGTACTCACGAGCCACGCGAAGAAAGGCTCGACCGACGAGCCGACCGGTTTTTATCTCGGCGAAGTGACGCATCCGCTGGCCGAACTCGACGCGGCTGGTATTCCCGTCGAATTCGCATCGATTCAGGGCGGTGAACCGCCAGTCGACGGGCTCGATCTCGACGACGAAATCAATGCTCACTATTGGAGCGATGCCGCTTTCCGCGACGCACTGCGCCACACGCAGCGGCTGGGCGATGTCGACGCATCGAAATATGCCGCGGTCTTCTTTGCCGGCGGTCATGGCGCAATGTGGGATTTTCCCGGCAATGCCGACGTGGAAAAGGTGACGCGAGCGGTCTATGAGGCGGGTGGCGTGGTCGGTGCGGTATGTCACGGTCCGGCCGCACTGGTCGACGTGAAACTTGTCGACGGTACATATCTCGTCGCCGGCAAGAATCTGAGCGCATTCACGGATGAAGAAGAACGGGCGGTCCAGCTCGATCGCGTCGTCCCTTTCCTGCTCGCGAGCACCTTGACGCAGCGCGGCGCACTTCACCATCCCGTGCCGAACTGGACGGCGAAGGTCGTCGTCGACGGACGGCTCGTGACTGGCCAGAACCCGCAGTCGGCTTCCGGCGTGGGCGCGTCCATGCGTCATCTGTTGCTCACCCGTTCACGACAAGCTTGAAATTTCCCGATGGAGAAAGTCATGCATTCGATGCGCAAGCTCGCCGTTGCCGCCATGCTCGGCATTGCCGCGTACGGCGCTCACGCTGCCAACGTCCTCGTGGTGTTGTCGGATTCCGATCACCTCGACCTGAAGGACGACAAGGTCTTCGCGACGGGCTTCTACCTGAACGAGCTGATGCAGCCCGTGAAGGCGCTGCTCGATGCGGGTCATCAGGTGACCTTCGCCACGCCGGAGGGCAAGGCACCGACGATGGACGTCACGTCGGCCGACAAGATGTACTTCAACGGCGATGACAAGGCGATGCGCGACTACCGGGCCTTGCTCGACAAGCTGCAAATCACGTCGCACACGCATTCCCCGGTGATCAGCCTATCGCGGGTGGAGCAGATCGGTTACGCGCACTTCGATGCCGTCTATGTTCCCGGCGGCCATGCGCCGATGCAGGACCTGTCGACCAGTGCCGCCGTGGGCAGATTGCTGGCCGACTTTCACGCGCGCGGCAAGACCACGGCGCTCGTTTGCCACGGCCCGATTGCGCTGCTGTCGACCCTGCCCGATGCGCCGGGCTTTACACGAAAGCTCGCGGCAGGGAACGCGGGCGACGGCGATCCGAAATGGATCTATGCCGGTTACCGGATGACGGTGATCAGCAACGCGGAAGAAGAACAGGCCAAAGGGCTGCTCGGCGGCGGCGCGATGAAGTTCTATCCGCAGACTGCGTTGCAACGCGCGGGTGGAATTTATAGCAGTAACAAGATGCCGTTTACCGCATACATGGTGACCGACCGTGAATTGATCACGGGACAAAATCCCGCATCGGCTCTGGACGTCGCCGGCGAAATGCTGAAGCGGCTCAAGTAATGCCGTGCGATAGACCGGCAGTGCCGGTTCCTCGATGAGTAAAGGAGAAGCAAACCGTGGATCTGCAACTTGAAGGAAAAACTGCGATCGTCACTGGCGCCACTGCCGGCATCGGCATGGCGATCGCGCGAACGTTGGCCGGGGAAGGCGTGGCGGTCACGATCACCGGGCGGCAACGCGACAAGCTCGACGCGGCCGTCGCCGAGCTCTCCGCTACCGCGCAGCGCGGCAGCGTGCGCGGAATCGTCGCCGACGTGAGCGGCGATCGCGGTGTCGCGGAACTGATCGATGCACAGCCGGACACGAATATTCTCGTGAACAATCTCGGCTACTACGAAGCCAAGCCGTTTGCCGAGATCACCGATGACGACTGGCTGAGAATGATCGACGTCAACGTGATGTCGGGTGTACGGCTGTCACGTCATTACTTTCCTCGCATGCTTGCGAAGAACTGGGGGCGTGTGATCTTCATGTCCAGTGAAGTCGGCGCATTCACGCCGCCGGACATGGTGCACTACGGTGTCAGCAAATCGGCTCAACTCGCGGTCTCGCGCGGAATGGCCGAACTGACGAAGGGGACGGGCGTCACTGTCAACAGCGTACTGCCCTCCGCTACGCGCTCGGAAGGCATCGTGGCGTATCTTCGGCAGACCGCGCCACGACCCGATATGAGCGACGCGGAAATCGAATCGCACTTCTTCGACACGTATCGTCCAAGCTCGCTGATTGCCCGCATGATCGAGGCCGACGAAATTGCCGCGATGGTGGCGTTGCTTGTCAGTCCTTTGGGCGCGGCATCCAATGGCGCTGCGGTACGCGTCGAGGGCGGCACCTATCGGTCGATTCTCTGAACAGGCACCGCTATATGGACGCACAGGCCTTCGTCGCGCTCGTCGAGGTGAAGCGGGTTCCGGCGTGGTGCTGGCGCAAGCCCCACGAGCGCCGCGCAACAGCGGCAAAAGATGCCGGCCGGGCTTGAACTCGGTCGCGCGATAGTCGGTCGCGTTCTCGTTGTCCTCGGAGGCCTACGGTAACGCCAGCGTCACGTGGATATCCCGGGTCCCGCGCATCGGAATCCGTCCGGCACCGCGGCAGCAGCCGGCCAGGTCGCACATGGCCGTGGAGAGGTCGACATGCCTGGCTGCTAGCGCAGCCCGCCGGACAACGATTCCGAAATCTCTCGAAGCTTTCATCGATATTGACCAAAGGCACGCGGTTACTCAAGTTGTCGGCGATCTAGCCCTTATGGTCGAGTGCCTGAAACAGGCCGAATGCCGGTGGTCTTCGCGGCTTTCCCTCCGGAAATCCGCGATGGACCTGTTTTCATGGTCGCTGCGTATTGCTACAGGCCGAGCGCGATTGCCGCGAGTTGCGCAACCTCCAGCCGCGTATCGGCCGGCAACTCGTCTTCCATCAACCACACGGCCGACAGCCCAGCCCACGCGAGTATCCATTGCAGCAACCGCCGCCGGTCGAGCTGCGCGGCATCTGCCACGACCGCGACACGCCGCTCGAAACGCACGGGATCGACCGCGATGTCATGCGCAGGATTGCAGAACAGGTTCGCGTAATCGAACGTGCGCTCGCCGCGCAGCCCTTTCGGGTCGATCGCGCGCCAGCCGCGATCGCCGAAATGAAGGATGTTGTCGTGGTGAATGTCGCCGTGCAGCACGACTTCGTCGCCGGAGGGCTCGGCCAGCAACTGGCGGGCGATCGTTGCCGAGCGGCGCAGTGCGTCGTTGTCGGCGTCGTTCGACAGCAGCGCGTAGAACCAGTCGTGCAGCGGCACGACCGGAGGTAACTGCGGTGCACGATGCGCGTGCAGCCGCGCGACGACGTCGCAGGCGATGCGCATCGTGTCGTCGTCGTGACCCGCTGCCGACAACGCGGCCAGCGACGGCGCCGGCTGCGCGCGTTCGAGCAGGATCGCGTCGCCGTCGTGCTGCCACACCTGCGCGGCGCCTTGCCCGTTCCACCAGGCCATCAGTGCATTGCCGCGGCGCTCTTCGTCGCACGTCGCGACTTTCAGCATCGCCGGCCGCGCGTGCCAGACGACCGGCAACAGGCCGCCGCTCGCGGTCAGGATCGGGCCGCCGTCGGGGACGAGGCCCCACAGGTCGAAGTATCGATCGAACATCCGACGATGGTACAAGCGAACCGGCTCGCGTGCCCGTCGCGCTCGGCCGCGACGCCATGCCGCGGACCGGCATACGCGGCGCGAGCGGGCTCCGAAGCGCTTCCCTAAATAAAATTTAGCCAGCCAAACTTTGGCTAAAGAATGTTCCGGTTTCGCGCCATCCCTTCGACAATGCGCGCCTTTCGTGACCGATCGGCGCCGCTCGCGCGCCGGCCGTCGCGGCACTGAAGAAGGAGCCCGACATGACCGACCCCACCGCCAACCCACCGCCACCGCCCGCGCCGCCATCCGCACCGCCGCGCCGCCGCCGCGTATGGCGTACGCTCGCGGGCGCGCTGCTCGGCCTGGCGCTCGCGTGCGCGGGCATCGGCGCATGGACGATCGATCGCATCTGGACGCAGTTGCCGTCCGTCGAACACCTGGCCGTCTATCGTCCCGCGCTGCCGCTGCGGATCTTCTCGCGCGACGGCGACCTGCTGGCCGAATACGGCGTCGAGCGGCGCGAGTTCGTGCCGCTCGAACGCATCCCGCCGCTGATGCGGCATGCGCTGCTCGCGGCCGAGGACGCGAAGTTCTACGAACACGGCCCGGTCGATGTGGGCGGCCTCGCGCGCGCGACGTTCGCGAACGTGGTGACGGGGCAGCCGGGGCAGGGCGGCAGCACGATCACGATGCAGGTCGCGCGCAACTTCTACCTGACGCGCGACAAGGTGCTGAGCCGTAAGCTCGCCGAGATCCTGATGGCGGCCAAGCTCGAACGCGAATACAGCAAGGACAAGCTGCTCGAGCTGTACATGAACGAGATCTATCTGGGCGAGCGCGCGTACGGCTTTGCGGCCGCCGCGCACGTGTACTTCGGCAAGCCGCTCGACGCGCTGAGCGCGGGCGAGGCGGCCGTGCTCGCCGGGCTGCCGAAGGCGCCGTCCGCGTTCAACCCGGTCGTCAACCCGGCGCGCGCGACCGCGCGGCGCAACTACGTGCTCGGCCGGATGCATGCGCTCGGCCAGCTCGACGAGGTGACGTATCGCGCGGCCGTCGACGCGCCGATCGCGCTGGCGACCACGCCGCCGCCCGGCATCGTCGCGGCGCCGTACGTCGCCGAGCGCGCGCGCCGGATGATGGTCGAGCGGTTTCATGACGACGCGTACACACTCGGCCTCGACGTGACGACCACCATCTCGATGCGCGACCAGCGCGCGGCCGAAGCCGCGCTCGAGCGCACGCTGAGCCGCCAGCCGCGCGCGAAGCGCGAGGCGCGCACCGGGCTCGAAGGCGCGCTCGTGTCGCTCGATGTGGCCACCGGCGACATGCTCGCGCTGGTCGGCGGCGCGGATTTCAACCGCAACGTGTTCGATCATGCGCTGCAGGCGTATCGCCAGCCGGGGTCGAGCTTCAAGCCGTTCGTCTATTCGGCGGCGCTGGAGAAGGGCTACTTCCCCGGCGTGCTCGTCGACGATACGCAGCGCACGCTCACGCACGCGGAAACCGGCGCGCGGCCTTGGCGTCCGCGTAATTTCGGCAATCGCTACGAAGGCTTCATCCCGGTGCGGCGCGGGCTCGTGCGCTCGAAGAACCTGGTCGCGGTCAGCCTGATGCAGGCAACCGACGCGCGCTACGTGCAGCAGCACGCGGTGCACTTCGGCTTCGACGCGCAGCGCAATCCGGCGTCGCTGCCGCTCGCGCTCGGCGCGGGCGCCGTAACGCCGCTCGAACTCGCGAGCGCCTACAGCGTGTTCGCGAACGGCGGGACGCGGATGGAGCCGCGCCTGATCCTGTCGGTGAAGCAGCGTCACGGCGGCGCGATGTACGAGGCGACCGTGCCGGCGGGCGAGCGGGTCGTGTCGGCACGCAATGCGTTCGTGATGGACAGCATGCTGCGCGACGTCGTGCGGGCCGGCACCGCGCGCGGCGCGCTCGCGCTGCGGCGTGACGATGCGGCCGGCAAGACGGGCACGTCGAACGGATCGAAGGACGTGTGGTTCGCCGGCTATTCGTCGGGCATCGTCGCGGTCGCGTGGCTCGGCTACGACACGCCGCGCCCGATGGGGCGCGCGACCGGCGCGACGCTGGCGTTGCCCGTCTGGCTCGACTACATGAAGACGGCCGTCGACGGGCGCACGCCGCTCGATGCGACGCCGCCGCAGGACGTCGCGCTCGTCGACGGCGATTTCGTGTACGCCGAATACACGCGTGGCACGTGCACGGCCGACGTGCCGGCGTATATCCGCAGCCGCTTTGCATGCGGCGGCGCGGCGGCCGTCGATGCGCCGGATGCACCGAACGCACCGGCCGGCAACGGCAAGCGCGACGAACCGATGCCTGCCGCCGTCGATGCGGCCGAGCGCGAACGCGTGCTCGACCTGTTCCGGACCGACGACTGACGCGCGCGATGCACACGCTTTATCTGATTGCGATCGTCGCGGAAGCGATGTCGGGGGCGCTGATGGGCATGCGCCGCGGGATGGACCGCTTCGGGCTCGCGCTCGTCGGCGCGGTGACGGCGCTCGGCGGCGGCACCGTGCGCGACGTGCTGCTCGGCCACTATCCGCTCGGCTGGATCGCGCATCCCGAATACCTGGTGATCACGCTCGTCGCGGCGACCGTCGCGTCGTGGGCGGCACGGCACGTCGCGCGGATGAAGACGCTGTTCGTCACCGTCGATGCGATCGGCCTCGCGGCATTCACGATCATCGGCTGCGACGTCGGCGCGTCGACCGGCACGGCGCCGATCATCGTCGTGCTGGCCGGGGCGATCACGGGCGTGTGCGGCGGGATGCTGCGCGACCTGCTGTGCAACGAGATGCCGCTGATCCTGCGCGAGGAACTGTATGCGAGCGTCGCGTTCGTCACGGGTTCGCTGTATGTCGGGATGCAGCATCTCGGTATCGACGCGGGGTTCGCGACGCTCGTCGCGCTCGCGGCCGGCTTCTCGATGCGGATGCTCGCCGTACGGCTCGGCTGGAAGATGCGCAGCTTCGGCGCGGCGGACGTCGAGCACTGAGCGCTCGCGCCGATGCCTGCCGGCCGGCACTCAGTCCGGCTGCATGACCTGAAAGACGTTCCCTTCCGGATCGATGCCGTCGACCATCCGGTACGGGAAGCCGTCGTAGCGCTTGATATCGTGCACGGTCACGCCGTCGCGCGCGAGCCGGTCGCGATACGCGTCGATATCGGCGTCGATTCTGAATACGAGCTTCACGTTGCTGGTGGCCGCGTGCGCGTTCGTGCTTGCGGATGCGGCTGCATGACGGAACGCCGGGCCGGCCCGATGCAGCGCGAGTTCGATCGCGCCTGCGTCGAGCACGGTCCATTCGCCGTCGATTTCCTCGATGACGGGCAGTGCGAAATGCCGTTGATAGAACGTCTTCAGCAACGCGACGTCGCGGACGTACAGGATGATGCGGGTCATCGGAAGTGGCACGGAGTTTTCCTCGAAGGGGAGAGACGAACGATCTCGAGCGAAGGCCGCCGACGACGGCAGCACGCGACATCGAGCGACGCAACGATCTTGCGATACACGCCCACGCTACGCGGGCACCATCACCGGCGGTGTCCCGTCGCCGGTTTCCACCATCCTCACCGCGAAGCCATAGCACTGCGCGATATGGGCGGGCGTCATCACGTCGCGCGGCGCGCCATGCGCGACGATCGTGCCGTCGGCGAGCATCGCGATCGTATCCGCATGCCGCGCGGCGAGGTTCGGATCGTGGACGATCGCGAGCACGCCGAGTTGCCATTCGCGCGCGACGGCGCGCACGGTATCGAGCAGCCGGTGCTGGTGCGCGAGGTCGAGCGCGGCGGTTGGCTCGTCGAGCAGCAGATAACGCGGGCCGGCTTCCGTTGCGTCGTGGTCCGGCCACAGCTGCGCGAGGACGCGGGCGAACTGCACGCGCGCGAGTTCGCCGCCCGACAGCGTCGTGACGTCGCGGCCGACGAGCGCATCGGCGCCCGCGCGTTCGAGCGCGCGCCACGCGATGTCGCGATCGCGGTGTGACGTGGCACCACTGCGCCGCGCATGCGGATAGCGGCCGAGCAGCACGATTTCATCGACGCTGAACGGGAACGCCGGCTGCGCGGCCTGCGGCAGCACCGCGCGCAGGCACGCGAGCCGCGGCGCGTCGATGCGCGCGAGCGGTTCGCCGTTCAGCGTGATGTCGCCCGTCACGCGCACGCCGTTCGGCGCGACGCTGCCGGTCAGCTCGCCGGCGAAGGTTTTCAGCAGCGTGCTCTTGCCTGCGCCGTTGCGGCCGAGCAGCGCGGTCACGCGGCCGGGTTCGATCGACAGCGACAGGTCGCGCAGGATCGTGTCGTGCCGGCGGGCGACGTCGAGGTGGTGGGCAGTCAGCATGGTCGTCGTGAAGAAGGGATTACCTGCCGAGCGCGCTGCGGTTCTTCCACAGCAGTGCGAGGAAGAACGGCGCGCCGAGCAGCGCGGTCAGCACGCCGAGCGGAATGTCGGCGGGCGCGGCGACGGTGCGCGCGGCAAGATCGGCCGCGAGCGTCAGCAACGCGCCGAGCAACGCGGCGCCGGGCAGCACGATGCGCTGGTCGGGGCCGCACGCGAGGCGCACGCAATGCGGCGCGACGAGCCCGATAAAGCCGATGATGCCCGCGCACGACACGAGCGCGCCGACCGTGAGCGCGACCGCGACGAGCACGCGCCGCTTCAGTTGCTGCACGGGCACGCCGAGATGCAGCGCTTCGGTTTCGCCGAGCTGCAGCGCGTTCAGCGCATCGCGTTCGCGCACGAGCAGCACGCAGCCGATCGCGACGCACGGCGCGACGGCCGCCAGCGTCGACCATTGCGCGCCGCCGAGGCTGCCGAGGCTCCAGAAGGTCAGCGAACGCAGCTGCGCGTCGTCGGCGACGAACGTGAGCAGCCCGATCGCCGCGCCGGCCAGCGCATTGATCGCGATGCCGGCGAGCAGCAGCAGCGGCAGCGCGAGCCGGCCGTGCGATGCGGCCAGCCGGTAGACGAGCGCCGCGACCGCGAGGCCGCCCGCGAACGCGGCCACCGGCAGCGCGGCCGCGCTCGCGTGCGCGGCAAAGAGCGCGGGACCGAGCACGATCAGCGTGGTCGCGCCGAGCGCGGCGCCGCTCGACACGCCGACGAGCCCCGGATCGGCGAGCGGATTGCGGAACAGCGCCTGCATCGCGGCGCCGGTCGCGCCGAAGCCGCCGCCGACCAGCAGTGCGAGCACGACGCGCGGCGCGCGGATGTCGAACAGCACCGCGCGCGCCTGTTGCGCGGCCACGTCGCCGCTCAGCGCGGCCCAAGCTTCCGCCAGCGGAATGCGGTACGCGCCGACGCACAGCGCGACGACGGACATCGCGCCCACCAGAACGGCGAGCGCGGCCAGGACGAATGGCGCGAAGCGGCGCGACGTGCCGAGGCGCGCGGCGCCGGCGCGCGAGGTGGGCGACGGCGCGTTGAAGGGCGAAGCGTGAGCGGGCATCGGGTCGGTCCGGAATCAGGCGAGCGCATCCGACAGGCGTCGATGCAGGGTCGTGACGGCGAGCGGCAGGCGCGGGCCGAAGCCGAGCAGGAACAGCGCGTCGAGTGATACGACGCGCCGTGCGCGGCCGGCCGGCGTCATGCTGAAGCCGGGTGTCGCGAGCAGCGCGGCGTGACCGCCGACGGCCGCCAGCCCTTCGTCGGAGATCAGCACGACGTCGGGCGCGGCCGCCGCGAGCGCCTCGGTCGTCAGCGGCTTGTAGTGATCGAAGCCCTGCATCGCGTTGCGCGCGCCCGCATAGCGGATCATCGCGTCGGCGGCCGTGCGCTGGCCGGCGACGAGCGCCTGGGTGCCGGTATGGTTCAGCACGAACAGCACGCGCGGCGGCTGCGCGCCGCCGGGCACGCGCGCGGCGACCGCGGCGCGCGCGGCCTGCCAGTCGCGATCGAAACGCTGCAGCAGCGCGGTGCCGGCGTCGCGCACGTCGAGCGCCTGCGCGACGCCGGTGATCTTCGCGCGCACCGATTCGACGTCGTGGCGCTCGTCGAACGTCGTCACCGTGACGCCGGCGCCTTTCACCTGCGCGAGCGCCGTCGGCGGGCCGGCTTCCGCCGAGGTCAGCACGAGATCGGGCCGCAGCGACAGCAGCCCTTCGGCCGACAGCGCGCGCTGGTAGCCGACCTTCGGCAGGCGCTTCGCGGCGTCGGGATACGTGCAGGTCGTGTCGGCGCCGACGAGCCGGTAACGCGGTGTCTCGGCGCCGCCGAGCGCGAAGGTGGTCTCCGCGAGCGCGCCGCCGATCACGATCACGCGCTTCGGGGCGGCCGGCGCGGCCTGGGCGAGCACGCCGCCGGGCAGCGCGCCCGCGAGCGCGCCGGCCGCCGCGCCGGCCAGCAGCGTACGGCGGCGCGGATCGAACGGCCGCGCGCTCACCGCGCGCCCCCGCGTGCGGCCGCCGGCAGCGTCGCGACGAGCGCGCGCCAGTCGTCGCGCTCGACCTTGCCGGGCTTGCGCTCGCCGAACAGCAGCGCGACGTGGTCGCCCTGCCGGTCGAACAGCTCGAGCGACGTGACGATGCCGTCGCTCGTCGGCTTCTTCACGACCCATGCGGCGGCGATCAGGTCTTCGCGTACATGCAGGTTGAAGCCCGGATCGAGGACGTTGATCCACGCGCCGACCTCGCGCACGTTCGCGACGGGGCCCGTATGGATCTGGATCATCCCCGCGTTGCCGACGAACACCATGATCGGCTGGCCGCTTTTCGCTGCGTGTTCGAGCACGTGGCGCAACGCATGCGCGGTTTCGACCGGATACGCGTAGTGCGGATCGGCGAGGCGCAGCGCCTGCATGCGGCTCACGCCGAAGCGCTGCGTGATGCCGAAGAACTGGTGCGTGTCGGTCATCGCGTCCCACGCGGCGCGAAAGCCCGCGACGTCGATCTCGGTGTCCGCGCGCTCGGGCGTTTTCGGCGCGGCGGGCGCGACCTCGAGGCCGGGCTCCTGCGACGGCGCGCGCCAGCGTTCGACGAACGCGTCGTATGCGGCGTGATCGCTGTGCGCGCGCAGGTAGACCTTGTGGATCGCGTGGCCTTGCGCATCGAAGAACTGCAGGCTCTTCAGCGGGCCGTGCGCGGTCTCGTCGCGCACCGCGAACGCCGACACCCAGTGACGATAGAAGATGCGCAGGTCGATGTCGCCGAGCGCGAGGCCGACGGGGCCGTCGTGGCTCATCTGCGCGTACTCGCCGTCCTTTTCGTGGACGGCCGTGTCGTTGCGCGTCAGCGCCATCACGCGGCCGAGGCGCGGCATTTCCTCGAACATCGCCGGAAAGCGCGCGTCGAGCCGCACGACGTGCTCGCCGACGAACGCGGCGAGCGCCTCGGCTTCGCTGACGCCGAGCGCCTGCGCGACGTCGCGGTTGCGCAGCTGGCGCTCGGTCTTGAGCTTGACGAACGCGTCGCGCAAGGCGGCGGCCGCGCGGGCCGGCGTGGCCGATTGACCGGGAAGGGCGGATTGCATCATGTCGGACTCCTTCAAGTAACGGTTGGGGTGGCAGCGCGGGCAACGCGCATCAGAAATCCACTTTCATGCTGACGGCGACCGTGCGGCCGGGCGACGAATACGCATCGAGCACCTGCGCGTCGGACGCGAGGCCGCGCACGTCCGACCAGTTCCAGTACTTGCGGTCGAACAGGTTGCGAATGCCGATGGTGGCGCTTACGTGCTTGTTGAAGCGGTAGCCGCCGCGCAGGTCGACGACGAATGACGACGGCGGCGCGAAGCACGACGTTCTAGTCCCCGGGCACGCGCTCGCCGGGATGTCCTTGTCGCGTTTCGCGGCCTGGAACAGCAGGTCGCTCTGCACGAACCAGCGCTCGCTCGGCTCGTAGCGCACGCCGAACACGGCCGAGAACGGGGTGATCGTGTCGAGCGGCTGGCTCGCCGCGCCGTCGTTCTGCGTCGAACCCTTGGTGAAGGCCATCGCCGTCTTCAGCGTGATGCCGTTCGGCATCACCCATTCGGCGCGGCCTTCGAGGCCGTGGATGCGCGCGTCGGCGAAGTTCACGTACTGGAACACGAACGGGTCGACCGGCCGGCCGCTGCCGGCGATCGTCGTGCGCGAGATGAAGTTGCGGTAGCGGCCGGTGAACGCGGCCGCGCTGTAGCGCACGACGCCGTAGCCGGTGCCGGCCTTGCCGCGCAGGCCGGCTTCGAACGTGTCGCTGGTTTCGGGCTTCAGGTTCGGATTGCCGATCGACGTGTAGCCGTACACCGGGTTCGAGAAGCTGCTGTTCACCTGGTCGGGCGTCGGCGCGCGAAAGCCGTGCGCGTACTGCACGTACGGAATGACGGCGGGCGTGATCTCGTAGAGCACGGCGACGCGCGGCGACAGTTCGTTCGCGCTGGTCGACACGGCCTTGCCGGTGAACAGCGGATCGTTTTCGGTCGGGCTCAGCCGGTACGTGTCGAAGCGCAGGCCCGGCGTGACGAGCAGGCGGCCGAAGCCGATCTGGTCCTGCACGAACGCGCCGAACAGCGTGTAGTCGGTGTCGGGGAACGCCTTGTTCGGGAACGCTTCGCCGACGCCCGGCACCGTGCCGTCGCGCCTATTCGTCACGCGCGACAGGCTGCCGTCGACGCCATAGAGCAGCTTGTGCGCGAGCGGGCCGGTCGAGAAGCCGCTCTCCGCGAACGCGGCGCCGCCGAACGTGCGTTCCTTGTACTGGTTGTCGCGCGAACGCGAAGGCTGCCTGCCGCGCGTCTCGAACGCGTACTGGTCCTGCTTGGCGTCCTGGTAATAGAACTGCACGTGCGCGGTCTGGAACCAGCGGAATGCGTCGTCGCGGAAGTCGTAGTCGACGCTGAAGCGGTTGCGCTCGAGCCGGTCGTGGGTCGTGAGGCCGAGCGTCGCCGGCGCATTGATCGCCGACAGCACGTCGGTGCTCACGCGCCGCTGCACCGTTTCGGCGGTGAACTTGATCGTGTCGCGGGTGGTGGGCGTCAGCACGAGCTTGCCGAGCAGCGATTCCGAATACACGTCCTGCGGGTTCGACGTCGTGCGCAGCGTGCTCGCCGAGTTGTTGCCGCCGCGCGTGTCGACCTCGTGGCCGCGCCGGCCGTCGGCGATGATCATCCCCTGGATGCGATCGTTGCCGCCCGCGGCCGACACGGTCGCGCCGATGCTGCGATCGGTCGAGTCGTAGCTCGGCCGGAACGAGAAGTAATAGGGCTTGTGGTAGACCGACAGCAGGTCGCGCGGGTCCTTCGTGATGAAGTTCACCGCGCCGGTCAGCCCGTCGCTGCCGTAGAGCGCCGACGCCGGCCCGCGCAGGATCTCGATGCGCTTGAGCGTGTCGAGATCGGCGTAGTCGCCGCGGCCCGCTTCGAGCGGGCCGAACGAAAACGCGTTCGGCAGGCGGATGCCGTCTTCCATCAGCAGCACGCGATTGCCTTCGAGGCCGCGGATGTTGATGCTCGAATCGCCGTCGCGGCCGCCGCCGAGCGCGGCGTTGCCGGGCCGGTACGCGGTGCGGCGCACCGTGACGCCCGGCTCGTAGCGCAGCGCGTCCTTGATGTTGGCGGCCTGCCGTTCTTCGAGATCCTCGTCGGTGATCACCGACACGGACGCCGCCGTGCGGCTCGCCGCGGTGGCGGTGCGGGTGGCCGTGACGGTGACGGGGTCGAGCAGCGCCGCATTGCCGCGCGCGGACGCGGCGGCGGTGGTCAGGACGGCGGCAGGCGGGGTGGCGCCTTGCGGCGACGAATCGGCGTGAGCAGTGGCAGCGGACAGGCCGAACGCGCCGAACAGCGCGGCACAGATCGGCCGCCGCGCCAGCGTATAGCAATGCACAGGTGGTCTCCCATTGACGATAACAAGCCCGAAGGCTGGCTGGGTGACGCGTTCACCTGGCTGGCCCGTTTGCGCGCGACGTGCGGCAAACGGCGATGTGAAAGGCAACTGACAACTTTACCAGTGTAAATGAGAATCATTATCAATACAAGGACGCAAAGCGACCCATGCGAGTGAGCGCTCGCATGCACGGCTCGCCCGAGCCGGGGCGGAAATTTAGGAGAAACCGGCCCTAAGCCAGCGCTTCGATGCGAATCAGCAGATTGCGGGCATGCGCGATGAACGCCTCGTGCGTCGCGCGATCGCTGTGGCTTTCGATGCCGGCCTGTTCGGCGAACGCGATCTGTTCGGTGTAGAGCTCGACGAGCGCACGGCGTGTGTCAGGCGGAAGTGCGCGGATCATCGACACGATCAGCAGTTCCTGCGCGCGAAGCATGCCGGACAGCGATTGGGGGTTCATGCTGGCCTCCTCGGACGATGCGGCGGCGGGCCGCTCTTTCCATACTAGGCGGTCGGCGTCCGCAACGGAGGCGAGGTGCGTGCGTGACGGCGAGCGGCACGCGATGCGACGCGAACGTCGTGCGATCCGACCTTCGCCGCGTGCGTGCGGGCCGCGCGAACCGGCGCGGGCACGGATGTGAACGGATGCGAACGGAATCAGCCGGCCGTGACGGCGGCCTGCGCATCGCGCACGACCTGCGCGACGCGTTCGACGAACTCGGCGTCGACGCTCGACAGCGCTTCGCGCTTGCCGTCGGGCATCTCGACCATCAGGCGATACGTGATGTCCTGCGTGACCCAGGTGAGATAGCCGACGACGGCGAGCATCACGCCGACCACCAGCGCGGCGCTCGATGCGCCGATGCCGCCGCCGAGGGCGATGGCCGCGCCGATCAGCGAGATCAGCGACGGCACGAGACGGTTCTTCGGAATCTTGACGACGTCGACGTGGCGGATGTCACGCAGTGCGAATACCTGCCCGGCGGTCGACAGGCCGTTGCGCGTGACCATGACGCCACGTTCGTTGAATGCGTTTTCCATCGTGTGTTGCGTGGACGAAAACGCGCAGCGTAGCAGGTTTCGTTGCCGCGTCAAACGAGACCGACTGCCGCACGATGCGTGCGGCGCGGCCGACAGACGGGAAGCGGGTGGAACGGAAACGCGTTCAGAACTGCAGCCGGCCGTCGCCGTAAAGCCGGCCCGGCACGTGCGACGCGACGACCTCGGCGATCTCTTCGTCGGTCGATTCGGCCGGCACGATCTGGCGCCGCGCGGGCGCGTCGAGATGCATCGTCCATTCGACGAGGCGATACGGGCGGCCCCAGGGGCGCTGCATTTCCACCGAGACGCGGCAACTCTGGACCGGCAGCGAGTGTTGGCACGTGAGAATCGCGTGCAGATGGCTGAAAACGGTATCTTCGATCATCGTGGCCTCCGATCCTGTCTTGTGGGCAGTTGATGGCGGTGCCGTAGGGGTGTCTCAAAAAAAAAGCCGCCGATGCTCAGGCGGCCAACAGGGGGGGTGAGAGCATCCTCTCAGCCCAGAATTAAGCGAAACTTAAAAGCCCATAAAAAAGCGCCCCGCGTGGAGCGGGGCGCTGCTTGCCGTCGTGATCCGCGCGTTGAGCGGACAGTTAAGCGGATGCTTTAGAACTTGTGACGGATACCGATACGTGCGGCGATCTGGTTCTTCGAACCCGTGCCCGACGTATTGAAATAGCTCGTGCTCGAGCCGATCTGCGCTTGCACGCCCTTGCCCGAAGCCTGCTGGTACACGACCAGGCCGTACACGTCCGTACGCTTGCTGAGTGCGTAGTCGGCGATACCGTTGACCTGGTTCCAGTGCCACGAATTGCCGTTCTGCGTCGCGTTCGTGTACGTGTAGCCGAGGCCGCCCGACAGTGCCGGCGTGAATGCGTACTTCGCGCCTGCTTCATATGCGTTGTAGAACGTGCCGCCCGCGCCCGACACGGTCGAGAACTGCGTACGCGTCCACAGCAGCCATGCCGTTGCCGGGCCCCAGACGTAGCGGCCACCCACGCCGTACGTGCGCAGGTCGCGGACGTTGCCGGTGCTCAGGTTCGCGATCGTCGTCGAGAAGCCCGGCGTCGACTGGCTCGGGAAACGGATGTCCGTGTACGCCGCGCCGACCGAGATCGGGCCGTTCGCGTAGTTCAGGCCGAAGCTGTATGCGCGCGACGAGCCTGCGGTCGTCGTCGTGCCCGTCGTCGTGGCCGGTGCGCCGGCGAAGTCGGTCGAGTTCGAGAAGCCGTACAACGCGCCGAACGTGAAGCCCGAGTAGTTCGCGCTCTGGAACTTCACGGCGTTGTTGATGCGGCTCGACGTGAGCTGGTCGATGTCGTTCACGTGGTACGCGTAGTTACCCGCGACCGTGTTGCCGCCCGTCGAGTAGTTCGAACCGAGGATGTCGGTCGAGAACGAGTACTGGCGGCCGAACGTGACCGTGCCGTATTGCGACTGGCTCAGGCCGACGTAAGCCTGGCGACCGAAGATCGCGCCACCCTGGCCGATCGTGCCGTTGCCGCTGTTGAAGCCGTTTTCGAGTACGAAGATCGCCTTCAGGCCGCCACCGAGGTCTTCGGTGCCGCGCAGGCCCCAACGGCTGCCCTGGGCCACGCCGTCGTCGTACTTGAACAGCTTGCCGCTACCGCCGTTGGCGGTCTTGCTGTGGTTCACGTAGCTGATACCGGCATCGATGACGCCGTACAGGGTCACGCTGCTTTGTGCGTGCGCCGTGCCGGCCGTTGCTGCCAGGGCGGCGATGGTCAACAGTTTCTTGTTCAAAGGATTCTCCGAGCGAATAAATGGCGTGTCCAGTTGCGGTTCCGGCGCTCTCTACGGGCGCTTTCACGGACCGGCGCAACTTTATCGGCGGGCCACGTAATGAATATGACAGTGACTGTCATATGAAGAATGTGTGGTGCCGATGCGACACCGGATTCTGCCCGGTTGTATAGCGGGGAGTTATACCGATTTCGGCTGAGATTCGATCCCGATCCGGAATATGCACATGAAATAAGCTTGGTTGATGGCGTTCGGGCCCCGTGCCACGATCCGTGCTCCAACAAACGACACGGGACAAGAGGACACCCCATGCGACATTCGATCCTGACCGGCCTCGGCGCACTCGCCGCCGCGCTGGCATTCGCCGCGCCCGGCGCGCACGCCGACCCGCAAACGCTGAAGATCGGCACGATGAGCGGCCCCGACGCGCAGATCTGGACCGAAGTGACGAAGGTCGCCGCGCGCGAAGGCCTCGCGATCAAGGTCATCGAATTCAACGACTACGTGCAGCCGAACGCGGCGCTCGATTCCGGCGATCTCGATGCGAACGGCTTCCAGCACCAGCCGTTCCTCGACAGCCAGATCAAGCAGCGCGGCTACAAGATCGTCAACGTCGGGCTCACCTATACCGCGCCGATGGGCTTCTATTCGAAGAAGCTCAAGTCGCTGAAGGATTTGCCGGTCGGCGCGAAGGTCGGGATCCAGAACGATCCGTCGAACGGCAACCGCGCGCTGTTGCTGCTGCAGAAGTACGGGGTGATCAAGCTGAAGGCCGGCGCCGGCACCAACGGCGTGAACGCGACGCCGCTCGACGTCGCCGAGAACCCGAAGAAGATCAAGATCGTCGAACTCGACGCCGCGCAACTGCCGCGCGCGCTGCCTGACGTCGATGCCGCGTCGATCAACACCGACTACGCGGTCAAGGCCGGGCTCACGCCGGTGAGGGATGCGATCGCGATCGAGGATCTGCGCGGGCCGTACGCGAACCTGATCGCGGTGCGCGCGCAGGACAAGGACAAGCCGTGGGTGAAGAAGCTCGTCGCGGCCTATGAATCGGACGACGTGCGCAAGTTCATCGACCAGAAGTTCGGCGGCGCGATCGTGCCGGCGTTCTGAACGGCCTTCGCGCGCAGCGGCCGGCGGCGGATCGCCGGCTGCCGACGCGCACCCCGGAAAGCAAATCGCCCGCGCAAGCGGGCGATTTCGTTGGTGCAGGCGATGGCATGCGAAGCGCGGTATGACCCGGCGTGCGGGCCGCGCGCTCAGGCTCAGGCGGACAGCAGCGAACCGGTGCGGATCGCGGTCGCGCCGGCGATGCGCGCGACTTCCATGCCGGCCGTCGCGAAGCGCACGATCTGGCGCGCGTACAGCACGCCCGACACGCTGCTCTTCAGTGTGACGACGCGATCGGTCAGCGGATCGACGATGTCGGCCACGGCCTGGCCGGCCTCGATCATCACGCCGACCGGCGTGCGGAACACGATCACGCCCGACACGGGCGCGACGAGCGGATCGGTGCCCGCGAGCGGCGTGGCCGGATGCGCGAGCGGCGGCAGCGGCGCCGGCGTGCCTTCGACGACGCCGCGCTCGGTCAGGTAGTCGACGATCGCCTGCGCATCCTTTTCGGCGAACTCGTACGACACGTCGCGTTCGCTGCGCAGTTCCACCGTGACGGAAATCGCGCCGTTCGGGATCGGGAAGCGGTCGCCGAAGCGGCTGCGCAGATCCGACCAGCAGAAACTGTGGATTTCGTCGAACGGGTTGCCGACCGAGTTCAGCGCGAGCAGCGACGCCTTTGCATCGAGATAGCGCGCCAGCGGCTCGACGTCCGGCCACAGATCGGGATTCGTGTACAGGTGCATCACCGCATCGCTGTCGCAGTGCAGGTCGAGCACGATATCGGCGTCGAACGACAGCTTCTGCAGCGCGAGGCGCTGCGAGTCGAGTTCGGTGCGCGGTTTCTGTTCGTCGAGCGCTTCGCGCATCGCGGTGCGTACGACGGCGAGATTGCGCTGCGCGTCGTTCGTCAGGCGGGTTTCGACACGCGGCAGCACGAGCGCCGCGAGATCGTAGAAATTGCGGTTGAAGTTCTGCATCGAGCCGAGCTCGAAGCGGCCGAGATGATCGCCGAACACGTGTTGCGACAGGCCGATCGGATTGGGCACGGGCACGATGACGACTTCGCCGCGCAGCTTGCCGGCCGTCTCGAGCGCGGCGATCTTGCGGCGCAGCAGCGTGGCGACCAGCATGCCGGGCAGCTCGTCCGCGTGCAGCGACGACTGGATGTAGACCTTCTTGCCGCCGCGCGGGCCGTAGTGGAAGCTGGTGATCTGGCGTTCGGTGCCGACGGCGGGGGAAATCAGCGGATGGGTCTGCGTTTGCATGATGAGGGAGTGCGGCGCAGCCGCGAATGATCCGTGTGCGTGGGAGATCGATTGTACGTTGCCTTTCTCGCCGCCATCAAACCGGCGCCGGAGCGCGCAGTTTTCCGTTGCGAATCATCAGGTTGGCGCGAAAAAAAAAACGTCGCCCGCGCCGCGTGCAAAAAAAACGGGCTCCTTTGAGGAGCCCGTTCCCTTCGCGCCGAACCGCGCGTCTGTCGGCCGTATTACTTGCCGTAGACGTCGAAATCGAAGTACTTCTTCGCGATCTTGTCGTACGTGCCGTCCTTGCGCATGCCGGCGATCGCGCCGTCGATCTTCGTCTTCAGGTCGGTGTCTTCCTTGCGCAGGCCGATACCGGCGCCGTTGCCGAGCGTCTTCGGGTCGTCGAGATCCTTGCCGGCGAAGTCGAAGTTCGCGCCGCGCGGCGTCTTCAGGAAGCCGATCTCGGCTTGCACCGCGTCCTGCAGCGCGCCGTCCAGACGGCCGGAGATCAGGTCGGCGTAGACCTGGTCCTGGTTCTGGTAAGGCACGACCTTCACGCCCTTCGAGGCCCAGTACGTCTTCGCGTAGGTTTCCTGGATCGTACCCTGCTCGACGCCGACCGACTTGCCCTTCAGCGATTCGGCCGTCGGCTGCAGGTTCGCGCCCTTCTTCGTGACGAGACGCGTCGGCGTGTTGAACAGCTTCGCCGAGAACGCGATCTGTTCGGCGCGCGCCGGCGTCATCGACATCGACGACAGCACCCCGTCGAACTTGCGGGCCTTCAGCGCCGGGATCATCCCGTCGAAGTCGTTTTCGATCCACACGCACTTCGCGTTGATGCGGCGGCAGATCTCGTTGCCGAGATCGACGTCGAAGCCGACCACCTTGCCGTCGGCGCCTTTCGATTCGAAAGGCGGGTAGCTTGCGTCGACGCCGAACCGCACGGTCGACCAGTCCTTCGCGTACGCGCTGCCGGCCGATACGGCGAGCAGGGCCACGGTCACAGCCGCAAGAATCTTTTTCACTCGGTGACTCCTCGTTTTGTTCGATGGGTGCGCGGTTGTGCCGCGCCGTAAGCCTTCGGCCCGCCGCGGCTTCGCGTCGGACAGTCCGTTTCGCCCGCCCGATGGGGGCGCGCGACGTGCGGAAGATTATCAAGACAAAATACCGGCAGGGCGCCTAGGACAAGCCCCGATACCGGGCCCGGCGGCGGCGCGTCGGGTGCGCTGCCGTTTCATACACAGGAACGATTCAGCCGAGCGTTTCGTTGACCGCGCGCTGCAGGCACGTGACGAAGTGCGACACGGCTGGCGTGGGCAGCAGGTCGCGCCGCGCGATGATCGACAGGTCGAAGCGCGGCATGCTTTCGTCGAGTTCGGCCGTGCGGATGCCGAGCGGCGCGACCATCGCGGCGAGCGGGCGCGTGAAGCAACCGATCACGTCCGAGCGCGCGACGAGCCCCAGCGTCACCGCGAACGACATCGGCGAGCGCAGCAGACGTTTCGGCAGCGGCAGCCCGTGCGCCTCGAACATTCCGACCATCACGCTGTGCGGAAACTGCTCGGCGCCGACGGTGACGATCCACTCGGCGTCGAGCAGTTCCTCTAACCGGCGCGCGTGCGCGAGCGGATGACCGTCGCGCATCACGATCGTGAATTCGGTCGACAGCAGCGGCAATTGCGTGAGATCGCGGTCGAGCGCGGGCACATGGTGCATCGCAGCGATGTCGAGCGTACCGTTGCGCAACTGCGCGAGCGCATCAGGCACCGTCACTTCCTCCAGATGCAGGCTGACGTTCGGCATCGCCCCGCGGAACGCCGTCACCGCGTGCGGCAACGCGGTCAGCGCGATCGACGGCATCGTGCCGACCGCGACGCGGCCCGACATCTCGCCTTTCACCTGCTCGACGGCTTCGACCGTGCGGCGGATGTCGCCGAGCAACTGCTCGGCGCGCGGCAGCAGCGCCTCGCCGCAGGCGGTCAGCTCGACGCCGCGCACGCTGCGCACGAGCAGCTCCGCGTTGAGCGCCGTTTCGAGCTCGCGGATCGTATGCGTGATCGCCGGCTGCGTGACGCCGAGCTCGCGCGCGGCGGCGCGCAGGCTCTTGAGGTGCGCGGCGGAGACGAACGCCTGGAGCTGCGCGATGTTCAGGGGATTGCGGATGCGGGTCATCGGTCGGGTCCGGTTGGCGCAAAAGGGGGCGGCGGGTTCATGCTTCAGGTGGCGATCCCGATGCACGTCACGCATCGGCGCGCGCGCGGAACGCCTGCCGATAGCGCTGCGGCGACGTGCCGACGATACGCGCAAACCGCTCGCGAAACGCGGTGACCGAACCGAACCCGGCTTCCGTCGCCACGTGTTCGATCGACAGCTCGGTCACCTCCAGCAACTGCTGCGCGTGCCTGACGCGCGCGGTCTGCAGCCATTGCCCGGGCGACGTGCCCGTCTGCTCCTGGAAGCGCCGCGTCAGCGTGCGCACGCTCGTCGACGCCTTGCGCGCGATCGCATCGAGCGTCAGCGGCTTGCGCAGGTTGGCCTGCAGCCAGTCCATCAGGTCGTGCAGCCCGTCGCCGCCGGCCGGCCATTCGGGCGCGATGAACTGCGCCTGCCCGCCTTCGCGCACGCGCGGCGCCACCGCGCTGCGGGCGGCGTCGACCGCGACCGCCGCGCCATAGTCGGCCTGGATCATGTGCAGGCACAGATCGAGGCCGGCCGCCGCACCGGCCGAGGTCAGGATCTGGCCGTTGTCGACGAACAGTACGTTCGGGTCGACGTCGACGTTCGGGTAGCGGCGCGCGAGTTCGGCGGCCGCGAGCCAGTGCGTCGTCGCGCGCAGGCCGTCGAGCAGCCCGGCTTCCGCGAGCACGAACGCGCCGCTGCAGATCGACGCGATCCGGCGCCCGCGCGCGGCCGCCGCGCGCAGCGCGTCGAGCACGCGGCGTGACGTGGGCGCGAGCGGTACCGACGTGCCGGGGACCATGATCGTATCGGCGTCGGCCAGCGCATCGAGGCGAAACGGCGGGCGCAGCTCGAACAGGTCGCCGCCGACGCGCGGCTGCTCGCTGCACACGCGTACACGGTACGCCTGCTCGATATTGGGCGCCCGCACGCGCGCGAACGTGTCGCAGGCGACGCCCAGGTCGAACGGGACGACATCGGGCAAAGCAAGAACGGCGACCGTGTGCATGGCGTGTGCGGCCGTGGCCAGAATCCGTTGAAAGATGTCATTCTAGCCAATGGCTCGAACCCGCACCACACGCGACAATCGCGGCGGACCTACCTGGAGCCCTGCCGATGAAACAAGACGATCGCAACGCGTTGCGGAACCTGCAATACCTGTCGCTGCTGGAGGCGACCACGCTCGTCGCGCTGGTGTGCGTGGCCGTGCCGCTCAAGCATCTGGCCGGGTATCCGGTCGCGGTATCGATCATGGGCCCGGTTCACGGCATCGCGTTCGTGATGTACGTCTGGGCGGTGGTCGGCACCGCATCGAGCGGGCTGTGGAGCAAGGGCGACGTCGCGCGGCTCGTGCTGTCGGCCGTCGTGCCGTTCGCGGGGCTGGCGAGCGCCGGCTGGATCGCGCGCAGGCGGCACGCGCGATGATCTACCTGGCGCTGAAGGCCGTGCATCTGGTCGCCGTCGTCACGTTCGTCGGCGGGCTGTTGTTGTCGTCCGTCGGGGTCCGGATTGCAAACCTCGCCGTGCATCGCGCGGTGCGGCGCTGGGACCGCACGGTGACGGCGCCCGCGCTCGCGATCGTCTGGATCGCCGGCATCGCGCTCGCGCTGAGCGGTCACTGGTTCGGCGCCGCGTGGCTGTCGGTGAAGCTTGCGCTCGTCGTCGCGCTGTCGGTGCTGCACGGGATCCTGGCCGGCACGCTGCGGCGCATGGAGCGCGACGATCTCGTCGTCGCGCCGGCGCCGTGGCTCGGGCAGGCGGCGGGCGCGGCGATCGTCGCGATGGCGATCGTCGTCGGGCTGGTCGTCATCAAGCCGTTCTGACGGGGCGCGTGTCGCGCCGTTTTCGCGAAGCGCGTCACGCGGCGCCGCGCGGACAAAAAAAGCCTGGAAACTCGCGTTCCCAGGCCGGGAGACCATCGACGACGATGGTGGAGGAGACGATCTCGTTCCGATGCGCGCCGCCTTTCTGCAGGCGACGTCGCGCATGTCTCGCGGTCAGATGGCCCAGCCGCCGAGATAGAACGTGACGAGCACGGCCGCGATGAGCACGGTGCCGACGTTGAGCTTGCGGAATTCGCCGCTCGCGAGGCGCCCGATCACGAGCGTCGAGAAGCCGAGCATGATGCCCGTCACGATGTTCGCGGTCAGCACGATGAACACCGCGCACACGAGGCCCGACATCGCGTCGACCATGTCGTCCATGTGCAGCTTGCTCACGCTGCCGAGCATCAACAGGCCGACGTACATCAGCGCCGGCGCAGTGGCGTACGACGGCACGAGGCCCGCGAGCGGCGAGAAGAACATCACGACGAGGAACAGCAGGCCGACCACGGCGGCAGCGAGCCCCGTCTTCGCGCCGGCGGCCACGCCGACGCTCGACTCGATGTAGGCCGCCGCCGGCGCGCCGCCGAGGAAGCCGGAGAAGATCGAACTGACCGAATCGGCGGTCAGCGCACGGCCGCCGTTGATGATGCGGCCGTTCTCGTCGAGCTGGCCGGCCTGCCCGGCGACCGCGCGGATCGTGCCGGTCGCGTCGAACACGGCGGTCATCACCAGCGCGAGCACGCTCGGCAGCACGGCCATCGACAGCGCGCCCTTGATGTCCATCGCGCCGATCAGCGATGCGTGGCCCGGTGCGCTCAGCGACGGCAACGCGAAGATGCCGCGGTACTTCACGGCCGGATCGAACACGAGGCCGATCAGCGAGATCGCCACCACGACGAGCAGGATGCCGCCCGGCACGCGCCGCTTCTCGAGACCGAAGATCGCGGCGAGGCCGACGACCGACATGATGACCGGGAACGCGGTGATCTGGCCGAGCGAGACGGGCAGGCCGGCGCCCGGATTCTTGATCACGAGGCCGACGTCGTTCGACGCGATCAGCAGCAGGAACAGGCCGATGCCGATCCCGGTGCCGTGCGCGACGCCCGCGGGCAGGTTGCGCAGGATCCACGAACGCACGCCAGTCACCGAGATGCCGGTGAACACCAGGCCCATCAGGAACACGGCGCCGAGCGCGACCGTCGGGGGCAGCCCCTTGCCGAGCACGAGGCCGAACGCGGTGAACGCCGTCAGCGAAATCGCGCAGCCGATCGCGATCGGCAGCTTCGCCCACAGGCCCATCAGCAGCGAGCCGAATGCGGTGGTGAGACACACCGCGACGAACACCGCGCTCGTGTCGAAACCGGCCTTGCCGAACATGCCGGGCACGACGAACACGGAATAGACCATCGCGAGGAAGGTGGTCACGCCGGCAATGATCTCGCGACGTTGCGTGCTGCCGCGCGCCGAAATGCCGAAGTACCGGTCGATGACTCCCGTGGTGCCAAAGTCAGTTTCTTCCGCGCCGACGCCGACCGTCGGCTGCACCGGGGTATCACTCATGAGCTTGCTCCTTTATCAGCATGCTGAAACGGCCGGTAGCGGACCGTCGTCAGGGTGTCTCGTATCTGGTTGAAATAATCGGCAACGTCGTGGAGACGCGTGACGCATGACGCGTAGCGTGGTCGACGCCCGTCGCGTGTGCTTTGCCGTAGCGGAGGTTAGGCGAACGGCCCATCACGTCCCATTGGGGGAAGAGCATGCAGCGCATGTCGCAGCGCTTATATCGGCGTGCAACGGGGCTTCGTCGGCGCGGAACGCGTGTATACGCCTAGTTGGAATCCGTTAAGTCGATTATTTGAACGCGGGGCCGGCAGGCAGGGCGGGGGGCGGGCGGCGCATCGAATCTTACGAAGGTCTTTCGGCGGCGCTGCGCAGGCGCGGGGAAACGGCCGCGTGTGACGCGATTTGCCGCCATGTACAACTTGCATCCGGATGATACCGGTGCCGCGCGGAGGCTGCGCTCGCGCCCGTTCGCGCGTCAAGCGAGCGCGAGTTGCGCGAGGTACGCGCAAAACATGTCGGCCATCGCACTCGAGTACGCGTGGATTTCCTCCGGCGTGCGTTCGGTTTCCGAAAACGTCTTGCCGGCGCTGGTGAGCGTGGTCATGATCAGCTCGGAGACGAGCGCGCGCGGGCCGTCCGGCACGTCGGGCAGCGCCTCCTGCATGAAGGCGCTGAAGATTTGATTGCCGGCCGCCCTCGCCTCCTGCGCCTCGGGCGCGTCGCGATAAAGCGGCGCGGCATCGTCGAGCGCGATGCGCATCCGCGCTTCGTCGCATTCCGACCGGATGAACGCATGGACGACCGTTCGCAGCCGCTCGGGCGGCGTCTTTTGCTGATCTTCCAGCATCCTGCACAGCATCTCGGACGTCTGCCGCCATTCGTCGTGCTGGAGCCGGAACAGCAGCGCGGCCTTGTTCGGGAAGTACTGGTACAGCGAGCCGACGCTCACGCCGGCGCGCTCGGCGACGCGCGCCATCGTGAAGCGCTGCGCGCCTTCGGTGGCCAAAACCTGAATAGCGGCCTGCAGCACGTCGTCGACGAGCCGGGTCGAGCGGGCCTGCCGAGGCTGTTTGCGCGAGGCGATCGGGACGTGGCGACGGGCGGTCATGACGGGTCTGCGAATGCGAATAGTAAAACCTGAATAGTTCGTCATATTCTAGTCGGGCGCACTGACGCATTCAACCTGACACCGGAGATTCGCATGACCACCCTGATTCACGACCCGTTGGCATCGCTGCTCGCACGCCTGTTCGACGAAGCCGACGCGTCGTCGCCCGCGACGAGCCCGGACTTCGCCAACGTGTCGCGCGACGAGCAAGCGCGGCTGATGCGCAGCAAGACGGACTACGCCGATCTGTATGCGCGCCTGAAGGACTATCCGCTCGCCGTGTCGCGCGAGACGGGCACGCTGCTGTACATGCTCGCGCGCAGCGGCGGCGCCAAGGCAATCGTCGAATTCGGTACGTCGTTCGGCATCTCGACGCTGCACCTCGCGGCCGCGTTGCGCGACAACGGCGGCGGCCGGGTAATCACGAGCGAGTTCGAAGCGTCGAAGATCGCGCGGGCGCAAGCGAACCTGACAGCAGCCGGGCTGGCCGATCTGGTGGAAATCCGCGAAGGCGATGCGTTGCGCACGCTGGCGACCGATCTGCCGGACACGGTCGATTTACTGCTGCTCGACGGCGCGAAGGCGCTGTATCCGGAGATTCTCGCACTGGTCGAGCCGCGGCTCAGGGCCGGGGCGTTCGTCGTGGCCGACAACGCCGAATACAGCCCCGACTATCTTGCTTACGTGCGTGCGCCGGAAAACGGCTATCTGTCGGTGCCGTTCGGCGGCGACGTCGAATTGTCGATGCGGATAGTCCGAGCGGCCTGAACGAGCGTATCGGCGGTTTCACGTTTCCGTGCCTGAAAGATAGGAAAGCTGAATAAGCGGAAGCGTGACGATCGCCTGATGCTTGCGAAGCTGTGCGCGTCACTTCAGGAACACGTAGCGCGCGAAGTACGGGAAGCGGCCGACCGCATGCTCGGTCGCGCACGTCGTCGCCGGCGGCATGCCGCCCGACGTATCGAGCCGCTGCACGAAGCGCACGCCGGCGAGCGTGCCGGTTGCGGCCGGCGTCGCCGCGAGCAGCAGTTGCGGAACGCTGGCCGCGCTTGCGCTCGGCACTTCCGCGAGCTTCTTGCCGGTGACGCGGCTACCGTCGAGCGCTTCCCACGACGGCCCCGCGCCGTGCCGCACGACGAGCGTGCCGCTTTCATCGAACAACATCGCCTCCGGCCGCTGGAAGGTCCATGCGAGCCGGTGTTCGGCATCGTATTCGCATGTGTAGATCTGCACGCCGGTCGCGGTGGTGGACAGCACCGGCGTGGCCGGCGCTGGCGGCGTGAGGCCGGCGGCCTCGTCGGCATGTGCGGGCGCGGTAACAGCCGCCAGGGAAAGACCGGCCGCAAGGGCCAGCAGCATGTCGCGTGTCGGGGAGCGGCTGGGCATGACGGGGCGTCCTTTCAGGTCGGGTGACGGTCGTACGGCGTCGATCTCGTCAACGTTAGACGCCGATCGCACAGGCTGCAATGCGGAAATGACAATCGCGGCGATAGTCGCCGCGATTGCCGAAAGGGCGGACGCGCGATCAGCGGATCGCGACCGGTCTGCACGAGGCCGACGGCCTGCTCGATGACGCAGGCTGTCAGCAGGTTGCCGAGCCGATCTCGTCGTTCGCACCGTGCACGGACGGATACCAGTCGGCCGCCGCGGCGTGGGCTGCTTGCGCGGCCGCGAACGGCAGGATCGCGGCGAGCGCGAGCCGGGCGAGCGTCGCTTTCATTCCAGACTCCTGTCGATCGTTACGCCGCGGCTTGCGCGAGCGTCGGGTAGTCGGTCAGGCCGCGGGCGCCGCCGCCGAACAGCGTGTTGCGATCGTGCGGCGCGAGCGCGGCGCCGGTGCGCAGCCGCTCGGGCAGGTCGGGGTTCGCGACGAACGGGCGGCCGAATGCGACGAGGTCGGCCCAGCCGGCGGCGATCGCTTCGCGGGCGCGCTCGGCGGTGTACGCGCCGGCATAGATCAGCACGCCCGGGTACACGGCGCGCAGTTGCTGCTTGAAGGCGACCGGCATCAGCGGCGCGTCGTCCCAGTCGGCTTCCGCGATGTGCAGGTAGCCGACGCCGAGTTCGCCGAGCAGCTTCGCGGCGGCGAGGTAGGTCGTTTCCGGATCGTCGTCGACGCAGCCGTTCAGCGTGGTCAGCGGTGCAAGGCGGATGCCGACGCGCGACGCGTCGCCGGTGCCTTCGATCAGCGCCTGCGTGACTTCGCGCAGGAAGCGCAGCCGGTTCTCCAGCGAGCCGCCATACGCGTCGGTGCGCGTATTCGCGTTCGAATCGATGAACTGGTTCACGAGGTAGCCGTTCGCGCCGTGCAGTTCGACGCCGTCGAAGCCGGCTTCGATCGCGTGGCGCGCGGCGGTGCGGTATTGATCGACGATCTCGCGGATCTCGTCGATCGACAGCGCGCGCGGCTCGGACGCCTGCACGAAGCCCGGCGTGCTGCCGTCTTCGCCGGCGATGAACACGTTCACGCCCTTCGCCTGGAGCGGCGACGACGACACCGGTTGTGCGCCGCCGAGCAGGCTCGTGTGGCTCAGTCGGCCGACGTGCCACAGCTGCGCGAAGATGCGGCCGTGCGCGGCATGCACGGCGTCCGTCACCTTGCGCCAGCCGGCGACTTGCGACGGCGTGTAAATGCCGGGCGTCCATGCGTAGCCCTTGCCGAGCGGCGCGATGTAGGTGCCTTCGCTGACGATCAGGCCCGCACTCGCGCGCTGCGCGTAATACGCGGCCATCAGTTCGTTGGCTTCGTCGCCGGGCTGGCTCGCGCGCGAGCGCGTCATCGGCGGCATCACGATGCGGTTCGGCAGCGTCAGCGCGCCGAGTTGCAGCGGTTGGAAAAGCGGGTCCTGGGTCATGATGGTGTCCGGTCGGTTGTGTCGCGGCCGGCGGGCCGCGGACGGGTCATATCGGATGAGGGCCCTAGTCCCACTTCGGCGCGAGGCCGGCCGGGTCGACTTCGCGGCCGTTGCGTTCGAGCGCGGCGATCTGCGCCATGTCTTCGTCGGTCAGGCGCAGCGTCTGCGCGAGCAGGTTGCTCGCGAGGTTCTCGCGCTTGGTCGACGACGGAATCACCGAGTAGCCGAGCTGCAGCGCCCATGCGAGTGCGACTTGCGCCGGCGTCGCGTCGTGACGCTGCGCGATCGCGCCGATCACCGGGTCGCCGAGCACCTTGCCGTACGCGAGCGTCATGTACGACGTCACGTGGATGCCTTCGGCGTTCAGGAACTCGACCAGCTTGCGGTTCTGCAGGTACGGGCTCAGTTCGATCTGATTGGTCGCGATCGCGTCCTTGCCGACGGCCGCGATTGCTTCCTTCGTCAGTGCGATGTTGAAGTTCGAGATGCCGATCTGGCGCGTGAGGCCCTTCGCCTTCGCATCCGCCAGCGCGGTCATGAACGCGTCGATCGACACGCCGTTGTCCGGCGCCGGCCAGTGGATCAGCGTCAGGTCGACGACGTCGGTGCGCAGCTTGCGCAGGCTTTCCTCGAGGCTGGCCGCCAGCTTTTCCGGTGCGTAGTTGTCGACCCAGATCTTCGTCGTGAGGAACAGGTCTTCGCGGCGCACGCCCGACGCGGCGATCGCTTCGCCGACTTCGGCTTCGTTGCCGTAGATCTGCGCGGTGTCGATCGCGCGGTAGCCGACTTCGAGGCCGTTGCGGACCGAGTCGATGACGACCTGGCCTTGCAGGCGGAACGTACCGAGGCCGAATGCGGGAATCTTGCTCATCATGTGCTCCTGAAAGGGGGCGATTGCGGTATGGAAGTCATTCTGGCGCTTGAGACTGATGAGATAAACGCCTTCATAAGTCAAAAATATTTGATTTAAAGTCAAATATTGATCGTGCCGCGGGCGCGTGCGGGCCGTGGCCGGCCTTATGCGGCGCGCGTCTGCGGATGCGTTTTCGGATGGAACACGGGCAGCACGTCCGCCGCGATCTCGGCCATCGTCTCGTCGAGCGGCCGCCGGTTGCGGCGGAAATGCAGGCCGATGTGCTGCACGCCCGCGTCGCGCATCGCCGCGAGTTCCTCCGTCAGCGCGACGCGTCCCGCGCGGGCGCCGAAGCGGTGCCGCTGCAGCGGTTCGTGCGGATCTTCCGCGAGGTCGAGGTGGATGAAGCTCACGTAAGGCTTGTCGCCGGCCACCGCGTGCCAGTTCGCGGCGCGCTGCAGGTGATCGGCCGGCGTCCCCGGATACGCGAGGCAACCGTCCATGTGCTCGCCGATCCACGCGGGCGTCTGCTGCGCGAGACCCGCGACGAGCAGCGGCACCGGCGAACGGGCGGCGGGCAGCACTTCCAGGCCGGGCGGCAAGTGCCCGCGCGCGCCGTCGCGCAGCAGCGCGATCTGGTCGCGGAAGTTCTCGCCGCGCGTGGCGAAGTCGCGGCCGAACAGCGGATATTCGACCGGCCGGTCGCCGCTCGCGACGCCGAGCAGCAGGCGACCGCCGCTCAGTTCCTGGATCGTCGCGGCCGATTTCAGCGTGAGCAGCGGTTCGCGCAGCGGCAGCACGACGGCCGCGGTGCCGAGCAGGATGTCGTGCGTGATTCCCGCGAGGTAGCCGAGATACGAGAACGTTTCGAACACCTGCGCGGCGTCGCCGAACGACGGATCGTACACCGGCACGTCGCGCACCCAGAGCGCGCGGAAGCCGAGCGTGTCGGCCAGTTGCGCGAGTTCCGCGTGGATTTCCAGGTCGGGCACGCCGGGGTGGCGGCCGTCATGCCGGCGTTTCGCGTTGCCGGACGGGGTCCAGTCGTTGTCGAGCGGTAGCTCGATGCCGATGCTGAAGCCGCCGTCGGCGAGCGTGTCGAGTGAAGTGGACATGGTCGGGCTCCGTTCAGACGGCGCGCAGGCTGCCGTCGAGTCGGTAGAAATCGAGCGACGACGCGGTGAAGAACGAGCGCGACGTGCCGGCGGCGAAATCGTCGATATGCACGACGGTTGCGCGATCGGCTTCCTGCCACGAGATCGCGTAGGTCTCGCCGGCAATGGGCTGCCACGTGTATTCGACTTCACCCTTCGCGCCCGCGTACGGGCCTTCGGTGATCTCGTAGCGCATGTGGCGGCCGTCTTCGTCGTACGCGTTGAGCGCGGTGAGGCCGTCGTAACGGACTTCGAAGGTCTTGCCGGCGAACGGCGGACGTTGGGTCGATGCGTTCATGCTGGTAGCTCCTGCAAAAAGGTGACGTTCAATGGGCGAGTTCGACGGGTTCGGCCGTGCGTTCCGGCAGGCCGTGGCGACGGTCCAGACGGCCGCTGAGCGCGGTGAGTGCAAACGCACCGAGCGTGACGACGGCGGCGATCCACGGCGTGTGGCCGAGGCCGACGTTCGCGACGATCAGGCCGCCGAGCGACGACCCGCCGGCCACGCCGAGGTTGAAGGCGGCGATGTTGAAGCCCGATGCGACGTCGGTGGCGTCCGGCGCGAAGTGGCGCGCCTGCTTGACGACGTACACCTGCAGCCCCGGCACGTTGCCGAACGCAACGGCGCCCCACGCGAGCATCGTCAGCACCGCGAGCCATTTCACGTGGATCGTGAAGGTCAGCGCGAGCAGTACGATCGCGAGCAGCAGGAAGATCCGCTTGAGCGCCTTCACGGGGCCGACGGCGTCCGCGAGCTTGCCGCCCCACACGTTGCCGACCGCGACCGACACGCCGTAGCCGACGAGCACGAGGCTGACCTGCGACGGCGTGAAGCCGGCGATCTGTTCGAGCAGCGGCGCCATGTACGTGAACGCGATCAGCGAGCCGCCGTAGCCGACGGCCGTCATCGCATAGACGAGCAGCAGGCGCGGCTGGGCCAGCACGCGCAGCTGGCGGGCGAGCGGCGCCGGCGGCGTTTGCGGCAGCCCGCGCGGCACGAAGGCGACCGCGCCGACGAACGCGACGAGGCCGAACAGCGCGACGACCAGGAACGTCGCGCGCCAGCCGAAGTGCTGGCCGATGAAGGTGCCGAGCGGAATGCCGGCGACGAACGCGACGGTCATGCCGCTGAACATCGTCGCGATCGCGCTCGCGGCCTTGTCCTTCGGCACGAGCGTGGTCGCGATGATCGAGCCGACCGAGAAGAACACGCCGTGCGCGAGGCCGGTGAGGACGCGTGCGACGATCAGCGATTCGTAGCCCGGCGCCTGCCACGCGACGAGGTTGCCGACGGTGAAGAGCGCCATCAGCCCGGCGAGCAGCGCCTTGCGCGGCACGCGGCCGGTGAGCGCGGTGAGGAGCGGCGCGCCGATGGCGACGCTCAGCGCGTACAGGCTTACGAGCAGGCCGGCGGACGGCAGGCTGACGCCGAGGTCGGCACCGATCGTCGGGATCAACCCGACGATCACGAATTCGGTGGTGCCGATGGCAAAGGCGCTGATGGTCAGCGCAAGCAACGCGAGTGGCATGACGGGATCCGGGTTTCAGTCAGAATGGATCGCAGTGTGCCGGCTTTACTTTTGCTGAAAAACTGGTCTATAAACCAAATTGTTTTGATTTCAAGTCAACAATGAAGATCACCCTCGACGAACTCCAGGCCTTTACCGCCGTGGTCGACACCGGTTCGATCACGGCCGCCGCCCAGCAACTCGACCTCACCGTGTCGGCGACGAGCCGCACGCTCGCGCGGCTCGAGGAGAAGCTGAAGACCACGCTGCTGCGCCGGACCACGCGCCGGCTCGAGCTGACCGAGGAAGGGCGCGCGTTCCTGCAGGATGCGCGCGCGATCATCGAATCGGTCGAGAACGCGGAAGAGCAGATGGTCGCGCGGCGCGAGATGCCGTCGGGGCGCCTGCGCGTCGACGCCGCGACGCCGTTCATGCTGCACGTGATCGTGCCGCTCGTGCGCGGCTATCGCGAGCGCTTCCCGAAGGTCGACCTGGAGCTGAACAGCAACGAGGGCATCATCGACCTGCTGGAGCGGCGCACCGACGTCGCGATCCGGATCGGCCGGCTGAAGGATTCGACGCTGCACAGCCGGCGGATCGGCAACAGCCGGGTGCGTATCCTCGCAAGCCCCGACTACATCGAAGCGCACGGCCAGCCGCGCAAGGTCGAGGATCTGCCGAAGCACACGCTGCTCGGCTTCACGCAGCCCGAATCGCTGAACGTATGGCCGATCCTCGGCACGGATGGCGAGCCCTACCGCATCGAGCCCGGCGTCTGGTCGTCGAGCGGCGAGACGCTGCGGCAGCTCGCGCTGGAGGGCACGGGTATCGTGTGCCTGTCGGATTTCGTGACCGCGCAGGATCGCGAGGCCGGGCGGCTCGTGCAGGTGCTCGCGCGGCAGACGCTCGATGTCGAGCAGCCGATCAACGCGGTGTATTACCGGAACACGGCGATCTCGTCGCGGATCGCGTCGTTCGTCGATTACATGATCGAGGTGCTCGGCGGCGGAAGCGGCAGCGATGTGCCGGGGCGGCGCAAGGCCGCGTGGCTGAGGTCGCAGTAGCGACGCAGCGCAGGCGGCGCTGCCCTTCGGGAACGGGCGTGCCGCGCGGCGGCACGCCGTCGTGCTGCGATTACGCCTCTTCGGCCCACGACATCCCGTCGCGCGCGAGCAGCGCCGACGAAGCCGCGGGCCCGAACGTGCCGGCCGTGTACAGGCGCGGCCGGTCGCCGAGCTGCTTCCAGCCGTCGAGGATCGGCTCGACCCACGACCAGGCGGCTTCGAGCTCGTCGCGGCGCATGAAGTGCGTGAGGCGGCCGCGGATCACGTCGATCAGCAGCCGTTCGTACGCTTCCGCGCGCCGTTCCGGAATCGCCTGCTGCAGGTCGAGGTTCAGGCTCACCGGCACCATGTTCATCCCGCTGCCCGGCTCCTTCGCGAGCATCTGCAGCTGGATCGATTCTTCCGGCTGAAGCTGGATCACGAGGCGGTTGCCGTAATTGCGCGGGCCGGTCGGGATGATCGAGAACGGCATGTCGGCGAACTCGATCACGATTTCCGACTGGCGGCGCTGCAGCCGCTTGCCGGTGCGCAGGAAGAACGGCACGTTCGCCCAGCGCCAGTTGTTGATGTGTGCGCGCAGCGCGACGAAGGTTTCCGCGCGGCTGTCCGCCGGCACGTTGTCTTCCTCGAGATAGCCCTTGACCGGCTGGCCGTCGACCGCGCCGGCCGTGTACTGGCCGCGCACCGTGTCGCGCGCGACGTCCGACAGCGACATCGGCCGCAGCGAGCGCAGCACCTTCAGCTTCTCGTCGCGCACCGCATCCGGGTCGAGCGATACGGGCGGCTCCATCGCGACGATGCACAGCAGTTGCAGCAGGTGGTTCTGCACCATGTCGCGCAGCGCGCCGGTATGGTCGTAGAAGCCCGCGCGGCTGCCGACGCCGACCGTTTCCGCGACCGTGATCTGCACGCTGCGGATGTTCGGCGCCTGCCACAGCGGCCCGAAGATCGGGTTGCCGAAGCGCAGCACCATCAGGTTCTGCACGGTTTCCTTGCCGAGATAGTGGTCGATCCGATAGATCTGCGATTCCCCGAAGTGCTTGCCGACCGCGTTGTTGATCGCCTGCGCCGACGCGAGATCGTGGCCCAGCGGCTTTTCGAGGACGACGCGCGAGTGCGCGTCGACGAGATGCGCGGCCGACAGGTTGTCGCAGATCGTCGTGAACAGCTCCGGCGACGTCGACAGGTAGAACACGCGGACCGCGTCGCCGCGCGCCGCTTCGGCGAGCCGCAGGTAGTCGTCCGGCGCGTTCACGTCGATCAGCACGTACTTGAACAGGTCGAGGAAGCGGCTCCACGCGTCGGCGTCGAACGCCTTCTCGTCGATGAACGGGCGCGACTGCTCGTCCATGAACTTGCGATAGCCGTCGATGCCCCAGTCGCGGCGGCCGACGGCGATGATGCGCGTCTCGGGCGGAAGATTGCAGTGCAGGTGCGCCATGTACAGCGCGGGCAACAGCTTGCGGGCGGCCAGGTCGCCACCGCCGCCGAAAATGATCATGTCGACGGGCCGGGCGGCCGCGGTTTGGGAAGGCTGATTCGTCATGGGAGGTTCGCGGTTTGAAACGGTGAACGTGAAACGAACGTCGAGGGCAATCGGGCGCCGGATGGCCGGCGCCGGTACGGCAAAACGCAATAGTGCACCGTTTTGATGGATTGCGTATGCGTTCGCCGGATGTAACAGGGCTTGCATGCCTCCTCTTCGCTCGATTATGATTGAGCACTCACTCATTAAAGGAGTCGAACGTGGCCCGACCGCGCAGTCCCGACAAGCACGAAGCCATCCTTGCCGCGGCCGCACGCGCGCTCGCCGAGGACGGTGCGACCGCGACGACCTCGCGCATCGCGAGGCTCGCCGGCGTGGCGGAAGGCACGGTGTTCACGTACTTCGAGACCAAGGATGCGTTGCTGAACGCGCTGTACCTGAGTCTGAAGGCCGAGCTGCGCGAGGCGATGATGACCGGGTTTCCGGAACATGCGCCGGCCGAGCAGGCCGTGCGGCATGCGTGGAACGGCTATGTATCGTGGGGCGTCGCGAATCCGGACGGCCGGCGCGCGCTGCAGCAGCTTGGCGTGAGCGGGCGCATCGACGACGCGCATCGCGCGGCCGGCGCCGAAGGCTTCGGCGGGATCGGCACGCTGCTGCACGAACAGGTCGCCGCGTCGGGCGCGCTGGACCGCGACGAAGCGCATGCGTTCTGCGCGGCGTTGTTTACGTCGATCGCGGAAACCGCGATGGAGTCGATCGCACGCGATCCGGCGCGGGCCGATGCATACCGGGAAGCGGGGTTTCGCGCGTTGTGGGCCGTGTTGCACGCGGTGTGAGTGAAGGATTGCCGTTGTGGCGGCGCATGCCGCGACGACGGGCAGGGCGTGTCAGGCAGGGCGATGCAGGTCACGAAGGATCGATCCATCGCCCAAATTAATGAGTGAGTAATCATTCATTTTCATCGTTTCACCACGATCAAGGAGTGGAAAATGTCGAAAGTCTGGTTGGTAACGGGGGCCGCACGCGGCCTGGGTCGCGCGATTTCGGAAGCGGTGCTGGCAGCGGGCGACCGGCTGGTGGCCGGGGTGCGCGATCCGGCGCGACTGGCCGATCTGGCCGAACGGTATGGCGACCGGCTGCTGCCGGTCGAGCTCGAAGTCACCGACGAAGCGGCGGCCGCGCAAGCCGTCGCGGCGGCACGCGCCGCGTTCGGTCGCATCGACGTGCTGGTGAACAACGCGGGCTACGGCCATACGGCGCCGTTCGAGCAGATGGGCGCCGACGCTTTCCGCGACCAGATCGAAACGAACCTGTTCGGCGTGATCAATCTGACGCGCGCGGTGCTGCCGACGATGCGCACGCAGCGCGCGGGGCACATCTTCCAGGTGTCGTCGGTCGGCGGGCGGACGTCGACGCCGGGGTTGTCCGCGTATCAGGCCGCGAAGTGGGCGGTCGGCGGATTCAGCGATGTGCTCGCGAAGGAAGTCGCGCCGTTCGGCGTGCGCGTGTGCACGCTCGAACCGGGCGGGATGCGCACCGAATGGGCCGCGCAGGCGAAGCGCGACGTCGACGATCTGCTGCCCGACTATCAGCCGTCGGTCGGCAAGATCCTCGACCTGCTCGGCGCGTATGGCGGCCAGGAGATCGGCGATCCCGCGCGGATCGCGGCACTGATCGTCGACCTGTCGCGCCGCGACGACGTGCCGATGCGCCTGCTGCTCGGCGGCGATGCGCTGTTCGTCTGCGAGCAGGCGGAACGGCAGCGGGCGGAAGAGGCGGCGCGGTGGCGGGACGCCACGCTGTCCACGCAGTTTCCGGACGCGAAGCTGCCGGCCGGGCTGGACGCGCTGAAGGCGGTCGAGTAACGGCGGCCGTCGTCGCGGGCGGCGCGTCCCATGCCGTTCAGTCGTTCGACTGAACGGCATCAGTTCTCGCGTCACTGCGCAATTCGCCGCGCATGTATCGCAGACAGGAAGCCGGTGTCTGCGTCGACACGCGGACGTACTACCGGCCGTCGGGAGCGGCCCTGTACCCGAGCTCGCCGCTGATCAGCCCGGCCTCGTGGCGCAGCGCCGTCGCGACCGGCCCGTCGATCGACGCGTCGAAGCCGCCGGTCGCGCCCAGCGCGGTGATCGCCGCGCACATATGTCCGTTCGCATCGAATAGCGGCGCCGACACGGCGCTGATGCCCTTCAGGTTCGTGTCGCAGACGGTCGCGAGGCCGGACGCGCGGATCTCGCGCTGCAATGTGCCAACCGGATCGCGTCGATCGAGCTGGGCGCGCAACTCGGCCGGCGCCGACGCGAGCTCGTCTTCCGCAAGCTGTCGCACACGGGGCTCGTCGAGCAGCGCGAGGAACAGCCGCCCGGTTGCGGACCATAGCAACGACATCACCGAGCCGGCGCGAACGTTGACCGTGACCGGCAGGCCGGGCTCTTCGAAGCGCATGATCGTCGGCCCGCGGTTGCCCATGATCGCGACGAAGCACGTGACCTCCAGACGCTCGCGCACGCGCACGAGCGACGGTTCGGCGAGCCGTATCGGGTCGGCCATCCGGATCGCCGCGAGCCCGATCGAGATGCACTGGGGCCCGAGCACGTACTGCTGGGTGGCGCGCTCCTGCGTGACGAACGATTCCTCCATCAGGCTCGCCAGATAGCGGTGAACCTTCGCGGGATTCTCGTCGAGCCGCGCCGCGAGCGCGGTCAGCGTAGCGCGGCCGCCGCACGCGGCGAGTTCCTTCAGCACGAGCAGGCCGGTCGAGGCGGACTGGACGCGTTGCCGGCGGTCGCGCTCGGGCGGCGCGGTCTTCTTCGTTCTGGCGATTTTTTCCATAAGCCGGATTCTAGCCGGACGACCGACGGCGCCCGGCCACCAAGGTTTACCCCAGTCGTTTGATTACGCATTGCGTATTAGATTTACGCAAAATCATAGCACGGGAGTGAATCATGTCCGTCACGGAGCGCCACGCGTCATCGTCGAAGTGTCCGTTTCATCCTGCGCCGGCCGCCGCGACCGCGCCGAACGGCTGTCCGGTCAGCGCCGCCGCAGCCGCGTTCGATCCGTTCGACGACGGCTACCAGCAGGATCCGCCCGAGTACGTGCGCTGGGCACGCGAGCAGGAGCCCGTGTTCTACAGCCCCCAACTCGGCTACTGGGTCGTCACGCGCTACGACGACATCAAGGCGATCTTTCGCGACAACCTCACGTTCAGCCCGTCGATCGCATTGGAGAAGATCACGCCCACCGGCCCCGAGGCGAACGCGGTGCTCGCGTCGTACGGCTTTGCGCTGAACCGCACGCTCGTCAACGAGGACGAGCCCGCGCACATGCCGCGCCGCCGCGCGCTGCTCGACCCGTTCACGCCTGACGCGCTGAAGCATCACGAACCGATGGTGCGCCGGCTCGCACGCGAATACGTGGACCGCTTCATCGACGACGGTCGAGCGGATCTGGTCGACCAGATGCTGTGGGAAGTGCCGCTCACCGTCGCGCTGCACTTTCTCGGCGTGCCCGAAGAGGACATGGACACGCTGCGCGAATACTCGATCGCGCACACGATCAACACGTGGGGCCGCCCGAAACCGGAGGAGCAGGTCGCGGTTGCGCATGCGGTCGGCAAGTTCTGGCAGTTCGCGGGCAAGGTGCTCGACAAGATGCGCGAGCATCCGTCCGGGCCCGGCTGGATGCAGTACGGGATCCGCAAGCAGAAGGAACTGCCGGACGTGATCACCGATTCGTATCTGCATTCGATGATGATGGCGGGCATCGTCGCCGCGCACGAGACGACCGCGAACGCGACGGCCAACGCGATGAAGTTGCTGCTGCAGCATCCCGACGCGTGGCGCGACATCTGCGAGGATCCGTCGCTGATCCCGAACGCGGTCGAGGAGTGCCTGCGCCACAACGGCTCGGTCGCCGCATGGCGACGGCTCGCGACGAAGGACGTGACGATCGGCGGCATCGACATTCCGGCGGGCTCGAAGCTGCTGATCGTCACGTCGTCCGCGAATCACGACGAAGCGCGCTTCGCGGACGCCGACTTGTTCGACATCCGCCGCGAGAACGCGAATGATCAGCTGACGTTCGGCTATGGGTCGCATCAGTGCATGGGCAAGAATCTCGCACGCATGGAGATGCAGGTCTTCCTCGACGAGTTCACGCGCCGTCTGCCGCACATGAAGCTTGCCGAGCAGCGCTTCACGTATGTGCCGAACACGTCGTTCCGCGGCCCCGAACATCTGTACGTCGAATGGGATCCGGCGCTGAATCCCGAGCGCCGCGACCCGTCGGTGCTGCGCCCGCGCGCGGCGGTGCGCATCGGCGAGCCGTCGTCGCACGCGGTGAGCCGCGCGGTCACGGTCGAACGCGTGTCGATGTGCGCGGATCGCATCGCCCACATCCGGCTCGTGTCCGCCGACGGCCGCCCGCTGCCGCGCTGGACGCCGGGCTCGCATATCGACGTGATCTGCGGCGATACCGGCATCACGCGCCAGTACTCGCTGTGCGGCGACCCGGCCGAGCGCGACGCGTATGAGATCGCGGTATTGCACGAAGCACAGAGCCGCGGCGGATCGGCGTGGGTGCATGCGAATCTGCGCGCCGGCGATGGGCTGAAGATCCGCGGCGTGCGCAATCATTTCCGCTTCGCAGCCGACACCCACAAGGCAATCTTCGTCGCGGGCGGCATCGGCATTACGCCGATCAGTGCGATGGCGCGCGAAGCGAAGGCGCGCGGCATCGATTACGCCATCCACTACAGCGGCTCGCGACGCGCGTCGATGGCGATGCTGGACACGCTCGCCGCGCTGCATGGGGAGCGTCTGCACGTGTACGTGTCGGAAGAAGGCTCGCGTAACGACTTTCGTGCGCTGTTCGCGCAGCCGGCCGACGACACGCACATCTACGCGTGCGGCCCCGCGCGGATGCTCGATGCGCTCGAAGCGAGCTGCGCGCACTGGCCGCGCGATGCGCTGCGGGTCGAGCATTTCGTGTCGACGAAGGCGGCGCTCGATCCGTCGAAGGAGCGGCCGTTCGAAGTCGAACTGAAGGATTCGGGCATCACGCTGACGGTCTCGGCGAACCAGACCGTGCTCGACGCGTTGCAGCACGCGAACATCGACGTGCAGAGCGACTGCCGCGAAGGGCTGTGCGGATCGTGCGAAGTCCGCGTGCTGGCCGGTCGAGTCGATCATCGCGACAGCGTGCTCACGCGCGCGGAGCGCGACGCGCACGACCGCATGATGACCTGCTGTTCGCGCGCGTGCGGCGGCGAGCGGCTCGTTCTCGAACTCTGAATGCGCGGTGGCGCCGCCGCGCCGCTCGCCCCCCATAAACCACAAAAAAGACCGGAGACATGCGCGATGAAAAAGCGTGCCAACCTGATGTTCGCCTGCACTGTCGGCACCACGCTCGAGTGGTACGACTTCTTCGCGTTCGCCGCGTGTGCGGTGCTCGTGTTCGACAAGCAGTTCTTCGTCGTCGGCAATCCGCTCGCGGCCACGCTGCTCGCGCTCGCGACGTTCGCGGTCGGCTTCGTCGCGCGGCCGCTCGGCGGCATCGTGTTCGGGATGATCGGCGACCGCATCGGCCGCCGCAAGACGCTCGTCGTCAGTCTGCTGATGATGGGCATCAGCACGTTCTGCGTCGGCCTGCTGCCGACCTATGCGTCGATCGGTATCGCGGCGCCGCTGCTGCTCGTGCTGCTGCGGATCGTGCAGGGGATCGCGGTCGGCGGCGAAGCGACCGGGGCGATCCTGATGATCGCCGAATCGATGCCCGCCGCGCAGCGCGGCTTCTGGACCAGCTTCACGATGTTCGCCGGTCCGCTCGCGAATGTGCTGACCGCGTTCGTGATCGGGCTGGTGCAGCGGTTCTACGGCGATACCGCGTTCGTCGACTGGGCGTGGCGGATCCCGTTCTTCGTGTCCGCGCTGCTCGTGATCGTCGGCTTCTGGACGCGCCGGCGCGTCGAGGAATCGGCGGCATTCGCCGAGCTGGCCGCCGCGCATCGGACGGTCGAGCGCGCGTCGCTGCGCGAAACGTGTGCGGGCAACTGGCGGCAGATGGCGCGTGCGTTCTTCGTGAAGGCCGCGGAAAACACGTTCCTGTATCTGTTCTCGACGTTCGCACTCGGACTCGCGACCGGCTATCTGCACTTCAGCCGGCCGCAGGCGCTGTCCGCGCTGATGTGGGCGTCGGCGATCGAGGTCGTCGTCATCCTGATTGCCGCGCACGTGTCGGACCGGGTCGGACGGCGCCCGGTGCTGATCGCCGGCTTGCTCGGCGCGGCGGTCGCCGGTTGTTCGTTGTTCACGTTGTCGCCGGGCAGCGATTATGCGCATCTGCAACTCGCGTTGATCGCGTGCCTGGCCTGCCACGGCATCATTCTCGGACCGATGGCCGCGTACATGGCCGAACTGTTTCCGACGCGTGTGCGCTTTACCGCACTGTCGACCAGCTATCAGCTCGCATCGGTGCTCGGCGGATCGATCGCCCCGATCGTCGGCACGCTGCTCGTCAGCTACACGGGCTCGGCGATCTTCGTCGCGGGTTACGCGATGCTGATGGCGCTTCCCGCGTTCGTCGCGGTGATCGCGTCGCGCGAATCGCGCGGTGAGGACATCGACTCACAGTCGATGTCCGCCGGCCATGCGGTTGTGCGGACGAACGACCGGCCGCGCTCGACGCATGCGTAAGGAATGCTGCCCGCGTCATGCGAGCGAAGAAGCGGGTTGCGTGCGTGCCGGCCCGACCGGTCCGTACTCACCCGGATTAAAAACGCTTACCACGGTGAAAAATTCCGCATAGGAAGCCACGCCGTTCGGCGTGCGCGCGTGCACGTTCGTGGCGTTGGGCGAACGTGTCCGCCGTCAGGCGACGAACGGCTCGCCGACCTGAACCCTGCCTGTGTCGAAGCGGCGATCAGGTGCCGTAGACGTTCTCGCAGAGCGCGACACTCGCCCCCAGCTTCCGGGATAGATCGGCCGCCGCATCCAGTTGCGGTCGATCGAGTTCGCCCGACTCGTGCGCGACGCTGAGGCGAGACGCATGACCTGAAAGCGTCAGCGCCGCCATGAACTTGTCGCCGGCGCAGAAGATCGGCACCGCGAACGCTGCCGTGTGCACGTCGCGCGCACCGGCGGTGAAGAGGGGCAGTGCCGGCGGCTTGTCATAGATCGGTTCGCCGAGTCCCCAGAAACGGATCACCTGGCTGATGGCCGTGTCATCGAGCGGCAGCATCGTTCCCGCGAGCCGCGTTTCACGCAGCCCTTCGGACGGCTCGGCCCGAAACAGGCGAAGCCGCTGCCCGTTGTCGTGCACGTAGTACGATGCGCTTTCTTTCGTCAGCGCGGCCAGCGCGTGTAGCGCCGGTTCAACCACCGTGGACAGATGGAAGGACTGCTCGTACAGCTTGCCGAGGTACAGCACGCGATGTCCGAGCGAATAGTTGCCGGATTGAGCGCGTACGACATAACCCATTCGCTCCAGCGAATGCGTTCCTGCCGGCGAACCCTATTTCGCTGGCGTAGTGCCAGCTGGATTCCCGCGCCGTCGTCGGTCGCGCACCGAGCAGTTTTGTCCGGTCGACGAGTCTGCTTCGATCAGATGCCGCTGCTCGTCAATGGTCTGCCGCATACGAAGCAAACACCTTTTTCAGGTATGCCAAGAATACTTTGACGTTCGGGCTACTACGGCGACTCTCCGGCCAAAGCGCAGTGATAGTGGAGCGCGGTTCGACGAACTCGGTGAGGACCGGCACGAGTTCCCCGCGCCGAACGTACGATGCAGCGACATACGTCGGTGAAATTCCCACGCCTCCACCAGCCGCCATGACAGCCGCCACCGCATCGCTGGTATCGACAACGATGCCCGCATCCGGCATGAGGCTGAGCGGCCCTTCGCTCGTGGCAAAGGTCCAGCGAAAAACTTGTCCCGAACTTTGAAAACGAAAATTCACGCAATCATGATCCACGAGGTCGTCAGGATGTCTGGGAACACCGCGTTTGGCGAGGTAGTCCGGAGACGCATAGGCGCCGATGTAGTGAGGCGAAAGCGCTCGCGAGACCAAACGAGAGCCCGCGAGATCCCCCACGCGAACAGCCACATCGATACCTTCACCGACGAGGTCGACGAAATGATCACCCAGGCGCAGGTCGATCGACAGCTTTGGAAAGCGCTCGCGAAACGCGGGTAGGGCGGGCGCGATGAGATGAACCCCGATGGGGAGCGGCGCGGTCACTTTCAGGATGCCCGCAGGCTCGGATCGCGCCGAGGCAGCAGCCTGTTCGATCGCCTCCATTTCCGACAGCAGGCGCAGCGTGCGTTCATGCAGGTCGCGCCCCTCCTGAGTCAGCGTCAATGGCGGATCGATTCCGAATCGGCTCCGGCTTCTCATCGAGGCGACCCGGGCTGTCGCGGATGTAGTCGGTCCCGGCCGTACCAGCGTTCGCCTGTCTCCCAACGGCGAAACCCAGGGCGTGCGTGACAGCGATCCCTTGCCGTTGTTTATCGCGGCCGCCGAGGCGCTATCTACAGTAGGGATCGGGTTCCTGGAACTGCGCGAGCCTCCGCTGAACGGCAGTTTCGGCGTTGGCTACCTCGATCCACTCGCCGCGAAAATTCGGCCGGCTTTCAAAGGGCCGCTGGTGCTCAACTCGGATTTCGACGCAACTCGAGCTCAGGCAGAACTCGATGCAGGCGTTGGCGACGCTGTTACGTTCGGGCGCCCGTTCATCTCCAATCCGGACTTCCCTCGGCGTCTGGCTGAAGCGATTCCTCTCGCGTCGGACGACCCGGCAACATGGTTCACGCAAGACGCGGAGGGTTACATCGATTACCCGTTCGCGCCGTCGACGTAACCATGCCTTCCTGAAGCGGGCTCGAGATCAGACGGCGCCCGCGGACGTTCTTTTCGCCTGCCAGCCGCATTCCGGCGACAACCACTCGACCACTCGAGATCGCCTTGGCCGCGACGACTGCTTCCGCAGCAAAAGTTACTTCCCTGCAACCGTACGAAAGGAACACGATCATGTCATTCATTACAACGCGAGACGGCGTAGACATTTTCTACAAAGACTGGGGACCCAAGGACGCTCAGCCGATCGTGTTCCATCACGGCTGGCCGCTCTCCGCGGATGACTGGGATGCCCAAATGCTCTTCTTCCTGTCGAACGGGTATCGCGTCATTGCCCACGACCGGCGCGGACACGGGCGCTCGTCGCAGGTCGCTGAAGGTCACGACATGGATCATTACGCAGCGGATGCGTTTGCTCTCGTCGAGACGCTGGACCTCAGGAATGCAGTGCATATCGGCCATTCCACCGGCGGGGGCGAAGTGGCTCGCTATGTTGCAAGGCACGGCGAGCCGGCGGGGCGTGTCGCAAAGGTAATTCTCGTGAGCGCCGTGACGCCGCTGATGCTGAAGACGCAATCGAATCCCGAAGGCCTGCCGCTGGATGTCTTCGACGGGCTACGCAAGGGGCTCGCTGAAAATCGCGCACAGTTCTTCGTAGACGTGCCCGCGGGCCCGTTCTACGGGTTCAACCGTCCGGACGCGATCGTTCATCAGGGCGTGATTCAGAACTGGTGGCGCCAAGGAATGATGGGTAGCGCGCAAGCCCACTACGAGGGTATCAAGGCGTTTTCGGAAACAGACCAGACCGAAGATCTCCAGTTGATCGGCGTGCCGACGCTGGTTCTTCACGGCGAAGATGACCAGATCGTCCCATACAAAGACGCGGCGCTCAAGGCAATCAAACTGTTGAAGAACAGCAAGCTGAAAACCTTCCCGGGCTTCTCCCATGGGATGTTGACCGTCAACGCAGGTGTCTTGAACGCGGAACTGCTGGCATTCGTTCAAGGCTAGGACTGGCGGTACATGGAGCACCTGCTTGTGCTTCATGTACCGCGCCTGCTTGTCACCCCTATCCGACGGAGCCGAGATGACTACCGATGTTTTGGCCGTGGCGTTTCGATTCTTTTCGCTTTGGACTGAGAACCGCATCGACGACGCACTGTCGATGCTTTCTGACGAGGTCCTCTACGATAACGTTCCGTTCCCTGACATCGTTGGACGGGACAATGTTCGCAAATTCCACAGCGACTTCGGGATCGGTACGACGTTCAAGGTCGACTGGACGGTGACCCATATCGCCGCAGTGGGAAACGTTGTCCTCAATGAGCGGATCGACGTCTTTCAACACGAATCAGGAGGAAAAATCACGCTTCCCGTGATGGGTACCCTCACCATCGTCGATGATCGAATCACGGTTTGGCGAGACTACTTTGATCCCGCGGACTTCGATCGGCAGTTGAGCGCAATCAAGAAGTAGTCTTGCACCGCAGCCGCGGATCATGCAATCCATTGCCGAAGCGAGGATCATCTCGGCGCTATTCCCCGGCCGTTTCGAGCCACGCCACTGCGGCTTGTAGACATCGTCGCCAAATTGTACAAGTTCGCCACTCAGTGCACAGCGCCCCTTAGACCGTGATTTCGCGTTGACCCAACGCTGCTCATCATAGCGACAGCGTGTCGAGTCGCTCCACGAGACGAGGACCGTCGTCGCATTCAGTCGCTCGACGGCGACGATGGCCTCGGCGACTTCGCCAATACCGCTTGCCGGGACGCCGGTTCTGTTCGGCTCGCGCGCTGTGACCACATTGCCGCACCTCTGCTCCGGTACACGGGTTCCACCGTCGAGAATGGCAGCAAGCTCCGCGATCATCTGTTCCCAAGGACTGAAGTCGTTCATACCCTGCATCTTCGAAAATGGTGTGAGAGATGCATCCCCTCAACTAGCGGCCGGGATATTGCCGCCACCCGCAGACGGCGCATCGAACAAGCCTCGTCGCAACATTTCAACAATGTGTGGTTTCCACCATATTCATCGGTCAAAGCAGAGCGCAGGTATTCAGATTTTCAGTGATGCGGGAGGTATCCAACCCGGTAGATTGGCGCATAACAGGTATTGTTTTCGATTAAGGACGTTAACGACAGCGTGGAGGATACGACGTCTATTTTTGCTTGAAAATTGGAGTGGGACTCCGATGTGTAATTCCACGATGGAACAAGTCGTGGGTGACCGCTCGCATGTTTGCACAAGGTCTCTGATGAGAGGGATACAGAATGGCCCACGCCAACCCCATCGGCAGCCCGCCGGAAAATTACGCGCGCCACGGGCGGGTACCCAATCAAATCGAAAGCTACCAGCCGGACCAGCGCATCCGTACTAACCCTGATTAAAAACACTTATCACGGTGAAAAATTCCGCATCTTATTGAGCGGATATCGGCTCGCTATAGTGGCTCGCTTTCCCGCACGCCATCGCTCGCGTGCGGCCGATACGCAGACGAACGGCAGGAGCCCCTTGATGACCACCGCTACCCGCTTCACCGAAGTCGAGGATCTGATGCCCGCCGCCGGCGGGCTGCGCGAGATCCGTCACCACATCCATCACCATCCCGAACTCGCGTACGAAGAGCACGACACGGCCGCGCTCGTCGCGGACAAGCTCGAGCAATGGGGCTGGCAGGTGACGCGCGGGGTCGGCAAGACGGGCGTCGTCGGCACGCTGCGGGTGGGCGACGGCGCGCGCAGCATCGGCATTCGCGCCGACATGGATGCGCTGCCGATCGTCGAGGCGACCGGCCTGCCGTATGCGAGCGGTACGCACGGCAAGATGCACGCATGCGGCCACGACGGCCACACGACGATGCTGCTCGGCGCCGCGCAGCATCTCGCGAAGACACGCAACTTCTCGGGCACCGTGCACCTGTATTTCCAGCCGGCGGAAGAGCACGGCGTCGACAGCGGCGCGAAGAAGATGATCGACGACGGCCTGTTCGAGCGCTTCCCGTGCGACGCCGTGTTCGGCATGCACAACCATCCGGGCGCGGCGCCCGGCGTGTTCCTCACGCGGCGCGGCCCGTTCATGTCGGCGGGCGACAAGGCGATCATCACGATCGAGGGCGTCGGCGGCCACGCGGCGCGGCCACACCTGACGGTCGATCCGGTCGTCGTCGCGGCGAGCATCGTGATGGCGCTGCAGACGATCGTCGCGCGCAACGTCGACCCGTCGCAGCCGGCGGTCGTCACGGTCGGCTCGATGCACGCGGGCACCGCGAACAACGTGATTCCGAACGGCGCGCGCCTCGAACTCAGCGTGCGTTCGTTCAGCCCGGACGTGCGCGCGCTGCTCAAGCGCCGCATCACCGAGCTGGCCGAAACGCAGGCCGCGAGCTACGGCGCGACCGCGAACGTCGAGTACATCGAGGGCTATCCGGTCGTCGTCAATACGGATACCGAAACGGATTTCGCCGCGCAGGTCGCACGCGAACTCGTCGGCGATGCGCACGTGGTCGAGCAGACCGACCTGCTGATGGGCAGCGAGGATTTCGCGTTCATGCTGCAGCAGCGGCCGGGCTCGTTCGTGCGGCTCGGCAACGGCGAAGGCGAGGACGGCTGCATGGTGCACAACCCGAAATACGACTTCAACGATCGCAACCTGCCGATCGGTGCGGCGTTCTGGACGCGCCTCGTGGAGCGTTACCTGGGGCAGTGAGCGCGGCGGCGGGGCGACCGGCGGCCGGCGCTTCCGACCGCATTGAGAGGACACACGAACCATGCAGAAAGACCATCTCGCGCTGCACGCTGCATCGACGGGCACCGCCGAAGCTGGCGCGCCCGGTGCACCGGCGGTCACGCGGCGCGGCGCGATCGCCGCGGCCGTGATCGGCAACTGGCTGGAATTCTTCGATTTCACCGTGTACGGCTTCTTCGCGGTGCTGATCGGCAAGCTGTTCTTCCCGTCGAGCGACCCGACCACGTCGCTGCTGCTGTCGGTCGCGACGTTCGCCGCCGGCTTCTTCACGCGGCCGCTCGGCAGCGTCGTGCTCGGCGTCTACGCGGACCGCAAGGGGCGCAAGGCCGCGCTGAACCTGACGATCATGCTGATGGCGCTCGGCACCGGCCTGATCGCGATCGCGCCGACCTATGCGCAGGCCGGCGTGGCCGCGCCGCTGCTCGTCGTATTCGCGCGGTTGCTGCAGGGCTTCTCGCAGGGCGGCGAATTCGGCGCGGCGACGTCGACGCTGCTCGAACAGGGCGGCACGTCGCGCCGCGGTTTCCGCGCGAGCTGGCAGCTCGCGACGCAGGGCGGCGCCGCGCTGATGGGCTCGGGCTTCGCGGCGCTGCTGTCGAACACGATGACGAAGGACGCGCTGGAAAGCTGGGGCTGGCGGCTGCCGTTCCTCGTCGGCGTGCTGATCGCGCCGGTCGGCATGTACCTGCGCCGCCGGCTCGCGGACGACGCGCCCGGTGACCGCCATCACGGCATCGAGCGCGGCGTGCTGCACGCGCTGTTCTCGAAGCACACGCGCACGGTGCTGCTGCTGATGCTCACGGTGATGGGCGGCACGGTGTCGACCTACATCCTGACGTTCTATATGCCGACCTACGCGATCCACACGCTCGGCTTGCCGATGAAGCTGTCGATGTTCGTCGGCGTCGCGTCGGGCTGCGTGATGCTGGTCACGTGCCCGCTGTTCGGCTGGCTGTCGGACAGGCTCGGTAGCCGCCGCCTGCCGATCTTCGTCGGCCGCGGCGTGCTGGTCGTGCTGCTGCTCCCGGCGTTCTGGCTGATGAACCATCATCCGACGCTGTCGGTGATCCTGCCGCTGACCGCGCTGATGCTGCTGTTCTATTCGCTCGGCTCGGCATCGGAAATGGCGCTGATGTGCGAGTCGCTGCCGCGCCACGTGCGTGCGACGGGCATCTCGATCGCGTATGCGCTCGCGGTGACGATCTTCGGCGGCACCGCGCAACTGATCGCGACCTGGCTTGTGAAGACGACCGGCAGCAAGCTCGCGCCGGCCGGCTACGTGGCCGCGTGCGTGGTGCTGTCGCTGATCGCGGTCGCGATGTTGCGCGAGACGGCGCGGGAATCGCTGGACTGACGCGCGCGATGCGCGAGGCGGGCGGCGGCGCGGCCCCATGCGCTTACCGCCCGCGCACCACCCTCAGATACGACGCGAGCATCGTCGCGAGTTCCTGCGCGGCCGGCGTCAGCGGCACGGCCGCGCGCTGCAGGAGGCAGACGTCCTGCGCTTCGGCCTGCTCGCGCACCGGCACCTTCGCGAGCGCGCCGGCGAACGGCCCGTGCCGCGTGATCGCCTCGGTTTCGAGCGCGAGGGAATCGGTCTGCGTGACGATCTGCAGCGTCTCGAACATCCCTTCGACGGTTGCGAGAATCTTTGGCGGCGGCTGGCCGTGCGCGTCGAAGTACGCGAGCAGCCGGTTGACGACCGGGTCGGCGCTCAGGTTCGGCGAGCGCGTGGACACCCATGCATGATCGGCCAGCTCGGCGAGCGATTGCGCATGCATCGCCGGATGCCCGTTGCGGCAGACGACCACCGGCGCCGACGTGCGCAGCGGCGTGACCGCGAGATCGGTCGTGTCGGTCTGCTTCGCGACCAGCGCGATCGCGAAATCGACTGCGCGCTCGCGAAGCCAGCCGATCATCATCCGCGACGTGCCGGTTCGCAGGTGCACGTCCACCTTGTCGAAGCGCGCGCGGAACGCGGTCAGCACGGGCGCGAACGCGTCGATCAGCGGCTCGGTCACGAGGCCGAGCGTGACGGTGCCTTCGTAGGCGCCGCTCAACTGACGGATTTCCCGCTCGACCTGCTCGCATTCGCCGAGGATCGAACCGGAACGCGCGAGCAGCCGCTGGCCGACGGCGGTCGGCACGATCCCGCGATTGGTGCGCGTGAACAGCGTCGCGCCGAGCGTCGCCTCGAGGCCCTGCAGTTGCTGCGTGACGCCGCTTTGTGCGAGATCGAGCGCGCGGGCGGCCGCGCGCAGGCTGCCGTGCTCGACGACGGCCTGGAAGATGCGGAGCTGGGACAGCGTGAACGCCATGGCAAGCAGCGAGGCCGGTGATCGGAAATACCGATCATGATAAGTCAGCCGATGGTTCCGGCGGCAGTCCGCGGCGCCTACGATCGCAGGCAGTCCGGCTCATGCCGTTTGTCCCGCTTCCTGCCCATCGTCGACCATGAAACGCTTCCTCGTCCCGCTCGTTTCCCTGTGCATTGGCCTGGCGGCCACATCCGCGTTTGCGCTCGACGCGCACGTGGTGCGGCTCGGCATCGACCCGACCTATCCGCCGATGGATGCGAAGGCGCCCGACGGCAGCCTGAAGGGCTTCGACGTCGATCTCGGCAACGAGATCTGCCGCCGCGCGCAGTTGCGCTGCCAGTGGGTCGAGCTTGAATTCTCCGGGATGATCCCCGCGTTGCAGGCGCGCAAGATCGACGCGATCCTGTCGTCGATGGCGATCACCGCGAAGCGCGAGAAGCAGATCCTGTTCTCGTCGAAGCTGTTCCGCTTCAAGTCGCGTCTCGTCGCGCGGCCCGGCAGCGGGCTCGACGGCACGGCGGCGTCGCTGGCCGGCAAGCGCGTCGGCGTGCAGTCGGGCACGCAGTTCGAATCGTGGGCGCTCGCGCACTGGGCGCCGGCCGGCGTCGGCGTGGTGCCGTACAAGAGCCAGGACGACGTGTTCGCCGATCTCGTGAACGGCCGCCTCGACGCGGCGCTGCTCGGCACCGTGGAAGCCGACTACGGGTTCCTGCGCCAGCCGCGCGGCAAGGGTTTCGCGTTCGTCGGCGCGCCGCTCGACATGGGCGATCGCGGCGTCGGCATCGGCATGCGGCAGTCGGATACCGCGCTGAAGGCGTCGATCGACGGCGCGATCGCGTCGATGCTGAAGGACGGCACGTACGACCGGATCGCGAAGCAGTATTTCGATTTCAACCCGTACGGCGACTGAGCGCCGGGCCGGCCGATTCCGCAGATTCCTCCGATTCCCCGTTTCATCCGTTCGAGATCATCGATGCAGATTCGCACCACGCCGCTCCTGTCGCCGTCGATCGGCACGCAGCGCACGCTGACGAGCTTTCATTTCGGGCCGGCCGACAGCGGCCGCAAGATCTACCTGCAGGCCGCGCTGCACGCGGACGAGACGCCCGCGATGCTCGCGGCGGTCGTGCTGAAGCAGCGCCTCGCGCAGTTCGACGCCGCAGGCCGGCTCGCGGCCGAGATCGTGCTCGTGCCGGTGTCGAATCCGGTCGGCCTCAATCATCATCTGCTCGGGCAGTTCATCGGCCGTTTCGACCTCGCGAGCGGCCGCAACTTCAATCGCGGCTTCCTGCCGCTCGCGGAGATCGCCGCGCGTGCGCGCGATCGGCTGGGCGACGACGGCGCACGCAATCGCGCGATCGTGCGCGAATGCGTCGGCGCGGCGCTCGACGACATCGCGCCGCGCACCGAATTCGATGCGCTGCAGCTTGCGCTGCTGAAGCTGTCGCACGACGCCGATGTGGTGATCGACCTGCATTGTTCGCTCGAAGCGGTGATGCACGTGTATACGAGCGATACCGCGTGGCCGGAGGTCGAGCCGCTCGCGCGTTATCTCGGGGCGGAGGTGTCGCTGCTCGCCGAGGATTCCGGCGGCCATGCGTTCGACGATGCGCATCATCTGCTGTGGTCGCAGTTGCGCGCGCATTTGCCGGACGGCACGCCGATGGCGGCCGGCACCGTGGCCGTGACGGTCGAGTGTCGCGGCCAGCGCGACGTGACGTACGAATACGCGCAACGCGACGCCGACGCGCTGGTCGACTATCTCGTGTGGTGCGGCGCGGTGCGCGGCGAGCGTGCGCCGCTGCCGCCGCTGGCCGCGCCGGCCACGCCGCTCGCGGGCAGCGAGCAGTTTTACGCACCGGTGAGCGGGATCCTCGTGCACCGCGCGGCGATCGGTGCGACGATCCGAGCGGGCGATCCGCTGTTCGACATCGTCGATCCGCTGACGGATGCGGTCACGACGATTGCGAGCGCGACCGATGGCGTGTTCTACATGCGCCGCGCGATCCGTTTCGTGACGGCCGGCGTGCCGCTCGGCCGCGTGACGGGCACGGTGCCGGTGCGAAAGGGGATGCTGCTGGGCGCGTGAGCGGCGCCGGGCGCGCACGCTGTCCGAGATGCGCCGTGCAATTTCGTTCTCGTCAAATTGACCGGGCGTTGCCGCGCCCCTAAATTGGGTGATGCGGAGCGCGCTCCGTGTTCCGTGAGAAGGACGTTGCAAGCAGAGTCAGAGAGTTGAGCGGGCGGCGCATGCCGCCCGTCTTTTTATCCGCGCTACCCGCGAATGGCCGTCGCGCTTATCCCGCGAGCGAAGTAACCGCTCACCCGCGCCGCGCCACCAGTTCCGAAACCGTCTGCGCGGCCTGCTGCAGCGGCCCGAGAAACTCCTTCACCATCTGCTTCGCGGTATGCCGCTGCGCGTTGCCGCTGATGTTCATCGCGGCGATGATCTGCCCGCGCCGGTTGCGGATCGGCGCGGACAGCGACATCAGCCCCACTTCGAGTTCCTGGTCGACCACGGCCCAGCCCTGCTGGCGCGCCTGCGCGATCGCCGCCTTCAGCTCGCCGAGGTCGGTGATCGTGCGCGGCGTATGCGCACGGATGCCGCTCTGCGCGAGCGTGTCGTCGAGCGCCGCGTCGTCGAGCGCGGACAGCAGCACGCGGCCCATCGACGTGCAGTACGCGGGCAGCCGGCTGCCGATCGACAGGTTGATCGTCATGATCTTCCGGGTCGGCACGCGCAGCACGTAGACGATCTCGGTGCGGTCGAGCACCGCGGCCGAGCAGCTTTCGTGGATCTGCGCGGACAGTTGCTCCATCACCGGATCGGCGAGATTCCAGAACGGCATCGATGTGAGATACGCGAAGCCGAGCTCGAGGATCTTCGGCGTGAGCCGGAACAGCCGGCCGTCGGCCTCTACGTAGCCGAGCGTCTGCAGCGTGAGCAGGATCCGGCGCGCGCCCGCGCGCGTGAGGCCGGTGGCCGACGCGACCTCGGTGAGCGTCTGCTCCGGGCGTGCCGCGTCGAACGCGCGGATCACCGCGAGGCCGCGTGCGAACGACTGCACATAGGAGTCGCCGGGTTTCGTCTGAATATCGTCGGTTGTCATGAGCGCCTGGAATGTCGTGCAGCCGAGAAGATAGCGTATGGGGCCCGACACGCCAACCACCCGGCGGGCCGTGCCCTTGACAGGTCGTCCCTGCACTCCCTATGATGCGTTGAACGTTCGATACACGATCTTATGTTCGTATATAGAACATTTAAGCGCATCCCGGCGGGCAATGCAAGGGGCGCGCCCTGTTCATTTCCCTGCCTTTCACGGGACCGGAGACACTGATGACCGAAGCTTTTCTGTGTGATGCGATCCGTACGCCGATCGGGCGTTACGGCGGTGCACTGTCCGGCGTGCGCGCCGACGATCTGGGCGCGGTGCCGCTCAAGGCGCTCGTCGAGCGCAACCGCGACGTCGACTGGACGGCGATCGACGACGTGATCTACGGCTGCGCGAACCAGGCCGGCGAAGACAACCGCAACGTCGCGCGCATGTCCGCGCTGCTCGCCGGTTTGCCGGAAGGCGTGCCGGGTTCGACGATCAATCGCCTGTGCGGTTCCGGGATGGACGCGGTCGGCGTGGCCGCGCGCGCGATCAAGTCGGGCGAAGCCGCGCTGATGGTCGCGGGCGGCGTCGAGAGCATGACGCGCGCGCCGTTCGTGATGGGCAAGGCCGCGAGCGCGTTCGCGCGCCAGGCCGACATCTACGACACGACGATCGGCTGGCGCTTCGTCAATCCGTTGATGAAACAGCTGCACGGTGTCGATTCGATGCCGGAAACCGCCGAGAACGTCGCGGTCGACTACCACATCAGCCGCGCCGACCAGGATCTGTTCGCGCTGCGCAGCCAGCAGAAGGCCGCGCGGGCGCAGCAGGACGGCACGCTGGCCGAAGAAATCGTGTCGGTCACGATTGCGCAGAAGAAAGGCGATCCGGTGGTCGTGTCGCGCGACGAGCATCCGCGCGAAACGTCGCTCGAGACGCTCGCGAAGCTGAAGGGCGTCGTGCGCCCGGACGGCTCGGTGACGGCCGGCAACGCGTCGGGCGTGAACGACGGCGCCGCCGCGCTGCTGCTCGCGAACGAAGCAACCGCGAAGCGCTTCGGCCTGACGCCGCGCGCCCGCGTGCTCGGGATCGCGACGGCCGGCGTCGCGCCGCGCGTGATGGGCATCGGCCCCGCGCCGGCCACGCAGAAGCTGCTCGCGCGGCTCGGGATGACGATCGACCAGTTCGACGTGATCGAGCTGAACGAGGCGTTCGCGTCTCAGGGCCTCGCGGTGCTGCGCATGCTCGGCGTCGCCGACGACGATCCGCGCGTGAACCCGAACGGCGGCGCGATCGCGCTCGGCCACCCGCTCGGCGCATCGGGTGCGCGCCTCGTGACGACCGCGATGTACCAGTTGCATCGCACGAACGGCCGTTTTGCGCTGTGCACGATGTGCATCGGCGTCGGTCAGGGCATCGCGATCGCGATCGAACGCGTCTGAGCGGCGTGATGCGGTGAAGCGGCGGATACGCGCCGCTTTGCCGCTACGCTGTGTCCGCCGCGATGGGCGGCACGAGGTGTCTCGTGCTGCCCATCGTCGTTAACCGGCCTGCGACAGTTGCCTGAGGCGCGCGTCGAGCGCGTCGATCTCGGTATCCGCGAACACCTCGATGCCATGCTCGCGCAGCAGCGCCGCGGTGACACCGGCGCCCGCGTGCCGCCGGCTTTCGAAACTTCCGTCGTAAATGAATGTGCTGCCGCACGACGGGCTGCCGTCGGCGAGGATCGCGAAGCGGCAGTCGTGTGCCTGCGCGAGGGCCAGCGCGGTTTGCGCGCCGGCAACGAACGGCGCCGTCACGTCAGCGCCGTTCACGTCGACGATGCGTGCGTGCCCCGCCAGAACCTGCTGCCCCGATGCGCCACCGGCGATCTCGGCAGGCGGGCGCGGCACGCTGAAGCCGCCCGCGAGTTCCGGGCAGACCGCCACGAGACGCCCTTCGCGCTGCCACCGTTCGAGTGCCTCGTGCGCGGCGGTTTTCGCCGAGCCGTTGTAACGGACCGGATGGCCGACCACGCACATGCTGACGAGGATCTTCGGCGTGGCGGGCGGTGGCGGGTCATTGTTCAATGTCGCGCTCCGTGACGGCTGATGGCCGCTGTGGCAGAGCGGAAAATTCTACGCTTCATCCGCGTGCCAGGCCGTCAGGCCGTCGGCCCTTCCAGGTGAATGTCCTCGGGTTCCAGCGCGTAAAGCTCGGGATCGGGCGCTGTGCTGACCGTGAAGCCGAGCCGCAGGTAGAAGTCGATCGTGCGCTGCGACGGTGTGGCCGACACGTACAGGCGCTCGGCGCCCATCGCGCGCGCCTGCGCGCGGGCCGCGTGGTAGAGCTGTTCGCCGAGCCCGCAGCCGCGCCAGTCGTGGCTCACGTGCAGGAACTTCAGTTGCAGCATGTCGCGCTGCGGGCCGAGCGGCCGGCTGTCGACGATCGCTGCCGCGACGAGCCGCGCACCGTCGAACCTGCCGAGAAACCAGCCGCCGCGGTCGTGGCAGTCGAGCAGGATCGGCGTGTAGTGATCGGCTTCGCCGTCGGGCCAGCCGGCCACGTCGTAGAACTCGGGCACGAGATGCAGCGCACCGTCGCGCAGCACGTACAGGTGTTCGATGATTTCGCGCCGGTCGATGGTCCACACGAGCGGTACGTCATCGCGGGCAAGCGGGCGGGCCGACAGCGCGTCGCGGTCGGCGGCGGTGCGGCGCGTCATGCGGCCACCCGGTGCGCGGCGATTGCGTACGTCAACGGCAGGCGCGGCATGCCTTCGGGCGGCGCCATCCGGCGGCCGTCCGGTTCGCGTTGTTCCCGAAACCGCGTGGTGCTGCCATTACGGAAAAACGCGGCCTGATCGCCTTGATGGCGGTCATGCGCGACCGTCGCCGTATTCCGGGACAGCCGATTCAGTTCATGCAATGCCTTTTTCATCGAATTTGAATTCAGGTGGAATGGATCAGGATAGGCCAATCGTTTCGCCGCACGCAACGGCTGCGGGCATTGTCGATGCCGTGCGGCGTTTCGTGACAGGCAGATAAACGCGCGCAGTGATTATCGCCGGATTATTTGATCGAAATCATGGTAATGGCCAAGTTGCCTATTTCATGCGCAACGGAATTAAGGTTTTCCGGTGAATTGCCGACAGTAAGGACGAGAGTGTCGTAAAGCGATCAACCGTTTTTCGGCTACTGAGCGCAATTTCAGCGCGGCGCGGACGACAGATCCGCCTTTCGGAGCCTTGCATGCGCAACAACCAGCCCGTTACCCAACAGGAATTCGATTTTCCCGACGACGTCACGCTGATGTCGACGACCGATGCCGACAGCATCATCACCTACGCGAACACGACGTTCGCGCAGGTGAGCGGCTTCTCGAACGAGGAGCTCGTCGGCCAGCCGCACAACGTGGTGCGTCATCCGGACATGCCGAAGGAAGCGTTCGCCGACATGTGGGCGACGCTGCGGCGCGGCGAGCCGTGGACCGCGCTCGTGAAGAACCGCCGCAAGAACGGCGATCACTACTGGGTGCGCGCGAATGCGATTCCGGTGATGCGCAACGGCGCGCCGCAAGGCTACATGTCGGTGCGCACGAAGGCGCCGCACGACGAGAGCCAGGCCGCGGACGCGCTGTATCGCGCGTTTCGCGAAGGCAAGGCCGGCCAGCGCCGGTTCCACAAAGGGCTCGTCATCCGCACCGGGCTGCTGCGGATCGCATCGCTGTCGCAGACGATGTCGGTGCGTGCGCGCGTTCATTCGGCACTGTGCGTGCTGGCGCCGGCGGTCGTCGGCGCGGGTTGGGCCTGCGGGCTGGCCGGCGGCGGGCTCGCGGCGTTTGCCGGCGTGACGGTCGGCGTGGCGGCCGCGGCCGGCTGGTGGCTCGACGCACAGATCGTGCAACCGCTGAAGCGGCTGCATGAACAGGCGCTGAACGTCGCGACCGGCGAGAGCCGGCGCGGCGTGCGGATGAATCGCGTCGACGAGATCGGCATGACGCTGCGCACGCTCAACCAGCTCGGGCTGATGTTCCGTTGGCTCGTCGACGACGTCAGCGAACAGGTGCACAACGTGCAGCGTGCGAGCAACGAGATCGCGCAGGGCAACAGCGACCTGAGCGCGCGCACCGAACAGGCCGCCTCGAGCGTGCAGCAGACGGCCGCGTCGATGGCGGAAATGACGGCGACCGTATCGAGCAATGCGGAGACGGCGCTGCAGGCGAATCAGCTGTCGGTGTCCGCGAGCGATGCGGCCGAGCGCGGCGGGCAGGCGGTGAGCGAGGTCGTCACGACGATGAGCGAGATCACCGACAGCTCGCGCAGGATTGCCGACATCATCGGCGTGATCGACGGCATCGCGTTCCAGACCAACATCCTCGCGCTGAACGCGGCGGTCGAGGCCGCCCGCGCGGGCGAACAGGGGCGCGGTTTCGCGGTGGTGGCCGGCGAAGTGCGGGCACTCGCGCAGCGCAGCGCGAACGCGGCGAAGGAGATCAAGACGCTGATCGGTGCGAGTGTCGAGCGGGTCGAATCGGGCGCGCGGATCGTCGACGGTGCGGGGAAGACGATGGAGGACATCGTCACGCAGGTGAAGCGCGTGTCGGATCTGATTGCCGAGATCAGCTCGTCGACGGCCGAGCAGAGCACGGGTGTCGAGCAGGTCGACCAGGCGGTCGTGCATCTGGACAACATCACGCAGCAGAACGCGGCGCTCGTCGAACAGAGCACGGCGGCATCGGAAAGCCTGAAGCAGCAGGCGACGCGGCTGGTGGATGCGGTGAACGTGTTCAGGTGATGGTTGCAAGAGTGCGCGACGTGCGGGTTCGATCGATGAATCCGGAATGTCGCGCACAGCGCTTATTCAATTTGGCAGATTCAATCGAATGGCGATAAACGAGAAATATTCGTATTCCATATTTTGTCGTTGCGCGTTAAATCGCACCGAAATCATGGTGCGCAATGATCAGACGAATCGCCGGAAAACCGTTGCCCGGCAAGGCATTTCGTTTTATCCGTGAACAAATTATTCGGCAAAAATACGATGATGCATGTTTAATGAATATTTACCCGAATACGGCATAATGTTTTCGCCGAATTTGCCGAAAGCGCAGGAGCCGACTCACACGCATGCGAATCGATCGCCATGCGCGGGGTCTCGAATCAATCGACGAGCGGACGCAAGATCCGTCACCCGGAGCTCCACACCATGCGCAACAACCAGCCCGTCACGCAACGCGAATTCGAATTTGCCGATGATGCGACGCTGATGTCGACGACCGATGCCGACAGCTATATCACGTACGCGAACGCGGCATTCATCCAGGTCAGCGGCTTTTCGCCCGAGGAGATCGAAGGCCAGCCGCACAACGTGGTGCGGCATCCGGACATGCCGAAGGAGGCGTTCGCCGACATGTGGGCGACGCTCAAGGGCGGCGAGCCGTGGACCGCACTCGTAAAGAATCGCCGCAAGAACGGCGATCACTACTGGGTGCGCGCGAACGCGATTCCGGTGATGCGCAACGGGCAGCCGAAGGGTTACATGTCGGTGCGCACGAAGGCGACGCGCGACGAGATCGCGGCCGCCGAGGCGCTGTATCGCGATTTCCGCGAAGGCAAGGCCGGCAGCCGCCGGTTCCACAAGGGATTGATCATCCGCACGGGCGCGATGCGCGTCGTGTCGCTATTCCAGACGATGTCGGTGCGGGCCCGGCTGGTGTCGACGCTGTGCGTGCTGGCGCCGGCCGTCATCGGCGCGGGCTGGGCGGCCGGGTTGACCGGCGGGGCGCTCGCGGCGTTTGCCGGTGCGGCGGTCGGCGTGACGGCCGCGGCCGGGCTGTGGCTCGACGCGCAGATCGTGCGGCCGCTCCGGCAGCTGCGCGACGAGGCGTTGCGCGTGGCGACCGGCGAGAGCCGCAGCGGCGTGCGAATGAACCGTGTCGACGAGATCGGCATGACGCTGCGCACGATCAACCAGCTCGGGCTGATGTTCCGCTGGCTCGTCGACGACGTCAGCGAACAGGTGCTGAACGTGCAGCGTGCGAGCAACGAGATCGCGCAAGGCAACAGCGACCTGAGCGCGCGCACCGAACAGGCCGCCTCGAGCGTGCAGCAGACGGCCGCGTCGATGGCCGAGATGACGGCGACCGTATCGAGCAATGCGGAGACGGCGCTGCAGGCGAATCAGTTGTCCGTTTCCGCGAGCGAGGCGGCCGGGCGCGGCGGGCAGGCGGTGAACGAAGTCGTCGCGACGATGAACGACATCACCGACAGCTCGCGCAAGATCGCGGACATCATCGGCGTGATCGACGGTATCGCGTTCCAGACCAACATCCTCGCGCTGAATGCGGCCGTCGAGGCGGCGCGCGCGGGCGATCAGGGGCGCGGTTTCGCGGTGGTGGCCGGCGAAGTGCGGGCACTCGCGCAGCGCAGCGCGAACGCGGCGAAGGAGATCAAGACGCTGATCGGTGCGAGTGTCGAGCGGGTCGAGTCGGGCGCGCGGATCGTCGATGGTGCGGGGAAGACGATGGAGGACATCGTCACGCAGGTGAAGCGTGTGTCGGATCTGATCGCGGAGATCAGTTCATCGACGGCCGAGCAGAGCACGGGTGTCGAGCAGGTCGACCAGGCGGTCGTGCATCTGGACAACATCACGCAGCAGAACGCGGCGCTCGTCGAACAGAGCACGGCGGCGTCGGAAAGCCTGAAGCAGCAGGCGACGCGGCTGGTCGAGGCGGTGAACGTGTTTCGTTGAGCGGGGGAGGGAAGATGACGCGGGCGCGACGGAGAGGGACGCCGGCCCGCGTCGGGCCGCCCGGTTCCGGCCGGGCGGCCAGGGCCCGCCGCCGAAGCGGCAGGCCCCGAACCGTCAGACGGCGAGGCAGAGGTACTTGATCACGACGTAGTCGTCGATGCCGTAGTGCGAGCCTTCGCGGCCGAGGCCCGACTGCTTGACGCCGCCGAACGGCGCGACTTCGTTCGAGATCAGGCCCGTGTTCACGCCGACCATTCCGTATTCGAGCGCTTCGGCCACCTTCCATACGCGGCCGATGTCGCGGCTGTAGAAGTACGCGGCGAGGCCGAACTCGGTATCGTTCGCGAGGCGGATCACCTCGTCGTCGCTGCCGAACTTGAACAGCGGCGCGAGCGGCCCGAACGTCTCTTCCTTCGCGACCTTCATCGCCGGCGTGACGCCCGTCAGCACGGTCGGCTCGAAGAAGCCGTGGCCGAGCGCGTGGCGCTTGCCGCCCGTCACGACGGTCGCGCCCTTCGCGAGCGCGTCCTCGATGTGCGCCTCGACCTTCAGCACGGCCGCTTCGTTGATCAGCGGGCCCTGCGTGACGCCTGGCTCCGTGCCGCGGCCGACCTTCAGCTCGCCGACCGCCGCCGCGAGCTTCTGCGCGAACTGGTCGTACACGGCTTCATGCACGTAGAAGCGGTTCGTGCACACGCACGTCTGGCCGCTGTTGCGGTACTTCGACGCGATCGCGCCCTGCACGGCCGCATCGAGATCGGCGTCGTCGAACACGATGAACGGCGCGTTGCCGCCGAGCTCCAGCGACACCTTCTTCACCGTCGCCGCGCATTGCGCCATCAGCAGGCGGCCGACCGGCGTCGAGCCCGTGAACGACAGCTTGCGCACGATCGGGTTCGACGTCAGTTCGCCACCGATTGCCTTCGGGTCGCCCGTGACGACGCTGAACACGCCGGCCGGCACGCCCGCGCGCTCGGCCAGCACGGCCATCGCGAGCGCGGAGAACGGCGTCGCTTCCGCCGGCTTCACGACGATCGGGCAGCCTGCCGCGAGCGCAGGGCCGACCTTGCGGGTGATCATCGCCGCCGGGAAATTCCACGGCGTGATCGCCGCGCACACGCCGATCGCTTCCTTCGTCACGACGATGCGCTTGTCGCTCGCCGGCGTCGGGATCGTGTCGCCGTACACGCGCTTGCCTTCTTCCGCGAACCACTCGAGGAACGACGCCGCGTAGCCGATCTCGCCCTTCGCTTCGGCCAGCGACTTGCCCTGCTCGGTGGTGAGGATCAGCGCGAGGTCGTCGGCGTTCTCCATCATCAGGTCGTGCCACTTGCGCAGGATGACCGCGCGTTCCTTCGCGGTCTTCTTGCGCCACGCCGGCCATGCGGCGTTCGCGGCGTCGATCGCGTGGCGCGTTTCCGCCGCGCCCATCGCCGGCACGGTGCCGAGCAGGCCGCCCGTCGCCGGGTTGCGGACGTCGAACGTCTCGCCGTTCGTGGCGCCTTGCCATTCGCCGTTGACGTACGCCTGCTGGCGGAACAGCGACGGATCTTTCAGTGCCAGGGTTTCCTGAACCGTGCTCATATGAATCACCTGCTTTGAAAAGGACGGATGAAAACGGCCGCCGCCGTCTTCACGACGGCGGCGGCGCATTCAGTTGAAGCGGACGGGCACTCAGGCCGGCACGCCGACCGTTTCCTTCAGCACTTCCTCGAGGATCACCAGCGCTTCGTCGAACACGGCTTGCGTGATCGTCAGCGGGAACAGGAAGCGCACGACGTTCGAGTACACGCCGCACACGAGCAGCAGCAGGCCGCGCTCGAGCGCACGCGTCTGCACGCGCTTCGTGAATTCGGCATCCGGCTCGCCCGAACCCGGCTTCAGGAACTCGACCGCGATCATCGCGCCCGGGCCGCGCACGTCGGCAATCTGCGGCACGTCGGCCTGCAGCGAGGTCAGCTTCGCCTTCAGCACGTCGCCGAGCTGCGTCGCGCGCTCGCACAGCTTCTCTTCGTCGATGATCTCGAGCACTGCGTGTGCCGAGGCGACTGCCAGCGGGTTGCCCGCATACGTGCCGCCGAGCCCGCCGGGCGCGGCCGCGTCCATCACATCCGCACGGCCGACGACGCCCGACAGCGGCATGCCGCCCGCGAGGCTCTTCGCCATCGTGATCAGGTCGGCCAGCACGTCGTAGTGCTGCATCGCGAACAGCTTGCCGGTGCGCGCGAAGCCGGTCTGCACTTCGTCGGCGATCAGCAGGATGCCGTGTTCGTTACAGATCTTGCGCAGCGCGCGCACGAATTCGGCCGGCGCCGGGTAGAAACCGCCTTCGCCCTGGACCGGTTCGAAGATGATCGCGGCGACGCGCTTCGGATCGATGTCGGCCTTGAACAGCATCTCGATCGCCTTGATCGAGTCGGCGGTCGTCACGCCGTGCAGCGCGTTCGGGTACGGCGCGTGGAACACGTCGCCCGGGAACGGGCCGAAGTTCAGCTTGTACGGGGCGACCTTGCCGGTCAGCGCCATGCCCATCATCGTGCGGCCGTGGAAGCCGCCCGAGAATGCGATCACGCCCGGACGGCCGGTCGCGGCGCGCGCGATCTTGATCGCGTTCTCGACGGCTTCGGCGCCGGTCGTGAAGAACGCGGTCTTCTTCGGGAAGTCGCCCGGCGCGCGTGCGTTGATCTTTTCCGCCAGCTCGACGTACGACGCGTACGGGACGATCTGGTAAGCGGTGTGCGTGAAGCTGTTCAGCTGATCCGCGATCGCCTTGACGATCTTCGGGTGGCGGTGGCCCGTGTTCAGCACCGCGATGCCGGCGGCGAAATCGATGAAGCGGCGGCCTTCGACATCCCACAGCTCCGCGTTCTCGGCGCGGGCTGCGTAGAAATCGCACATCACGCCGACGCCGCGCGGGGTGGCGGCGTTCTTGCGGGCCTGCAGGTCGGCATTCTTCACGGTCATCTCCTTGACGTTCTTTCCGGTGAGTAGAAATCGGGCGCGTTGGCAGCCCATGGAGGCGACTATAATCACATTTGGCTCTGGCAATCAGAGCCATTTCAATAAATATTCAGGAGCCAATCATGCGCGCGAGCGTGTTGTCGGACTGGCTGGCGCAGCGCCTCGTGCGCGGCGGCGAACAGCCGATCTACCGGCAGCTTCACCGGCTGCTGCAACAGGCGATCCTGTCGCGCGAACTGCCGGCCGGCACGCGCGTGCCGTCGTCGCGGCTGCTGGCCGCCGAGCTCAGGATCGCCCGCAACACGGTCACGCAGGTTTACGAACAGCTTGCGCTTGAAGGCTATGTGAACTCGGCGACGGGCCGCGGCACGTTCGTCGCCGACAGCGCGCCGGACGAGATCGTCGGCGTGCCGCCCGACGCGGCGGCCAGGCCGGCCGTCGCGACGCCGTCCGTGCGGCGGCTGTCCGCGCGCGGCACGCGGCTCGTCGAAGGCGCCGGCGTGTCGAAGCGTCAGGGCGGCGCGTTCATGCCGGGCGTGCCCGATGTGTCGCGATTTCCGGCGCGCGTGTGGACGCGGCTGCACAACAAGTACTGGCGGCGCCTGCGCCCCGACCTGCTGACCTACGCGCCCGGCGGCGGGCTCGCACTGCTGCGCGAGGCGCTGGCCGACTATCTGCGCACGTCGCGTTCGGTGCGCTGCACGCCCGAGCAGATCGTGATCACGACGGGGATCCACCAGTCGATCGACCTCGCGGTGCGGTTGCTGACCGATCCGGGCGACGCGATCTGGACCGAGGACCCGTGCTACTGGGGTGTGCGCAGCGTGCTGAACGTGTCGGGGCTGACCACGCGGCCGATTCCGGTCGACGACGAAGGCATCGCGCCGTCGGCCGCCGATCTCGCCGCGCCGCCGAAGCTGATGCTCGTCACGCCGTCGCACCAGTATCCGCTCGGGATGGTGATGAGCCTCGCGCGCCGCCGGATGCTGCTCGAATACGCACGCCAGCACGGCTGCTGGATCATCGAGGACGACTACGACAGCGAATTCCGCTACGGCAGCCGGCCGCTCGCGTCGCTGCAGGGGCTCGACACGGCCGGGCAGGTGATCTACGTCGGGAGTTTCGGCAAGACGCTGTTCCCGGGGCTGCGGGTCGGCTATCTGGTCGCGCCGGAGCCGCTCGCGGAAAGCTTCGCGACCGCGAGCGCCGAGCTGTATCGCGAAGGGCAGTTGCTGCAGCAGGCCGTGCTCGCCGAATTCATCGCGGAAGGGCACTTCGTGTCGCATATCCGCAAGATGCGCACGCTGTACGGGCAACGCCGCGAGGTGCTGCTCGAGGCGGTCGCGCGCCGCTACGGCGATACGCTGAGCGCGCTCGGCAGCGACGCGGGGCTGCATCTCGTCACGCAATTGCCGGAGGGCGTCGACGATCGCGCGGTCGCGCAGGCCGCGCTCGAACGCAACATCGTCGTGCGGCCGCTGTCCGGGTATTACGCGGACCGCTCGCGGGCTGCGTCGGGCTTGCTGCTCGGCTATGCGTGCGTGCCGGAAGACGAGATCGCGACCGCGTTCGCGACGCTCGCCGAGGCGATCGACGAGCGGGCGTTCGGCGGGGCTGTTGCGCTGGCTTGACGTGTGAGCACAGCAATATCGACTCGTTGCGATTCCGTCAAAGACTGGTCGAGGCTCAATTCTCTCCGCGACGTGGAGAGCGTATCGGGCGCGCTCGCGCGGAATTGTCGATAATAGAACGTTGTTATTCACCGGATGCCGACGATGACCGAAGCCACCCAAGCCCAGCCTGCCGTTCCGCGCCTCACGAGCCTGTCGCACGGGGGCGGCTGCGGCTGCAAGATCGCGCCGGGCGTGCTGTCCGAGCTGCTCAAGCGCGCGACGCCGCCCGCGCTGTTCCCGGACCTGCTGGTCGGCACCGAAACCTCCGACGACGCGGCCGTCTACCGGCTCAACGACGAGCAGGCGATCGTCGCGACCACCGATTTCTTCATGCCGATCGTCGACGATCCGTTCGACTTCGGCCGCATCGCGGCGACCAACGCGCTGTCCGACGTTTATGCGATGGGCGGCAAGCCGATCCTCGCGCTTGCGCTGGTCGGCATGCCGATCAACGTGCTGCCGCACGAGACGATCGCGGCCGTGCTGCGCGGCGGCGAATCGGTGTGCGCGGATGCCGGCATTCCGGTCGCGGGCGGCCATTCGATCGATTCGGTCGAGCCGATCTACGGGCTCGCGGCGATCGGCGTCGTGCATCCGTCGCGCGTGAAGCGCAACGCGGCCGCGCGGGCGGGCGACGTGCTCGTGCTCGGCAAGCCGCTCGGCGTCGGCGTGCTGTCGGCCGCGCTGAAGAAGAACCAGCTCGATGCCGACGGTTACGCGCAAATGGTCGCGACGACCACCAAGCTGAACCGGCCGGGCGCCGAGCTTGCCGCGCTGCCGGGCGTGCATGCGCTGACCGACGTCACGGGCTTCGGGCTGCTCGGCCATACGCTCGAACTGGCGCGCGGCGCGCAGCTCACCGCGCGCGTGCACTATGCGTCGCTGCCGTGGCTCGCGGGCGTCGAGACGTTCGTTGCCGACGGCGTGTTCACCGGTGCGTCGGGCCGCAACTGGGCCGCGTACGGCACCGATGTACGGCTCGCCGACGGGCTGCCGCCCGTTGCGCAGGCGCTGCTGACCGATCCGCAGACGTCGGGCGGGCTGCTGGTCGCGTGTGCGCCCGAGACCGTCGATGAAGTGCTCGCCTGCTTCCGCGCCGACGGTTTCGACCGCGCGGCCGTGATCGGCGAGATGGTGGACGGGCCCGCACGCGTCGACGTCGCCTGACGCGATTTTTCTCACGCTGGCGTGCCGTCGGTCGATAGAATCGATGCCTTCCGTTGAAGGCATCGACGACCGATGAACGACTTCCTGTTCGGGCTGATGATCGCGCTGTCGGTCGGGCCCGTCGCGCTGATGATGGCGAACTACGGCATGCGTGCCGGCACCATGACCGGCGTGCGCGCGGCGATCGGCGTGGCCGCTGCCGACGGCTGCTATGCGATCGTGGCCTTCACGATCGGCGCGATGCTCACGAGCACGCTCGCGTCGCATCTGTCGCTGTTCCGCATGGTCGGTGCGTTCGTGCTGCTTGCAATGGGCGCGCGGATGCTGTGGCAGGCGCTGCGTGACCGGCGCCGCACGCTCGACGGCGACGTCCCGACGCCGCCGGGCGATCGCCCGTTCATGTCGATGTTCGTCGTCACGCTCGCGAACCCGCTGACCATCCTGCTGTTCTACGGCTATGCGACCGCTGCCGCCGGTGCGCACCGGCACTGGCTGCTCGGCGCCGCGTGCGTGTTTGCGGGCAGCCTCGCGGGGCAGCTCGTGTTCGCGTTCGGCGGCAGCGCGATCGGGCGCTTCGTGAAATCGCCCGGGTGGCTCGCCGCGAGCCATGTGGTCGCCGCACTCGTCGTGCTCGGTTACGGCGTCGCGGGGCTGATGCGCGTGTAGCGCGGCGAGAAGCGGCTGCCCTCGCACGCGTGGCGGCGAATCCAATAGCATTCCTGATGTTTTCAAGGCGGCGACGAACGCTCGATTTTCCGTCACGCAACACGCGTCCGTTCGCACGAAACATCGCCAGCCGTTTCGTAGTCGGGTTCCGCATCGCGCACGCCCGTTCTATACTCGTCGCGCAGTCTCCGTGAGCCGTTCTCACCCAACATCACCGAAACAAGGAACGCCGATGCTGACTCGCTCCATTCTTTCCGCCGCCGCATTCTCGCTTGCCGCCTGTGCGACCGCGCCGTCGATCGCGCAGGACAACCAGGGCAACGATGCAGGCAACGCAGCATTCGCCGAGACCGGCTCGCATGGCCGCCCGGTCAAGGTCATGATCATCACGATGTTCGGGCCGGAGGGCCAGGCGTGGCTCGACCGGCTCGGCCCGTGGCGCGACATCAGCGTGCCCGGCCTGTCGCCCGACTACCCGGCCGTCCACTGCAACAAGCAGGACGTGTGCGTGGTCACGACCGGCATGGGCTATGCGAACGCGTCGGCGACGATCATGGCGCTCACGTTCTCGCAACGCTTCGATCTGCGCCGCACGTATTTCCTGGTCTCGGGCATCGCGGGCGTCGACCCCGCGCAAGGCACGGTCGGCTCTGCCGCGTGGTCGAAATACCTCGTCGATTTCAGCCTGCAGTGGGAGCTCGATGCGCGCGAGATTCCGGCCGGCTGGAACACCGGCTATCTCGGCATCAATACGAAGAGCCCGAACGACAAGCCGCCGCTCGACTATCGCACCGAAGTGTTCCAGCTCAACCCGCAGCTGACCGACGCCGCCTACGCGCTGTCGCGCAACGTCGTGCTGGCAGACAGCGCACAGGCGCAGGCCGCACGTGCGAAGTTCACGTATGCGCCGGCAAACCGGCCGCCGACGGTGATCCAGTGCGATACGTCGTCGGGCAATACGTGGTTCTCGGGCACGCTGATCGGCGAGCGCGCACGCCAATGGACCAAGATCCTGACGGACGGCAAGGGCACCTACTGCATGACCGCGCAGGAAGACAACGCGACGTATGAAGCGCTCAAGCGCGCGGCGAGCGTGAAGCGGGTCGACCTGTCGCGCGTTGCCGTGCTGCGCACGGGGTCCGATTTCGATCGGCCGTACGCGGGGCAGACGAGCACCGACAACCTGCTGAACTACGCGGACCAGGGCGGTTTCGCACCGGCGACCGAAAACCTGTACCGCGCGGGCAATCCGCTGGTGCAGGACATCGTCACGCATTGGGGCGAATGGCGCGACGGCGTGCCGCGCCGTTGATCTGACGGCAAGACGCGCGGGCGTAATCCGAGCCCGCGCGTGGAGTCGGGCTCCGGGCGACTCATGGTCGCCCGGAGTGATCGGACCCGCGGGCGGATGATCGGGCGCCATGCTTTACGGCTGAGGCAGTGGTGCGAGCTTGAGTTCGATTCGTGTGTATTCAGGTCCCAACAACTGGATGATCCTGGTCTGACCTTGCTCGTCCGTCATGCCGACATACTGCATTGCGCTGGTGCTGATCCGATAGCAGACGTGCGCCAACGGCTTCTTGTGCTCATTTCGCAGAAACAAGGTTTGATTTCGTGTGCGTTCAGTCCAGCGTTCAGTTGTCACGAAGCGTGCGAGTGTCGGTTCCCGGCTGTCGCCGCACGTAAATCGAGCGGAGTCGAGCCGAGGCCCCGGCGTGTCCGGTGTCAGCGCATAGCTGACCACGCCCGATGTGCTCGGGGAGTTGCAGAGGCTCTGACACCCGGCAGGCGGGCATTTTGGAACGAACTGAACCCACAGCTGTTTTGCGTCGTCACGATCGAGCTTGCCGTTCGTGCGCGAGATGACCCGCTCGCTGACGTAGACGTCGTCGGGCGCCATGCCGAGTTGCACAAGAAAGGACTTCATCTGCGTGCCGCGTTGGCGAGCCAGTTGCATGGGCCGGTTTTCCCGGTCGTAGGCCGCCGCGTCGACCGATGCCATCGTGCCTTCGAGCGTCCACTCCTTGGCGGTCAGGTAGTGTCTGACGACGGAGAGCCTTTCAGCGTTGCTGATTTCGATTGAGTTCAGCGGCAATTGCATGCTGTCGGTCAGCATGATCTTGCACGCATCGGCCTGTATCGGAAGGGTGAGGAGGGCGATCAGTATCGCGGAGAAAGCACGTCGCATGAATTTCTCCGATCTACCGCGCCAGAATGAACCAGGCGATGTTGTCCGCATTGTTGATGGCTTTATCCGGGTAACGTCTTGCGAACTGAACACAAGCCGAGCGCCCGTACGCCCCCGAATGATCGTCTGCGTTGAATGTATCCGCGAAGTGCGCGCATTCGTGCACGATCGTCAGTTGCTGCGACGAGAGATTACCGGCCGATCGCTCGGGCAGTGAGCAAAAAGGGAGATTGATGGCGATGGTATGGGTAGACGTGTCCGGGCGACAGACGTGCGCGACTTCTGCGCCACGATGACTTATGTTCGGCAGACATCCCGTGGCGCGATCGGCCTCGGAATCGATGCGGACGAAGTTTCGCGGGCCAAGCGCCCCCATCACGCTGACGAGGGCGCCCAGTCCCCGGATCAGCTTGCGCGTCGTATCGATACTCGCTGAACCGAACCATTCGATGACCCGTGCTTCCGTGGCGGGACTCCATCGCATCAAATCCCGGCGGCGCTGCTCGGTGATCGCAACTGCTTCGTCTCGCAATTCGAGCATCCGCTTCCTGAACGTCGAATCCGTCATGTTTGGACATATTGGCGGTCCGTCGAGCGATACGCTGAATTCTTGTGATGCTGTCATCGGTGCGCTCCATATGGGCATCGTTGGGAGTCCCGATGCTAGACATATGAAGCCGATCAGCCATGCGTCAAATTGCAGGTGACGAGGCGAGTAAGTGTGGGGAAACGTGAATGGATAGCGCGCAAGCCCCCGGTTTCTTTCGGAGAAGAGGGATCGTTCGCGGGCTCGACCGGCATGAGCGGGACGGTCGGGGCGGGCCTGGACATGCGATTTGCGTTCGCCGGACCCCGAAGGATGGCGGCGAACGCGATCTGACAGACGAATCTGTCCGTGTCAATTGATGTATCCAGCGTGCGGCCGACTCGGCTGGGCGGATTTTCCTCGGATAACGTCACGAATCGTGTCACTTCGACGTGCACTCAATGACGATATCCATTGCCTGTCGCTCCCCGGCGACCGAAAACCTGTACCGCGCGGGCAATCCGCTGGTGCAGGACATCGTCACGCACTGGGGCGAATGGCGCGACGGGGTGCCGCGCCGTTGACGGCCGGACGATGATTCAGCCGGCGGTCAATGCGATTGCGGGGCCGAACGGAACGGCGTCCACACCGGCGTGGTGTCGTCCCAATGATCGAGCGGCGAAGGAAGTTGATCGTTCATCATGTGCTCCTGCAACTAACTGACTCAGCGAGTCGTCGACAAGGTGATTCGAGACGCCGCGCACGGGGCAATCCGCTGCGCGGCGTTGCGCGTTTACCGGCCCCCGCCGGCAAGCTGGTTACCTTCCGGCATCGGGCGATACGGGCCTTGGGCGAGTTCGAGCCCTTGCGGATACGAAGTCGCCTTGCGCAGGTACGCGAGCGTGCCGTCCTTGCGTGCCTGCTCGACTTCCGCGCTCACTTCGGCGCGCGTACGCGGGCCGTTGTGTTGCGAGTACCACGACGTGTTGCCGTAGTCGCCGGCGTGCGGGGTGCCCGAATCGGCGAAGGCCGGTGCGGACACGGCAAGTGTGAGAGCAAGGGCCGAGAGAAGATGGCGGCGGTTCATGGCGTCACTCCTAGAGATGTCGGAGCTGGCGCCTGAGCGCTGACTCCGGTCCCGCGAGGCGGGATCTGTTCGATGCGCAACGAGGTGCGCGACAGGGTTTACTCTAGGTGTCCGTTCCGGCGCGATAAATGCGGCTGCCGCGAATTGAATTGTCGCCGTACAGGAACAATTGGAATCCGCACGCGCAGTGAGGGCATCCGCACAGCCTTGCCCGGCGGCGCCGACAGCGGGATACAGCGGGTCGGACGGCGCGCGTCGCGACGATCGGTGCGCGTGCAGCAACAGTCCATTGCGTGCGGTGTCAGGATGCCGCAGCGCGTGCCGTTCATCGCGCGTCGTGCCGACGGGAACGGCCGGCTGCGCCGCACGGGGGCGGACGGCGTGTCAGATCGCTTCGAGCCGGTAGCCCAGTGTGTACACCGCGCTGAGCCGCACGCCGTTCGACGGCTGCAGCGCGAGCTTCATGCGCAACCGGTAGATATGCGTGTCGAGGCTGCGCGACACGCCGGCCATGTCGCGGCCCCACAGCGAGCGAATCAGCGCATCGCGCGGCATGATGCGGCCGGGATTGCGGAACAGCAGCACCGCGAGGTCGAATTCCCGCGGGGTCAGCTTGATCGGCGCGTCATGCAGCAGCACGGTTCGCGTCCGCGTGTCGATCAGGTAGCCGCCGAGCCTGAGCGCGTCGTGCCGGCCGCTACCGCTGCGATACGCACGCCTGAGCAGCGCGTTGGCACGCGCCAGCAGCTCGAATTGATTGATCGGCTTGACCATGTAGTCGTCCGCGCCCGCGTTGATCGCGGAGAAGACTGCGTCGTCGCGCGCGCGTTGGGTCAGGAACAGGATCGGCAGATGGCCGCCGATCCGTTCGCGGGTCCATTGAAGCACTTCGAAGCCGGACATACCGGGCACCAGCCAGTCGAGAATCAGCAGATCGACCACCGAACTTTCCAGATGACGAATCGCCTGGTGTCCGTTGCCGACCGCATGCACGCGATAGCCGGACGTTTCCAGTATCGAGGTGATCAGTTCGACATAGGCGGGATCGTCCTCGAGATAGAGAACGTTCATGTTACGTACTCCTTCGATATCGATCGTGGCGATCACGACATATCGAGCATCCAGGCGGGAGCGGGCGGATCCACGCAGGCACACGGCAATCGGCGGCACGCAATGTGTCGCGATGTTCGCATCGATGCGTCGCAAAAATTGTCAACGATTTTGAACGCAATGAATCCGTGAAATTAGACGTATTAATCAATTTTGCAGAGTTTATGACGAGTGTGAGGGCTGAGTTTTGTTGACAAAGGTTGTCAATCTGCGCGAGGGGCGCGATTACGCTTGGCCATGGTGTCGGATGGTCGGCGCAACGACAGAAACAAGCGGTTCGGGGAGCACGTCATGTTGATTTACAAGTCCTTTGTCGAAAAAAAAGCGTTGCTCGAGGCGCAGCTGGAGCGGGAGCGTCTCGCCATCGCGGCGACGGTGTTGATCGAAGTGCGGCGCTGCGTCGAAGAGTTCGGCTTCACGGCGCGCGACATCTTCCCCGCCGATGGCGGACTGTCGACGAGAAAGCGCCGCGTCAAGTACTTCAATCCGCAGACCGGGCAGACGTGGTCCGGCGTCGGTCGTGAACCGGCGTGGATGCGGGGTCAGGATCGAAGCCGATTCGCCATCGACGCCGTGCCCGCCGATTCGGATCAATCTGAGGAATCCTGATTATGTGGTTGCATCGAATCACGATGGGAGTAGGGGGGGCGAGCCGCGCAGGCGCTTGCTGCTTCCGGGCATCTTGCCTGCACGGCCCAGCGCCGGCCGCACGATGCATTCAACGAACGGCTGGCGGTGCGATGGCCATGCGGAGGACGCCCTCGCAACCGGAACCGGTTCCAATACGACTATATTACATCTTCATTATGACAATTCTGGTAACCGACCGCGGCCCCGGCCGCCATGGGGCGGGCGACGTGGCCGACGCCGAGGGGAAGCGGGCATGAACGACGAAATGGCGGCTCGGGACAACGACGCGGCGGCGCCCGAGCCCGTGTACGTCGGCATCGGCGTGACGCGCGAGACGCTCGAGGTGTGCATTTCCTCGCTGAGCGTGATTCTCGGCTACCGCAACGAGACGTTCGGCATCGAATCTCTCGCGGATGCGATCGCCGAATGGGCGCCGGCGCTTGTCATGGTGGAGTCGGCCGGCGGGGCCGAATGCGAGGTGGCGTGCGTGCTGCAGGCGCTGCGATTGCCGCTGGCCATCGCCAAGCCGCATCAGGCCCGGGACTGGCTTCCGGACCGCGCCGGCGGCCCGCTAGAGGGGAAGGGCGCACGCGCGCGCCTGCTGGCGGCGCTGGCCGGGGCGCTCGATCGGCATCCGCGTGGCGGGCGGCTCGTCGAGCCGTTGCCCGATCCGCAGCTGGAATATGTGCAGGCGCTGGTGCAGCGCCGCCGCCAGCTGGCGCGCATGCAGATCGCCGAATATCAACTCCTGACCTGGTGCCACGCGAGCGTGCGCAACGGCATCGTCCGGACGATCGCGTTCCTGAAACACCAGATCGGGGTGATCGATCACCATTGTGCGCGGCACGTGAATCTGCAGCGCGACGAGTTTGCGCGGATCCTGGCGCGCGAGGCGCAGCCCGGCCGCGTCGTGCAGCGCGGCCAGGTCGGCGAGTTCATTCGCGGGTGGCGGCCGAAGTAATGGGGGCGGGTCGCGCTCCGCTCAGGCGACCCACTCGTTGATGACCGGCGTATCGAGCACCGGCGCGCGTTCGGCTTCCTCGAACGTGCGCTTGCTGCACGTCGCGTCGAGGCTGCCCTTGCCGCTCAGCAGCGGGCAGCGGTCGAATACTTCGGCAATCCAGTCGACGAACACGCGCACCTTCGGCGACAGGTGGCGGCTGTGCGGATACACGACCGAGATCGGCATCGGCAGCGGCTTGACGCCCGGCAGCACTTCCTTGAGCCGGCCTTCGCGCAGGTGCGGCAGCACCATGAACAGCGGCGGCTGGATCAGGCCGAAGCCCTCGACCCCGCACGTCACGTACGCATCCGCGTCGTTCACCGACACGATGCCCTCCATCTTCATCTCGACTTCCTTGCCTTCGATCAGGAAGGTCCAGTCGATCGTGCGGCCGGTGCGGCTCGAGAAGTAGTTGACGGCCTTGTGCTGGCTCAGGTCGTCGATCGTCTGCGGCTCGCCGTGGCGCTCGAGATAGTCGGGCGACGCGACCGTCACGCATTCGAACAGGCCGACGCGGCGTGCGACGAGCGACGAATCCTGCAGCGCACCGACGCGGATCACGCAGTCGACGCCCTCCTGCAGCAGGTCGACCGGCCGATCGGACAGGCCGAGTTGCAGGTCGATGTCCGGATAACGCGTATGAAACTCGCACAGCGACGGGATCACGAGCAACCGCCCGATCGAGCCCGGCATGTCGATACGCAACTTTCCGTGCGGCTTCCGGTTGTTGGCCTGGAAGCTTGCTTCGGTTTCCTCGACGTCCGCGAGGATCCGCACGCATCGTTCGTAGTAGGCGGCGCCGTCCGGCGTGAGCGAGAGCCGGCGCGTGGTCCGGTGCATCAGCCGCACGCCGAGGAATGCTTCGAGATTCTGGATGATCGTCGTGACGGACGCCCGCGGCAAGCTGAGCGTTTCTGCTGCCTTGGTGAAGCTGCTTGTATCGACGACGCGAGTAAACACCTGCATGGCCTGAAGCCGGTCCATCACTACCTCCGCAATCTAATTTGCCGCCGGAACAAAGAGGCTGCGCTACCTCGTGGGTAAACGCAGCCTCGGATTGTTCGGGGGCGTTGAATTGTGTTGCCGGATTATAGGCATTTATCCCAATGTCTGCCGGACCCAGAATTCGTTCCATCTCGAAATGGATGCTGCATCGTCATGGACGCTTCTGAATTCAGCAAATTCCTGAAAGCCGCGTTGCCCGCGCAAGCCATAGCAGGCGCGGCGTTGACGGTCGCCGAAGTGGAAATTCCCGGCTACGCACAGGACATCGTGCTGCGCCTCTACCGCCGCCCGGACAAGACCGGGCTGCCAGTAGTGCTTTATTTCCACGGCGGCGGCTTCGTCCGCGGTTCGCTCGAAGACGCGGATTTCGCCGCGCGTTTTTTAGCAGAACGCTTACCAGCTCTCGTAGTGTCGGTCGATTATTCGCTCGCGCCGGCCTTTCCTTTTCCGGCCGCGCCGGAGGATGCGTATCGCGCCGCCGTATGGGCCGCGACGCGTGCCCGCGCGTTCGGCGGCAACCCGAAGAAGATCGGGGTCGCGGGGCACGACGCGGGCGGCCAGCTCGCGAACTGCCTGGCCTTCATCGCACGGGACCGCGGTGAAGTGTCGATCGTCGCGCAGGCGCTGTTCGGGCCGATGCTCGACCCAAGCATGACGCGCATCGGCGACGCCGAGCGCCTCGCGTCCGACATCACCGCGCGCGAATGCGCGGCCTGTTATCGCGCGTACCTGCCGCAGGCGGCGCAGCGCATGCACCCGTACGCGGCGCCGATCGAATCGGTGCGCCTCGCGGGGCTGCCGCCGACGCTGGTCGTCACCGCGCAGAACGACGTGCTGCACGTCGAAGCGGAGAAATATGCGGGCTGCCTGATTTCGTCGGGCGTGCTCACGCAGGTGATCCGCTATCCGGACATCACGCACGCCGCGCTCGCCACGCACGAAGCCGCGTTCGAGGAAGCCGTGCGCTTCTTCCAGTGCCGCTTCCAGGCGCGCCAGCCGAACCGTACCGAATAACCAAGACCAATCCACGCTTACTGGAGATCCACATGGCCATCCTACGCACCTCCCGTTCCCGAATCGCGACCGCGGTGATCGTCACGCTCGCCGTCGTCGGCCTCGGCACGTTCGGCGCGATGCGCGTGAACGCGAACGCGCCCGAAAAAGCGGCGGCGCCGCTGCCCGAAGTCGACGTCGCGACCGTCGTGCCGCAGACCGTGACCGACTGGCAAAGCTATTCGGGCCGCCTCGAAGCGGTCGAGAAAGTCGACGTGCGCCCGCAGGTGGCGGGCACGATCGTCGCGGTGAACTTCAAGGACGGCGCGCTCGTGAAGAAGGGCGACGTGCTGTTCGTGATCGACCCGCGCCCGTACCAGGCGGAAGTCGACCGCGCCGCCGCGCAGCTCGCGGGCGCGCAGGCGCGCAACGGCTATGCGCAGAGCGACTGGCAGCGCGCGCAGCGGCTGATCGGCGACAACGCGATCGCGAAGCGCGACTACGACGAGAAGCAGAACGCGGCACGCGAAGCGAACGCGAACCTGAAGGCCGCCGAAGCCGCGCTGGAAACGGCGCGCATCAACCTCGGCTATACGCGCATCACCGCGCCGGTATCGGGCCGCGTGTCGCGCGCGGAAATCACGCTCGGCAACGTCGTGTCGGCCGGCGCGTCGGCCGCGCCGCTGACGACGCTGGTGTCGGTGTCGCCGATCTACGCATCGTTCGACGCGGACGAGCAGACCTACCTGCAATACATCAACGGCGCGCGCAGCGGCCGCAAGGTGCCGGTCGAGCTCGGCCTCGCGAACGAAGCCGGCTACTCGCGCAGCGGCGAGATCGATTCGGTCGACAACCGGCTCGACACGTCGTCCGGCACGATCCGCGTGCGCGCGCGCTTCGACAATGCGGACGGCACGCTCGTCCCGGGCCTCTATGCACGCGTGAAGGTGGGCGGCAGCGCGCCGCACGAGGCGCTGCTCGTCGACGACGCGGCGATCAACACCGACCAGGACAAGAAGTTCGTGTTCGTCGTCGACCAGCAGGGCCGCGTGTCGTATCGCGAAGTGCAGCCGGGGATGCAGCACGGCAACCGGCGCGTGATCGTGAGCGGCCTCGCCGCCGGCGATCGCGTGGTCGTGAACGGCACGCAGCGCGTGCGCCCCGGCGCGCAGGTGAAGCCGCACATGGTCCCGATGACGGGCGGCGACGAGCCGTCCGCGCCGCTCGCGAGCACCGCGAAGCCGGCCGCACCGGCGAAGGCGGATTCGTAAGCGGCGCGCCGCTTCGCATCCGCGTTCAACCAGACAGAGCAACCCATGAACATTTCCAAATTCTTTATCGACCGGCCGATCTTTGCAGGAGTCCTATCGGTGATCATCCTGCTTGGCGGGGTGATCGCGATGTTCCTGCTGCCGATTTCGGAATATCCGGAAGTCGTGCCGCCTTCCGTGATCGTGAAGGCGCAGTACCCGGGCGCGAACCCGAAAGTGATCGCCGAGACGGTCGCGTCGCCGCTTGAAGAGCAGATCAACGGCGTCGAGGACATGCTCTACATGCAGTCGCAGGCGAACAGCGACGGCAACATGACGATCACCGTCACGTTCAAGCTCGGCACCGATCCGGACAAGGCCACGCAGCTCGTGCAGAACCGCGTGAACCAGGCGCTGCCGCGTTTGCCGGAAGACGTGCAGCGGCTCGGCATCACGACGGTGAAGAGCTCGCCGACGCTGACGATGGTGGTCCACCTGATCTCGCCGGACAACCGCTACGACATGACCTACCTGCGCAACTACGCGCTGATCAACGTGAAGGATCGCCTGTCGCGGATCCAGGGCGTCGGCCAGGTGCAGCTGTGGGGTTCGGGCGACTACGCGATGCGCGTGTGGCTCGATCCGCAGAAGGTCGCGCAGCGCGGGCTGTCCGCCGAGGACGTCGTGCAGGCGATCCGCGAGCAGAACGTGCAGGTCGCGGCCGGCGTGATCGGCGCATCGCCGTCGCTGCCCGGCACGCCGCTGCAGTTGTCGGTGAACGCGCGCGGCCGTCTGCAGACGGAAGACGAATTCGGCGACATCGTCGTGAAGACGACGCCGGACGGCGGCGTCACGCACCTGCGCGACATCGCGCGGGTCCAGCTCGACGCATCCGAATACGGGCTGCGCTCGCTGCTCGACAACAAGCCGGCCGTCGCGATGGCGATCAACCAGTCGCCGGGTGCGAACTCGCTGCAGATCTCGGACGAAGTGCGCAAGACGATGGCCGAGCTGAAGCAGGACATGCCGGCGGGCGTCGACTTCAAGATCGTCTATGACCCGACGCAGTTCGTGCGTTCGTCGATCAAGGCCGTCGTGCACACGCTGCTCGAAGCGATCGCGCTGGTCGTGATCGTCGTGATCGTGTTCCTGCAGACCTGGCGTGCGTCGCTGATTCCGCTGATCGCGGTGCCGGTGTCGATCATCGGCACGTTCTCGCTGCTGCTGGCGTTCGGGTATTCGATCAATGCGTTGTCATTGTTCGGGATGGTGCTCGCGATCGGGATCGTGGTCGACGATGCGATCGTCGTCGTCGAGAACGTCGAGCGCAACATCGAAAGCGGGATGAATGCGCGGCAGGCGACCTACAAGGCGATGCAGGAAGTGAGCGGGCCGATCATCGCGATCGCGCTGACGCTCGTCGCCGTGTTCGTGCCGCTCGCGTTCATGTCGGGCCTGACCGGTCAGTTCTACAAGCAGTTCGCGATGACCATCGCGATCTCGACGGTGATCTCGGCGTTCAACTCGCTGACGCTGTCGCCGGCGCTGTCCGCGATCCTGCTGAAGGGGCATGGCGACAAGGAGGACTGGCTCACGCGCGTGATGAACCGCGTGCTCGGCGGCTTCTTCCGCGGCTTCAACAAGGTGTTCCATCGCGGCGCGGAGAACTACGGCCGCGGCGTGCGCGGCGTGCTGTCGCGCAAGACGCTGATGCTCGGCGTGTACCTCGTGCTGGTGGGCGCGACCGTGCTCGTGTCGAAGGTCGTGCCGGGCGGCTTCGTGCCCGCGCAGGACAAGGAATACCTGATCGCGTTCGCGCAGCTGCCGAACGGTGCGTCGCTCGACCGCACCGAGAAGGTGATCCGCGACATGGGTTCGATCGCGCTGAAGCAGCCGGGCGTCGAGAGCGCGGTCGCGTTCCCGGGGCTGTCGGTGAACGGCTTCACCAACAGCTCGAGCGCGGGCATCGTGTTCGTCACGCTGAAGCCGTTCTCGGAGCGGCACGGCAAGGCGCTGTCGGCGGGTGCGATCGCGGGTGCGCTAAACCAGCAATACAGCGCGATGAAGGATTCGTTCGTCGCGGTGTTCCCGCCGCCGCCGGTGCTCGGCCTCGGTACGCTCGGCGGGTTCAAGATGCAAATCGAGGATCGCGGCGCGGTCGGTTACGCGAAGCTGTCGGATGCGACCAACGACTTCATCAAGCGCGCGCAGCAGGCGCCTGAACTTGGCCCGCTGTTCACGAGCTACCAGATCAACGTGCCGCAGCTCAACGTCGATCTCGATCGCGTGAAGGCGAAGCAGCTCGGCGTGCCGGTGACCGACGTGTTCAACACGATGCAGGTGTATCTCGGTTCGCTGTACGTGAACGACTTCAACCGCTTCGGGCGCGTGTACCAGGTGCGCGTGCAGGCCGATGCGCCGTTCCGTCAGCGCGCGGACGACATCCTGCAACTGAAGACGCGCAACGACAAGGGCGAGATGGTGCCGCTGTCGTCGCTCGTCACGGTGACGCCGACGTTCGGCCCGGAAATGGTCGTGCGCTACAACGGCTACACGGCGGCCGACATCAACGGCGGGCCGGCGCCCGGCTTCTCGTCGGGGCAGGCGCAAGCCGCGGTCGAGCGCATCGCGCACGAAACGCTGCCGCGCGGCGTGCGCTTCGAGTGGACCGACCTCACGTACCAGCAGATCCTCGCGGGCGATTCGGCGATGTATGTGTTCCCGATCAGCGTGCTGCTCGTGTTCCTCGTGCTCGCTGCGCTGTATGAAAGCCTGACGCTGCCGCTCGCGGTGATCCTGATCGTGCCGATGAGCATTCTGTCGGCGCTGACGGGCGTGTGGCTCACGCAGGGCGACAACAACATCTTCACGCAGATCGGCCTGATGGTGCTGGTGGGGCTGTCGGCGAAGAACGCGATCCTGATCGTCGAATTCGCGCGCGAGCTCGAGCACGACGGCAGGACGCCGCTCGAGGCCGCGATCGAGGCGAGCCGGCTGCGGCTGCGCCCGATCCTGATGACGTCGATCGCCTTCATCATGGGTGTGGTGCCGCTCGTCACGTCGACGGGCGCCGGTTCGGAAATGCGCCATGCGATGGGTGTCGCGGTGTTCTTCGGGATGCTCGGCGTGACGCTGTTCGGGCTGATGTTGACGCCGGTGTTCTACGTCGTGCTGCGCACGCTCGCGGGCGGCAAGATCCACGTCGCCGGCAAGGATTCGACGGGGTACGGTGTGCCGGCGCCCGATGCTTGAGGACCAGAAAATGAATAACTTGCACAACACGAACGGCCTGATGCGCTTCGCGAAGGTGGCGGCCGCGAGCACCCTGCTCGCGACGCTGCTCGCCGCGTGCGCGGTCGGCCCCGACTACAAGCGGCCGGATGCGGCGGCGCCCGCCGCGTTCAAGGAAGCGCCGACCCTCGCCGCCGGCGAGCAGGCCGGCACGTGGAAGACGGCCGAGCCGTCGGACGGCGAACATCGCGGCGAATGGTGGAGGGTGTTCGGCGACCCGATGCTCGATTCGCTCGAGACGCAGGCGCTCGCCGCGAACCAGAACCTGAAGGCCGCGGCCGCGCGGGTCGAGGAAGCGCGTGCGGCGACCCGTTCGGCGCGCTCGCAATGGTTCCCGCAGGTCGGCGCCGGGTTCGGGCCGACGCGCGAGGGGCTGTCGTCGGCGTCGCAGTTCCAGCCGCAGGGCACCGGCCCGACCAACGCGACGCTGTGGCGCGCGCAGGGCACGGTGTCGTACGAAGCAGACCTGTTCGGCCGTGTGGGCCGCAACGTCGAGGCGTCGCGTGCCGACCAGGCGCAGAGCGAGGCGCTGTTCCGTTCGGTGCAGCTCGCGCTGCAGGCGGATGTTGCGCAGAACTACTTCGAACTGCGTCAGCTCGACTCGGACCAGGATCTGTACCGCCGCACCGTCGAACTGCGCGACCAGGCATTGAAGCTCGTGCAGCGCCGCTTCAACGAAGGCGACATCAGCGAGCTCGACGTGTCGCGCGCGAAGAACGAACTGGCGAGCGCGCAGGCCGATGCGGTCGGCGTCGCGCGCCGGCGTGCGGCGTCCGAGCATGCGCTGGCCATCCTGCTCGGCAAGGCGCCCGCGGATTTCGCGTTCAAGGAAACGCCGATCGTGCCGGTCGCGGTGAAGATTCCGCCGGGCCTGCCGTCCGCGCTGCTCGAACGCCGCCCGGACGTGTCGGCAGCCGAGCGCGCGATGGCGGCCGCGAACGCGCGGATCGGGCTCGCGAAGTCGGCGTACTTCCCGAAGCTCGATATCACGGGGGCGTTCGGCTATGAGGCGTCGACGCTCGGCAACCTGTTCCTGTGGTCGAGCCGTACGTTCCTGCTCGGGCCGTTCGCCGGCACCGCGCTGACGCTGCCGCTGTTCGACGGCGGGCGGCGTGCGGCCGGCGTGCAGCAGGCACGCGCGCAGTACGACGAGCAGGTCGCGAACTACCGGCAGCAGGTGCTCGTCGCGTTCCGCGAGGTCGAGGACAATCTTGCTGACCTGCGTCTGCTCGATGATCAGATCCGCGCGCAGGATGCGGCCGTCAACGCGTCGCGGCGTGCGGCGACGCTGTCGCGGACGCAGTATCAGGAAGGCGAGGTCGCGTATCTGGATGTGATCGACAGTGAGCGGTCGGTGTTGCAGTCGCAGTTGCAGGCGAACCAGTTGACGGGGGCGCAGGCGGTGTCGACCGTCAACCTGATTCGTGCGCTCGGTGGCGGGTGGGGCGCGGCGCCGACAGCGGTTGGGGATGCGGCGTCCGTCAAGGCGGAAGTGGCCGCGCGGTGAGCGCGGACGGCGGGCGGGTCGTCGCTCGCCAGTCATGAAGCGAAGAACCCCGGCATGCAGGCTCAGGTCTGCATGCCGGGGTTTTTTTATGGTTCAGCGCAAATTTCAAGGGGGAACGTTGGCGATCGACCGTTAAGCATCATTCAAAGCCGGCCTGAATGCGACGTCCGCATGCCTGTTCGAGCGCTGAAATCAGCCTCTTGGAATGCACGTCGACACCTGTCCGATGCCCGTTCATCGACCGCGTGTCATGCGATTCCCCTCGGTCTGCGCAGAAACTCGCCGAGAAAGTCAATAAACGTCCTGAGCTTGACCGAAAGCTGATTGCGCTCCAGATAGATCGCGTGGATATCGGCATCCGGTAAAGCCCAGTCGTCCAGCAGCGTCACGAGTTCGCCGCGCGCCACATGCCGTTCCACTTCCCACTGCGAACGCACGACGATCCCGTGGCCTTCGAGCGCCCAATGCAGGACGACGCTGCCGTCGTTGCTGGATACGGCGCCGTCGACCTTGACCGTTTCCGCGCGTTTGCCGCGCGAAAAATGCCAGGTGCCATAGGCCGATTCGTTCTCGCGCAATACGATGCAAGTGTGCCGCGTCAGATCGTGCGGCACGGACGGTCGACCATGCCGCGCCACATAGCCGGGGGATGCGCACACCATGCGCCGGTTTTTGAGCAGGAGGCGCGCGTTGATGCGCGCATCCGGCACTTCGCCGAAACGAATGCCGAGATCGAAACCTTCGTCCTGAAGACTCATCGGACGGTCCGTCAGATGCAGCAGGATTTTTATCGCGGGATAGCGCGCGACGAATTCGGACACCGCCGGCGCGATGTGGGCCCGCCCGAATCCGAACGAAGCGTTGACGCGCAGCAGGCCGGTCGGCTCGCCCCGGCTCTGCGTGACGAGATGCTCCAGTTCCGACAACTCGTCCAGAATGCGCGAGCCGTTCGACAGATAAAGCTCGCCTTCGGGCGTGAGGCTCAGACGCCGCGTCGTGCGATTCATCAGCCGCACGCCGAGGCGCCGTTCCAGTTGCGCGAGCCGTTTGCTGACTGCGGGTGGTGTCACGCCCAACTCGCGCGCGGCCGCCGCCAGATTTCGGTGCCGCGCCACGAGCGCAAATAAATTCAGATCCGAAAAGCCATCCATCTCGAAGCTCCGTCGTGTTCAATCGATTCGTTCCTGTGGGTTACTGCCGGATTGCTTTTCAGGAAACCAAATCGTCCAAGTCATCAATTAGACTCGGATCACGATCAGGAGACAACCATGTTCGAAGGCTTCAGCGACGCATCGGCAACCGTGGATCGCGTGCGCATTCATGCAATCCAGGGCGGGCGCGGCCCCGCGCTTTTGCTCTTGCACGGGCATCCGCAAACGCACGCGATCTGGCATAAAGTCGCGCCCGTGCTGGCGGAGCGTTTCACGGTGGTGGCGACGGACTTGCGCGGTTACGGCGACAGCGGCAAACCGCCCGGCGCAGCCGATCACGCGAACTATGCCAAGCGGCGCATGGCGCTCGATCAGGTCGAACTGATGCGCGGTCTCGGCCATGAGACCTTCGCGGTGATCGGCCACGATCGCGGCGGGCGGGTCGCCGCGCGCATGGCGCTCGACCATCCGGAAGCGGTGACGCGCCTCGTCACGCTCGATGTCGCGCCCACGCTCGCGATGTACGAACAGACCTCGTTTGACTTCGCGCGCGCCTATTGGCACTGGTTCATGCTGGTGCGCCCCGCGCCATTCCCCGAGACGCTGATCCGCGCGGCCCCCGACCTCTATCTCAAGCAGACCATCGGCGCGCGCAGCGCCGGCCTCGCGCCGTTCACGGCGGCGGCTTACGCGGAATATCTGCGTTGTCTCTCCGATCCCGATACGGCGCACGGCATCTGCGAGGACTATCGCGCCAGCGTGACGATCGACCTCGAACACGACCGCGCGACGCTCGCTTCGCGGCAGAGGATCGGCTGCCCGTTCATGGCGTTGTGGGGCGCGCAGGGCGTGATCGAACAATGCTTCGATCCGCTCGCCGAGTGGCGGGCGTATGCGCCGAACGTGCAGGGCGAGGCGCTGCGTTGCGGCCACTACATCCCCGAGGAAGCGCCGGAGCAGTTGCTCGAGCGCGTGCTGCCTTTTCTCAGCGAGTAATCCCATGTCCGCCCGAACCCTTTACCAGAAGCTCGTCGATTCGCACACGGTGACGCGTATCGACGAGCATAACGTGCTGCTGTACGCCGATCTGCATCTGATGAACGAGTACACGAGCCCGCAGGCGTTCAGCGCGCTCGATGCACGCGGCCGCGCGGTGCGCCGTCCGCGGCAGCAACTCGCCGTCGTGAGCCACATCATTCCGACGCATGCGGAATCGCCGCGCGTGATTCGCGATGCGGCGTCACTGTTGCAGGCGCAGAACCTGGCGCGCAATTGCGAACGCGCCGGCATCCGGCTCTTTGCCGCGAACGATCCGCTGCAAGGCATCGAACATATCGTCGCGCCGGAACTCGGGCTGATCCGGCCCGGCATGGTCGTGCTGTGCGGCGACAGTCATACCACCACGTACGGCGCGCTCGGCGCATTGGGCTTCGGCATCGGCACGTCGGAAGTCGAGCACGTGCTTGCAACGCAAACGCTCGTGTACCGGCTCGCGCAGACCATGCGCATCACGATTGACGGTGCACTGCCGTACGGCACGTCGTCGAAGGACGTCGTCATCTGGATCATCAGCCAGATCGGCGCGCAGGGCGCGCGCGGCTATGCGGTGGAATTCGCCGGTTCGACGATCGCGTCGCTGTCGGCCGAGGCGCGCATGACCTTGTGCAACATGACCGTCGAAGCCGGTGCGCGCGCCGCGCTGATCGCGCCGGACGCGACCACGATCGACTACGTGCGCGCCCACACGCCTTCACTCGACGATACGACGTGGCAAGCGGCGCTCGAAGACTGGCGCGATTTGCATTCCGACTTCGGCGCGCATTTCGATGCCGAGCACCGCTTCGACGCGCGGAACATCGCCCCGTTCGTCACTTGGGGCACGAGTCCCGATCAGGCCGTCGCGATCGATCAGCCGATTCCCGACGAAGCCGCGCAAACGACGCCCGAAGCCGCCGCATCGCTGCGCCGCGCGCTCGACTACATGGGGCTCACGGCCAATCGGCTCATTGCTGGCACGCGCATCGACCGTGTGTTCATTGGCTCATGCACCAACGGGCGCATCGAAGACTTGCGCACGGTGGCCGCGATCGTGCGCGGCAAGCGCGTCGCGCCGGGCGTGCGCGCGATGGTCGTGCCGGGCTCGGGCAGCGTACGCCGGGCGGCCGAACAGGAAGGCATCGCGACGACGCTGATCGATGCGGGCTTCGAATGGCGCGAGCCGGGCTGCTCGATGTGTCTCGCGATGAACGACGACGTGCTCGAAGCAGGAGAACGGTGTGCGTCCACCACCAACCGCAATTTCGAAGGCCGCCAGGGACGCGGCGGCCGCACGCATCTGATGAGTCCGGCGATGGCGGCGGCGGCCGCGCTGACCGGCTGCATCACCGATGTCCGCACGCTGGAGGCACTCACATCATGACGCGACTCACGACCATTCAAGGCAGCGGCGTGCCGTTGCCGATCGACAACCTCGACACCGACCAGATCATGCCGAAGCAATTCCTGCGCATCATCGACAAGGCTGGTCTCGCCGATGGTCTGCTATACGACCTGCGCTTCGACGAGCGAGGTGCGCGTCGCGCGGACTGCGTGCTCAACCAGCGCGCTTACGAGAACGCGCGCGTGCTGATCGGCGGCGCGAACTTCGGTTGCGGATCGAGCCGCGAGCATGCGGTGTGGGGCTTGCAGCAATACGGTTTTCAGGCGGTGCTCGCGCCGAGCTTCGCGGAGATCTTCTACTCGAACGCAATGAATAACCGCCTGCTGCTCGTGCAACTGGAGCGCGGCGCGATCGATGCGCTGATGCGCGACGCAATCGAGTCGCCCGGCACATCGATCTCGATCGATCTCGAACAGCAGACGGTGAGGACCGCGTCGGGCGTTCGGTACGCGTATCCGATTGGCGCGCGCCACAAGCGCATGGTGATCGAAGGTATGGATACCGTCGATCTGACGCTCGACGCCCTCGCCGCGATTGAAGCATTCGAACGGTTGCATTTTGCGCGGCATCCCTGGGCGCAAGTGATGTAACCGCACATCCGTCGCGCGGCGCGCCGCGGCGACTTCCCTGTTTTAGCCAGGCCGATTTCCTTCCGATCGAAGAAGGGAAGGGCATCTCTTTGCCTCGAAAATGGAGGAGACACATGAAGCGCAAACCGTTCTACACGATTCTCTATGTCCAGGTGCTGGCAGCCATCATCGCCGGTGTGCTGCTCGGCCATTTCGCACCGCAAGCAGCGGTTGCGTTGAAGCCTCTCGGCGATCTGTTCATCAGGCTAGTGCGAATGATCATCGGGCCGGTGATCTTCTGCACGGTCGTGACCGGAATCGCCGGCATGCAGGACATGAAGAAGGTCGGGCGTGTCGGCGGCAAGGCGCTGCTGTATTTCGAGGCGGCATCCACGTTCGCGCTGGCGATCGGCTTGCTTGCCGCGCACGTGCTCGCGCCAGGCAAGGGCTTCAATGTCGATCCGTCGACGCTCGACGCGCGCGCCGTGACGGGCTATGCGGCGCAGGCGGCGCATGGCGAAGGCATCGCCGGCTTCATCATGCATGTGGTACCCGAAACGTTTGTTGGCGCGCTGGTTCAGGGCGACATCCTTCCCGTGCTGCTGATCGCGATGCTGTTCGGCACGGCACTGGCGCTGATGGGCGAGCCCGCCGCGCCCGCCACGCAGTTGATCGAGACCTTGTCGAAAGCGTTCTTTCGTATCGTCCGGATGGTCACGAGTCTCGCGCCGATCGGTGCTTTCGGGGCGATGGCCTTCACGATCGGCCGTTACGGCATCGTCTCGCTGTTGCCGATGCTGAAGCTGATCGGCGCGTTCTATCTCACCGCGTTTCTGTTCGTGGCTGTCGTGCTCGGCATCGTCGCGCGTCTGTGCGGGTTCAGTCTCTGGCGCTTTCTTGCCTATATCCGCGACGAACTGCTGATCGTGCTCGGCACGTCGACGTCCGAAGCGGCGTTGCCGCAACTGATGGACAAGCTCGAACGCCTGGGTTGCCCGCGCGGCGTCGTCGGGCTCGTCGTGCCGACCGGTTACTCGTTCAATCTCGATGGCACCAACATCTACATGACGCTCGCGGTGCTGTTTCTCGCGCAGGCGACCAATACGCATTTGACCTTCGGGCAGGAAATCACGCTGTTGCTCGTCACGATGCTGACCTCGAAGGGATCGACGGGCGTGACGGGCGCGGGCTTCATCACGCTCGCTGCAAGCCTGTCCGTTGTACCGACCGTTCCCGTCAGTGCGATGGTGCTGATTCTCGGCATCGATCGATTCATGTCGGAATGCCGGGCGTTGACCAATATCGTCGGCAATGGCGTTGCGGCGATCGTGGTGTCGGCGTGGGAAGGTGGGCTCGATCGAAAGAAACTCGAGACGGCGTTAGGGGGCGGAAAGCGGCTGGCAGGCGGTTCGGGCTCATCGGTGATCAGAGAGACGGCCGCCATTGATCGCGAGCCCGTCATTGAAAAATGACTTCGTCCGGCGACCGGTTCGGAGCGATGCGCGCCGTCGACTTCGCGCGCAGGGCATCGTTCGATGCGCGTCACGGACGGGGCCGCACCGATAGACGCAAGCGTTGACTCCCGGTCTCGGTCGAAACAGCGGCCGTCTGATCGTGGAGTAGTATTCCCCCATGTTCAGGTTATTGCCCGGCCTCTACGGCGCACAGCCGACCCGTCCGTAACGACGGCGGCAAGCTCGCTAAAGCGTTTGGAAACTGCTTCAACGATACGTGTGGTGGCGCCGGCCGGGGCGACGGCATTGATGGGAACGCATCATGTCAACCGAGTGGAAGCACCGCGTCAGACTATTCGTCCAGCGTTTCTGGCAGCCGACCAGTGCGTGCATGACCTGCATGCCGGGGAGCTGGGGAAACATCATGAGCCTTGCCCACTGGACTATCGCATTTCATACCGGTCTGCTGACCGGACTCCTGGCTGTACTTTTGACTTTCACGCCTGTGGCGAAACTCTTCGCGCATCGATACGGCAATGCGCTGGTCGTTGGCGTCCTGACGACGTTGGGCGACGCCTACTCGCACACGAGTCATTACCGTATCCCCTATGTCGAGCACATCGTGACCGGTGCAATTTCAGGTCTCTTGACGCTTGCGGCCTCATATCTCTTCGAAGACCGCGCGCGGCGCCTTCGGGCGATGTGGGCCCGGGTTGTCGGACAGCCTATCCGCTGACTTTCTGAGCAACGTGTCGATAAGTGACCACTTCGGGTCGAAAGGTCACGTCCACGGAGATCCACGAAGAATCTTTTTATCGGCCGTCCGTCATGCCTGCTGCTCGGGCCGTACGTCGGTGCGTTCGGCGATCACGACCGCGTAACGGCCGACCGCATCGGCGATGCGCTGGGCGAGTTCGGGATCGCGCACCGCACGCGCGAGCGTGACGCCGCCCGACAGCAGCGCGAGGAACGCGATCGCGCGATCGTCGTCGGGCGATTCGCCGAGCCCGGACGACACTTCGTCGACGATCTGCTGCAACGCCTGTTCGTACGCGTCGCGCGTGTCGTCGTCGGCGCGCATCACTTCGGGCGACAGGCTCGGCAGCGCACAGCTCTCGCCGAGTGCGCAGGTGCGTCGCGGCCCGAGGTAGAACGCCACGAACGGGCGCCGCCAGCGCGCGCCATGCTCGGCCTTGAGCGCCGCGACGCCTTGCCGGAGCTGGTCGAGGCCGTCGAGCACGATCTGGCGGAATGCTTCGCCCTTCGACTTGAAATGCCCATAGAACGCGCCGTTGGTGACGCCTGCCGCCTTCGTCAACGGACCGATGCCGGAGCCGCCATACCCTTCCTGGCGGAACAGGCGGCTCGCGGCCTCGAGGATACGGGTGCGGGTTTCGTTCTTGTGCTCGACGGAATAACGCATGACAGGCTCGCTTCAGAGGGATCGCTCTTTATTGCTTGCATAGAGAGCGATTAGTGTCTAATGTATAGAGAGTGACTGATACTTATATCACGTCACGATTCCGATGACCTGACCTGGAGAAAGTGCGATGCCGATTACGCTGACCGTATCAGAAGGGGTTTTCACGCAGGAAAACGAAGGGCCGGTGTTTGCCGAACTGACCGATGCGCTGCTGGAAGTCGAGGGATTGACCGGGAACGCGTTCCTGGCGCCGAACCTGATCGGCACGCTGAACGTGCTGCCGCGTGACAGGACCTTCGTGCAGGGCCGCGCGGAGCCGGCGGCGTTCGTCGAACTGAAGCTGCCGGCCGTCGCGCTCGCCGCGCCCGACACGCAGCGGCGATTCGTCGAACGGGCAACCGAGATCGTGTTGCGCCGAGCGGGCGGACGGCTCACGCCCAGGCAGGTCTGGGTCAACGTCGTTCACGCGGTCGATGGCGGGTGGGGGATCGCCGGCCGCCGTTACGACAACGCGGCGCTGGTCGATTCCATCCAGAGCGCGGTGGCGGCGCATTGACCGCAACTAACGGTCAAGCCGTCGCACGTTGACGGACGGTGCGGCGATTCCATCGCCGCACCGCTCAATGCTGACCGTCTTCAGCCCGCAACGCCCGCACCAGTTCGCTCGCCGCCTTGCCGAGCCCCGTATGTTTCGGCCGCCGCAAATACACGGGCAGCGGCAGCCCGTTGCGGATGTTCGCGAACACGAGCGATACGAGTTCGCCGTCGGCCACATACCGGCCGATGACCGATTCCGGCAAATTCGCCCAGCCATGACCGGCCTTCACGAGCGCGATCGCGGTCGCCATGTCGGTCACCTTCCACGTGCGATTGCCGATCAGCGGCCGCACGTCGGTGAGCGGCCGCTCCGGGTCGGCGATCACGATCTGCCGGAACCCCGACAACCGCTCGATCGCCTCCGGATGCGCGGCGTCGGCAATCGCAGGATGATCGGGCGCGGCGACCGCGATCAGCGTCTCGGTCCACAGCGCGTGAATCTGTTCCTGCGGATGAAGATCGAGCCCGCCGTACGCGACGCAAAGATCGACGGCGCCGCGATGCAGCGCGTCGACGATCGCATCCTGCGGCGCCGTGACGAGGCTGACCGCGAGCGCCGGATATTTTGCGGCGACGGCCGTCAGCGCGCGCGCAATCGGCGCGCCGTCGATTTCGGCCGCGAGCCCGAGCTGCAGCGTGTCCTCGACACCTTCCGACAGATGCTGCGCATGCGCACGTAGCGCATGCAGCCGTTCGGCGATCGAGCGCGCGTCGGGCAGCAACGCGGCCATCGCGGCGGTCGGCGTCGGCTCGCGCGTGCCGCGGTCGAACAGCACGAGATCGAGCTCGGCCTCGAGGTTCGCGATCGCCATGCTGACTGCCGACGGCGTGCGGCCGAGCGCACGTGCGGCGGCCGAGAACGAGCCTTTGTCGATGACGGTCAGCAGCATGTCGATGTGGTCGCTGGTCAGCATGCGCGCCTCCTGTCAGAAAAATTGAAAGGACCTGACTTTTGCGGACGACATGCCCGCTGTAGTCTCGCCACCTGGTTCGAAACGAAGGTGGTCGGTCATGCAAGGATGGAAGAGACGCATAGTCTACGTCGTGATGTTCGAGGTGCTCGGCATCCTCGTCGCATCGTCGGTGCTCGGCATGCTGAGCGGCGCGAGCGCGGCGACGAGCGGCCTGCTCGGCGTGATGATCTCGACGACGGGCGTCACCGTCAATTTTCTGTACAACCTCGGGTTCGAGGCATGGGAGCGGCGGCGCGCGGCGACCACGCGCACCGTCGGGCGGCGCGTCGTGCATGCGATCGGATTCCAGATCGCGCTCGTGACGTTCCTGATTCCGCTGATCGCGTGGTGGCTCGACGTGTCGCTGTTGCAGGCGTTCCTGTACGACGCGGTGCTGATCGTGTTCTTCCCGATCTTCACGTTCGCGTACAACTGGGCGTTCGACAGTGTGTTCGGATTGCCGGATGCGGTGACGCGCAAGGCGGCGTCGGTGGCATGACGCAGAGGGATGCGAAACGATGCGGACAGCCTGCGCCGTTTCGCTTCTGCAAGAGAGAGGAAGGCCGGGCGGCGCGCATGCCGCCCGCGACGTTACGCGGCGACGAACTCGTGCACGTAACGGTTGAACACCGCCGGGCTCGCTGCATTCATCCCATGCGATGCGCCGGCGACGGTTTGCCGTTGCGCATTGCCGATCCACTGCGACAGCGTGTCGACGTTGTGGCGGAACATCTTCGGGCTGCGCTGGCCGTCGATCAGCAGCGTGCGGCACGCGATATCGCCGGCCGTGTGCTGCGAATACGCGGGCAGCGGGTCGCGCAGTTGCTTCGGCAGTGTGCTCGCATTGTCGATCGCCATCGTGCGGAAGCGCGACGTGCTCTTCTTCCATGCGCCGGGCAGGCTCACGGAATCGACGAACATCTCGAGACCGGCTTCGACGTCGCCGTGCCCGATCAGGTTCACGGCCTTCGTGCGCAGAGCGAGTGCGGCGGCCGGCAGCGCGGCTTCGCGCACGCCCGGCTGCTGGAGCGGGCCGCCCGGATCGGCGAGCGTCAGCGACTCCACGAGGTGCGGATGCTGGCGCGCGACGTTGAACGCGACGCTGCCGCCGCGCGAATGGCCGACCAGATGCACGGGGCCGAGATCGAGCGCGTCGATGAATTCGGCGAGCTCGTCGACGTGGTTCTGCCAGCTGAACTCGTCCTGGATGCCCGCTTCGACGGCCGGCCAGTAGTGGCTCAGGCTCGGCGCGATGCAGCGGTAGTGGGCCGACAGCGCTGCAAGCTGCGGATCCCAGTAGCGGTAGTCGCACAGCGAGCCGTGCACGAACACCATCGGCGCACCGCTGCCCCGCTCGACATACGGCAGGCTGATGCCTGACGAAAGCGTCGCAAATTGCAGGTCGGGGTTCGCGAGCACGGACGGCTCGATTCGCATGTTCATGACTGAAAGACTCAAAGGTGCGTCAACACGACGCAACTATGCATCACGGCGACCTGCAAGGAAAACGCATAATTTTCATCGTGACGATCAATTTTATTGATGGCTCCGCCGGAAACCCTTGTCGGACTGAGAGGTGGCTGACGATTCGCATACGACTCGGCTGCCTCCGTGTTCGGTCTCTATATAAAGGATCTCGGCGACCCATTGGCCGAGCATAGAGGTGGCCGCGCGAATTCAGACAACCGGATAAGTGGAACGGCCAGGGCCTGAGCCGGCGATAATGCAGGCAAAGGAATCCGAGAAATGACGA
>NZ_CADFDL010000018.1:0-162073 GCF_902832865.1 Burkholderia sp. BCC0397 | reverse complement strand
CGCGACGCTGCCTGCGATCAAATCGGCAGCATGATTGCCTCGGACGTTCCACTTAAAAATCTCAGAAAACTGTCCGAATGAGCGAGGCCACCTCTCTTCGCCTGCAATGATTTCGGCCCCAGTCGGTAATATCCCGATAATTTTACTCTTGCCGTTCGGCAATTCCCGAATGTGCAAACCTGCCTGGGGAGCCGGCAGATCGACATCTTGATCGCTATCCGCAGGCGGCGATTCCTTTCGATCGCTGTTGTTAATCGGCAGATCGTCGGCCCCATCGGTCCGCTTCTCGGGCGGCTGCGCAGGCGCCTTCGGTTTTGAAACGGTTTGCTTGTCCTTCGCCTTGTTGCCCACACGATAGTAGCGCTCGCCTTCCCAATACGACATCGGCGCGGGAAGTGCCGAGTCAGGCTTCGGGTTCGATTTCGCCTGCTCAATCGCCTTCTGGTAGCTGGCCCAATCCATCGTGTGCATGTACAGGCTGAAAAACACGAGGGATTTGTCGTTCGCCGGTTTGCTGTTGGACGGCTCGTTATTGGCCGGTGCCGGTGCCGGAGGCGTGGCGTTAGTCGATGCAGGCGCGGGAGCCGATGCGGGGGCCGATGCCGGAGCCGGTTTCGCGGGTTCCTTCGGGGCCGGTTTCGGCGGTAATTTCAGTTCATGCCGGACCAGTACAAAGCCCGTCGAGAAGTGCGCCAGACTGTTGTCCGGGTACTGCGTTTCCTCGTATTTCGTGTTCAGCCGGTACGCAACGATCTTGCCGTCCGCAATCGCGCGCACGCCGCCGTCCTGCTTCAGCATTTCCGCACTGCCGTCGGAGAAGTGCACGCCCCCGTGCCACACGCCGCTGACGCCCAACGGATAAAAGCCGTTCTCACACTTCGCCAGCGCCCTGAAATACGTCATCGGGTCGGCTGCGTCGTTCTTGCCTACCGGCGTGAAGGGGTAGGCCCAGCTCAGTGGTGTATCCGCCGGTTCGGCAGGTTTGGGGGCCGATTTTGGGGCGGCCGGTGGGTGGTGCTTCTTTTTAGGCGTTGTCTTGCTCATGATTCCCGACTCGGATTCGGTTTCAGAATTTCTTATGTTGATACGATACCGGCTGCGCGATTCAACCGGAGAACAGCGTAAAACGACCGCCGTCGGCCGATACCGGCGACGAATGCAACGGGTTTTTCAGCGTGCCGCTTGCGGCTCCCGCTTTCTCCCAATTCGCGCACTTTTCTACAATCTGCCCCGACGTTGCGTTCTCGATCATGTTCGCCGTCAGCTTGATATACGAACCGTTTGCGCCGATCCAGATTTCATCGGCCGACAGATACATCTTCTTGCCAGCCGTAATCTTCACATCTTGCGACGCGGCCAAACTCATCGAATCGTTCTGCGCCTGTAGGTCGATCGGGCCGCTCGCCGCGTAGATCTTGACGCCGAGTTTTTCCGCAAACAGGCTGATTTGCTCCAACACACTGGCGAGTAACGCCCGTCCGGCTGCGAGATTGATGTCCTCCCCGGCGACCACGTTGGTTTGCTTGTTTGCCGTGATATGCGCCGACCCTTGCGTCGATGCGGCAATGCCTTCCGGACTCGACAGCAGCATGATCGGCTTCGCGAAGCCATTTGCATTGCCCGTGCCGCCGCCTGCCGTGCGACCGCCCTTGGTCCTGCCAGCCACCGGGTGCTGCGTTGCGTCTGTGAAGGTTTTCAGCGCATCGTGGCCGTCTTGCTGGCTCTGCGCCCGATTTGTCTGGCTCGCCTTCGACGTCGTCGCCAGCATTGCTTCGGCGCGGGTAAGCTGTTCGGACGCTGCCGTCACACTCAGCGGTTGGGTCGCGGCGGGTTGCGTCGAAACGTAGAGCCCTTGTTCGGCCCGCAACGCACCGTAGCCCAATGACTTGAGGTCAAAGCCTTGCCCGATGAACGCACCCCGCGTGTTGCCCGAATGCTGGATCAGGTAGCCCAGGTGCAAATGCGAGCTATAACTCGTCGAGTACAAGTGCACACGGTTCTGCCCGCTGGCGTCGTCCATCATCAGTTGGTTGTAACCTTCGCCGCCGTATTCGCGCGACAGCAAGCCCGAGGTCAGCCCGTGCGTGTGCCATTCGGGCATGCTTTCGCCGCCATGCATTCTCGACAGAATCACGGGGCGATCACAATCACCGTTAATGAAGCCGATCAAGACTTCGTCGTTCTTGCGCAGCGGAAACATGCCGCCGCGCTTGTGGCCCGCATCGGGCATCGCCGCGCGTATCCACGCCGACACGTTCTGGTCGCCGTCATTGAGTCGATCGGATGTCAGCCGAACCTTCGCCCGCAGCATCGCATCCGTATAGATTTCTTCGTTCTCCGGCCCGCCGACGATGCCGGTCTGAAGCTGCATGACGGGCTTCTTGTGTTCGAACGGGCTGCGAAACGCAACGCAACGCCGTTGCGCTTCGATTTCGACGTGGAAAAATCCGACGCCGCCATCGTCGTGGCGCACGGACGAACCTGTACCGTTCGCACGCGCTTGCTCGACCTCTGTGCGCACGCTCTTGCGAAAACGCATCAGGTTTTCGAGACCCGGCACGTTATTCTGGATGAGCCAGTTCACGGAAAGAATCGCCATCTCGCGATCCTGTTCCGACTGCCCATCGTGCACGGGGTGCCCGGTCAGCACGCCATAACGACCAGGCCATGCGCAACGCAGTGCCCCCACCCCGTGGAAGCGCTGCGCGCGCGAGCGCCACTCTTCAGCAATAAAGTTCGCTTGAGTCTCGCCCATGTCGCGATCCGACCACGTATGCGCCCCTGTGTATTCGTACTGCTCGCCCAATCCCGGAACATCGTCAAGATCGAATGCGGGCATCGTGACGTGCTTGGAAAGGTCTGGACGTTTGTAGTCGAACGTGCCCGTGTCGAGTTCGGCCGACTGAATTTCCTGCGAATCGATCCATTCGCTCAGGCCGTCGAATTCCTCGTCCTGTACCGAGCGGCTAAACGAAATGGTCTTGTGTTTCAATTCGGGAACCGAGAAAAGATCGTCCATGATGACGACCTTGTGAGACTTGCCGTCCTGCGCAATATCGAAACGCGGAAAAAGGCCGAGTTCTTCGAATGTACGATGGACGTAGTTCCAGTCGGATTCCCATTGCATCCGCTGAGAATACGAACGCAACGCTTGGCGCAGTTGCCAACTAAAGTTACCGGCAGCCTGCGGATACTTTCCCAGCACATCGGATATGGTTTGTTGCGCGGGTGTTTCGATCCAGTCGCGCCGGTCACTACCGAGCCGCAGCAACGCAAGGAACGAATTGAAGCGGAGCTGGTAGTAGGTGTTGGCTCCGTCCCCGCCCAAGCGACTGAACGCAGTCACATAACCGTGAATCGGCATTTCACTACCGTCCATTTGCCGAATCCACAGCGTCACGGATTGCCGGATCAGCGCCTTGGCCTGAATCGTTTCGAGCCGCGTCGACGTTGCGTCGATCGTGAATTCGAAGTCTCGCCCAAGGCATGCACGCCCCCGGACATAAAGCGGGACCAACCAGTCTTCGCCAAGTGGCGTATCGAGGCGGACAATTCGTCCGTGTTGCACGTATTGCGTGCGCAGCGCCTTGTTCAGCAGATCGGAAACCATCAGGCTACCCCGTACCGTGTAGTAACAAAAACGGCCGCCGGGCAGCGCCGGGCGGCCGATTGGTATCTCATTGAAATAGGAAAAGGCCCGGAATTCCGACCGCTGCAGGGAGCCTTCGGGCGCCGGCGCGTTCAAACCGCTGAATCGCGCCGAGCCGGAATTCATCATGTCAAATCGTGATGCATCCCGTCATACGCTGATGATGTTTCACATTCAGTATCGCGGCGCGCCGAACGACTCCCCCGCAGCTTACATCATGCTTTCGATCAACGATGTCGCGGGAAGCACGGGCTCGCGGCCCGTCGAATGGCTGCATTCGACGGCGCCGGCAAAATCGTGATCGCCAGGATGAAGACGCGGCACTCCATCGTCACGGCGTGCCGCACGAGCGTCGGCGTCTGTTTTCGTGCGGTCCTGGCCGCCGATGCGCAATCTGCCTGGACACCCCCGTGCTGTCGGCCGAACGGATCGAATCGCAGCTCACATCAGTCAGAGCGCGACAAATCGCATAACCGTTGTTCGCCTCAAATTTCCAGGCCATAAACGTCAGAGAGTGTGAACACCTCGAGCGTGTACTACCGGCAACGCAATGCTCATGCGCGTCATGCGCCCCCGGCGAACCGATGGCCGAGCGACGTGCGGCAGCGATATAAAGGCCACCGCGTCTGGCACGACGCATCCAAATCCGGCCGCCGACACCAATATGCTCGTCGCGATGATCCTCGCAATCGCCGTAAACGCAAAAAGGCACGGACCTTGACCGCCCGTGCCTTTTTCACCTACATAAACCGCCTCACTCAGAACGTATGCATCATCCCCACATACGCACCTGTCTGCGACTCGCCCGTTATCGGACTCGTCCCCGACGTCGCATCCCGCGGCGTCGCAAGCAGCGAGAAGTTCGAATTCCCGCCGTTACGTACATACGCAACCGTCCCATACAGGAACGTGCGCTTCGACAGGTTGTACGTAGTGCCGAGCACGTACATCATCGCGTGCCCAGACGGATCGTGCGACGCATCGCCGCCGCCATCACCCACCTTCACGTAGTAGCCACCACCCGTGACGGCCCACTGCGGCGTAGCCGAGTAGGTAGCGCCAAGCCAGTAATGATCCGCACGATCGGCAACACCAGCCGGACTATCCGGCGCCTGATAGTGCGTATAAGCGCCCTGGATCTTGAACTTCGACACCTTCACGTTCGCCCCGACGAAGTACTCGCGCGATGCGGTAAAGATGTTGCTGAACTTGCCGTTGTTGTCGCGCAGCTCGTCGTAGATGCCGCGCACGTCGAGCACCGGCGAGTGGTACGAGATCATGATCCCGTCCGAGCGGCCGAAATCGTCGGCCGCACCGTAGTTGAAGCCGCGCGACTGGTTGCCGAACGCGTATTGCGCCTGCACGTCGAAGCCGCCGATCACCGGGCTGTGATATTCGATGTTGTTGCTGCTCTGCTGCCAGTTGCGGCCACGCACGAGCGACGCCGACGAAAACGCCTGCTGGACGAACGGATCGAATTCCCACACGCCGTCGCTGTCGATGAACAGGTTGCGGCCGGCCTGCAGTTGGCCCCACGTGTTGCTCTTCAACCCGACGTACGCGCGCCGTGACCACATGCGCCCGCCGCCCGTCTGGCCGTTCATCACCTGGAATGCGGTTTCCAGGTTGAACACCGTCGACATCCCGCCGCCGAGATCCTCGACGCCCTTCAGCCCGAACATGCTGGTGCCCCAGTCGCCGCTTTCCGCGCTCCAGCGCGTCCCGCTGCCACCGTTCGGCTTCGCGATGTGGTTCAGGTATTCGATGCCGCCGTCGATCCGGCCGTACAGCGTGACGCTCGTCTGTGCAAACGCAGCCGCCGGCGTGGCGGCCGCAATCAGCCATGCGAAGTATTTGAGTCGCAAAATGATGCCCCCTCGAAGTCTCGACCGTCCGACGCGCGCCCCATGCACGCGCCTCGGGTCTGCTTATCCGCGATCGATCGAAAAACGTCCGGGGCCGGCCGCGCAGAGCGCAAGCAAGCCGCCCGAGATCGCGATGTTCTTGTAGAAATGAATCATGTTGTTGATCTGCTCGCCGCCCGTCATCGTCCAGTAGTGGTGGCCGATGATGCCGGTGCCGATCGTATACAGCGCAAGCAACAGCACGAGCGGCCGCGTCTGGAAACCGACGAGGATCGCAATCCCGACGAACAGCTCCATCACGACGGAGATCGCCGCGGACACGATCGGCGCAGGCGCGCCCTCCGAACCCATGAACGCGATCGTACCGGAGAAGTCGACAATCTTCTTCCAGCCGAACATCACGAACAGGATTACAAGCAGGACTCGGGAAAGCAGCAGCAGCACATCGCGCTGGGACGCGAGAAACGGTTGATTCGGTGTCATGGTGTGATCAACGAAAACGATGCGCGCAACCGCACGCACCGGATTGCCTGTGAACCGGGGCGGACGGCCATTCGCGCCGCCCGCCCCGCTCTGCAACAACCGGCATCGGGGCCCGCCCGATGTGCTGTGCTCCTCCTCTTTTACGTTGTCGCCCTGCTTCGTCGCGTGCCGCGTCAGCGCAGCTTCGCGACGTCCTGCTCGGTCACCTTCGCGGCCGGATTGCCGAACTGCCCGGTCAGGTAGTTCGTCAGCGCGGCGATCTGCGCATCCGACAGCTCGTGGCGGAACGCCGGCATCCCGACGTCCTCGCTGCCGGCCTTGCGCTGCACGCCGTTCAGGATCACCTGTACGAGGTTGGTCGGATTCGGTGCGCCGACCGTCGAGTTGTGGAACAGCGGCGGGTAGTAACCGTCCGGCGTGCCCTTGCCTTGCATCTGGTGGCAGGTCGCGCAGTTGCCGAGATACAGCCGTGCCGGATCGATGCCCGACGACGCGAGCGCGACGCCGCGCAGCTTCTGGCCATCCTCGGCCGGCTTGCCCCACGACGAGCGCGACTGCTTCGCGTCGCCATTGGCCACGGCCGGCACCGTACGGATGTACGTCGAGATCGCGCCGATGTCGGCTTCGGTCATCTTCGAGAAGCTGTGCTCGATCGCCTCGGCCATCGGGCCGGCCGCCTGCGCGAGGCCCGGCACGCTGCCGGTGCGCAGGTACTGGACGAGCTGCTGCTGCGTCCAGCCGCCGATCCCCGCGTTCGGGTCGGACGTGATGTTGTAGCCGTCCCAGCCCGCGAGCACCGAGCCCGACAGGAAGCTGCCGCCCGCTTCGTCGAGCGACTTCTCCTGCATCGCGATGCCGCGCGGCGTGTGGCACGTGCTGCAGTGCGCGAGGCCCTGCACGAGATACGCGCCGCGGTTCCACTCGGCGCTCTGCGCCGGCTTCGGCTGGTATACGCCGTCCTTCAGGAACAGCCAGTTCCAGATCTTCAGCGGCCAGCGCATGCTCAGCAGCGCGGGGATCTCGTTCTTCGGCGGCGCCTGCTTGACCGGTTCGACGCCGTGCATGAAGTACGCGTACAGCGCCTGCACGTCGTCGTCGTTGATCTTCGCGTACGACACGTACGGCATCGCCGGGTACAGGTTGTCGCCGTTCTTCGACACGCCGTGACGCACCGCACGCTCGAAGTCGTCGAACGTCCAGTTGCCGATGCCCGTATCGGGATCGGGCGTGATGTTGCTCGTATAGATCTTGCCGAGCATCGGCACCGGCATGCCGAGGCCGCCCGCGAACGGCTTGCCGCCCTTCGCGGTGTGGCATGCCATGCAGTCGCCCGCGACCGCGAGGTATTCGCCGCGCTTGACCTGCGCCGGATCGGCCGAATCGGCCGCGCGCGCGAGGCCGGGCAGCGCGAGGTAGCCGGCAAGGAGGAAGGTGAGAGTAGATTTCCGCACGGTCAGACTTCCTTCTTCAGCGTGTCCGACATCCGCAGCGCGAGCGCCGCGATCGTCAGCGTCACGTTCACCGTACCGACGGTCGGCATCGTCGAGCTGCTCGAGATGAACAGGTTCGGATGGTCGAACGTGCGGCAGTCCTTGTCGACGACCGAGTCGCGTGCATCCGCGCCCATGATCGTCGCGCCGGTGATGTGGTTGTTCGGCGCGAACTCGTCGTTGAAGACGACGTCGGTGCCGCCGAGCACCTTCGCGGCCGTCGCGTAGACCTCGCGCGTGTGCACGGCGCCGCGCTTCACGTAATCGTCGATCGCATACGTGATCTCGGGGCGCGGGATGCCGATCGCGTCGGTGGCCGTCTTGCTCGGCACGATGCGGTTCTCGGGTTGCGGCAGGATTTCGTGGAAGCAGTCGAACTGCACGAAGCGCGCGGAACGGTCGCGGATCTGCGCGTCGAGCTCCTCGTGCTTCATCAGCTTGCCGGCCTTGAAGATCTTCTGCGTCTCCTGGTTGACGCGCGACATGTTCGACAGGTGGATCTTCTTCGCGGCTTCGGTCGCGCGGAACGGGCCGTCGCGGAAACCGATCAGCGACGTCATCTCCTGCGGGCCGCGGCCCGGCCACAGCTTCTCGTTCGCGTAGAACGACACGCCGGTGCCCGGGTGGTCCATCAGGTTGCGGCCGACCATGTCCGAGCTGTTCGCGACACCGTTCGGGAAATCGCGGTTCGCGGACATCAGCAGGATCTTCGGCGTCTCGATGCCGTTCGCGGCGATCACGAAGTACTTGCCCTCGACGCGATGGTCGGCGCCCGTCTTGTCCTTGTAGATCGCGGCGACGATGCGCTTGTCCGGCCCGGTCTCGAGCTTGTAGACGACCGCGCTGTCGATCAGCTTCGCGCCGGCCTGCTCGGCCTTCTCGACGTGGACGATGCCGTTGTACATCGCACCGATCGGGCAGATCGGCATGCAATTGTTGTTGCCGCAACAGGTCGGCCGGCCGTCGTACGGGCGGCTGTTGCGCGCGACGGGCTCGGTCACCACGTGGAACTTCGGGTCATAGCCGTTGAGCGCGCTCTTGATGGTCTGCTCGTTGAACGACAACGGCAGCGGCGGCATCGGGTACGCCTGCTTGCGCGGCGAGTACAGGTCTTCCTCGGGGCCCGGGCCCCACACGCCGAGTTCCTCCTCGGCGCGCTGATAGTAATGCTCGAGGTCGTCGTACTGGATCGGCCAGTCGCGGCCGACGCCGTACACGGTCTTCATCTTGAAGTCGTTCGGAATGAAGCGCCACGCCGACGCGGCCCAGTGCCACGTCGTGCCGCCCACCGCACGGATGTACTGCGAGTTGAACTTGTGCTCGCCCTTCAGGACCAGGTAGTCGTTCGGCGGGCCGTATTCCGGATGCGGGGCCCACGGGCTCGACGGGTACGGCGCCATGAAATCGGTCTTGTCGGCCTGGTTGCGAAAGCGCTCGACGATTTCCCAGCGCGGCATGCGCGGGCCGGCTTCCAGCAGGATCACGGACTTGCCCGCCATCGCGAGCTGGTGTGCAACGATCGCGCCGGCGACACCCGATCCGACGACGACGATGTCGGCTTTTTGCGTATCGGTATCGGCCATCAGGCTTGCCTCTCGGTCGGTTTTTCGGCCCAGAAGCCGGGTTTGTTGGGGCAATACGAAGGGATCACGAGCGTATCGGACACCACGCTGAACATTAATGCTTCTTCGTAGGTAATCACGACGTTGTCGACGATGCCGAGATACCACGCACCGAGAATCGTCAGTGCGAGCGATTCCTGGTCGGGATTCAGCGAGCCGGATGCGAGCGCACCGGCGAGTTGCGGCAGGCTGTCGGCCGTCTTGAACGAGCCCTTCTGCAATGCCTGCAGATAGCGCTGGCCGGTAATGCGGCTCAGCCCTTTCTTGCCGGTCAATGCTTCGGAAAGCGTCATGAACGTATCGAGCGGCGCGGTGCCGGGATCGTCGGCCAGGGCCCGCAACGCCAGCGAGCCGGTGAGGCCCGCTACCGTCAGCGCCAGTGCGCCCTGCAGCCATTGACGCCGCGTGATGCCGGTTACGGCTGCGTCGTTGTCACGACGCGAGTGGGGGGTGTTGTCGTTATGCATGTTTCCTTCTCTCGAACACCTGATTCGGGAAAACCACGCTTGATATTTCTCAAACATTGGCGCGGACCTGCAATGTACGCGCACAAGCCGGATCAAACAATCTTTTTATAGTCCATTTAATGTTCCGCAATCCGTGACAATCGACATTTCGCTGCATTTTTGTGTCGTCGACGCGACAAATCTGCGGCACGCACCCCCGTGTCGCGTGCCGACCACACACTGCACCTGCACGCCGTGCTGCGCGCGCACGACGGTCGGTTAGAATCCGGTGCAATCAAACAGAAAGCTTCCCTCCGAGGGCAATCGAGCGATGAAGCAGCGCGACAAGCACAACAAAGAAACGCATCAAACCAACCACACCACCCGGCTGCTCTGGCGTATCGGCGCCGTCGCGGCGCTCGGCGGCGCCGCGGCGCTGTCGCTGCATGCGGGCGCGGCGCGCACGGTGAGCGTGTCGCCGCAAGGCACCGTCACCGAAGTCCGGCAGAGCGTCGTCAAGTTCGACGAACCGATGGTCGCCTTCGGCTCGGCCTCCGCGCCGAATCCGGCGCGCGTGACCTGCAACGATTCGACGGCCGCCCGCGGCCAGGGCCACTGGCTCGACGACAAGACCTGGGTTTACGATTTCGAAAGCGACCTGCCGCCCGGCGTCCGCTGCTCGGTCGCGCTCAACGACACGCTGCGTTCGGTCGCCGGCAATGCGGCCAGCGGCCCGCGTCGCTTCACGTTCCAGACGGGCGGCCCGTTCCCGGTGTCGGTGCGCCCCGGCTCCCGCGAGATCGAGGAGCGGCAGGTCTTCGTGATGAAGCTGAATGGTCCGGCCGAGCCGCGCTCGGCGCTCGCGAACATCTGGTGCGAAGCGGCCGGCATCGGCAACCGCATTCCCGTCACCGCGGCCGACGACGATACGCGCACCGCCCTGCTCGATCATTTCGGGTTGAAGAAAGAGGCGGCGCGCGTGCTGACGCTGTCGTGCTCGCAGGCGCTGCCGGCGAGCGCGAAGATGCAGCTCGTGTACGGCAAGGGCGTCGCGAGCCCGAGCGGCATCGCGAACGAAACCGAACGGCGCTTCGATTTCACCGTGCGCGCACCGTTCGCCGCGAGCTTCTCGTGCGAACGCGAGAACGCGAAGGCGCCCTGCACGCCGCTGCGCCCGCTCACGCTGTCGTTCAACGCACCGATCTCGCGCAAGCAGGCCGACGCGATCAAGCTGCGCGGCCCCGACGGTTCGCTGTCGCCCACCTTCGCGGCCGACGATCACAGCGAGGAAGTGACGACCGTCACGTTCAACCCGCCGCTGCCGGCGCAGGCCGGCCTGACCGTCGAGCTGCCGTCGGGCCTGCGCGACGTGACCGACCGGCCGCTGTCCAACGCCGACCTGTTCCCGCTCGCGACGCGCACCGCGCCGATGCCGCCGCTCGCGAAATTCTCGTCGGGCACCTTCGGGATCGTCGAGCGCTTCGCCGAACCCGGTACGCCCGCGCTGGTGCCCGTCACGCTGCGCAACGTCGAGGCCGACCTGCATATCGCCGGCCTCAATGCCGGCGGCGCGCAATTCGCGAACCTGAAGGTCGAGAACGACACTGCGATCCGCCAGTGGATGCGCACCGTCGATCGCTTCGACAACTGGTCGATGACGGCCGGCTCGATCGACAACCAGATCCCCGGCCTGCTGGAACGCAAGGGCCAACACCCCGTCTACGTGCCGCTCGAGGCCGGCGAAAAGCAGCCCGCGCCGAAGAACCGCCGCATCGACGTGCGCTCGCTGTCGCTGCTGACGGGCGAGCCCGGCGCGCAGGTGCTGACGCTACCGAAGGCCGACCCGAAGACGCTGCGCCCGTTCGAGGTGGTCGGCGTGCCGATCGACAAGCCCGGCTTCTATGTGCTCGAACTCGCGTCGCCCGCGCTCGGCCGCTCGCTGCTCGCGAAGCCGTCGAGCATGTACGTGCGCACCACCGTGCTCGTCACGAACCTCGGCGTGCACCTGAAACAGGGCCGCGAGAACAACCTCGTGTGGGTCACGACGCTCGACAAGGGCAAGCCGGTGCCGAATGCGCAGATCCGCGTGTCGGACTGCAACGGCGACGAAATCGCGGCCGGCAAGACCGACGCGCAGGGCCTGCTGAAGATCGACGGGCCGTTCGAGTCGAAGCGCGCATGCAGTTCGTCGGAGCAGCGCTTTGACGACTACTTCGTGTCGGCCCGCGTCGACGATCCGAAGACGGGCCCCGACATGGCGTTCGTCAGCTCGGGCTGGAACCGCGGGATCGAATCGTGGCGCTTCAACGTGCCGACCGACACCGGCAGCGCGCCGACCGTGCGCGCGCATACAGTGTTCGACCGCACGCTGCTGCGCGCCGGCGAAACCGTGTCGATGAAGCATTTCATCCGCACCGAGACGCTGCAGAGCCTCGCGTTCCCGTCGCAATACCCGACGCGCGTGACGATCCGCCATCTCGGCACGGGCCAGACCTACAAGCTGCCGCTCACGTGGGCGGCCGACCACAGCGCAGACTCGCAGTTCACGCTGCCGGCCGCGGCGAAGCTCGGCGAGTACAGCGTCGAGCTCGAAGGCGGCCCGGACGATGCGCCGACTGCTACTTACTATAGCGGCAGCTTCCGCGTCGAGGCGTTCCGCCTGCCGGTGCTGAAAGGCTCGATCGGCGCACGCGACGCGCAGAAGAGCCCGCTCGTCGCCGTGAAGGAAGCGCCGCTCGCGGTGCAGATCGACTACGTGTCGGGCGGCGGCGCATCGAACCTGCCCGTGCAGGTGTCGGCGCTGATGAAATGGGCATCGCCGCCGTTCGCGGATCGTTTCGAGGATTTCAGCTTCACGCCGTACCGCCCCGATACGAGCGACGGCAACGCCGACGACGATTCGCAGGACGGCGACAACGCGTCGTCGTCGGCATCGAGCAACGATCCCGACGCGACGAAGCTGATCGCCGACAAGCTGCCGCTGACGCTCGACCGCAACGGCGCGGGCTCGGTCACGCTCAAGGGCCTGCCGGACGTCGACGCACCGAAGCGCATCGCGCTGGAGGCGACGTTCGCGGACCCGAACGGCGAAGTGCAGACGATCCGCGGCGACACGATCCTGTGGCCGGCCGCGGTGGTGGCCGGCATCAAGGCCGGCCGCTGGGTGTCGGTCGGCCAGCGCGTGCCGGTGCAGGCGCTCGCGGTCGACCTGCAGGGCAAGCCGCGCGCGTCGGTGCCGATCGAGATCAAGGGCGTCGCGCGCATCACGACGTCGTCGCGCAAGCGGATGGTCGGCGGCTTCTATGCGTACGACAACAAGAGCGACACGCGCGACCTCGGCGTGCTGTGCTCGGGCAAGACCGACGACAAGGGCCGCATGGCCTGCGACGCGACGCTCGAGCAGGCCGGCAACGTGCAGCTGATCGCGGTCGCGAAGGACGGCGACGGCCGTACGTCGAATGCATCGACGTCGGTATGGGTCACGCGCGAGGACGAACTCTGGTTCGGCGGCGACAACACCGACCGGATCGACGTGATCCCCGAGAAAACGTCGTACGAACCGGGCGAAACGGCCCGCTTCCAGGTGCGCATGCCGTTCCGCTACGCGACCGCGCTCGTCGCGGTCGAGCGCGGCGGCGTGATGGAAACGCACATCGTCGAGCTGAACGGCAAGAACCCGACCGTCGACCTGAAGGTCGGCGAATCGTGGGGGCCGAACGTCTACGTATCGGTGCTCGCACTGCGCGGCCGGATTCGCGAAGTGCCGTGGTATTCATTCTTCACGTGGGGCTGGAAGGCGCCGGTCGAATGGGCACGCGCGTTCTGGCGCGAAGGCCGCCACTATGAGGCGCCGACCGCGTTCGTCGACCTGTCGAAGCCCGCGTTCCGCTATGGCCTCGGCGAGATCAAGGTCGGCACGGGCGTGCATCGCCTCGGCGTGACCGTGACGACCGACGCGACGCGCTACACGGTACGCAGCAAGGCGCAGGCGCACGTGAAGGTCACGCTGCCGAACGGCCAGCCGGCACCGGCCGGCACGCAGATTGCGATCGCGGCCGTCGATGAAGCGCTGCTCGAACTGATGCCGAACAACAGCTGGGACCTGCTCGACGCGATGCTGCGCCGGCGTGCGTACGGCGTCGAGACGGCCACCGCGCAGATGGAAATCATCGGCCGCCGCCACTTCGGCCGCAAGGCCGTGCCGGCCGGCGGCGGCGGCGGCAGCGCGCCGACCCGCGAGCTGTTCGACACCCTGCTGCTGTGGAACCCGCGCGTGACGCTCGACGCGAACGGCAGCGCAACCGTCGAGGTGCCGCTGAACGACGCGCTCACGCGCTTCCGGATCGTCGCGATCGCGGCGGTCGGCCCCGACCGTTTCGGCACGGGCAGCACGTCGATCCGCAGCACGCAGGATCTGCAACTGATCTCCGGCCTGCCGCCGCTCGTGCGCGAAGGCGACGCGTTCCGCGCGCAGGTCACGCTGCGCAACACGACCGACCGCGCGATGCAGGTCGTCGTGACGCCGCGCGTGACGGGCCTCGACGTCGCGCCGCAAACCGTGTCGCTGGCGGCGAATGCGGCGACCGAAGTCGCGTGGACGATCACCGTACCCGAGCAGGCGCTCGATGCGGCCGGCGCGCTGAACTGGCGCATCGAGGCGGCCGAGCAAGGCGGCAAGCGCGCGTCCGACGCGCTGGCGGTCGCGCAAAAGGTCGTGCCCGCACTGCCGGTAACGGTGCAGCAGGCGACGCTCGCGCAGGTCGACGGCACGCTGACGGTGCCCGTGTCGGCCCCGGCCGGCGCGGTGAGCAACGCACAGGGCGCACCGCGCGGCGGCATCGCCGTGTCGCTGCAGTCGAAGCTCGCCGACGGCCTGCCCGGCGTGCGCCGCTGGTTTGAGCGCTATCCGTACCGCTGCCTTGAACAGCAGACCTCGCGTGCGATCGGGCTGCGCGACCCCGCGCAATGGCAGGCGCTGATCGCGCGCATGCCCGTCTACCTCGACAGCGACGGCCTGGCGAGCTACTTCCCGCCGTCGTCCGACGATTCGCACCACGGCAGCCCGACGCTGTCGTCGTACCTGCTCGTGGTGTCCGACGAAGCCAGCCGTCTCGATCCGCGCTTCGCGCTGCCGGAAGACCTGCGCACGCAGCTCGAAGCCGGGCTCGCGCGCTTCGTCGACGGCCGCCTCGAGCGCAACGCGTGGGCACCGCGCCAGGATCGCGACCTGCGCAAGCTCGCCGCGATCGAGGCGCTGTCGCGCTACGGCGCCGCGCAGGGCCGCATGCTCGGTTCGATCGAGATCGCGCCGAACCAGTGGCCGACGTCGGCGGTGATCGACTATCACGCGATCCTGACGCGCGTAAAGGACATCCCCCAACGCGACGAGAAACGTGCGCAGGTCGACCAGATTCTGCGGGCCCGCCTGACGTACCAGGGCACGCAGCTCGTGTTCTCGACCGCGCGCGACGACGACCTGTGGTGGCTGATGACCAGCAACGAGACCAACGCCGCGCGTCTCGCGCTGGAGTTCGCGGGCGACCCGGCGTGGAAGGACGAGATGCCGCGCGTGACGGCCGGCCTGCTCGCACTGCAACGCCAGGGCGCATGGCAGACGACGACGTCGAACGCGCTCGGCCTGCTCGCGGTCGAGCGCTTCTCGCGGACCTACGAGAGCACGCCGGTCGCCGGCGCGACGAAGGTTGCGCTGGGCGGCGACGAGCGCGCGATCTCGTGGTCGCAGGCGGCGTCGGCCGCGCCCGCCGATACGCCCGCGTCGGCCACGCCCGCGACCCGCGCGGCCGCCGCGCGCAGCGTGCTGATGCCGTGGCCGCGTGCGTCGCAGGGGCCGGCCACGCTGTCGGTCACGCAGGACGGCACCGGCCGCCCGTGGGCGACGGTCGAGAGCCTCGCGGCCGTGCCGCTGCGCGCGCCGTTCGCGGCCGGCTACCGGATCACGAAGACCGTCACGCCCGTGTCGCCGGCCGTCAAGGGCGCGCTGACGCGCGGCGACGTCGTGCGCGTGCATCTCGACATCGATGCGCAGAGCGACATGACGTGGGTCGCCGTCAACGATCCGATCCCGTCCGGCGCGACGATCCTCGGGTCGGGCCTCGGCCGCGATTCCGAAGCCGCGACGCAGGGCGAGAAAACGCCGGACGGCGCGTGGCCGACGTTCATCGAGCGCGACTTCGACGGCTATCGTGCGTACTACGACTATTTGCCGAAGGGCAAATTCTCGGTCGAGTACACGGTGCGGCTGAACAACGTCGGCACGTTCGGACTGCCGCCGACGCGCGTCGAGGCACTGTATGCGCCGTCCGTGTACGGCCTGTGGCCGAACCCGCAGATGACCGTGAAGCCGGCCGACGCGGGCAAGTGACGAGACCGCGATGATCGATCTGGCTTTGCCGCGGCCGGCGCGTTTCGCCGGCCGCGTATTCGTCGCGGTCGTGCTGGCCGCACCGCTCGTCGCGCATGCGCTGCCCGGCTACGACGACGTGCGCCGCAACTGGCGCAGTTCCGACTGGGTGCTGCTCGCGCGCGACGGCACGCCGCTGCAGCGCACCCGCATCGACCTCACCGAACGGCGCGGCGACTGGGTATCGCTCGCCGACGTATCGCCCGCGTTCCGCGAGGCGATCGTCGTGTCCGAGGACAAGCGCTTCTACGAACACAGCGGCGTCGACTGGCGCGGCATCGCCGGCGCCGCGTGGGGCAACCTGTGGAACGAGCGCACGCGCGGCGCGTCGACCGTCACGATGCAGCTCGCGGGCTTGCTCAGCGACTCGCCGCGCCGCTCGGGCCAGCGCTCGCTGCCGCAGAAGGCCACGCAGGCCGTGAACGCGCTGTGGCTCGAACGCAGCTGGCGCAAGGACCAGATCCTCGAGGCCTACCTGAACCTGGTGCCGTTCCGTGGCGAGACGATCGGGCTCGGCGCGCTGTCGCAGGTGCTGTTCGGCAAGGCGCCGTCGGGCCTCGACGCGCGCGAGGCCGCGATCGCGGCCGCACTCGTGCGTGCGCCCAACGCGGCGCCGGCGAAGATCGCCGAGCGCGCGTGCCGGATCCTGCGCGACATGCAGGCCGGGCAGGCGTGCGCGTCGCTCGACGGCTACGTGCAGCTCGTCACAGCGCGCCCGGCCAGCGCCGTGCGTAACGACGTCACGGCGGACGGCGCCGCCCTCGCCCCGCACTTCGCGCGGCGCATCGCGACCGAGGTCAAGCCGGCGGCCGGCGCGCAGGTGCGCACGACGCTCGATGCGCCGCTGCAGCGCTTCGCGCGCGATACGCTGATGCGCGCGCTGACCGAACTCAATGCGCCCGCGCACCGGCGCAACGTGCAGGACGGCGCGGTGGTCGTGATCGACAACGCGACCGGCGAGATCCGCGCGTGGGTCGGCTCGTCCGGGGCGCTGTCGAGCGCGCGCGACGTCGACGCCGTGCTCGCGCCGCGCCAGGCCGGCTCGACGCTCAAGCCGTTCCTCTATGCGCAGGCGCTCGACGAAAAGCGGCTGACGGCCGCGTCGCTGCTCGACGACGCGCCGATCAACCTCGCCGCCGGCGGCGGCCTGTACATTCCGCAGAACTACGACAAGGATTTCAAGGGCTGGGTAAGCGTGCGCAGCGCGCTCGGCGGCTCGCTGAACGTGCCGGCCGTGCGCACGCTCGTGCTCGTCACCCCGCACCGCTTCGCGCGCACGCTGACCGCGCTCGGCCTGCCGCTCGCGCAGGAAGGCGATTACTACGGCTTCAGCCTCGCGCTCGGCAGTGCGGACGTCACGCTGCTGTCGCTGACCAACGCATATCGCGCGCTCGCAAACGGCGGCGTCGCGCGCACGGTCGTCGACCTGCCGGCCACGGCACCGACGCCGGCCTCCGGTGCATCGGCGCCCGCGCGGGCAGACGCCGGCACGCGCGTGTTCAGCGAGGCGGCCAGCTTCGTCGTGACCGACATCCTGTCCGACAACAACGCGCGCGTGCGCACGTTCGGCTTCGACAACCCGCTCGCGACGCGCTTCTTTTCGGCAGTCAAGACCGGCACGAGCAAGGACATGCGCGACAACTGGACCATCGGTTTCACGTCGCGCTATACGGTCGGGGTGTGGGTCGGCAATGCGGACGGCTCGCCGATGTGGGACGTGTCGGGCGTGACGGGCGCGTCGCCCGTGTGGTCGGCCGTCGTCGGCTACCTGCACCGCGACCTGCCGAGCCGCGCGCCGCGGGCGCCGGCCGGCGTCGAAACACGCCGCATCACGTTCGAGCGCGACATCGAGCCGGCCCGCAGCGAGTGGTTCATCGCGGGCACGGCGGTCGACACGATCCGGCTCGCGGCGCCCGTCACGCCGGGCAAGGACGGCGCGCGTGCGCCGCTGACGATCGGCGCGCCGACCGACGGCACCATCTTCGCGATCGACCCGGACATTCCGCCGAAGAACCAGCGGATCTGGTTCGAGCGCTCGGCCGGGCGCGCGGCGAAATTCGCGTGGCGGCTCGACGACAAGGTGATCGGGCATGCCGACCGCGTCGCGTGGCTGCCGTGGCCGGGCCGGCACCGGCTCGAACTCGTCGATGCGCACGGCAGCGTTGCGGATACGATCAGCTTCGAGGTGCGCGGCGCGTTTGCGAAGCCGGCCGCACGCAAGCCGTGAGCGGGCGAGCCGGCCTTATTGGCCGGCCGTGTTCGCTTTCGGCGGCTGGGCGGAGAAGTCGAGTGCCGGCGCGGTCGAGATCGCCGCTTCGTTCGCGACGCTGAAATTCGGGCGCGGCTGATAGCCAAAGAGCTTCGCGATCAGGACACCCGGGAACTGGCGAATCTGCACGTTGTAGTGCTGCACCGTCTTGATGTAGCGGCCGCGCGCGACCGCGATGCGGTTCTCGGTGCCTTCGAGCTGCGTCTGCAGATCGCGGAACGCTTCGTTCGCCTTCAGCTCCGGGTAGCGTTCGGACACTACCATCAGGCGGCTCAGCGCGCCCGACAGCTCGCCCTGGCGCTGGTCGAACGCCGCGAGCGCGGCCGGATCCTTCGCCATCTCCGGCGTCATCTGCACGCTGCCCACGCGTGCGCGGGCCGACGCCACCTCGGTCAGCACGCGTTCCTCGTGCGACGCATAGCCCTTCACCGACGCGGCGAGGTTCGGCACGAGATCGGCGCGGCGCTGGTACTGGTTCAGCACTTCGGACCACGCGGCATTGATGTCCTCGTCGGACGACTGGATCGCGTTATAGCCGCACCCCGCGAGCGGAGCCAGCACGCAGCACACGAGCAGGATTCGAAACCATTTCATTATGGGTGACTTCCGAGTGAACGCTCCGGACGGAGCGGTAGTGAAAAAACGTGGCTTGCACGGGTGCGCCGGGCGTGGCGGCTACCAGCGGCCGGACGCGCCGCCGCCGCCGCTCGAACCGCCGCCGCCGCGGAACGAATCGGACGAGTCGGAACTGGACGAGCGTGAACTGGACGATGGCCACTTGAAGCCCGACGACGTCGAGGACGACGAAGACGACGAACTGCCGCCCGTCAGTTTGTCGACGATCCATAGGATCGCCACCAGCACGAAGAACACCGCGACCAGCACTTCACCCGGCGAATATCCCATCAGATGCCCGATCCCGATCAGCGCGAGCAACGTCCCGCCGATGATCGCCGTGTACTTGCGGATGCTTGCGGATCGGACGAGACCGATGCCGAGCAGCCAAGCCGCGACGCCGATGCCGGTCGGAACGAACGCGAGGGCCGCCAGGATCGCGTCGAGCTTGCCGTCGAAGATCGCGCCGACCGGCAGCATCACGATCGGTGCGATCGTCGCGACGAGATAGCTGGCCGGAAGCATGATCGGCCAGCGCAGCTTGCGCTTCTCGGTCAGCACGCCCAGTGCGACATTGGCCAGCCCGAGCAGCAGCCAGAATGTGAAACTGCCGTAGTCGACCGGCGGCTTGTCGAGCAAGCCGTTCGACAGTCGCCGTTCGGCGCGGGGCGCGACGTCGGCCGCCTCGTCACCGGGTTGCGCATCGGTCGATGCCGCCATTTCCGGCGGCGTCATCTCGCGCGCGAGCGCATCGACCGCGTCGCTCACGCCGGCTTCGATGCGATTCTCGCGAAACGCCGGCACGATTTGCTCGCGGATGATCCGGCCCGCGACGATGTCCGGAATCGCCCCTTCGAGCCCGTAGCCGACCTCGATACGCACGGTACGGTCGTTGAGCGCGGCGACGAGCAGCAGGCCGTTATCGATCTGGCTCTGGCCGAGCCTCCAGTGTTCGAATATGTTGGTCGCGAACTGCTCGATCGTCGACTGCCCGGTCGAGCCGACTAGCAGTACGGCCAGTTGCACGCCAAGCCGTTGCTCGAGCGCGGCGAGTCGATCGGTCAGTTCGGCCGCGCAGGCGGCGCTCAGCGCGCCGGTCAGATCCGTCACGCGACCTTTCAGCGTCGGGGCGGCTTCGGAGTGGCCGGCGACGGGATAGGCGGCCGCTGCAGCCACGCGCGTGCAGGCCGATGGTCCCGCGATCGACGGCTCGCCGGCCGACGATGCGGCGATGGCGATGCTGTCCGCATCTGCCGGCGCTGCAAGGGCGGCGCTGCCTGACAGCAACGCCGCGCCCGTCAGCATGGCCGCCGCCAGCGCGCTCCACATGCTGGATCGGCCGGTTGCGCTGCGCAGCCGCGTGGCTCGGGAAATGTCGTTGCGGAGCACGCGTGCTCGCGATGCCGGATCGCCATCGCGACCCGCCGAGCACGGCCGGCCCATCTGTCGTTTGAAGTTCATGTCGGAAACGGCATGCCGGCTCTCTCGTGCATGGCGCGTGCTCTCGTCGTTTTAATCGTCCCGCAGCATAACCAATTGCGAAGGGAACTGAAAGGTTTCCGGCCGACTTCCGGACCCCGTCATTTCAATATGCCGTCGTATCGTCCCGATGCGGGCGCATACGTCTCAAAGCGGTTGTCTTCCGCGGTTTCGATCAGCAACCTGCCACACGCGGTGCCTTCGTACACCGTTCGTTCCAGGCCGTGAAAGCGTATATGCAGTGCCAAGCCGCGAACCATTGTGGACGTGATGAATTGGTTCGACAATATCGAGCACGCTGTGCATTCGGGCACCGACGACGAACCGATGCAGGCCGATTCCGGACCGATAACGATGACACCCGAAACCGAGGGAAAACTGCTCCGGCATGGCGTACAGATCATCCCGCTCGTCTTGGGCCTGTATGCGGCCGACAGCCTGTGGGACGCGTATCAAAACGGCAGCATCCTGGAATGCCACCAGGCTCGAATGCACCCCATAACCTGCTGGTGGATCACGCCGGACATGGGCGAACACTTCCAGCGGCTGCTCGCCAGCCATTGGCACGTGCTCGGGCTCAGCATCCTGCTGAGCCTGCTGCTCACTTATGTCATGGCGCCGGCCCGCCCGCCGCGCCAATAGCGCATTCGCCCGGCGGTACCGCCGCAAACGGCAGACCGAACAGGCAAGCAGCCGGCCGGTTCGGGACATAGAATGACAGCAGCGCCGCATTCCCGACGCGCACCGATTGCCTCATTCTCTCGGATTGCCCGCGACCATGAACATTCGCCTTACGCGCTTCACCCGTCCCGCGCTGGGTGCGTTGTGCGTTGCAACGCTCGCCACGCTCCAGGCCTGCAACGGCGATGCCTGCTTCGGTGTCGATGCCTGTTTCAACGACAACACGCAAACCGTCTCGCTGGCGGGCACGGCCGCGACGGGCGACGCGCTCGCGAGCGCGCAAGTCACAGTCAATTGCGCGGCAGGCTCGGCGACGACGCTGACGGACGGCGGCGGCAACTACCACGTGACGCTGAACGCCGCGCCGCCATGCGTCATCACCGTGGCGTCGGGCGGCGCGAGCCTGCATTCGCTCGCCTACGCAGGCGGCACCTTCAATACGACGCCCGAGACCGAGCTGATGCTCGTCTATCTCGCGGCGCAACTCGGAACGAACACGGCCGGGCTGATCGGCAATTTCCAGGGCACCCTGCGCTACCAGCGGGCGATGAACAGCCCGGACACCGCGCAGGCCGCGCAATCGGCCGTGGTGACAAACCTGCAGCAGCGCTATGCGGTCACGCTCGCCGCGCCCGCGTTCCTGACCACGTCGTTCGTGGTCGGGCAACCGGGCGTCGACAGCGATCTCGTCGCGCTGGCCAAGGCTGGGGCGATCGATTCGAACGGACTGCCGGACCCGGTTGCCGTGTCGCTGTTGCAGCAGGCCGGGGCCGCGCATCCGCTGTAGGCGATGCAATCGTCGCTGCGCGGATTGATCGCGAGCGATCCTGCGGATATTTCCGATCCATCGCTCCAGCAATGCGCCAGCGCATGCCCTTGCCGATTGGTTGCAATCCATTCGGGAGTCCCGCCGCCGTTCTTTTCATGGGCCACGCATCCGATCCACTTCATTCGAAACCCGACCATTGAACCCCTGTCCTCTGGAATTATCGATATCGAATATATCGGCCTCATTCCTTCGAAATTCGGAATAAAAAGCGGTTTATCTCTTATTTTTTCAACAACCGACATCAAGCCGCGCATTTCAATTCATCGAACAATTAGGTAAAGTGCCTACCATCCGACGACGCGAGCATTTCATTCGCGCCACATAGCGCAACATCGGTCTGCATCAAATGAATACGAAAGCACAGATTCTTCGTTACTGGCGCGCCGCTGAAATCTTCAACCCGCAATCCGTTCCGGATATTGATCTGAAACCCGGAAAGCGAACGAAACAGACCGACCGGTTTACTCACGACGATCTTCTCGCGCCCTGGCAACCCGGGTTCACGCGTCTTCCGGCTGCGGGAAAGGACAGTGTATGGCGTCACGATGTCTACGGCGGTGTCTACCTCGTTCGGCGCGTACGCGAATTGCTCGAGTCGATCTTCGGGAAGGATCCACAATCGTTCGACTCGCGGCTCGACAGCCTGTCGGCATGCTTCCTGATTCGCGTCGATCATGACGGGCGCCCGCTCTTCGATACGTTCGTGCTGTCCGCATGCGTCTGGGCATGGGGACGTACGGCCACACCCGGACCCGATTCGCCGGACTGGCTCGACGGATTCGAATCATTCGCCGCCGACTTCCTGATCAAATTGCGCCAGCTATTCGCGGTTCCCGACGACGACGACGAAGGCAAGGCGCTACTCGCGAAGGAACTCGACGTCGGGCGCAAATTGACGTTGGGCGACATCGACTCGATCACCGCATTGCTGTTCGAGGAAATCGGCCTTGTGGAAGAAGCGCCGGACGAACGCGTCCGCGTTCAGTCGAAGCAGGTCGAGGCCGAAAAGGAGTATCGGGTCGACCGTGTCGACTTCCTGAACAGTTTCTTTGTCGACGACCTGACGCGGGTCGCGGACGCGTTCGAGCGGAACGACGCGGGCGCCGCTTTATCGTCCTATCTGAGGCCGGATCGCGAGATCGACAACGCGGCGCGCACCGACACCCGGCAATCGGTCGATTCGATGTACGAGACGCTGACTCCCAAGCGCTACCCCTCCGGACGCTGGCCGGCAAGCGGACACCACCCGCTGGTCTTCAGTCAGCAGTTCGCGATCAACCGCATGATTCACGAACTGGACAACGACGCCGGGATATTCAGCGTCAATGGACCGCCCGGCACAGGCAAGACCACCCTGCTTCGCGATCTCGTCGCGCACATCGTCGTCAAACGGGCTGAAATGCTTGCGTCGCTGCGCAACCCGGAAGACGCGTTCGACGGTGTCCGCGGCTGGGGATCCGGCAATCGTCAGCGGACCATCTATTTGTGGAAGCCGGAATTCTCGGGCTTCGAGATCGTGGTGGCCTCCGCCAATAATGGCGCCGTCGAAAACATCACGCTCGAACTGCCGGGAGCCGATGCAATCGACGACATGTGGAAATCGAGCGTCGACTATTTCCCGGATCTCGCCGCGCGCGCACTCGGCGGCGACAAGCCGGTCTGGGGCTTGCTCGCGGCCCGTCTCGGCAACAAGACGAACCGGACGGCATTCCTTCGCGACGTCTGGTGGGATGAACAAAAGGACGATCGCCGAACGAACGACGAGCCGGAGAGCGAAAAAGGACTACCGGGCCTCATCACTTGGCTCGGCGACCACGCCAGGCGCCGGCCTTCGATGTGGCGCGAGTCTGTCGAGCGCTTCCGGCGAGCCTGTGCCGATGAGTCGAAACTGCGGACGCAGCGCGAAGACTGGGCCCGGCAGGCCGACATGCTTCGTGCCGCGCGTTCGCGCCGGGATGCACTGAACGCACTTGCGCGGGAACGCAATCGGGCGACGGAGAACGCGACAAACGCCCACGAAATTGCTCGGGCACGTCACTCGACGGCTATCGAACGAGCAAGGCAGGCACACGTTCAAAAAAACGATCACTTGCATGCGCGCCCGGGTTTCTTCGAGAACGTGTTCAGCTTCGGTCGCGCGCACCGGGACTGGCGAATCAGATTTCTCGCGTGTATCGACGCCGAACAGCAAGCCAGCAATGCGATGGACACCGCCGCCGGCATTGTGGATCAAGCCGATGTCGCGCGCCGAGGCGCGGAACGACTCGAACGCGCGACCCACGACGAAATCGCGGTGCTGTCGGGTGACATTACGCGACTCGATGCCGGACTCGCCCAAGCGCGCATGGTCCTGGGCGATCATTTCGTCGATCGCGATTGTGCCGAGCGCACGGACGACGAGCGCGAACTATCGTCGCCATGGACGGACCGGGCATGGAACGACGCCCGGGCAAAGGTGTTCCTTGAAGCGCTGAACCTGCATCAGGCGTTCGCAGCCGAAAACGCCCATATCGTCCGTTCCAATCTGTTCGGCATGGTCGACATCCTGCAAGGCTCCGTACCGGGCGGCGTATCCCGCGAGGCCGTGAAATCCGCGTGGCAAACGCTTTTCGCCGTGGTACCGGTCATATCGAGCACGTTCGCTTCGTTCGGTCGCCTGTTCTCCAATCTTCAGCGAGAGGAAATCGGCTGGCTGTTGATCGACGAGGCCGGACAAGGGCTGCCGCAAGCCGCCGTAGGCGCGCTCTGGCGGGCCCGGCGGGCCGTCGTGGTCGGCGATCCGCTTCAACTCGAGCCGATCCTGCCGCTGCCGTTCACCTCGCAACAGGCGCTGCGCACCCGCTTCGGCGTCGAAACGACGTGGACGCCCGGCCGTCAGTCGATTCAGCGGCTCGCCGACCGGATCTCGACGGTCGGCACCTATCTTCCCGACCACGAAGGCAACCCGCTCTGGGTCAGCGCTCCGCTTCGGGTTCATCGCCGCTGCGACGTCGAGATGTTCAATGTCGCCAACAAAATCGCATACAACGGGATGATGGTATTCGGCACCGTCAAGCGGGCCCAACTCGCGCTTCCCGGCACGACCTGGATTCACGTCGAGGGACGCGATGCGAACGGACACTGGGTCCCCGACGAGGGACGTGCTGTCGCCACGATTCTCGATGACATTCACACACACGACGACGCCTCCGGAACGATCTACGTCATCTCCCCATTCCGGGAAGTGACGCAAGCTTTGCGCGACACGCTCGGCAATCGATACGGGAATGTCAAGATCGGCACGATCCATACGGTGCAGGGCAAGGAATCGGACGTCGTCCTGCTCGTACTGGGCGGCCATCCCGACCGCCCCCGCGCGAAAGCATGGGCGTCGGAAAAGCCGAATCTGCTCAACGTCGCCGTCAGCCGCGCGAAACGCAGACTCTACGTGATCGGCAATCGCGACGCGTGGCGCGACTATCCGTTCTTCAGCGAATGCGCCGCCACGCTCGAACATCGGACGACATGGCCGGGCGTCGCCGGGCACGGCACCGCGATGCTCCTGCGCGGCGAGGCATGACGAATGGACGACGTGATTGAACGCGCAGCGCATCGTGCCGGTTCGATCGATACGATCGACGCCGACACCTATTTCCAGTGGCTCCAACTCGCATATAAGGCACGGGCCGCGGGCGAAGACGTCGTCGTCGCGCTGCGCGCGGCGGGCACACCGGACGCCGACGCGCAAGCCATCGCATGCGGTCTCGACTTACCCGACGAGCCACGTTCCGTGCCGGCGGCTGCCGCCCGTATCGTGTCCGACGGGCTGCCTGACCATGGGATCGACGAACGCCGCAGCATTACACGACGGGTCGGGCGTCCGTCGTCGCGCGTACGATACGGGCGCCGGGTCGCAGTCGGCGCGGCACTCATTGCCGTCGCAGCCGGCGGAGTCCTCGCGCTGATCCATCGCCCGTCCGAGCGCCGGGCCGCGCCCCCCGCTCGGCCCGCCAGCCAGCAGCACGCGGCGGCCGCGATCGAGAATCGCCCGACATCGATACCGCGTCAGCAACGCGACAGCGAGCGGGCCTCGCCATCGGAATCGCCGCCGGCGCTCACGAAACACGCCCGCCCGCTGTCTCGCGACACATCGCTCAAACAAACGGACGATGCGCCCGCGCACACCACGCCGGCACCGGCGCCAATGGGCGCGGCTCGTCCGGAATCCTGTCCGCCGGGTGTCGATCGCCTCGGGTGCCCGGGCGCTGCGGGCCGCATCGAGCGCGAATCGTCGTGCCCCAACGGCTTCAGCCGCGCCGGATCGTCATGCGTGCCGGCCGCAATGCCGCAACACGCACACGCGATACCCACCGGTTTCGGATGGGAATGCGACGTGGGCTTCATTCAGACCGGCCGGATCTGCACGAAACTGCGCGTGCCACCCAACGCGCACGTCGATTTCACCGGACGCTCGTGGGAATGCGATTCAGGTTACGAACTCGCCGGCGAAAGCTGTCGCCCTTCGTGACGTACATACGGCCCACCCGTAAATTCGCGCCGTCACGATACGGCGGGCCTGGCAGACATTCGCAAATCGAGCCATGCATGGCTTGGCTGCGTTGCCAGCCGGCCTGTTACACCGCCTCCCCGCTCCCACACACCACCGGCGCCGCCTGCTGCTGCGACAGATACCGCAGCAGCTTCGTCACCATCCACACGACGATGAACGACAACGCGACGAAGAACACCGCCAGCGGCGTCAGCACCTGAATCGACACGAAACCGGCCAGGCCCATCATCGCGGACGACACGAGCAGCAGCGCGCAGCCGAGAATCGCGCTCGTCAAGCCGGCGATATGCGGAAACAGCGAATTGCCCTTGGCCATCAGCGTCGGATACATCGCGCCCGCGCAGAAGCCCATTACGAGCACCGGCGTCGCGAGCGTCCATACGCGCAGGCCGACGGTCAGCGCCAGCACCAGCATCGCGACGGACGCGCCCGCCATCACGCGCGCGCCGATACGCAGCCGTTGCTCGGCGCTCGGCAGCCCGCGGCCGTGAATCCGGTTCGACAGGCCGCCGAGGAAATACATGAGGCCGATGCCGAGCGCGAGATACCCGAAGAAGGTCGGCGGCTTGTGCAGCGTGGTCTGCACCATGAACGGCCCGACGATGTTGAACACCAGCAGGATGCTGTAGCACAGCCCCTGGGCGAGGAAGCAGCTCTGGAACACCGGGCTGGCCAGCACCTTGCCCGCGTTCGCCATCAGCGTGCGCGGCTCGAGATGCACCGGCTTCGGCAAGGTTTCGCGGTAATGCCACAGCAGCGCCCACATCGCCAGCGAGTAGACCAGCAGGAACACGAGGCACGCGCGCCAGCCGAACCATTCCTGCAGGTGCGCGCCGATCACCGGCGCGATGATCGGCGCCAGCCCCCATGCGATCGACATGTACGTGAATGCGTGCATCAACGCCTGGCCGGAGAACGAATCGGTGATGATCGCCTTCGCCAGCAGGTTGGTGGTCGCGATCCCGAAGCCCTGCAGGCAGCGCGCCAGCACGAACGTCTCGAGGTTCGGCGCGCCGAGCGACAGCAGGCAGCCGATCGTGTAGATCACGAGCCCGAACGCGAGCACGCGCTTGCGTCCGTAGGCGTCGGCGATCGGCCCGAAGATCAATTGGCCGAGCGCATAGGCCGCCATGTAGCCGGACACGCTCGACTGGATCGCCTGCGGCGTGGTCGCGAACGAACGGGCCATGTCGGGCAGTGCGGGCACGTAGATGTCGATCGCGAGCTGGCCGGCGGATGCGAACAGGCAGATCAGGAACAGCAGGAAGCGCGGCGAATTCGACTCGCGCGCGGGAGTGAGCGTGGCGTTCATGACGACTGGGAAGGAGATCGGTGCAGCAGTGCCGCACCGTCAATGTTCGAATGCCGAACACGCGTGCGGTCGTGGCGAATTCTGTATTGTGCCTGCTGTTGCACCGGGCGACAGGATTCCCCTGGCACGGGCGAGGTTGAATGCCGATTGCGGCAGGGCTCGACATGCGCTGATCGGGCCGGCCGGCGGCGGTTTTAATGTTGATTTAAGCCGACGGCCGCACTGTCTCGGGTGGCTCACTCCGTGAGCCGCACGTCATTGTTGATTCGATCAAGTCTCGTTTAATGGAGATACGAAGATGCGATTCCGTTCGTATATGGCGGCGGGCGCGCTGGCGCTGGCGCCCGTGTTCGCCCTGGCCGGGCAGGCCGGCGCGGTGGCCGCCGCCCAACCGATGTTCGTCAATGTCGACGGGCAGGCCGTGCCCGTGAAAGCCGAAACGCGCGTCGTCCAGACGGCGGTCGGCCCGATGAAGGTCAGCACGTGGAGCTGGCACAGCCCGCAAGGCTGCGCGAGCTTCGCGATGCAGACGTCGTCGTCGGGCGGCATGCCGAGCGCGGCGGCGTTGCGGCAAATGCAGGCGGCGCAGTACCGGATGCAGGTGGCGCAGTACCGGATGCAGGTGGCGCAGGCACAAATGGTCGCGATGCAGCAGCAGATGATGGCGCTGCAGCACATCGCGCTCGCCAACGCGTTCGCGATGCCGATGCCGCAGCCGGTCGGGTTCGCGATGGCGCCGTGGGCGATGCCGGAACCGGTCGTCGTGATCGTGCCGGCGCAACCTTCGACGCGTTCGACGGCGCCTGCCCAGGCGGCGCCGGCACGGCCGGCCGCGCGCGGGCCTGAAATCAAGGCCTGACGCGCGCTTCCGGCGCACGAGCGACCGGGCTCCAAAGTGAGACCGCCGGCATATGCCGGCGGTTTTTTATTTGCGGCGCCGGGCGTTTCGCCGAACGCGGCGCGTGCGCCGCCTCACCGCTCCCCCTCCGTACTTCCCTCCGATTGACACACCTCCCCGCCTTCCCCCTATACTCCCCGGAGCGCCAATTTATTGTTGAACAATCCAGCATGTGAATTGACGCCTGACCGGCCGCCACAAAAGGTTTCAGCCGGATCGCCGCATCTGCCAACCTTTGCCGAGAGTACCGCGTCATGTCGAACTATCCCGCCGCCTACCAGGTCACCAAGGGTTCCGTCCTGAACGTCGACAGGGCCTTCTATTCCGCGATCGCGCAGCGCCAGGACGCGCGCGAACGCATCGCGTCGCACGTCGTGCCGATCCGCAGCGGCTTCGCGTGGACGGTGCCGGCCGGCCACGTGTTCCGGATCGTCACGCTCGAAGGCCCGCAGGTCGCCGACTTCAACATGTGGAACCTGCACAATCCGCGCGAACGCATGTGGGCGTCGCGCACGCGCCAGTTGCAAGCCGCACACGTGACGACGTTCGACCGGCTGTGGTCGACGCTGCCGTACCTGCGCCCGATGGTCACGATCACCGACGACACGCTGGCCGACTATGGCGTCGACGGCGACGGCGGCCGCGTGCACGACCTGCTCGGCACGCGCTGCGACCCGTACGTGAACAAGCTGCTGACCGGCGAGGACTTCCATTTCCACTGCCACTCGAATCTCGTGCGCGCGGTGGCGCCGTACGGACTCACCGAATTCGACGTGCACGACGTGCTCAACGTGTTCCAGTGCACCGGCCTGAACGACCACGACAAGTACTTCATGAAGGCGTGCCCCGCGAAGCCGGGCGACTACCTCGAATTCTTCGCCGAAATCGACGTGCTGTGCGCGATGTCCACGTGCCCGGGCGGCGATCTGTCGGTGCCGATGTGGGGACCCGGCGCACGCGATCCGATCGACGTGTGCCGGCCGCTCGGCGTCGAGGTGTACCGGCTCGACCCGAGTTTGCTCGAAGGCTGGTCGTCGCCGTCCGTCGCGCCGTACCGCGGCCAGCACGGAATGCAGCCGCCGCAGGCCGACTGGCAGACCGGTAAAACGGCGTAACCTGGGCCGCAGCCCGTAGAATGGCGAAACGCCGCCGGCCGGCCACGCCGGCGGCGCACGATCAGGAGAGGAGCGAACGAACGGAATGGCAAGCGAAAAAGCGAGAGGACAGTCGGTCGCCGACCGGATCAGCCATCAACTGCGCGAACACATCATCAGCGGCAAGCTGCCGCCCGGCACCGCGCTGATCGAGATGGACCTCGCCGCCGAATACGATACGTCGCGCAACTCGCTCCGCGAAGTCCTGCACCAGCTTGGCCGTGAAGGGCTCGTCACGTTCGTGCGGCACAAGGGCGTCGTCGTGCGCACGCTGAATCGCCAGGACGTGCGCGATCTCTACGTCGCGCGCCGCACGCTCGAACTGCATGCGCTGAACACGGCCGAACTCGCGCAGCCGGCGCTGCTCGAGAAAATGCAGACCGCCATTCGTGCGGCCGAACGCGAACTCGACAAGGAAAACTGGCAGGCGGTCGGCACGCACAGCCTGCGGTTTCACCAGCACATCGTCGCGCTGCAGAAATCGGCGCTGCTCGACGAGTTCTTCCGAACCATCTCGGCGCAACTGCGCCTCGTCTTTGCCGCCGATCCCGACGAGAAGCGCATACAGACGCCCGACTGGATCCAACGCGAATACCGGATCTACGACCTGCTCACGCAGAATCGCCGCAGCGAGGCCGTCACCACGCTCACGCGCTATCTCGACGATTCCGAGCGGATGCTGATCGAAGCGATCAAGCGCAGCCATCGCGAGGTCGCCTGAACCGAATGCCGCCGCTGCGTGCCGCGCGATGCGGCCCTCAGCGGATACGCATCACGCGCGGTCAGGCTTGCGCTTCCGTCGGCAGCGCGTAACTGCCGTCTTCCCGGTGCGTTTCGAGCCCCGTCAGCGGCGGATTGAACACGCACACGAGGTGCAGGTCGCCGCGCGTCGCACGCAGGATATGCGGATCGTTCAGGTTCAGTGCATAGATCGTTCCGGGCGTGATCCGGTGCACGTCGCCGGTCGCCGTATCGACGACTTCCCCTTCTCCCGCCACGCAATAGTTGGTTTCGAAGTGGTTCTTGTAGTGCAGATGCAACTCCGCGCCTTCATGCACGCGTGTCTCGTGGACGGAATAGCCGACGCCGTCCTGCTTGACGATCATGCGTTTGCTGTCCCAGCCCGGACCGCTGGCGTGGCGTTCGGTATTGGCGATATCGGCCGATCTCACGATTATCATAAGTACCTCTGAATAGTGGCGATGAAAGATGGCAAGGCGATCCTTGCCGCAGGGAAACACGTCATGCGAATCCGGTCAGCGTACGTTCGACCGCGGCCGCGGCATCGAAGAGCCGTGCGTCTTCGCCGCGGCGTCCGGTGATCAGCAGGCCGACGGGCTGCCTGCTCTGCAGGTCGCCCGGCACACTGATGCTCGGCAGATCGAGCCGGTTCGCGAATTCGGTGAGCCGGAATGCCCGCGCGTTCTGCGCGAGATAGACGGCTTCGTCGGCCAGATCGGCCACGCGCGGAGGCAGCATCGGCACCGTCGGCGTCAGCACGGCATCCGCGTCGCCGAGATCGGCGTGATACGTGTCGGCAAGCGCGGCGAGACGCAGCAATGCGGCCGCATAGTCGTGCGCGCGCACGTGCTCGCCTGCGGCGATGCGCGGGCCAACCAATGGATCGTAGCGATCCGAGGCCGTTGCGAGACGCGCGCGATGCAGCATGAACGCCTCCGCTGCGATGATGCCGCCCGCGCGTGCGACGGCGCCGGCCTCGGCCACGCAATCGAGCCGCTTACGGCTGATCCGCGCGCCACGCGCGGAAAGACGCGACAACCACGCATCGAATGTGTGCCCGACGACAGGGTCGAGGTCGTCGGTGGCGAACGGCTCGGGCACGATGAAATGCAGATCGCGGATGCTTGCCGGTTGTCCTTGCCGGCGGGATGCGTCTGCGCCATGCAACGCCGCGTCCGCTTGCCGGCACAGACCGACCGTCGCGGCCAGCAAGCCCGGTACGTCGAAGCTGGTCGACAGAAACTGCATGCCGTCGGTCGCATAGCGTCCGCGCGAAGGCTTGAATCCGGTCACCCCGCAGAATGCCGCCGGAATGCGCGCGGAACCGCTCGTATCGGAACCCAGCGACAGGTCGGCCGCGCCGAGCGCCACCGACACCGCCGCACCCGAACTCGATCCGCCGGCCACCCGCTCGCGCCGCGCATCGAGCGGCGTCGTCGGCGTTCCATATGCGCGGTTCACCCCGAGCGCGCCGTACGCGAACTCGGTCATCGCCGTCTGCGCGACCAGCACCGCGCCGGCGCGACGCAGCGCCGACACCAGCGCGGCGTCGCTGCGCGCCGGCGGCTCGTCGGCCAGCACCCGGGAACCGGCATGCGTGACCCAGCCTTCGCAATCGAAACACGCCTTCACCGTCAGCACGGTGCCGGCCAGCGGCACGCCAGCCTCACCTTCGCGCCGCGCCGTATCGCGCGCACGCGCTTCGCCAGCCGCCGCTTGGTCGCGACGTGCGAGCCATGCGGTTCCGATGTCGCCGGGATGCGCATCCGCACGCTCGAGACACCCGCGCAGGCGGTCGGCACACGCCTGTTCGTTCATGTCGTCCTGCCGACGATCCGCGCCGTGCATGCCTGCTCCCGTCCGGTCATTCGTCATGCGAAGTGAACATGCTTGAGAAAGTCCTTCACGCGCGTATCCGCGCTGCCGCGAATCTGCTCCGGCGGCACGTCGTACAGGATCCGGCCGTTCTCCATGAACACGATCCGGTCGGACACCGTGAACGCGAAGTTCATTTCGTGGGTCACGATGATCATCGTCATCCCCTCCTTCGCGAGCGTTTCGACCACTTTCAGCACTTCGCCGACGAGTTCCGGGTCGAGCGCCGAGGTCGGCTCGTCGAACAGCATGATCGACGGCCGCGTCGCGAGTGCGCGCGCAATCGCGACGCGCTGCTGCTGGCCGCCCGACAACTGATGCGGATACTTGTTCGCATGCTCGAGCATCCCGACCTTCGACAGCAGCGACAACGCCTGCAGCCGGATCGCGGCCACATCGGCCTGGCGGTGATAGCACGGCGCCATCATCACGTTCTGCAGCGCGGTGCGATGCGGGAACAGGTTGAAGCTCTGGAACACCATGCCGATATCGAGAATCCGCTCGCTCGACACGCGCGGCGGATGCGAGCCCGACGCGCGAATGAATGACTCGCCGTACAGGTCGATCTCGCCCGCGTTCACCGGCGCGAGACCGTTGATGGTGCGAATCAGCGACGTCTTGCCGGAACCGGACGGGCCGATGATCGACACGACCTGCCCGGGCACGACGTCAAGATGAACGTCCTTCAGCACCTCGTGACGGCCGTAGCGCTGCTGCACGCCTTTCACGCGCAGCGCGAATTCGGCGCTCGCGCGCGGCCGCGGCGCGACGGCAGGCGCCGACAGCGGCAATTCGAGCGTCGCCGGGCCGGCCGGCGCGGACGTGCGGCGGCTCACGTCGAGGTGCCGCTCCAGATAACCGAGCAGCCGGCTGAACACGGTGACGATCAGCACGTAATAGAACGCGACGGCCAGCATCGTTTCGAACACGAGGAAATTCTGCGTGTACAGCCGCTGCCCGACGAGCAGGATCTCGGCCAGCGAAATCACCGACACCAGCGACGTCAGCTTCACGATCGTGATGAACTCGTTCGCGAGCGCCGGCAATGCGATGCGGATCGCCTGCGGCATCACGATCATCCGCTGGATGCCGGTGAAGCGGATGCCGAGCGCACGGCCGGCCTCGATCTGCCCGCGCGGCACCGACAGGATTCCGCCGCGATGAATCTCCGCAAAATACGCGGTCTCGCTCAGCACCATCGCGATCAGGCCGGCCGTGAACGGATCGGACAGCACCGCGCTGGTTGCGGGAAAGACCTGCGGCAGGTTGTAGATGAAGACCAGCAGCACGAGCAGCGGCAGGCTGCGGAAGAACCAGATGTAGATGGCCGCCGCGCGCTTCAGCAGCGGCTGGTGCGACTGCCGCGCGAGCGCCACCGGAAACCCGAGCAACACGCCGAGCACCCACGCGGCGACGCTGAGTTCGACGACCACGACGCACGCGCGCCAGAAATCCCTGTCCCACAAGAGCTGAAACGCATAGTGCCAATCGAACTGCATCGAAGACTCCTCAATCCGGGAGGGTGATGCGGCCGCCCGACGCGCCGCGCGCGGCAGGCGGGTCGCGCGTACGTCGCGCTTACTGCTCGTCTATTGCACGCTTACTTCGCAGTACCAAGCGCGGCGGCGACGTCGGCGGGCGTCGGTTCCTGCAGCCCGTATTTCTTCACGAGACTGTCGTATTCGCCGCTGCGCTTCGCCTCCTTCAGCGCGCCTTCGAGCGTGCCCAGCAGGCTGCCGTCGCCCTTCGTCACGCCCAGGCCGATCACGATCGGATACAGCAACGTGGTCGAACTGATTTCGACGCGCCCGTTCGTCTGCTTCGGAATCCCCTGCGCGACGGCCGCGTCCTCGATCTGGACGTCGACCGCTCTCGACATCAGCGCGGACGTCGCTTCCGGCGACGTCGGAAACTCGCGGATCGCGATCTCGTCGCGCCCAGCCGCCTTGCATGCGTCCTGCGACACCGCGCGCAGCCTGGGCGTCCACGACGCACCCTTGATCGAGCCGACCCGCTTGCCGCACAGGTCCTGCGGCGTCTTCGGCAGAAACGCGCTGCCCTTCGCCACCAGCAGCGACGCACCCGTCTTCAGGTACGGCACGAAATCGACCTGCTTCACGCGATCGGGCGTCACGTAGAGCGCGGACGCGACGACGTCGAAGCGGCGCGCCTTCATCCCGAGGATCAGGTCCGGAAAACGCGTGTCGAGAAACACCGGCTCCAGCTTCAGGTGACGCGCGAGCATCCGCGAGAACTCCGCGTCGAAACCGGCGGGTTTGCCGGCGTCCAGATACGCGTAAGGCGGATACGTGAGGTCCGAGCCCACCAGCAGCGTGCCGGGCCGCACCGTCTGCAGCGGAGCCGCCGCCGCGAACGAGCACGCGAAGGCCAGCGGCACGAGCGCGCCGCGGAGGAAACGACGAAGCGGAAAACGAGCTGACATCGCGAAGCTCCAGGGTTATTCGGCTCTCGCGCTGAAACACCGCAACGCCTCCCGTGCGCCACCGTACGCGGCTTTCCGGGATTTTCCGCCGAAAATTGTTGAACAATTTCGGCAGATTCTGACCAGTTCAAATTGAAATCTGAATCCGGGTTTACGCGACAGGCGGCGTGGCTGGATGCAAATCGCACGCGCATGCGCCGGCCGCCGTTCGGCGCCCGGCGCGGGATTCAGGCGAAAGGGAAAGAGTCGGAAAGGCGGGGCCGGACGGATGCCCGGCGAGGAATCAGGGAAACGGCTTCGTCATGCGACTCAGGTGGTACGGCGACCGCTCACGGCAGCCGCACGGCCATCGCATCGCCGCGAAAGAAACAGCGGAACTCGATCGCGCAGGCCGACACCGGACGTATCGAGCTGCCCATGCTCACGTCGACGCGATCAATACTGCGCCTGGTCCGTCGGATTCCTGAACAGCTGCTTCATCTCCGCCGACAGCGGATAGTTGAGGCTCACGCCCTTCGGCGGAATCGGTTGCGTGAACCACTGGTCGTACAGCTTCTCGGCCGCGCCGGAGGTCTGCATCTTCGCGATCACGCCGTCGACGACGCGCTTGAACGCCGGATCGTCCCTGCGCATCATGCACGCGTAGTTTTCGTGAACGAGCGGCGTGCCGGCGACCGTGTACGCACCCGGGTTGCGGTCCTTCGCGATCTCGCCGTACAGCAGCGGCTCGTCCATCACGAACGCCACCGCGCGCCCGGTTGTGACGTTCATGAACGCTTCGGCATGATCCTTCGCGCTGATGATCGTCATGTTCATCGCCTTCTCTTCGTTGAGCTTGCGCAACAGGCGCTCGTCCGACGTGCCGGCCGTCGTCGCGACCGTCTTGCCGGCCAGGTCCGCAAAGTCCTTCACGCCCGAATCCTTGCGCGTGCTGAAACGGATGCCGTACAGAAAGATGCTGTTCGAGAACGCGGCCTGCTTTTGCCGTTCGAGCGTGTTCGTCGTCGAGCCGCATTCGAAGTCGATCGTCCCGTTCTGCAGCAGCGGAATGCGGTTCTGCGACGTGATCGGGATTTCCTTCACCGCGAGGTTCGGCAGGTTCAGGTCCGTCTTCACCTGATCGATGATGCGCGACGCGATATCGCGCGAGTAGCCGATGTTCTTCTGCTGGTTGTCCGAATACGAAAACGGCACCGACGACTCGCGAATGCCCAGCGACACGACGCCCGTGTCCTTGATCTTCTTCAGCGTACCGGTAAGGGCCTGCGCGTGCGCGGTGCCGGCCAGCGCACAGGCCAGCGCGACGGCGAACCAACGGAAACGGCGATCCATGCGTGTCTCCTGACGAAACGTTGATCGAATCGCGATCCTACGCCCGACAAAATTCGCACCGCATCGGGGAAAGCGTCAAGCGCTTTCCGTCGCGGGCTTCACCGAGCGTAATCGTTTCCGCGGCGCGCAAAAGCGCCTGCGCCGCACGTTTCGCTGGGTCGACCGCCTGCAATCTTGCACCCCATGAACAGATCACCCGTTCCAAACGCGTGTTCATGCTGCAAAGCAGCATCGCAATCGTTTGCGTCTCGCGCCTTTTTCACACAAAACATATTCAAGAAGCCGCCTCATCAGCCGTTACCCAATGCATGGCGCGTCGCAGCAGCCTTGCGTGCGCCCGACAAAAACAAGGTCCGGTTTACGCCGGACCAGGCACCACCGCCGGCACGACGGTTATCTACGAGGATCGACTTTCAACATGAAAGCCAAACGCTTCAATTTCGCGCTGGCGCGCCCCGCACATGCGCGCATGCTCGCCGGCATGCTGTCCGCCGCCGCCCTGCTGCCCCTCGCCGGTTGCGGCGGAGGCGGCGGCGACGGCAGCAACCCGTCTTCGTCCAACGCGGCACCCGCACCGGCACCCGCACCGACGCCAACGCCCACTCCCGCACCCGCGCCGACCACCCCGCCCGTGTCGTCCGGCACCAACGCGTGCACGTCGCAGCAGGCCGCCGTGCAGATGGCCGCGCAGACCGCACCGGTCGAGCCGCCGGTCGATCACCTGATCGTCAAGCTGAAAACGCTGACGGCCACGCGCGCGATGGCGGCCATCGACAACGGCTCGCGACTCGACGCGGTGATCCAGCGCGCGATGACGCGCTGGATGGCGCCGGTGACCGGCAGCGCACGCGCGTACGCGAGCACGGTCCCGCAAACGCCGGTGAACGTGCAGGTCGAGCGAACGATCTCGAACGGCGCGGCCGTGCTGTCGCTCGGCCAGCGCATGGCCGCCACCGATGCCGCCGCGCTCGCACAGGCGTTCGCGGCCGACAGCGATGTCGACTACGCGGAACCGGATCACCCGATGCAGATCCGCGACACGCCGAGCGACCCGCTCTACAACCAGCAGTGGTACCTGTCCGACGCGACCGCCGGCATCGACCTGCCGCCCGCGTGGAACGTGACCAAGGGTTCGCCGACCGTCGTCACGGCCGTGCTCGATACCGGCTACCGGCCGCACGGCGACCTCACCGGCAATCTGATACAGCAAGGCTACAGCTTCATCAGCAACGTCAACACCAGCAACAACGGCTTGACGCGCAGCTCGGACGCAACCGATCCGGGCGACTGGGTCACGCAGCAGGAACTCGACAACGCCAGCGGCCCCTTCTATCACTGCGCAAGCCAGCCGAGCAACAGCAGCTGGCACGGCACGCGCGTGATGGGCGTGATCGGCGCGACCGCCAACAACGGCGCCGGCGTCGCCGGCGTATCGTGGCTCAGCAAGATCCTGCCGGTGCGCGTGCTCGGCAAGTGCGGCGGCGTGACGAGCGACATCGCCGACGGCATGCGCTGGGCAGCCGGCATTCCCGTCAACGGCGTGCCGAACAATCCGAATCCCGCGAAGATCATCAACCTGAGCCTCGGCGGGGTCGGCGCGTGCAGCACGACGTTCCAGCAGGCGATCGACGACGTGACCGCGAAAGGCGTGACCGTGGTCGTCGCGGCCGGCAACGACGGCCTGTCGACCGGGCTCGACCAGCCCGCGAACTGCCGCGGCGTGATCACCGTCGGCGCGACCGACGCGACGGGCCGCCGCGCATCGTTCAGCAACTTCGGCGCCGATGTCTCGCTGAGCGCACCGGGCGTCAACATCCTGTCGACGTCGAACACCGGCACGACGACGCCGGGCTCGGACACCTATGGCCTCGCGAACGGCACCAGCCTCGCGGCGCCGCAGGTAACGGGGGTCGCCGCGCTGATGCTGTCGGTGAACGGCAACCTCACGCCCGCGCAGGTCCTGCAGAAGCTGCAAGGCGGCACGCGCGCGGCGAAGCTGGCGGCCGGCACGTCGTGCACGGCGCTGCCGGCAGGCTCGGGCATCCTCGATGCAGGGGCCGCCGTCGCGACCGCGAACCAGTAACGGACACGCCGTTCGACGCAGCCGCGCGCATGCCGACATGGCACGCGCGCGGCTGTTTCGTGACGGGCTGTCGCACGCGCCCGCGAACGCGCACCGGCGCGATCAAGTATCTCGAAATAACGCCTGACAAAAGGGTTGACGCTTCGCACAGCGAGCCATTACCATCGCCCCCGTCTAGTTACATGGAGTGTTCTGTGAACACCGATGCGAGTTGTAGTTGGTGTCCGACCAACTTGACTGCTGCCTGAGGAAAACGCGCAGAGCCTCGTCTTCTGCCGCATCCCGGGAAGCAGGATGCGGCGCCCTTCCGGCCTGATTACCGGCCAGATCCCCCGCCGAATTTTCGATGTTGTCGAATGCACGCGACGCGCCGTCGCGCGTGTGCGTTCGTGTTGCGCGCGGCGTCAGCCGCGTGCGCTCTCCATTCGCGTGCCGTCCGGCCGCGCGCTTCGTTGCGCGCGCCGCTGCCGATCGCCCGTGCCGACTATCCGCAACCGACAGGAGTGCAGATGAACTCAGACGACAGTAGTCGATTACCGCTCGCCGGTGCGACGCTGCGCATCGACATGCCGACCGCATCGCGCGCGCCGGCGAGCGTTCCCGCCTTTACCGACCCACATCCGATCGCGCCTGACGCGACGCGGCGGGGAGCGCTCGTGCGTCGATAACGTCACGGCCGCTCCCCGCCCGCCGCCTCGTGCGCAAGGAGCGATTCATGACGACACGACACAACACCTCGCACAAGAAACAGCGCGGCTTCATCAAGGCCGGCGCCGGCCAGCAGAACGACCCGCGCACCATGCGCGCCGCGCAGGAAGCAGCCCGCCCGCTCGAAGACACGCTGAAGTCGCTGCACACCAGCACGCGCGGCCTCACCTACGACCAGGCCGCCGACCGCCTGCAGCATGACGGCCCGAACGAAATCGCGCACGACAAGCCGCCGCACTGGACCCGCCAGCTGCTGCTCTCGTTCCACAACCCGTTCGTCTACGTGCTGCTGGTGCTGGCCGCCATCAGCTTCTGCACCGACGTCTATTTCGCGGCGCCCGACGATCGCGATTACGTCGGCATGACGATCCTGCTGACGATGGTCACGATCAGCGCGCTGCTGCGCTTCGTGCAGGAATTCCGTTCGCTGCGCGCGGCCGAGAAGCTCAAGGCGATGGTCCGCACGACTGCCACCGTACAGCGCGCCATGACCGACACGTCGGAGCCGACGCGCCGCGAGGTGCCGATGCGCGAAGTCGTGACCGGCGACATCGTGCATCTTTCCGCCGGCGACATGATCCCCGCCGACGTGCGGCTGCTCGCGTCGCGCGACCTGTTCATCAGCCAGGCGGTGCTGACCGGCGAGGCGCTGCCCGTCGAGAAGTACGACACGCTCGGCGCGGTGGCCGGCAAATCCGCGAGCACGCACGCGGCCGGCGCGGCCAACGACGCACCGGCGTCGCTGCTCGATCTCGAGAACGTCTGCTTCATGGGCACCAACGTCGTCAGCGGTACGGCGACGGCGGTGGTCGTCGCGACCGGCGAAGACACGTACTTCGGCTCGCTCGCGCGCAACGTCGTGAGCCACAAGCGCATCGAGACGAGCTTCGACCGCGGTGTCGCGAGCGTCAGCTGGCTGCTGATCAAGTTCATGTTCGTGATGGTGCCGATCGTATTCATGATCAACGGCCTGACCAAGGGCGACTGGCTGAGCGCACTCACGTTCGCACTCGCGGTGGCCGTCGGCCTGACGCCCGAGATGCTGCCGATGATCGTCAGCGCGAACCTCGCGCGCGGCGCGGTCGCGATGGCGCGCCGCAAGGTCGTCGTCAAGCGGCTGAACTCGGTGCAGAACTTCGGCGCGATGGACGTGCTATGCACCGACAAGACCGGCACGCTCACGCAGGACAAGATCATCCTCGAACACCACCTCGACCTGTCCGGCCACAAGAACGAGGACATCCTGCGGCTCGGCTGGCTGAACAGCTTCCACCAGAGCGGCCAGAAGAACCTGATCGACATCGCGGTCGTCGCGCGCGCCGACGAGATCGGCGAACGCGTGAAGCCGCAGGGCTACAAGAAGATCGACGAACTGCCGTTCGACTTCGTGCGGCGCCGCCTGTCGGTCGTCGTCGAGGATACGCACGGCACGCACCTGCTGATCTGCAAGGGCGCGGTCGAGGAAATGCTGGCGGTTTCCACGCACGTGCAGGACGAAGACGGCGTGCGCCCGCTCGACTTCGTGGCCCGCAAGCGGCTGCTCGAACAGGCCACCGCGTACAACGAGGACGGCTTCCGCGTGCTCGTACTCGCCACGCGCATGATCCCGCGCGGCGACGAACGCGCGCAATACCGCACCGCCGACGAACACGATCTCGTCGTGCGCGGCTTCCTGACCTTCCTCGATCCGCCGAAGGAATCGGCCGCGCCGGCGCTCGCCGCGCTGCGCGGAAACGGCGTCGCGGTGAAGGTGCTGACGGGCGACAATCCGACCGTCACGATGAAGGTGTGCCGCCAGGTCGGCCTCGAACCCGGCAAGCCGATGCTCGGCACCGAAATCGAAGTGCTCGACGATGCCACGCTCGCGCAGGTGGTCGAACGCACGACCGTGTTCGCGAAGCTCACGCCGCTGCAGAAGGCGCGCATCGTCAAGGCGCTGCAGGCGAACGGCCACACGGTCGGCTTCCTCGGCGACGGCATCAACGACGCGCCCGCGCTGCGCGACGCCGACGTCGGCATCTCGGTCGACAGCGGCGCCGACATCGCGAAGGAAACCGCCGACATCATCCTGCTCGAAAAGAGCCTGATGGTGCTCGAGGAAGGCGTGATCAAGGGCCGCGAGACGTTCGGCAACATCCTGAAGTACCTGAACATGACCGCCAGCTCGAACTTCGGCAACGTGTTCTCGGTGCTCGTCGCCAGCGCGTTCCTGCCGTGGGAGCCGATGCTCGCGACGCAGCTGCTCGTGCTGAACCTGATCTACGACACGTCGCAGATGCTGCTGCCGTGGGACAAGATGGACCCCGAGTTCCTGAAGAAGCCGCGCAAGTGGGAAGCCGGCAACATCAGCCGCTTCATGCTGTGGGTCGGGCCCACGTCGTCGGTATTCGACATCACGACGTACATCCTGATGTGGACCGTGTTCGGCGCGGGCGCGCTGTATCACCTGAACGGCGGCGCGAGCGGCCAGATCGTGATGAATTCGGGCTGGTTCATCGAGAGCCTCGTGTCGCAGACGCTCGTCGTGCACCTGCTGCGCACGCAGAAGATCCCGTTCCTGCAGAGCACGGCCGCGCTGCCGGTGCTGCTGTCGACCTTCACCGCGATCGCGATCGGCTGCTGGCTGCCGTTCTCGCCGTTCGCGGATTCGCTCGGCTTCATGCACCTGCCGAACACCTACTGGCTGTGGCTCGCCGCGACGATGGTCGGCTACATCGTGCTCGCGCAGATCGTCAAGACGATCTACGTGCGCCGCTACAAGCAGTGGTTCTGATGTCGCGTCGATGACGACGTGCCGGCCCGTGCTCGCGAGCGACGAACGGGCCGGCGCGACGTCCGCGTCAAGCCACCCGTATGCAACGGGCCGCATCCGCGGCCCGTTTTTTTCATCAGAATTTGCTCCGAGAAACCCCGCCATTGATGGCGGGAAGGAAAGGCGTGCTGTTGACAGGCTGCTTCTTCCACGGGTTAGGATCACCTGCATGATTCTTGTCTACCGCTACCGGGTGAAGTCGCTCAACGGACTGCTTAACAAGCAGAGCCGTGCGGTGAACTACGTCTGGAACTTCTGCAATGACACGCAGAAGCACGCGCTCAAGTGGAGCAAGAAGTGGCCGACCGGTTTCGACTTGAATGTGCTCACGACCGGCAGCAGCAAGGAACTCGGCATTCACTCCGGCACGGTCAACGCGACGTGCGAGCAATACGCGAAGTCGCGCAGTCAGCACCGTCGGCCCTTCCTGCGCTATCGCGGCAGGAAATCGCTGGGCTGGGTGCCGCTGAAGGGGCGTGACCTGAAGCGCGAGGGTGACGCGTTCCGTTTCGCCGGCAACACCTTTCGCGTGTTCAACAGCCGACCGCTTCCCGAAGGGAGGATCAAGGACGGAACCAACTTTGCGCAGGATGCACGCGGCAACTGGTTTCTCAACATCGTGATCGAGATGCCGGATGTTCCGGCCCGACCTATCCATTCCGGTGTCGGCATCGATCTCGGCCTGAAAGACTTCGCCACACTTTCGACCGGCGAGAAGCTGCCCAATGACCCGTTCGGTCGACGAGCGGCGGAAAAGCTGGCGCAAGCGCAACGGGCGCGAAAGCACAGGCGGCATATCGCGAAGCTGCACGCCAAGGTCGCGAATGCGCGTGCCGATTTCCAGCACAAGCTCGCGCTCGATCTGGTGCGGCGCTTCGATTACATCGCGGTCGGCAACGTGTCGGCTGTCAACCTCGCCAGAACCAGGATGGCGAAGAGCGTCTACGACGCGTCCTGGTCGTCCTTCCGAAACAAACTCCGTTACAAAGCGGTCGCGCACGGGGCCACGTTCGAGGAAGTGGACGAAAGCGGTTCGACCCAGTCCTGTTCGGCGTGCGGGTCGAAAGACAGCACGACGCGGCCGAAAGGTATCGCGGGACTGCGAGTAAGAGAGTGGACCTGCAGTGACTGTGGTGTCGAGCATGATCGAGATACCAACGCTGCGCTGAACATTCTCCGATGCGGACGTGCATCGCCAGGTGTGGGAATCCTCCGCCTTTAGGCGCGGAGGAGGACGTCAATCATTGGGCGTCGTTCGCGCCGAACAGCTGCGCGCACACCGCGCGCCCTTCGTCGGTCAGCGCGGCGCTGCCGGTACCGTCCTCGTTCAGCGTCGTCGCGCTCAGGCCGGCGGCGTCCAACTGCGTCAGCACACGGCGCAGCGTGCTCATCGGCAGTTGCGTGCGCTTCGCGATCTTCGGCAGCGACCACGTCTTGCCGGCCGGATCGCTCGCGGCTTCGTTCAGCGTCGCGAGCGTGGCGACGAGTGCGGGATCGAGCGGGGATTCGTCGGATTCTGAAGTCATCGGTTCGGGTTCGTCGGCCGGCGTCGGGCCGGCATGCGTGGAGAAAACGATCGCGGACACTATACGCCGCGTCACGCCCCCTTGAGCGCGGCGCGCATGAACGACACGAAACGCGTGGTGACGGGATCGTCGCGATCGGCCCGCCACGCGAGCCCCACGCGCCACTTCGCGTCCCGGCCGTCGAGCGGCAGCACCGTCGCGTCGCGCAGCAGGTACCGCGCGCTCGACGGGATGAACGCGACGCCGACGCCGGCCGCGACCGACGTCAACACCGACTGCACGTCCTCCGCCTGCTGCATCACGTGCGGCACGAAGCGGCGCTCGACGCACCACCGGTCGATCTGTGCGGCCAGCCCCGGCCCGCGCGCACGCTGCAGCGCGATGAAGCCGATCTCGTTGAGCACGTCGAGGTTGACCGGCACGCGCTTGAAGCCGAGATGCGGCGGCACCGCGAGCGCGAGCGCTTCGTCGATCACCTTGAACGACGACAAGCCTTCGTCGGCAGGCAGACGCAGGAAACCCGCGTCGAGCTTGCCGGCGCGCAGCTGGCGTGTCTGTTCGGACGACGACAGGTCGCTCAGCGTCACCGCGATGCCTGGATTGCAACGGCGGAATTCGGCGATCAGTTTCGGCACGAGCGTCAGCACGGACAGGCAGATGCCGAGCCGCAAATGCCCGCGCTGCCCGCTGGTCGCTTCCCGCGCACGTGCCAGGATTTCGTCGGCATCGCGCACGAGCGCCTGCGCGTCGGGCAGGAAACGTTCGCCGAACGGCGTCAGTTCCGCACCATGCCGACCGCGCTCGAACAGCTTGCCGCCGAGGCTCGCCTCGAGCGCGCCGATCTGCTTGCTGAGCGCAGGCTGGCTCATGTGCAACGCATCGGCCGCACGGCTGAAATGGCACAGCTCGGTGACCGTCAGGAACGTGCGCAGTAATTTCAGTTCCATTCTTTAACGGAATCGTAACGATCAAAACATTCATTTTACCGATCGAATGCAATGGCGTTCAATACGGACATGCCCTTCCCGGAATTCACATTCATGTCTCTCGATCCAGCGTCCGACTGCGTAGTCGAGCCCTCATCCGATGTCGCGGACGCAAACGCATGCGCCGTTGCCGCCGATACCCGCGCACCGAAGCGTCGTGCCGAACGCACGGACGGGCGCAGCCGCCGCTTTCGCTTCGGCGATGTGCTGGAAGACGCGCCGCCACGCGCGGTGACGGGGTCGATCGCGATCAGTTTCGCGGTCGTGTCGCGGCGGAACTGGCCGCGCTGAACCGCGCACCTGCCCGCCTTTCATCCCACGCTCGCCGCTGCCCGGCAGCGCGAAAACGACCGAAATCCTCCTGTATCACGCGTCATTGCGCGTCATCCAATCGTCATCGCCCCGCGATCGACCGTATAATTTCCCGCACCCGCTGACCGCCCATGCATTCCGCGCAGCCGCATCGCGCGTGAAAAGGAGACTTTCGCTTGACCGGCCTCATCGCGCGCCTGCCTCGCGCCCGGACCACCCTGATCCTCGCCCTTTCGTTCCTGCTGCTCGCCTTCGCCACGAATGCGTCCGCGCAACGCGTGCAGCCGTATCGCACCGCCCATGCGCAGCCGCATGCCCACACGAAGGCCGTCAAGAAGAAACCCCATCGCAAGAAAAAGGCCGTCAAGCATCGCCGCTCGCGCGTGACGCATCAAGCGGTCAAACGCCACGCGGCACCCGCGCCGCAACAGCGGCGCGCGAAACGCACGACCGCCGTGCGGCCGCGCCCGCCCGCGAAGCCAAAGCTGCTCGCCAGTTGCGGCTACACCCCGCGCGCCGTCGGTTCGCTGCATTCACGCGCGGCCTACGTGCTCGACGTCGATTCCGGCACCCCGCTGCTGGCGCGCAACGCACGCACCGTACGGCCGATCGCATCGATCTCGAAACTGATGACGGCCGTCGTCGCGCGCGACGCCGACCGTCCGCTGAACGGCGTGCTGCGTGTGACCGCGCGCGATCGCGACACGATCAAGTTCACCGGTTCGCGCCTGCAGGTCGGCTCGGAACTGTCGCGCCGCGACATGTTCCATATCGCGCTGATGTCGTCGGAGAATCGCGCGGCCGCCGCGCTGAGCCGCGACTACCCGGGCGGGCGCGCCGCGTTCGTCAAGGCGATGAACCGCGAAGCGCGCCGGCTCGGCATGCGGCATACGCACTTCCGCGAGCCCACCGGCCTGTCGCCGCACAACGTGTCGACGGCGGAAGATCTCGCGCGGCTCGTCGGCGCGGCGGCGCAGGATCCGCTGATCCGCTATTTCTCGACCGATCTGTCGACCACCGTGCGCCCCGGCGACGGCGAACTCGTGTACGTGAATTCCGACCCGCTCGTGCGCTACCGCCGCCTGCCGATCCGGCTGCAGAAAACCGGCTTCATCAACGAATCGGGGCACGGTGTCGTGATGCGCATGCGTGTGAAGGGCCGCCGCGAAACGGTCGTGCTGCTCGGCGCGCCGACGCGTGCCGGCGTGTCGAGCGACGCAATCAAGATCCATCGCTGGCTGTCCTGTTCGATCCAGTAAGCGCACACGGGCAGCCGGCGCGTTCACGCTCCGGGAGCGACGCCATGCAGGACGAATACCGCTTCAACGCCTTCGGCCGGCTGCTCGCCGTGGTGCGCACGGACGGACGCTGGGCCGTGTTCGATCTCGGCGCCGAAGGCAAGCGGCGCCCGGCCAATCTGCAGATTCCGTCCACGCTCACCGCGGACGAACTCGGCCAGTACCTCGGCGATCTGCTGCACGAAAGCGCGACCCCGCGATACAGCGAAGTCGTACCGGTCGCGCATCGACGCGTGTAGTCGCACCGGAAAGCGCCGGGTAGCGCCGCCGGCCGGCGATCAATTCGACAGTTAAACTTGCAAGTTTAACTGTCGTGATCTATGATTCGCCGCATGAACCCGCCACGCAAACCCGGCGTTTCCGCCGACACCGTCGCCGCCGACCTGACCCTCGCGGTCGGCCAGCTCATCCGCCGGCTGCGCTCCGAAGTCGATTCCGAAGGGCTCGGCATGTCCCAGACGAGCGCGCTCGCGCGGCTCGATCGGCACGGGCCGATGACGACCGCCGATCTCGCGCGCGCCGAGGCGATGAAGCCGCAGTCGATGAAAGCGATCCTCGCGAGCCTCGAGGAAGACGCGCTCGTCGAGCGCGAACCGCATCCGACCGACGGCCGCCAGATCCTGTTCAAACTCACCGCCGCCGGCCTCGACGCACGACGCAAGCGCAACGCCGCGAAACACAAGTGGCTCGGCGCCGCGATCGAGAAGCTCGATCCGCAAGATATCGACACGCTTGTCGCAGCCATCCCGCTGATCCGCCGCATCGGCGAGCAGTGAACCCGGCCCGTGCGCCACGCAGCATGCGCGCGCACGGCTTTCCTCGCCCTCTCCCCCGGAGTCCCATCATGAGCGCAACCCGTCTCGACACGAACACGGCGCTGGTCGTCATCGACCTGCAGAAAGGCATCGTCGCCCTCCCCACCGCGCACCCGGTCGCACCGGTGATCGCCCGCGCCCGCGAACTGCTCGACGCATTCCGCAGCCGCGGCCTGCCGGTCGTGCTGGTCAACGTCGCGGGCGGCGCACCGGGCCGCACCGAGCAAGCGCCGCGCACGGCGCAGCTTCCCGCCGACTGGACCGAACTCGTGCCCGAACTGAACCGCCAGCCGAACGACCACGTCGTGACGAAGCAGACCTGGGGCGCCTTCACCGGCACCGGTCTCGACGCGCACCTGAAGGCAGCCGGCGTCACGCAGATCGTGCTGACCGGCGTCGCGACGAGCATCGGCGTCGAATCGACCGCGCGACAGGCGCACGAACTCGGCTACCACGTGACGCTCGCCGTCGACGCGATGACCGACCTCAACGCGGACGCGCACATCAACAGCATCGAGCGGCTGTTCCCGCGCCTCGGCGAGACCGGCACGACGCAGGACATCGTCGCGCTGCTCGACCGGCGCGGCGCGTGAGCGACGAACGCATCCAGCCGGCGCCGGGCCACGCGGCCGGCCGGCTCGATCCGTCGATCTGGAAAGTCAGCGCGGTCGCGACGCTCGGTTCGCTGCTGTCGCAGCTCGATGCGACGATCGTCAACGTATCGCTGTCGAGCCTCGCGACCGACCTGCATGCGAGCCTGTCGACGATCCAGTGGGTGACGAGCGGCTATCTGCTCGCGCTGACGCTGGTGCTGCCGCTGAACGGCTGGCTCGTCGACCGCATCGGTGCGAAGGCGCTGTACCTGTGGTGCTTCTCGGCGTTCACGTTGACGTCGGCGCTGTGCGGGCTCGCGTGGTCCGCGCCGTCGCTGATCGCGTTCCGCGTATTGCAAGGCGTCAGCGGCGGCTTGCTCGCGCCGATGGCGCAGATGATGATCGCGCGCGTCGCCGGCCAGCAGATGGCGCGCGTGATCGGCTACGCGGCGGTACCGGTGCTGCTCGCGCCGATCCTCGGCCCGGTCGTGGCCGGCGCGATCCTGCAGCACACGTCGTGGCGCTGGCTGTTTCTGGTGAACCTGCCCGTCGGCGCGCTCGCGCTCGCACTGGCCGCACGGTTCCTGCCCGGCGACCGGGACGAGGCACCGCGGCGCGAACTCGACTGGATCGGCCTCGCGTTGCTGTCGCCGGGCCTCGTGCTGTTCCTGTACGGCGTCGAGCGGATCGGCTCGGCGCTCGGCATCGCGGCGGTCGCAGGCTCGGCGCTGCTGCTGGTCATGTTCCTGCGCTTCGAGCGCCGCCAGGGCCAGCGTGCGCTGATCGATCTCGCACTGTTTCGCTCGCGCGTGTTCGGCGCGGCCGCCGGCACGCAGTTCCTGTCGAACGGCGCGCTGTATGCAGGCCAGATGCTGATTCCCGTGTTCCTGATCCAGGCATGCGGACGTACCCCGGGCGAAATGGGCTGGCTGTTCGCGCCGCTCGGGCTCGGCATGCTCGTCACCTATCCGTCGATGGGCGCGCTGACGAGCCGGTTCGGCGTACGGCGGCTGGCCGCCGCCGGCGCCTTGCTCGCACTCGTCGCCACGCTGCCGTTCGTGTTCCTCGCGCTGACCGGCTACGATCCGCTCGTGCTCGTACCGGCGCTGTTTCTGCGCGGCATGGGCCAGAGTGCGATCGGCGCGCCGTCGATCGCCGCCGCGTATGCATCGGTCGAGCGCCGTAACCTGCCGATGGCGACCACGTCGCTCAATATCGTGCAACGGCTCGGCGGCCCGACGTTCACGACGCTATGCACGCTGTTTCTCGCGTGGCGGTTGCAGGCCGAATCGACGTCGGCCGGCGGCACGCAGGCCGTCGCGTATGCGTGGGCGTTCGGCCTGCTGTGCGCGCTGCATGCGGCGAGCTTCGTGACGACGCTGCGGCTGCCGTTACGGTCGGCCGGTGCAGGTACCGACGACCCACGGGCGCGCAACGCACTGGCCGGTTCGCGCTGAAGACGGGACGGGCCGCGCCGCGTGCGCGGCCTCCCGCTACGGCAGCCACATCGGCACGATCGACGCCACGAGCAACAAGCCGAGCCCCGCATTCAGGCAACGCCACTGCCGCTCCGTGCGCAACACGCGAGCGAACAGCAGCCCGGCGAAACACCACAGCGACAACGACGCCATCGCGGCCACGCCGAATGCAAAGCCGAGCAGCACGCCGAGCCGCGCCGGCCCCGACGCGAGCGCCGCGAACGACGCGGCCGCGCCGAGCGTCATCGCCCAGCCTTTCGGGTTGTGCCAGAGCATCCACACGCCGCTGACGAACCCTTGCGGCCGGTGCACGTCGACATCGAGCCGCGGCTTGCCGCCACGGCCGATGCGCACGGCGAGCCACATCAGGTACGCCGAGCCGACCGCCTTCATCGCAAGCTGCAACGCGGGCAGCGCGAGCAGCACACCGCCGAGCCCGGCGGCGGCTGCCGCCGCCATCGACGCGAGGCCAGCCGCGATGCCCGCCATCAGCGGCAGCGAACGCCGATAGCCGAAATGAGCGCCCGATGCGGTCGCGAGCGTCGTCGCGCCACCCGGCGTCACGGTGGACACGATCACGAACAGCACCAGCGGCAAATAGTCGTGAAGCGGCACGAAGGCTCCCGGTTGTCGTTATTGAAGCTCCGTTTTTACCCGCGATTCTTCCATTACGACAGCGAAAGCTTTTTATGCCTGCCATTAGCGTTCATAATGCGACGCATGGCACGCAATCTCGACCTCGCGCTGCTGCGCGCATTCGTCTCGGTCGCCGATCATCGCAGCATGACGGCGGCCGGCCACGCGCTGCACCTGACGCAAGGCGCGATCAGCCAGCAGGTCGCGCGGCTCGAAATGTTGTCCGGCCCGCTGTTCGTCCGCGAGCATCGCAACCTGCTGCTGACGGCGGCCGGCGAGCGGCTGCTCGAACAGGCGCGCCGGCTGCTCGCCGTCCACGATGCGCTGCTCGCCGACCTGAGCGCCGGCGCGGTGGAAGGCGCGGTGCGTCTCGGTGCGCCGCAGGACCTCGTCGGCACCTGTCTCGCGCCGATCCTGAAAAGCTATGCGCACGCGCATCCGCAGGTCTCGCTCACGCTGGTGTGCGCGGCGTCGCCGGAGTTGCGGCGCGGGCTCACGCGCGGCGACCTCGATGTCGCGCTGATCGAGGCGCCGGTCGGATCGGCGCGCGGCGAGTGCATCGCCGTCGACCGGCTGGTGTGGGTCGGCGCGAAAGGCGGCGCCGCGCACCGGCGCTCGCCGCTGCCGGTATCGATGGTCGCGCAGACCTGCGCATTCCGCCCGACGGTGCTCGACGCACTGCGCGGCTGCGATCGCCCGTGGCGCACCGTGTTCGAGAACGGCAGCTTCGATGCGACGGCCGCGACCGTGCGCGCCGATCTCGCCCTGACCGTCTGGCTCGCGTCCACCGTGCCGCCCGATCTCGACATCCTGCCGGCCGGCAGCGGCCTGCCCGCCCTGCCGAATTTCTCGATCAACCTGCACGTGCCGCGCGGCCAGTGCACGCCGGCCGCGACGGAACTGGCCCGCTACCTGCGCAACGGTTTCGCGCGGCTGCGCGCGGTCGCGTAGCGCCGCTGCGCCAGGGCCTGTTCACGCTAATAACGGGCTTGCGCTGGCCCCACGAATGCATTTTTCCAAACAGGGGAACGTGCGTTATCAACGCGAACAGGCGCTACACCGTGCCCGGCTCCTGCGGCGCGGGCGTCGTGCCCGCTGCCTCCAGCGCTTGATGCAGCGTGGCGAAGATGCACGGCGCGCCGACCACCTCGGTGATCCCGTGACGATCCATGTCCGCGCGCAGATAGCGATTCACGCGCCCGAACAGCACGCCGATCCCGCGCGCATGCAGCGCCCTGACGAGATCGGCCAAGGTCCGCGCGGCCGAATAATCGACATCGGTGATCGCGCCCGCATCGACGACGAACCAGCGCGGCGGCACCGGCGCCGCGTCGACGAGCGCGGTCACTTCGGCAGCGAACAGGTGATCGTTCGCGAAGAACAGGTCGGAGCCGAACCGATAGACGATCAACCCGGGCGCCGTCATCGCGCCGCGCCGCGTGGGCACCGGCTGCCACCGTCCGTTGCCGGCGACGGGTTCGAGCACCATCGTGTGCGGCTGGTAGCTGTGGCGCACGTGCCGCATCAGCGACAGCGCGACGGCCAGCAGGATGCCCTGCTCGACGCCGATCGTTACGACCGCCGCAGCCGTGATCAGCGCGAGCGTGAATTCGCCGGGGCTTTCCCGGCGGATCGCCGCGAGGCTGCGCACGTTGATCAGCCCGAGCGCGATCGTGAACACGATGCCGGCCAGCACCGCATGCGGCAGATACTGCAGGGTCGGGCTGAAGAACAGCAGCACGACGGCGACGACAGCAGCGAACGCGAGATGCCCGACCTGGCTGCGTACGCCCGCGCCGTCGGCCATCGCCGTCTGCGTCGGGCTGCCGTTGACGACGAACGCCCCGCCGAGCGCCGCCGCCGCGTTCGCGGCCGCGAGGCCGAGGATGTCGGCATTGGTGTCGACGTCCTCGCCGTACTGCTGCGCGAACACGCGCGCGGCGGCCGCGCTCTGCGCGATGATCATCACGAAGCACGAAGCGGCGACCGGCACGAGATCGAGGAACTGCTGCCACGTGACGGCGGGCCAGCGCAGCGGCGGCAGCCCGCCCGCCACGGGCCCGAGCACCGCGATGCCGTGCGCGGCGAAGCCGAATGCACCGCTCGCGGCGATGCTGCCCGCGACCGCGATCATCGGCATCGGCACGCGCGGCAGGAACCGCTTGCACGCGAGAATCGCGACGACGACGAGCGCCGCGAGCGCGAGCGTCGGCCGGTGCGCGTGAACCAGGTGCGTGACGACATAGTCGAGTTGTGCGAGGCTGCGCGACGCCGGGTACGGCACGGACAGGCCGAGCATGTCGCCGAGCATCGCGATCGACACCTGCACGCCGACGCCGGCGAGGAAGCCGACCAGCACCGTGCGCGACAGGAAATCGGCGAGAAAACCGAGCTTGAAGATCCGCGCGAGCAGCAGCATCGCGGCGGTCAGCAACGCGACCATGCCGGCCAGCGCCGCATAGTCGGCGCTGCCGGCCGGCGCCATCGACGACAGCCGGCTCGCGAAAATCGTCGCGGTCGCCGAATCGGCGGCGACCACGAGATGGCGCGACGCACCGAAGCATGCGAACGCAACGAGCGGCAGGAACACCGTGTAGAGCCCCGTGACGGCCGGCATGCCGGCGATGCGTGCGTAGCCGAGCACCTGCGGGATGTCCATCGACGCGAGCGAAATGCCCGCGAAGATGTCGCGGATGGCGCCCGCGCGGCGGATCGGGAGGATACCTTGCAGCAGCCGCACGCGTGACGGACGGCTTTCGTTGGAATCTTGCATGCGTGAAATGCGTGAGGTCGAAATGACGGGGCCACGAACGGGTGCGCGACGATGTCGCGTGTCGCTCACCGTCGCCGGACGGGCCGCACGCCGACGCGCGCGGCACACCGACGACGCCTGCGACGTCCGCATGATTGCATGGATCGCCGATTGCGCGCATCTAAACGCGAAGGCCTGCCGTCATGGCTTCGGGCGCATCGCGTCCCGGCGTACGCCGCATCCGGCAACCGGCTCGCGCGCCGGCTTGCGGTGATGCGAATTCGCCGCCCGCCCTCACCTCGATGCAGAGGACACCTGCACAAAGGTGAGCCGATTCGGGAGCCGATCGACCCGCCTTCACGGCACGCCTCCGGAACCCGATGGCACAATCACGGTCCCTTTCATGTGCCCTTCACCGGGCGCGCGCCGCATCGCGGCGCCGATTCAACGCACGAGAAGGCCCCTGTCTGCCCCTATGACCCTGAACGAATCCTGGTTGACGCCGCTCGTCGGCATCCTCGTCCTGCTCGCCGCCGCCGGCGCGATCACCGCCGTCGTCCACTTCCTGCTGTTTCGCGTGGTCGCGCGTCTCGCGCGGCTGTCCGCCACGCGCGTCGACGACGCGCTGTTCGAATTCGGCGCGTTCAAATGGCTGAACCGCATCGTCCCGTTCGTCGTGATCAAGCTCGGGCTCGGCGCGGTGCCCGGCATCCCGACTGTGGCCGCGCAGGTCGTCGACAAGGTGCTGTTCGCGCTGATCGTGTTCCTCGTGACGATGACCATCAGCGCGACGCTGTCCGCACTCGAACACACGCACCGCACCACCCAGCGCGACCAGCCGCGCCTGTCGCTGAAAGGCGCGATGCAGCTCGTCAAGCTCGTGATGTTCATCACGGCCGCACTCGTCGTGATCGGCGACGCAACCGGCAAGCAGATCGGCCTGCTGCTGTCCGGCATCGGTGCGATGTCGGCGGTACTGATGCTGATCTTCAAGGACACGCTGCTCGGCCTCGTCGCGGGCGTGCAGCTGTCGTCGAACGACATGCTGCGGATCGGCGACTGGATCACGATGCCGTCGGCCGGCGCGGACGGCACGGTCATCGACATCACGCTGAACACGGTCAAGGTCGCGAACTTCGATCACACGATCATCACGGTGCCGACGTGGAAGCTGATCACCGAGAGCTACCAGAACTGGCGCGGAATGACCGAAGCGGGCGGCCGCCGCATCAAGCGCGCGCTGTTCGTCGATGCGACGAGCGTGCGCTTTCTCACGAACGACGAGATCGAACGGCTCGAACGCCTGACGCTGCTGAAGGACTATCTCGAGGACAAGGTCGACGCGATCGAGCAATGGAACGGCACGCTCGGCGCGGCCGGCGACTGCCCGGCGAACCGCCGCCAGTTGACGAATCTCGGCACGTTCCGCGCGTACGTCGCGAACTACCTGAAGGGCCATCCGCGCATCCGCGGCGACATGACGAACATGGCGCGACAACTGCCGCTCACGGCCGAGGGCATTCCGCTCGAACTGTACTGCTTCACCGATACGACGACGTGGGTCGACTACGAGACCATCCAGGCCGACCTGTTCGATCACCTGATCGCGGTGCTGCCGGAGTTCGGGCTGCGCGTGTACCAGCATCCGTCTGGCTTCGACATGCGGCAGATGGTCGACGCCGCGCAAGCCGGGCTGCACGCGCCGCGCGCGGCCTGATACCGGCCACGGCGGCCGGCCGCCGCCTGCCGTGCCGCCGGGCGGCAGCGCTCATCGCGCCGCACACTCCGACGCGAGCCGCCCCAACACCTTCAGCGCGTCCTCGATCTGCCGCGACCACGGGTAGCTGTAGTTGAGCCGGATGAAATGCCGGTAATCGGTACCGGCCGAGAACATGTGCCCGGGCCCGACCGTGATCCGCTGCGCGAGCGCCAGCGTATACAGCTTCATCGCATCGACCCGCGGCGGCAGCTCGACCCACAGCACATACCCGCCCTGCGGCTGCGACAGCCGCGTGCCTTCCGGGAAGAAACGCCGCACCATCGCACTCATCAGGCTCGCCTGCTGCGCATACAGCTTGCGCATGCGCCGCAGGTGAAAATCGTAGCCGTCGTATTTCAGGTATTCGGCGATCGCGAGTTGCTCGATCGCGGGCGTCGCGAGCGTGTTCAGGAATTTCAGCTTCTCGACCTGGTCGCGGTAACGGCCCGGCATCGCCCAGCCGATCCGGTAGCGCGGCGACAGGCTCTTCGTGAACGACGCGCAATGCAGCACCAGCCCCTGGCGATCGAACGACTTCAGCGCGCTCGGCGCCGTGTCGCCGAAGTGCAGCTCGTGATAGACGTCGCTCTCGATCGCCGGCACGCCGTGCTTCGCGAGCAGTTCGACCAGCGCGCGCTTGCGCGCATCGGGCATCTGGAAACCGAGCGGATTCTGGAAATTCGGCATCACCATGCATGCGGCGATGCGCTCGCGCGCGAGGATCCGCTCGAGCGCGTCGAGATCGATGCCGTCGCCCGGGTGCGTCGCGACTTCCAGCGCACGCATGCCCATCCGCTCGATCGCGTGGAGCATCGCGTAGAACGTCGGCGACTCCACCGCGATCGTGTCGCCCGGCTTCGCGACGGCCTGCAGGCACAGGTTGATCGCCTCGGTCGCGCCGATCGTCATCACGATCTCGCCGGGCTCGACCGCGACCCCGCGCTCCGCATAGCGCCGCGCGATCTGGCGAATCAGTTCCTGGTTGCCGGGCGGCAGGTCGTCGATCACGCCCCAGCGCGTGCGCCGCCGCCCGATCGTCTGCGCATAGCGCGCAAGCCGCTGCACCGGAAACTGCGACGCATCGGGATACGGCGAGCCGAGCGGCACCGCGTCGTCGCGCGCGATCGAGCGCAGCGTCGACAGCACGAGCCGGCTCACGTCCACCGCCGACGGCTCGGCAGCCGGCGCGGAAATATGCAGCTCGGCCTCGGCCGGCGCCGCCGCACGCGCCCGCGCGAAGTAGCCCGACTGCGGCCGGCTTTCGATCAGGCCGCGGCTTTCCAGCACGAGATACGCGCGCAGCACGGTCGTGACGCTGAGCTGCTGTTGCCGGCTCGCCTGCCGCACCGACGGAATCCGCTCGCCCGGCCGGTACACGCCCCGCTCGATCTGCGCCTGGAGATCGTCGGCCAGTTGTTCGTAACGCTTCACGCGCCTCCCTTTCAACTTCCCTTCAGCAACACAGTTGCGATCCGCACGGTATGAATGGTCGAAACTGTACTCTTTTTTGAAGTGAACAGGTGTACACACAGCGCGATGGGTGCCGCGCGTACTCTGCACGCATCGACCCCGACACCCGCATCATGAAAAAGAAATCCGCCACCGCGCGCATCGAACCGTATACCCACCCGGCCGCCGGCTGGGGCGCGCTGAAAGCCGTCACGATCAACCTGATCAAGGAAAAGGTCGCCGGCGGCAACTACCGTACGCTGCTGCGCCAGAACCAGCCGGACGGCTTCGACTGCCCGGGCTGCGCATGGCCCGACCGCCAGCACGCGTCGACGTTCGAATTCTGCGAGAACGGCGTGAAGGCCGTGGCCGCGGAAGCGACGAGCAAGCGCGTGACGCCCGAATTCTTCGCCGCGCACACGGTGACCGAACTGCTCGAACAGTCGGATTTCGAGCTCGAACAGCACGGCCGGCTCACCGACCCGATGGTGTACGACGCGCGGACCGACCGCTACGTGCCGATCGCGTGGGACGACGCGTTCGCGCTGATCGCGCGGCACCTGCGCGCACTGCCCGACCCGAACCAGGCCGCGTTCTACACGTCCGGCCGCGCGAGCAACGAGGCCGCGTTCCTGTACCAGTTGCTGGTGCGCCTGTACGGCACCAACAACTTCCCCGACTGCTCGAACATGTGCCACGAAGCGACGAGCCGCGGGCTGCCGGCGTCGGTCGGCGTCGGCAAGGGCACCGTCACACTCGACGATTTCGAGCACGCGGACACGCTGCTGATCTTCGGCCAGAACCCCGCGACCAACCACCCGCGGATGATGGGCGAGCTGCGCGAGTGCGCGAAGCGCGGCGCGACGATCGTGTCGATCAACCCGCTGAAGGAACGCGGGCTCGAGCGCTTCGCCGATCCGCAAAGCCCGCTCGAGATGCTGACGATGTCGGGCACGAAGATCGCATCGACGTTCATCCAGCCGACGATCGGCGGCGATTTCGCGCTGATCAAGGGGATGGCCAAGCGCGTGCTCGAACTCGACGACGCCGCGCGCGCCGCCGGTACGCCGCGCGTGCTCGACACCGCGTTCATCGGCGAGCACACGGCCGGCTTCGACGCGTTCGCCGACGATCTGCGCGCCGAAAGCTGGTCCGCGCTGACGGCCGAAAGCGGCGTGCCGTACGAGCAGATCGACGCGCTCGCGCACCTCTATGCGCGCAGCGAACGCGTGATCGCGACGTGGGGCATGGGCATCACGCAGCACAAGCATTCGGTCGCAACGGTGCAGATGCTGACGAACCTGATGCTGATGCGCGGCAACATCGGCCGCCCCGGCGCCGGCCTGTGCCCGGTGCGCGGCCACTCGAACGTGCAGGGCAACCGCACGGTCGGCATCGAGGAAAAGCCGTCGCAGGCGTTCCTCGACCGGCTCGGCCACGTGTTCGATTTCGAACCGCCGCGCCATCACGGCTACGACGTCGTCGAAACGATCGAAGGGATGCTCGAAGGCCATGTGAAGGTGCTGATCGGTCTCGGCGGCAACTTCGCGATGGCGACGCCCGACACGCCGCGCACGTGGGAAGGCATGCGCCGCTGCGACCTCTCGGTGCACATCACGACGAAGCTGAACCGCAGCCACCTGATCCACGGCCGCGACGCGCTGATCCTGCCGACGCTCGGCCGCACCGAGATCGACCTGCAGGACAACGTCGCGCAAGGCGTGACGGTCGAGGATTCGATGAGCATGGTCCACGTGTCGTACGGGATGAACAAGCCGGCGTCGCCGAACCTGATGTCGGAGCCGGCGATCGTCGCGCACATGGCGCACGCGCTGTTCGGCAGCGGCAAGATCGACTGGCTCGCGTACAAGGACGACTACGCGAAGATCCGCGATGCGATCGAGGCGACGCTCGACGGTTTCTACGACTACAACACGCGCATCGCGCGGCCGGGCGGCTTTCATCTGCGCGTGGCCTCGCGCGACCGCGAGTGGCTCACGCCGACGGGCAAGGCGAACTTCATCGCGCATGCGTTGCCGACCGACACGCCGATCCAGCGCGCCCGCGCGCTGCACGGCGAACGGCTGATGACGCTGATGACGACGCGCTCGCACGACCAGTACAACACGACCGTCTACGGGCTCGACGACCGCTATCGCGGCGTGTTCGGCCAGCGCCGCGTGGTGTTCGTCAACCGCGACGATCTCGCGATGCTGGGCCTTGCGGCCGGCGAATGGGTCGACATGGAAACCGTGTGGCACGACGGCATCGAGCGGCGCGCGGACGGCTTCCTGCTCGTCGAGTACGACATCCCGCGCGGCTGCATCGGCGCGTACTACCCGGAAACCAACCCGCTCGTGCCGCTCGACAGCGTCGGCGACGTGTGCAACACGCCGACGTCGAAGTCGGTGCCCGTGCTGCTGCATCGCGCGGCCGCGCCGGTGTCGGCCGCCGCCTGACGGAGCACGACGATGATCGTTCGTCCGCGCGAGCACTGGCTGCGGATGCTGCTCGTCTGGAACGGCTCGGTGCTGCCGACCATCCTGCCGCAGCTCGTGCTGACGCTCGCGATCAGCCTCGTCGCGGTGTGGGGCGGCGGCCGCGTGCTCGGCGAGAAGGTGCCGCTGAACCCGACGCCGTTCACGCTGATCGGCCTCACGCTCGCGATCTTCGCGGGGTTTCGCAACAACGCCAGCTACGAACGCTATCGCGAGGGCCGGCAGCTGTGGGGCGGCGTGCTGACCGCCACGCGCACGCTGGTGTCGCAGGCGCTCTGCTACGGCGCGGTCGACCGTGACGACGCATCGCGCCGCGCGTTCGTGCGCACGGTCGTCGCGTTCGTCTACGCGCTCAAGCACCAACTGCGCGGCACCGATCCGGCCGCGGACCTGCGCGGGCTGCTCGACGGCGCGACCCATGCGCGCGTCGCCGCTTCCCGGTTTCGCCCGGTCGTCATCGTGCACGCACTGCGCGAAGCGTTCGCCGCGCGCGCCGATGCAGGCCATCTCGCCGACACGCGGCTGTGGATGCTCGATGCGCGCCTCGACGAGCTCGTCGCGATGGTGAGCGGCTGCGAACGCATCGCGTCGACGCCGATTCCGTTTTCATACGACGTGCTGCTGCACCGGACCATCTACGCATATTGCGTGCTGCTGCCGTTCGGTCTCGTCGATTCGATCGGCGCAGCGACACCCTTCGTCACGGTTTTCGTCGCCTATACGCTGATCGCGCTCGACGCGATCGCGCATGCGATCGCCGAGCCGTTCGGCGACGGGCCGAACCATCTCGCCCTCGATGCGATGACGCGGCAGATCGAGCGCACGCTGCTCGAACTGAACCGCGAGCCGCTGCCGGCCGAGGTGACGCCCGGCCCGTCCTACCGCCTCACCTGACCCGCCGCACGCTCAATCGCGGCGGCCGCGCAGGAAGTCGCCATGCTCGGCGGCCGCGTCCGCGATCCGCCGCAGCAGGACCACGCCGTTCAGCAACGCATGCGCGTCGTCGCCGTCGCGCGCGGCCACGCGACGGCGCAACAGGCGGGCCGCTGCGGCGCAGCCCTGCTCGAGCCGCGCGAAATCGGCTCGCGCGATGCGCCCACGCACCACCGCCGCTGCGCGGCGCGCAGCCGGTTCGCGCGTGGCCAGTTCGGCGAGCGACAGCAGGCTGTCGCCGAGTCCCCAGATCGCGAGCAGATCGCGCATGTCGCGCTCGATCAATGTCTGCGGCAGGCTGCCCGCGAAACCGAGCTCGCGCGCGAGACGGTCGGCCGTGCGGCTCAGCCACGCGCTCGCGGGCCACGCCCGCGGATCGCGCGCGATCCCCGCCAGATCGCGGCGCACCGCGCGATGCAGGCGCCGCCGGCTCGTGCCGGGATCGCCGGGAAACACCAGCGCGAATACCAAAGCGCCGAACGCGATGCCGAGCAGCGTCGCGAGCGCGCTATTCAGGAACGCGGCGTCGCCGATGCGCGTCGTGTTGTCCGGCGACGTGAAATTCCAGAAGAAGATCGAGAACGCGCTGCCCATCGAGGCCGTGCGCGGATGGCGCATCGCGAGGCCGGTGCCGATCAGGAACACGCCGAGGATGTAGGCGAGCATTTCGAAGCCCGACACCGCCGGCAGCAGGATGAAGTTGCAGACGACGCCCGCGACCGCCGCACATGCCGTGCCTTTCAAGAAACCGACGATCGCACGCACCGAATTGGGGCGTGTCGAGAACAGTGCGCTCACCACGGCCGCGATCGCGACGAACCCGCCGCCCGCCGGCCACGCAGTGAAGATCCAGATCGCCGACGCGGCCAGCACCGCGATGAACGCGCGGATGCCGTTGTGGCACGCGAGCACCGGATCGCGGTGGAACGCGTAGCGCACGCGTGTGGGTGCAGGCACCGGCCCGTCGAGCAATGCCTGGCTCGCGAAAGCGCGGTCGAACCCGCCGAGCAGCGCCGACAGCCGGTCGAGCGTGAGCAGGCGCGACGTGTCCGGGGCGGCCGGCGCGGCGGCCTCGGCGCGCAGCGCGTCGTCCACGCGTGCGCGCAGTGCGGCCATCCGGTGCCCCGCGTCGCCCGATGCGGCGATACCGTCGAGCACCTGCGCCGCCTCGTCGACCAGCGGGTCCGGCGCATCGCCCGCGCGCGCCGCGTGTTCCCCAATCGCCTGCCCCGCCGCGTGCGCAGTCAGCACACCGAGCGCCGCCGCGCGCAAATGGCCGATCGCGTTGCGCACCGGCGGTGCGCCGGCCGCCGCATATTCTGCCGCGGTGTCGAGTTCGAGCGCATCCGCGAACAGCCGGTGCACGGCCGCGCCGTTCGGCTCGCGGCGCAGCGCGCCCGCGCCGACCGCCACCGCACGGTCGAGATAGCGCGCGAGCCGCGTCCGGACATCCTTCAGCGGCGCGCCCGGCGCGAACACCGTTTCGAACAGCGCGCCGCACAGGATGCCGACCACCACGTACAGGAACCGCGCGACCGCGATGTCGAACGCCTGCAGCGGCGCCGACACCGCGTCCATCGCGATGATCGCGGCCGTATAGCCGGCCAGTACCGCCGCATACGCGCGAAAATTCCGCTGGAACGTCGCGACGCCCGCACACAGGCCGATCCACGCGGCAAGCGCCGGCAGGAACAGTTCGGGTGTCTGCGCGAACGCGCCGGTCAGCGCGAGCGCGACGGCCGCACCGATCGCGGTACCGAGAATCCGGTACTGACTCTTCGACAGCCCCATCCCGCGACTGCCCTGCGCGACGATCCACACGGTCGAGGCCGCCCACATCGGATCGTCGAGATTCATCCGGAACGCGATATAGAGCGCGAGCAGCGACGCGGCAGTATTGCGGAGTGCGAATGCAAGCGCGCCGGGCGGCAACGTCGGGCGCGCGTCGCGCAGCGCGGCCCGGACGGCCGCGAGCGGCGGCATGCTGGGGAATGCGAATTTCATCCGGCGAGCATACGGTCGCGTGCCGGCCGCCACTACGGGGCAGCGGCGGAATGCGTTATTGCGCCGAGCGGGATAATCGGCTCGACCTGCAGTGATCCGGCCCGCGACGGTAAGATGCGCGCATGCCGACTACCGAAACGAATCGCATGGACCTCGAGAGCATCCGGATATTCTTGCGCGTGGTGGAACGCGGCAGCTTCACCGCCGCCGCCACGCAAATCGACATGCCGCTCAGCCGCGTGAGCCGCAAGATCAGGCAGCTCGAGGACGATCTCGGCGTCCAGTTGCTGTACCGCACGACGCGCCGCGTGTCCGTCACCGAAGCCGGGCGCGACTATTACGAACGTTGCCTGCGCGCCGAGGAGATCCTGCTCGACGCGGACCGTCAGGTGCGCGCGCTGCGCACGGAACCCGAAGGCACGCTGCGCGTGCTGGTGCCCTACGCGATCGGCCTGTTCGAACTGGAACCGGCGCTCGCCGAGTTTCGCCGGCGCTACCCGCTGGTCCAGCTCGTGCTGATCTACGACAACAGCGCGCTCGACCTCGTCGAACACGGCTTCGACGTCGCGCTGCGCGCCGGCGTGCTGACCGATTCCGGCTATGTCGCGCGTTCGCTCGGCTGGTCGCACGCGAAGTTCGCGGCCAGCCCGCGCTATCTCGACCGCGCCGGCCGGCCGCACACGCCGCAGGATCTCGCCGATCACGACATCCTGTTCGTCGGCCGCGACACGCCCGGCCTGACGCTGCGCCTCACCAACGCGGCCGGCGACGTCGCCGACGTGCCGGTTCGGCCCGTGCTGATCTCGAACGAATCGCTCACGGTGCTGCGCCAGGCCGCGAGCGGCGGCGGCATCGCGCTGATTTCGACCCACTTCACCACCCGGCGGCTCGAGAGCAACGAACTCGAAATCGTGCTGCCCGACTGGCATCGCACCGACGACGTCGAGCTGCACGCGCTCTACCCGAAGCGCGCGACGCTCGACAGCAAGGTGCGCGCATTCGTCGAGTTCCTGACCGAGATCTTCACCGCGTGGCGGACCGCGCCGTAGGCCTGCAATCGATGCACGTCGACTGCATTATTGCGGCGCAGGAAAGGAATTAATGAGCGCGCAAGCGTTGATCGCCGTTCGCCGCATCGTTAGCCTGTGACGATGAAAAAAGACCACGCACGCTACAGCAGCCACGCGAGCGCTGCCCGCCGACGCGTCACGCGCGTCGCGCCTTCCTGACCGGCCTGCCTGCTTGCCGAAGCCCGTCACGGCTTCGCCGATCCGATTGAACGCCTGAACCGCACGCTGTGCGCGAGCGGCCCCTCGTTTGCTGGGCCGCTCGCGCGCGGTGCGTGTCTGTCCGCTTCGCGGCCCGCCCGCGCAGGCGTCGCACGCGCGTGCGCGGCTGCCGGCGCGTGCGCCCCGCGGCCTCTCCTTCATCACGCAGGAACACCATGTCATCTCCGTCACCCCAGGCGCCGCTGTCGGGCGGCAAGCTCGCGATCGGCTCGATCGCGGTATCGCTCGCCATGTTCATGAACGTGCTCGACTCGTCGATCGCGAACGTCGCGATCCCGACGATCTCGGGCGACCTCGGCGTGTCGGTCGACGAAGGCACGTGGGTGATCACGATCTTCGCGGCGGCGAACGCGGTGTCGATTCCGCTGACCGGCTGGCTCACGCAGCGCTTCGGCCAGGTTCGCCTGTTCGTCACGTCGATCCTGCTGTTCGTGTTCGCGTCGTGGCTGTGCGGGATCGCGCCGAACCTGCCGACGCTGCTGGCCGCGCGGATCCTGCAAGGCGCGGTCGCGGGGCCGCTCGCGCCGTTGTCGCAGGCGCTGCTGCTCGGCGCGTGGCCACGGCAGAAGTCGTCGGCGGCGCTCGCGCTGTGGTCGATGACGGCGCTCGTCGGGCCGATCGCCGGGCCGTCGCTCGGCGGCTGGATCACCTACGACTACAACTGGTCGTGGATCTTCTACATCAACATTCCGGTCGGTTTCTTCGCGGCGGCCGTCACGTGGTTCGTGTTCCGCGATCGCGAATCGGCCACGCGCCGCATGCCGATCGATACGGTCGGCCTGCTCCTGCTCGTGCTGTGGGTCGCGTCGCTGCAGATCATGCTCGACAAGGGCAAGGATCTCGACTGGTTCAACTCGCCTGTGATCGTCGCACTGGGCATCGTCGCGCTGATCGGTTTCGCGTTCTTCCTCATATGGGAGCTGAACGAAGCCAACCCGATCGTCGACCTGCGGCTCTTCACGCAGCGCAACTTCGCGGGCGGCACGATCGCGATTTCCGTCGCGTACGGGATGTTCTTCGGCACGCTCGTGCTGCTGCCGCAATGGATGCAGGGCTATCTCGGCTACCGCGCGGTCGATTCGGGGCTCGCCACCGCGCCGCTCGGGGTGTTCGCGATCCTGCTCACGCCGGTCATGGGGCGCCTGTTGTCGCGCACCGATCCGCGCTATCTCGCGACGCTCGCGTTCGTCGGCTTCGCGGTCGTGTTCACGATGCGCACGACGTTCTACACCGACGTGTCGCACTGGGATCTCGTGCTGCCGACGCTGTTGCAAGGCATTCCGATGGCGATGTTCTTCGTGCCGCTGACGTCGATCATCCTGTCCGGGTTGCCGCCGGAAAAGATTCCGGCCGCGGCCGGCCTGTCGAATTTCGGCCGCACGTTCTGCGGCGCGGTGGGGACGTCGCTGATCAGCAATGCGTGGAACGACCGCACGATCCTGCACCACGTGCGGCTTACCGAACAGGCGAGCGTCACCAATCCGGTCTTCACGCAGCAGCTCGACACGACCCGTTCGCTGATGCACCTGAGCCCCGATTCGGCGCTCGCGTTCTTCAATGCGTCGGTCGATTCGCAAGCGGCCGTGATGGGATTGAACGACATCTTCTACGTGTCGGCGATCATCTTCATCGCGATCATCCCGCTCATCTGGATCACAAAACCGGCGCGCTCGGGCGGCGGCGAGGCCGATGCGGCGGCGGCCGGCGCGCATTGATCCGCATGCGCGGCGGCGGCTGGCCCGCGCCGGCAGCACGACGACCGGGCGATCCGGCGGTCACGACGACAACCGAAGCAAGCGCTCGTCCGGCAGCGGGCGCTTGTTGTATCGAATCGTTTCAACGCGCCAACGGCGTCAAATGCTGCCGGTATACTCCGTCGTCAGCCGCCTGTTGCATCGCCGTCCGTCAAAAACGGCCCGATTCCGGGCGGTTTCGTCGCGAAGCTTCGCGTTTCGCCACCCCGCGCCCCAGCCTCGATACGAGACACCCGACGACCACCATGAAACGATTCCTGCTGCTCCTTCCCGCCGCCCTGCTCGCCGCCTGCGGTTCCGCGCCCTCGTCCGATTCGGCCGGCTCGGGCGCCGCGCCGATGATCTACGTGTCGTCGCAACGTCCCGCCTACGCGGTCGCGAACTGCCTCGACAGCCGCCTGTCGGGCACCGAACAATCGCAGCACAACGGCGTGACCGATATCTCCGTCGGCTCGAATTCGTACTTCGTCACGCTGACGCCGTCGGGCAACGGCTCGGTGATCAAGGTCGTGCGCGGCTCGGGCAACGAACCGGCCGAGGAAGCGATGCGCTTCGCGGTCGCGCGCTGCGCGATCTGACGCATTCCGGCGCCGGGCGCCCGCCCGGCCCGCCGCCGCTGCGCGCCAACCGGCGCGCCTGCCGAATATTTTCATCCGGGTGCCCGTCGATGAGAGAATCGCACCACGATTCCTTTTCCATGGAGCCCGCATGAAGCACCTGCTGTCCCGGCTGTTCGTCAGCGCCGCGCTCGTCGCGCTTGTTCCGGCGCTGCCGGCGCAGGCTGCCACGCCGCCCGGCATCTTCGTCGTCGCCACGCAACTCGGCGAATTCACGACCCTCGACCCGAGCGGGATCTACGAGCTGGTGCCGTCCGAATACGTCGCGAACACCTACGAACGGCTGGTGCGCGTCGACCTGAAGGACCCGACGCGCTTCGACGGACAGATCGCGCAATCGTGGACGGTCGGCGCCGACGGCGTGACCTACACGTTCAAGCTGCGCCCGGGCCTCACGTTCCACTCCGGCAACCCGCTCACCGCCGACGACGTCGCGTGGTCGCTGCAGCGCACCATCCTGCTCGACAAAGGGCCGGCCGGCGTGCTCGCCGATCTCGGCCTGACGAAGGCGAACGTGACGCAGAAGGTGCGCGTGGTCGATCCGCAAACCGTCGTGCTCGAAACCGACCGCAAGTACGCGCCGAGCTTCGTGCTCAACGTGCTGAGCGCGTGTCCGGCCTCGGTCTTCGACAAGAAACTGCTGCTGTCGCACCAGCAAGGCAACGATTTCGGCAGCGGCTGGCTGCGCACCAACGACGCGGGTTCGGGCCCGTACCAGCTCGTCAAGTGGACGCCGAACGAGACCATCGTGCTGCAGCGCTTCGACAAATACCGCACGCCGTACCCGATGAAGCGCGTCGTGCTGCGCCACGTGCCCGAAGCGTCCGCGCAACGGCTGCTGCTGGAGAACGGCGACGCCGACGCCGCGCGCAACCTGAGCCCCGACAGCCTCGCCGCGCTGTCGAAGGCCGGCAAGATCAAGGTCGCGTCGTGGCCGGTGTCGGCGCTGCTGTACCTGAGCCTGAACACGAAGAACCCGAACCTCGCGAAGCCCGAGGTGCAGCAGGCGATGAAGTGGCTCGTCGATTACGACGGTATCCAGCGCAACATCGTCAGCACGACGTACAAGGTGCATCAGAGCTTCCTGCCCGAAGGCTTCCTCGGCACGCTGAACGCGCGGCCGTACAAGCAGGACGTCGCGAAGGCGAAGGCGCTGCTCGCGAAGGCCGGCTTGCCGAACGGTTTCGACGTGACGATGGACATGCCGAACGACTATCCGTACCTCGAGATCGCGCAGGCGCTGCAGGCGAACTTCGCGCAGGGCGGCATCCGCGTGAAGCTGATCCCCGGCGACGCGAAGCAGGCGATCGGCAAGTACCGCGCGCGCCAGCACGACATCTTCGTCGGCGAATGGTCGCCCGACTACATGGACCCGAACAGCAACGCGCGCGGTTTCGCGTGGAATCCGGACAACTCGGACCAGTCACCGACCAAGATGCTCGCGTGGCGCAACAGCTGGGACATCCCGCAACTGACGAAGGACACCGAGGCCGCGCTCGTCGAGCCGTCGCCCGCGAAGCGCGCGCAGCGTTACGAAGCGCTGCAGAAAGCCGTGCTCGCGAACTCGCCGTTCATCATCATGTTCGAGAAGGTCGTGCAGGTCGCCACGCGCCCCGGCGCGACCGGACCTGAAATCGGACCGATCAACGACCTCGTGTCATACCGCACGCTCGCGAAGTAATCGCGGCCGCCCGCCTGCGCGGCCACGCCGCCGCGCAGGTAATCGCCGCGGGCCGCCGTGCCGGCGCCGGGCCTGCGCCGAGCCGTGCGGCGGCGATCTACAATGACCGGCATCGCGCGGATACCGCGCCGGGCACACGTAACGGGACGAGAACATGCATTCGAGCGAGCACGCAGTCTGCGTGGCGATCAACGACAATAACCGCGCGTGGTACGAAATGCTCGTGCCGTTCCTGCTGTCGCTGCGGCACGCCGGCTACGACGGGCGGATCGCGGTGATCGGCTACGGGCTGTCCGACCGCAAGCGGCAAATCCTCGCGAGCCAGTCGGTCGACGTGATCGACGCGTCGGGCGCCTACGCGCTGCCGGTCGGCCGCTTCATCGAGGCCGCCGGGTATTGCGCGCGCCATCCGCAGATCCGCAAGCTCGCGCTGTACGACGCGGACATCTGGTTCTGCGCGCCGCCGTTCGACCTGTTCTCGCAGATCGGCGACGACCGGCTCCACGTGTGCCCCGACCCGCTGTTCTGCACGTTCGTCGTCACGCCGCTGATCGGCGAGCGGCGCGACCATCACTGGCGCCTCGTCGTCGACGAAGTCAACGCACGCCACGGCGGTGCGCTGCAGGCCGGCCTCGTCGCCGGGACCGCCGACGCATGGGCGCGTTATGCCGACCACCTGCGCGACTGCATCGCCCGCATCGGCACCGATTTCCAGGAATGCTTCGGCATCGATACGACGTTCCTGCATCTGTGGAGCGCGCAAGGCGAAACGGCGCTGCTCGACCCGGTCCATAACTTCGTCAGCAAGTACGGCATTCACGAATCGTTCGATGCGGGCAGCGGCAAGACGACGCTCAGGTATCACGGCGAGCCGATCCGCGCGCTGCACATGACCGGCGACATCCGCTTCCTCGACCGGTGGCGCTACTACGCGAACCACGCCGACGCCGCGTTGCGCGACGGCCGGCCGTTCGCGCTGTCGGACGGCACGCCGGCGCCGTCCGATGCGCTCGCTGCACGCATCGCGGCGGCGGAATACGTGCAGTCGGCCGGGCTGACCGTTGCGTCCGCGGCGATCGAGGCAAGCGCGGGCGCCTACCTGCAGGCGATCGACGAACCGGGCGGCACGATGCTCGTCGGCAGCGGCAACCACGAAATCGTGTTCACCGCGACCCGCGACATCGCACGGCTGAACGTCTATGTCACGCACCCGTCCGGCTCGCCGTCGCCGCTACTGTGCGAGGTGCTCGTCGACGGCCACGCGCAGCGCAAAGGCACCGAACTGATGGCGCATTTCTGGTACCAGGTGGCAGCCGGCGCCGTCATCACGCTGCGCGCGACGAGCCTCGGCGGCCAGCAGTGCAACGCGATCTGGCGGCTGCGCGAAGCGCCGGACATGCAGCAGTAAGCGCCGGCCCGCCCCCGTTCAATTGAACGCCGCCCATACCAGGTACGCATTCAGCCCGACAATCACGACCGTCGCCGCGCCGGCGACGATCCGCAGCGGCATCCGCATTGCATAAGCGCCCATCACGTCCGCGCGCGCCGACAGCATCAGCAGCGCGATCATCGGCATCGGCAGCACGAAGCTCAGCACGACCTGGCTCGCCACCATCGCCCGCGTGACGTCGCAGCCGAGCGCGACCACCACGAACGCGGGCGCGATCGTCACCGCGCGCCGCACCCAGATCGACATGCGGCGGTGGATGAAGCCCTGCATCACGACCTGCCCGGCCATCGTGCCGACCACCGAGCTCGACACGCCCGAGGTCAGCAGCGCGACGAGAAACAGCGCGCCGGCCGCCGGCCCGAGCACCGGGATCAGCGTGTGATAGGCGTCGCCGATGTCGGTCATGCCCGGCGCGGCCACGTGAAACGCCGACGACGCCATCATCACCATCGCGAGATTCACGAAACCGGCGAGCCCGAGCGCGATCACGACCTCGCGGTTCGAGAAACGCACGAGCCGCCGCCGCTGCGCGTCGTCGCGCGGCGCGGTGCGATCCTGCGTGAGGCCCGAATGCAGGTACAGCGTGTGCGGCATGATCGTCGCACCGATGATCCCGACTGCGATCGTCAGCGCCGCATGATCCGGAATCTGCGGAACCACCAGATGGAACGCGGCCGCACGCCAGTCCTGCGGCGCGATCAGCAGTTCGCCGAGATAGCACGCGCCGATCACGCCGACCAGCGCCGCGATCGCCGCTTCGAGCGGCCGGAAGCCGCGCTTTTCGAGCGCGAGGATCGCGCAGGTCGCGAACGCGGTCGCGATCATCCCCGCGAACAGCGACAGATGGCACAACAGTCCGAACGCGAGCGCGCCGCCGAGGAATTCGGCGAGGTCGGTCGCCATCGCGGCGATCTCGGATGCAATCCACATGCCCCACACGACCGGCGCGGGGAAGCGGTCGCGGCACAGTTCGGCGAGATTGCGGCCGGTCACGATGCCGAGCTTCGCCGACATCGCCTGGAACAGCATTGCGATCGCGTTCGCGGCCAGCACGACCCACAGCAGCCGGTAGCCGTACGCGGCGCCGGCCTGGATGTTGGTCGCGAAGTTGCCGGGGTCCATGTAGCCGATCGACGCGATCACGGCCGGGCCGACGAACGGCAGCCACGCGGCGACGCCGGTGCGGCGCCCTTCCAGCGCGGCCCGCGCCGCGCCTTCGGTGTGCTCGGTGTGCTCCGTGGACAGGCCCGGCAGCGCGAAGCCGCCGGCAGGTTTGCTCGGGACGGGAATCATGGTGGAGTTTCCGTTCGAATGAGAAAGGCTGATTCGGGCGCACGTGCCGTGGCCGGCCTGCCGCGTGCCGGCCATGGCAGGACGATGGCGGCGTTACAGCGGCACGACGTCGGGACGATTGCGCGGAAACTGCGCAATCACGTCCGGCGCGACGTTCAGGTGCGCTTCGACGAGCTTCGGCGGCGTATGCGCGAGCCAGTCGGACAACGACACCTCCGCATAGCGGTCGGTCTTGAAGATCTCGAGGAACACGAGGTCGGTCTGGCCGGTGTTCTGCACGTAGTGCCCGAGGCTCTTCTTCACATAGCCGACGTCGCCCGCGCGGAAATCGGCCGTCTGCGCCTTCGGCCCCGTATCGAACACCGTCATCCGCGCGTCGCCTTGCAGGTAGTACTGCCATTCGTCGGCGTTCGGGTGCCAGTGCAGCTCGCGCATGCCGCCCGGATGCACGGTGACGAGCGCCGCCGCGACGGTCGTCGACACGTTGAAGTTGGTGCTGTCCGCGATCCGCACCTCGCCGCCGCGCGTCTTCCTGACCGGCTTCATGTCGCCGAGCGAAAAGACGAACGGATGCGGCGGCGCACCGGCCGACGCGGCCGACGCGCGCTGCGCGTCCGCGAGCGGGCCCGGTTCGTCGCCCTGGAAGATCCACAGGTTGTCGAGCGGCACGTTCCTGAACGCGTCGGCCGGCACGCCGAAGTTGAGCGCGAGCACGTCGGGCGGCGTATGCGCGATCCAGTCGGTCAGCAACAGCGTGTTGAATTCCGATGCGCGGCCGTTATCGAATGCGAGCAGGAATTCGGCGCCGTCGCTGCCGAGGCCCTGCAGCGAATGCGGCAGGCCGGGCGGGAAATACCAGAGATCGCCGGTCTTGACGTCCTGCACCGACGGCCGCCCGAGTTCGTCGAGCACCGTGATCCGGCAGCGACCGTCGAGCATGATGGCCCACTCGGCCTGCTGGTGCCAGTGCATCTCGCGAATGCCGCCGCGCGTCAGCCGCATGTTGACGCCGGAAATGGTTTCGGAAATCGCGAAATCGTCCTGCGTGACTTCGCGCGCCCACCCGCCATTCTGAATCCGTTTATGGGCATTATTGAAAGACGCCCAGAATAACGGCATCCCGTTGATATCGGTGGCCGGCGGATCCTGAAAAGACGGAAATTGATTGGCGATGGCCGGATTTTTAGGCCCCGGGTCGGTCAGGCTCTGGCGGTTGCGCGCATTCACCGCGCCTTCCGGCGGGCGGTCCGGATTACCGAACGAGGCGGCCTTGGCCGATACCGCGATGCCCGCGGCAGCGATGGCGCCGGCCGTGCCCGCCAGCATCTTGCGTCGAGAAAGATTCGTCATGATTTCCTCTTCATTCCTGCAATCGAGAGAATTTCCATTACGGAACACTTGCCGTTTTTCGAATTATCGAAAATCAAACATCCCGTGACGCAAGTTAAATCCAATTTCCACGAAAAATTAAATGAATTATTAACCTTGATTCATGAGTTAATCTGATCGGCTTTAATTTTGTAATGATTGCGATGCAGCGGGAGGGATGAATGGCGACGAGAAGAGATCGATAGGCGCACCGCACGATGGCGGCCCAATGCCATTGATTCGGGTTTCCTGGCGCGCAAACCGGAACGGGAAAATGCGGATGCGCCGGCTTTCACCTGCCCGGCCGAGACCGGGACCGGGTCACTCTCGCGGCATGTCGGCAAGTCGTTGCGCGGCGAAGCGCAATCCGCCGAGAATGCGTTCGGCGATCCTCGCCGGAAACCCTGCCGGCAGCGCCGCGCCGACCGATTCGATCACGTGCGGCGTCATTGCGATGAGTCGTTCGACGATCGGCGTAGCGATATCGCCAAGCAGGCAATATTCAGCCATCGCAGTAAAGTGCCGGCGCGTGATATCGCGCATCGCATAGTGCTTGCGCTTGCCGTGCACGGCCATCGCGAGCTTCGCCTTGTGCCACGACCACTGGTTCGCGCCATCTCCCTCGACCGGCCAGATCGACATCACGTCGTAGAGCGGCGTCAGACGGAAGCGGCCGCCCGGCAGCAGGCGCAGACTGAAGTTCTTCGCATGCCCGTCCGGCGCGGCGAGCATCCAGAACACCACCAACGCGGTGAACAGCGTGTCGAGGTCGGCCTGCGCCGTTTCCGACCGGCGCAGGATGCCGGCCAGATCGGGCACGCCGGGGCCGCCCTGCGATTCGTATTTCAGATGCGGCGGCACACCGAGCGCCTGGCAAAAATCCTCTTGCGGCAAGCGCAACAGCCATCCGCCGTCACGATGCAGCGCACGATCGAAGCGCGCGACCGACAGCACCTTGTGTTCGCCGAAACGCAGGATGTCGGCAGCCGCCGTCGGCAGGCCGAACGCGCGCAGGATCGCGAGGCACAGCCACTCGTTTTCGACGGATGTCGTCAGATCCGCACGCTTGTTGCCGACCAGCCCGAGCGGCAACTTGAGGATATGCGTGGTCGGCGTCGCGCCATGCGGACGCATCCATCGCCCGTCGTGAAACAGCAGCGCGGTCTTTTCCTGCGCGCCGGCCAGCGACAGGCGGAAGTCGTCGTCGTCCTGCGCACCGCCCGCCGCCCCGCTCGCCTGATCGAGCACGCGCGCCACCTCGTCGTCGGACAACGGCGTACCGTCGATCCGGTCATGGCCGGTCGGGGTTTCATCCTCGCCGAGCAACTGCACCGCGCCGACACAGTCCCGGCCGAGCGCGGCGAGCAGATCGAACGGCTCGATCGTCGCCGTGCCGAACCGGGACGCAAGCCGGCGCCGAATCGCGTCGCTGTCGGGCAGCAGATTGTCGAAGTAGTGGTTCACGCGCTCGCCGCGCAACGGCGCAGGGCCGACGCCGAACGGCAGCGACAGCGACAGCGGGCGGCCGGCATCCGACTGTTTCCAGCCGGCGTCGTACAGCAGCTCCATGTCGCCGCGCGCGGGAATCCGCCACGTCCCGACCCGCTGACCGTTGGCCCAGATCGACAGCGCGCGGGTGTGCGATTTGCGCCCCATCGCTTACCACTCGACGTCGGCAGCGCCGCGCCCGTCCTTCGTGCGGATGCAGAGATCGAGACCGTACAGCGCGGTCAATTCGAGCAATTGGCTGAGCGACAGGCTTTCGGTACGCGTGGTCTCGAGCGACGACAGGCGCGACTGGCCGACGCCGATGCGCGCCGCCGCCTCAGCTTGCGTCAGCCCCTTCGCCTGACGCGCGGACGACAGGATTTCGCCCAGTTGAGCGGGGGTATTGACGATGAAATTCACGGCGAGTGTCCTGGATGCAATCCATGCAGTATATCTCTGACAGGCATAAACGCAAATTATCTCTGATAGGAATAAACGTGCAATATTTCTCACAGGAATATTTCCACGTTACGGTTCCTTGCTGCCCGGTCGTGGCGCGCACGTGCCTCGCTCCTATCACACACTGCCAAGTCATAGTTTTTATCCGCTGGCGTGATTGATTTTGGCTTTGTTAGATAGATGACATTGAATCGTTCAATGACAACGATCTAACAGACCCATGACCTGTGCATTCGCCCATACCGTCGAATCCCGCTTTGCCGAGCTGACACCGACGGCCAAGCGCATCGCGAGCTACATGCTCGCGAACCTCGATCGGCTCGGGCTCGAAACGGCCGACCAGATCGCGCAGCAGACCGGCACCAGCGGCATTTCGGTCGGGCGTTTCCTGCGCAGCGTCGGTTACCGGAATCTCGACGACCTGAAACGCGAACTGCGCGGCGGCAGCGACCGCCCGTGGATGATCACCGACCGCCTCGACGAGTACCGCCGCGTCGCCGCCACGCAAACGACCACCGGCGAGCGCGACAGCAACGGCAGCGACGGCACGCTCGCGTCGTCGCTCGAGCGCGAGCTCGACGCGATCCGCCACGTGTACCGCCTCGCCGAAAGCCCGGTGTTCGCGCAGGTGGCCGACCGGATCGCACATGCCGACGCCGTGTTCATCCTCGGTATCCAGTCGACGCGCGGCATCAGCAACGCATTCAGCAGCTACCTCGAATACCTGCGCCCGCGCGTGTTCTATTCCGACGGCCAGTCGGGCTCGTACGTCGATTCGCTGAACTCCGAATTCGAGCGGCCGTACTGCGTCGTCACCGATACGCGCGCGTATTCGCGCAGCGCGCGCCGCTATTGCCAGGCGGCCGCCGAGCGCGGCCAGCCGTTCGCGCTGGTCACCGATCTGTCGTGCCCGTGGGCGCGCGAATGGCCGGCCGACCTGCTGCAGGTGAAGACCGACGTCGGCCAGTTCTGGGATTCGCTCGCGCCGCTCACCTGCCTGTTCAACCTGCTGATCACGGCCGTGGTCGACCGCCTCGGCCCCGCGATCGACCGGCGCGTCGCGCGCAACCGCGAACTGCAGCGCACGTTCGACCAATTCGAATCATGAGCGAGCCCACCCTGCCGATGAACGATCACCGCCTCGTCGAAATCACGCCCGCCACGCATCGCGTCGAGATCGATCTCGTCTATGCGACCGAGCGCAACCTGACCGGCAAGCCGATCTACCGCCATGCGCACTGCCTGCTGCTCGAACCGGCCGAAGCCGCATTGCGCCGCGCGGTCGACGTCGCCGCGCAGGCCGGCTTCACGCTGCGCCTCTACGACGCGTACCGGCCGCCGCAGGCGCAGCAGGTGCTGTGGGAGTTCCTGCCCGATCCGAACTTCGTCGCCGATCTCGGCCGCGGCTCGAATCACAGCCGCGGCACCGCGCTCGACCTGACGCTCGTCGGCGCGAACGGCGCGCCGCTCGATATGGGCACGGGCTTCGACGAGATGGTTGCCGCGTCCGGCCACTTCCACGCGGGGCTGCCCGAAGCCGTGCAATGCAACCGCCTGTTGCTGCTCGGCGTGATGCATGCGGCCGGCTTCGCGCACATCGATAGCGAATGGTGGCACTACGAACTGCCCGGCTCGCACGCGTTGCCGCAGATCGACAACGCGGCCAGCGGCCCGTGGCGCCTGATGTAACGACGCTGCACGCCCCCCTTTCCGTTCACGTTCAACGACTTCAACGCCCCATGGAGCGCACATGAAATTCCCGATCTCCCGGCTCGTCGCGGCGCTGGCCGCCGCGTCCGTACTCGCCGCCGTTCCGCTTTCCGCCGCCCATGCGGAAACGCCGAAGGACATGTTCGTGATGGCCACGCTGCTCGACGAATTCACGACGCTCGATCCGGGCGAGATCTACGAGCTGGTGCCGGAGGAATACGTCGCGAATACGTACGACCGGCTCGTGCGCGTCGACCTGCGCGATCCGTCGAAATTCAACGGCGACGTCGCGCAATCGTGGACGGTGAGCCCCGACGGCCTGACCTATACGTTCAAGCTGCGCTCGGGCCTCAAGTTCCACTCGGGCAACCCGCTGACGGCCGACGACGTCGCGTGGTCGATCCAGCGCGCGGTGCTGCTCGACAAGGGGCCGGCCGCCGTGCTGACCGGCATCGGCCTCACGAAGGCGAACGTCGTCGCGAACGTGAAGAAGCTCGACGACGCGACGGTGTCGGTCACGACCGATCGCAAGTACGCGCCGACCTTCGTGCTGAACGTGCTCGGCTCGTGGCCCGCGTCGGTGCTCGACAGGAAGCTGCTGCTGTCGCACCAGCAGGGCAACGACTTCGGCAACGCATGGCTGAAGACCAACGAAGCGGGCTCCGGCGCATACAAGCTGGTCAAGTGGGCGGCCGGCGACAGCATCGTGCTGCAGCGCTTCGACGGCTACCGGCTGCCGCTCGCGATGAAGCGCATCGTGCTGCGCCACGTGCCCGAAGCCGCGAGCCAGCGCCTGCTGCTGGAAAACGGCGACGTCGATGCGGCGCGCGACTTGAGCCCCGACGATCTGGCGTCGGTGGTGAAGTCCGGCAAGGCGAAGGTCATGGCATCGCCGCAGGCGACGCTGCTGTATCTCGGCCTGAACACGAAGAACCCGACGCTCGCGAAACCCGACGTGCAGGAAGCGCTGAAATGGCTGGTCGATTATGCAGGCATCCAGGGCAACGTCGTGAAGACGACCTACAAGGTGCACCAGACCTTCCTGCCCGAAGGCTTCCTCGGCACGCTGAATTCCAACCCGTACAAGCTCGACGTCGCGAAGGCGAAGGCGCTGCTCGCGAAGGCCGGTGTGTCGAATGGCTTCTCGGTGACGATGGACGTGCGCAACGACTATCCGTACACGGAGATCGCGCAGGCGGTGCAGGCGAACTTCGCGCAAGCCGGCATCAAGGTCCAGCTGATCCCCGGCGACAACAAGCAGACGCTCGCGAAATACCGCGCGCGCCAGCACGACATCTACATCGGCGAATGGTCGGCCGACTACATCGACCCGCACAGCAACGCGCAGGGTTTCGCGTGGAATCCGGACAACGCCGACAAGTCGAGCTATAAAATGCTCGCCTGGCGCAACAGCTGGGACATCCCGCAACTGACGAAGGAAACCGACGCCGCGCTCGCCGAACCGACCGCCGCGAAGCGCGCGCAGTTGTATCAGACGATGCAGAAGGAAGTGCTCGCCCGCTCGCCGTTCGTGATCATGTTCGAGAAAGTCGCGCAGGTCGCGACGCGGCCCGGTGTGAGCGGGCTCGACGTCGGGCCGATCAACGATCTGGTGTCGTACCGCAACCTGAAGAAGCAATAAGGTTCGCCGCATGTCGACTCCCGCCTCCTCCCTCGAAGCACTGCGCACGCTGCCCGCGCGGCGTCCGGCCGTGCGCTGGGCACTGCGCGTGCTGCGCTGGGCGCTCACGCTCGCCGTCACGTTCGCGGGGCTGCTCGCGCTGACGTTCGTGATCGGCCTCAAGGTGCCGATCGATCCCGTGCTCGCGATCCTCGGCGATCGCGCGTCGGCCGAGGCCTACGCGGCCGAGCGCATCGCGCTCGGCCTCGACAAGCCGCTCGTCACGCAATTCCTGATCTACGCGCGTGACGTGCTGCACGGCAATCTCGGCGTATCGCTGCTGACCGCGAATCCGGTGCTCGACGACATCAAGCGCGTGTTTCCGGCCACGCTCGAACTGGCGACGATCGCGACGCTGATCGGCATCGCGATCGGCGTGCCGCTCGGCGTCGCGGCCGCCGTGAAGCACAACCGGCCGATCGACCACATCGCGCGCTTCGTCGGCCTGATCGGCAATTCGGTGCCGGTGTTCTGGCTCGGGCTGATGGGGCTGCTGCTGTTCTATGCGCGGCTGCACTGGGTCGGCGGCCCCGGCCGGCTCGATCCCGTGTACGACGGCATGGTCGACCCGCGCACCGGGAGCCTGCTGATCGATGCGGCGCTCGCGGGCGAGTGGGACGTATTCCGCAACGCGGTGTCGCACATCGCGCTGCCGGCCGCGATCCTCGGCTACTACTCGGTCGCGTATCTCAGCCGCATGACGCGCTCGTTCATGCTCGACCAGCTGAGCCAGGAATACATCGTCACCGCGCGTGCGAAAGGCTTGTCCGAGCGTCGCGTGATCTGGCGGCATGCGTTCGGCAACATCGCGGTGCCGCTGCTCACCGTGATCGCGCTCACGTACAGCAACCTGCTCGAAGGCTCGGTGCTGACCGAGATCGTGTTCGCGTGGCCGGGGCTCGGCTCGTACCTGACCGGCGCGCTGCTGAACGCCGACATGAGCGCGGTGCTCGGCGCGACGCTCGTGATCGGCGTGATGTTCATTACCGTCAACCTGCTGACCGACGCGCTGTACCGCGTGTTCGATCCCCGTGCGCGCTGAGGGCCGCCCCGACATGACCGCTTCCACTCCGCTTCTTTCATCGTCCATGCCGAAGGTCGTCCAATCATGAGCGCCGAGCGTCTCTCCCCGCGCGCGTGGCTGCTGTCCGACGCACCCGCGTCGCGCTCGCAGGCCGCGTTCGGCCTCGCGTACCGCCGCTGGCGCCGGTTCGCCGCGAATCCGCTCAACCTGTTCGGGCTCGCGATCCTGGTCGCGCTGATCGCGGTCGCGATCGTCGGCCCGCTGATCATGCCGCACGATCCGCTGCGCCAGGTATTGTCCGATCGCCTGCTGCCGCCCGGCTCTGCATCGCACTGGTTCGGCACCGACCAGCTCGGCCGCGACATCCTTTCGCGGCTGATCGCCGGGTCGCGCCTGACGCTCGGCATCGCGCTGCTCGTCGTCGTGATCGTCGTGCCGATCGGCCTCTTGATCGGCACGACGGCCGGCTATTGCGGCGGCTTCGTCGACAGCGTGCTGATGCGCATCACCGACATCGCGCTCGCGTTCCCGAAGATCGTGCTCGCGCTCGCCTTCGCGGCCGCGCTCGGCCCCGGCGTGATCAACGCGGTGGTCGCGATCTCGATCACCGCGTGGCCCGCGTATGCGCGGCTCGCGCGCGCCGAAACCATCCGCATCGCGCAGGCCGACTACATCCACGCGGCGCGGCTGCAAGGCGCGTCGGGCCCGCGCATCCTGCTGCGCTACATCATGCCGCTGTGCATGTCGTCGGTGATCGTGCGCGCGACGCTCGACATGGCCGGCATCATCCTGACCGTCGCGGGCCTCGGCTTTCTCGGCCTCGGCGCGCAGCCGCCGAGCCCCGAGTGGGGCTTCATGGTCGCGTCGGGCCGCAACGTGCTGCTCGACGCGTGGTGGGTCGCGACGCTGCCCGGCATCGCGATCCTGCTCGTGAGTCTCGCGTTCAACCTGCTCGGCGACGGGCTGCGCGACGTCTTCGATCCCCGCCATGGAGCATGACATGCCGATGATTTCCACCGCCGCCCCGGCACCGCTCTGCGAGATCGACGGGCTGAAGATCGGCTTTCGCGGGCACGACGGCACCGTCACCGACGCCGTGCGCGACCTGTCGCTGACGCTCGCGCCGGGCGAGCGGCTCGGCATCGTCGGCGAATCGGGCTCCGGCAAGTCGCTGACGGGCCGCGCGCTGCTCGGCCTGCTGCCCGACGCCGCGCGCTGCTCGGCGCGCACGATGCGCTTCGCCGGGCACGACCTGCTCGCGATGTCGGCGAATGAACGCAGGCAGCTGTGCGGCAGCCAGATGAGCATGATCCTGCAGGACCCGAAGTATTCGCTGAACCCGGTGATGACGGTCGCGAAACAGATGGGCGAAGCGTTTCGGCAGCGTGAACCGGGCTTGCGCGGCCGCGCGCTGCGCGAGCGGATCGTCGACGCGCTCGCGGCCGTGCAGATCCGCGACCCGGCGCGCGTCGCCGATGCGTATCCGCACGAGCTGTCGGGCGGCATGGGCCAGCGCGTGATGATCGCGATGATGGTGTCGACCGGCCCGCGCCTTTTGATCGCCGACGAACCGACCTCTGCGCTCGACGTCGCGGTGTCGATGCAGGTGCTCGCGGTACTCGACGCGATGATCGCGCGGCATGGCACGGGCCTGATGTTCATCAGCCACGACCTGCCGCTCGTGATGTCGTTCTGCGACCGCGTCGCGGTCATGTATGCCGGCCGCGTGGTCGAAACCTGCGCCGCGCGCGACCTGCGCGACGCGTCTCATCCCTATACGCGCGGGCTGCTCGCGGCGAATCCGCCGCTCGCGAACCCGCCCGACGAACTGCCGGTGCTGCGGCGCGACCCGGCGTGGCTCGACGCCGCGCCGCCGGCCGCCGCACGCGCCGATCGACAGGAGCCCGCACGATGATCGACGTCGATCACGCATCGATCCGTTTCCCGACCCGCACCGGTCACGTCGACGCCGTGCGCGACGCCAGCTTCGCGGTACGCGACGGCGAAGTGTTCGGGCTCGTCGGCGAATCGGGTTCCGGCAAGTCGACGCTGCTGCGTGCGCTGACGGGCCTCGTGCCGCTCGCGTCCGGCAGCCTGTCGATCGACGGCCGCCCGGTGGGCGGCACGCCCGATCGCGCGTTCCGCCGCCACGTGCAGATGGTGTTCCAGGATCCGTACGCGTCGCTGCATCCGCGCTTCACCGTCGACCAGACGCTGCGCGAGCCGTTGTCGATCCATGCGATCGGCGACGCCGATGCGCGGATCGCCCGCGCGCTCGCCGAAGTCGGCCTCGGCCCCGCGTTCCGCTTCCGCTATCCGCACCAGTTGTCGGGCGGCCAGCGGCAGCGCGTGGCGATCGCGCGCGCGCTGATCGTCGAGCCGCGGGTGCTGCTGCTCGACGAGCCGACCTCCGCGCTCGACGTGTCGGTGCAGGCGGAGATCCTGAACCTGCTGCGCCGCCTGCATCGCGAACGCAACCTGACGATGATCCTCGTCAGCCACAACCTCGCGGTGATCGGCTTCCTGTGCCAGCGCGTCGCGGTGATGCAGCACGGCGAGATCGTCGAGCAGCTGCGGATCGAGGACGTGCGGGCCGGGCAGGTCGCACGCGACTACACGCGCACGCTGCTGAATGCGACCGAAGGCTATCGCCGCCTCGATCCGGTGGCCGACGCGTCTGCCACGTGACATCCGCCGGACGCGGACGCATGCGATACTGCGCACGCCATGCGCCGGCTTGCCGCCGCATGGAACCCTTGTGCACCGCACGGGTCAATTTCCTTTCGTCAACAGCACAGCAATAGGGAGGCGTTCATGCTGCAATTCATCGAAACCCTGGTCGTGGGGCTCATCGTCGGCCTCCTTGCCCGCGCGCTCAAGCCGGGCGACGACAAGATGGGCATCCTGATGACCGTCGTGCTCGGCGTCGTCGGCTCGCTGGTCGCCGGCTACGTCGGCCGCGCGGCCGGCTGGTATGCACCGGGCCAGGGCGCGGGCTGGATCGCGTCGATCATCGGTGCGATCGTGCTGCTCGTCGTGGTGGGTGCGATCCGCAAGCGCGCGGGCTGAACACCGCCCACCCCGCTCCAGCGCAAAACGGCCGCTCGTTACACACGAGCGGCCGTTTTCTTTTGGCGCATCGCCATTCTCAGGATCGCCGAATCGTTGAGCGCTCAACGATTCACCGGCGAATCCCACATCCATTGACGTGCCTCCTTCGAGCTTACGTCATCGGCAATACCCTGACTTGCGGCCACGCAAATTTGAGATAAATTGATTGAAGGAACACGGCGTCGTTTGCTCATCGCCGCTATTTCCGGTTTCTCACTCAAGAGGTTCGATGAAATTGCCGTTTACGCATACAGCACCGCAGCGTTGACGGACTGCCATTCGAGCGGCCTCGCTGCGACGCGCTTCCTCTCTGGAGCCTGTCATGAAGCATCGTCTGTTTGCCGCCTCGTTCGCCCTGGCTGCCTCGCTTCTGGCCTCGTCCTCGTCATTTGCCGCCGGCGCGTCCGGCATCATCCACTTCACCGGCATGATCGTCGAGCCGCCGTGCGCCTTCGCGCTCGATACGGCCGACGCCGCGCATGCACACGTGCGCCCCGACTGCCCGCGCCCGGCGAGCGGACAAGTCGCGTTCGTCGACGCGGCCAGCCTGCGCACGATCAAGACCACGACCTTTACGCAGGCCTCGCGCGCAATCGTTTTACCTGACCGTCCGGGCAACGCGCGCGCGCCGATGATCGCCGTCGTGACCTACCAGTAGAACCCGCTGCCGGAACCGCCGCGCGTCAGTCGCGGTGGCGCGCGATCCAGTCGCTGAACGCGCGGATCTTCTGCTGGCTGCCGAGGTTCTCGGGGTAGACGAAGAAGTAGCGTGCGCCCGTTTCGAGCACGATGTCGAACGGCCGTTCGAGCCGGCGCGCGCTGACGTCGTCGTCGACGAGCGTCACGTCGCCGATCGCGACGCCGAAGCCCTGCATCGCCGCGTTCGTCGCGAGATCGAGCGTGTCGAACGTCGGCCCGCGCGCGGGATCCACACTACGCTCGCCAGCATGGTCGAGCCATGCGCGCCAGTCGCGGTGGTCGCGCGTCGGATGCAGCAGCGTATGGCGTGCGAGATCGCCGACCGCGCCGAGCGGCGACGCCTGCCGCAACTCGGGCGCACAAACGGGCGTGAGCCGCTCGTCGAACAGCGGCAGCGCGACGACGCCCGGGCCCGGCGACGTCCCGTAGACGATCGCCGCATCGAACGGCTCGCTCGAGAAATCGACGACGTGCTGCCACGCGGTCGTGATCTGCACGTGCAGATCGGGATGTTCGCCCTGGAAGCGCATGATGCGCGGCAGCATCCACCGTATCACGCAGGTTGGCACCTTCAGCGCGAGATCGGTGCGTTGCCGCGTGAGCTTCATCGAGATGTCCTCGATTCGCGCGAAGCTCTCGTCGACCACCGGCAACAACTGCTCGCCTTCGGCCGTCAGCGTGAGGCCCTTCGCATGCCGCTTGAACAGCGGAAAACCGTAATGCGCCTCGAGCGTCTGGATCTGCCGGCTCACCGCGCCCTGCGTGATGCACAGCTGCTCGGCCGCGCGCGTGAAGCTGCGGTGGCGAGCCACCGTCGAGAAGATCTGCAGCGCGTGCAGGGGCGGAAGTCGGCGCATGGCGAACGGGAAACGGAAAACGACGCGGAAGGACCGCACGCCGACGCCGGCGCGCGCTGATCGACACGATAAGCCAAACGCCGGCTTCGCGCGAGACGCCGCAGGTTCAGGCCGTCGCGGTGAGCGCGCCCGCCGCGATGCGCGCCGCCGCTGCGACGACATCCGCGCGCGCCGCGGCAGCGGCCTCCGGCTGCGTGAACGACACGGCCATCACGATCGGCGCGCGCGACGGCGGCCACAGCACCGCGATGTCGGTCGTCGTGCCGTAGCCGCCGGTGCCGGCCTTGTCGGCGACGCGCCAGCCGGGCGGTACGCCCGCCGCGATGCCGGTCGCCCCGCGTGCGCCGCCGACCATCCATTCCGTCAGTTGCGCGCGCTGCGGCTCGCGCAGCGCGTCGCCGAGCAGCAGCCGCTGCAGCGTGTCGACCATCGCGACCGGCGTCGACGTGTCGCGCTCGTCGCCGGGCGCGGCCTTGTTCAGTTCGGGCTCCCAGTGATCGAGGCGGAAGGTGGTGTCGCCGCTTTCGCGCGCGAACGCCGTGACGGCCTGCGGGCCGCCGAGCACGCCCATCAGCAGGTTGCCCGCACCCTTGTCGCCCGACTGCAGCATCGCCGCGCACAGTTGCGCGATCGTCATGCCGGTGTCGACGTGGCTCTCCGTAATCGGCGAGCCGGACACGATTTCATAACGGCGATACAGGATGCGGCGCGGCAGCAGCGATGCGTCGAGCGAGCCGCGCGCGAGCATCGCGGCGGCCGCCATGACCGCATACGTGCCGCACAGCGGGAAGCGCTCGCGCGCATGGTGCGCGATGCGCACGCCGTTCGACGTATCGAGCGCGGCGACGCCGAGCCGCCCGTTCGAGGCTTTTTCGAGCGCGGCGAGTTCGGCTTGTGCGGTGTGGGCGCGCCCCTGGTCGGCGACCGGCGCGGACGTGCATGCGGCAACGAACGGCGCGGCAACGGCGGCAAGCAACAGCGAGCGGCGTGTCGGAGAGTGTTCCATGAATGAGATCTGTTCTGTCGGAAACGGTGGCGCGAAGCAACGCGGCCGCGCATCGGCGACGCGCGACCATTCACGCCGACGGCCGGCCCGCGACGGCATTCGCCGCGCTTCCCCGAAAGACGCCCGTCGGCCCCGCGCGATGGCGGGATTCGCATGAACACCTAGCGTAGCAGCGACCGCCGTCGCATTCCAGCGAAACGCCCCTGCTTCACCCTTGCGACGAAGGCAGGTACGGCATCGGATTCACCGGCTTGCCGTCGCGTCGCACCTCGAACAGCAGCGCGACGCGCGAGTTGTCGAGGTCGCCCATCTCGGCGATCGCATCGCCCTGATGCACGATGTCGCCCGTCTTCACGAGCAGCTTGCGGTTGTGCGCATAGGCAGTCAGGAAATCCGCGTTGTGCTGGACGATGATCAGGCTGCCGTAATCGTTCAGGCCGGTGCCCGCATACATCACGCGGCCGTCGGCCGCGGCGCGAACCGGGTCGCCCGGCCGGCCGGCGATCTGGATGCCGCGGTTCTGCCCCGGCCGGAACCCTTCGACGATCTTGCCGTTTGCGGGCCACTTGAGCGCGACGCCGCCCGCATGGCGCCTGGTTTCCTTGACGACCTGGCGATCGCTCGCGGTCGATGCGGCGGCTTGCGAAGTGACTTGTGAAGCGGCCTGTGAACCGGCCTGCGCAGTGGCCTGATCACCCGCCGCGCCATTGCTCGCGACGGCCTGCGTGCCGGCCGCGCCCGCAGGCGGCAGCGGCTGCTGTTTGACGATGCGCAGCACCTGCCCCATGCGCAGCCTGCCGTTGCCGGTCAGCTTGTTCCAGGTGCGCAAGTCGGCCACGCTGCACTCGTTCGCGGAGGCGATGCCCGTCAGCGTGTCGCCGCGTTTCACGACGTACTTCTGCGCGACGAGAATCGGCGCGGGCGGCATGGCGGCGGCCGCCGGCGCGGCAGGCGGCCTCGAATCGGAAGGCTGCCCCGCCAGCGTGTCGCTCGGCGGAACGGACTGCGGACTTGCACAACCGGCCATGACGAGCACGGCGGCCAGGCCCGACAGCCACGCCGCCTTGCGGTGAATCTCGCGCGTTTTCATGGACGATCCGACTCCGGTTTGACAATCTTTCAAGCATCTCAAAAACGGAACGGCCGACGTGTAACCGGATGCAAACAATGATGACAAACGATCACGGACCGGATGCCGGCCGGCATTCGCTACCGGTAATACGGTCCGATCCGGAAAAACTTGATGGTCTTTTCGCAGAAAAGCGGAAGAATTTTCGTCGCAAAAAACTATGACCGGCTTGTTTCAATAGGCGCGAGCCACGCCGTTCACCGCAACCATGCGACGAATTCGGCACCGGCCCATGCGACGCCGATGCACAGGAACAGCAGATGCAGCGCGATCTTGAACGACACACTCCAGGACGAATCGATCTGCATGACAGGCTCCCGGTTGACGTGCGTCCATCATCGGCCATCGATCGCACCCCGAAAATGCGGAAGCGGCGAACCGGGTCTCAGGCTGCCCCTGAGACCGGCGCGGCGGTTCCTGCTAACTTATCGGCCATTCCCACCCATCGCTTCGCCCATCATGCGCTTCGACCTGACCGACCTGCGGCTCTTCCTGAACATCTGCGAAGCCGGCACGATCACGAGCGGCGCCGAACGGACGCACATCACGCTGCAGGCGGCGAGCGAACGCATTCGCGGGATGGAGGACGAACTCGGCGTGCCGCTGCTGCACCGGACCAAGTCGGGCGCGCAGGCAACCGATGCGGGCCGCGCGCTCGAACACCACGCGCGCACCGTGTTGCAGCAGATCGACCACATGCGCGGCGAACTGCAGCAATACGGCCAGGGGTTGCGCGGCCATATCCGGCTGCTGTGCAACACCGCGTCGCTGAGCGAATACCTGCCGGACGCGCTGGCCGATTACCTGCCGCGCCATCCGAAGCTGTCGATCAGCGTCGAGGAACGCTCGAGCCAGGAGATCGTGCATGCGATCCGCAACAAGACGGCCGAGGTCGGCATCGTCGCCGATTCGGTCGGGCTCGGCGGGCTCGAACAGAAGCCGTTCCGCGAAGACTGGCTGATCGTCGTCGTGCCGGCCGCGCATCCGCTCGCGTCGCACGACAAGGTCGCGTTCGACGACATCGCCGGCGAAGACTTCATCGGCCTCACCGACGGCAGCGCGCTGCAGGTGCATCTCGCCGACCAGGCGCGCGCGCTCGGCAAGCGGATCCGCTATCGCGTGCAGTTGAAGAGCTTCGACGCGATCTGCCGCGTGATCGCGAGCGGCGTGGGCATCGGCATCGTGTCGCGGCATGCGGCCGAGCGCGCGATGCAGACGATGGACGTACGGCTCGTCGAACTGTCCGATCCGTGGAGCCATCGAAAACTGACGCTGTGCGCGCGGTCGTTCGACGCGCTGCCGAAGTACACGCGCGAGTTCGTCGCGTTCTTGTCGGGCGACGCACCGCCGCGATGACGCGCGCCGCACTCGACTCGCCCCATCGACATACGGAGACATGCCCATGACCGATACCGACCTCGCCACCCGCTATCGCGCGTATATCGACTGCCTGAACCGGCAGGACTGGACGACGCTCGGCGAGTACGTGTCCGACGACGTGATCCACAACGACCGGCCACTCGGCCTCGCCGGTTACCGCGCGATGCTGGAACAGGACTTCCGCGACATTCCCGATCTGCGCTTCGAGATCCGGCTGCTCATGTGCGAGCCGCCGCGTGTCGCGTGCCGCCTCCGCTTTGCGTGTGCGCCGAAAGGGACGTTCATGGGGCTCGCCGTCGACGGCCGCAAGGTCACGTTCGCGGAGAACGTGTTCTATGAGTTTCACGAAGGCAAGATCCGCCAGGTGTGGTCGGTGATCGACAAGGCGGCGATCGAGAAGCAGCTTTGAATGTCGACGAACCGGCGGGTCGTTGCTCGCGGTGGCCGGTGGCGGTTCGATGCACGTCGATTCTTATGGATAACGTTTTCTCTCGCCATGCATCGAGCACCCGTTTCGATGCCATGCGCCCGCCCGCCGCGTCAAAGCCGATCTCTCTCACGCGATGAACACTCTATCATCAGAAAAAATCCCGATGATTTCCGCATAATTCCGATTCCCCTCCCGCACCCTCCGCTCTCGCCATTCGGGTTTCTACCGGCTCATCCGATGTGAAAGTTCATTGACATCACGCCGCTCGATGCCTAAATTTGGAAAACGTTTTCCATCGCTCGAGCGCGACGCCGGTCATGGCCCGCGCAGGGGGAACGTTTGCCCGCTCGATTTGTGATTCAGGCCGACCGTCTTCAGGGAACAGGTTGCAAGGCGGAGGCCGGGTACGGGCCTCGAGCGCGGCGTCGGCCACACGTGCCCGTCCTTCACCACTATTCAAAAATCGGAGACACCATGCATCCCCGCAGCAGATTCGCGCTCGGCGCCGCGCTCAGCGCCCTTTCCGTCGTGCTCGTCAGCGCATGCGGCGGCAACGACGTGACCAACACGCCGCCGTCGCCCCCTTCGTCCACCCCGCCCGCGCTCGCATCGAACTCGCTGCAGGCGCTCGTCTATGGCGCGCCCGACACCAGCGTGCCGGCCGGCGCGAACATCCCGGTCACGATGATGGGCCAGATGCGCGCGCTGTTCGACCTGATCCGGAAATCGCCCGATTTCACGCAGGTCGTGATGGATCTCGGCGACGGCACGCCCGTCCACGTGCTCGACACGAATACCGGCGACAAATTCCTGCCCGGCAAGCTCGCGCTCGGCCTGTCGTACATCCTGATCGACATGAAGTCGAAGAACGACCCGCAATACGCGAGCTACCTCGCGACGTACCAGACGATCACGACCGCGATGATGGCGCAGTCGGGCAGCAACTACACGTATGCGAACACGTCGTGGGGCGAGTACTACTACCTCGTCGCGCTGAACAACCTGAAGGCGCACGGGATGCTCAACGAAGTCTTCAGCGACGCGATGCTCGCGACGCTGCAGCAGCGGCTCACCTTCTGCGACATGTTCGGCCCCGATGCGAGCGGCAAGACCACGACGTGCCCGGCCGCCGGCACGCCGATCGACATCGCGTCGCTCAACACCGCGCAGAACTACTATGCGGTGTCCTACGGAATTGCCGGGCTGCGCCAGAAGCTCGGCTGGAGCAGCCCGTCGTTCGCGTCGAAGACCGATCCGGCGGTCGCGACGATGGGCGCGCGCGACGCGCTGCTGTACACGCTGACGAACCACATCCGCAACGACTCGTCGGGCGGATTCTCCGACGAAGCGTCGAACACGCACCCGACCTACTACGACCAGGCGCGCTTCGACCGCTACAGCACGCTGCTGATCGGCGAAGTGGTCGAGCGCACGTTCGAGATGGGCAACGAAGCGAATCTCACGCCGGAGCTGAAGGGCTATCTGCGCAAGTCGGTCGACCTGATCCTGCCGCAGCTGAACACCGACGGCCAGGGCTTCAACTACGGCCGCTCGATCGGCCCGTACGGCGATTCCGCGTTCATGGAGGTGCTGACGGCCGCGGCCAATGCCGGCGTGCTGACCGATCGCGAGAAGCAGGTTGCGTATGCGTTCATCTACCAGGCCGCGCGTCGTTTCGACACGTACTGGTACGACCCGTCGCTGCCGACGCCGTCGGTGAACATGTGGGTCAAGGGCCGCGGCACCGACACGTATCGCGGCAAGCCGCGCGTGATGGGCGAGAACTTCAGCCTGCTGCACCAGTACCTGTACGTGAACGCGTGGTGGAACAAGCTCGGCTTCGGCGGCCAGGCGCCGATGGCCGACGCGGACTACCGCGCGTGGCTCGACGCGCTGCCGCGCTACACGCTCACCTGGTACAACCAGCCGGGCGACGCCGCGCATCCGTACAGCGCCGCGCTGCTCACCGTGCGCGACGGCCGGCGCGTGATCAACCTGAACCTCAGCCAGGCGCCCGACTACAACGCGTACACGCCGTATTACCCGGTGCCGTTCTCCGACAAGCTGATCTACGGCACGACCGACCTCGGCTATGCGCTGCTGCTCCCGCAGGTGACGTACAACGCGAAAACCTACATTCCCGTCACGTATTACAAGAACCTGAACGTCCAGCAAGGCAACGGCCAGGTGATCGTGTCGTTCGATACGACGAAGTTCCGGCTCGCGTCGAAGAACGCCGCCTACACGACGGATCTCGACCTGCAGGTGCACACGGTGCTGACGTTCGCGCACGGCACGGTCTCGCGCAGCGATACGCTGAGTTCGGGCACGCTCGCGGGCAACCTCGCGGTCGAGACGGACTTCACGTCGTTCGCGGATTTCGCGTCGACGCAGGCCAATGGGGACGGCGTGTCGGTGACGTACGCGAACAGCGCCGCGACCGGCTATGCGGCATCCGGGTTCGACACCTGCGCGCTGTCCGCCTTCGACACGGCAAACGGCACGACGAATCCGCTGTCGACGACGCCGGTCGGGCAGTTGCATTCGAACTTCGCCTGCACGACGAAGCCGTTTGCGCTCGGCGCGGGCGCGACCCGCACGGTCGGGTGGACGCTGAGGTACGCCGATCCGGCGTGAGCGGAGCAAGCACCACCACGTGACCGATCCCGAAGCCGGTTGCCGAAACCGGCTTCGGGATCATTCAGCGCCCGGGCGCGCGTTCACCACCACCCCGACCCCGCCATATACGCGCCGAGCGCAATCAGCCCGACGAAGAAGCAGCGCTTGAACATCTTCTCGCTCATCACGCGCCGCGCATATTGCCCGCCGGCCATCCCCGCCAGCGCGGGCACGAGCGCGAGCGCCGACACGCCGAGATCGACCGTCTGCAGTGCGCCCGTCACGCGCAACTGCAGGCCGAGCACGATCGTCGATGCGGTGAACGACAGCCCGAGCGCCTGGATCAGATCGTCCTTCGACAGCCGCAACGCCTGCAGGTACGGCACGGCCGGTACGACGAACACGCCGGTCGCGGCCGTCACGACGCCCGTCAGGTAGCCGACCACGGCCGACAGCCATTTTTCATGGCGCCCCGGCGCGGGCAGCCGCGCCGCCGCCAGCCCCCACAGCCCGTACAGCACCAGCACGACGCCGAGCGCCGCGTGCGTCCACGTGCTGCCGGCCGCGAGCGCCGGCAACCCGCCCGTCAGCGTGCCGACCGTCAGGCCGGCGAGCAGCGGCCACAGCCGGCGCAGCAGCGCGCCGAACGACGGGCCGAGCCCCAACTGCCACACGTTGGTGATGAACGACGGCACGAGCAGCAGGCTCGCCGCGGCCGACGGCGGCATCGCGAGCGTCAGCAGCCCCATCGCGATCGTCGGCAGCCCGAGCCCGATCATGCCCTTGACTGCGCCGGCCAGCAGGAACACCAGCACGATGATCGTCAGCGTATGAATTGGCATGGCAGGCATTCCGTCCGTTGAGTACGGCGCCGATAGTGCCTGCCCGCCATGCCGCCCGCCATCTGGCTTTGCCTGAGGCTGGCTCGGGCCCGCCGGCCGGGCCTTTCGGGCCCCGTCGATCCGGCCCCATGAATCACCCCCGGCCCTGCTCGCTGTCGAGGTGCGCCATCTGCGCGGCCGGATAACGGTCGCCGGCAGCCGCCCCGGCGGGAACCGCCGCTTCGATGCGCTCGAGATCATCGACCGTTAGTTGCAATTCAGTCGCCAGCAAACCGTCCTGCAATTGCGTGCGCTTGCGCGCGCCGACCAGCGGCACGATGTCGGCGCCGCGCGACAGCACCCACGCGGTCGCGACCTGCGCCGGATTGCTGCCCTTCTCGTCGGCGATCGTGCGCAGCGCATCGACCAGCGCGAGGTTGTGCTCGAGGTTCTCGCCCTGGAAACGCGGGCTGGCCGCGCGGAAATCGCGCTCGCCGTGCCGCGCAGCGCTCCAGCCGCCGCCGAGCAACCCGCGCGACAGCACGCCGTACGCCGTCACACCGATCCCGAGTTCGCGGCACGCAGGCAGGATGTCGGCCTCGATCCCGCGCGACAGCAACGAGTATTCGATCTGCAGATCGGCGATCGGCGCGACGGCGGCCGCGCGGCGGATCGTGTCCGCACCGGCTTCCGACAGCCCGATATGGCGCACGTAGCCGGCCTTCACGAGATCGGCGATCGCGCCGACCGTCTCCTCGATCGGCACCGCCGGATCGACGCGCGCCGGCCGGTAGATGTCGATATGGTCGGTGCCGAGCCGCTTCAGCGAATACGCGACGAAGTTCCGGATCGCCGCAGGCCGCGCGTCGTAGCCGACAAACCCGCCGGCCGGGTCGCGCAGCGCGCCGAATTTCACGCTGATCAGCACCTGGTCGCGCGCCCGGCCGCGCAGCGCGTCGCGGATCAGCATTTCGTTGTCGCCCATGCCGTAGAAGTCGCCGGTATCGAGCAGCGTGATCCCATGGTCGAGCGCCGCGTGCAGCGTCGCGATGCTTTCGTCGCGATCCGCCGGCCCGTAGAAATCCGACATCCCCATGCAGCCGAGTGCGATCGCCGATACCTGCGGGCCGGTGCGGCCCAGTTGACGCTTGTCCATGTCCGTGTCCTTGCGGTGGTAACTGAATAAACCGGATTCTGAACGCATCGCGGCGCGCGATAAACGCGAAACCCCCAACCAATTCATTCAACGGTGAATAACAATGGAGCCTGTTCCAATCCGCCACGCTCCCGCCCCCGCATGGACCACCTGCAAGCAATGCGCATCTTCGCGCGCGTCGCCCATCTCGGCAGCTTCACGAAAGCGGCCGAGCAACTCCAGCTGCCGCGCCCGACGGTCAGCAACGCCGTCCAGTATCTGGAAAAGCACCTGAAGATCCGCCTGCTGCAACGCACGACGCGGCGCGTCGCGCTGACCGCCGAGGGCACGACCTACTACGAGCGCTGCGTGCGGTTACTGGCCGATCTCGACGACGTGGAAACGCTGTTCGAGGATGCCGGCGCGTCGCCGCGCGGCGTGATCCGCGTCGACTTGCCCGAACGTTTCGCGCTGAACCAGGTGATTCCGGCGCTGCCGGATTTTCACGCGCGCTACCCCGACCTGCGTGTCGTGATCAGCACGACCGACCGCTTCGTCGATCTCGTCGCGGACGGCATCGACTGCGCGGTGCGGGTCGGCGTGCTGTCCGACACGTCGCTGGTCGCGCGGCGCGTCGGCGAGATGGCCCAGATCAACTGCGCGTCGCCCGCCTATCTCGCGCGCCACGGCACGCCGCGCTCGCCGGACGAGCTGCCGGACCACGTCGCGGTCGGTTATTTCTCGAGCCGCACGGGCCGCGAGCTGGACTGGGAATATGCGGACATGGATTCGGGCGAGATGCACACGGTGAAGATGCACAGCGTCGTATCGGTCAACAGCTCGCAGGCGTATCTCGCGTGCTGCCTCGCGGGCCTCGGGCTGATCCAGGCGCCGCGCGACGGGCTCGCGCCGCAGCTCGCCGACGGCTCGCTGGTCGAGGTGCTGCCGGAATGGAATGCCGGGCCGTTGCCGGTGTCGGTGGTGTTTCCGACCGGCCGGCATCTCGCGCCGCGCGTGCGGATCTTCGTCGACTGGCTCGCGGAAACGCTCGGCGGCCCGCACCGGGCAGACTGACGACGGCCGTGCCGGGGCCCTTCTTCGCCCCGGCGCCGGCGCCCGGTCAGAACTTGTGGCGGATCGCCGCGCGCACCGAGAACTGGTTCGACGACGCCGACGGGCCGTCCGTCCCGACGACGTAGCCGCCGTCGGCTGCCGTGCCCGTCTTGTCGCCGCCCACCTTCTGCCACGCACCCTGCAGATACACGTCGGTGCGCTTCGACAGGCTGTAGTCGGCCATCAGGCCAACCGTGTGGTACTTCGGCTTGAACGAACCGGCCGCGGCATCGTACTTGCCGTCCGTGTACACGTACTGCGCGCCGAGGTAGAAATCGGGCGTGAGCTGGTACTTGCCGTTGATCTCGAAGTTCTGGAACTTCGTCGCGGTCAGCCCGAGGCCGGCGAACGTCGACGCCGGCAGGTAGACCGTCGACACCGGGTTCTTCATGTCGGTCTTCGTATAGACGACGCCGACCGTGGCCGGGCCGAACGTATAGTTGACCCCGCCGCCGAAGATGCGCAGCCGATCGGCGACGAAGTTCGCGTCGTCGGCCGCGATCGCGCCCGCGCTACCGACGCCCGGGTTGTTCGCCTGCAGGTACGCGGCCGCGACCTGCAGCCCGGCCAGCGAATACTGCGCGCCGATGCTGTACTGGCGGTTGTTCGAGAAGCCCGTGCTGTTGCTGAAGCTGTACGTGCCGCCGAACGACAGGCCGTTCCAGTCGGGGCTCGCGTACTTGACCGTGTTGTTGACGCGGAACGAGTTGTCCGTGTTGTCGTTGTCGAACGGGTGCGAGAACAGCGTGCCGCCCCAGTTACCGTTCGCGGTCAGCGGCGCGAGATAGTCGACGACGGAATCGTACTGGCGGCCGAACGTCAGCGTGCCGAAGCGCGATTCGGAAAGCCCGACGAACGCCTGACGGCCGAACATGCGGCCGCCCTGGCCGAGCCGGCCGTTGTTCACGTCGAAGCCGTTTTCCAGCGTGAAGATCGCCTTCAGCCCGCCGCCGAGATCCTCGCTGCCCTTCAGGCCCCACCGGCTGCCCTGCGCATAACCGCTCGCGAGCTGGTAATTCGTCTTTCCGACCCCATTGACGTTGACGTTGTTCGTGTAATTGAAGCCTTCGTCGATCAGGCCGTACAGCGTCACGCTGTTCTCGGCAAAGGCCGGCGCGGCGAACGCAGCGAGCGCGGCGACAAAAATGACGTGCTTCTTCATGACGGATCTCCGGAGCCGAGGGCCGGGCGGGCCGAACGCCCGGCGAATGTTTGAGCTGTTGTATGTGTGGCCCGCAGGGCGGACGACGCGGTGTGCGGCCGCGTGAGGACAAAATGGTGTCACGACGCAAACCGTCCGTCCATCGGGTGCCGAGCATCGCGCGCAAAGCGTTGCGCTCGTCCAACTGCCCCGTTGCGCGGACGGCCTGAGCGGGCTTATCGGCAGCGGCCGGCAGGCCCGCCATCCGCGTAAACCCGACAGGCGTCGCATCGGTGGCACAATGCGCATCCGTTCGCCATTTCTCCACGAAGTCATGCTTCCCCCCGATTCATGCGCGGCGCGTGCCGGCCGTGCCCGCGGCCCGCGCCGGAAGGCGCGCCGATGACCGCGCCGGCCCGGGCCGGCCGCTACGCCGAGCTCGATTTCTTCCGCGGCCTCGTGCTGCTCGTCATCGTCGTCGACCACATCGGCGGCAGCATCCTGTCGCGCGTCACGCTGCACGCGTACGCGCTGTGCGACGCGGCCGAGGTGTTCGTGTTCCTCGGCGGCTTCGCGACCGCCATTGCGTACAACTCGCTCGCCGAGCGGCACGACGAGGCCGCCGCGCGCCAGCGTTTCATCCGGCGCGCGTTCGAGATCTACCGCGCGTTCCTCGTGACGGCCGGCCTGATGCTGCTGATCACCGCCGCGCTGAATGCGTTCGCGATCGACGGCCCGAACATGCCGACCAACGATCTCGACGGGCTGCTGCACAAGCCGCTCGCCGCGCTGCGCGACATCCTGCTGTTCCGCCGCCAGCCGTACCTTGCGTCGGTGCTGCCGATGTACGCGTTCTTCGCGCTGCTCGTCCCGCTCGCGCTGCCGCTCGCGCGCACGCAGCCGTGGCTGATGCTCGCGTTCAGCGGATCGCTGTGGTACGCGGCGCCGCACGTCGCGCGCTTTCTGCCGACCGTCGAAGGCGCACCGTGGGATTTCAATCCGTTCGCGTGGCAGTTCCTGTTCGTGCTCGGCGTGATCGCACGCTGCCAGCCCGTCTACCAGACGCTCGCGCCGAAGCCGCAGGGCTGGCTCCTGACGGCCGCGTCGCTCGCGATCGTCGCGGCCGGCGCGTACTACCGGCTGCGCATCGAGCCGTTCCCGACCGATCCGTCGATCAAGCAGAACCTCGGCGCGCTGCGGCTCGTGAACTTCCTCGCGATCGCGTGGCTCGCCGCCAAGCTCGTGCACCTGGGCTGGATGAAGAAGGTCGCGCACACGATGCCGTGGATCGGCACGATCGGCCGGCAGGGATTGCTGTGCTTCGTCGCGGGCACCGGCATCTCGCTCGCGGTCGATTCGCTGCTCTACCAGGCGACCGAAGGCTATCTCGACGTGCCGCTCGGCCTGACCGCCGACGCCGTCGCGATCGGGCTGCTGTATCTCGTCGCCAAACTCTACGGGCCGCTCGTCGCGCGGCTGCCGTTCCGTTCGCGGCCATGACGCGCCGCGCCGTCATGCGCCGCTGCTACGATAGCCGGCGCCTCTCCTGAAACGATTCGCCATGCGCCGACTCGCCCTTCCGTTCGCCCTCGCCCTGATCGCCGGCGCCATCGCCACCGCCCATGCCACGCCGCCGTCGGCCGCGCCTGCTCCCGCGCCGGCGGCATCGCCCGCGCCGCCGGCCGTCCAGACCGCGACGACGCCGTCGGCCGCGCAGGAGCCGTCCGTCAATCCGGGCAGCAGCGTCGTGCTGCGCACGTTCCGGTCGGCGTCGCTGAAGCGCGACTGGTCGTACACGGTCTATCTGCCGCCCGGCTACAACCCGGAAGGTGCGCGCTACCCGGTGATGTACCTGCTGCACGGCAACGCGGGCAACGCGAACGACTGGGTCACGCAGGGCCGGCTGCAGGCCACTGCCGACACGCTGATCGAGCGCCACGACATCCCGCCCGTCGTGATCGTGATGCCGCAGGGCGGCACCGACTGGTACGTCGATCGCAAGGAGAAGATGCAGAGTGCGTTCCTCAACGACCTGCTGCCCGAAGTCGAAGCGCACTTCGCGGTGTCGAACCAGCGCGCGGGCCGCGCGATCGGCGGCGTGTCGATGGGCGGCTTCGGCGCGCTGCGCTTCTCGCTGCTCGAGCCGGGGCTGTTCTGCGGCGCGATGCTGCTGAGCCCCGCGATCTATGCGAACGAGCCGCCGCTCAATTCCGCCGCGCGCTACGTCGGCGTGTTCGGCGACCGGCAGTTCGATTCGCGCGTGTGGCATGAGCTGAACTACCCGGCGCTGCTGCGCGGCTATTTCGCGCGCAGCTGGCGCGTGCCGATGTTCATCGCGGCCGGCGACGACGACCTGACGATCCAGGCGGAATCGAGCGTGCTGTACACGCACCTGCGCCGGGCGCAGAACCCGGCCGAGCTGCGCATCGTCGACGGCGGGCATACGTGGGACGTCTGGCGCGGGTTGCTCGGGCAGGGGTTGAAGTATGCGCTGGAGTGCGTGAAGTGATGGCTGGCGGGCGTTCCGTGCAACATCAATCCAGCGGGGCCCTGCCGGGGAGCGGAACCAACGCCCGGCCCGATACCGTCCTGAAGACAGATACTGCATCGCCACGACTTACCGCGGCGAAACATTCTCATTGTCAGGCTGCTTGCGGCCTTCCTGCGGGTATGCACGCCTGAACACCGCGTAAGCCCCCACGGCGAGCCCGATCGAACCAGCGCCGACGAACGTCGACTCGATGCCTATGTGCTGGGCGACCCACGATCCTGCGATCGGCCCGACGACCAACGCCGTGAGTTGCAGGCTACGTGCCGACGTGGAAATGACGCCGAGCGCCTCCCGCGGCGCGTTCCTCTGCAACGTGATCGAATAGGACATTACCCCGCCACCGTAGCAAAAGCCGTTGATCACCCATAACAGGCAAAGCGCGCCAAGGTTCAATGTCGGCAGGGTGAGCGCCAGCGCGCCGGCTGCTACCACGGTTGTACTGAATCCCGCGAGGAATATCGGCATCGATTTGCTTACGCTGACGCGCGCAAGCACCTTTTTCAGGACGATTGCACAGCTGACCGCCCCGACGGCCGTACAACTGACGATGGTTCCGAACGCGCTGGACGGCAAGCCGTGATCACGCAGTAATACAACGACGATCGAGTCGTACAGACCCAGGATCGTCGAGAACGTCAACATCAGTCCCAGTGCGGAAGCCAAGGCGGGACGCTCCGAGAGCAGATGACGAACCAGCGTGAAATCAAGGAATCGACGCCGTGTCTTCGCATCAGGGCTTCTCCATCCGACGACCCGTGCCACACCGCACGCACATCCCATCGAAAAAACGGCCAGCATGCCCGTTAATGCAAATCCACCACGGGAATGGAGGACCAGCGACAATCCTGCTCCGAGCAACGGCGAGAGAATCTTCGTGCATTGATCGACGACCGATGTCAGCGTGACGGTCGACACAATTTGATCGTCCGATAGCAGTCGCCGTATCACGATCTGCTCCGCCGGGACCGTGCCGAGATTGCTGATGCCCTTCACCAGAACCCATGCAATGAACATCGTTTCGTTCGGTGCAAATGCGAGTCCCAGCGAGGTCACGAAGCGGGCAGTCGCACTCGACAGCATGATCAGCGCCGGAGACTTTCTATCTGCCAGCGCGCCGATGAACGGACCGGCCAAAAGCCCTGGCAAGCCGTACAACGCTGCGGCCAACCCGAGTGTTCCGGGACTTGCGTGATAGCTGAACGACAGCAGAGAAAAAATCAGCGTGAAATCAACCCAGATGGCAATGGAGTTGGCGATCCGTCCAAAAAAGAACGACGGATATCCGCGAACCGAAAATAAAGCGATCGTCGATTGCATCGCACCGCCCTTACCTGGGATTGAGCTTCATATACAGCTTGTCACGAGCGACGAAACCGTCCAGCCCCGCCTCCCTCGCATATCGCGCTAAATCACTCGTTCGGTTGACGAAGCCGGCTCCATGGAAATTCAGTGACGTATCGCATGGTACGCCGGCACCCGACACCGCGTCGCTTTGAGCAACGCATGGGCGCGCGGCTTCGCGATATCGAACAGGTCGAACACGACACCGGACATTCGACTGACTGCGCGTGACGCCGACGCGGCTCGCCGGCCCGCGTCCGGGGATATCAACATTCCCGGCGGGTGGTCCCCCTCAAAGCCACGTCCCGCCCTGCCGCTCGCTCGGCTCCGCATCGAGCGCATCGAAATCGTGAATCCAGCCCAGGTGATGCAGCACGCTGTCGCGGTCGGCCAGACGCGCATTGCGCGCCTGCGCGGCCGGCCCGTCGGGAAGATGCAGCACGTCGGCCGCCGAGATCGACGCGTATTGCACCTTGCGCGTCCGGCCGCGGCGCAGCCGCTCGTATGCTTCCTGCGCTTCGCGCCAATTACCCGGCCCGGCCATCGCCAACTGCGCGGCCAATACCACCGCATCCTCGATCGATTGATTCGCACCCTGCCCATGGTGCGGCACCAGTGCATGCGCGGCATCGCCGATCAACGTCACGCGCCCGCGGCTCCAGCGGCCGAGCGGCGGACGGTGGAACAGCCCCCAGCGCTGGCTGATCGGCACGGCAGTGATCATCTGCACCACCGCCGGATGCCAGTCGCCGAATACACGCAGTTGCTCGCCTTCCTCGGCCGGCATGACCCAGTCGCGCGACGGCCACGGTGAAGGATGCCGCTCGACCAGCAGGAAATTCTGGTCGCCGTTGTCGCCGATCGGATAGTGCAGCAGATGCCCGTGCGGCCCGACCCAGAACTGGATCGTGTCGGGATCGGGCAGCAAATCCATGCGCGCGGCCGGCACCACGCCGCGAAAGCCCGAGCAGCCCGAATACAGCGCATCGTCGTAACCGAGCATCCAGCGCCGCGTGATCGAACGCGCGCCGTCCGCTCCGATCACGAGATCGGCGTCGACGCGCGCACCATTGTCGAACGACAGCGTCACGCGATCGGGGTGCTGCGTCAGATCGACCAGCCGATGGCCGAGATGGATGCAGCCGGGACCGACCGCCGTCGACAGCACGGCCTGCAGATCCGCGCGATGCACGCCCCAGTACGCGCCGCCGAATTGCCGGCGGTAGTCGGGTTCGCCGCGATGATGGCCGATCACCGCGCCGCTGCGCCCGTCGCGATAGACGAGCCCCGGGATGTCCGCACATACCGCGTCGAAGGCCGCGCGCAAGCCCATGCGTTCGTAGAAGCGCGTCGCATTGGCCGACAGCGCGACGGCCGCGCCGACTTCGCGCAATTCAGGGGTCTGCTCGTAGAGTTGCGCATCGATGCCGTGCTCGCGCAATGCAAGCGCGAGGGTCAGGCCGCCGATACCGGCGCCGACGATCGCAATCTTCAGGTTCGTCTGCATGAAGGTGTCTCCGATATTCATGGGTGAGGTGCGCGACTTGTGCGGCGGTCATGTCGAATGCATGCACCGTATCGGTATTTTCAGGAGTGGACTTTTATCCAGCAATAAAATGAAATGAATCTGCTTCATCACTGAACGCAATAAACCGGGCCACGCAAAACCGATGGAACTGAGCGATATCGACCTCAACCTGCTGCTGCTTTTCCAGCGGCTGATGCAGGAACGGCGCGTGTCGAGCGTCGCCGAGCAGATGAACATGAGCCAGCCGGGCGTCAGCAATGCGCTCGCCAAGCTGCGCCGCCGGCTCGGCGATCCGCTGTTCGTGCGTGGGCCCGGCGGCGTCGTGCCGACGCCGTTCGCGCTGCGTCTCGCCGAACCCGTGTCGCATGCGCTCGCGACGCTGCATGCCGCACTGAACCCCGAGACCGGCTTCGATCCGAGGCGCGCCACGCGCACGCTGACCATCGGCATGACCGATATCGGCGAAGTCGTGTTCCTGCCCGCGCTGCTCGAACACCTGTCGCATGCGGCGCCGGGCATCGCGCTCAATACCGTGCGCAACACGAGCGTCAACCTCGGCGACGAAATGGCCGACGGCCGCGTCGATCTCGCGATCGGCCTGCTGCCGCAACTGAAGGGCGGGTTCTATCAGCGCCGGCTGTTCGATCAGCGCTATGTATGCCTGTTCCGACGCGGGCATCCGCTCGAGCGGGCGCCGCTGACGGTCGACGCGTGGCGCGACGCCGAACATCTGGTCGTGGTGTCGGCCGGCACCGGCCACGGGCAGGTGGACGAATGGTTGAAGCGGCGTCGCGTGAAGCGCCAGGTGCGGCTGACGGTGCCGCATTTCATGAGCGTGGGCTACATCCTGCAGCGCACCGACCTGATCGCGACGGTGCCCGAGCATCTCGCGCTGCAGCTCGCCGCGCCGTTCTCGCTCGGCTGGCGTGCGCTGCCCGTCACGCTGCCCGGTGCGCCGATCCATATGCTGTGGCATGCACGGGTCAATCAGGACGAAGGGAACCGCTGGCTGCGCGACGTCGTGGTCGAGTTGTTTGCGGAAACCGGCGCGCGAACGCGAAAGGCCGCACCCGCCCGGCGGAAATGATCATGGCGATCGCCTGTCACGGAGAACCGAGTCGATGATTCCCAGACGCGTGCATGCGCTCTATCTCAAACATCGTCCCGACGTGGATCTGGTCAAATGCGAATGGATCCATCTGCTGTCGACTGGCAGCGTCGATCGCGACCTTCTCTGGAAGATGCTGTCGACGATCGGTTCCGCGGACGTCGTGATCCACGTTCGTCGTAAGATCGGCGATTTTCTGCCGATCGAGCCCGCGATCGCTTTTATCGGCGAACACATCGGCAAAGGGCAGATGCTCGTCTCCGATCGCGCATTCACGAACTTCGTCATCGTCGCGCACAACGGCGTGGCGGCGACCTGGCCACAATGCCTGACGCGAAGCCGGATCGATTTACTGCCGGGCGCGCCAAACGCCACGGCGGTATAGTCGACCGATCGCGAGAGCGTGTCGCGCGGTCAATCGCGCTTCGCGGCTCCGCATCAACAGGCATGTCGCGCATTTCGACTACATTGCCGAAGTGGCGACGGCATCGGCCATCGGCCACCTCTCCCGTCACTCAACCCGCAGGAACCCAGCCATGTCTGTCTCGAAGAAATTCGCCGCCGTCACGGGCGCCGGCTCCGGCATCGGTCGCGCCGCGGCCATCGCGCTCGCCCAGGCCGGCTTCACCGTCGCGCTGCTCGGGCGCACGGAGGCATCGTTACGCGAAACGCAGGACGCCATCCGCGCCGCCGGCAGCGACGCGCAGGTGTTTCCCGTCGACGTCACCGATGAAACCTCGGTCGACCACGCGTTTGCGCAGATCGCGCAGCAGTTCGGCCGGCTCGATGTCCTGTTCAACAATGCCGGCCGCAATGCCCCGGTCGTTTCCCTCGACGACTACGAACTCGACGTGTGGAACAGCGTCGTCGCGACGAACCTGACCGGCGTCTTTCTGTGTGCGCGGGCCGCGTGGCGGCTGATGAAAACGCAGACGCCGCAGGGCGGCCGAATCATCAACAACGGCTCGATCTCGGCGCACGCGCCACGCCCCGATACGATCGCGTACACGGCCACCAAGCATGCGGTGACCGGGATCACGAAGTCGCTGGCGCTGGACGGCCGCCGATACAACATCGCGTGCGGCCAGATCGACATCGGCAACGCCGCGACGTCGCTCACGGAACGCATGACGCAAGGCGTCCCGCAAGCGGACGGCAGCCTGGCGCCCGAGGCGCGGATGGACGTCGCGCATGTCGCGAACGCGGTCGTCCAGATGGCGAATCTGCCGCTCGACACCAACATCCTCAACATGACGATCATGGCGACGGCGATGCCGTTCGTCGGGCGCGGATAGCACGCGCCGCGACCTGCGCCGGGAGGCAGCGTTCACGCACTGACTGCTGCCGAATCACCCCGTGGCGACGACACCGAATGCAAGCGCGTTCACGACACGGCTTCAGTGAGGCAGGCCGAGCGCCTGCTGCTCGTCCTCGAGCAGTTGCGTCAGCGAACCGTGCAACCGTTCAAGGCTGCGCGGCGGCAGTGCAAAGCTTGCCCAACCGAGCCCGCTATGACGCAGTAACAGCACCACGCCACCCTCCAGCGGATGGCGCTCGGCATACCAGCAGGGATCCATTTCCGTCACGAATTGCTGCGCGTGCGGCGGACGTTCCGGCACGGCAGGCTGCATCGACGCGCGCAGCAAGCTCAAGTACTGGATGACTGCGTCCACATCTTCCGGATCGAGCACTGCCGCGCCTCGTTCAATCGACATCAGCACCACGGGCTTGCCGCGCTCTTCGATCATCTTGATGCTCAACGGTTGGGCCATTTTCGTCGTCCTTGCCGCAGTTACGTGTTCCCATTATCGACGTCGGTACACCTTAGCCGCCTGAAGATTTGTGATCTGCGCATGAATCTTTTTTTAGAAAGCTTTAGACAACGCGTCGCGCCGTCGTCTGTCGGGCTCCGCCGCTTTCTAAACGAAATTTCATCCGGCCAGCACTGTTTCTTTAGCGTCCCGCACCCGCGCGCATTCCATACTTGATTCGCCGCCCACTCCGGCGGGCGCAGCGCGATACGCCGACGTAGCCCGATGAAGACGGACGCGCCGCCGCGTATTTCCGGCAAATCCATTCCCCGCCGATCATGAACCAACTGCAAGCGATGCGTGTCTTTATGCGCGTGGTCGAGTTATCGAGCTTCAGTCTCGCCGCCCGTCAGCTCGGCATGTCGGCCGCCGCGGTCACGCGCAGCGTCGGCATGCTCGAGGCCCATCTGAACATGCGTCTGTTGAACCGGACCACGCGCAGCCTGTCGCTCACCGAGACAGGCCGCGACTATCTCGACGGCTGCCGCACGATCATCGAGAAGCTCGACGAGATCGAATCGAACCTCGCGCAGGTCAATCGCGACCCGCACGGTACGCTGCGCATCGCCGCGTCGGCAACCTCGGTTGCGGCCGGGCTTTGTGCACTGCTGTCCTCGTATCGCCTCGCGCATCCGCGCGTGCGATTCGATGTGACGACATTCGATATCCAGGTCGACATGGTAGAAGGCGGCTACGACGTATGCTTCTGCGACGATCACCGCCTCGTCAACTCGACCTTCGTGTCGCGGACCTTGACGCGCGTGCGCGACGTGGTCGTCGCGTCTCCCGACTACCTCGCGCGCCACGGCACGCCGGTCGAGCCGGTCGAACTGAATACGCACAGCCTGCTGACCGTGTCGAACGGCGCCGCGCGCAACTGGGAGTTTTCGGATATCGACGGTTCCTGTCGCATCTATACCGGCAATGCGCTGGCGTCGACCAGCAACATGACGGTGCGGATCGCGGCACTCGATCACATGGGCATCGCGCAATTGCCGCATCCGCTCGTTGCCGACGATCTCGCGCGCGGCACGTTGTTGCCGATTCTCGAACGCTACGAAGTGAACGGCGGCCCGCGCTGCGTATCGATCCTCTACCCGAGTCGCAATTACCTGTCCACGAAAGTGCGCAGCTTCATCGACTACGTGGTCGACCACTATCGCACGCCCGACCGCACCGCCCTGCAGCTTGCCGCTGCCTGATTCCGCCGGATCGCGCACGCCATGGCACACATCCTGACGATCGAGGACGATCCGCTGATTGCGGATCACATTGCGCACACGCTGCGTGCCGAAGGCCACCGGATCGACGTCGCGCGCACCGGCCGGGACGGCATGGCCCGCGCGATGAGCGCGGACTACGACGTCGTCACGCTCGATCGCATGTTGCCTGACCTCGACGGGCTGACGATCCTCGCGACGATGCGCGGCGTCGGCCTCGATACGCCGGTGCTCGTGATGAGTTCGATGTCGGAGGTCGATCAGCGTATCCAGGGGCTGCGCGCAGGCGGCGACGACTACCTCGTCAAGCCGTTCTCGCTCGAAGAGATGTGTGCGCGCATCGACGTGCTGATTCGCCGACGGCCGCGCGGCACGCACGTCGAGACGGTGCTGCGCGCCGGCGAGCTGGAGCTAGACCTGGTGCGGCGACGCGCCATGCTGGGTGCGCACGAGCTCGTACTGCTGCCGACCGAGTCCCGCGTGCTTGAATTCATGATGCGCAACGCCGGCCGCGTGCTCACCCGCACGATGATCTTCGAGGCCGTGTGGGGCTGCCGCTTCGATCCGGGTACGAACCTGATCGACGTGCACATCGGCCGCCTGCGCAAGAAGGTGAACCGGCCAGGCGCGGCGCCGCTGATCCGCACGATCCGCGGCGCGGGCTACCTGCTCGGTTGAATCCGCTCGCTACTTAAAACTTGTTTCATCTTTTTTGCGACCGGCTGTTAGGGGCCGCTCCGCAGAATGCGGGCATCGGATGCGCATCGGTGTTTTCCCGAAGACGTGCGCATCCGGCTCTTCTACGACGATTTTGAACGGAGCAGCACCTCATGCTGAAAATTGTCCGGCTCGCGCTCGCCCGGCCCTATACGTTCGTCGTACTGGCGCTGCTGATCCTGATCGCAGGCCCGCTCGCGGCAGTCCGAACGCCCATCGACATCTTCCCGGACATCCGTATCCCGGTGATCAGCGTCGTCTGGAACTACGCCGGCCTGCAGCCGGACGACATGTCCGGACGCGTGATCACGTACTACGAGCGCACGCTCGGCACGACGGTCAACGATATCCAGCATATCGAGTCGCAATCGTTCCGCGGCTACGGCATCGTGAAGATCTTCTTCCAGCCGACCGTCGATATCCGCACGGCGACCGCGCAGGTCACGTCGATCTCGCAGACCGTGCTCAAGCAGATGCCGCCCGGCACCACGCCGCCGCAGATCCTCAACTACAACGCGTCGACCGTGCCCGTGCTGCAGATCGCACTGACCAGCAACACGCTCGACGAACAGAAGCTGGAGGATTATGCGGTCAACTTCATTCGACCGCAGTTGCTGTCGGTGCCTGGCGTCGCGATTCCGACGCCGTACGGCGGCAAGGCACGTGAAGTACAGATCGACCTCGACCCGCAGGCGCTGCAGTCGAAAGGGCTGTCGGCGCAGGACGTCGCGCACGCGCTCGCGCAGCAGAATCAGATCATCCCGGCCGGCACGCAGAAGATCGGCCGCTTCGAATACAACATCAAGCTCAACAACAGCCCGCTCTCGCTCGACGCGTTGAACGACCTGCCGATCAAGTCGGTCGACGGCACGACGATTTACATCCGCGACGTCGCGCATGTGCGCGACGGCTTCCCGCCGCAGGGCAACATCGTGCGCGTGGACGGCCACCGCGCGGTGCTGATGAGTATCCTGAAGAACGGCTCGGCGTCGACGCTCGACATCATCGCCGGCGTGAAGGCGAAGCTGCCGCTGGTCGAACAGACGCTGCCGCCGGGCCTGAAGCTCGTCACGATGGGCGACCAGTCGACCTTCGTGAAGGGCGCCGTCAGCGGCGTGGCGCGCGAAGGCATCATCGCCGCCGCGCTGACCTCGCTGATGATCCTGCTGTTCCTCGGCTCGTGGCGCTCGACGCTGATCATCGCCGCATCGATCCCGCTGGCCGTGCTCTCGGCGATCGCGCTGCTCGCGGCCACCGGCGAAACGCTCAACGTGATGACGCTCGGCGGCCTCGCGCTCGCGGTCGGGATCCTGGTCGACGATGCGACGGTGACGATCGAGAACGTGAACTGGCACCTCGAACAGGGCAAGGACACGCGCACCGCGATCGTCGACGGCGCGAAACAGATCGTGATGCCGGCGCTCGTCTCACTGCTGTGCATCTGCATCGTGTTCGTGCCGATGTTGATGCTCGACGGCATCTCGCGCTTTCTGTTCGTGCCGATGGCCAAGGCGGTGATCTTCTCGATGGTGTCGTCGTTCGTGCTGTCGCGCACCTTCGTGCCGATGCTCGCGCAATACCTGCTCAAGCCGCACGCATCGGCCGGTCACGCATCGGGCGAACTGGCCGCGGTCATGGATCCGCACGCGGGCCATGCCGGCGCGCACGACGTCCCGCCGTCGCGCAATCCTCTGGTGCGCTTCCAGCGTGCATTCGAGCGCCGCTTCGAGTCCGTGCGCGGGTCGTATCGGATCCTGCTGGGCCTCGCGCTCACGCGCCGCAAGCCGTTCGTCGTCGCCTTCCTCTGCATCGTGGCGGCCTCCTTCCTGCTGGCACCGTGGCTCGGTCGCAATTTCTTCCCGACCATCGATTCCGGCGAGATCGCGCTGCACGTGCGTGCGCCGGTCGGTACGCGTGTCGAGGAAACCGCCGCCGAGCTCGACCGTATCGAGAACACGATTCGTGGCGTGATCCCGCCCGCGCAGTTGCGCGAAGTGATCGACAACATCGGCCTGCCGAACAGCGGGATCAACCTGACCTACAACAACAGCGGCACGCTCGGGCCGCAGGACGGCGACATCCTGATCTCGCTGTCGCACGATCACGCGCCGACCGCCGACTACGTGCGCGAGCTGCGCGAACGCCTGCCGCGCGCCTATCCGGGCACTACGTTCTCGTTCCTGCCCGCCGACATCGTCAGCCAGATCCTCAACTTCGGCGCACCGGCCCCGGTCGACCTGCAGGTGGCCGGCCCCAACCAGCAGGCAAACCTCGCTTATGCGCACGAGCTGTATCGCAAGCTGCGCCTGATCGCCGGTGTCGCCGACCCGCGCATCCAGCAGGCCAGCACCTATCCGCAGTTCACGGTGACGGTCGACCGCACGCGCGCCGACCAGCTCGGCATCACCGAGCAGGACGTGACGAACTCGGTGGTCGCGACGCTGGCCGGCACCAGTCAGGTCGACCCGACCTACTGGCTCAATCCGCACAACGGCGTGTCCTATCCGATCGTCGCGCAAACGCCGCAGTACAGGATGACCACGCTGTCGGCGCTGCAGAACCTGCCGGTCACCGGCGCGAATGGCCAGTCCCAGCTGCTGGGCGGCCTGGCCACGATCACGCGCGGCGTCGGCAACGCAGTGGTGTCGCACTACAACATCGAACCGCTGTTCGACATCTATGCGACCACCCAGGGGCGCGATCTCGGCGCGGTCGCGGCCGACATCGACGGCATCGTCAAGGCCACCGCCAAGGATCTGCCCAAGGGCTCGACCGTCACGCTGCGCGGCCAGGTGCAGACCATGAACGGCGCGTTCGCCGGCCTGCTGCTCGGCCTCGTTGGCGCGATCGTGCTGATCTACCTGCTGATCGTCGTGAACTTCCACTCGTGGGCCGACGCATTCGTGATCGTCTCGGCCCTGCCGGCGGCGCTGGCCGGCATCGTCTGGATGCTGTTCACCACGCATACGCCGCTGTCGGTGCCGGCGCTGACCGGCGCGATCCTGTGCATGGGCGTGGCCACCGCGAACTCGATCCTCGTCGTCAGTTTCGCGCGCGAGCGCCTGGCCGAAACCGGTAACGCGCTGGCCTCCGCGCTCGAAGCCGGTTTCACGCGTTTCCGCCCGGTGCTGATGACCGCGCTCGCGATGATCATCGGCATGGCGCCGATGGCGCTCGGCCTCGGCGACGGCGGCGAGCAGAACGCGCCGCTCGGCCGCGCCGTGATCGGCGGCCTCGCGTGCGCGACGATCGCGACGCTGTTCTTCGTTCCTGTCGTGTTCAGCCTCGTGCATCGGCGCGACGCGCTGAAGCACGACGCTTCCCGCGCTTCCTCCCCTTCCGCGTCCGGAGCTTCCCATGTCCACTGAGATCGATATCAAGTCGCCGAAACGGCTGCCCAACCTCAAGCTCGTCGCCACGATCACCGCGCTGATCGCGGTCGGCATCGTGGCGACCGGCATCATCGGCCGCGCGCACGCGAAACAGGAAATGACCAGCTGGTCCGCCGAACAAGCGGTGCCGACCGTGGTCGCGTACACGCCGTCGACCGGCGGCGACGGTGCGACGCTCGTGCTGCCCGGCCACCTGTCCGCGTTCGAGAGCGCGCCGATCCATGCGCAGGTGTCGGGCTACCTGCATGCGTGGTACACCGATATCGGCGCGCACGTGAAGTCGGGGCAACTGCTCGGGCTGATCGATACGCCCGAGCTCGACCAGCAACTGCAGCAGGCACGCGCCGACCTGCAAAGCTCGCTCGCCAACGAGAAGCTTGCGGCGTCCACGGCCGCGCGCTGGACCAGGATGCTCGCGCAGGATTCGGTGTCGCAGCAGGAAACCGACGAAAAGACCAGCGACCTCGCGGCCAAGCAGGCGATCGTCGCGGCCAACGAGGCCAACGTGCGGCGCCTCGACGCGCTCGAGGCGTTCAAGCGCATCGTCGCGCCGTTCGACGGCGTCGTCACCGCGCGCAAGACCGACATCGGCCAGTTGATCTCGGCCGGCGGCGGCGCCGGCCCGGAGCTGTTTGCGGTGTCCGACGTACACCGGATGCGCGTCTACGTGAGCGTGCCGCAGAACGAGGCCGCCGCGATCCGGCCCGGCATGACGGCCACGCTGACCGTGCCGGAGCATCCGGGCGAGACCTTCCGGGCGACGCTCGCCGACACCGACGACTCGATCGCCGATTCGACCGGCACGCTGCTCGTCCAGTTGATGGTCGACAACCCCGACGGCAAGCTGATTCCCGGCGAATACACCGAAGTGCATTTCGCGCTGCCGGCCGGCAGCACCCACGTGCTGACGATTCCGGCCAGCTCGTTGATCTTCCGGCAGGCCGGCCTGCAGGTCGCCGTGGTCGGCAAGGACAATCGCGCGGTATTCAAGCCCGTGACGATCGCGACCGACCTCGGCACGCACGTGCAGATCGCGACCGGCCTCGCGCCGGACGATCGCGTGATCGACAACCCGCCCGACTCGCTCGCCGCCGGCGACCCGGTCAGGCTCGCGGCGCCGGCCCGCACCGTCGCGTCGGCCGCGCACGATACGGAGCGTGCGAATGGCTAACCGGCTTCGGCTCTGCGCGATGCTCGCCGGCGTCGCGTTCCTCTCCGCGTGCTCGTTCGCGCCCGCCTATCACGCACCGCAGACGGCGCTGCCGGCCAGCTTCAAGGAAGCGGGCGGCTGGCAGGCCGCGAAGCCGGCCGACCGCATCGCGCGCGACGGCTGGTGGAAGGCGTTCCGCGATCCCGTGCTCGACCGGCTCGAAGCACGGGTGGCCGCGGCCAACCCCGACGTGGCCGCGGCCGTGGCTCGCCACGACGAAGCGGCCGCGCTGTTCGATCAGGCGCGTTCGGGGCTGTTCCCGACCATCGGCCTCGGCGCGCAGGTCTCGAGCAACCGTCAATCGGCCACGCGGCCGCTGCGCGGCTCGAACCAGCCGAACGTCTATGGCAACAACACACTCGACGCCGGCTTCGACTACGACCTCGACTTGTGGGGGAAAGTCCGGAACGAAGTCGCGGCCGGGCGCGCCGACGCACAGGCCAGCGCAGACGATCTCGCGTCGGTGCGGCTGAGCCTGCAGGCCAGCCTCGCCAGCGCGTACTTCAGCCTGCGCGGGCTCGACCAGCAGCAACAGCTGCTGATCGACACGATCGACACCTACCAGCGCGCGCTGCACCTGACGATGAGCCGGCACGCGGGCGGCATCGCGTCCGATCTCGACGTCTCTCGCGCGCAGACGCAGCTCGATTCGGCCCGCGCGTCGGCCGAGGACGTCCGGGCGCGGCGCGCGCTTGACGAGCACGCGATCGCGACGCTCACGGGCGTACCGGCGTCGTCGTTCTCGCTGATGCCGGACCTGAACGCGGCGTATCTGCCGACGATCCCGGCCGGCATTCCCGCGACGCTGCTGCAACGGCGTCCCGACGTCGCGGCCGCCGAGCGGCGCATGGCCGCCGCCAACGCGAAGATCGGCGTGGTGCGCGCGGCGTTCTTTCCCGACATCACGCTCGGGCTGGTCGGCGGCTACCAGAGCTCGGGCCTCGGCCACTGGCTCAGCGCGCCGAACGAGATCTGGTCGATCGGGCCCAGCCTCGCGCTGACGCTGTTCGACGGCGGCCGGCGCCAGGCGCTCACCGACCAGGCGCACGCACAGCTGGCCGAGAACGGCGCGAAATACCGCGCCGTGGTGCTCGACGCGTGCCAGCAGGTAGAAGACAACCTCGCACTCACGCACCACCTCGGCGACGAAGCCGATCGCGAGCAGGAGGCGCTCGACGCGGCCGAACGCACGTTGCAGCTGTCGATGTCGCGCTATCGGGACGGCGTCGTCAGCTATCTCGACGTGGTGACGGCGCAGACCACCGAACTCGATACGAAGGTCGCGATGCTGGCGCTGGACACGCGCCGGCAACTGGCGGCGGTGGGGTTGATCGCCGCGCTGGGCGGCGGGTGGTCGACGGATGAAGCCGTATCCGGTCCGCAAGCACCGGCCGCGACGCCGGCCCGTTCAGCGAACTGAACCCCTTGCGACATGTACGAGGCGTGTCGCATTTTCAAGGCACCCGTCGCGATGACGGGTGCCGTTTTTTTTTACGTCAGCCCCGCCACTCAGAACTTGTGACGGATGCCGGCCGCGACCACGGCCTGACGATCGTTGCCCGATGCCGCCAGGTTGAAGATCCCCGCGTTGCCGAGCACCTCGACGCCGTCCGCACCCGTCACGCGCTGGTACACGCCTTCCAGATAGAGGTCGGTACGGCGCGACAGCGCATAGTCGGCCTGCAGCATGAACTGGTTCCACTTCGGCGCGATGCTGCGGCCCGCATCGTCGAAGCGGCCCTGCGTGAACGTATAGGCGCCGCCCAGCGAAAAGGCCGGCGTCAGGAAATAGCGCGCATTCAGTTCGTAGTTGCTGAACGTCAGCAACTGGCCGTTCACCGTGCCGTACGAACCGCCTTGCGACAGTTCGCGCGGATCGTTCAGGATCGTTCTCGTATAGACCAGACCGACCGTCGCATGCTCGAACGCATAGTGCGCACCCGCGCCGAACGTGCGCCAGCGGCCGCCGGCCAGCATCGCATCGCCGTCCGAACTGCTCAGCGAACCGCCGGTGTTCTTCGGCGTGTTCACGCCGCCTGGCTGGTTCGACTGCAGGTACGCGACGGCGAGGTCGACCGGGCCGTTCACGTACTGCGCGCCGACGCTGTACGCGTTGTCGTTGCTGAACCCGCCACCCTGGTTGCTGAAGCCGTACGCGCCGCCGAACGTGAAGCCGCCGTAGTTCGCACTGCGGAACTTCACCGCGTTGTTCATGCGCGTGTCGTTGGCGAGGTTGTCGTTGTCGTATGGGTGATCGGCGAGGTTGCCGCCGAATCCCGACCCCGTCGCCGACAGCGGCGCGACGAAGTCGACCAGGAAGTCGTACTGGCGGCCGAGCGTGACCGTGCCCCACTGGCGGCTCGCGAGGCCGACCCACGCCTGGCGGCCGAACTCGTCGCCGCCGTTGCCGAACTTGCCGTTCGCGACGTTGAAGCCGTTCTCGAGCGTGAACACGGCCGCCAGGCCGCCGCCGAGATCCTCGTTGCCGCGCAACCCCCAGCGCGACGTGCTGACGTTGCCGCTCTGGACACCGTAGACGGGCCCCGCGCCCGCGGCCGATTTCTGGTTGCTGATGTAGTCCAGGCCCGCGTCGATCGTGCCGTACAGCGTCACGCTGCTCTGCGCATGCGCCGCGCTCGCAAGCAGGCATGCGACCGCCGCCGGAATTGCCAGATATTTCTTCATGATGGTTTCATTAGAGTGGATCGGTCTGCTCGCATCGCCGGCCCGTGTGGCAGGGCCGCTCGTGCGCGATGCGATGGCGCACAATTTAGGCAGCGGGCATGACAGCGCCGTTATCGAAACGGCCCGCAAAATGAAACCTGCTTCATCTTCACGACATACCGGTTGCATGTCTGCGCGAATGCGCGCCGGTGCATGAATTTCTTTTCACGTTGCGTATGCCGATCCGCTAACGTCCGTCCTCTATGCTTGTCCTCAACCCGTGCGCGACACCGACACGCCGCGCCGGGGGATCGACCCAGTCAATCATCATGAGGACTCCCAACATGAAGACCGCCAATATCGTCGCCGCCGCCCTGCTCGCCGCCATCGGCACGCTGTCCGTTCCCGCGTTTGCACTGACCGGCAGCCAGCCGATGCAGATGTCCCCGGCCGCCACCAAGGACGGCGCGCCCGGCACTCAGGCTGCCGGCCAGTGGGTGCCGCCTTACGGCCAGCCAATCCACGAGAAGACACGCGCCGAGGTCCATGCCGAGCTCGTGCATGCCGAACAGGACGGGCAGCTCAAGTATCTGAACTCCACGCTCTATTCGCATTGATGCGCGCGACAGGGCGGCCGGGCGCGGCGCCCGGCTCACGCCGTCCACGCCACGCTCGCCGCCAGCAGCGACGCCCCCCGTCCACCGAATTACTCGCCATCGATGAAGCTTCGTCCGTTGCTCGCTCGTTCCGCCCGTATCACGCTCTTGGCGATCGCTGCCGGCGTCGTGTTGTCCGGCTGTGCCGCCGCGCAGCCCGACGGCCCCGGCGATTGTGTCGGCCCGCCCGACTTCTGCGTGCCGTTCTTCGGCTCGTAAACGGACATGACGGGCGCGCCGCCATCGGCAGCGCGCCCGTCATGTCCGTTGCGTGGCCGGAGCCGCGCGTTCATGCGTCCGGCAGCGTCACCTGGTAGCCATAGCGGCTCACCGTATCGATCCGGACGTCGGGCAGATGCCTCGCGAGCTTGCGGCGCAGCCGCGACACCACGAGATTGACGCTCGATGGATCGACATCCTCCTTGTCCTGCCATACATACCGGATCAATTGGTCGCGCGGCACCGGCGCGTTCGGATGGCGCATCAGGCATTCGAGCAACAGGAATTCCCGGTGCGTCACGGCGACGCGCAGCTTGCCGTCCTTGAGTTCGCGCGCCAGGGCTTCGAACGCGGACGCTGCCGCGATCGGACGGTCCGCATCGCGCGGCCCGGCCAGCCGCCGTAACGCCTGCAGGCGTTCGTTCAGCTCGATGAACGAATACGGTGCGCCGAAACACGCATCGGCGCCCGCGCGCAGCACATGAATGCGTTCGCGCGCCGACGCCTCGCCGATCAGCACCACGAGCGCGGCGCCGCCGCCGTCGGCGACGAAACGCGGCAGCATCGCAATCAGCGCGGCATCGCTGCCGGGCTCGAAGGCGGTCGCGACGATCGCGTCGAACGCCTCCTGCGACGCGAGGAACAGGCCGTCGCGCAGATCGTCGGCGCGCTGCAGGCTGTGCCCGCTCTCCTGCAGCGCCTTGTGCAGCCACGACGCTTCCGGATGCGGCGAAGTCACGAACAGGACGCGCATCGTCAACTTGCCCCGCGGCTGAAATATGCAAACACGTGCAGCCTTATCAGGACGGCCATCATCCGAGCGACTTCGGCCAACATTCGATCGTCACGCGCGTGCCGGGCTCGGCATCGCCTATCCGCAGCGTGAAATCGTGCACGTTGACGACCGTCGACACGATGCTCAGGCCGAGCCCGGCCCCGGCGAGATGCCCGGTACGGCGGCTGCGGTAGCGATGCCGCAGCACCGCCTCGCGCTCGTCGGCCGCGATGCCCGGGCCGTTGTCGATTACGTCGATGCGTGGGCCGCACGGCGTGTCATGAAGTTCCAGGCGGACGGTATCGCCCGACGTCGTGTACTTGAGCGCATTGTCGAGCAGGTTGCTCAGCGCCTCGAACAGGAGTGCGCGATCGCCGTGAATCCGCGCGACCGGGTTGACGGACTGCACGAAGTGGATCGCACGACTGTCCGCGAGCGGCTCGAACAACTGCCCGACGTCCATGATCAAATCCTCCAGCGACAGCTCCGCGAATCCGCCTCGCCGCTGCAACGAACCGATTTCGGCGATACGCAGCATCGCCCGGAAACGACTGAGCAACACGTCGGTCTCGTTGCGCGCACGCGAAACGAGGCCCGCCAGCACGGCATCGTCGAACCGCGCCGCACGCTGCGCCGCCTGCGCGAGCAGCGTGTGCACGTGTACGAGTGGTGTCCGCAAGTCATGTGCGATGCCGTCGCAGACACCCTTTACCTCGTTCATCAGGCGCTCGATCTCCTCGAGCATATGGTTGACGAGATGGGACAGCAGATCGATCTCGTCGTGTCCGCCGACCGGCAGCCGCTGGCCGAGATCGCCCTGCGCAATACACTGCGTGATACGCCGGACCTCCTTCAGACGCCGCATTTGCCGCACACTGAGCATCAAGCCGCCGACGACGCCCGCGCCAAGGCAGAGCATCCCGCCGCCGACCAGCGCCTGGATGATCGCCGCGCGGATTCGCAGGATGTGCGTGAGGTCGCGGCCGAGCACCAGCACGTCGCCGTTCGTACGCCGCTCCGCCATCGCGCGGACGACCGGCGGCACCTGGTCCCCCGCGATCGGCATCGTGTGATCGAGCGTCACGCCGTTGCGGGTCGGCCGTATGCCGGCGGGCAACGCCAGCACATCGCCGGCAATATGCCTGCCGTCTGCGGTAAAAAGTCCGTAGTAGTTGGTGTGCATCCGCTCGTGCTCGATCCGGTGCAGGATCGCGGCGGGAAGCTGGTCGTCCTGTATCGAATCGAAGTAGATCATCTGCCAATCGATCACCGTGTCGGTTTCCCGCTCCATGTCGTGCGTGATCACCGATGCGATGAAACCGAGCAGCAGCATGACCGACACGGAGAACGTGACGGCATAGACCGACACGAGCCGAAACGTACTCGAGTACCAGCGTCGCTTGGGTGCCGCGGGGACGTGATCCGCGACGGACGTCACGGTAGCCGACTCAGCCAAGGCGATACCCTGCCCCGCGTACCGTCTGGATCATCTGCTTCGCATCGGGTGGATCGATCTTCCTGCGCAACCGGCCCATGTGCACTTCGATCAGGTTTGTGCCGGGATCGAAGTGATAGCCCCATACGGCCTCGAACAACATCGTCCGCGTGATGGTTTGCCCGGCATTGCGCATCATGTATTCGAGCACGCGGTACTCGGTCGGCAACAACACGATTTCTTCGCCATCGCGAAACACCTTGCGTGAGATCAGATCGAGCTTGAGCGGGCCGACGGCCAGCGTCGTGTCGAGCGCGGCCGGTGCGGCGTGGCTCCGACGCAGCAGCACCTCCAGGCGCGCGGCCATTTCCTCGGGATCGAACGGTTTGGTCAGATAGTCGTCGCCCCCCGCGCGCAGCCCGCGAACCCGCTCGTCGACATCACCGAGCGCACTCAGCATCAGCACGGGTGTGCGCACGCCGACGCTGCGCATCGTGGTCAGGATCGTGAGGCCATCGACGACCGGCAGCATCCGGTCGAGCGTGATCACGTCGAACTCGTTGCCGAGCGCGCGGACCATGCCATCGCGCCCGTTCGCCACCCATTCGACCGTAAAGCCGCGCCCCTTCAGCTCCCTCACTATTTCGTTCGCGGTGATTTCGTCGTCTTCGATCGTGAGTACGCGCGCGATGGCCGTACTGTCCTCGGCCAGCTTGTCAGGCAGGGCCGGCTCGTTACCCGGGGAAGCTGATGATGCCATTTACGATTCTCGTCTTCATCGAAGGGACGTCTGCGTTTCGATACCCGACGGTAGAACGCGCTCGAGTCGAGCTTATACGCGCACGCGTAAAAGATGCGCATCCGCTTCATGAAGAAAGTTTCATGTCCGGCAGCATCGCTGCGGAGCCGTCGTCGGCCCTGGCTGGCGTGCCATTGCAACGAAGATGGAAACGCCACCGCATGCGGGCCGTTGCGACACGATGCCGTATCGCGGCCTTCGGCACGCGCCAGCCGCTGCGATCGGCTGCGTACCGAGCGCCGCAACGCGCAATCAGCCCTGGTTCGTTCGCGTACCCGATCTTCCCGCGCGATGCGAGGCGAGATCACGTGCGGCATCGATCGCACGATCCCTATGTTCGGCCTTCACGTGCGAGAGCGTCACATCGGCGATCGCGAGCCCTGTTCCCTGAACCTTCGCGAACGCCGGCAGCGACGAACATACCAGCGCAATCAGTCCAGCCATCATGACGGTTGATTTCATTGCAATACCCCAGTGCGCACCGCGCGGTGCGCGGCATCGATTGATCCATCGCTCGACGATACGCCGCTGCGCCTAACCATCCGGGAACACGCGCATGAAGGATTCTTTAACTTTCAATGCACTCGGCAGCCCGTGCATGGCCCGATCCGGGCTTGCCTAAAACATGTTTCATCATCTCGCTGCCGTTTAGATAGTCCGCTGTCCCTAATCTTCGTCCTGCGGCCGACGCAGGCATCCTGCCGTACGGCCTCGACCCAACGCTATCCAGGAGCCGAAGATGAATCATCCCGTCCGTTACCTCGTCTGCGCCGCCATGCTCGCATTGAGCGTCTCCGCGCATGCCGAGACGAAGCTCACGTCGGCGCAATGCCATGACTATCCGTTCGTGCACACGAACGGCCAGGTCTCCCACCGACAGCTCGTCAACGAACTGAACGAGCTGGAATCCGTCGGCTACAACCCGTCGTCCGGAGACGAGAGCAGCTATCCCGACGATATCGATTCTGCGCAGGCGCGCCTGATGCAGAAGTACCAGCACGATTGTGCCGGGGCGGCCAATACCGTCGCGTCGAGCGGTAACTGAATCGTCCGCTGCAACCGTTCTCCGACTTTGCGCGCGAGCCTCGTGGCCGCGCGCGTTTTTTTTGTGAAGTTGATCCGACGCGATCGTCGACAGCACGCGCTACCGGTTCCTCGGGCATAAAATTTTCATGTCAACCGGAGGAAATTATAAAAACAACACATCGCAGAGTGTTCGATAGCAGTGCAACTCAACAGCCCCCCATCTTTCCGCGTGACATCGATCGGCGCATGACACTTTCGAATACTGAAAGATTGTCTTTCCACGCGCGGTGCGGCGACCGTTTTTCCCTCTGCCTACACTGCCTCGTCCGTTGAGATCGCATTTCGGGACAACACCGAAGTCAGCGCCATCCAGCGCCGACTACCCGTCCACACCATTAGAGGAACTAAATGAAACGTCAAGCGATGAAATTGTCCTGGTTCGTATTCGCGCCGGCACTCCTGCTCGCAGGTACAGCGCACGCACAACAGAGCGTCACGCTATATGGACTGATAGACGAAGGCCTCAACTTCACGAGCAACGCAGGCGGTCATAGCGCATGGCAGATGTCGAGCGGTGACACATTTGGCAGCCGCTGGGGCTTGAAAGGCAGTGAAGACCTGGGTGGCGGCGACAAGGCCATTTTTCAGCTCGAAAATGGCTTTAACGTGAACAGCGGCAAGCTGGGTCAGGATTCGAGCATGTTCGGCCGTCAGGCGTTCGTGGGCCTGTCGTCTTCACGGTATGGCACGCTCACGCTCGGACGCCAGTACGATACCAGCGTCGATGCGCTCGGCTTCGGCAGTATCACGGCGGCTGGCAACTGGGCGGGCGACATCAATACCCACCCATTCGACAATGACAATACGGATTGGGATTTCCGCGTCAACAATGCCGTCAAGTATGTCACCCCGACATACCGTGGATTCACCGCGGAAGCGATGTACGGCTTCAGCAACCGGCCCGGCGGATTCTCGAACAATCGCGTCTGGGGCGCCACGCTGAACTACCAGAACGGCAACCTGACCGCGGCAGCGTCCTATCTGAAGCTCAACAATCCGGGGCTCGCGGCCGGTGGCGCGGTCAGCAGTGGCGACCTCTTCAACGGGTCGTCGCAGCAGGACATCGGCGTAGCCGCTTCATACCAGTTTACCCACGTACTCGTCGGCGCCGCGTGGTCCCATGTCGATGTCTATCACCCCGGCGGCAATGCATGGATGGACAATACCACCCTGCAGAATGGCGCGACGTGGAATGCGTGGAAATTCGATAACTTCGAACTCAACGCGCAGTACTACTTCACTCATGCCATGTGGCTGGGAGCGGCCTACACTTTTACCATGGCGCATCTGTCCGCGTCCGACACGAAATATGTGCCCAAGTGGCACCAGATCGGCCTGATGCTCGACTATGACCTGAGCAAACGCACTTCGCTGTATCTGCAAGGCGCCTGGCAGCATGTCGTCAGCGCGCATACCGGGACCAGCTTTGACGAAGCACAGATTGTGGACGCGTCGGCCGGAACGTCGTCAGGACCCAACCAGATGGTCTATCGCATGGGCTTGTTGCATCGCTTCTAACCACCCGGGCTCCCGCACCGGAACCTGCTCAGCGCGGCTTCGGTGCGGCCATCGGTGGGTCAATCGAAATTTGATGCGAATCGCCCGCCGGAATCGCAGCATAAACCGATCTAAGATTTTCGCCCCACTAGGGTGCGTTTCGCGCCATGCCGACCCGGCGTGGTCACTTTTCACGTTCCGCCATTTCCCATCGTCCTGATTTCAAGTCTGCAAGCGAGTCATCGCCGGCGAGACATTGCCGCGCGCGACAAAGTACGGCGTCACATCTTAGTGAAAGAACGGCTGAATTGATTTAAATGTCGGAATTATTTTGAATGACCAAATCATGAATGGATAATCTGAAATCTCATTTCGACGAATTCGGTGAATATGTAATGTATCTTTCGATAAAATAACACACCCCGCAATGAAAAAAGCTTGACAGAGTTTGATCACCCAGGCGATCATAAAAATCAAGTAAAACGAATTTCATTCATACCGAGGGATATCTCAGGGTCGACCTGCCTCCCATTTTTCGAGCGACCTCGTCCGAAACGTGAGAGTTTTCTTGTCGTCTATTTCAACTTTCCTCGATGTAATCTGTCATGCGCCGTTGCAGGCGTGGCGGGGAATATCAGTCAGCCATCGAGTTGTCACGGCGTGAATGCCTTTGTATTTCTAATGACATTCTAGTCGTTTGCGCGCGGCACGATCCATGCGCTGGTGGGTGAGGCCCGCCTCTTCATCTCCGGAACGGCGAGTATCCGGTCGCACGAAACCATCGGCTCGACGGTGGACGAACAATTGAAGATCACGTTCGAGAATATTGAAACCCTGGTCGAGAATGGCCGACAGAAGTTGATTACCGAGGGCCGCCGGATCCACGGCGGACATTTCGAGTCCGCGAAGATCTATGTCCGGCACGAGCGCGATCTGCGCTACGTGGCGGATCAGGTTCGTGAGCATTTCCAACTGGGAGCGGATCTCGCTCCGGCTTTACTGTCCGACATCTGTCGCGCGGACCTTCTGCTGGAGATCGAGGGCGTCTACCAATTCTCGCTTTATGAAAACTGATTGTTTCTTTCCACCGGAAGGCTATGTGCTGGGGATTCCCGGCGGGCCGATCCTACCGCAGCAGATTTTTCGTTCGCCGCTCATGGAGCGTCGCCTGCAAGCCGGCAAAAACCGTTATAGCTTGGTCTATTCGGCGGTCGCGCCGTCAGGGCAGAAACTCGCGCTGGCCGTTATCTGCGCGGGTTTGCTCGATACTGTCGGCGTCCTGTGCGTCGAGGAAGGCAAGCTGTCGCATACACGGTCCGACGACGCCAATGCGCTGGTGTGGACGCCATTCGATGCGGCCGACGCGGTGATCGTCCAGATCGCGCGGCAATACCGATTGCCGGCGCTCGTCGATCTGGAGACGCACTCGGTAGTCAGCAATGATCCTTACACGTTGCCGTACAAGATCATCTTCGACCTCGGCAGCGAACACGACAGTAACGATGACGTGCTGAATGCCGCCCGTATGCGCCGCGACGATCACGTCGCGATCGAGCAGGACCTTTTCTACAACCTGCATGCGGCAGTCTACCGGTCAGGATTTCTAGACGGTCAGGCTTCGTACGACGCCGAAGTGGCCAAGGTCTACGACTACCTGCACCGGCTGGACGCGACCCTGGTCAATGAGCGGTATCTGGCCGGCGACGCGCTGAGTATCGCCGACTTGTGGCTGTTCAGCCTGCTGATCCGTTACGACAACGTTTACGCGACTGCATTTCGCTTGCACAAGTATCGGCTGAGGGACTTTTCCGGGATCTGGCGGTACGTCCGACGGCTTTACCAAAAGGAGGCGTTCTGCCTGACTACCAACTTTGACGTGATTTCGAGAGGCTATTTCATAGGCATCCCCGCTCTCAATCGCGGTGTGGTGCCTCGCGGGCCGGATGACCTGTTCTTGTCAGAAAAATATGGAAGGATGAAATGAGACTGAAACGTGACCGGCGAGTCAGATGCGCGCAGTACCCCCCGCACCCAGATCGGCAAAACTGATTGTTCTCGCACCGCAGCCTTCCGTGAACTCGAGATCATGACTCGAAAAGAACACCACCCGATCTTTTGCCAGCGTGCGGAACAGATCCATGAGGACGCCGCGCGCAGCGGCGTCGAGCCCGTTGCTGGGCTCGTCCGCAATGACGACCGAGGCTTTCCCGAGTGTGATGGCACTCAAGAAAATCTTCTTGCGAGTGCCGAGCGACATCTGCTCGAAGCGCTTTTCCAGATGCGGCGCCAACCCGAAACGATGCGCCAGATCGAGCGTGACGTGGTCGACTACCGTCTTCTTCGTCGACGCGACGAGCTCGAGGAACTCGCGGCCGGTCTGGAACGGATACGCCATGCAGTCGTCGGGCACGTACGCCAGCGAGGACTTTGCGTCGAGCGGCGCTTCACGTAGCGAATGACCATTGATCCAGACATCCCCTTCATCGGCATCGACGGTCCCGGCCAGGATGCCGAGCAAGGTCGACTTGCCGCTACCGTTCTCGTCACAAAGCGCCACGCACCCCGCCCCGAACCTGTGATGCAGCCCGTGGAATATGACGCGCTCGCCATAACGTTTGCGGATGTTTTCAATTCGAAGCATCGTAAGGTCGATCAAACGAAGATTTGCCATGCGGCGACGATCCAGACTACGGCGAGTATTACGCCGAGCAATACGGATTCTCTCGGCGCATAGCGTTGTGGAAAACGCAGCAGCACAAGCAGCGGCGCCCCGGCCAATACGATGGCAACAGCGACGTGTATCGACAGGACGCCGTGCACGACCAGAAGCAGTGGCGCGGCGGCCGCAAATGGCAGTGCGATCGCGGTGACCGTCAGTACATCCGCACGAACCTGCACAATCGCGCGCAGTGGGAGCGATTGCACAAAATGGGCCGCCCGAACATGACTCGCGCGCAAATCGCGATAGGTCGCCGCCGCGATCAGCGCGATAACGGCCTGTGCGATCAGCGTCAAGGGCACGACACGTGTGTCGAAATCCCAAAGGCGAGCCACGTAACAAGTGGAAACAGCGACCGCGCCCATGAGTACGCAGCGGCTGACGGTGCCTGCGAAGTGAAACCCCAGAATGCCGAGCTGAAGCTTTACGAACGCCGGAAGCCAACGTACCGCATTGACGGACATGTGACCGGCCAGTCGACGCCACGTCGTACCGAACTGCCTCGCATGCGAAGAGGATGCCGCAGGCATATGGACCAACGCGAACGCAGCAATGATCAACGACGCCACCAGCAGCGTCGTTCGCACGGTGCTACCCGTCTGCAGCGCGCCGATCAGAATGAAATTGGCAATCACCAACGGCGTTCCGCTACGGATATTGCGCGACAGCACGGCCAATTGCCACCCAAGCGTAATCGTCATCAAACCGGTAACGTACAGATAGTTCGAGGCCTTGTCCGGCAAGTAAGCGAACGCGATCGCCGCAGAAATGACAGGTAACAGCAGCGGCGTACTGGCGATCAGCACGACGGCTGCATCCAGGGTGCGCTGACGCCGATCCGAAACAGGCAACGATTTGGCGAAGACGGCGAACGGGCCGCCGCTAATGGCCGTACGCTGGATCAGCACCCAAAGCATGCCGATGGCTTCGAGCATATGCACCCAGACGAACCGCCATTCGAAGCCATGCTCTGCGGCCAGAGGTGCGAGTACGGGTGCGCCCAGGAGGCGGGACTGTGCAAACACGGGCATGGTGGGCAGCAACAGCAGGACACTCAGGGATAGCGCCTGCCAGTGCCGATGCAGCACCCGCGCCGTCGTCAGCACGTACCATCGCAATCGCCACGAAAGCATCATTTTTTTATTCCCGTCACGCACCACGCGGCCCCGCGCGATCGAAGCGGTATCCTGCCATGTCGGCCGGCATGGCACAACTCGTGCGACGACTTCCCGGCACCCGATCGTCAGCGTCAGGACGGTGAACGACCCTTCTGTCTTCGAGCCACAGCCGGTGTGTGGCCCAGATTTCGCCAGGCCGTTGCGGCGCCGACCACCAGCAGGAGCACCGAAACGACCAATGCCCGCTCCATCCCGTGCATGAACGGCACCCACGCTGTCTGCCGAACGAAGAAGCCGAATATCGCGACGCCCATCACGCCGCCGACCTGACGGGCAGCATTCAACAATCCCGATGCAACACCCGAGTGTGCGCTACTCACGGCGGTGAGCGTCGCAGCGGTAATAGTGGGAATCGTCAGGGCGATGCCACTTCCTGCGAGCAGCATCGGCACTGCAAGCAGCCAGAAAGATTCCGCGGCGATTGCCGGCCACATCGCGAGATAGCCGGCTGCGGAAATCAGCAAGCCTACCGTCGCCAACGTCCGCGCGCCTAGCCGACTCGCCAGTCGCCCGGCAACGATGTTCATCAGCATCAAAATACCCATCATCGGCAAGAGTGCGACGCCCGAGCGCACGGGTGTCATGTGCCAGACGGACTGAAAGAGCAGGCTTAACGTGAAGACGATGCCGTAGAAGACCAGATTCGCGATCATGCCGATAACCGTCGCGCTGCGGACGGTCCGGTCCTGCCACAACGCGGCCGGCAGCATCGCGGCCGGATTGCGTGCTTCCAATCGAATGAACACGATACTCAGCCCGATGCATAGCGCGAAGGCGCCGAGAACGATAGGACTGGTCCAGCCCAGCGCGCTGACTTCAGTCGATGCGAACGTGAGCGCCGCCAGCGCGAACGCACCGGTGAGCTGCCCGGGAAGGTCCAGGCTCCTGCCACGTTGGGCTTTCGTTTCAGGCGCGAAACGCCAGGTCAACCAGATGCCTGCAACACCGACGGGCACATTGACCAGAAAAATGCTGCGCCAGCCGATCCCGGCGACGAGCAGCCCGCCCACCAGCGGTCCCGCGGCCAACGCGATACCACCGCCCGCGCCCCACCAGCCAATCGCCCGGCTACGCGCCGTCGTATCCTGAAACGCCAGACGCAGAACGGCCAGCGAATTCGGCACTAGCAGCGCTGCGCCGATTCCCTGGACGAGACGCCACTCGATCAACGCCCGCATGGATTGCGTCAGGCCGCAGCCGATCGATGACAGCGTGAATATCGCGTAGCCTGCGATGAACACATGCTTTGCACCAAGCCGGTCGCCCAGTGCGCCTGCGATCAGCAGCAACGACGCGAAAACGAGCGCATACGCATTGACGACCCATTGCAGGTCCGTGACGTCCGCGCCGAAAGCGGTCCGCAACGTGTCGAGCGCGACGTTGACGACACTGACGTCGACCAGAACGACGACAAAGCCGAGGCATGCCGCCACTTGAACCAGCAACGCGTGATGTTTGGAGGGTGACGGCATCGACAATCCTTTGAATTGGGAAGGTCGAAGCGTAGAGGATCGCGGTCTGTGCGAATATTCCGCAAAATCGCACAGCAATCCGGAGAAAATGCACCGATGTTCGACTGGGAAAACCTTCGCTGCTTCATTGCCGTTGCGCAAACCGGCAGTCTCTCTGCCGCGGCGCGACGACTGAGTATCGATCATGCGACGGTCAGTCGTCGCATCAGCGCACTCGAAGCTGAACTGCAGTTACGTGTGATCGACAGATTGCCGCGCGCGTGCCGACCAACGTCGGCGGGCAGGCAGATTCTGCAATTCGCCGAGCAGATGGAAGCGCACGCGTTTGCGATCGAGCGCCTTGCGCTGGCGGAGCACATGCCGATGCACGGCATCGTGACCTTGAGCGTGCCGCCGGTGCTCGCGAACAACCTCTTCGCGAATCACCTTCGTGAATTTGCTCGATTACACCCGGGCATTCGGCTGTCGATGGCCAGTCAGGCGCAGCGAATCTCGCTCGGCCGCCGTGAAGCGGATCTTGCGGTGCGCCTCGCTCGCCCCGACGAACCACAAAACGTCACGCGCAAGCTTGGTGAGATGACGTTCGGGCTATATGCGAGCCACGGATATGCGCACGCGACCACCCCCGCCGATTGGGCATTCATTGGCTATGAAGCGCAATTCGCGGAAATGCCGCACCAGAAATGGCTCGAGTCGATTGCTCAAGGTCGCCCGATCGTTTGCGAAGTCAGCGACATCACGACGCAGCAGGTGGCGGCCCGAACGGGAGTTGGCGTAGCCGGGTTGCCAATATTCATGGGTGACAGCGATCCTGATCTGCAACGCCTGCCGTTCGATGGGGAGTCGTTCTCTCGTGAAATCTGGCTGGTTGTACATGCCGATCTCAGGCATGCGCCGCCGATTCGCGCGGTGATCGACTTCATCTCGAGCGTGGTCGGCCGGACCTTCGCCGCGAATTTGCAGCCGTAACGACAGTTGCAACGTGGGGCTTGCAACGTCGGGGGGCAAGTGTCCGATGCTACGCCGAACGGACATTCGCCCACCGACTTCTCGATTCCACGAAACGCCGGCTTCCCGACCATAGCGTGGCAGGCATCGAGGGGGCGAACACGGAACTGATACGACCCATTGACGCTTTACGATTGGCTTATCAGGATCGCCTTTCGTCCGTCGACGGATTCGTAGGCCATGGCATCGTCGATCAGATCGAAGCTGAATTCCTGACCGAGGCGCGTCCTGAACATGGAGTCGCCGATCATGCCCTCGAGCGCACTCAGCGCAGCCACCAACCTTTCATGCTCCCTCACCGTCCGGCTCTCGAAATTGCTGAAACGCTGCATCGACAGATCTTTCATCATGAAGAGCGATGCCGACACGGAAAACGGAACCGGTCCGGCCATCGTGCCGTAGAAATATACCGACGAGCGCATCGGCAGGCAGGCTGCCATCTGGCCGGTCAGCGCACCGCCCACGCCATCGAATACAGCCGTCGTTCCAAGCTCGGCGGACAGCTTTCCGAGTGTGTCGGTGAAGTCTTCATCGGCGCGCACGATATGCTCGATACCCCGGCGTTGCAGCGCTTCCTGCGCCGCCTGGCTCCTCACCATGGAGATGACCGGCATATTTCTCCGACGGGCGAGTACTGCGAGCGCTAGCCCGGTTGCCGAGTTCCCCGCCGTGGCAATCACGCCCCGGTGCCCAGCCTCGGCAATCGTTTCGAGAAACGCATAGGCCGTCATCGCGTTCACGAGCGACCCGCAATAGTCCCGTGCGCCGACGTGTTCGGGCAAGATCAGGCAACTCGTATATGGCACCTGCGCTGTTTCGCACCAAAGCCCGATGTTGTACGAGCCACGGTTCAGCGAGCGGTAGATAGCGACGCGTCTACCCATATAACGCGCGGGGACGCCGGCGCCTGTCGCCACCACCGTCCCGGCGCCGGAAGCGCCCCACACGTCGTACTGGCTCGCCGCGAGCGCTTTGCCATCGTCGGCACGCATACGCAGAAATATCTTGTCGCCATGGTTGATGGCAGATGCCTCCATGTCGATCAGCACATGGCCTGCTTCTGGCCGGCCCGGCGGCCGGATATCCCGTACTTCCAACGAGCGTTCAGGGGTCACGCAAATCGCTTTCATGACGCGTTTCTCCAGCGGTAAACAGTGGCGGCGGTAACTGCACAGGCTGTAACTTAAACAAGTCCTCCTGTTGTCGAAACGCAGCCTCCCGGCATACCATCGATTCCGATACAGCATGGATCGATACACATACTCATGGATCGCCTGGATGCAATTCGCCTGTTTGTTCGACTCGTCGAATGCGGCAGTTTTTCCGCCGTGGGGCGAGAGGAAGGCATTGGACAACCGACCGTAAGCAAGCAGATTGCCGCGCTGGAAGCGTATCTCGGCGCTCAGTTGGTGTTGCGAACGTCGCGTCAGGTGGTGATCACTGCGGCGGGCCACGCGTTCTATGAGTCGGCCAAGCCCTGGATGGAGGGCTTCGATTCGCTGGAGTCATCGGTCGGGACGCGACAGCAAGCACCACAAGGACTGGTTCGATTGACGACGGCGCCTGCCTACGGCCGCCTGTGCGTGACGCCGCTACTTCCCGGGTTCTTTCGACAATATCCGCACGTTGCGCTCGAATTGTCCGTATCCGAGCGACAGGTCGACCTGGTCGGGGAAGGATTGGATCTGGCAATCCGCCATGGGCCACTGGTGGATTCCTCGCTTACGGCGAGAAAACTATCAGAGACGGAATCGCTGCTCGTGGCCAGTCCGGGCTATATCGCGGCTAAAGGCAGGCCTACCGGGCTGGCCGATCTGGACGGACATACTGGCGTCGTCTTCGCTCGAAACCGCGAGCGCCGCCCTTGGCACTTCAAGGTCGGACGGGAAACTGTTCGTCGCGTTCCACGGGGGTCTTTCTTGACAGGTGACGCAGAGCAGGTGCGCGCCGCGGTACTGCATGGGCTCGGCATTGCTCAGGCGCCACGATGGCTCTTCGAAGCGGAAATCGATACCGGACAAGTCGAGGTCCTGCTGCCTGAGTTTCAGCCGGAACGGATGGCAATCCACCTCGTCTATCCAGCAGGCCGACGCGTACCGACGCGAGTCCGGGTGGTGATCGATTATTTGATGTCGGCACTCGGAACATGACGTACAACGAGTCGCCCATCGAGCGCAAAGGCATGTGAAGGCTCTCACTGCATCTCGTCGAAACGCAATTGCATTTTGAGGTAGAAGCCTTGCCCGCGCGAGCGGCCGAGCAGCTTCGCCTACCCTTCCATACTTCGATCCCAAGGCGGCTCGTTACCGAACGCTGCAGTCAGGTAGTCGACGAACCGTCGAACTTTAAGCGGTATGCGCCGTGCACTCGGGTAGACCGCCTGTATCGTCAACTCCGTTGCTCGGTAGTTTGGCAGTAGCGCTACGAGCTCGCCACGTCGCACATGCTCCCCGAAGACGAAAGTCGGGCCGTACGCGACGCCGGCGCCCGCCAACGCGGCAGACAGAAGCATTTGGGTGTTGTTGGCAGCGATTCGACAGGGTCCTTCGATAACATGCGCTCGGTTTTTCGCATCGAATAATGTCCAATCTCCGGCCGAGACGGCTTCGCTGAAGACGAGCCGCTGTGCATGAAGCAGATCACCTGGCCTACGCGGCGTTCCATGCCGCTCGATGTACGCGGGTGACGCGCATATGACCATTCGACATGGTGCGATGCGACGTGTAACGAGCCCGTTGTCCTGCAGCTTCCCAATTCGGATTGCGACGTCAATACCGGCTTCCAGGAGGTCGACATAGCGGTCACCGAGAAGCACTTCCACGTTGACCTGCGGGTGGTCCTCGATATAGCGGGCAGTGACCTCGCCCAAGTGCATCGCACCGAACGTGACAGGCGCCGCAATGCGCAGAACGCCGCGCGCCGTGCGTTGCGAATCGTGCGCTTCCCGGTTGGCGTCTTCAAACGCTTCCAGAATTTGCTTGCTGCGAGCGTAGTACGTCTGACCGATATCGGTCAGACTCAAGCGCCGCGTGGTGCGTTGTAGAAGTCGCGCATTCAGTTGCGCCTCGATCGCGCTCACGTGTTTTCCGGCCATCGCCGGCGACAACCCGAAGCGCCGCGCGGCCGCAGCCAGACTGCCCTCTTCGACCGCAGCGACGAACACGCCAAGGCTGGTCAATCGGTCCATTTCGCATCAACCTGATTCGATAACGACATTATCGACTGCCGCCACCCTACGCGCAATTATCGAATTGCAGGCTCGACGCTACGATTCACCCATCAATCCGAGAAGAGGTAGCGCAAATGGAAATTGAAGTGAATGGCACGCGAATCCACGTCACCCAAGCCGGCCAGGGCGAGCCGGCCCTGGTGTTCCTGCATTACTACGGCGGCTCGTCGCGGACATGGCAGCGCGTGACAGACCAGTTATCAAGCCGATATCGCACTGTTGCCATTGACCATCGGGGCTGGGGAAAGTCGGATGCACCAGCGGATGGCTACGGTATTGCCGATCTCGCGGCGGACGCCGAGGGCATCATCAAGACCTTAGGCTTGCAACGCTACGTACTCGTCGGTCATTCCATGGGCGGCAAGGTCGCGCAGTTCATCGCGTCGCGACGCCCGACCGGGCTTCAAGGTCTTGTGCTCGTCGCGCCATCCCCACCGTCACCGATGCTGCTTTCCGTGGAAGAACGTGCGACGCTGACGGGCGCCTATCAATCGCGCGAGTCGGTCGAATTCGTGATCGACCACGTACTTACCGCCAGACCGCTCGACGCCGCCTGCCGCGAAATGGTCATCGAGGATAGCCTGAAGGCTGCGCCGCAGGCCAAAGCTGCCTGGCCGGACGTGGCGATGCGCGAAGATATCAGTGCAGCGGTCGCTTCGATCGACGTTCCGACGATCGTCATCTCCGGGGAACTGGACCAGGTGGATCGCGTGGCCACATTACGGATGGAACTGCTGCCGCGTATTCCGCAGGCGACCATGCACGTTCTTCCTGGTGTCGGCCATTTGGCACCGCTGGAGGCCCCGACCGACGTTGCACGAATCATTGAAAACTTCCTTGCTGCCGCAGAAAACGAGGTTCATCGCGGGAAGCCGTGGAGGGTCTGAGGGCGATTGCGAAAAAGGGGCCGCCACTGAATGGAGTGGCTGCCCTTGCCGCACGATGAACGCCCGATGTCCACGGCGCGCGTACTCAGTCCTCGTGCGGAATGCCTTCGATCGGGCACTCCGGCGTGCCAGGCGTTGCACGCGTGAGCGCTTCGACGCGGCGACGCGTGGCGTCGGGATCCGCAATCCAGTCGCGATAGAAGCCGAATGGACATTCGGCGACGCCATTCGCGCCATCGCCGGAATTGATCGTGCCGGTATAGCCGCGATGCAGCAGCTTGTAGAGATGGTTCTGCGACTGCATGTTGCGCCGCGCGTCGCGAATCATGCCGAGCGACAGCTCTGCATACTGCACGCCCATTTCCTCCTCGCCGCATTCGCCGAGCGTGCGCCCGTCGAACCCGACGATCGCCGAATGGCCGAAGTACGAATACACGCCGTCCCAGCCCGTGGCGTTGGCCACGGCCACGTAGGTGTTGTTCATCCACGCCATGGCCTTCGCGACCATCACCTGCTGCTCTTTCGCCGGGTACATATAGCCCTGGCAGCGCACGATCAGCTCCGCGCCATTCATCGCGCAGTCGCGCCAGATCTCCGGATAATTTCCGTCATCGCAGATGATCAGGCTGATCTTGAGGCCCTTCGGCCCGTCCGTCACGTAGGTGCGGTCGCCCGGATACCAGCCTTCGATCGGCGTCCACGGCATGATCTTGCGATACTTCTGCACGATCTCGCCGCGATTGTCGATCAGCACGAGCGTGTTGTACGGTACCTTGCGCGGATGCGCCTCGTGGCGCTCGCCCGTGATCGAGAACACGCCCCACACGTTGGCCTTGCGGCACGCCGCCGCGAAAATATCCGTCTCTTCGCCGGGAATCGTGGACGCCGTATCGAACATCTCCTGGCGGTCGTACATGATGCCGTGCGTGGAATACTCGGGAAACACCACGAGATCCATGCCCGGCAAACCCTGCTTCATGCCGACCACCATGTCGGCGATATGGCGCGCGTTGTCGAGCACCTCCGCCTTCGTGTGCAGACGCGGCATCTTGTAGTTGACCACCGCGACACCCACACAATCGCGGCTACTCGAAATATCACCATGTCGCATAGCGCTTCCTCCTCGAACACGTTGACGCCGCGCGCGACGGCCGCTGCTTCCGGGCATCGGCTCGCGCGCGGCACACCTTAGTGACTAATCATCCACGGCCGTCCCGCCGGCCGCTTGAGGCCGTCCGGCGCCGCGCCGGCGAGCTTCGCCGCGCCGCCCGAGCAGCAACTGCAACCGGCGCGATGGCGCAGCGGCGGCCCGTCGCCGGACTGACGCGGCGCGTGCGCGGCACGCTCGTTGGTCGCGTGTGCGGCGCGGCGCGCCCCTCCCATCAGCGCCAGCGATGGCGCGCTGATGACGCGTCCGCCTTCTGCGCCGCAGTCGGGACAGCAGCACGGTTTTTCTCGATCCGCGATGCGGCGCATGACGGAGAACGGCCCGCAGTTTGCGCACTCGAAGTCGTAGATTGGCATGACAACCTCCTGTTCCTGCGTCATTTCAGTGGGTCGCTCACGCCTTCGCGAGATCCGGCGAACACGGCAGATCCACGCTGCCCTGGATGTGCTGGATCGGGCCGTCGGCATTCGGGCGAATGTCGAAGTCGAAGATCTGCGTGGGCAGCCACAAGGTCGCGCACGCGTTCGGAATGTCCACCACGCCGCTGATATGCCCTTGCACCGGCGCACAGCCCAGCAGCGAATACGCTTGCGCGCCCGAGTAACCGAATTTCTTCAGATATTCGATGGCGTTCAGACACGCCTGCCGATACGCGGTGGTGACGTCGAGATAATGCTGGCCACCCTGCTCGTCGACGGAAATGCCTTCGAAAATGAGGTAATCGTTATAGTTTGGCGTGATCGGGCTGGGCTGAAAGACGGGGTTGCGAATACCGTATTTCGCCATGCCGCCCTTGATGAGACTCACGCGCATATGCACCCAGCCGGCCATTTCGATCGCGCCGCAGAACGTGATCTCGCCGTCACCCTGGCTGAAGTGCAGGTCGCCGACCGAAAGCCCCGCGCCATCCACGTAGACGGGGAAAAACACCTTGGAGCCGCGCGACAGATCCTTGATGTCGCAATTGCCGCCATGCTCGCGCGGCGGCACCGTGCGCGCGCCCTGCGCGGCGGCCTTGTCGCGCGCCTCGCCGGCGAGCTTGCCCATGTGCGCGGTGGCCGCGAACGGCGGATTCGCGAGCGGCGGCACGCGATCGGGCTCGGTCGCGATCAGGCCGGTTTCGCGCGCGTTCCAGGTTTCCAGCAGTGTCGGATCGGGCAGGCAGCCGATCAGGCCCGGGTGAATCAGGCCCGCGAAATTCACGCCCGGAATATGGCGCGAGCTCGTATAGACCCCGTGAAAATCCCAGATCGATTTTTGCGCACTGGGGAAATGATCGGTGAGAAAGCCGCCGCCGTTCGTCTTCGAAAAGAAGCCGTTGAAGCCCCACTGGCTTTCGGCCTTCGCGCCGATGTCGAGCAGATCGACCACCAGCAGGTCGCCGGGCTCCGCGCCGTGCACGCCCACCGGGCCGGAGAGAAAGTGCACGATCGACAGGTCGATGTCGCGCACGTCGTCGGCGCTGTCGTCGTTCTTGATGAAACCGCCGGTCCAGTCGTAGGTTTCGAGGATGAAATCGTCGCCGGGCTTGACCCAGCAGGCCATCGGAATGTCCGGGTGCCAGCGGTTGTGCACCTGTTCGTTTTCGTAGGCCGACTGGTTCAGATCGACCTTGATGAGAGTCTCGGGCATGGCGTTCACTCCTGGGTTTGCGGATTGACATACGGCGCGGCGCGCGAACGCCGCACCGCGCTCAGACGGACAGGTATTCGCGGATGCGGTCGGTGTCGCCCGCATCGCGCGTGCTCTGGTGCACGAAGCGGCCGCCCTCGATCACGAACAGGCGGTCGGCCACGTCGAGCGCGAAGCTCAACACCTGCTCCGAAACGACGATGGCGATATTGCGGCTGGTGCGAATCTGGTTGAGCGCCTTGGCGATGTCCTTGATGACGGACGGCTGGATGCCTTCGGTCGGCTCGTCGAGCAGCAGCACTTTCGGGTCGGTCGCGAGCGCGCGCGCGATCGCGAGCTGCTGTTGCTGGCCACCCGAGAGATTGCCGCCCTTGCGCTTTCTCATGTCGAACAGCACGGGAAACAACGCGTAAAGTTCGTCGGGCACGCGCTGGCTCTGTGCGTTTTCGAGGCCCGTCTGAATGTTTTCCTCGACGGTCAGCGACGCGAAAATCTGCCGCCCTTGCGGCACGTAGCCGATGCCTCTCGACACGCGGCGGTAGCTCTCGTCCTTCGAAACGTCGGCGCCGGCCACGCGCACCGTGCCGCGATTGGCGGGCAGCATGCCGATCAGCGCCTTGAACAGCGTCGTCTTGCCCATGCCGTTGCGGCCCATCACGGCCACGCTTTCGCCTTGCGCAACGGAAAAGCCGATGCCGTGCAGCACTTCGCTCTGGCCGTAGCTGACGACGAGATCGTCGACTTCCAGCATGATGTGTTCTCCGTGTTGTCGTTCGGTTGCCGACTCAGTGGCCCAAATAGACGTCGATCACGCGCGGATCGGCCTGCACCTGCGCCATCGGCCCTTCCGCGAGAATCTTCCCCTGATGCATGACCGTGACCTTGTGCGCGATGCGTTCGACGAAAGCCATGTCGTGTTCGATCACGATCATCGAGCGGTTGCGGCAGATGCGGTCGAGCAGATCGGCGGTCAGTTCGCGCTCGCGCACGCTCATGCCCGCAATCGGTTCGTCGAGCATCAGCAGTTCAGGATCCTGCATGAGCAGCATGCCGATTTCGAGCCACTGTTTCTGGCCGTGCGAAAGCAGCCCCGCTTCCAGATCGAGCGCGGTGGCGAGGCCGATTTCATTGGCCACGTCGCGCACGCGATCGGCCACTTCGGCATCCTCGCGATAGGCAAGCGCGCCAAACACACTGCGTCCGCGCGGAAACGACACTTCGAGGTTCTGCGCCACGCTCAGGTTTTCGTAAATCGACGGCGTCTGGAACTTGCGGCCAATCCCTTTGCGCACGCGGCGGAATTCCGCGAGATGCGTGATTTCCTCGTTGCGGAACTTGATGCTGCCCGCCGTTTCCTTCGTCTTGCCGCAGATGAGATCGAGCAGCGTGGTCTTGCCCGCGCCGTTCGGGCCGATCACCACGCGCAGCTCGCCGCGTTCGAGATAGAGATTGAGCGAATCGATCGCCTTGAAGCCGTCGAACGACACGGTCAGGTCTTCGATCGCGAGCAGAAAGTCGGTATTGCTCATGCTTCACGCCTCCTCGTTCGCCGCGCCGAGCAGCCGCCGCACGCGCGGGCGCACATGCTCGTCGTAGAGGCCCGCCAGCCCGTTCGGAAACACCATCACCACGCCGATGAACATCGCCGCCATCAGATAGAGCCAGAGGTTCGGAAAGCTCTCCGAGAACCAGCTCTTGCCGAGATTGACGAGAATCGCGCCATACACCGCGCCGACCAGCGACATGCGCCCGCCAATGGCCGCGTAGATCACCATTTCGATCGACGGCACGATGCCGACGAACGACGGCGACATGAAGCCCACCTGCAGCGTGAACATCGCACCGCCGATGGCCGCGAGCATCGCCGCGAGACAGAACGCGAACACCTTGAACATGGCGACGTCGTAGCCGGAGAAGCGCACGCGGTCTTCCTTGTCGCGCATCGCAAGCAGCAGCGTGCCGAGCTTGCTGCGCTGAACCCAGCGGCAGGCGAGCAGCGCGCCGATCAGCAGCGCGGCGTTCACGAAATACAGCACGAGCTTCGCGTGATCGGTGCGGATGTCCCAGCCGAGCAGCGTGCGCAGGTCGGTGATGCCGTTCACGCCGCCCGTATAGCCTTGCTGGCCGATGATGAGCACCGAGAGAATCAGTGCAACGGCCTGCGTGATGATCGCGAAGTACACGCCGCCCACGCGCCGCTTGAACATCGCGTAGCCGATCACGAAGGCGAGCGCCGTCGGCACGACGAGCACCGCGAGGATCGAGAACGGCAAGTAATGAAACGGCTTCCACCACGCGGGCAGCGCGGTGAGCTGGTTCCAGTCCATGAAGTCGGGAATGCCGGGCGTGGTCTGCGTGTGCGTGGCGGCCGGATCGGATGCCTCGAGCTTGAGAAACATCGCCATCGCGTAACCGCCGAGGCCGAAGAACACGCCCTGGCCGAGACTGAGCACGCCGCCGTAGCCCCACGCGATCACGAGGCCGAGCGCCACGAATGCATAGGTCAGGTACTTGCCCATCAGGTTCAGGCGGAACGTGTCGAGCGCGAGCGGAAACACGACCACGATAAGCAGCGCGAGCAGCACGATGCCCGCGTAGCCGGAGGCGTCGAGCCGCGCGACGCACGCGCGCCAGCCGGCCGGCGGCGCGCCCGGGCCGGATCGCGGGGATACGCCGCCCGCCGCGGGTTGGATGGGTTCCATGTCCATCTCTCCAGTCGAATGAAGCTGTGAATGAGGCTTGTGCATGAACGCGCGCTTAAACTCGCCGCACCTTCGAGGCGAACAGACCCTGCGGACGCAGCATCAGGATCACCACGACGGTGAGCAGCGTGAGCACGCGCGCAATCGAGCCGGACAGAAAGAACTCGCTGATCGACTGCATCTGCGCGATGCCGAACGCCGACGCCACGGTACCGAGCAGGCTCGCCGCGCCGCCAAACGTCACGACGAGAAACGAATCGACGATATAGAGCGAGCCGCTCGTCGGTCCCGTCGAGCCGATCGCCGTGAAGGCCGCGCCCGCCACGCCCGCGATGCCGCAGCCAATCGCAAACGTCATGCGGTCGGTGCGCCGCGTGTTGATGCCCGCCGCGTTCGCCATCGGCCGGTTCGCGACCGTGGCGCGCACGCGCAAGCCCCAGCGCGAGCGATAGAGCGCGAGCAGCAGGCCGCCCGTCATCAGCAGCGCGAGGCCCATCACGAACATGCCGCTCACCGGAATGTCGAGGCCGGGCGCGGGCTCCCACGACCCCATCAGCCAGTCGGGCAGCGCCGGACTCACTTCCTTCGGCCCGAAGGTCGAGCGGAACACCTGCTGCATGCCGAGGCTCAGGCCCCAGGTGGCGAGCAGCGTGTCGAGCGGGCGCTTGTAGAGATGGCGGATCAGCGCCCATTCGGCGAGCCAGCCCGCCGCGAAGGCCAGCGCGAACGCCGCAAGAATCGCGAAGAAGAAATACACGGGCGTGAGCGCGTGCCAGACGTTCTGCGAAAACCACGAAAACAGGTAGACCGTATAGGCGCCGATCGTCATGAATTCCCCATGCGCCATGTTGATCACGCCCATCTGGCCGAAGATCACGGCGAGCCCGAGCCCCATCAGGAGCAGGACGCTGAAGAGGCTCAGACCGGCGAAGCCCTGCATCAGCGTGATGTTGAAAATATCGGTAGCGGACATCGAACGCTCCTCGCGCGGCGGCGTCATCGGCCGCCGCGCCGCTGCGGTTGACGGATTACATGTAGCCCTTCGGGAACGGATTCGGCTGGATCGGCTGCTCCGACTGCGCGACGACCTTGAACTGGCCGTCCGCCTGGCCCTGACCGATCAGCGAGCGGCTCCACAGGTGATGGTTCGCATCGACCTTCGCGTAGCCTTGCGGCGCGTTCGCCACGTCGATACCGGCCGAATGCGCGACCACCTTGTCCACGTCGAAGCTGCCCGCGCGCTCGCATGCGGCCTTCCAGATCCACGGGCCGAGATAGGCGGCCTGCGTCACGTCGCCGATCACCGATTTCTGGCCGTAGCGCGCCTTGAACGCCGCGACGAACTTCTTGTTGTTCTCGTTATCGAGCGACTGGAAGTACTTCATCGACGAATAGAAACCCGCGAAGTTGTCGCCGCCGATGCCGAGCACTTCGTCCTCGGTCACCGACAGCGTCAGCAGGAACTGCTTCTGCGGCGTGATGCCCGCGGCCTTGAGCTGCTTGTAGAACGCCACGTTCGAGCCGCCCACCACGGTCGCGAAGATGCAGTCCGGGCGCGCGAGCTTGATCTTGTTCATCAGCGACGCGAACTCGGTCGTGCCGAGCGGGTAATACTCCTCGCCCACCACCTTCGCGTGCAGATGCTGTTCGATATGGCGGCGTGCGATCTTGTTGGACGTGCGCGGCCAGATGTAGTCGGAGCCGATCAGGAAGAAGGTCCTGGCCTTCTTCGCGTTCGACGCCCAGTCGAGCGCCCAGAGAATCTGCTGGGTCGCTTCCTGGCCCGTGTAGAACACGTTCTTCGACTGTTCGAGGCCCTCGTAGAAGGTCGGGTAATACAGCAGGCCGTTGTCCTTCTCGAACACCGGCAGCACCGCCTTGCGCGAGGCCGAGGTCCAGCAGCCGAACACCGCCGCGACGTGATCGTTCTCCAGCAGCTTCTTCGACTTTTCGGCGAAGGTCGGCCAGTCGGAGGCGCCGTCTTCCTGAATGATCCGCACCTTGCGGCCGAGCACGCCGCCCATCGCGTTGATCTGCTCGATGGCGAGGCGTTCGGCCTGGATCGAGCCGGTTTCGGAAATCGCCATCGTGCCCGTGGCCGAGTGGAGCTGGCCGACCGTCACCGTGGTGTCCGTGACCGCGAGGCCCGTGGTGTTGACTTTCGCCGTGGGCGGCGTTTGCGCCAACGCGCCGCGCGGCAGGCCCAGCGCCATCAGCGGCGCGGCGGCGAGACCGCCGAGCATTTTCCGGCGCAGCGGCGAAGGCATCCGGGCATCGTCATCGAATCGATCGTCTGCGGACATCACGTTCTCCTTATCGGGTGCCCGGCGCGGGTCGCTGCGGGCTGGGTCGAGGTTGGACGCAATGTAGGAAGCCAATTTGACGATCGAAATACGTCAATCGACGTATTCCCGGCACGCGTACTGGAATGTAATTTGCATTGCAGGGCGATCCTGAGCGGCGCGGTCCGCCGTCATGCCGTTCGCGCCCCGCTCGCGCCGCTTTCGCACCAATTCGGATCATCGTCATGTCCCAGAGTCACCCATCAGTGGGCGCGCCCGGTACGCAACGCATCGTCAAGGTGCGCCGCGACTACAACGCCTGGGTCGGCGACGAAACCCTCGAGGACTACGCGCTGCGCTTCACGCCGCGCTCATTCCGGCGCTGGTCGGAGCTGCGCGTGGCCAATACGGCGATCGGCGCGGTGTCGTTTCTGGTGCTGGAGGCGATAGGCGGCAGTCTCGTCGTCAACTACGGCTTCACGAACGCGTTCTGGGCCATTGCGGCCGTCTCCGTGCTGATCTGGCTCACCAGCCTGCCCATCAGCTATTACGCGGCGCGCTACGGCGTGGACATGGACCTGCTCACGCGCGGCGCGGGCTTCGGCTATATCGGCTCGACGGTCACTTCGCTGCTGTACGCGGTGTTCACGTTCATTTTTTTCGCGCTCGAAGCGGCCATCATGTCGCTTGCGCTCCAGCTTTATTTCCATATTTCCCTGGCGATCGCCTACGTCGTGAGTTCGCTCGTGGTGATTCCGATCGTCATGTTCGGCATCACGCTGATCAACCGCCTGCAGAGCTGGACGCAGCCGCTGTGGCTCGTATTGTTCGTGCTGCCCTACGCCGCCGTGCTGTGGCGCCATCCCGACCTGATCGCGCAATGGACCACCTTCGCGGGCTTCGCGCCGCAAGGCCGCGCTTTCAGCCTGATCGCCTTCGGTCAAGCCTCGACGGTCGTGTTTGCGCTGATCGTACAGGTGGGTGAACAGGTGGACTATCTGCGTTTCCTGCCGCCGCTCACCGCGAAGAACCGCACGCGCTGGTGGTTCGCGTTGCTGTCGACGGGGCCGGGCTGGATCGTGCCCGGCGCGCTCAAGATGCTGGGCGGCGCCCTTCTCGCCTTCATCGCGCTCCAGTACGAAGTCGATGCCAGCCACGCAACCCAGCCGACGCAGATGTACCTCGTCGCCTATCATCTGCTGCTCGATCCGCTGGGGCTCGCGAGCTGGGCGCTGCCCGCGATGACGCTGTTCGTGATCGTCTCGCAGTTGAAGATCAACGTGACCAATGCCTATGCGGGCTCGCTCGCCTGGTCCAATTTTTTCGCACGGCTCACGCACAGTCATCCGGGCCGCGTGGTATGGCTCGTGTTCAACGTCATGATCGCGCTGCTGCTCGTGGAAATGGGCGTGTTCGATGCGATCGCCAAGGTGCTGTCGCTCTACGCGAACATCGCGATTGCGTGGATCGGCGCGTTGTTCGCCGATCTCGTCATCAACAAGCCGCTCGGCTATAGCCCGCGACATATCGAGTTCAAGCGCGCGCATCTCTACGATGTGAATCCCGTGGGCGTCGGCGCGATGCTGATCGCAGCCGCCGTCGCGATGCTCGCGCATAGCGGCCTGTTCGGCGTGCTCGCCCAGGCGATGTCGTCGTTCATCGCGTTCGGTGCGGCGTTCGCGTGCGCGCCCGTGCTCGCGGTACTCACGCGCGGTCGCTATTACATTGCCCGCGCCGCGCAACCGACCGGCGACGCCACCTCGCTGCGCTGCGCGATTTGTGAAAACACCTTCGAACCCGATGATACGGCGCACTGCCCGGCCTATGGCGGCACCATCTGCTCGCTGTGCTGCTCGCTCGACTCGCGCTGCCACGATCGCTGCAAACCGCATGCGCGCTTCGCGTCGCAGGCCGACCGCGCGCTGCATCGCGTGCTGCCAGGCGCGCGACTCGGTCCCGCCGCGCTGCGCCTCATTCACTATGCGAGCCTCGTGTTCGCCATGCTCGCGGTGCTGGGCAGCGTGCTCTATCTGATCTGGTCGCAGAGCGCGACGTCGATGAGCGCCGCCGGGCCGGCGATCGGCCATGCGCTCTCGGGCAGTTTTCTGAATATCTTTCTCGCGCTCTCGCTGGTGGGCTGCATCGCGGCTTGGTGGTTCGTGCTGGAGCGCGAAAACCGCCGCGTCACGCAGGAGGAGTCGCAGCGGCAAAACGAATTGCTGATGCTCGAAATCGACGCGCATCAGAAAACCGACGCGGCGCTCAAGCGCGCGACCGCCGCCGCAGAATCGGCCAATCAGGCCAAGAGCCGTTACGTGTCCGGCTTGAGCCACGAGTTGCGCACGCCGCTGAACAGCATTCTCGGCTACACGCAATTGCTGCTGCAGGCGAAGGAAGAACTCACGCCCACGCGCTACAACGCCGTGCGCACGATCCATCGCAGCGGCGAGCATTTGCTCGCGCTCGTCGACGGCCTGCTCGACATCGCGCGCATCGAGGCGGGCAAGCTTCAGTTGAACATCGCCAAGGTATCCCTCGCCGATTTCGTCGCGCACCTGACGTCGATGCTGCGTCCGCAGGCGCTCGAGAAAGCGCTCGCATTCGACGTGCAGACGGTCGGCCGGCTGCCCGCCACCGTGCGCACCGACCAGAAGTGCATGAGTCAGATCCTCACCAACCTGATCGGCAATGCGATCCGCTTCACGTCGAGCGGCGCGATCACACTGCGCGTGAGTCACGCGCTCGATACACTCAAATTCGAGGTGATCGATACCGGCCCCGGTATCCCGCCCGCCGAAATGGAGCGCCTGTTCCTGCCGTTCGAACGCGGCGAAGCGGCCCATGCGTACGATCACGGCGCCGGTCTCGGGCTCACGATCTGCCGCCTGCTCACGCAAGCGCTCGGCGGCAGCCTGGAAGTGGACAGCGAAGTCGGGCACGGCACGCGCTTCGTGGTACGCCTGTTCGCCCCCGCCGTCGACGCGGCGGCCGAAACCCACGCCGAACTCGCGTCGATTCGCGGCTATACGGGTGCGCGCCGCGCCATTCTCGTGGTCGACGACCTCGACGATCAGCGCGACATCGTCGTGCAATTGCTCACGCCGCTCGGCTTCGACGTCGCTGAAGCGGCCAGCGGCACCGATGCGCTGCGCTGGCTGGCGATGCACACGGCGGACGCGATCCTCATGGACATTTCGATGCCGTTGATGGACGGCTACGAAACCAGCCGCCTGATCTCCGAGAATCAGTTGTCGAACGCGCCCATCGTTCTGCTCTCCGCCAACGCGTTCGCCGATGACCGTGATCGCGCGAGCGCAACCGGATGCAAGGGTTATCTGGTGAAACCGCTGCAGGTGAACCTGCTGCTCGACAAGCTTGCACAACTGCTTGCACTCGAGTGGATTGCATCCGACACCCGCGCGAGCACGCCGGCCGCGACACAGCCGCTCACCCCCGCCGTGTGGCCACGCGAGCTCGTCGAACAGCTGCATGCGCATCTCGAAGTCGGCTACGTGCAAGGCGTGATCGAACAGCTCGACGCCGCCCACGAGACCTGGCCCGCGTTGCGGGATCAAATCGCCGCGTTGCGCTCGTTGGCGGAACGTTTTCAGCTAAGGGAACTCGAGCATGAACTTGACCGACTCGCACGCGGCGCGGACGCGTGACGCGCACACCACGATCGCGGCCTCACCGATCGTCGACGACCCGGCCGCGCGGCTGCGCGAACGGCCGGTGATCCTGATCGTCGACGACACGCCGGAGAACCTCGCCTTTCTTTCCGATACGCTGCAGGCGCACGGCTACGCGGTGATCGTCGCGCTGTCCGGCGAGGACGCGCTCAAACGCCTCGCGCGCGTGACGCCCGACGTGGTGTTGCTTGACGCAATGATGCCCGACATGGACGGCTTCGAAACATGCCTGCGTATCAAGCAGGACGGACGGCACGAGCATCTGCCCGTGATCTTCATGACTGCGTTGACGGAGAGTGAGCACGTCGTACGCGGCTTTCGCGTCGGCGGCATCGACTACGTGACCAAGCCGGTGCAGCCCGAGGAATTGTGCGCGCGCATCGGCGCCCACGTGCGGCGTTCACGCGCCCAGTTGTACGCGGAGGCGGCACTGTCGCTCGACACGCGCGCGGCGCTGATCGTCGGCGCGGACGGCACGATTCGGTGGCAGAGTCCGCAGGCTGCGCATCATATCGCTGCCTACACGGCTGCGCATGACGCCCCCGCCGGTGCCGCGCAAACCACGAACGCACACGATACCGATGCGCCCCCGAAGCTGCCTGCGCCGCTGCGCACCTGGTTCATCGACTGGCTCGCGCGCGGCGCCCACGGCGACGCCGTGCACGAATTCAGCTCGGGCCCGATACGCCGCTCGGCCAGTGCGACGCTCGGTCCGGAACCGGGCAAATGGATCGTCATCCTCAAGGAAAGAGACGACACCGTGCATTGCAATGCGCTCGCCGAGCGCTTCGGCCTGACCCTGCGGGAGGCCGAGGTACTGCTCTGGGTGTCGCACGGCAAGACGAACCGCGATATCGGCGACATTCTGGGCATCGCCCCGCGCACGGTGAACAAGCATCTCGAACACCTGTTCCGCAAGCTGCATGTCGAAACCCGTGCGGGGGCGGCCGCCGCGGCGATCAAGATGCTCGACCGCACGTGACAAGCGCGGATCCCGGCATCGTCCAGTCCCGATGCCCTTGCCGTGCGGCTCGCCGTGACGCGTCGTTCACGTGGCGATCCCCGTCGCGACGACGTTGAATGCAAGCGCGTTCACGACGCAGATTCTGTGAGGCAGTCCCGCACATAATTTCGCAAACTTGATCTTTTGCTCTGTTTATGGATAATTGTTCATAACTCGGGCGACATGCTCCCCGTAGATCTCGTCACGAGCCCCTAGCCGGCCAGCCCCGCTCGGCTGGCATCCCCTTTTTCGGCACCCGACCCTATTGGTCCGCCGAAATACCGTCACGATTCCACCCGGCAACGGCGGAATCGTTCGCCTGCGACGCAGGCCGTGAAGCGCCAGAGGAGACACTGGCGCCTTACTCCAAAGTGCGGCTCCAGATCGTGCTCAACCAGAGGAATCGTCGCGCCCTCGATCCAAACCGGTTTGGATGGGCCGCGAGCGGTTTCCCCACTCGGTGACCGACATGACCCAGCAATCACCCCGGATACAAACCGGAAGTCCACCCCATCGGCGCGTTCCATTTGCCCGACGCGGCAGCATGCCGCCCGGCCGCGTCCACGCGCTCGCCTGAGCGTCCGTCTGCGCCCTTCTGCGCCCGACTTCAGCGAGGCGTTGCCACCCATGCGGGGGCGCCTTTTACCGCAGTAGGCACATGCCGTCACGCTGCGCGTTCGTTCGCCGTGCGACGAACAGCATCACGAGGAAAACCGTCATGGCTTCTGATTCCGCCCTTCCCGACACCCCCGCGAGCCGCGCCGGGTCCACCCCATCCGCCTACATGCGGACCGTCGCATCGGTCGCGGCGATCGCCGGCGGGCTCTATGGATACGACACCGGCATCATTTCGGGCGCGCTGCCCCTCATCGCGCGAGACTTCGCCCTCGACTACCGCGCACAGGAGCTCGTCGCCGCGGCGATCCTGCTCGGTGCGGTGATCGGTGCGCTGGCCGGCACCCGCATGTCGGCCGCATTCGGACGCCGCAAGACCATTACGATCGTCTCGGCGATTTATGCGGTCGGCGTGCTGGCTGCCGCACTATCGCCCGACGTGTGGTCCCTCGCCGCGTCCCGGCTCGTGCTCGGATTCGCGGTCGGCGGCTCGACGCAGATCGTGCCGACCTACATCGCGGAACTCGCGGAGCCGGACAAGCGCGGTCGCCTGGTCACCTACTTCAACGTATCGATCGGCATCGGCATCCTGCTCGCGGCATTGATCGGCGTCGCGGGGAACGACCTGTTTCCCTGGCGCGCGATGATCGGTATCGCGATCGTCCCGTCGGTGATCTTGATGGTCGGCATGACCCGACTGCCGCGCAGCCCGCGTTGGCTCGTCGAGCAGGATCGCGTGGCCGACGCACATGGCGAGCTGTCGAAGGTGCGGGAATCTCAGGCAGCCGTCCGACACGAGATTGCCGATATTCGGGATGTGGTCGAGCGACAGCAGAGCAGCGCGACATCGGGCTGGCGCACGATGCGCGAGCCCTGGGTACGCCCCGCCCTCGTCGCGGGCCTCGGCGTCGCCGCGTTCACCCAGCTCAGCGGCATCGAGATGATGATCTATTACACGCCGACGTTCCTTCGCGACGCGGGGTTCGGCGCATCGGCATCGCTCTGGGCCGCACTCGGCGTCGCCATCACCTATCTCGTGATGACCTTCATCGGCAAGCTGATCGTCGACCATGTCGGCCGCCGCACGCTCAGCCTTGCGACTCTGCCCGTTGCAGCCGCCAGCCTCGTCCTGCTTGGCTGCCTGCTGCGCGGCGACTTCGTTTCGCCTATGCAGCAACTGTGGATCGTCGCCAGCCTGATCGCGTTCATGGTGTTCAACGCCGGCGGCATCCAGGTCATCGGCTGGCTGACCGGCGCGGAAATCTACCCCGTCGCGATTCGCAACCAGGCCACCGGCGCGCACGCCGCGATGTTATGGGGCTCGAACCTGCTGCTGACCGGGACTGCGCTGACCGTGACCAAATGGCTCGGTGTCGGCGGTGCGATGTGGGCGTACGCGTGTCTCAACGCGCTCGCCTGGGTGTTCATCTACTTCATGGTGCCGGAAACGCGCGGTCGCAGTCTCGAGGACATCGAGCGCGCATTGAAGCGCGGAACGTTCGGACCGCGCCATTCATGATCGAGCCGAGTCAAGCCAGCCACCTCTATCCCGCCTTCTCATCACGGAAACCGACATGAACGAACTCCCTGCCGCTCGTCGACTTTCGGACTACGCGCTCATCAGCGATTGCGATGGCGTGCTCGTCAATAGCGAGGCCGTCGCCGAACGCATCATCGTGACTCGCCTCGAGCACCTCTGGGGGCTAGCCGGCCTTCGCGACGTCGTGCGTCCCATGCTCGGCATGCGAACCGAGCAACTGCTGCGCACGGTCGCGACCGTCGTCGGTCGGCCGCTTGACAACGACACGGTCGAGGCGATTCGCGCGGACGTCCACGCCAACGCGGTGAATGCGCCGGCCATCGACGGCGTGCGCGACGCATTCGCCGCCGTTCCCCTCGTCAAGGCGTGCGCGAGCAACAGCGACTTTTCCTACGTGCGCAGCGTGGTCGACCGGATCGGCCTGGCCGACATGTTCGGCGAACGATTGTTCACGGCCGACCAGGTGCCCTCGCCCAAGCCCGCACCCGACGTCTATCTGGCCGCCGCCCTTCGCATGCATGTCGCGCCCGAGCGTTGCATCGTCATCGAAGACAGCGTGACGGGTACGGCAGCCGCGATTGCCGCCGGCATGACCGTACTCGGTTTCGTCGGCGCCGCGCATGCGGCACGCACGCAAACGGACAAGTTGCACGCTGCAGGTGCGTACGTCGTCTTCAACAACATGGCCGCGCTGCCGTCGCTCGTCGAGCGCTGGCTGCGAAGAATGCACGACACGACACCCGATGTGCGCATGCGCGCCTGACCTTCCTCGATCAAGCAACACCTTGCGATCATGAATGACAAAGAATCCCCGCTGGCACACGAAGATGGCTCGCGCCATCCGCTCTCCCATGCAACCATCGGACACGCCGCACCGCACGTCGCCGTTCCTGCCTACGACCGTCATCGCCTGACGGCAGGCATCGCGCATATCGGTGTCGGCAATTTCCATCGCGCACATCAGGCGCGCTACATCGACCATGTACTGCATCTGCCCCGTCACGAAAACTGGGCAATATGCGGAATCGGACTCGGTAACAGCCGGTCCTCGGTCGCAAAGGCCGATGCGCTCCGCGCGCAGGATTGCCTCTATACGCTGACGGAGTTCTCGAGCGACGGCGCGACAACCGTGCGCGTAATCGGTGCAATGATCGAGTATCTGCACGCACCGAGCGATCCGGAGGCCGTCCTGACCAGGCTTGCCGATCCGGCGATCCGGATCGTATCGCTGACTATCACGGAAGGCGGTTACAACCTCGACGAGACGACCGGCGCATTTCGGTTCGATACGCCCGACGTCGCATACGATCTTCTGGGAGGACCACCCCGTACCGCGTTCGGGTTCATCGTCGAAGCGCTCAGACGGCGCCGGGCCGCCAACGTGCTGCCGTTCACCGTGATGTCCTGCGACAATCTGCGCAGTAACGGCGATACCGCGCGACGCGCGGTGCTCGATTTCGCCCGTGCGGTCGACGTCGATCTCGCTGCCTGGATCGAGCGTTACGTCGCGTTCCCGAACAGCATGGTCGATCGGATCGCGCCGCAGGTGACGGACGCGGTCCGCCTGCACGCCAACCGGTTGTCAGGCATCGACGACACGGTGCCGGTCGTTGCCGAAACATTCTCGCAATGGGTGGTCGAGGACAGTTTCAGCGCGGGACGCCCGGCATTCGACGCCGCGGGCGTCGAATTGCGCGACGACGTCCATGCATACGAGGCAATGAAGGGGCGCATGCTGAACGCTTCTCACATGTTGCTCGCTTATCCGGCGATTCTGTTGGGACATCGCTTCGTCCATGATGCAATGGCCGATCGCGATCTCGCCGCGCTGCTCGATACCTTCCTTACCCAGGACGTCGGCCCGATCCTCACGCTACCGCACGGCGTGTCCGCGCACACCTATGCTCAAAATACGCTCGCGCGCTTTCGCAACGCCGCACTGGGCGACCAGTTGCTGCGCGTCGCGCACGACGGCGCATCGAAGATTCCGGTGTTTCATGAAAAGACCATCGGGGCACTGGTCGCGCGCAACCGCGACATGCGCCGTGAAGCCCTGCTGCTGGCTTGCTTTCAGCATTACCTGAAGGGTGTCGACGATCTCGGCAACCCGTTCGCCGTCAGCGAACCGCAGTTCGATGCATCGGATCTCGATCGCGTGCGAAGCGGCGATCCGCTCGCGATCCTCAAATCAAAGCCGTTCGCCACACTGGGTCTCGATGGCAACGCGGGATTCGTCGATCAATTCCGCACGATGCAGGCAGCCGTGGCAAGAGGCAGGACGCGTGACGCCGTCCGGCTGGCGCTCGATTCGGATGCTTGAGCGGGTGGCGCGATTGATGCTGTCGGAGCAATACGTCGAACGACCGCCTGAATGATCTGCGGATAGCGGGTACCGATGACGACAGCGGGTCGGTAGCCCGCCGCGGCGAGATCAGTCGGTTCCCGTCGAACCCGAACCCGCGCCGGCGATCAAGGGGTGAGAGATGCGAGAGCCGCGGTTATCTCCGCTACCGTTCCTCGCCCGTATTTTTCCGGACAGCGCGTCCTCGAATGCCCGGTTGAGTTCGGTCAGCTTCGCGTCGAGCCAAGCCAGTTCCCGGTGGGCGGGTAACGGATGATCGCCGGACATCGCGAGCGTTCCGGGCCCGACGTTCGCAGCCGCATCGGCTCGCGTCGCGCGGCTGCGAGCCAGATCGCTCATCAACGCATCGATCCGCGTGACGATGGCTGCGCGCGCATGCCGCTCGAATGCGACAACCGGGCCACCGGCTTCGACAGGCAGGCGTGTCGCCACGATTCGACCGTACAGCCAGCAGTACAGCAGCGCGTCCAGCAACCGTCGGGCATCGCCGGATACACGGAGCATGCGCCACGCGGCCAGCGGCCTGACAGCCATGCGCACGTCGTGAAAACGTCGATCGGCCGCGCGCGTCTGCGCCGCCCCCAGCTGCGTGCCATCGTCGCGTTCGTGCACGAGTTCGCGCAGCGCGGCCAACAGGCTGTGCGAGCGCGTCGCAATGTGGCGCGACGCCGCCAGTGGCATCACCAGCATCGCCGCCGCGAACGAAACCGCGCAGCCGATCAACACCTCGCCGATACGCAGTTCCGCAAGCAGTCCGATCTCGAACCCGAGTTGCGCATAGACGAGGCCGATCAGCACCGTGAGAAAGAAAACGCCGCGTCCATAGGCGTGCAGGATGTGGTATGCCCAGGCAAACACACAGACGCCCATGACGATGGCCACGAGTGCATTCGCATGATGAACGGCGCTCACGACGAGTACGCTCGCGAGCGCGCCGGCAAGCGTACCGGCGACGCGTTGCGCGCCGCGATAGATCGTGTCCGCGCACGAATACGTGCCAAAGAACACGACGAACGTGCTGAGCACCGCCCACATCCACCGCTCCGGCGACAGCATCTCGCCGATCAACATGGCGGCGAACGCAGCCGCAGCAGCGCGGATCGCCGGTAGCCATGCAAGCGTGCGCCAGCCGACGAACCACGGAATCGCACGCGCGGGCCGCGGCATCGTGGCCGGACGGGCGGCGGTCATGCGCGCCGCTACTTCGTCGGCGACGGTATCGAAGCGAGCGATCGCGGCGCGCAGCGCCGCGGCGGCAGCGTCGGTCCGATCGTGGTTCAGCACGCGCCGGGCCGCCGCCATCTCCAATGCGACGAGCGCGGCGTGCAGCGCATGCGCGTCGCCTTCATCGAGTTTCGACGCGTGATTCTCGAGTGCGATGGCGGCTTCGTTCAACGCGAGCAAATGCGTCATCGCATCCAACGTGCCCGCGTCCGACATGTCACTTCGTACGATGCATGCCGCTTGCAGCGATACCGAGCGCGCGATGAGCCGGGGCGTGTGCGCCGCATGCGTCGGCAACAGCATCCGGCAGACGAGCACGACGCTCGCCGGGCCTGCGATCGACATCGCCAGCATGCGGCCGACCTGTAGCGCGGTCGGATGCAGATAGAGGCCGAGGTAGTACATGGCGATCGCCAGGAACGCACATCCGACCGTGCGCGGCCCCTGGGTTTGGCACAGCATCGAACAGAACAGGACGATCACGAAACCCGCCTTGCCGACGGCGGGCCACGCGCTCACGACGGCGGCTGCGGCGAAGCTCGCGCATGCGACACCGTACTGCCATGCAAGCGATTCATACCAATCCAGCCGACGAGCATCGCGCAGGAACAGTGGCGCGACCATCGCGAAAAGTATTCCAACGGCGCCGGTGGTGATCGCAAAACCGAGATGGAGCGCCAATGCAATGCCGAGCGCGCCGGCAAGCAGGCTCGCCAGCGCGGCGCGCGCCCCGCCCAGCAGACGATGAAGACCGGGGTCGACGATAAACAGGCGGTCAATCGCGCGTGACAACGAAACAGCTGACATGATCGAAGTATTCCAAGAGGCAGCGCGGCTGCGTTCGGCCGGAATGCCGACCGCGGCGTTCATGACGGCCATCGCGAGTCGCGAGGGCCGCCGTGCCGAACTCAAAACACGCGGTCCACCCAGCCGTGGTGATCGGCGTCGCGCCCGTTCTGGATATCGAGCAGCGCCGCCTTCAGGCGCAACGTGACCGGCCCCGCGCCACCTTCGCCGATCGTGAAGTCGTACGCACGGCCCTTCACCCGGCCGATCGCCGTCACGGCCGCCGCCGTGCCGCACGCGAACGCCTCGACCAGTCGACCGCTGCGCGCGTCCGCCTGCCACTGCTCGATCGTGTAGCCCTCCTCCCGCACCGTGTAATTCAGATCCCGGGCCAGCGTGATCAACGACGCGCGCGTGATGCCCGGCAGAATCGTCCCGTTCAGCGGCGGCGTCTGGATCGACCCGTCGTCGAACACGAAGAACACGTTCATCCCTCCCAGTTCCTCGATCCAGCGGCGTTCGACCGCATCGAGAAACACCACCTGCTCGCAGCCTTCGCGGATCGCCTCCGCCTGCGCTGCCAGGCTCGCCGCATAGTTGCCGCCGCATTTCGCGTCGCCCGTGCCGCCCGGCGCCGCCCGCGTGTAGTGCTCCGACACCCACAGCGTCACCCCCGATGCGCCGCTCTTGAAGTACGCGCCGACCGGCGTCGCGATCACGCAGTACAGATACTCGGGCGACGGCTTCACGCCGAGCACCGCCTCCGTCGCGATCATGAACGGACGCAAATACAGCGCCGCGCCGTCGAACGCCGGAATCCAGTCGCGATCGGCGCGGACCAGCGCACGTACCGATTCGACGAACATCGCCTCCGGCAACGGCGCCATCGAGAGCCGCTCGGCTGAATGGCGAAAGCGCCGCGCATTCGCATCGGGACGGAACAACGCCGCGCCGCCGTCCGGCAACCGGTAGGCTTTCAAGCCCTCGAAAATTTCCTGCGCGTAGTGCAGCACGAGCGTCGCCGGATCGAATCGGAACGATTCGCGCGGCCCGATTTTCGCGTGATGCCACCCTTGTTCCGCCGAGTAGCGGATCGTCACCATGTGATCCGTGAAGACCCGGCCGAAACCGGGATTCTCAAGCAGCGCGGCGCGCTCGGCCGCCGCGACGGGGTGAGGATTTTGTTCGAATTCGAAGTGCTGGACGGAACCGGTGCTCATCTTTTGCCCCTTGATCGGCAGCGGGACCGCCCCGGCTGCTACGGGCAAAAATTTATCGTAGAAAAAATAATTTCAGGTTGCGTGTTCGACTTAAGATGGACGCGGTTCAGCAATTCAATGCTTCAAAAATCGAAAACTCGGGCACCGCGTGCCTCAACCGAATAGGTCGGATCAATGGCCGTGATCGAACTGGACGAAATGGACCGTCGCATTCTGAGGGCGCTCCAGGAAGATGGGCGACTCCAGAACGTGGAACTGGCGCAGAAAGTGGGCTTGTCGCCGTCACCGTGTCTGCGTCGAGTCAAGCAACTGGAACAGGCGGGTGTGATCGAGCGCTACGCGGCGCTGCTCGACGCATCGAAGATCGGCGCGGGGTTGACCGTCTTCGTCCGCATCTGGCTGACGAGCCAGGACGCGAAAACGGTCGATCATTTCACCGAGGTGGTTCAACGTCTCCCACAGGTTCTGGAGTGCCACTTGATGGCGGGCGATTGCGATTGCCTGCTGCGTGTCGTGACCGCCGATATCGACGCCTATCGGACATTCCAGATCGACCACCTGACTCGGATCGACGGCGTGCAGAGCGTGAAGACCGAGATTCCCATGCAGAAGATCAAGCAGACTTCCGTGCTTCCGCTTTGATCGCGCGCGCCGCCACGGAACGCCGCATGCGAAACGCCGGCAAGTCCTGTCGAACCGAGACTCGTGTCGGCGATCAAGTGGCGTTCGCGGAGTCATGCAGCCTCCGCGAACGGCATTGGCGTCAGAAATGATGCAGCAGCGCGATACGCGCGACATATTGATTCGGGCCTGACGAAATATCGGCGGCGCCCGGAATGTACGCGTAGTCGAAGTCGGTTCCAGTGTGCGCGTTCATCGCATGCTGATAGACGCCCTCCACGAATACCGACGTGCGTTTCGACAAGTCGTAATTCAACTTCGTGCTCAGTTGATGCCACTTCGGATTGAACGCGCCGACCGTCGACGCGACGCGGGCCTGAGTGTACGTGTATGCCGCGCCGATGTAGAACGCAGTCGTGAAGTGATAGAGACCGTTCACCTCGAAGTTGTCGAATTTCCACGATTTCCACGCACCGCCCGCCGGCTGCGTCGTACCGGTGAAATACGCGTTCGAAGTCGGATCGTAGACGTCGACGTGCGAATACGTGAATCCCACCAGCGCATTCGAGAACGCATAATTCACGCCGATGCCGATGTTCTGCTGCGACGATGCATCGAACGTGTTGTCGCCGGTGACCGCCCCGTTCGAATCGGCATTGCGTGCGTTATTGATCTTCAAATACGACGCACCGACCGTCAGCCCGCCCTGCTGGTATTGCAGCGCGGCGCCATACAGGCGGTTGTTCGCGAAGCCGCCCGCCTGATTGCTGAATCCATACATCGCCTCTGCGGTAATGCCGTGCCACACCGGCGACACGTACTTGACCGCGTTATTCACGCGGAACGAGTAGTCGGTGTTGTCGTTGTCGTACGGATGCGAGAACAGGTAGCCGGTCCAGTTGCCGTTTGCGGTGAGCGGCGAGAAGAGATCGACGCTCGGATCGTACTGGCGGCCGAACGTCAGCGTGCCGTATCGATCCGACGCGATGCCGACGAAGGCCTGGCGGCCGAATTCCCGACCACCTTGGTTCATTTTGCCGGTGTTGACGTCGAAACCGCTCTCGAGCGTGAAAATCGCCTGGTAGCCTGCGCCAAGGTCTTCCGTGCCCTTGATACCCCAGCGGCTGCCGTAGTCATAGCCGCTTTGCAGTTGCACGGTCCCGTGGCCGCGTGCGTTGCTCGTGTAGTTGATACCGTCCTCGATCTTGCCGTACAGGGTCACGCTGCTCTGCGCATGTGCGGCTGCAGCAAGCAAGGCGGCGGGTGCGATGATCCCCCAACGCTTGTTCATGACGATTTACCCCCAAGTCTTTCGTTTGCCGGTCGTAACGCTTCCGCGCTGCGTATGTGCCGCGTCGAGGCTTCTCGACGATGCGACGGGCGCAGTGTAATGAGCCGATTTTCTGCTGATAGCCCTTCGCGGCAGGAAGGTGCTCTCCAAAACGGGGGGTGTTTGTCAGCGCGGGAAACGGCTAGCGGGCTGTTGAAAAGCGGACCGGCCAGCGCTCTGTAGACAGTCACGAGCCGTTTGGCGCGTAGCATGGCTGGCAGTCACGGAGACCGGAAACGGGGCGGCGCCTTCAGGTGCATCGAACGGGCGCTTGCTCGGGCAGCTTGATTTTATTCGTGCCTGCTTCTTTCGGCAGGCAGAGCATTTCCGTCACTTCCGCGGACCGTGCCGCATCTTCCTCACCATCGCATCGAACAGCTTGATCGCGAACCGATCATTGCGGATCAGCTGCGCTGCAAGCTCCGAACAACGCGCCTTGAGCGCATCCGCCAGCGGCACATCGCTGCCACGCAGCGCCGCGGCCTGGCATTGAATTTCAGCGGCACGCTGCGCGGTCCACAGCAGCATGAAGGTACCCGGAATATCCTTCTCGCAAACAGCGATGCCGTGATTGCGTAGCACCAGCACATGTTTGTCGCCGAGGCTCGCGAGCATCCGTGTTTTCTCATCGTCAAACAGCGTGATCCCTTCAAACGTGTGATAGGCCACCCGCCCAAACAACTGCGCTCCGTAGAAATCGTCGTGGCGAAAGCCCTCTTCCTTCAAGGCTATCGCCGAAATCGGAGTCGTATGGGTATGGACGATACAATGCACGTCGTCCCGCGCGCCATGGATCGCACTATGCAACGCGAACCCGGCGGGATTGCCCGGATACGGCGACGGATCAATCAGATGGCCCTCGTGGTCGACCTTCAGCAAGTTCTCCGGCGTCACCTCGTAGTAGTTCAAACCGAATGGATTAACGAGGTAATGTCCATCTTCGCCCGGCAACCGTGCCGAGATATGGTTGAAGATCATTTCCGTCCAGCCCATGTAATCGATCAGATGATAGAACTCCGTCAGTTGAACGCGCAGCGCCCATTCGGCATCGGCGATATGGTCCGGTTTGCGAATATCTGAAAGGATGGCATATGTCATGACTATTCCCGTTTAAAAGACACTTCTGTAGTACATGCTTTAACGAAGCGTGCGCTGCGTCGTTCGATAGCGGGTGAGCGCGAGGATCGCGCGGGTAGTCGGCATCGGAATGCCATACCGGTCGGCAAGCTCGAGCACGGCGTCGCCGATCGCCGCCAGCTCCAGACGCTGCCCCTTCTCGTAGTCCTGCAGCATCGACGTGCGGAATGCCCCCATCTTTTCTCCCTGGACGAGAAATGCGTCCTGATTCAGTGCGATGCGTGCGCCGTAGCGCTCCGCCACGCTCATCACCTCATCCATCATGTCGACCACCACCTCGCGCAACTCCGCTGCGCCGTAGATGTCCTGCAAGGTTCCACCGGTGACGACGGAGAGCGGATTGGACGTGAGATTGGCAATTAGCTTGGTCCACACGTCATCGCGAATGCACCTGCTGGCGCGCGCGTCGATGCCCGCGTCCGACAGCAGCGCGCAGACTTGCCGCAGTCGCGCGCTCGGACGGTTGTCCAGCTCGCCCAGAATCATCCGGTGCGGATTGGTTGCGATAACACGTCCGGGTTCGCGCACCTCGGCGGTGATATACACGACACACCCCAGGATCTGCTGCGACGGCAGCATCGCAGCGAGGCTGCCGTCCGGGTCCACGGCGCGTACCGATTCGTAGCCGAGACCACTACCGGTGCTGCCGTGCCCACGACCGCCCTCACCGCCGAAATACCACCACGGCACCCCGTTGACCGTCGGCACGACCAACGTCTCTTTTCCGAGCATGGGCTTGATGGACGTCAGCAAACCCGATAACGCGTGAGCCTTTGCACAAACGAATACGATGTCCTGAATATCGAAATCGTCGACCCGATCACTGGCAGGCACATTCACCCGGATCGAACCGGACAGATCATCCAGTTCGATCCCTCGTCGACTGATGGTCTCGAGTGTCGCGCCCCGCGCAAACACGCTGACCACCCGACCGCTAGCGGCGAGTCGCGCCGCCAGGGTGGTGCCGATCGCACCCGCACCCGCCACGCATATCTTCGGGTCCGACGGAATGCTGTCTCGATGACCTCGTTCTTCCGTGCGATCCATCTCAAGACAATCCCAAGTAAACGTCGACGATCCGCGAGTCCCGGGCGATCTCGTCCGCCGGCCCCTCCATCGTCAACGCACCCGTTTCCAGCACGTACGCGTAGTCCGCGACTTTCAGCGCGGCACGCGCGTTCTGCTCGATCAGCAGGATCGACACACCGCGCTCACGCAGCGCAGCCACGATACGGAACATTTCACGCACGATCAGCGGCGCCAAACCCAGACTCGGTTCGTCGAGCATCAGCAGCCTGGGCCGCGCCATCAACGCGCGTCCGACTGCAAGCATCTGGCGCTCGCCGCCGGACAGCGTGCCCGCGGCCTGGTTGCGACGCTGCCGCAAGCGTGGAAACAGTTCGTAGACCTCCTGCATCGTCTGCGGATGGTCGCGATGGCCTTTGCGAATCCGACTGAACGCGCCTAGCAACAGGTTGTCCTCCACGGGCATTTCGGCAAACAACTCGCGCTTTTCGGGCACGAGATTCATACCCGCCGCTACCCTGTCCTCGATCAGCGCATGCGGGTGATGACGGCCGCAGAAGGCGATCTCGCCCTCCGACGGCAGCACGCCCATGAGGGCCGACAGCAGTGTGGTCTTGCCTGCGCCGTTCGGCCCGATCACGGTCACGATCTGCCCTTCGCCCACCCGTAGACTGACGTCCGACAGCGCACGCACCTTGCCATATGAGGCCGACAGATTGCGTACCTCCAGCAGTTCTCCGGCCATTCATTCCTCCCCGCCCAGATAGGCCTCGAGTACCGCTGGATGCTTTTGCACCTCGGCCGGCAGACCTTCGGCGATCTTCTTGCCAAAATCCATCACCACCACGCGATCGACCAGATTCATCACGAAGTCCATGTCGTGCTCGACCAGCAGAATCGCGAGTCCCTCTTCGCGCAGCTTGTTCAGCAGCTCGGCGAGATCGCGTTTCTCCTGATAGCGCAAGCCGGCTGCCGGCTCGTCGAGTAACAGCAGGCACGGATCGGACGCGAGTGCCCTGGCGATTTCCAGTACGCGTTGCTGTCCAAGAGCCAGCGATCCGGCTTCCTCGTTCAGATAGGCACCCAGCCCAACCCGATGGATCTGCCGCGCAGCTTCGGCCAGCAAACTGCGCTCTTCATCCCGTTCGCACCGGAACGCGGCGCGCAGCTCGCCACTGCTTCCGCGCAGGTGTGCACCCAGCGCGACGTTGTCGAGCACGCTCATCCGGCTCAGCAGCCGCACATGCTGAAAGGTGCGGCTCATACCACGCCGGGCAATCTTTCTCGAGCCGATGCCGGTGATGCGTTCGCCGCGAAACACGACCTCACCGGAGGTCGGCGTATCGACGCCGGAGATCTGATTGAACATCGTGCTCTTGCCCGCACCGTTCGGCCCCAGCAACGCGACGATCTCCGCTGCATGCACGCTCAGGCTGACGGCATCGTTCGCCACCAGGCCACCAAAGCGGCGCGTGACGTCGCGCACCTCCAGCAGGACTTCGCCCCGTGGCGGCATGGAGCGCCTCGACAACGCAGCGGCATTCGCATCCACGCGGGAACCCATGCGGCTCGCGCTTCGGCCGATCACCGACAGTTGACGCGCGAACAGCGGCCACAAACCACCCCGCGCGTAATGCAGCAGGAATACCATGCCAAAGCCGAACACGATGATCTCGAAGTTGCCTGTCTCGCCGAGCAGCTTCGGCAGGATGTCCTGCAACCACTGCTTCGCGATGGTGAATACGCCCGCTCCCAGCAGTGCGCCCCACACCTGCCCCGCACCACCGATGACGGCCATGAACACATAGTCGATCCCCATCTGGATGCCGAATGGCACCGGGTTCACGAACTGCTGCATATGCGCATAGAGCCAGCCGGACGCACTCGCCTGCAATGCGGCGATGACGAAGATCACCATGCGCGCACGCGCCGTATTTACCCCCATTGCTTCGGCCATTACCGTGCCGCCCTTGAGCGCCCGTATCGCGCGGCCTGCACGTGAATCGAGCAGATTGCCGGTACAGACGATCGCCACCAGCAGGAACAACCAGATCAGGTAGTACATGCGGGCGCCGTCGCGCAGGCTGACACCCGCCAGCGTCACCGGCGGAATATCGGCGATGCCCGTGTTGCCGCCCAATCCGCCGATCGCGCCGAACGCGAAATAGAGACTCAGGCCCCATGCGATCGTTCCGAGCGGCAGGAAGTGGCCCGACAGGCGCAAAGTCAACGCGCCGATCAGGCAGGACGCCACCAGCGTCAACACCAGCCCCGCCACGAGCGTCAGCCATGGCGATGTACCCAGCCAGCCAATCCATGCCGGCAGCGTCGCAGCCTGCACGGTTAGCACGGCGGTGGTGTAGGCACCGATGCCGACAAACGCCGCCTGGCCAAAGCTGGTCATACCGCCGACGCCCGTCAACAGCACGAGACCCAGCGTCACGAGTGCGTACAACGCAATGTAGTTGAGCAGAGTCACGTAGAACGGCGGCAGCACGAGTGGGGCAACCGCTAATAGCACCAGTGCACAAATGAAGATGCGGCGAGGCGTCATTCCTCCTCCTCAACAGGATGACTCTTCAGGGAGCGCCACAGCAGCACCGGGATGAGCAGCGTAAAAACGATGATCTCCTTGTAGGGACTGGCCCAGAATGCCGAGAACGATTCAATCAGCCCCACCAGAAACGCCCCTGCCACTGCGACCGGATAGCTGACAAGCCCCCCGATGATCGAGCCGACGAAGCCTTTCAGACTGATCAGAAAACCCGAGTCGAAATACAGCGTGGTAAGCGGCGCGATCAGAATCCCGGACAGCACGCCGATTAGCGCAGCGATGAAAAACGTCGCCTTGCCTGCGAATACCGGTGAAATACCCATCAGCCGGGCACCGATCCGGTTGAATGCGACTGCACGCAACGCTTTTCCATAAACGGTGCGTTCGAACGCCTGGCGCATCACGACCATCAACAGTATGGATGTCGAAATAATCAGCAACGCCTGACTGCTTAGGTTGATGGTGCCGAGCTGCAACGGCACGTCGATGAACGGCGTGATGCGCGCGCCCTCCGGACCGAAGATCAGCAAACCCAACCCCACGAGTGCCATATGCACCGAAATCGACACGATCATCAGCACCAACACCGACGATCCAGCCAGCGGTTGATAGAAGAGTCGATACAACTGCGGGCCGAGCGGCACGATCAGCGCAAAGGTCAGCAACGCTTGCAGCGAAACAGGGAGTTGAGCCACCGGCAGCACATGTACCAAGACGGCGAGCACGCATGCGTAAGCGAGCTTCCCGCATTCCACGGCCGACAAGCGAAGCGCGTGTATGCGTCGATAGCGCGCAGCGAGGTCCGCCGCCGCTTCAGCTAATGAGAAGGCGACCAGCAACCAGACGACGAGTAGTGGCTTGCCCGACTGCATCGTTGCCAGCGTCAGCGCGCCGTAGACCACGAATTCACCCTGAGGGATGAACAGCACCCGGGTGACACTGAATACCAGCAGGATCGACAACGCCAGCAACGCATAAATTGCACCGTTGGTGAAGCCGTCCTGACTGAGGATCGAAACTATCTGAGCGTTCATCGGGACGTCTGGCTTTGACTTATTTGATGAGTGCCCAATTGCCGTTCTTGACGGTAATCAGCACGCGACCGCGATCGTCAAAACCGCTATGATCGGCGGAACTCATGTTGTAGACGCCCTGCGTGCCGACCAGATCGCGGGTCTGCTCGAGTGCATCTCGCAATGCACTGCGAAACGCAGCCGTACCGGGTCGCCCCGCCTTTTTTTCCGCAATCGGCACCGCATGTTCGAGCAGGAGCCCCGCATCGTAGACGTTCGCACCGAAGGTTGCGGGCTTTACGCCGTTCAGCTTTTGATAAGCGTCGATATAGGTGGTCGCGACTTTCTTCGACGGATTACTGTCGGGTATCTCGGGTAACACGAGCATGAGACTAGCAGCCAGCACCGTGCCCTCGACCTTGCGGCCGCCAAGCTTCAGAAAATCGGGCAACGCCGCGCCGTGTGTCTGATAAAACTTGCCCTTGTAGCCGAGGTCATAGAGCGTCGCTTCCGGCAGCACACTGGCGCCGCCGGGCGCTGCGATCAGTACGGCGTCCGGATGGCTCGCCATCACCTTGAGCGCCTGCCCCGTCACCGAACTGTCTGCGCGCTGATAGCGTTCATTCGCCGTAATCTGTATCCCGTGAGTCTTGGCAAGCCCCGAGAACACCCGATACCAGTTCTCGCCATACGGGTCATTCAAGCCGAGGAAGCCCACGGTCTTCACGTTGGTCCTGACCATATAGTCAACCAGCGCCTGAGCAATCAGGTCATCGTTTTGCGTGGTCTTGAATACCCACTTTTTCTGCTCGGTCATTGGCAGCACCACCGCGGCGGTGCCGACCGGGGCCAACATCGGCGTGCCGGATTCGGCGGCGAACTGGATCACACCCATCGCATTGGGCGACCCGGTCGGTCCAATGATCGCGTCGACCTTGTTTTCGGAAATGAGCTTCTTGAAGTTGGTCACCGATGCCGTGGGATCGCTCGCATCATCCAGAGAAATATAGTCGACGCTCAGATCGCCGATTTTCTTCGGTAACAGCGGCACCGTATTTTTCTGTGGAATACCGACAAGTGCTGTCGGCCCCGTCGACGAAGTAACCACGCCGATCTTGAGTTGCGCATAAGCCGGCAGCGAACAAGCGGCGGCCATCGCGACAAGCGCCACCGTCGAAACTTTCTTCAACAACATTGCAAACCCCCGAGGACAGGTTGACTGATACCAGTGAATGACTTTTGGATGGCTCATGAATTCGGCCCTGCCGGCGTAGAAGCAGCCGGTTCGCGCACGCAGCGCACCCGATGAAACTGTCGACCGTAATAAACCAGCGCTTCCGCGTCTTCGCGAACCCTGATGTCGATCAGTTTGATGAACATGACCGAATGCGAGCCGACCGCCTTGCATTCGACGATCTGTCCCTGGAGGCTGACGAGCGCATCGCGCAGCACCGGGAGATCGTGCTGCCCGCGATCCCAGATCGGCCATTCGAAGCGTGCACTCATCGGCACGCCGGTCACGCCTGAAAAGTGCCTGGCAAGTTCGGTATGCTCGCCCTCCAGCACGTTGACGCAGAGCATCTGATTTGTCGCAAAGACCTCGTGCATCGCGCTCGAACGGTTCAGACAGACCAGCAGTGTCGGTGGCGAATCGGTCACCGAACAGACTGCGCTGGCAGTCACGCCGCATTTGCCGCCAGGGCCGTTGGTTGTCAACACGCTCACGGCGGCGGACAGATGCGCCATGGCTTGTCGAAAAGACTTCTGGGGATCGCTTATGCGTTGCATGCCTTGCCCAACAGAAAGGAGCGACACGTGTCGCACGTGCCCACTGGTTAAGCGGTGAAGGCAGTCTAAGTGAACGTTTTTTTGGCGGTAACCCAACAAAACCACCGTCCACCTCAGAAAAATCTTTAGATAGACAGGTAGTTCGAGGCGAGGTCGGATCAGTGGATGAACTTGCGCTGCACGCTATCGACGATGTTGGTGAGCATCAGGGTCGATCAGCGAAATCAGTACCAGCAGGAAGAACATGTCGACCGTGCTGAAGCTGCGGGACGAGACCGCAAAAAGATGACCGAGGCGACTGGTCGAGGCGATCATTTCGGCCAGGAAGAGCACGCAAGATTGCCAGCGACGACTCGTTCAGCATTCCTACGACTACCCGCTGTCGAAGCGCACCATCGTGTATGCCGGTGGCCCCGCGGCGCGGGCCGCCCCCAAGCCGGGCCAGGATTCGAACCCGCTCGTGGTCCGCATGGGGCGCATGTTCCAGAAGGATCGCCATTTACAGCGTTTTTTTGACTCACTACGATGACGGCTGGTCGGCTTGATCTCCTCGCTGTCCGGGCAGTCAGCCATTCCCGCAGCGGTGAACAGAAGCGAATTATGGACGCAGAGTCTCAGTCCCCCATTGTGTATATCGTCGACGACGATGAGGATATGCGTACGTCGCTTTCGTGGCTGCTCGCTTCCGTGAAGATTCAGGCGCACTGCTACCGGGGCCCCGCGGAGTTCCTCGCGCAATTCGATCCGAGCGTGCCGGGCTGCATGGTGCTGGATGTCCGGATGCCTGAAGTCAGCGGCTTCGATCTGCAGGCAGAACTCAATCGCCGGGGTGTCTCGTTGCCGATCATTTTCGTGTCGGGCCATGGCGATATTCCGATGTCGGTGCGCGCTCTGCAAAACGGCGCGATCGATTTCGTCGAGAAGCCATACAACTCACAGCAAATGCTCGAGCGGATCCAGAGAGCGATCCGCGTCGCGAGCGACACGCATCAGGAAAACCAGCATCGCCAGGCGATGATCCAGCGCATCCGGGCGCTCACACCGCGAGAGCGGGAAGTGCTGAACGGCGTGATCGAAGGGAAGGCGAGTAAGTTGATTGCTCGCGAACTGGGGATCACTGCGAAGACTGTTGACGTTTATCGGGCGAGTATCAAGGAGAAGCTTGGTGCGTCGTCGATTGCCAGCTTGCTCAAGGACGTGATTGAGGCGCAGTTCGCCATGGCTGGGCAGCAGCCGCCTGTTTAGCGTTTTTTACCCTGCTGGTAGTTCTTTCGGTGGTTTGCTTGTTGTTGGCCTTTCTTTGAATTGCTATTGATTTATTAGCGTTGCTCCGATGTGGCACAGGCACCAAACCTATCCGTCATGTCGTGGGTGAGGCATATCTTAAGGTGTAAAAGCCATGGATATGCCGATGAAGAAAAAACGCACAGTCGCTTTGCAGGCAGCGGCCCGAGGGCCGCTGCCTGAACTGCCTGAAGGCCTGCTCGATGAACTGATGAAGGGCCCGATGACGCCCGCCGAAGTCCACGATCTGAGGCTGGCATTCAACAAGGTGCTGATTGAACGCGCCATGGGCGCCGAGACAAGCATGCATCTGGGCTACCAGCTGGGCACGCCGGGGCCGTCTTGCTAGACCAACGAACGCAATGGCGGCAACGGCAAGACGCTCACCACTGATCACGACCCGCTCAGGGTCGATCTGCCGCGGGACCGCGAGGGAAGCTTCGGGCCCGTCCTGATTTCCAAGCATGAACACCGCTTCACCGGCGTTGACGAACGCATCATTGCGACGTACGCGCGCGGCATGAGCGTGCATGAGATTCAGGCCTTTCTGGCCGAGCGCTACGGCACCGAGATGTCGCCCGACTTCATCAGCTCGGTGATCGACGAGGTCATGCCCGCGCTTTGCCATGAACCAGTTTGCCATCCTGTTCGGCGAGCGATTCACGCGCGCGCGTGGCTAACGATTTTTTCAACCATCTCACCCACGAAAATGCGGACAGGTTCGAAAAAGGCTTTTGCCGACTTCACGTCGCGCCTGGCGCCGAGCATGAAGTCGACCGTCTGCCCCCGATCCACCGCTCGATAAAGATAGCCCCACTTGCCGCGCAGCTTGGGGTAAGTCTCGTCGACACGACCGGCCAGCGGGCCTGCCAAAGCGGTTCCACCGCTTGACGAATTCCGGCGTGAAGCGCCGCACCGAGCGCAGGATCATCGTGTGCGCCAGCGACAGCTCCCTCGCCATCATTTCGACCAGATCGCGCAGGCTAAGCTTGTAGCGCAGGCACCATCGATCACACGGGATGATCACATCGCGCAAAAGTGACGGCCTGCGAGCAGTTCCTCCAGTCTCTTCGTCCTGCTCATCGTCGGCTCTCAATTCGTTCGGCCCGACACCTTACCCGCTTCGCCCCCTCGCTATTTGTAGCAGAGCCGCGCTCCCCGAGCGCAGATCATATGAATCCGTTAACAAAGCAACACTAAAGATTTCACCCGGGATCGCGGGCGATCTCCCCTATTTCCTCAATAAATATGGAGTTCCAAGATTCGGCCACTGACCTTGCCAAACGAATAAAACGTTAAAAAATTTCTGACAGGCGAGATGATGAAGCGAACTTGAACTCCGACTCCCCGCGGAACGCCGCTATTTTCCGCAGGGCAAATGCATCTTCGTCAGGTCGAATTCCTGAATGATTAGATTTATATGATGAAAAAGGGAACTGCAATGAAAAGAAGAGCATTGAAACTATCGCTGTATGTGGCTACAGGTGTAGTGACGTCGCAAGCACATGCTCAGTCATCTGTTACGTTGTATGGCCTTATGGACGCGGGCTTGACCTACACCAACAACGTCACGACCAATTCCGGCCGCGCCAATCGCCTGCAAATGACGACCGGCTCGGCGCAGGGAGATCGCTGGGGATTGCGCGGGTCGGAAAATATCGGGAGTGGTAACTCGATCAATTTTGTCCTTGAAAACGGCTATCACCTGAATACTGGAACCTTGGGGCAAGGCGGCCTGGAGTTCGGTCGACTGGCTTACCTGAGCGCTTCCGGAGATTGGGGAACGTTCTCGATGGGACGGCAGGACGATTTTATCGGCGATATCTTTCCTGCTTATGCAATCGGTTCTAATACGCCGGCCGGTTTGCTGGAGTGGGGCATCGAAAGTTACGCGGCAGGCGGCTACTCACTCGACAACCGCGTGTGGGGCGTTGCCGTCAACAATGCCGTCAAATATGTGACACCGACGGTCTCAGGCTTTTCCGCAGGCGCGATGTACGGGTTCGGCAATACGGCGGGCAGTGTCGGGACGAACAGTTCGATAAGCTTCGTGGTGTCATACAACCGGGGGCCCTTGAGTGGATCGCTGTCGTATTACAACGGGCACAACATTGCAGCGGGGGGGAATGTCAACGAATGGGCGGCTGGTCTCGCCTACAACATAGGTAAGGCTCGTATTTTCGGATTGCTTACGACAGTCGAACAGACAGCCGGAAAAAAACCTCGTGCGACAACAGCGGAGGTAGGATCTTCATACTATATCCGACCGTACTTGAACGTAGGAGGTGGATTTACATATCAGGCACGCAACCACGGCGTCGGCAGCGCCAACCAGATAACCCTCTCCGCTGATTACTTCCTCTCCAAGGCAACGGACGTTTATGTCGTGGTCGCGGATGAACGCGATAGTGGATTCCACGGCGAAGTCGAGGCGGCCGAAGGCTTGCCCTCCACCACTCATCACCAGGCCGCAATCCGCGTCGGGATGCGTCACAAATTCTAAGGCGCACGACAGGCAGATCATTGTCAGGTGGCTTAGCAGGAACACGTCGGAATTCTACGAAAACATGCATACATTCAAACGTATCCGGTGGGGTTGGCCCGCCGCAGCGCTGACTATCGTCACGCCCATTTTGATGTCTTGTAGCTCTGCGCCCACATCCCAGCATGCCGACGAGAAGATCGATCGGCGCGCAAACTCCTTGCTGTCGAAAATGACGCTCGATGAAAAAATACAAATGGTTCATGGTGCAGGAGCCCATACATCGCCATTGGGCGGGGCCGGCTACATTCCGGGAATTTCGCGTCTCGGCATCCCTGATCTGAATTCGGCAAATTCCACTTCGGGCGTCAATGCCGAGCATGCTAAATCGACTGCCCTGCCCGCACCATTGGCGTTGTCGGCAACGTGGGACCCTGCGCTTGCGTACGAGTACGGTGCATTGATAGGACGGGAATTGCGCGCACAGGGCTTTGCCGAGGGCCTGGGCGGCGGGGTCAATCTTGCAAGAAATCCGCGCCAGGGGCGAACTTTCGAATTCTTCGGGGAGGACCCGGTTCTGGCCGGCAACATGGCGGCTGCCATGACGAACGGAACCCAGGCGCAGAATGTCGTCGGCACGATAAAGCACCTCGCAATGAATAATCAGGAAACCAATCGTTTCACGTCAAACTCGATTGTCGACGAGAGAACGATGCGTGAGCTTGAATTGCTCGCGTTTCAAATTGCAATCGAACAGTCGGACCCCGGCAATGTCATGTGTGCCTATAACCTCGTCAACGGGAGCAAGGCATGCGAGAACAAATACCTCATCACCGACGTCCTGAAAAATGAATGGCACTTCAAGGGCATCGTTCAGTCCGATTGGTATCTAGCAGTCAGCGATACCGTCCGAGCGGCGAACGCGGGCCTGGATGAAGAGCAGTCCGGCTCGAAAGACGATGCCGTTGGAGTATTGGGCTTCCCAACGCATTTCAATCAACGTTTGAAGGCCGCCATCGCTCTCGGCACAGTCTCGAAAACGCGACTCGACGACATGGTGTTTCGGAAACTGCGTACGCTCTACCGCTTTGACTTGATCGATAACCCGCCGAAACCCGGTGGCGCGATTGACCTGGCCGCGGGCAGAGCGCTATCTTTGAAAACAGCACAGGAATCGATCGTCCTGTTGAAAAACGACATCAGGGGTAGCGGGCCGGAGCCTGTGTTGCCGCTTGGGCCAAAAGTTCGCAAGCTTGTCGTGATCGGAGGACACGCCGATGTCGCCGTTATTTCGGGTGGCGGATCCGGGCATGTACCAGGTCCTGATGCGAATGCCGTCAACTGCCGCACGCCCGGTGCGAAGGCAGATGCGATGCGCACTGAACCGGCTTGCGCGCAATGGTACAAATCTTCACCGCTGGAAGCGCTCAAGGCGGAGCTCCCCGGAACGCAGGTCACCTTTTTCGATGGCAACGACGCCGCGGCGGCTGCGTACGCTGCTGCACAAGCGGACGTGGCGATAGTATTCGCGACGCAATGGACCACCGAAGCGCTGGATCTGAAGTCCTTATCCTTACCGGATGGGAAAGCCGATGCGGCGAATCAGACATATGACCAGAACGCACTGATTGCTGCCGTCGCCGCGAAGGCAAAGCGGACCGTCGTCGTGCTGGAAACGGGTACTGCCGTCACCATGCCGTGGCTTGACAACGTGGATGCCGTCCTGGAAGCCTGGTACCCCGGGGAGCAAGGCGGCGAAGCAATCGCTAGCGTATTGGCGGGACGCGTCAGTCCCTCCGGCAAGTTGACTCTTACGTTCCCGACAAGTGATCGCGATCTCGCCGCTCCTCCGGCCGAGGACGTTGATCTTAACCTCAAAACTATCCATGACGCGCACTACACGGAAGGCCTGGCGATGGGATATCGCTGGTATGCCGGAAAGCATATCAAGCCGCTTTTCCCGTTCGGAGAGGTGGCCGCGCGAATTCAGACAACCGGATAAGTGGAACGGCCAGGGCCTGAGCCGGCGATAATGCAGGCAAAGGAATCCGAGAAATGACGAA
>NZ_CADFDL010000017.1:0-162972 GCF_902832865.1 Burkholderia sp. BCC0397 | reverse complement strand
CAGGCTGCTTCTTCCACGGGTTAGGATCACCTGCATGATTCTTGTCTACCGCTACCGGGTGAAATCGCTCAACGGACTGCTTAACAAGCAGAGCCGTGCGGTGAACTACGTCTGGAACTTCTGCAACGACACGCAGAAGCACGCGCTCAAGTGGGGCAAGAAGTGGCCTACAGGATTCGACCTGAACGTGCTGACGACCGGCAGCAGCAAGGAACTCGGTATTCACTCCGGCACGGTCAACGCAACGTGCGAGCAATATGCGAAGTCGCGCAGTCAGCACCGTCGGCCCTACCTGCGCTATCGCGGCAGGAAATCGCTGGGCTGGGTGCCGCTGAAGGGGCGTGACCTGAAGCGCGAGGGCGACGCGTTCCGTTTCGCCGGCAACACGTTTCGCGTGTTCAACAGCCGGCCGCTTCCCGAAGGCAAGATCAAAGACGGGACCAACTTTGCGCAGGATGCGCGCGGCAACTGGTTTCTCAACATCGTGATCGAGATGCCGGATGTTCCGGCCCGACCTATCCGTTCCGGTGTTGGCATCGATCTCGGCCTGAAAGACTTCGCCACACTTTCGACCGGCGAGAAGCTGCCCAATGACCAGTTCGGTCGACGCGCGGCGGAAAAGCTCGCGAAAGCGCAGCGAGCACGAAAGCACAAGCGACATATCGCGAAGCTGCACGCAAAGATCGCCAATGCCCGTGCCGATTTCCAGCATAAGCTCGCGCTCGATCTGGTGCGGCGTTTCGATTACATCGCGGTCGGCAACGTGTCGGCCGCGAAGCTCGCCAGAACCAGGATGGCGAAGAGCGTCTACGACGCATCCTGGTCGTCCTTCCGAAACAAGCTCCGCTACAAAGCGATCGCGCACGGGGCCACGTTCGAGGAAGTGGACGAAAGCGGTTCGACCCAGTCCTGTTCGGCGTGCGGGTCGAAAGACAGCACGACGCGGCCGAAAGGTATTGCGGGACTGCGAGTAAGAGAATGGGCCTGCAGTGGATGTGGTGTCGTGCATGATCGCGATATCAACGCTGCGCTGAACATTCTCCGATGCGGACGTGCATCGCCAGGTGTGGGAATCCTCCGCCTTTAGGCGGAGGGGGACGTCAAGATTCCGGGGCTCACGCCGATCGATCGGCCGACGTACAACAACTGGGAATGCCATCCGCAACGCTGATGGCCGCGATGACGACGACGCCCGCCGCCGGGCGTCGGTCGACCGCTTCGGGGGACGATGCACCGCGTGGGCCTTGCGCCGGCGCAATTTGATCCGATAATCGACGAACCGATTCTTTCCTGTCCCGCCGGTTCGATAAAAAACTGTCATGGATCAAGCTGCATTTGTCCCTGTTTTCACGTTCCGCACGATCGACTACCCCGAGCCGGACCGGTTCCACGTCTGGGTCAAGGACATGCTGTGCGACTACCGGCTCGACGACGGGAGCCACGGCGCGTGCGACGCGGAAGCCAGCGGCGCGGCGCTCGGCCCGCTGATCTTGTCGGGCCGGCACTGGCGCTCGCGCGCGCCGACCTATACGGTTCACCGTACGCCGCGGCGGATCCGGCTCGACGGGCAGGATTCGATCCGCTTCACGCTGCTGCTCGGCGGCCGGCTCGCGAGCCATACCGGCGGGCCCGCGTTGATCAAGGGCGCCGGCGACCTGTTCGTCTACGACGTCGCGCAGATCAACGACTGCAAGGTCGAGGCCGGCGACGTGATCAGCCTCGTCGTGCCCCGATACCTGCTGCCGGGCCATGCGGCCCAGGCGCACGGCCAGACGCTGACGAGCGGCGTGGGCCGGCTGGTCGCCGACCAGATGCTGTCGCTGTTCCGGAACCTGCCGAACCTGCGCATGCAGGACGTGCCGAGCATCGTTCAATCGATGCTGTTGCTGCTGGCCGCGGCGGTGTCGCCGACCGCGCAGGCGTTGAACGACGCGCGCGGCCCGATCGACCATGCGCTGGTCGATCGCGTGCGTCGCTACATCGACGCGCATCTGCTGGAGCCGGACCTCACGCCCGACCGGATCTGCCGCGACATCGGCGTGTCGCGGGCGCGGCTCTATCAGTTGTTCAAGGAAGAGGGCGGCGTGATGCGGCAGATCACGCGGCGGCGCTTGCGTCACGCGTATCACGTGCTCGGCGATCCACAGCGCCGGCATCAGCGCATCGCGGAAATCGCGTGGGCGCACGGCTTTCCCGACGAGAAGTATTTTCACCGGCTGTTCAAGGCGGAATTCGGCCACACGCCGAAGGAGACACTCGAGTGCGCGGCCGCGCCGATCCTGCTGCCGTGCGGTGCAACCGATGCGCGTTGGGGCGACGGCGGCGGGCTGGCGGGATGGACGCTGCCGTTCGGGGTGCTCACCAACTGAGTGGGCAGCACGTGGGCGTCGCGCGCCGGTCGCGATCGCGCATCACGCGCACACGCTGCTGGCGATGCCTCCGTCGTCCATCTCGTCGAGCGCGGCGCGCAAGTCGTCGATGGCCACCATCAGTTCGCGGACCTGCCGCAACGACGGGTACTGATGCAGCACGGCCTGCCATTGCGGCAGGGTCAGCAGCGCGTGCCAGATGACGCCGAGACCGTCCGGATCGGCATCCGACCGCTGCGCGAGCGCACTCGCGTATTCGAGGCTCGCTTGCGCGGACAGCAACTGCATCCGGCTCGCGGCGCCCAGCAGGCGCGGCGTCGCGTCCGCGGACGCGTCGCAGCAATACAGCACTTCGCGTGGCAGCGCCGCTTCGTCGGTCGTCAATGCGTGCAGCGAGGCGCCCTGCACGCGCACCGTGCCCTGGTGCGTCTCGAATGCATAGACCGTGTCGGGCGCCGCCTGCGCGAGCAGGTTCAGGCCGCGCAGCAGGCGCGGCAGATCGGTCGTCGCGGCATCCGCGGAGGCCTTCGCTTCGACGAGAAAGCGCACGTTCCACGCGGGCGCCGGGTCGCTGCCGCGCGCGCGCTCGAGCAGGATCGCGTCCCATTCGGTTTTCGCGCGGTCGTGCCGGCCCGGGATCGACGAAGGCACGCGCATCGACGTGACCACGCGGTAGGTGCGTTGCTCGTCCACCGCGTCGAGCCTGCGCGCCAGTGCGTCGAGCGCCTGCGCCGCCAGCGCCTCGACGGCCGCGCCGCGCTGCTGGGACGCGGCGCCCTGCGCGACGGCGACCGTGCTGCCGACGAGCGGGCCCTGGCGGACCCACAGCGCGCGGTAGCGACGGACGTCCTCGTCCGCGGCCAGTGCATCGAGCCGCAGCATGCGTTCGAGCGCGGGGCTGTCCTTGAGCTTGACGATGTCCTGCTCGAACGCTTCGTCGATCGCCATCTCGGGCAGCGCGAGCAGTTGCGCGAGCGCGGCATGTAGCTCGGCCCAGGACGTCGCGGTCGCGGCCGCATGCAGGCGCGCGAGGCCGTCGCGTTGCCAGGCCTGTGCGCTGCGCTCGAGCTTGGCCGGGTGCGCGATCGCATTGACGGCCGAGTGGAGCGCGCGCCGGTCCTGCTCGGCGTGCGCGGACAGCGACGCGTATTCGCGCACGTTCGGCGCATCGTGACGCAGCACCGAGGCCTGGAACGACGGATCGCCGGATGACGGATTCATCGCGTCGCGGATCATCCGTGCGAGCGCATCGATGAAGCGCTGCCGCAAGTCGGCGCCGGGAGCGTGGCCGTCCGCCCGCATCCGGCGCGCTTCCTCGATCACGATCGCCAGCGCGGTGGCCGGGTTCGTCGCGGCGGTCAGCGACGACGCGCGGTCGAGCGGCGGCAGCCGGTAACGGCGCGCGACCGTGCGCAGGGTGGCGTCGAGCAGGGCGGGCAGCGGTGTCAGCGACATGGCGGGTTCGGGCGTGAAAGTGTGACCTGACCCGTCACGCGGTCAACGTCACCGACAGGCTGCCAAGCTCGCCGAAGCGCACCGTCAGCACATCGCCGAGCGGCACGTCGATCGCGCCCGCATACGAGCCGGTCGTCACGATCTGGCCGGCGCGCACCGCATCGCCGCGCGACGCGAGGAAATTGACGAGCCACACCAGCGGCTTCAGCGGATCGCCGTCCGGATGGCGGCCGTCGATCGTGCGGTTCAGCGCGCCTTCGAACGACAGCGCCAGCGTCGCGAGCGGCAGGTTCAATCCGTCGGGCACGACCGGGCCGACGCACAGCCCCTGGTTGAATTGCCCGTCGGCCAGCAGCTCGAACTTCGACGCGCGCGCCGGCTCCGCATAGCGGCAGCCAAGTATCTCGAGCACGAGGCGTACTTCGCGGATCGCCGCGCGCAAGTCGCCTTCGTCATACGGCTGCTCGCGCGCGGGCAGGTCGCGATCGAGCACGAATGCGATTTCCGGTTCGATCCGCACGATCGGGCCGCCGACGACGCGGTACGGCGCATCGGCTTCGCGGATCGTCGACGCGAAGATCGGCGCGAGGATCACGCGATCGGGCGGCGGCAGCGCGCATTTCCATCCGCCGACGGGTTCGCCGAGCAGGTCGGCCACGCGCTGCTGGATCGCGAGCGCGGTGTCGATGTCGTCGGGGCGCAGTGCATCGGGCAACAGCGGGCCGGGCGAGCCGGCATGGCGGGCGGCGACGAGATGCTGGGCGGCGCCGTCCACGCGTTCGGTAGTCGTTGTCATGTCGGTTGAGCGAGTTGAAAGTGGGACCGGCAAAAAAGGGCCGGACGAAAGTCGCATAGTCGATGATAGCGCCTTCGGCGCGATGGCCGCTCGAAAGCGCATCGGCGCACGCATTGCCGGCCCGGTTCGCGGCCTTGCCGACGACGCAAGCTTTCCCCTTCCCGTCGCGCCGTTTTGCCGCATGTGCGGTCGCCGCCAGGCTTGACCGCCGTCAATATTCAAACCCGCCGTCGGCCGATGATGGAGACATGGCCGTGCGCGACAGTGCGCGCGGCAACTCACCCCAGCGAGGTTCGCATGTACGAGAAGATCATGGTGGCCGTCGACGGCAGCGCGTCGTCGAGACAGGCGCTGGCCGAGGCCGTGAAGGTGGCGCTGGCGGGCGACACGCACGTCAGCGTCGTGTATGTGGTCGACAAGTCGGTGCTGTTCACGTATGCCGGCCGGCTCGATCCGCACGCGCTCGTCGAGGAAATCCGCGACGACGGGCGCAAGGTGCTGCGCGAAGCCGAACAGATCATCGCGCTGGCCGGCGCGAAGGGCGAAGCCGAACTGGTCGAGACCGAGAGCATCGGCGAAGACATCGCGGAACGCCTGCAACGCTACGTGAAGGAACGCGGGATCGATCTCGCGGTGGTCGGTACGCACGGGCGGCGCGGCATCCGGCGCGTGCTGCTCGGCAGCGTCGCCGAGCGTTTCGTGCGCGGCGCGAAGTGCCCGGTGCTGCTGATTCGCGGCGACGACGCGGACGCGCCGGTCGCCGCGGCCGCGGCATGATGCGGCGGCGCGCGCGATGATACGCCGCCAGTACCGCATCGTCGTCGCGGCGATCGCCGTGTTCGTGTCGCTCGCCGGGATGATGGCCGTCGTGACGGGCCTGCTGTTCGACGCGGCGACGGCGCTGCGCGGCGGCGCCCTCGCGTTGATCGTCGGCGTGGCCGGCTTCGTCGTGATGCTGAACCCGGGGCCGAAAGGCGAGGAGTGACCCATGGGCGAGGCGGCGGCGCACGTCCGGCCACGATTTCGCGACGACCGGCGACAGCCGTTGCCCCGCCGCGAGTTCGCCTAGTCGCTGGTCGTCGTCGGCGTCTTCGTGCCGTCCTGCCCGATCTGAATCATCAGTCGCTTCAACGTTTCCGCCAGCTCGGCGTTCTGCGGCTGAAGCTTCCCTGCCTGCGCGAACGCATCGCGCGCTTCATCCTGGCGTCCCAGCTTCCACAGCACTTCGCCCTTGTGCGCCAACCCGGTCGCACGGGCTTCGCGTGCGTCGCCGTCGCCGTCTTTCTTCGCGAAGATCGCGATCGAGCGGTCGAACCACGCGAGTGCTTCGTCGTTGCGGCCGAGGCGATACAGCGCCCAGCCCTTGCTGTCGAGCGCATACGGATCGTCCGGCGATTGCGCGAGATGCGCGTCGATCATCGCGAGCCCACGGTCGACCTCGACGCCCGCATCGGCGAGCCGATAGCCGATATCGTTCAGGCGATCGTCGGGAATCCTGTCGAGATCGAGCACGGCGGCCACGCGGCTCGCGTCGCGTTCGGCGATCGCGAGCGACAGCAGCTTGGCGACGATCTGCCGCCGCAATTCGCTGCTGATCCGGTCACCGTTGGCGACCAGCGTGCCGAGGTACTGCGTATACAGGTCCGGTGCGCCGGGGACGTTCGTGCTGTTCGCGATGGTCAGGCCCGGGCCCGCGCACCAGTCGGTATCGGCAGAGCCGGCCAGCGTGCCGACGTAGAGATCGACGTTCCTCGGCGTGCGCGACTGCGCGTAGTGGGTGTAGCCGTTCGCATCCGAATAGCCGCACGCCAGATATTCGTTATTCACGTCCAGCACGTACGGGACGTGGCCGAGCGTCGCCGTGCCGCCCGGGTCGACCAGCCGGAACGATTCGCCCAGGTCGCCGTCGCCGACGATCGCGTTGAACACCCATTGCTTCTGAGGATGCAATTTCGGCAGGCGGATCCTGGCCGTGCGGCCGGCCGCGTCCGTCGTGCCGAAAATCACGCTGTCGTGCTGATCCGGCTTGACGGGCAGCCCCGCGATTACCTGGCCGGGCAGGAACAGCCGATAGCGCGCGTTCGGCAGCGGCTGTTGCGTGGCCGGGTCGCGCAGCACGAATTGATGAACGTAAGCCCCTTTGCCGAACGAAGCCGTCGGCGCGACGTAGGTGCGTGCGTGGGCGGCGGGCAGGGTAATGCAGCTCAAGGCCGCGGCAACGAGCGTGGCGAGAAGTCGGGATGTCATGAATTTGCAGTTCTTATCGGTAGAGGTTTTTATTGTTCGACGGCCGGAAATACACGGAACGAATCGCACGGCTTTTAATAAACGACAGGCGCCGGTTTGCGAATCCCGATCGGATACGTCGGATCATCCCGTGCAGATCAATGCGAACCCCGCATGCGCCGGCGTGCTGCGTGGACGGCGCGGGCGGGCGAGTCAGGAATGCAGTGCGCAGCATAACAGGCCGCGCGGTGCGCGCTTTCGCTGTCCGGTTTCGTTGTAGCGGGCGGGCGCGGCGCGCGCTGACCTTCGTGCTCGGCGCGGTGTTTGTGCTCGGGATGGCGTCGACCTTCAAGTACGTTGCAGACGATTTCGCGGACAACCTGGGTGTCGTCACGGGCCGACATCCTTTCGACCGACTCGATGTGCGTGCGCGATGCCCGGAGGATTCGGGAGGAGGCGCGCGACGTATCCGGCCACGCGCGCTTCTGTCAAACTGGCGCCCATGAAACCGCGCCTCACTGCACCGCTTTCCCCCGATTCCGCGCCTGCGCCCGCAGGTTTTCCCGACGCCGACGAACTGGCCGCACTGCGCGCGTGGTACGCGGGCATGACCGTGCGCCAGGCCGTCGAGCGCTACCTGCCCGACCGGCTCGGCGACGGGCGGTCGGCGCGCGGCGTGATCGGCGCGATTCGCCGGCGCCTCGTGCGCGTCGCGCGGCAGGTCGGCCGCCCCGATCTCGCGGAACGGCTCGGTCATTCCGACGGTGAGCGTTTACGGGAGGCGAAGGCCGCAACCGACGCGATCGGCCAGCTGCGCCATGCGCGCGCGCCGGTCCCGCAGATCAGCGACGACGTCGGCCTGTGGCTGCCGGCGCGCGCGGTCGTGGCACTGCGTGCGCACGGAATCGCGACGCTTGCCGACCTGACCGTGCGGATTCCGCGCCGGCGCCAGTGGTGGCGCGCGATCGAGGGACTTGGCATGGCCAGCGCGCGGCGCATCGAGGCGTTCTTCGCCGCGCATCCGGACCTGACCGAACGGGCGCGTGCGCTGATCGCCGCGACGCCACGCGGCAGCATCGTGCCGTGGGAGCAATTGAAGCTGCCGCACGAAGTCGACGGCTCGGCCGGCACGTTCCGCGCGCCGCGCGCGACCAGCACGCTCGACGCGGACAACGATTACGCGGCCGTGCACGCGTGGCTGTCGCTGCACGAATCGGCCGCGACGCGGCGCGCGTACCGGAAGGAGGCCGAGCGGCTGATCCTGTGGGCGATCGTCGAGCGCGGCCGCGCGCTGTCGTCGCTGACGACCGAGGACGCGCTCGCGTATCGCGCATTCATCCGGCGCCCGACGCCGCACGAACGCTGGGTCGGGCCCGTGCGGCCGCGCGGTGCGCCCGACTGGCGGCCGTTCTCGGGGGCGCTGTCCGCGCGGTCGGCGGCGTATACGCTGTCGGTGCTCGGTGCGCTGTTCCGCTGGCTGATCGAGCAGCGCTACCTGCTCGCGAATCCGTTCGCCGGTGTGAAGGTGCGCGACACGCGCGGCGCGACCGCACTCGATACGTCGCATGCGTTCACCGAAGGCGAGTGGCTGCTGGTCCGCACGATCGCCGACGGGCTCGAATTCCAGAAGCGCTCGATCAAGGGTGCGCCGCAGTCGGGCTGGACGCCGGCCGCCGCGCAACGGCTGCGCTTCATTCTCGATTTCGGCTATGCGACCGGGCTGCGCGCGAGCGAACTGGTCGGCGCGACGCTCGGCGACATCGAGACGGACGCGCACGGCGACGCGTGGCTGAAGGTGATCGGCAAGGGCAGCAAGGCCGCCCGCGTCGCGCTGCCGCCGCTCGCGCGCACGGCGCTCGATCGCTATCTGGCCGCGCGCCGGCTGCCGGTCACGCCGGCGCGCTGGCGGCCCGATACGCCGCTGATTCCGAGCCTCGCCGAAGACGACGCGGCCGCGATCACGAGCGTGCGGCTGTGGAAGGTGATGCAGCGTTTCTTCGCGCAGACGGCCGATGCTGTCGAAGCCGACCATCCGGCGCTCGCGCACAAGCTGCGCCAGGCGAGCCCGCACTGGATGCGGCATACGCATGCGACCCACGCGCTGGCGCGCGGCGCGGAGCTGACGACGGTGCGCGACAACCTGCGGCATGCGTCGATCTCGACGACGTCGATCTATCTGCATGGCGACGACGTGAAGCGGGCGCGGCAGATGTCGAGTGCGTTCGGTATCGACAAATGAGTTGAACGGCGCGGCATCGACGCAGGTCAGACGATGTTTCGGTCCTGGAGATTCGTATGGCATCGAGCCAGAGCACGGTCGATTTCATCGTCGAGCAGATCGCGGCGGCCGGTACGGTATCGGCGCGCAAGATGTTCGGCGAATACGGCATCTATTGCGACGGCAGGATGGTCGCGCTCGTCTGCGACGACCGGCTGTTCGTCAAGCCGACGCCCGAAGGCCGCGCGTATCTCGGCGCGTGTGACGAAGCCCCGCCGTATCCGAGCGCGAAGCCGCATCTCGTCATCGCCGGCGATCGCTGGGACGATCGCGAATGGCTGTCCGCGCTGATCCGGATCACCGCCGCGCAACTGCCGCTGCCGGTGAAGCGCAGCCGTTAGCGATCGCGCCGCCTGCCACGCCGCGCAGCGGGCAGGCGTATTCTGTGACACATGCGCGCGACCATCGTGCGCCAGGGAGTAACAACATGGAGACATCCGGAGCTTCGCGCGGCACGCGGCTGGCGCGCCGCGCCTGGCACGCGCTCGTCGTGACCCTGTGTGTGGGCTGGAGCGCGCTGTCGTTCGGCGCGGAGGGCGCGAACGGCGCGGCCGCGCTGCTCGACCGCTACCGCAGCCTCGGCGCGCAACTGAAGGACAACGCGTTTCACCGGCCGGTGGTGCTCGAATCGTCTGAAGCGTCGTCGTCGCTGAAGGGCGACATCTATGCGGTCGTCGATTATCCGTTCGCGGTGGTGAACGGCCAGCTCAACGATCCTGCGCAAGGCCCCGCGAACTGGTGCGCGGTGCTGATCCTGCACCTGAACACGAAGTACTGTCACGCGTCGAGCGGCGACAACGGCCCGGTGCTCGACGTGAACCTCGGCCGCAAGATCCAGCAAAAGCTGTCGGACACCTATCGCGTGCAGTTCCGCTATCGCGTCGCGGCCGCGACGCCCGACTATTTCCAGGTCGACCTGACCGCCGACAGCGGCCCGATGGGCACCCGGGATTACCGGATCGCGCTCGAGGCCGTGCCGGTCGGCGCGTCGCGCACGTTCCTGCATCTCACGTATTCGTATGGTTTCGGTACGGTCGGCCGGATGGCGATGAAGACCTATCTTGCGACGGTCGGCAGCGACAAGGTCGGGTTTACGACCGTCGGCGCCGCTTCGGCCGCGCAGCCGCAGTACATCGGCGGCGTGCGCGGGCTGCTGGAGCGCAACACGATGCGCTACTACCTCGCGATCGACACGTATCTCGCGACGCTCGACAAGCCGCTCGACCAGCGCCTCGCGCGCTGGTTCGACGCGACCGAGCAGTATCCGCAGCAACTGCATGAAATCGAGCGGGGCGCGTATATGCAGATGAAAGCGCAGGAGGTGCAGCGGCAGCAGGCGGCGCGGTAGGTGACGCCTGCCGGCTCGCGGCTCAGTCGAGCAACCCCGCGACGACGTCGACGATCCGCTGCAGCAGCGCTTCGTCGTACGGCAGCCACGGTACCGCGCGCAGCGGCGACGGCGGCGGCGCGGTCGCGGGTTCGACCGGCTCGCCGTCGCGCGTCACGCGGCCGGTCGCGCAATGCACCGACCACGCGCCGACGCGCACGTGGCGCTCGTCGAGCGTGATCTTCCCTTGCGCAACCGGTTCGGCGAATACGAGCGACAGCACGTGTTTGCGATGCCGCGCCATCACGCCGAGCGGCAGATCCGACAACCGGTTCAGGCGCTGCCAGCGTTCGGATTCGAGGTCGCGCAGGCGGACCGGGTCCGCCGCAAGCGCAGCGGTCGCCGCGCGGGTCGCGTCGTCGTCGAGCGCGAACGCGGCCACGCTGACGAGCAGGTCGACCGCCCGTGCCACTTCGGAGAACACCACGCGATCGATTTCGCCGATCGGCAGCGGCGCCCAGCGCTCGCCGTGCCGGCGTTCGACGACCAGCCGGCGCGACGTGCCGTGGTTTTCCGAACCGGGATAAAGCCGCGCATCGACGAAGAAGGTCGCGCGCACGTCGCCGAATTCGCGGACGAGCGCGTCGTCGTAAGCGCGGATCGACCAGCCTTCGCGGCGCGCGACGCCGAGCAGCGGCCGGCTCGACAGCACGTGACCTTCGAACATCGCGGAATCGCTGGCCGACGCGTCGTCGTCGCTCGGCACGTAGTACTCGCGGAACGCCTGCCTGACCGGTTGCCGCAGCGCACGGCCGACGATCGCGCGCTGCCACGCGAGCCTTTCGTCCGCGTCGGCCAGCAGCGGGTGCCATAGCCGGATAGCGCAGTCGTCGGCGATCTCGCACGCGTGGCCGGCCGCATCGCGCAGCACGATCTTGCCTTTCGCGATGTCGGGCATGAACGATTGCGTCGCGCCGTCGCTGCCGTGTGCTTGCCAGATCATCCGCGCCGAGAACGCGGCGCCGGCCGGCGCATCGACGAGCCGCTCACGCCATTCGGCGTGGCCGAGCGTCATCGGCTGCCAGAAGCCGGCCTCCATGCACGCGGCGAGCATCGCGAGCTGCTTCTTGTCGGGCTTCGCGTCGAGCGTCATCCGCAGCGCGGTGTGCGGCCGCTCGCCGAGCGCGCGTTCGGCCGGCTTCAGGTTGCGCGCGAGTTTCTTCTGCACGCCCGCGTGACGGACGACGGCCAGCGCGTCGCGCAGCGCGCGCACGCTCTCGGGCGTCGGGATCGTCTCGACCGCATGGCCGAGCGCGATGGCGAGCGACTGCGACGGCGCGGTTTTCGCGGCCGTCGGCGCGACGCACACGCCGGTCAGCAGCGGCCCGATCAGCGGACGCAGCCACGTTTCGTCGCGATAGGCGGCCACGCGCGCGGCGCGCGAGATGACTTGCGCGTCGTCGGTCGTGAACGCGCGATCGGCGGCATAGGGCGCGGCGCCGGCATGCAGCGCCGCGACCTGCCGCGCGGCCTCGGTCAGCGCCTCGCGCGCGAAGGCGACATACGCGGCGTCTTCCGCGAGCGTGACGGCCGGATCGCTGAAGTCGATCCACAGCCGCTTCGGCGCGAAATAGCCGCTGTCCGTCGCGGCGAGCGCGAGCAGCGCGGCCGGGCCGAGTGCCGGCAGCACGTCGAGCTCGCGCACGCGAAACGGCGAGTCCGCCAGCGCCTGCGCATACGCATCGTGCCGGGCCGAGAAGTCGCGGCGGCCCGCGAACCAGTCGAGCGCATACGCGCCATATACGGATGCCGCGCGCAATCCGCCTTCCTCCGGCTCGCCGGCGATCCGCGCGAGTTCGGCCTGCAGCGCGGGCGACGGCAGCGTGTCGAGACAGGGCAGATCCTCCAGCGCGCGTTTCCATCCGCCGGCCGGAATGGCGCGGAACAGTTCGAGCGCCGCGTCGGCGTCGATGAGCGGCACGAGGCCGAGCGCGTCGATCTGCCGGCGCAGCCAGCCCGCGAATACGGCGCGCGGATCGTCGAACGCCTGGTCGCGCATCAGGATCTCGTGCTCGACGCGCCGGAAAGCCGGCCACACGGTGCCGAGCGCGGGTGCGTCGAGCGTCGACAGGTCGATTGGCGGCCCGGTGAAGCGCGGGTGGTCGGCCGGGTCGGTCAGCCGGGCGATGAGCAGCGCAACGAGGGCGCGATCAGTCATGTGCGCGCTCCTGGTTGGCTGTGTCGTTCTGGCTCGATTTCCTTCTGTTCTGTACTGACCGGGAGGCGTGGATCGCGCCGCCGGGGCCGGCTACGTGTTCGACCGTGTACTGCATCGTGTGGCTCTCACCCTGAAAAACCTGCGGGCGCACAGTATTGCACCCCGATTGCGGCGGCCGCGCGGAGGCCCGTGCGGCGGGCGTTCCGGGCCGATTCGGCCGCGCCGTGTCACCCAACCGGCCGTCCGGCCATTTCATAAGACGTACAGTTTTCCCGCCATGCGCGATTCGCGCCGAACTGTACTCTTGTTCGCGCGTTCGATGTGTGTACTCGCCGCCAACTGTTCTTCTCTTAAGATTCGATCATCAAGTGCACAGTGCCGCAGATCCAGCTGGTCCGGAACCCTGTCGGCGCATCTTCAAGAGAGAGCCAGTGCGATGGAAAAGGCAAAACCGGAGGGAAAGATCAGGAATCACGACGGCCCGGGCGGCGGGCGAAACACGTGCAGCACGTGCGTATTGGACGCACACGGCAGGGCGGGGCGGCTGCGTATGCCGGCGGGAGACGCACGATGAAACTCTATGAAAAACTCGCGGACGATATCGAGCGCCTGATCCGCCAGGGCGTGTACCGGCACGGCGACCGGATTCCGTCTGTGCGGCAGGCGAGCCAGCAGCACCGGATCAGCATCACGACCGTGCTGCATGCGTATCTGCTGCTGGAAAGCCGCGGGCTGCTCGAAAGCCGGCCGCAGTCGGGCTATTTCGTGAACCTGCGGCGCGACGACGGCCACGCACCGGTGCGCGAGCTGCGGCCGTCGAAGCCGATCGCGATCTCGTCGTCGGTCGACGTGAGTCGGCTCGTGCTGTCGACGCTGCGTTCGATCGGCACGGACGACGCAGTGCCGCTCGGCTCGCCGTATCCGGACCCGAGCCTGTTTCCGTTCGAGAAGCTGAACCGCTATGCATACGCGGCCGGTCGAGACAAGTCGCTGTGGGGCGTGACCGACGGGCTGCCGCCCGGCCATCCGCGGCTGATCCGGCAGATCGCACGGCGCTATCTGGAAAACGGGATGTCGGTGGACCCGAACGAGATCATCGTGACGGTCGGCGCGACCGAGGCGATCAACCTGTGCCTGCAGGCGGTCGCGAAACCGGGCGACACGATCGCGGTGGAATCGCCGACGTTCTACGCGATGCTGCACGCGATCGAGCGGATGGGGATGAAGGCGATCGAAGTGGCCACGCATCCGGAATACGGGATCGACATCGCCGCGCTGGCCGCGATCGCGAAATCGCAGCCGATCGCCGCGTGCATGGTGATGCCGAACTTCCAGAATCCGCTGGGCTTCCAGATGCCGGACGAGCGCAAGCGCGAACTGGTTGAGTTCGCAACGAAGGCCGGGATGCCGATCATCGAGAACGGCGTGTACAACGAACTGTATTTCGGCGACACGCATCCGAGTTCGCTGAAATCCTACGACCGAACCGGGATCGTGCTGCATTGCTCGTCGTTCTCGAAGAGCCTGACGGCCGCGTACCGGATCGGCTGGGCGCTGCCGGGCCGCTATCGCGATCAGGTCGAGAAACTGAAGTTCCTGAATACGCTAGCGACGCCGTCATTGCCGCAGCTCGCGATCGCGGAATTTCTCGAACGCGACGGCTACGAGCACCACCTGCGGCGCTTGCGCAAGGCGTATGCGCAGCAGGCGAACCTGATGCGCGCGATGGTGTCGCGGTTCTTTCCGGAAGGCACGCGCATGTCGAGCCCGGCGGGCGGGTACGTGCTGTGGGTCGAGCTGCCCGCGCAGGTCGATGCGATGCGGTTGTACCAGCTCGCGCTGGAGCAGGGGATCACGATCGGGCCTGGCTACATGTTCTCGATCACCGACAACTACCGGAACTTCATCCGGTTGAACTACAGCAGCCCGTGGTCGCCGGAGATCGAGCAGGCGGTGATCGCGGTCGGGAAGCTGGCCGCGGCGTGCATGCGGTGAAGGGGCGCGTGCGTTGTCTTGCGCTTCGACGACGAAGCCGGCATGGTGCCGGCTTTTTCTTGAGTCTTCGTGGATTCACGTGAATGTCTTGCGGACCCACTCCGGACTTAGCAGGCTGTTGAAATTCGGAACGGTGTAAACGGGCGCTGCGAGCGGTGCGTTAGAGATATCGTGTTCATGGCCTTAGGTAGATGAGAGCGATGCGCGGAATGGACGAGATGCAGGAACCTCCGGCAATAGTTTGTTGTGAACTGTCATGGCCTGGCTGGTATTTGAGGCATGACATGAGTGCCGAACTGCCGCTGCCGATTACTGCGATGAACAAATCATCCGGTCCTGCCTGATCGACACGCGCGATGATTTCTTTCGATGCACGATAGCCTTCTTCGCTCGGAAGGGGGCCTAACCTAACCATGGAGATAACGGCAACAAAGAAGCCGACACGAGTGTTGATTCGTGTCGGTTTTTGACATCATTAAAACGGGAATGCTATCGGCGACGATTGTTCACGAGAGCGGCCGGAACAAAGAAGACAAGCAGCCCGCCGATGACGAGGCTCACTGCAAGTGCGAGTACCCCAGCGCCTGCCGAGCCGGATGCCTGCTTGATGACCCCAATCAGAGACGGGCTGACCACGCCGGAAATACTGCCGACTGAGTTTGCGAGCGCCAAACCCGCTGCGGCAGCTGCGCCGCCGAGGAAGGCGGGAGGAATTACCCAGAACTGCGAGATGGTGGTCATCACGCCCATTGTGCCCACCGTCAACGCAATCATCGCCGCCAGCGTAGAGCCCGAGAACCATACGCTCATCGCGAGGCCGAATGCACCGATGAGCCCCGGGATAATCAGATGCCAGCGGCGTTCGCCGGTACGGTCCGAGTGGTGACTCACGAACACCATGGCGCCCGCGCCAGCGGCATAAGGAACCGCAGTCAGCAAGCCTACGTGGAACGGATCAGACACCCCGCTCGACTTGATCAAAGTAGGAAGCCAGAAGCTGACGCCATACAAGCCCATGGTGTAGAAGAAGTAGATGGCGCTGACCAGTAGCACTTTCGGGCTGAGCAGACCGTCCTTCAGGGAGTGCAAAGCGTTGGCCGGCGCCTCCTCTTTCAGCTTCTGTTCGATCGAATCCTTCTGGTCTTCCGTCAGCCACGATGCGTCTCGCACCTTATCGTCGAGATAGAAAAATGCGGCGAGACCCAAGAGCACCGTCGGAACGCCCTCAACGAGGAATAGCCATTGCCAGCCAGCAAAGCCGTGCGCACCGTTGAACGCCGTCATGATCCAGCCGGAAAGTGGGCCCCCAACGACGCCTGACATTGGGATACCGGTGAGGAAAAGTGCAGTCACTTTCGAGCGCCGTGATGCTGGGAACCAGTAAGTCAGGTAGAGCACAATCGCGGGGAAGAAGCCCGCTTCTGCGACGCCCAGGAAAAATCGCATGACGTAAAACATCGTCGGCGTTTTGACGAACATCATTGCGGAAGAGATGAGGCCCCAAGTAACCATGATTCGTGCAATCCAGCGCCGGGGGCCGACACGCAAAAGCACGAGATTGCTTGGAACCTCGAACAGCAGATAACCGACGAAAAAAACGCTTGCACCAAATCCGTAGACCGCCTCGCTGAAGCCAAGGTCGCTGAGCATTTGCAGCTTCGCGAAAGCAACATTGATACGGTCGAGATAGGCGAAGAGGTAACAGACAAAGAGGAATGGTAGTAGGCGCCACGTCGCTTTCGTAAAAGCGGACGTGTTTGCGCTTTCCACATAGGTGGCTGGGCTGTGGGAACTCACATACGTCTCCTAAGGGCCTTCCTGTGAGCGGCGGGCGACCTGCTTTTGGGTTCTTCTCCACCGGCGTTTGGTTCGTGCGCGCGTTAGACGAACGGCGCGCAAACCGGGCACTGCGCGCGTTGCTCAGTCGAACATGTCCGGCTGCGTATTCACCAGGTCGCTCCAGATGGTCTGGAAGTGCAGCCAGCCAATGTAGTCGCTGCCCACGTGCTCGCGGCTGTAGCGAGCGCTCTCAGGCGTGACTTCCTTCGGCGTGGTGCCGGTGGCTTCAATCATCAACTGCTGCTGGCAGCAGCGCTCCAGCGCAATGAACCAGAACGCGGCCGAGTCGATGCTATGACGGCTGGCGGTCAGAAGGCCGTGATTCTGGTGGATGTCCATACGGATTGATGGCAGTGTTCTTCGAGGCATCGGGCCACCAGCCAACACGAACGAGTTCGCCATCCGGTAGAACAACTTCCAGCCCCACAAGATCCTCGGTTCGCTGCCTCCGAAGTCCGACGCCTCTGTCTAGCGCGTTGCCAACGATGCTGGTAAAACCAGACGATGCCGTGACATTAAGTATCCTCTCGCTGCCGGCCAACATTTGGGCAAGCTCAATTTGGGTAACTCCGGGCTCAATCACGACCCAACCAGAGGCGCAATCAAGCTGACGGGTTGTGTCTAGCCGCTGAAGATCGAGGGTGACGACATTGTCGGTTGCCGGTTCGGAGGAGCCAAGCCCCCAATTGCGGCCTGTGCTGATGGCATGAAGACCGATATGTGTCTTTACTCGATTGAAGGCTCGAACGATTTCTTGCACTTCTTCGACAGAACCAGGCCGAACTATTGCATGAACGTTTCGTGGTCTAAACAAGCTGACGTTTCTTCGGTGCTCGTCGTCTGCTGCGTTGTGGTTGAACCAAGTTATGTTTTCGCGACCGACTAGCCGTTCAACTTGCATCAGAGTTTGTTGCAAGATAGATGTTCCGAACCATTTGCTTGCTTCTGTTGTTGAAGTCATCAGTGCCTCCGGCTCAGCATGGGGGAGTCCAGTTGCTACCATTCGCAGCTTCGCTTAACCGAGCAGGATCTGGCCTGACAGGGGTTGTCCCTGGGAGGTAAATATGCCGAGGGGAGAGGTTTTTATTAAGCCAATGAACATGAGCCAAGACGCGTATGACTCTCGGAATCATCAACTGACTCGGCAACTCGGCCGCACACAGCATCGGAACATGAGCCCACCCAGTCTCTTGAGCAACCAAGGGGGGTAATTCACTAGAGAGGTCTGGCGTGACTGTAAAGAAGAAGCTGATTGGGTCGCCGCGGCGCAGCCTATTTTTCGCGACGAGCTGCCTGAGCATCGCAACGGTACCTATTGCGATTTCATCAGGCCTATCGACAGCGATTTGAACAGCCCCTCTGATAGCTTGAAATTCGTAGAGAGGTCGCATTCTCTGAGGCGTTCTGTTTTGCATCAAGGGTCCCCTTTTTTGTTCTGGCATGCCACATCCTGCACCACTGACCTGCCACGCAGGACCAACCGAGATGGTCCCCTAAGGTCTGGAAATCAAAACGAGTCGTCACCTTCCAACAATTTCATAAATATCACTACAGAAATCTAACTGGCAATTTTTGGATCGTCAACACATTTATGTTATTCTCGATACAGAATTCTGTTGTTCTCGATACGAAATAAAGAAGAGGAAATGGCATGTCACGTAGAGGGCGCCCGCCTAGCTTCGACCGGAGTGTTGCACTGGAACGTGCTATGGAGGTGTTTTGGCAAAAGGGGTACGAAGGGGCACAACTGGTCGATCTGACCGCCGCGATGGGGATCAATCCCCCGAGCTTTTATGCTGCATTCGGTAGTAAGAAGAACGCCTTCTGCGAAGTGGTTGATCTCTATATCAAGACTGTCGGTGCAAGGTCGTCGGAGGCTCTCAATGGTGCCCCAACGGCTCGTGACGGGTTGAGCGAGATGCTCAAGGTCACTATAGACATAGCCACGTCAAATAAAGCAGGGGGCTGTTTGTTGGTCTTGGGTGTTGTCAACAATTTGCCTGAGAACGATGAGGTCTGGGCATATCTCAAAAAAACCCGGCATCAGACGTTGACGCTCATACGAAAACGTCTTGAACGAGGCATGATAGAGGGTGATTTGCCGGGTGAGCTTGATGTTAAGACGCTCGCGGCCCACTTTCTTGGGGTGACTCAGGCTATTTCGTTTCAAGCGCGAGATGGAGCAACGCAGGCGGTGCTAAGGCGGTTGATCGCTCCGGCATTGGCGGCATTACCGTCCATCTCGTCGCCAGCCAGCTGAAAAACTGGACCAGCCAGATGGTCAGCGACCCTCTGGCTTTGAGCGCGGCGTTGTACGCTGCCCAGTTGATGGTCTTGTAGCTGGCCTTTGACCTCTTCGGTTCACTCATGTCCCGAGGCTACCTGCTCTCTGGACCGATTTTGTGCAACAAAGCCTAGCCGTATTAGGCAGATGAACCCGAGCGTCCTGAAGTAGGTTTTGAGTGGCAAAGGCCTTGTGGGGTCACCAAGTTTGCTTCCAGACTCTGGCCCAAGCCACCTGTTCGAAATGACTTTGACTCGGGCATCCCAGGGGGGCCTGTTGCCATCGTGCGACCAGAAAATCGCTGGACGCAGTCAGGCGCCGCGGCACCGGCTCCCGGCGCGCTCGAACCAGGCTGATTTTGGATGCCACGCCCTCCCATTCGGGAAGCACGCGCACCAGCTGGCCGCTACGCAGGTCGTCGTGTACGTCCCATGTCTCGCGCAGCGAAATCCCCAGACCGGCCACACACCATTCCCGTAATACCTCACCGTTGTCACTACAGAACGTTCCGTTGATGTGACCTGCTCCCGGTTTCTTTTGCGCGAAGGGTGCCGCATCGAACCGCATCCATCACGCCGCAGATCTCGACGCGCATCGGCGCCACCGCAATGGTCGTGTTCGCCACGAAAGTGTTGAAGTGGCTGCATTGAAGATCGCGGCCGCGTGATCCGCATCATCCCCCCGTCACCGGCGGAAAGAACGCGACCTCGCTATCCTCCCGCACGACGAATTCCCCGGTCACCATTTCGAGGTTCACGGCCGCCCGCACCGGGCGGTCCATCCGCAGCGCGTCCGCGCTGCGCGCGTCGCGCGCGGCCAGCGTGCCGCGCAGCGCGTCGACGGTGAGTTCGCGGGCATCGATTTCGACGGTTTCTTCATCGAGCGCCAGTTGTTCGCGAATGCTCGCGAAGTATTTGATCGTCAGTTTCATTGTGATGTCTCGAGCAGGAGCGGCGGAATCGGAAAACGCGCAGCGAACGCGGTCAACCCCAGCGCCGCATCGCCTGGTCGTCGTGCGCCTTTGCCTCGACCCAGCCGGATTCGCCGTCGTGCCGGATTTCCTTCTTCCAGAACGGCGCATGGGTCTTCAGGAAATCCATCAGGAATTCGCACGCATCGAACGCGGACGCGCGATGCGCGGCGGCCACCACGACCAGCACGACGGGCTGGCCGAGCGGAATGCGGCCGACGCGGTGCACGATCCTGACCGCCTCGAGCCGCCAGCGTGCAGTCGCCTCCTCGACGATGCTCCACAGCGCCTGTTCGGTCATCGTCGGGTAGTGCTCGACTTCCAGCGCGACGACGTCGTCGACGTCGCCTTCCTTGCGCACCACCCCGAGAAAATTCACGACCGCACCGACATTCGGATTGCGAACGATCGGTGCAAGCTCCGCGCCCGCGTCGATCGGCGCATGCTGCACGCGCACTTCGAATCCGGCCGCAATCGCGGGCGCCGGTTCGGGGTGCGGGTCGGTCGCATCGACGGGCGGCGCGGGGCTGCCGGCACGCAGCGGATCGTCCGGCAGCCCGGCGCGGGATTCGGTGAAGGTCGTCATGACAGGTTCTCCAGTGGGCGGCGCATCCGGTGTCGCGCGGCGGCCCGTCAGCCGCCGACGAGCGACATGCGCACGGTCGGATAGGTCTTGCCCGACGCGCGGGCCGGCCGTGCGGCCCGGCGCTCGGAATAGCGGTCGTCGCGTTGCATCCAGCGTGCGCGCACGGCGGCGGCGAGGTCGCCGGTCGAGGCCGCATCGCCGAGCCACGGCCGCAGGTCGGTGCCTTGCGTCGCGAACAGGCACGTATAAAGCTGGCCGTCGGCCGACACGCGGGCGCGCGAGCAGGTGCCGCAAAACGGATGCGACACGCTCGCGATGAAGCCGACTTCGCCTGCGCCATCGATGTGTGCGCAACGGATCGCGGTGGCGTCGTGCCCCGGCTCGCCGACGAGCACGAGCGGGTAGTGTTCGTCGATCAGCTCGCGCATCCGCGCGGCCGGCACGACCTTGTCGCCGGACCAGAAGCTGGCGCCGCCGACATCCATGTATTCGATGAAACGCACGGCCACGCCCGTATGCCGGAAGTGCCGCACGAGCGGCAGGATCTGGTCGTCGTTCACGCCGCGCTCGATCACCGCGTTGACCTTCACCGGCGCGAGCCCGGCCGCATGCGCGGCCTCGATGCCGGCCAGCACGCGCGACACCGGCACGTCGGCGTCGCTCATCCGGCGGAACATCGCGTCGTCGAGCGCATCGAGGCTCACGGTCACGCGCGACAGGCCCGCGTCGCGCAACGCGTGCGCCTTCGCGGCGAGCAGCGAGCCGTTGGTCGTCAACGCGATTTCGACGGGCTTGCCGTCGACGGTCGTCAACGCGGCGAGCCGTTCGATCAGCGCTTCGAGGTGGCGGCGCAGCAGCGGCTCGCCGCCCGTGATGCGGATCTTCTCGACGCCGAGTGACGTAAAGGCGCGCGCGATCTTTTCCAGTTGCGCGAACGACAATCGTTCGGACGACGGCATGAACGCGTAGTCGGCGCCGAAACTTTCGCGCGGCATGCAGTAGCCGCAGCGGAAATTGCACTGGTCGATGACGGACAGGCGCAGGTCGCGCAGCGGACGGCCGAGCGTGTCGGACGGGCGGGGGAAAGCGCCGGGCGCTGCGCCGCCGGATGAAGCGGCGGCGGCCGGCGCGGCGGAAACGATGGCATTCACGATCGGGTCGTCGGCCTGCATGAAGTAAGCGGAGGGGCGTCGCCGCTCGGCCGTGCGGGTGCCGACGTGTCGGCGCACAGGTCGTGACGAGCCTCATCGTGAGCATAGTCCGCCGGGTTTTGCCGGCAGAGACACAATCGCGCCCGAATTGCAGGAATACAGTTCGCCGAGCGGGATGCGCAACAGGCGCGGCGAATGGGGCGAAGGCGGCGCATCGGGCGGATATTCGACGTCGTGCTCATGCGAGCCAACGCGCGAATTCGTAGTACGGTACCGCGTCGCCGCGCGCGATGCGCCGCCCGGCCGGCAGCCGCGCGAGCCCGCTGGCCAGCACCAGCGACTGCAGCGTGCCGGCGCCTTGCTGACGCAGCGTATCGAGCACCGGCGCGCCGTCGGCGCCCACCGTACAGCACACGCGCACGAAGCGCTCGCGCTGCGCATCCGGCTCGAAGCCGGTGTCGATCGGCAGCGACGGCACGATCGGCAGGCACGCGTCGCGCCCTTGCAGGCGGCGGATCAGCGGCGCGACGAACAGCGCGAACGCCGTCATCGCGGCACCCGGATTGCCGGGCAGCAGCACCACCGGCCGCGCATCGAGCCGCGCGAGCGCGACCGGCTTGCCGGGCTTCATGCGCACGCCGGCGACGAGGAACGACGCGCCGAGCGCGGCCAGCGCGGGGCGCAGCAGGTCCTTGTCGCCGACCGATGCGCCGCCGACGCAGATCACGAGGTCGCACTGCGCGTGCAGGTCGCGCAGCGCCCGATCGACGGCGGCCGTCGTATCGGCCGCATGCATGCGCATCGCGACGTCGGCACCGGTTCCCGCGACCAGCGCGGCGAGCATCGGCGCGTTGCTGTTGTAGATCTGCTGCGGCGCACGCGGCTCGCCGCACACGACCAACTCGTCGCCGGTCGTCAGGATGCCGACACGCAGCGCCGCGCGCACGTCGATCCGAGCGAACCCTTGCGCGGCGGCCACGCCGATGTGCATCGCGCCCATCCGCACGCCGGCCGGCAGGAGCCGGTCGCCGGCGCGCACTTCCTCGCCGCGGCGGCGGATGTGCGACCCGCTGCGTTGGGGCGTGTCGAACGTGACGCCGCCGTCCTGTTCGTGCGCATGCTCCTGCATCACGACGGTGTCGGCGCCGGGCGGAATCAGGCTGCCGGTGAAGAGGCGTGCGGCCGTGCGCGGCGCCAGCGGCGCCGGTATGTCGCCGGCATAGCAGCGCTGCGCGACGCGCAGCGGCTCGCCGTGCGCGAGGTCCGCATGACGCACGGCGTAGCCGTCCATCGCGCTCTGGTCGGCCGGCGGCTGGTCGAGCACCGCGGTCAGCGGCGCGGCCAGTACGTGGCCGGCTGCTTGCGCGACCGGCACGGACGCGGCGGCCTCGAGCGGCGCGAACGCGCCGGCGAATTGTTGCTGCGCGGTATCGAAATCGAACAGGTGTTTCATGACGAGTGGGCCGGATGCGCCTGTGCAGGCGTCGATGGGTCGAGGTGAACGGCAGCGGGCGACACGTATTCGACGAAGCCGTCGTTGCGGCAGAAGCCGAGCAGCCGCACGCCGGCTTCGCGGGCGACGTCGATCGCGAGCGACGTCGGCGCCGAGATCGTCGCGATCATCGGGATGCCGATCCGCGCGGCCTTGCGCACCAGTTCGTAGCTCGCGCGGCTCGACAGGAACACGAAACCCGCGCGCAGGTCGGCGCGGCGGCGCGCGAGCTGCCCGATCAGCTTGTCGAGCGCGTTGTGGCGGCCGACGTCCTCGAACACGTCGAGCACGGCGCCGTCGCGGTCGCACCACGCGGCCGCGTGGATGCCGCCCGTCTCGCGCATCAGCGTCTGCCGGGCCGGCAACGCACGCGCGGCGTGCGCGATCGCGTCGGCGCCGATGCCCGCGGCGGTGCCGGCGGCCGCGATACGCGGCGGGTGCAGGTCGAGCTGGGCGATGCTTTCGATGCCGCACACGCCGCAGCCCGTGCGGCCGGCCAGCGCGCGGCGGTGCGCCTTCAGCGCCATGAACGCCTGCTGCGACACGGTGAGCCGCACTTCGGCGCTGCCGGGCCGGCATTCGCTTTCGATGTCGAAAACGTCCGACGCGCGCTCGACGATGCCTTCGCTCAGCGCGAAGCCGAGGCCGAACGCGTCGAGGTCGATCGGCGTCGCCATCATGACCGTGTGCGAGATGCCGTTGAACACGAGTGCAACCGGGGTTTCGTCGACGACGCGATCGACGGTGTCGCACGCGTCGCCGGCACGATGGCGCGTCACCTGACACGCGGTGCTGCCGGTCGGATCGTCGCGGCGGGTGCAGGACTCCATGCAGGTTTCTCCAGGCGGGGCGGCCGGCGGGCCGGCCGGGCTCGGCGCATGCGCCGAACGACGGGAATCGATGCTGCCGGGCGGACGCCGAAGGGCGCACGACCGCCGCGGGCAGGCGTTGCATAACATGTTAAGTGGAGTGAACAGTGCGCCGGAGGCACAGCGCCGCCACGCGGAAAGCAGTACAGCTGATGGTCCCGCCGGCACGAAAACTATTTTCCGTGCACACATCTTTGGCGGCGCAAGCAGCACAGTTTCAGCGCACGTTCGAGTGATTGCGAGTATCGTTGCAAACGCGATATCGTCATTCACGCTTCGATGCCGTGCGAGCGACCGATTGTGCTCGCATGTGTTGTCGCCAAGCCGTCGCGCGATTTCCTGCTTCGGGCGTACGTCCTCACAACCACGAGCAAATTACGGTCATGGAAATCTTCGATGCGTTCCATCTCGCCCGATTGCAATTCGCATTCACGGTGTCGTTCCACATCGTGTTCCCCGCGATCAGCATCGGCATGGCGAGCTTCCTGGCGGTGCTGGAATGGCGCTATCTCGTCACCGGCGACGCCGCCTACAAATCCATGTTTCAGTTCTGGTCGAAGATCTTCGCGATCGGCTTCGGGATGGGGGTGGTCTCCGGCGTCGTGATGGCGTACGAGTTCGGCACCAACTGGGCCGGCTTCTCGCGCGTCGCGGGCAACATCACGGGGCCGCTGCTCACGTACGAAGTCCTGACGGCGTTCTTCCTCGAAGCCGGCTTCCTCGGCGTGATGCTGTTCGGCTGGCAGCGCGTCAGCCCGCGCGCGCACTTCTTCGCGACGCTGATGGTCGCGGTCGGCACGCTGATCTCGACGTTCTGGATTCTCGCGTCGAACAGCTTCATGCAGACGCCGCAAGGCTACAAGATCGAGAACGGCCTCGTCGTGCCGGTCGACTGGTTCAAGATCGTCTTCAACCCGTCGTTTCCGTACCGTCTCGTGCACATGACGATCGCGGCGTTCATCGTCGCGGGCTTCATCGTTGCCGCCTGCGGCGCATGGCACCTGCTGAAGGGGCGCCGCGACGAGCCGGTGAAGCGCAGCTTCTCGATGGCGCTGTGGATGCTGCTGGTGCTCGCGCCGATCCAGATCGTCGTCGGCGACGCGCACGGGCTGAACACGCGCGAATACCAGCCGGCGAAGATCGCGGCGATCGAAGGGCTGTGGGAAACCGAGAAGGGCGGCACCGCGCTGAACCTCGTCGGTCTGCCCGACATGCAGGCCGAAACCACCCGCTATGCGATCCAGGTGCCGCACCTCGGCAGCCTGATCCTCACGCACAGCTGGGACGGCGAGATCCGCGGGCTGAAGGAATTCGCGCCGCAGGACCGCCCGTATTCGCCGATCATCTTCTGGACGTTCCGGATCATGGCCGGCCTCGGGATGCTGATGCTGCTGACCGCGCTGCTCGGGCTGCTGCTGAGAAAGGGCGGACGCCTGTATGAAACGCGCTGGTTCCAGTGGTTCGTGGTGGCGATGGGGCCGTCGGGCATCGTCGCGCTGCTGGCCGGCTGGATCACGACCGAGGTCGGGCGGCAGCCGTGGACCGTGTACGGCGTGCTGCGCACCATCGATTCGGTCGCGCCGCTCAGCGCGCAACAGGTCGGCGTGTCGCTGCTGATCTTCGTGGTCGTGTACTTCCTGGTATTCGGAACGGGTATCTACTACATGATGAAACTGATGAAGCGCGGGCCGGCTGCCCAGGCCGGCTACATCGAGCTGCACCGGCATCCGGGGCTGCGCAAGAGCGCGCTGTCCACGCCGCTGAACGTCACCGAGGCGGAGTAACCATGCACATCGATCTTCCTGTCGTCTGGGCCGCGATCATCGGCCTCGGCGTATTCATCTACGTGATGCTGGACGGCTTCGATCTCGGCATCGGGCTGCTGTTTCCGTTCTTCGATGCGAAGGCCGAGCGCCAGGTGATGCTCGACACCGTCGCGCCGGTGTGGGACGGCAACGAGACGTTCCTCGTGCTCGGCGGCGCGGGCCTCTACGGCGCGTTCCCGGTCGTGTATTCGACGCTGCTGCCGGCCAACTACCTGCCGCTGGTGCTGATGCTGGTCGGGCTGATCTTCCGGGGCGCCGCGTTCGAGCTGCGCGCGAAAGCCACCCGCACGCAGCACATGTGGGACCTCGCGTTCATCGGCGGCTCGGCGCTCGCGGCGTTCTGCCAGGGGATCGTGCTCGGTTCGCTGCTGCAGGGCATCAAGATCGAGAACAACCAGTTCGCGGGCGGGCCGTTCGACTGGCTGTCGCCGTTCAGCCTGCTGTGCGGGATCGGCGTGCTCGTCACCTATGCGACGCTCGGCTGCGGCTGGCTGATCCTGAAGGTCGACGGCGAATTGCAGCGCAAGATGCGGTTGCTGATGAAGCCGCTCACGGGCGTGCTGCTCGCGGTGATGGGCGTGGTCAGCCTGTGGACCGTGATCGGGCTGCCGGCCGTCGCGCACCGCTGGTTCGGCAGCGGCAACCTCGGCTGGTTCCTGCCGGTGCCGATCCTCGTCGTCGCATGCGTGTGGGGCATCTTCCACTCGGTGAAGCGTGCGCACGAGGCCACGCCGTTCCTGCTGACGCTTGCGCTCGTGTTCCTCGGCTACACGGGGCTCGTGATCAGCATCTGGCCGAACATCGTGCCGCCGTCGCTGACGATCTGGGACGCGTCGTCGAGCCATTCGAGCCAGTTGTTCGCGCTCGTCGGCACCGTGATCGTGCTGCCGATCATCCTCGTGTACAACGCGATGCAGTACCGCGTGTTCCGCGGCAAGGTGCGCGAGGGCGACATCGGCTATCACTGAGCGCCAAGCGAGGTGACGGGGCGCGGCGCTTGCGTATCATCACGCGCAGCGCGGCGCCCGGCCCGGCACCCGACGAAAAGCGGCCCGCCACGCGCGGGCCGTTGCACATCGGGTGCGGTCGCAACGGGTGGCGTATTCCTTTGGCAGTCGAGAAAACATCATGATCGTCAGACCACGACAGAACTGGCTCCGGATGCTGTTCGTATGGAACGGCTCCGTGCTGCAATCGATCATTCCGCAGCTCGTGTTCATGGCGATCGTCAGCACGCTGGCGGTCTTCACGAACGGGCGCATCTTCGGCGAGAAGATTCCGCTCAACACCGCGCCGTTCACGCTGTTCGGGCTCGCGCTCGCGATCTTCCTCGGGTTTCGCAACAACGCGAGCTTCGAGCGCTTCAAGGAGGCGCGGCATCTGTGGGGCAACCTGCTGATCGCCGCACGCGCCGTGACGTCGCAACTGCATCGCTACCTGCCCGACGGCGTGAGCGACGCCGAGCGCAACCGGCTCGCCGATCTGCTGATCGCGCTCGCGTATGCGCTGAAACACCAGCTGCGTCATACCGATCCGACCGAAGACCTGCGGCGGATTCTCGGGGCGGAGCGCACGGCCGCGCTCGGCGGCAAATGCTACAAGCCGGTCGCGATACTCGACGAACTGCGTGGCGGCATCGTCCGTGCGCTGGGGCGCGCGCCCGGCAGCGACGCGACCTGCTGGATGTTCGAGACGCAGCTCGATGAGCTCGGCAAGTCGGTCGGTGGTTGCGAGCGCATCCAGTCGACGCCGATCCCGTTCTCGTACAGCGTGCTGCTCCATCGCACCGTGTATGCGTATTGCGTGCTGCTGCCGTTCGGGCTCGTCGATTCGACGGAGTTCTTCACGCCGCTGATCTGCGTGTTCATTTCCTACACGCTGATCGCGCTCGAAGCGATCGCGAACGAAGTGGCCGAGCCGTTCGGCCTCGCGCCGAATGCGCTCGCACTCGATGCGATCACGCGCACGATCGAGCGGTCGGTGCTGGAACTCGGCGATCGGCCGATGCCCGAGGAGTTCGTGCCGGCGTCGACGTATCAGATCACGTAGGCGCATGGTCGGTAGTGTAGTCGTCGGTAAGGTTGCTCGGCCGGATCGATGACGGGTGTGTAGACTCGTGCTCGTTCAATGGAGCCCACACCATGCAACTGCTTGATCACGTGTCGATCGGCGTGCCGGATATCGACCGGGCACGCCCCTTCTACGATGCCGTCATGGCTGTGCTGGGCGCAGCCAAGGTCTACGACCGGCCCACTGCGCTCGGCTATGGCGAACGTTGCAACGCGGACGACCCCGCATCGACGTTTCTGGCGGTGTATCTGGATCCCGCCGAAGTCGGGACGAGCAAGCGGCACTGGTGTTTCAAGGCCGCTTCCCGCGAGCAGGTGCATGCGTTTTTCGAGGCTGGCCTCGCTACGGGCGGCCAGTCCGACGGTGAACCTGGGTTGCGGCCGCATTACCACGGCGACTACTACGCGGCTTTTCTGGTCGATCCGGCCGGTAACCGGATCGAGGCCGTGTGTCATGTGGCGGCGGTGGAGCGCGAGCGACCATGACGGCGCCGCTCAATCGAAATACGTGAGCCCCATCGCACCCTTCACGTCCGCAAGCGTCGCTCCTGCCACTTCCCGCGCATGCAGCGTGCCGCGCTTCAGGGTCGCCATCACTTCGGCCTTGTCGGCCTCGAATTCACGGCGGCGCGCGCGGATCGGCTCGATCAGCGCCTGTAGCCGCTCGTTCAGCACGCGCTTCACGACACTGTCGCCGAGGCCGCCGCGGCGATAGTGGGCCTTCAACTCGTCGACCTTCGCCACGTCCGGCTCGAACGCATCGAGGAACGTGAACACGACGTTGCCTTCAACCTGGCCCGGGTCGCTCACGCGCAGGTGATTCGGGTCCGTGTACATGTCCTTCACGGCCTGCGCGATCTCGTCCGGCGTCGAGCCGAGCGTGATCGCGTTGCCGAGCGACTTGCTCATCTTTGCCTTGCCGTCGATGCCAGGCAGCCGCGTGACCGCCGACAGCACGGCCTCGCATTCGACCAGCACCGGCTGCTCGACGGTCGCGTTGAAGCGGCGCACGAGTTCGTTGGTCTGCTCGATCATCGGCAACTGATCGTCGCCCACCGGCACGTGGGTCGCCTTGAACGCGGTGATGTCGGCCGCCTGGCTCACCGGGTAAGTCAGGAAGCCGGCCGGGATGTCGCGTTCGAATCCGCGCAGGCGGATTTCTTCCTTGATGGTCGGATTGCGTTCGAGGCGCGCGACCGTGACGAGATTGAGCAGGTATTGCGACAGTTCGGCGAGTTCGGGCACCTGCGACTGCACGACGATCGTCGAGATTGCCGGATCGATGCCGACTGCAAGGTAGTCGAGCGCGACCTCGATCACGTTTTCGGTGACGCGCTGGCGGCGGCCCATGTTGTCGGTGAGCGCCTGCGTATCGGCGAGCAGCAGGAATTGCGTCGCCTCGTGCTGCATCTGCACGCGTGCGCGCAGCGAGCCGATGTAGTGGCCGAGATGCAGCGGGCCGGTCGTGCGGTCGCCGGTGAGGATGGTCGGGCGGGCGGGTTGCGTCATGGTCGTCGTTGGTTCCGGGTTATCGAAGCCGCCAGCCATGATGTCAGCGCAGAAACGCAAATGCCGCCATCGCTGGCGGCATCACGTTTGGGACATGCAAAAGGAAACGGGCCGCCTGGGTCAGGCGCGCCACCAGCAATGCACGATCGGCGAGGCGGGTTTCGTTTTCATCGCGGCAGTATAGCGTAGTGCGTGGGCGGATGTGTGCGTCAGCGGATCACCGACTCCATCGCGAGATAGGCGGTTTCGGCGGACGGCCACAGCAGGTACAGCAAGCCGGCCATCAGCAGCCACGCGCCGGCGCGGACGAGCGGCATGCGGTCTTTGTGGTGCGAGGGACGGGGGGACTGCGTCGATTTCTTCATGCTTGCAGGCGCGGGGGGCGCCACTCCAACGGTTACTGCAACGGGTCGCGCGGGGCGAGGCCGGGTATGACGGGTTTTACGGGCTGGGGTGCTGTTCGGTGCCCGGGTCGTCCGGGCACGAGCGCGAAGTTTACCAGCCGCGGGGCCTTGAAAAAGGGGACGGTTGAGGGGCCGTGCCAGCTGCCCGCGTCGAGGCGACCGGCATCCTACCAGTTCGATGGGCCGGACACAGTCAAGAATTGTCGGGAACGGGCGCGGCAGCGCCGAAGGCGCGTCGCCCGCCAGTCGGCCGATGAGCGCTGTCACGCGTGGTTCGAACGTTGTCGATATCGGCTACCCGATACCCGCCGCGCGCGCGGTGCCGACCGACTTCACAGACCGGTCGCACGGTTCGTCCTTGCAGCGAGTCCCGCCGAAATTTCCGGCGGACCGTCGCACATCCCTTTCCCGGAGGACCCCATGCGATATCCGTTGCAGCACGCCGACCAAGCCGCCGTGGCGCGGCGTCCATCCAACCCCGAACCGCACGTACCCGTGTCGCGAGCGAACCTCGAGGAGGTGTAAGCCATGAGTAACGAAGCACTCGACCCCCTGCTGCGGCAGTTCGCGGAGAAGCGACTTGGGCGACCTCTCGAGCCTGGCGAAGAACAGGCGCTGCTTGAGCAGCTGCCGAGCCGGCAGGGGAACCAGCCGGCGCCCGCCGACGGCCCGGCCACGCAGGCGAGCGCCGCGAAGCCGCCCTTGCCGCAGTTCAAAACCCGGCAAGAGGCGCGCGAACAGGTCAAGCATTTTCTGCAGCTCAACCAGCAAAAGGCGTACGAGAAGATGCGCGGCATCCTGCAGACGATCGACACGCAGAACGAGACGACCCTCGGCATGCTGGCGTCGGAACAGCGGAAAGTATCGGGCGTACTCGATGCGCACGCGCCGGACGGCGACGCGCAGGCATCCGGCGCAGCCGAGATTCAGGACAGCACCCGCGAGGCGCTGACGATGATCGGGGAACAGTTGACGGGCCTGATCCGGCAGGAAATCGAAGCATGCTTCCGGCAATACGGCGATGCGCTCGCCGAACGGCTTGCCGAATCGCTCGCCGCGAGGCTCGACGCGATGGAGGACCGGTTGCGAAACATCGGCGCCGGTCCGGCCGAACCGCACGAATGCACCGCTGCCGTTCACGATACGCCCGGCCCAGCGTCCATGGAGTAGCACGCGGGTCATGCGGCCGAACGCGAAACCGGCCGGCCCCGATGTGCGACCTCTCAACTACGTGAACCAAGGAGCAACAAATGGCTGATACGTGTCAAGTGTGCCAGGTCAATCCCGCGATTACCGATGCGGTCACACAGGTCAACGTCAAGGTGGTCGCGGAAGCGCCGGCAATGGCGATGGGCTCGCTGTACCAGGCCCAGAGCCATTCGCTCAGCATCCTGTTCGAGAACGCGGTGCAGCAGCAGTCGCAGGCCGCGATCCAGTCGCAAACGTCGACGAACGTGGGGACGATGCAGCTCTACACGATCGGGCCGGAAAGCGCGGGCGCGGCCGCCACGGAAATCGGCGCGAACGGGATCATTTCCATCCTGGCCGACGTGATCGCGATCGGGAAGGCCGTGACCAAGTAGTAAGGCGTCATCGCAGCACCGTGGTCGAGCGGCGGCGCAAGCGGCACGCGCCGCCGATACCGCCGCCGTGCCGCGGATCCGCAGCATGACCGCCGGCGCCTGACCAGCGGTGCCGCGTGGTGTTCCGGAGTAACCGACAGAGCGGGCAGAGCCGATTCGATGCGGCGCCCGTTCGCGAACCAGGAGAAATACGATGCCGAACGACGAAAACGACTCGAATGACAAGAAGGACTCGAAGGACCCCTGCAAGACCTGCGCGGTCAACGCCGCGATCACCGACGCGGTCACGCAGACCAACGTCAAGGTGGTCGGCGAAGCGCCCGCGATGGCAACGGGCTCGCTGTACCAGGCGCAGAGCCATTCGCTCAGCGTGCTGTTCGAGAACGCCGTGCAGCAGCAGTCGCAGTCCGCGGTGCAGCTGCCGACGTCGACGAACGTGGGCACGATGCAGCTGTACACGCTCGGGCCGGCGAGCGCCGGCGCCGCCGCGACCGAAATCGGCTCGAACGGCGTGCTGTCCGTGCTGGCTGACGTGCTGGCGCTCGGCAAGGCGCTGGCCTGACGCGTAACCCGGCGTCGGCGCCGGGCGGCGGCCCCGATCGCGGTGGCTGTCGCCCGGCGCCCGACGTCCTGTCGACGCCCGTGACGCCGGACATCCTGGCGCGTATCGACGGCGCCGACCGATCCCATCCATGCTTTCGCCGTGACTGCGCCGCAGCGGCGAGCAAACCAGGAGCAACGACATGCCGGAACAGGTTTCCCCTGCGATGACCGATGCAGTCACGCAAGCCAACGTCAAGGTGGTGGGCGAAGCGCCCGCCGTGGCCTTGGGCACGCTCATGCAGTCGAACAGCCATGCGTCCGCGATCCTGCTTCACAACGCGGTGCAGATGCAGGCGAACCAGGCGGCGTCCAACCTTGCCGCCACGACCGTCGGCATCATGCAGCTCTATGCGGGCTCGCCGGTGGCGCAGGCCAGTGCGGCGCGGTCGGCGAACGACAGCTTCGTCTCGCAACTGGCCGCCGTCGCGCAGTTGATGAACGCCATCGGCCACGGGCGCGGCTGACCTTCACCACGCGCCGCGCAACGCGGCGCGCGCAACTCGTCCGCACGGCGGCGCTGCATGACGCACGCGCTTGCCGGGGCGGGGCGTCAATTGGCGTCGACGATGGTCCGGAGCTGCTCCGGCTTCTGGATCGTCACACCGTGTTCGTGTAGCCGGATCAGTCCGTCGCGCTGCATCTTCTGCAGGCTGCTGTTCAGTCGCGGCCGGCTGACGTTGAGCATCGCGGCGAGGATGCTCTGGCTCTCCGGCAGCGGCACCTCGAGATCGTTTCCTTGCATGCGGTTCAGCAGATGGCGCGCGAGCCGTGCTTCGAGCCGGTACAGGCACGCCGACTCGACGAAGTCGCTCAACTGGTGAATGTGCCGGCACAGCTGCTCGTGGATGCGCACCATGAATTCCGCGTTGGCCTGCAGCGGCGCGAAGTGCTGGCGATGCAGCAGCGAAATGCGGCAGTCGGGGCTCAACTGGGCGGTGAAGCTGCGCCGGTGTGCGCGAATCAGCGTGTTTTCGCCGATGAGGTCGCCCGGTATCGAGTGGCCGAGAATGATCTCGCGCCCGCCGGGTTCGTGCAGCGTCCTGTAGACACGGCCATGGTGCACGAACGCGACGAAATCCCCCGGATCGCCCTTGAAGAACAACAGGCGATTGCCGTGTTCGGGCCACGGCGTGACGTGCCGCTCGATGTGAGCGAGCAGGCTTTCCGGGAGATCGGCGAGTATCGATATATTGCGCAGCGTTCGAGCATTAGCAAGGGCAGGCATGTTTTCCGCGCGAGGTTGTTTGACGATGCGGCCACCTAGCGAAAAACGCTGCCTTCGGCATTACGTGAAAAATGAATAATGAAAGTATTGAAATAATCGGCAGGCAGTCCGGACAGAGCGGCACTTTGGCGGCAAGCGCGCTTGATCGACCGACATGGAAAGCAGCATGCCGGCGCACGGATGCATCGCGGCGGTAGTCGTTCTTTTTCATCGCAATGCCGTTATTCAGTCTGGCCCGGCGGCGCACCTGAAACGACGGATCGGGCTATGCCGGTGAATTAAAATTTCCGTTCATAATAATCAAGAAAATTTACCGAAACAGATTATCGTTATATCGGTGTTACACGGGTAACAGCGCCATTCCCGGCATCGAATCGATTCTGTGTTTTCCATAAAAAGGAAGACACGGGATGACAACCTCGAACCAGCACGCTGCCCCGACGCCCGAGTCTTCGGCGCAGCAGCTCGACCGCACGTGGCGGGAAATGCAGGGGAAATTGCGGCGCCGCGCGCGCCTGTTGTGCAAGGGGGATATTCACCGTGCCGACGAACTGCTTTCCGATACCGCCCTGAAGGTCCACATTTACCTGCAGCGCTCGCCCGAGCGCGTCAGGAACCTGTCGGGCTTTCTTTTTCTGGCGCTGAACCACGCGTTCCTCGATGGCGCGCGCCGCCGTCTGCGCGAAAGCGGCATGCTCGAATTCGACCCGGCCTGGGACGACGATCACGCCGTCGAGCTGGCCGGCCACGCGCCGTCGGTGGAACAGCATCTGCTGCTCCGGCAACAGCTGCTGCGCCTCGAGCAGGCGCTGTCCATGCTGTCCCCGCAGCAGCAGATGCTGTTCACTCTGAAGTTCGAGGAGGACCGGCCCTATCTGCACATCGCCGCGACGCTCGGGATCAACGAGCCGCTTGCCAGAAAGCGCGTCGAGCTGCTGCGCAAGAAGTTGCGCGAGGAACTCGCGTGAGCGCGTTCACGAATGCGGGCACGCAGCGTTCCTAACGGCATGCGCGGGGTCGATGGCCTGCCGGCCCGCCCGTTCCTTCAATCGCATGCCGGAGCCGAGATCCGAGGAGGCCTCGTGGCAGACAAAGTCAATGAGCAGATTACCGATGCGCTGACGCAGACCAACGTCAACGTCGTCGCGGGCTCGCCGTCCCAGGCGCTGGGCATGCTTTACCAGATGTTCAGCCAGGCCGTCGGCATCTCGGCGCAGAACATGACGCAGCAGCAGGCGGCGCTGAACCAGATTTCGAACGCCGTCGTGTCGAAGGCCGTGGCCATGATCCTGTCCGTCGAAGCATCGCCGAAGCCGCCATCGGGCGGCGCGTCGCTGCCCGCGGCGGGCGGCTCGCCGACGGGTTCCACGCATTAGCACGCGACGACTATCGGGATACCTGAATCATGAACATGAAAGGTCTTTTGGGCGGACGCGGAGACGACGCGACGCAGGCGCCGGACGATGTCGCGGACGCCGCAGCAGAAGCAGCGGCGCGGGCCGAGGTTGCGCCGCACGATGCGACGCCGACAGCAGGCAAGCGCGCGTGGCCGGTCAACCGGTTGCGCAGGTTCACCGATGGGCTGAAGGCGCCGGACCAGATCGCGGGTGCGACCGGGTCCGCCCCGTCGGCGCTGCGGACCGTGCAGGCGATCAACGCGGAGGTGGCGTCCTACGCGACGACGCAGATCGCCGTCGGCCCGAACATGATGATCACGCAGGCCGGCGGCATGGTCGCGCAGGCGGCGGCCAACTACTTCGAGGCGACGACGTCGCTGGCGATCGCGGGCAAGAGCGTGCTGATGAAGGACCTCGCGCAGAAGACCGTCGACGAGAACGTGAAAGGCATGGCGATGGATGCGGTGGGCCTGCTGTTGACGGACCTGTTCGTCGCGACCGCGGCGATCGTCGCGGGCGCCGCGGAGGCGATCGAAGGGGAGGCCGCGAGCGTCGCGCTCGACCGGATCGACGAGAGCCTGCAGAAGTATCAGGCGCTGCTGGACAAGAAGGGCGCGTAGGGTGCGGCGTCGATGACGAACGTCGCGGGCAATCATGCGCCGTGAACCGCGGGCGATCGACTGCCGCGCGTGCAGCGACACGGTATCAATCGACACGACCCGCCGGGCCGTCAGGCCCGATGCGGGGTGTGAGCGGCGGGAGCGACGCACGTTCCTGGTTGAACACGTCGCGGCCTGCTATCTGCAGTCCTGTCTAATCATGTGAGGAACCCATGTCCTACATCATTCAGAACGTACACGGTCCCGCGCCGCTGGGGGTTGGCGAGCGCGAATGGGGCGATGCGACGGAAATCGATTTCGGCGCGATGACGAGCTGCATCGCGCTCGTCGAGCAGACACCGGGCCAGCCGACGCTGGTGCGCGGGATCCATTTGTCGATCGTCAGCCCCGACGGCACGAAGGTCTACGATTCGGCGGCGGATGTCGCCGGACAGGTCGAGACGATCATGCAGCAGAGCGGCGACATGCGTGCGTGTCTCGGGCGCATCGACCTCTGGCAGGCCAACGAGTCGCAAGAGGTGCAGGATTTCTTCGCCGGATTGATGATGAGCCTCGCCATGACCCAATGGGTGAAGGTGCCGGACGGCAACCTGCGGGTGCGGATCCACGGCGGCGTGATGCAGTATCAGAAGGGCACCGACGCCTGGACCAACGTGTAGTCGGCACGATCCGTCGAAACCGGTGCCCGCGATGCGAGCGGGCGCCGGTGACATATCGGCTGGGGGTATCGACTATCCGCTTGGTTGCGTCGAAAAATCCATTTGTCGACACTAACACGCATGTGTTGAACCGTTCCGGGCGGGCATTCCAAGTCGAACTGCTCACGCCGCACGTTACCCATGTCGCGTCCAGCTTTTTACTCGTCGACACGAAACCAAACATCGTTTCGCGCAAAGCAGCCTGTCCGGCCAGGTGCAGCAGGCCGGTCATCGGCCGGTAATCGTGGATATGCCACGCGGCCGGCACATGTTCGCGACCTTCATTTGTGCTTCGACCTCCTTCAACCAGCCGATCTTTTTCGCTCCACTGAGCCGGGGCTTCCGCATGACGAGGATTCGCCCGCGTCCATGCCCACGGTAACGACGAGAAAGACGTCACGAAGGGGGCTGTACAGGCAACCAACTATCCGTTACCCGACGGATTCGCGTCGAATCTGTCCAGTTTCGATAAATCCCGCCGCTTTTCGATGCCAGGCAGGACCATACCGGGTTTTCTCTAGATATCTGGTTGGACACTCGTACAGATAATGGCGGCGAATTGACGGGGTGCTCGGGTGCATCGTGCGATACCGCGGAAGGTGGCGCACCTGAACCTGTCGCCCACACCCGTCGATCAGGGAATGGCAGGTAGTCCGGCAGCCGATTCCATTGCCGAGCGCCTCCTTGCACGGGCAGCGGCGGAAGGAGCGGAATCCGGCTACAGGCGGACAGGGGTTACTTAGGAGCGAGGCGATGTCGACGAAGGTTGAAGTAGGGTCACCGAACCGGTGGCATGTTTTGTTCGCGAGTTTTCTCGCCTACATGTTCGATGCAATGGACTTCATGCTGCTCGCCGTCGCGATGCCGGCGATCATGGCGGATATGCACCTGTCCCTCACGATGGCCGGACTGATCGGAACGGCAACGCTGATCGGAGTAGGGTTCAGCAGCGTCCTGATCGGCTGGTACGCGGACAACCATGGACGCAAGAAGGCGCTGGTCGGAAGCCTGCTCGTCTTTGGCGTGTTTACAGCCGCCGTGGGCTTTGCGCAGGACTGGAGCCATTTGATGATCTTCCGATTCCTGGCGGGCCTCGGTCTCGGCGGGGTATGGGGCGTCGCCGCAGCTTTCATCAGCGAGGTCTTTCCGTCGCGACAACGGGGTCGCGCCGCATCGTTCGTCATCAGTGCATGGCCGATCGGGTTCGGGGCCGCGGCCCTGCTCGCGCGATTCGTGCTGCCGGCGTACGGCTGGCGCGTGCTGTTCTTCTGCGGGGTCGGCGCGGTGGTGGCGGCACTCTATACGCAGGTCTTCGTGCGTGAATCGGAAGCGTGGCTCGCCGATCGTGCGTCGACGTCGGCGGCCAGGCGTTCGGTGTCCGTCTGGGAAATCTTCTCGGACGAGCTGCGCGTCACGACGATCCTGGGCACCCTGGCGGCCACTTGCGCGCTGGTCGGCTACTGGGGCGCGAATACATGGATTCCGACTTACCTGGTCAAGGAGCGCGGACTCGGCACGGCAAGCATGACGGCCTTCGTGATCCTGCTCAATGTGGGCATGTTCGCCGGACTGCACTTCTTCGGCTGGCTGGGGGACCGGATCGGGCGCGATCGGGCCGTCGTCGTGTCGTTCATCGGGGCCGCCGTGATGTTGCCGATCTATGCAGTGATGCGAAACGACACGATGTTGCTCTGGATGGGTCCGCTGACTGCGCTCTTCTTTCCGTTCGGTGGTCTTTTCGGGGCGTACTTCGGCGAGTTGTACCCGTCTCGCGTCCGAAGTCTGGGCGCCGGATTTTGCTTCAACTTCGGACGGGGACTGTCGGCATTTGCGCCGTTCGCGCTCGGCGCGATCGCCACGAAATCCAGTTTGGCGACCGGCATTGCGCTTTGCAGCATAGCGTTCGGCTTCGCCGCGATCTTCACGGTCATGCTCTCGCGCGCTCAACGGCGCCGTGTATCACCGGCTCGACCGGCCTCCGGCGTGCAACTCGCAAGGGAATGACGGCGGGAGAATCGATCGAAGCAGCATGCTTGGGGCCCGGGGACGCGTAAATCGGGAAAAAGCGCCGTGCGATAATTGAAACTGTACAGATGTCCAATTTCGCGCGGTCCATTTCCAGTCCTATGAAGAAGCCCTCCCTTTCAAGCGGAACGGCGCAGCGTAGCCGCGTCGCGACAAACCTGCCGGGTGTGGCCCGGGCCCGGACACGCAAGGCCGGCGATGCGACGCGGGAGAAGATCCTGAATGCCGCGGAAGCGCTCTTTGCGGAAAACGGCTTCCACGGTACGTCGATGCGACAGGTGGCGGAGGCGTCGGATGTGCGTATTGCACTCGTCACTTACCACTTCGGCACCAAGGATCTTCTGTTCGACAAGGTGATTGAGCGGCGTGCTTCCGTCATGGCGCATCATCGCATTCAGGCGCTGGATCTTGCGAGGTTGCGCGCTTCGGATGGCCCGATTCCGGTGAAGGATCTCGTCGAGGGCTATGTCTGGCCCTTCGTCGAGCGCAGTGTCAACGGCGGGCAGGGCTGGAAGCATTACTCGCTGGTGATCTCTCGGCTGGCCAACTCGCCGAGTGCGGCGAAGGTGATCAGCAAGCATTTCGATGCGGTCGCTCGACAGTATCTGGTGGAGTTTCGCCGGGCGATGCCGGGTGTTGCGGAAACGGACGTTTACCACGGCTTCAGTTTCATGGTCGGTGCGATGGTGGCGCTCAGCGCTGAACCGGGGCGCGTCGAGTTGTTGTCCGCGGGGCGCTTTGCATCGACGGATCTGACGCAGGCCTACCAGCGGCTCGTTCCGTTTCTGGTCAGCGGTTTTGACGGGCTCACCTTGTCCGTATAGTTCCTGTTGCCGGAACCTGGCGACCACGTCATGCAGGCAGTCAGATCGAAATATTTCCATCTGGTATTCATAAAAATTCGGATAACTAAAATAAGAGGGGCGAACGTATCAATTGAAATCCGCTGATCGAGCGGTGTGAGGCTCGTCGTGGATCGATAGAAGAACGTTGTATTAATTTTGCATGACTAAATATAAAGGCGAGGTATGGAGATGAAACGAGTCGTACGGGTGATGGTGGCCGCAATGTCTTGCGCGTGGGCGTACGGTTCATGTGCGCAAGGCAGCGTCACGTTGTACGGGGTCATCGATCCGGATGTGGTGTTTGTCAGCAACGCGCAAGTCAACAAGGCGGGCGGCGCCCTTCATGGTCACCGCCAGGTCTCGATGCTGGATGCGTCGACGTCGGCGTATGCCGGCAGCCGGTTCGGGCTCCAGGGGAAGGAAGACCTGGGCGGCGGGACGTCAGCGATCTTTACCCTGGAGAACGGCTTCAATGCGGCGAACGGCGCACTCGGGCAAGGCGGGGCGTTGTTCGGCCGACAGGCATTTGTCGGGCTGGCCAACGAGCGCATCGGCAAAGTGACGCTTGGGCGGCAATATTCGCCCGTCGTCGATTTCCTGTCGCCGATGACGGCAATCGTGCAATGGGGCGGCTTTATCGCCGCGCATCCCGACGATATCGACAACCTCGGCATGACGGCTCGCCAGAACAACGCGGTGAAAGTTGCGTCGCCTACGTGGCACGGATGGTCGGCAAGTGCGATGTACGGAGTCGGCGGTGTAGCGAGACATGCGTCGCAGAATCAGACCATTGCCGCCGGCCTCGGTTACACGAGTGGGGCGTTACGGATCGGCTTCGGCTACATGAGCGCGTACGATCCGAATGTCTCGATATGGGGGAGTCAGCCCAACGGTGGCGGCAGTGAGGTGAACAACATCGGCTCGCTTGGCTCGGCGACCACGCCGGAAAAGAATCCGGTGATTGCCGGCTATGCGTCCGCGCACCGGTTGCAGACGGCAGGTGCCGGCGCGAGCTATGCACTCGGTCGTGCGACGCTGGGCGCGATCTACACGAACACACGCTTCATCGGCCTCGGCTCGGCCGCCGGCCCGAACCCGCTGGGCTACGCCGGCAGCGCCACATTCAACACGATCGAGGTCAATGGCGCGTACCGGATCACGCCCGCGTTGTCGCTGGGCGCCGCATACTCGTACACGCTGGCACACGGTCCCGAAGCCAACAATGCGCATTACAACCAGGCCAACGCCGGCATCCATTACGCGCTGTCGAAACGGACGGACGTCTACATGGTCGCGGTCTATCAACGGGCATCGGGCGTCGATTCGCTCGGGCAAGCCGCAGTGGCGTCCATCAACGGCATGACGCCGTCGGCGTCACGGCAACAGTTCGTCGACGCGATCGGCCTGGCGCATCGATTCTGACCGGGACGCTGCATGCGCGGCCGGGGCTGCCGCGCATGCAACACGTGTTTGTCGTTCGCCCACGGAATCGGTTGACGAGGGTCAATATGCGGCGCCCGCGGCGTGGCCGGTAGCGGCCGCTGATGCGCGGCTAGTCGTCCAGCACGGTATCCAGAAGGTCCTGCACTCGGCCCTGCAGTTTCTGCAGCGCATCTTCGTGCGAGATCCGGCCGCAGAGGGCGTCGTGGATCTCGATGCCCACGACCTCCTCGATTCGGCTATACACCGGCGTAATTGGCCGCATCGTATTGGAAATGAGGCCGTTGCGTGCCAGCTTGTCGACGAAGCTGACGATCGGCGACACGATGTTCAGTTCAGGGTCGGAGCTGACGCTGAAGCGCGGTGCAACCGGCAGTTCATTGCGCGCATTCGACTTCATCGCCTGCGATGAAGTCATCCACTGGATCGCCTGGTGAGCGAGTGCTGCCCGCTCGGGTGGGAGGTTGCTCGGAACGGCGAGGAAAAAGCCGCCGATGGGCACCGATCGTCGTACGCCGTGGATATTGGGATGGGGAAGAAACGTCACCTTGCCCTTTACTTTGGACCGGATATCCAGCTCGAGGCGAGCGGCACGCATCGACCATGCGTAACAAAGTGCGGCGCGTCCGGACATGAATTCGCCGAGACTGTCGTCCCAGTCGAAGGTGAGTGTATCGGGCGGGGAAACGCTCAGCAGTTGCTCCATGAATGCCAGTGTCGTGCGCGCCTCCTTGCTGTCGAGGCCGGCACGCCCGCCCGGGTGGCGTGCGCGCGTTCGACCCGTCGATGCGCTGCTGGCGATGATCGAGCCGCCGTGCGCGTTCAGGAAAAACATGAAGGCGCTGGCGATCGGCATGCCGCGTGCGGCATTCCAGACGAGGCCGTACTGGTCACGCTTGGGTTTGTGCAGGCGACGCGCCACGGCAAGGAGATTCCTGGGGGTCGTCGGGTACGCCAGCGCATTGCTCTCGAAAATGTCCCGGCGTGCGAGCAGGCTTTCGACCGTGACGTAAACCGGCAATCCATAGAGGCAATCGTCGTACGTGACACATTCCAGGGCGGCCGGATGAAAATCGGGCAGATTGGCGGATGCGCCATGAACATCGATGTCCAGTGGCGAGATCAACTCCTTCTGGGCAAATTCGGCGAGCCACGGATAGTTCAGCGTGATGATGTCGAACTCGGATTCGTTCCGGGCGCCGTTGGCGAGTGCCTTCTCGTACAGATCCTGCAGGTGCGCGAGTTCGAAGTCCTCGCTTCTGCCGGCGTTGGCGCGGAAGTCGATCCAGAGATTGCGCAGCGCCGAAAAATAATTGTCGTCGTGAAACAGGAACCGCAGCCGCTTTCCGTTGCCGTCTTTTGATTCGAGAAGATTGGACGGGGGCACCAGATGCTGAAGCGATTTCCTCGGTTCACCAAAATAATATTGCTCGGAGCTCTGGCTGTCGTCACGCTGCCCCACCAGCATAGCGACCAGGGATTTGACGTGGAGCGCGAGCGCTTCGAACCCTTGCAGCAGCTTGCTGCTGGGAAGGAGCACGCGGGCTTTTCCGGTAGGCGATGCCGGCGCGATGTCGATCAACCCTTCGTCGATCAGGATGTTGATGCGCCGGTGGGCGGTTCCGTATGGAAGGCCGGATGCCGCGATGAGTTGCGAAATCGATACCGCTTGCTGCAACAGTTTCGCTCGAACCAGGTGGCTGGTCAGCGCCCAGTCCGAATCGGGCGACATGCCGGCTATCTGTGCCGCGAACGGCGCCCGGGTGTCGTCTATGAACTCAATGATTCTTAGAAATTCGTGTTCGTTCATCGTGTTGACGTCAGTGATGTCTCCCGCCATCGGCTCGACCGCACGTGCCGACCGAGCGGAATATCCATTCTGGACGACCGGGCGATTGGTGTCCAGAGCGATCCCCTTTAGTCTAGGTTCCGTCGCTGGCGTGCTGATGAACGAACCGGGCGCCGACTACTTAACCGAGGAGGGAAGCATGTATTTCGTCATCCATTGTGTTGACCGTGAAGGCGCGCTGGAGCGCCGGCTCGCGAACTACGAAGCACACAAGGCCTATCTGGCCGGCGCGAAGGTGCGATCGATCATTTCCGGGCCGCTGGTATCGGACAACGGAGAAACGATGATCGGAAGCTTTTTCCTGGTCGAGGCCGAAGGCAAGGAAGAGGTGATCGCATTCAACCGGAACGACCCGTTCAGCGCGGCAGAAGTCTGGGGGCAAGTCAGCATCCACCCGTTCCTCAAGCGCGTAGACATCCGGGCATGACGCACGTACGGACGTCGCTGGCGGTCAGCGCCAGGCGCGAACGCCGTCGCGACGTCGAGATCGGAAATGAAATCATGAAAGACACCATTGCATTCATCGGGCTCGGAAAGATGGGGCTTCCGATGGCCGCGCATATCGCCCGCAGCGGCCATGCGCTCACGGGATTCGATACGTCCGGCGTGCGTCAAGCTGCGGCGCGAGACGCCGGGCTGACCGTGACGTCGGCGCTCGAAAGTCTCCTGGGATCGAGTGGCGTTGTCATTTCTTCGCTGCCGAACGATGCCGCGCTTCTGAGCGTGGGCGAGCAGATTGCCCGGCATGCGGCAGCCGGTTCGATCTTCATCGATACGAGCACGGTTTCGGTCGACGCGTCGGCCAGGGTCGCGGAGCAACTCGCGCGTGCAGGCATCACGTATCTGCGTTGCACGGTGTCCGGAAACACCGTGATGGCGGAGGCCGCGAAACTGACCGTCATGGTCTCGGGCGGCCGCGCGGCATTCGATGCATGCAACGGATTGTTCGATAGTTGGGGAGACAAGTGCTTCTACCTGGGCGAAGCCGAACAGGCCAAGCTGATGAAGCTGTCGATCAATCTCATGATTGCCCACACTGCGGGAATGCTGGCCGAAGCGTTGTCGCTCGGGCAAAAAGGCGGGCTCGCATGGTCGGACATGTGGCAGGTCGTCGAGGCCAGCGCAGTCGGGTCACCCATTCTGAAGGCGAAGGCCGGCGCGTTGTCGAAGCGGGATTTCACGGCAACCTTCACGGTCGAGCAGATGCGCAAGGACGTCGGGCTCATCCTCGATGCCGGAAGGTCATTGAACGTCCCGCTGGGCCTCACGGCGCTGACGGCTCAGTTGTTGTCCAGCGCGTCGGCGTGCGGCTATGCGGACGAGGACTACGCGGCAGTCATCAAGGTGATCGAGCACGCGGCGAACGTGACCGGTAATGGTGTCGAGGTGGAAGGTGCTTGAGTACTTTGACGATTACGCGTGGAACCTTGCGCTCGGCATGGCGCTCGACATGGGGGCCAACATGGACGAGATCGATCGTGCGTCACGCACGCTGCGCGATCGAAGCACGCAGGATGACAGCGATCCTGCGAAGGCATTTTTCCACGCCTGGGCCGATGCCGCCGCGCAACTGGTCGAGAAGGCCGAGCTGGATCAGCGGAACGGCAATAGTCTGAGTGCGTCCGAGAAGTATCGTCGCGCCGCCGTCTTGTATATCACCGCGGAGCGGATGCCGCCGCATGACTATGCGCCGCGCATCGACGCGTATGACCGGCTGCTGGCGTGTTTTTCCCGGTACGTGTCGCTCGGCGGCGTCAATTGCGAGCGCGTGCTCGTGCCCTATGAAGGATCGGTTTTGCCGGCGCTGTTCGTGCGCGCGCAGGGCGAGGGCTCCGCGCCGTGCATGGTGCACTTCAACGGGCTGGACGGCCTGAAGGAGTTCCTGTTCCTGTCCGGCTTCCCGACGGCGCTTGCGCGGCGCGGCGTGTCGACGCTTGTCGTCGACAACCCGGGGGTCGGGGAAGCACTGAGAAAGCACGATCTGCACAATTTCGCGGAGGCGGAACGGCCGGCGAGCGCGTGTGTCGACTATCTCGAAGGCCGTGGCGATGTCGATGCGGAGAGGATAGGCATGGTCGCGCTGAGCATGGGCGGTCATCACGCGCCACGCGCGGCCGCGTTCGAGAGCCGGTTCAAGTGCTGTGTGGCGTGGGGCGCGAACTACGATTTCGCGGCGCGTTTTCGCCGACGTGTCGACGGCGCAATCGATCCCGGGCTGGCGCCGTCCGTGCCGCATCTCGTCGAACACATCCTGTGGGTCTTCGGGGCGAACTCCATCGCGGAGGCGCTGCCGATTGCGGAGCGCTTCACGCTCGAACGCGTGCTCGATCGTATCCGTGTGCCGATCCTCATTACGCACGGCGAGCTCGATCGCCAGATCTCGGTCGAAGATGCGTATCGCACTTACGACGGATGCATCAACAGTCCGCATCGCGAGCTTCGGATCTTTACCGCGCAGGAAGGTGGTGAGCAGCACTGCAGTATCGGCAACATGAGTCTCGCGACCGACTTCATGGCGGACTGGATTGCGGATGTGCTCGTCCGACGTTCAGCGGAACACGTGAAGGAATACGAATCGAGGCCGTCGGGCCTTTAAATGGAGACATGATGCGAAACGTCGACGAAGACACCATTACGCAGATCGTTCTCGCGCGGCATGCCGATGCGGAGAATCCGCGTCTCAAGCAGCTCATGACGAGCGTCGTGCAGCATCTGCACGCGTTCGCGCGCGATGTCGAACTGACCGAGGAAGAGTGGTTCGAAGGGATCAGGTTTCTCACCGAAGTCGGGCATATCACCGATGACAAGCGGCAGGAATTCATCCTGCTGTCCGACACGCTGGGGTTGTCGATGCTGGTCAATGCGCTCAACAACCGCAAGCCGCACGGCTGTACCGAATCGACGGTGTTCGGGCCGTTTTTCGTGGAGAACGCGCCGGCGTACCGGAATGGCGACGATGTCGCGAACGGCGCGAAAGGCGAACCGTGTTTCGTGACGGGGCGGATCGCCGGGCCGGCAGGCGAGCCGGTGCCGAATGCACGAATCGAGGTGTGGCAGGCCGATTCGGACGGCTTCTACGACGTGCAGTACAGCGACGTCGAAGGGAGTCAGGGGCGGGGCATGTTGCGCAGCCTGGCCGACGGCTCCTTCCATTTCCGCTCGATCACCGCCGAGCCTTATCCGATTCCTCACGACGGCCCGGTGGGTCGCATGCTGACGGCGCTGGGCCGGCATCCATGGCGGCCGGCGCATTTGCATTTCCTGATCGAAGCGCCGGGCTACGAGCGGCTCATTACCCATGTGTTCCGCTCCGGCGACAAGTACCTCGATTCCGATGCGGTATTCGGCGTCAGGTCGTCACTGATCACGGACTGGGTGCAGCACGCGCCCGGTAAGGCACCGGACGGCAGTCTTGTCGATACGCCGTTCAGCACGCTCGATTTCAGTTTCGTGCTCCATCGCACCGAACCTGATGCGGCCGCACCGAATCGGGCTGCAAGCAGCGATACGAACCATTAGAGGCAGGGCGCATGATCAAACACATCGTGATGTGGAATGTAAGGGGCGATACGCCGGAACAACGCACGCAGGCAATCGACCGGTTGAAAGCCGCATTCGAAAGCCTGGTCGGAAGAATCCCGGGATTGCTGCATCTGGAGATCGGCGTCGATTCGAGTCGCGTCGATTACGCGTGCGATGTCGTGCTGTACTCGGAATTCGATTCCCACGAATCGCTGGCGCAGTACGCCGTGCATGCGGAACATGTGCGCGTGAAGAACGAGCTCGGCGACATGCGTATTGCTCGGCATCAGGTGGACTACCACGTCGTGCCCGCCGGGCGTCCCGGCTACGGTGCGAATGCGTCGGACCATTGAGGAGGACGGATCATGATGAATGCCTTCACCTATCAGATGCTGCCGGCGCGCGTCGTGTTCGGGCAAGGCACGCGGACGATGCTGGCTGCAGAAGCGGACCGCCTTGGCTTGAGGCGTTTGCTCGTGCTGTCGACGCCTGAGCAGGCTGCGCTGGCCGACGACGTGTGTCGCTTGCTGGGTTCGAAAGCGATCGGCACGTTCAATGGCGCGACCATGCACACGCCGGTGGATGTCACGGAGCGTGCGCTCGACGTGGTGAAAGCGCACGACGCCGACGGTATCGTTGCGGTCGGCGGTGGCTCCACCACGGGCCTTGGCAAGGCTATCGCGCTCAGGACCGATCTGCCGCAGGTGGTGTTGCCGACGACCTACGCGGGTTCCGAGATGACGCCGATTCTGGGAGAGACACGGGATGGGCGCAAGGTGACCCAGCGCGGCCCGAAGATTCAGCCCGAAGTCGTCATTTACGACGTCGACCTGACGCTGTCGCTTCCGCCGGCAATTTCGGCGTTGTCGGCATTCAATGCGATTGCGCATGCGGCCGAAGCGCTCTATGCGCCGGACGGCAACCCGATCGTCGCGTTGATGGCGGAAGAGGGCGTGCGGGCGATCGCCGACGCATTGCCGCGCGTCATGCGCGCGCCGGGTGATGTCGACGCGCGTGGATCGCTGCTCTATGGCGCGTGGTTATGCGCTTGCTGCCTGGGCGCGACGACGATGGGTTTGCACCACAAGTTGTGCCACACGCTCGGTGGCCTGTTCGATCTGCCGCATGCCCAGACGCACGCGATCGTGCTGCCTTATGCGCTTGCGTACAACGCATCGCGGATTCCGGACGCGCTTGAACGTCTTGCTCGCGCGATGAAAACGTCGAATGCCATCGACGCGATATTCCGGCTGGAGCGAGATTGTGCGATACCGCTTGCACTGCGCGACATCGGTATGCCCGAGAGCGGCATCGCCGCCGCGGTAGAACAGGCTGTCGCGAATCCGTACGCCAACCCCAGAACGGTCGATGCGGATTCGCTGAGCGAGTTGCTGACGCGTGCGTGGCACGGGCAGGGTATTTGACGTGAAGTTGCTGCCAGCCGGTGCGCGGTGCATCGGCTGGCGGCGTGTCGTGACTCGGTGAAACGCGCTGTGCGCGTCGGGCCCCCGCCGCTGACGGTCATGTCTGTCGACGGCGGGCACGCGAGGTTGCCGTCAATCACCGGTTTCGGCGATATAGGCGGTAATCCAGTTCGAAAACTCGCATGCGAGATGCCATGCGTGTTCGGTAGTTATCCAGAACGGCAGCGTGCTGGGAAAATAGATCGCGAGTTTGCAGTGAAATCCCTGGTCGAGATCGCGGAATTGATGCATGACGCCACCGACGGTGGCGCCCTGGCCATTCACGGCCATGCCGGCCAGTCGAATGGGGTAGGCGGGGTCGACATCGGACTGGGGAAGCGTGTTTGAACGATCGTAGTCGATCGTAAAGTGGGTGACGATGAGCGCCCCGCCGGTTTCTTCCATGACATCCTGGCCTTCGGATTGCAAAGGCGCGAAGAAGTAGTGATCGGGACAGGCGACCAGTATCGACCTTTCGTCGAAGTCGAGAATCGACTTCTTCAGAAACCAGTTCGCGAATCCTGCCGCGGTCCCCCGGTTGCTGGTCACTTCGGTCCTGCTCGGCGAGTAATTGCCGAAGCTGGTGCTGGCCGCCACTGTCGTCAGCGGATCGGAAACCAGCAAATCCGCGGCGACCAGTGATTTCATCGCGGCGTCGCCCGCACGGATCTTTGCATCCGCAAGGGCATTGCGCTCCTGGTCGATATTGGCGATGGAAGCAGGCGGCCGGACGATGAGTGCCGCGAGATCCGACACGAGATAGGCGGGCAGGTTGTTCGTCATCTTGTTGGCGACAACCTGCACGCGACGGGCTTCCCATTGGAGTACCTGGTCCCGGCTGACCGTCGCGCCGTTCAGATAGGACGTCAGCATCAGTGGAGGCTTGGCGAGCGGTGGTGCGCTCGGGTTGCTGGCGAGGACCGACGCGCCGCGGGCGGCTCCCGAGCCCGATTCGCCGCCACAACCCGACAGGCTGAATGGAAGCAGGGTCGACGCACCGAGGGCGGCGGTCGTTTGCAGAAAATTCCGGCGACGCATTGTCATGTCTGGCTCCAGCGGCGGGGGGATCGAGAGTGTGGATCAAAATCTAGATTGTGATCTAATGTAAGATGCGGCCCCGACGTGGTCAATTCAGGGTTAGCCATTAGAGATGAATCGGTCAGATCAAAGCGAGCGGGTCCGGCGACAGGTGATCGATACGGCGAAGCGCCTGTTTTTCGAACACGGATACGACCAGACCACGTTGCGCCAGATTTCAACGGCCGCCGGTGTTTCTCACGGAAGCATTTACCATCACTTCGCCGACAAGGAAGGCATTTTTCTTGCCCTCGTCACGGAAGCATTCGACGAGATTCAGCACATCACCGATCGCGAATTTTCCGAAGCACGAGATCCTTATCTGCGACTCAGCCTGAAGTGGGCGATGTTGATCGTGGCCGCATCGATGGATAGGCGCGTGGCGGAATTGCTGGACATTGCATATGCATCGAAGAAGATCTCGGCGGAGATCATTGCGTCGTCCACCCTGCGGCATCGCAGCTGGCTCGGCAAGCTGCTGCCGGACTGGACGGAGAACGACTTCTATGCGGCGACGCTCGTGTTGAAGGGCGCGATGGCCGCCGTTGTCGAGGACAAGTTGTCGAGGGATCTCCTGAGCATGGAGGAGCGGATACGCTCGGTGTTGCGTGCGGCATTGTTCGGCTTTGGGGCCGACTCGAATCGCATCGTCGGGATCGTGGGTAATGTGCTCGACAGCATGAAGCGTGTCGATCCGTTCGAGTTGTACAAGATCTGAGAAGGAAGCCACGGGTTGCAGCAGCGCAACCCGGCAGGATGCGAATCATGACGGCCTGGCCTTGTGAACTGCACGCCAAAAGTTGGACGTGGATCCAATCTTTGGCGTGCAGTTCATTGTGCCAGGCCGTTTTGCGTTGGGGGCGCGTGCGCGGCACCGGCCCGACGCGTTTCATGCCCGAGATGTCCATTCTGGACGAGTCTGCGATTGGTGACGGGAACCACGGTCGCTAAGCTGATTGCACGTGTGAGGTCGCGTTTCGAGACGGTGCGCTCTGCGCCGCGACTCACCGCTCATGCATGAGGAGACCATGGAGTTCGATTTCTTGATCGTAGGTGGCGGCACCGCCGGCGCGGTGATGGCATCGCGTCTTTCCGCCAATCCGGATTGTCGCGTGCTGCTCGTCGAGGCGGGTGCGGACAGCCCGCCGGGCGGCGAGCCGGCGGATATCCAGGACGCATTTCCGGCTTCAACCCTTAACGCGAACTACTTCTGGCGCGGCCTGACTGCGACAGCGACGGACGGCGGCCAGCCGGCGCCCTATCCGCAGGCAAGGGTGATGGGAGGCGGCTCGAGCATCAATGGCATGTTCGCGCTTCGCGGCATCCCGTCGGACTACGGACGGTGGGCCGAGGTCGGAGCCGGTCGCTTTTCATGGGATTCGGTGCTGCCGTATTTTCGCAAGGTCGAGGACGATCGCGATCGTCCGGGTGATTCGCGTGGTCCGCACGCCATCGCGAGGATGCCGAAGGCGCAATGGCCGACCTTCGTGCGCGCGATGGAGCAGGCCGCGCAGCGCTTCGGATTCCCGCCCGTGCCGGACATCAACGACACGCCCGGTGACGGGTTCTTCCCGATGCCGCTCGCAATCGATTCGGACACGCGTGTGACCAGTACGGGCTGCTATCTGACACGGGAAGTCAGGGCGCGCGCGAATCTTGAGATCCTGCCTGGCACGCAGGTTACCCGATTGCGCATGACAGGCAATGTCGTGCAGGGCGTCGAGGCCGTGCGGGACGGCACGATCGTGCAATTGAGTGCGCGCAACGTCGTCGTGTCGGCAGGCGGCATCTTTTCTCCGGCCCTGTTGCTGCGGTCGGGAATCGGCCCGGCTGCGGAATTGTCGTCGCTGGGCATCCGGGGCGTGGTCGATCGACCGGGCGTGGGCCGGAACCTGCAAAATCATCCGTACATGTTCTTTGCGCTCACGCTCCCTCGCGGCAAGCGCATCGCGGCGGACCTCAGACGGTTCGCCGTGGCGGGGCTGCGCGCGTCGTCGGCAGTGCCGGGCTGCCCGGGGAGCGACCTGTTTTCGTTCGTGATCGGTCGAGTCAGCGGCGCATCTTTCGGGCCCGATTTCGCGTTGGTCGGAAGCGCGCTGTATGCGCCGAAGTCGCGCGGCTCGGTGACGCTCGGCAGTGCTGATCCGCGCGTGAATCCGGTCGTCAACTTCCGGTTCATGTCGGACCCGGCCGATCCTCCGCGGATGATCCAGTCGGCGCGGCTCACCGAGCGGTTGCTGCGCGAACCGGGTGTCGCGGCTCAATATCACGAGGCCTTTCTGTTGCCCGGCACGCTTGCCGTGACGCAATTCAATCGCACCGGGTTGACCGGGAAAGTTCTGGCGATGGCGGCCGAGGCGGCAGCCAACTCTCCGGGTTTCGTGCGTCGTGCGATATTCGGTCGCGCGTTTCGAAGCGGCCCGCCTGTTGCGTACCGTAGCGGAGGTCGTGAGATTACCGACGACGACATTCTGTCGTCGATCAGCCCGATGGGGCACCCCGTCGGTACCTGTGCGATGGGCAGCGCGGACGATCCGATGGCCGTGGTCGACGACGACTTCCGTGTTCACGGCGCCCGGAACCTCTTTGTGGTCGATGCCTCGGTGATGCCACTCATACCGAGCGCGAACACGAATCTGCCCACGTTGATGCTCGCCGAAATGGCTGCGGATCGAATCGGCGCCCGCGATCGCCGCACGCGGGCGGTCGCAAGCGTCGACACGTCGGAGGGTTGAGCGCGCCTTCGGCCCGGCAACTGTCGGCCCATATGTGGGCACAGTCAGGAATTGCGGGGGGGCGCGGCCGAAGGAGGCGGCGCCGAATGGCTGTCGTGCCGCTCGGGAGAGCGTTGCCGAAACATAGAGACGATCCTCGATCTTCGTTCTCCGGCGGAGCTCGCGGCGATACGTCGGGCAATCGGAGACGTTTCCGCTTCCGCCCGGCAGCCGGTTTGAATGGACTCTGACGGCGCGGCGTGATCCCGACAAGACCATTCGAATCCGGACCATGCGTACCGGCTATGTCACGCTGACCGGAATCTCTATCAGGTTCGGCTGTCCCGATGCGATCCCGCACTCGACAGCGGCCGCGATGTCTCCCGCACGCGCCACGCGGCGGGCCGCCAGACCCCAGGATCTCGCGAGCGCCAGGAAGTCGATGGGCGGGTCCTTGAGGTCCATGCTGGCAAAGCGATCGGCGTGGGCGCTGACGAAATGACGCTGCGATTTCATGTACTTCTTCAGGATGTTGTACTCCTGATTGTTCACCACGACAAACGTGACCGGAAGACATTCATGCGCCGCGGTCCACAACGCTTGCGGCGCGTAGAGGGCGGAACCGTCGCCGATGATCGCGACGACGGGTTCCCGTCCGAGCCCCAGCGATATGCCGACCGCCGCGCCCATGCCCCAGCCGAGGATGGCGCCCCGGGTACCGTAGTACTGCCGGGTACCGCTGGCATGAAGTGCGCTGCGAATCAGCGGCATCGTCGCCGGCGACTCGTCGACGAGCGGCGTCGTCGGACCCAGCGCCCGCGCGACCTCGTGCGCGGCGACGAGCGTCATCGTCATGGCGGCGTTCAACCCGGACGCGACCTGCTCGTCGAGGCTGACGCGTTGTCGTGCGCGATCGTGCTGCGCGTCGGCCCGCAACGCGTCGATTTCAGCGCGCCGATGCTGCGACGCTTCGCGCAGCATCGGCAGGAGTGCATGAAGGGAGGCGCGAAGGGCGCCGACGCAGCCCAGTGCGGTTGCATGGATCCGGCCCAGGTCTTGCGGGTCGCTTGCCAGCTGATAGAGCCTGCAGGTCGACGGAATGGCCGGGCCGACGGAGTAGAGGATCGTGATGCTGAAGTGGCCGCCCAGTACGAAGACCGCATCGAAGGCGCGGAGCGTTTCATGCATGTCGGCGACCGTCATGGGCAGGTTGCCGCACCACAACGCATGCGATGTCGGAAACGGCAGGTGGGCCGGCCAGGATGGGCCGAATACCGACGCGCCCAGCGTTTCGGCGACGGCCACGGCTTCCGCGCTGGCGCCGGCCGCGAACACTTCGTCGCCGACCACCATCGCGAGGCGTCCGGGGCGGATCGATGCCAATGCCGTTGCCAGATCGGGCAGCGCCGACGGGATCGAGGTGCGGTCGATCGCTGATCGGCGCGCGACAGGCAGGGACGTGGTGCGCTCCATCACATCCATCGGCAGCGACAGAAACACCGGCCCGGACGGTGCGGCCGCGCTGTCGTTGAATGCCCGCCGCACGAGCACGCCGATTTCGTCCGGGTGCGCGACTTCCCGTGCCCATTTGACCGCCGGGCGGGCGACGCCCAGCGAATCGCCGTACAACAGCGGATCGGTGTGGGCATGGCGGGTATCCTGCTGGCCGGCCGTGACGACCAGCGGCGTTCTGGCCGCCTTTGCATTCAGAAGGGCGCCTATCGCGTGGCCGAGGCCGCCCGCCGTATGCAGGTTCGTAAAGCCGGGCCGACCGGAAGCCTGGGCATAGCCGTCCGCCATCGCAACGACCGCGGCCTCCTGCAAGCCCAGCACATACGACAGGTCGGGGGCGTCGGTCAGTGCGTCGATGAATGACAGCTCGGTCGTGCCGGGATTGCCGAAAACGTAGCGCACCCCTTCGCTTCTCAGCACCTCGACCAGCACCTCCGAGCCGCGTCGCGGCCGGATGTCGTCGAGGGCCACGAAACCCGTAGCGGCTTCTGCTTCCCCGATCGTCACGGGGCTGCGTCGTTGATCTGCGTTCATGTCTTCCTCCCATTGAGGGCGAGGATAGGACGCGGTACGACGCGCGCGCTTGAACGTTCTTGTGGTTTCCGCGCTTTTTATCGAGTGTCGCGCCAGCGACTCGGCGCGACGCCGTTGGCCTTCTTGAAGTGACGGTTGAAGTGGCTCTGGTCCGCGAAGCCGAAAGCCGCGGCCACTTCCGTTGCGGGCATTCCGGCACGAAGCGCATCGCACGCGCGGGCCAGCCGGACCTGATTGCGCCACGCATGCGGCGCCATGCCGACCTCGCGCGAGAAGATGCGCGCCGCATGGAATTTCGACAATCCGACGACATGGGCCAGTTCGGCGAGGTCGAGCGACGCGGTCAGCTCGTCGAGCATGCGCGCTTTCATGCGCTCGACACGCATGCGATCGATGCTCATTGGCCGGGAAGGCGGACGCATCCGCCCGTAGCGCTTCAGCAGCGTGGACACGGCATCGAGCAGCGCGTACTCCACGGCAAGCATGTCGGTGCCGGTTTCGAGCACACGGTGCGCTCGCAGCGCGCGGCCGACGAGGTCGGGATCCTTGATGATGTCCGAGTCGAACCAGGGCGTATCGTGACGGGACAACCCGGCTTCTTCGGCCACGCCCTGCACGAAATCGACCGGCAAATAGAACGTGCGGCATTGCCAGCCTGCGTCGGCCGCGCTCGAGCCCGTATGGATTTCGCCGGGATTGATGACCGGCAGGGACCCGGCATCGGCGACGAACCGCGTGCCGCGGTAGTCGTAACGTTCAGCCCCCCGTTCTATGACCGAGATGGTGTACGCGTCGTGCCAGTGAGGCGCGTAGACATGGTCGGTGAACCGGGCCGTGACCATCTCTCCGCCGGGAATCAGCGTCGAGCGCCAGACGCGCGCGTCATTCCGGCGCGTCGCCCGGCCGTTCGCCTGAAGCGCGTGTTGCTCGATATCGTCGGAGTCGGTTGCAGGCATAGGTCACTCGGGCACGGTCATCCCTGTTCGAACCGAAGAATAGCGTCAAAACGAAATCTTCGCCGACGCGGTTTCGCCGGCAATCCGTATCGACCTTGCCAGCGTGCGTGCGACGACGATTTTGCCGGAGATGCGCCCGGTATCCCGAGACTGGCCCGGCACTGCTGCGTGAGCGAGCCCCACCCGCCCCAGCTTTTTGCTCGTCAACACCAACAAAAAACCTCATTTCGCGCCAGACAGCCTGTCAGCAGAATGTCTCCATTCCCACTCACGCAACGACACGAGCGTCGCATGAGCCGCACTTCAGAAGGAGACAGCCGTGGCAGTCGAAACAACCTCAATCGATACGCTCGTCGTCGGCGCCGGGCAGGCCGGCGTGGCCATGAGCGAGCATCTGGGCAAGCTGGGCGTGCCCCATCTCGTGCTGGAGCGCAGCCGCATCGCCGAACGCTGGCGCACCGGGCGCTGGGATTCGCTGGTCGCGAACGGCCCCGCGTGGCACGACCGCTTCCCCGGCCTCGAATTCGACGGCCTCGACCCCGACGCGTTCGCATCGAAAGACCAGGTCGCGGACTACTTCGAAGCGTATGCGCGCAAGTTCAATGCGCCGATCCGCACCGGCGTCGAAGTGAAGAAGGTCGTGCATAACACGGGCAAGCCGGGCTTCGTCGTCGAGACGTCCGACGGCACGATCGAGGCGAACCGTGTGGTGGTCGCCACGGGGCCGTTCCAGCGCCCGGTGATTCCGCCGATCGCGCCGGACGACGCGCGCGTCGTGCAGATCCACTCCGCCGACTATCGCAACCCGGGCCAGCTTCCGGCCGGCGCGGTGCTGGTGGTCGGCGCCGGTTCGTCGGGCGTGCAGATTGCCGACGAACTGCAGCGCGCGGGCCGGCAGGTCTACCTGTCGGTCGGCCCGCACGATCGTCCGCCGCGCGCGTATCGCGGCCGCGACTTCTGCTGGTGGCTCGGCGTGCTCGGCGAATGGGACAAGGAAGTCGCGACGCCCGGCCGCGAACACGTGACGATCGCGGTGAGCGGCGCGCGCGGCGGCCATACGGTCGATTTCCGTGCGCTCGCGAACCAGGGCGTGACGCTGGTCGGGCTGACGAAGTCGTTCGACGGCGGCGTGGCCGTGTTCGAACCCGATCTCGCGGTCAATCTCGCGCGCGGCGACGAGAACTACCTGTCGCTGCTCGACGCGGCCGACGCGTACGCGGCGCGCAATGGCCTCGACCTGCCCGAAGAGCCGGACGCTCGGTGCATCCTGCCGGACCCCGACTGCGTCGCGCATCCGATCCTCTCGCTCGATCTAGCCGGCGCGGGCGTCACGTCGATCGTCTGGGCCACCGGCTATGCGGTCGACTACGGCTGGCTGAACGTCGACGCGTTCGGGCCGAACGGCAAGCCGCAGCACCAGCGCGGCGTGTCGAAGGAGCCGGGCATCTATTTCCTCGGGCTGCCGTGGCTGTCGCGGCGCGGCTCGAGCTTCATCTGGGGCGTGTGGCACGACGCGAAGCACATCGCCGATCACATCGTCACGCAGCGCAAGTACCTCGCGTACCACGACGCATCGGAACGCCGCGCGCAACCGCGGGCCGAGCACGGCAACACGCCGCACACGGTTCAGGCCCATACCGGCCGGCTGGTCGACGCGATCGGCTGATCCGCATCCACGCGGTGACCCGCGCTCGAAACGACGCACGGACGCGGCCACGCGCCAATCCGAACTCCGCCGCGCAGCGCCCGCTTGCAGCGCGGCGCTCGCCCACCCCGACACCCGAAGGACCTCGATGAGCCAGCCTACCCATACGCGTATCCGCATGTTCAACACGAAGGATACCTACCCGAACCAGACGCTCGACAACGACTTGTGCCAGGCCGTGCGGGCCGGCAACACCGTCTACGTGCGCGGCCAGGTCGGCACCGATTTCGACGGCAATCTGATCGGCCTCGGCGACGCGCGCGCGCAGGCGGAGCAGGCGATGAAGAACGTGAAGCAGTTGCTCGAAGAAGCGGGCAGCGACATCACGCACGTCGTGAAGACGACGACCTACCTGATCGACCCGCGCTATCGCGAGCCGGTGTACCAGGAGGTCGGCAAGTGGCTGAAGGGCGTCTATCCGATCTCGACGGGGCTCGTGGTCTCCGCGCTCGGCCAGCCGCAGTGGCTGATGGAGATCGACGTGATCGCGGTGATCCCCGACAACTGGCAGCCGAACCACGCCCAGGAGGCGACATGACTTTCTCCATCGTCGGGCGCTGCCCGGAAACGGGCCAGCTCGGGATCGCGATCAGCTCGTCGAGTATCGCGGTGGGCGCGCGCTGCCCGTGGGTGCGCGCGGGCGTCGGCGCGGTCGCGACGCAGAACATCACGCTGCCGGCGCTTGGGCCCCAGATCCTCGACCTGATCGAACACGGCCAGCTCGCCCCTGCCGCGGCGCTCGACCGCGCGTTGAGCGCGAACGGCTGGAGCCAGTACCGGCAGGTCACGGTGATCGACGGGCAGGGGCAGACGGCATGCTTCACCGGCAAGGAGGCGCTCGGCACACATCACGCGGTGCAGGGCGAGCAATGCGTGGCGGCCGGCAACCTGCTGGCCGCGCCGGCCGTGATCGCCGCGATGGTGCGGGCCTTCGAGCAGGCGCCGGGGTTGCTCGCCGATCGGCTGCTCGCCGCGATGCACGCGGCGATGGCGGCCGGCGGCGAGGCCGGGCCAGTGCATTCGGCCGCGTTGAAGGTGGCCGGCGACGTGACCTGGCCGATCGTCGATCTGCGCGTCGACTGGGCCGATGCCGATCCGATCGGGCAGCTCGATGCGCTGTGGCGCGCGTATCGGCCGCAGATGCAGGACTATCAGACCCGCGCGCTGAACCCGACCGCCGCGCCGAGCTATGGAGTGCCGGGCGATGAGTGATCCGTCGAGCCGCGCGCTGCTCGAACGGCTGATCGGCTTCGCGACGGTCAGCCGCGATTCGAATCTCGAGATGATCGCCTTCATCCGCGACCATCTCGCGGGTTTCGGTGTGGAGAGCGAACTGTTCTACAACGCGGAACGCACGAAGGCGAGCCTGTACGCGACGATCGGCCCGCGCGATCGCGGCGGCGTCGCGCTGTCGGGCCATACCGACGTGGTGCCGGTCGACGGGCAGGCGTGGACGGTCGAGCCGTTCCGGCTGACCGAGCGCGACGGCCGCCTGTATGGCCGCGGCACGGCCGACATGAAGGGCTTCATCGCGTCGGTGCTTGCGGCCGTTCCGGCGTTCGTCGCGCGACCGCTGAGCTTGCCGGTGCATCTCGCGTTCTCGTACGACGAGGAAGTCGGTTGTCTCGGCGTGCGGCCGATGCTCGAACAACTGGCCGCGCGCGAACATCGCCCGCGACTGTGCCTGATCGGCGAGCCGACTGAACTGAAGCCGGTGCTCGGTCACAAGGGCAAGCTCGCGATGCGCTGCCACGTGAAGGGCGCCGCGTGCCACTCGGCTTACGCGCCGTCCGGCGTCAACGCGATCGACTATGCGGCGAAGCTGATCGGCCGGCTCGGCGAGATCGGCGCGGCGCTCGCGCGGCCCCAGCATCACGACAGCCGCTTCGATCCGCCGTTCTCGACCGTGCAGACGGGGCTGATCAAGGGCGGCCGCGCGCTGAACATCGTGCCGGCCGAATGCGAGTTCGATTTCGAGGTGCGTGCGCTGCCGGATTTCGATGCGCACGACGTGCCGAGAAAGCTGCAGGACTATGCGGAATCCGAACTGTTGCCGAGGATGCGCGCGGTGCAGCCCGATACCGACATTCAGTTGCAGCCGCTCGGCGCGTATCCGGGGCTGGCGACCGCGCCGGACAGCGAGGCCGCGCGCCTGCTCGCGCTGCTGAGCGGCTCCGACGCATTCGGCACGGTGGCGTTCGGCACCGAGGGCGGGCTGTTCGGGCAGGCCGGCATTCCGACCGTCGTGTGTGGGCCTGGCAGCATGGACCAGGGGCACAAGCCCGACGAGTTCGTCACGCTCGAACAACTGCATGGATGCGACGCGATGCTGGGCCGTCTGGTCGCGTATCTCTCTTCCGCCGTCTGAACGGGCGGCCGACACGCACGCACCGCATCCGGCGGCGCGTGCGTCGTCCTGTTCTCTATCGCAACCTCATCGCGCCGCTTCAGCGACGATCCGCGCGAGCCGCTCGCGGCAGAAATCGACGAACGACTGCGCCTGTTTCGTGAGCTGACCGCGCTTCAGCCGTGCGCTCACGAGCCCGGACGGGCTGACCGTTTCGCTGAGGGCGATCGTCACGACGCGCTGGCCGTCGTACGTATAGTCGGAATGCGGGCGCGTGACGAGCAGCGAGAAACCGAAGCCCTGGCCGACCATCCCGCGCACCATCTCGATCGACGGCGAGCCGAACACGATGTTCGGCGTGAGCCCGAGCTCGTGAAACAGGCTGACGAAATACGTGCGGCTCGGCTGCACGTCGAGCAGGATCATCGGCTCGACGCACAGGTCGCGCAGCGACACGTGCGTCTGGCCCGCGAACCGGTGGTGCTCCGGCAGCAGCACGTACGGCTGCTGCGGCGGCATCAGCGGCTCGGTTTCGATCGTGCCGTCGAGATCGTGGTCGTACATCAGCGCGAGATCGAAGGTGCCGGACGTCAGGCCCTGCACGAGTTCCTGCTGGTCGCCGTCGCGCAGCCGGATGTTCACGCCAGGGTAGCGCTCGCGAAAACCCGCGATCAGTTGCGGCAGATAGAGCGGCGCGACCGTCTCGAAGCAGCCGATGTCGATCTGCCCGGTGATCACGTCGTTGTCGGCGAGCGCGTTCTGTTCGAACTCGTGCGCGATGCGCAGCAGTTCCTGCGCTTTCCGGTAGAAGCGCGTGCCGCTCGGCGTCAATGACACGCCCTGCGCGTGGTGGCGAATGAACAGCTTCACGCCGAAGCTTTCTTCGAGCCCCTTGATCGCGCTGGAAATCGACGGCTGCGCGATGAACAGTTGACGCGATGCCTCGGCGACGCTGCCGGATTCGACCGTCGTGACGAAGTATTTCAGTTGCCGCAAAGTGTAGTGAGCCACAAGCACCTCTGATGCCCGGCCCCGGCTTGGCGCCGCGGGCGCATGCTGTTGGTTTCGCGTAGCACCTTACCTGAAGTCGATCGGCGCCGAAATTTCCGCTGCAGAGCTTTTTCGTATGTCGCGGAAATATTTTTAGTATTTTCCGGTCCCGATGCGCGTGGCGCACCATCGTTTCCAACCTGGATCGCGACGAGGCCGTGTGCGCGCCTGCGGGACATGTCATCCGTCCCCGCTTGCGGCGCACGCGCCGCTTCGTTCGGCACCGCCGCGCGTGCACGCGGCGCGGCGTCGCTCGCGTATCCGGACCGATTGCCGACGCGCACCCCGACGCGCGCCGGCGCGAAACGGCACGCGCGCATCGCCGCGCAGGACTGGAGACATCACCATGACGAACGCGGAACGCAATGCGTCCCCGATGATAGAGAAGCACACGATCGGCTATGTGCCGCCCGCGGAACGCCACGGCAAGGTGCGCGACCTGTTCACGCTCTGGTTCGGCGGCAACATCGCGCCGTTGCCGATCGTGACCGGCGCGCTCGGCGTGCAGATGTTCCACCTGAACCTGATATGGGGCATCGTCGCGATCGTCGTCGGCCAGGCGGTCGGCGGCGTGCTGATGGCGCTGCACTCGGCGCAGGGGCCGCAGATGGGCATCCCGCAGATGATCCAGAGCCGTGCGCAGTTCGGCTCGTGGGGCGCGCTGCTCGTCACGGTGATCGCGGCCGTGATGTACGTCGGCTTCTTCGCATCGAACATCGTGCTCGCGGGCAAGTCGGTGCACGGCATCGCGTCGTCGGTGCCGGTGCCCGTCGGCATCGTGATCGGCGCGGTGGGCTCCGGGCTGATCGGGATCGTCGGCTACCGGTTCATCCACATCCTGAACCGCATCGGCACGTGGGTGCTCGGCATCGGCATCGCCGTCGGCTTCTGGATGATCCTGTCGCACGTGAGCACCGCCGATTTCCTGACGCGCGGCGGCTTCGACTTCGCGGGCTGGCTCGCGACGGTGTCGCTGTCGGCGCTGTGGCAGATCGCGTTCGCGCCGTACGTGTCGGACTATTCGCGCTATCTGCCGGAAAACGTCGGCGTCGCGTCGACGTTCTGGGCGACCTATCTCGGCTGCACGCTCGGCTCGACGCTCGCGTTCATCTTCGGCGCTGTCGCGGTGCTCGCGGTGCCGGCCGGCGCGGACACGATGGACGCGGTGAAGCAGGCGACCGGCCCGCTCGGCCCGCTGATGCTCGTGCTGTTCCTGCTGAGCGTGATCAGCCACAACGCGCTGAACCTGTACGGCGCGGTGCTCGCGGTGATCACGTCGGTGCAGACGTTCGCATACAAGTGGATTCCGACCGCGAAGGCGCGCGCGGTGGTGTCGGTGGTTATCTTCGTCGCATGCTGCTACGCGGCGATCGGCGCGTCGACGAACTTCGTCGGCAATCTCGTCGATCTGGTGCTCGCGCTGCTGGTCGTGCTGGTGCCGTGGACGGCGATCAACCTGATCGACTTCTACGTGATCCACAAGGGCAAGTACGACATCCAGTCGATCTTCATGGCGGACGGCGGGATCTACGGCCGCTTCAATCCGCAGGCGCTGCTCGCGTATGCGATCGGGATTCTCGTACAGATTCCGTTCATGAACACGCCGATGTACGCGGGCCCGATTCCCGCGCATCTGGGCGGCGCGGACCTGTCGTGGCTCGTGGGCTTGCTGCTGACGTCGCCGCTGTACTACTGGCTGGCGACGCGCGACAGCGCGTATCGGCGCCGGCAGACGGGCGCGACGATGCCGCCGACGGCGGCGCGGTAAGTGCCGCGTCGTTCGGCGCGATCAAATGAAAAGGCCGCCGCATCGGTTGCGATGCGGCGGCCGCGAGCGGGAAGCGCAGGGCAGCAGGCGGGCTGAAGGGCGCGGCCTGTGCCGCGACCCTGCCCGCCTGCGGATCAGACGACCGCCGAGCGCGCGACGCGCACCGGCACCGACTTGTACGACGGCGTGCCGCTTTCCTTGTCGATGTAGTCGAGCGGCACGAGCACGTTCGCTTCCGGGTAGTACGCGCCGACCGAGCCCGGCGCGATGTCGTACTCGATCGCGGTGATTTTCTCGAGGCGCAGCGTACGGCCCGACGCGGTGACCGTCTCGATGTCGACGAGGTCGCCGTGCTCGAGCCCGTACTTCTCGAGATCCGCCGTGTTCATGAACAGCACGTCACGCCGGCCGAACACGCCGCGATAGCGATCGTCGAGGCCGTAGATCGTCGTGTTGTACTGGTCGTGGCTGCGCAGCGTGATCAGCCGCAGCACCTGTTCGGCGCCGAGCACGTCCGCGTCCTCCTTCACGCCCTTGTAGACCGAGAACATCGCCTTGCCGGTCGGCGTCGGCCACACGCGCTCGGTGGGCGGCAGCGGCAGGCGGAAGCCGCCCGGCGTGCGGATCCGCTCGTTGAACGCCTCGAAGCCGGATACCGTCTTGTCGATCAGGTCGCGGATGCGGTCGTAGTCGGCGATCAGGTCGAGCCACGCGACCTTGCTGTTCGGCAGCGTCGCGTGCGCGATGCCGGCGACGATCGCGGGCTCCGAGCGCAACTGGTCCGACGCGGGCTTGAGCTTGCCGGCCGACGCATGGACCATCGACATCGAATCCTCGACGGTGATCGACTGCCGGCCGGTGGCCTGCATGTCGAGCTCGGTGCGGCCGAGCACCGGCAGGATGAAGGTTTCCTTGCCGACCAGCAGGTGCGAACGGTTCAGCTTCGTGCCGAGATGCACGCTCAGGTCGAGCTTCGCCATCGCGGGGAACGACAGCTCGGGATCGGGCAGCGCGACCGCGAAGTTGCCGCCGAGGCACAGCAGCGCCTTCGCGGTGCCGTCGATCATCGCCTGCATGGCCTGCACCGCGTCGTGTCCGTGCTGCGCGGGCGGCGTGAAGCCGCACACGTCCTCGATCTTCTTCAGGAATTCGGCCGACGGCTTCTCGGTGATGCCGACCGTGCGGTTGCCCTGCACGTTCGAATGGCCGCGCAGCGGGCACACGCCGGCGCCGGGCTTGCCGATGTTGCCGCGCATCAGCAGCAGGTCGGCGATCAGGCGCACGGTGGCCGTGCCCTTGTTGTGCTGCGTGACGCCCATCCCGTACGTGATGATCGTCGCGTTCGACTTCGCGTACGCGAGCGCGACCTGTTCCAGCTGTTCCTGGCTGAGGCCGCTCGCGCGTTCGATGTCGTCCCACGACGTGGCTTCGAGGTCGGCCGAGAATGCATCGAAGCCGTTGGTGTGCTGCGCGATGAAGTCGCGGTCGAGCACGTTGCCTTGCTCGGCCTCGAGCTTCAGCAGCGCCTTCATGATGCCCTTCAGCGCGGCCGCGTCGCCGCCCGCGTCGACCTGGTAGTACGTCGACGCGATGCGCGTCGAGCCGAACGACGCCATCTCGATCATGTCCTGCGGATCGGCGAAGCGTTCGAGCGCGCGCTCGCGCAGCGGGTTGAACACGATGATCGGCACGTTGCGGCGCGCGCACTCGTGCAGCGTGCCCATCATCCGCGGATGGTTCGTGCCGGGGTTGTGGCCGATCGAGATGATCAGCTCGCAGTGGTCGAAATCCTCCAGCGACACGGTGCCCTTGCCGATGCCGATCGACTGCGGCAGGCCGACGCTGGTCGGCTCGTGGCACATGTTCGAGCAGTCGGGGAAGTTGTTGGTGCCGAGCTCGCGCGCGAACAGCTGGTACAGGTACGCGGCTTCGTTCGACGCACGGCCCGACGTGTAGAACTCGACCTGCTCGGGCGGCAGCGCGCGCAGCACTTCGCCGATGCGCGCGAATGCGTCGTCCCATTCGATCGCGCGGAACGTGTCGGTCGCGCGGTCGTAGACGAGCGGATGGGTGAGCCGGCCCATGTCCTCCAGTTCGTAGTCCGACATGCGCAGCAGCGACGACACGGTGTTCGCCGCGAAGAACTCGGGCGGCACGCGCTTGGTCGTCGCTTCCCACGTGACGGCCTTCGCGCCGTTCTCGCAGAACTGGAACGTCGACTTGTGTTCCTTGTCGGGCCACGCGCAGCCGGGGCAGTCGAAGCCGTCGGGCTGGTTGGTCCGCATCAGCACGATCGGCGCCTCGATGGTTTCCATCTGCGTACGCACCGCATCGGCTGTCGCGCGAAGCGCGCCCCAACCGCCGGCGGGCCCATCGTATTTCCTGATGCCTGGCACTTCGCGTCGATTTGTCATGTGAATCTCCAATAGCCGGGCCCGGTGCGGGTGGCTCGATTGCGCCGTGTCGCGGCGTGGGGCGGCTCCGTCCGGCGGACGGAGTCGGTCATGCGTGCCCCATGTTGCGGGGCATGCGTTTTTCTAGTGGGCGTCCTTCTTCGCGCCGGACGACTTCTTGCCCGACGGCTTCGCGGCAGGCGGCGGGGCGTCGGCGGGCGCGTCGTCCGGTTTCGCGTCGCCGGCTGCCTTGGCGGCCTTGCCGTTCGCTTTAGGCTTGCCGTCGGCGTCCTGCTTCGCGTCCGTCGTGTCTTTCGCTTCCTTCGCTTCAGGCGCGGCGAGCGTGTTGAACTTCACTTCGTCGCTGTCCTTGTCGTAGTCGACCTCGCACTTGTCGCCCGACTTCAGCCGGTCGGCGAGGATCTCCTTCGCGAGCTTGGTCTCGATGGTCTGCCGGATCTGGCGCTTCAGCTCGCGCGCGCCGAACTCCGGCTGGTAGCCGGCTTCGGTCAGGTGCGCGACGAGCGAGTCGCCCATCACGAGCGTGATGTCCTGCGCGGCGGCCGTGCGCACCACGCGGTCGAGCTGGATCTGCACGATCGCGCGGATGTCGTCCTTCGACAGCGCGTGGAACACGATCACCTCGTCGATCCGGTTCAGGAACTCGGGCCGGAAATGCCCCTTCAGCACCTGCATCAGTTCCTCGCGGATCGCCTTGTCGGTCTTGCGCGCGGCTTCCGGCTGCGTGAGGTTGTCCATGATGATCGCCGCGCCGAGGTTGCTGGTCGCGATGATGATCGTGTTGCTGAAATCGACCACGCGGCCCTTGCCGTCGGTCAGGCGGCCGTCGTCGAACACCTGCAGCAGCACGTTGTAGACGTCCGGATGCGCCTTCTCGATCTCGTCGAGCAGGATCACGCTGTACGGGCGGCGCCGCACGCGCTCGGTGAGCTGGCCGCCTTCGTCGTAGCCGACGTAGCCGGGCGGCGCGCCGATCAGCCGCGCGACCGCGTGGCGCTCCATGTATTCGGACATGTCGATGCGGATGATCGCCTGCTCGTCGCCGAACACGGTCTCGGCCAGCGCCTTCGCGAGCTCGGTCTTGCCGACGCCGGTCGGCCCGAGAAACAGGAACGTCGCGATCGGCCGGTGCGTCTGGCCGAGCCCCGCGCGCGACAGCCGCACGGCATCGCTGACGGCGACCACCGCGTCGCTCTGGCCGACCACGCGCTCGCGCAACTGCTCTTCCATCTTCAGCAGCTTCTGGCGTTCTTCCTGCGTGAGTTCGGACACGGGGATACCGGTCAGCCGCGACACGACCTCGGCCACCGATTCGACGGTCACTTCGAGCGTCTCCGAACCGGTCTTGCGCTGCCACGCCTCCATCATCTCGTCGACGGCCTTCTGCTGCGCGTTGATCTGCTCCTCGAACTGCTTCGCTTCGTCGAAGCGCTTGCGCGAGGTCGCATAGTCCTGCTCGCGCTTCAGTTGCGCGATCTGCGCTTCGCCTTCCTGAATGTCGATCGGGCGCGACGTCGCGCCGATCCGCACGCGCGCGGCGGCCTGGTCGATCAGGTCGATCGCCTTGTCGGGCAGGAAGCGCGACGTGATGTAGCGGTCGGCGAACTCGGCGGCCGCGACGAATGCGTCGTCGGCGAACGTCACCTGGTGGTGCGCCTCGAGGCTGTCGCGCAGCCCGCGCAGGATCACGATGGTCTGCTCGACGCTCGGCTCCGGCACGAACACGGGCTGGAAGCGGCGTTCGAGCGCGGCGTCCTTCTCGATGTACTTCTGGTACTCGTTGAGCGTCGTTGCGCCGATCAGGCTCAGCTCGCCGCGCGCGAGCGCGGGCTTCAGCACGTTCGCGATGTCGAGGCCGCCTTCGCCGCCGCCCTGGCCCGCGCCGACGATCGTGTGCAGCTCGTCGATGAACAGGATCAGCTCGTCCTGCTTCGCGGTCACTTCGTCGATCAGCTGCTTCGCGCGTTCCTCGAATTCGCCGCGATATTTCGCGCCGGCCACCATCGAGTTGATGTTGACTTCGACGAGCCGCTTGTTGCGCAGCACTTCGGGCACGTCGCCGTTGACGATCCGCTGCGCGAGGCCTTCGACGATCGCCGTCTTGCCGACGCCCGGCTCGCCGATCAGCACCGGGTTGTTCTTCTTGCGGCGCGCGAGCACCTCGATCGTGCTTTCGATTTCCTGCGCGCGGCCGAGCACCGGATCGAGCTTGCCCTGGCGCGCGATCGCAGTGAGGTCGCGGCCGAACTTGTCGAGGTTCGGCGTGCCGGTCGGCGCATCGACGCGGCCGTCCTCGGCGCCCTTGCCGACCACCTTCACGACCTTCTGGCGCAGCGCCTCGGGCGTCACGCCGTATTTCTTCAGCAGCGTGCCGGCGACGCTGTCCGGCACCGAGGCGAGCCCGATCAACAGGTGCTCGGGGCCGATGTACGAGTGGCCGAGATCGCGCGACGCCTGGAACGCGTACTGCACGGCCTTCTTCACGCGCGGCGAGATCGACAGCTTGTCGAGCGGCGCATCGGGGTCGGCCGTGCCGGTGTGCGCATGCGCGTCGATGTACGACTTGATGTCCTCCGGCGACAGCTTCAGTTCCTTCAGCAGCGCGGCGCAGACGTCGGTGTCCGCGAGCGCGTACAGCAGGTGTTCGGAATCGAGCTCGCTGCGGCGCAGCTCGTGCGCCTTCTCGGCCGCGCGCTGCAGCAGTTCGAGCGTCTGTTCGCTGAACGCGTCGGTCGGGTCGACCGATTCGCGCGGAATCTCGGCGGCGAGCGGCGATTCGTCGCCGAGCCCGCCGAACAGCGACGACGGTCCGCCACCGCCCAGCAGCGAATCGAACGGATTCAGCATGCTCTGATGCCGCATCAGTTGTCGGAAGTGGTAATCGCAGATCGAGATCGTCTTGCGCTCGCCGTCCTGCATCACGGTGGCGCGCGCGACGGCCGGCCGGGCGTGACAGATATCGCAAAGTGCGGGCATGGTGGTCTGGCTCCTGTCTGTGAAGGTGGGTCGAAGGGTGAAGCCCGATGCGGTGCGGCGCTCGCGCGTCCCGACCGCGCACGCACGACACTTCTCTGCGGCGGCGCGCGTGCCGCACCCGTGCGGTCGCGCAGCGCGCGCCGGCGTGGCGCACGGTCGCGGTCGGGGCGGGAAGCGCGAGTGCTGCGAGGAGCCCACGGCATCGCTTCGACTGCGTTCAAAATAGCGAATCGGCGCGGGCCATCCAAGACACAGTTCCATGCCGGACCGGCCGTGAATTGCACCCTCACATGGGCGCGCGATTCGGTGGCGAGGAGTACAGACGGGCGCGCGCACGGCGGCGCGGGCGTGCGCGGCGCGTGCGGCTTGCGGTGGAAGGGGGCGGGAACGGGTGCGGTGAAGGGCGGCGCGCGAACGGCGCGCGGTGCGACATCGGCGCGCAGGGCGCCGGCAGCGGGCAAACGGGGGGCGAGACGGAGCGCCGCGCGCGGCGCGGGCGCGAACCGGTGACGTCCGGCCACGCACGCACCGCAGCCGATGCGCGCCGAGGGGCCGGCGAAGGCGAGGGCGGGTTGCACGGGACGCGCCGGACATCGCACAACCGCGGTGAACCGCGATCAGTCCGACAGTGTCATCGCGAGCCGTTGCCGTGCGATCTGCTTCACGTCGGCCGACAGCGCCGCATTCGGCAGACCATTGGCCCAGACGGAGAACGAATCCTCGATCAGGTTGCGCGTGTCGGGCGGCAGCTCGGCCAGCATCAGCGACACGACGGTAAACAGCACGGCGGTGTCGCCGGCCTGGCTGCCCGCGTTTGCATCGACCGTCTGCTTCAGCGTAGCGACGGACGCCTGCAGCGCCTGTAATGCGTCATTCGATTCGCTCATGACATCTTCCATGCAAGATGGGCTGGATCGGCGACGAACCTGCGGCCGCCGCGCGCGACGCCCGGGCGGGCAGCGCGCGCCGGCAACCGTGCTCAGACGGCCGCGGTGCTCTGCGGCGCCACGGCCACCGATGCCTCGCTCGTCAGCATCAGGAACGTGAACGTTTCGCGCAGGTACAGGCGGACGCCCTTGTCGGTGTGGCTCGTGTAGCCGATCGACACGTCTTCCCCGAGGTGCAGCTCGTAATCGCCGCCGCGCGTGGACAGCACGCAGCCGCCGCTGATCGCCGGCGCCCAGATGATCTCGCCGCTGACGATGCGTTTGATATGGCCGAGGACCGGATAGCCCTGGTCGCGCGCTTCGCTGAGCGCGGTATAGGCGTCCGACCCGAGCACGACCGAGTACGGGCCGTCGACGCCGGCGAGGCGCAGCGCTTCCAGCGCGTCGCTGATCGCGTCCGGGTACGCGCCGACGTCCGCCGGCAGCGTGAGTCGGCGGTTCGAGGTGCCTTCGCGGATGCCGATGATGCCGGCCGCGTGGTAGCCGTCGAAAATCGCGTTGTCTTCGGCGAACGCGAGCCGCTGCGCGGCTTCCTTCGCCGGCTGCCAGTCGGCGTCGCGCGCGCCGCGCTCGACGCTGTCGATCGCGTCGCGGCTCAGCTCGAACGGCACCGTCAGCTCGACGATCGTGCGCACTTCGCGCAGCCGCGCGTTCACGAACTCGCGCGGCGCGTCGACGTCGAGCAGGTGCCCGGTGCCGACGGCCGACAGCTCGGGGCCCTCGGGGCCGTCGACGTCGACGACGCGGCGGCCGGCCACCGAGCGCTTGAAGGTGCGCGCCACTTCCTCCTCGAGTTGTTCCCAGGCGGCCGACGAGATCGGCGCGAGTTCGCGGTGCAGATTATTCATAGGTCGGGATTCCTTTCAGCGAGCCGATGTTCAGCGAGCCGTCGCGCTGCGGTGCAGAAGGCGCGGACGGCGTGGATTCCGGTCGGGCGGCGCCGGCGGCCGGCGCCGGGCGGTCGGCGAGCGCTTCGAGCAGGTCGGCCGACGGCACGAAGAACAGCGAGCCGGTGACCGCGCGGCTGTAGTCGAGCAGGCGGTCGTAGTTGCCGGGCGGGCGGCCGACGAACATGTTCTCGAGCATCTGCTCGATCGGCGCCGGCGAGCGCGCATAGCCGATGAAATAGGTGCCGAATTCGCTGGCGCCCGGGCGCCCGAATGGCATGTTGTCGCGCAGGATCTTCACTTCCTGGCCGCCCTCGTCGAGCGTGGTCAGCGAGCTGTGCGAGCACGACGGCTTCACGTCCGGCGCGAGCTCGATGTCGGCCAGCTTGGTGCGGCCGATGATGCGTTCCTGCGTCTCGACCGCGAGCGCGTTCCAGCCGGCCATGTCGTGCAGGTACTTCTGCACGAGCACGTAGCTGCCGCCCGCGAATTCGGCGTCTTCATCGCCGATCACCGTGAAGTCGACCGCTGCGCGGCCTTCCGGGTTCTCGGTGCCGTCGACGAAGCCGATCATCGCGCGCTGGTCGAAATTGCGGAAGCCGTGCACCTCGTCGACGACCGTGACCGCGTCGCCGAGCGCGCCGAGCAGTTGCGTCGCGAGTTCGAAGCACAGGTCCATCGCTTCGGCGCGGATGTGCAGCAGGATGTCGCCGGGCGTCGCGACCGCGACGCGCTGGCCGGCGCCGAATTCGCGGAACGGATGCAGCGACGCGGGGCGCGGCTCGCCGAACAGCGCATCCCATGCATCGGAGCCGAAGCCGCACACGCACGTGAGGTTGCCGCCCGGCACGCGCTTGCCGACCGAGCGCACGAGCGCGGCGATGTCGCCGCACCACGAACGGATCGTGTCGGCGTGATCGGCGCCGGGATTGATCGTCGCCACGAGAAAGATCGCGCTGCGCGTGATCGTGCTGTGAACGGCCTGGGAGAGCGGGGGAGGGGTAGTCTGCATCGCGGGCTGCCGGTCAATCAGGTCGGGACGGACGGGCCGCGGCAGCCGCGGCGCGCAAAGGCGAACGGTTGAACTGTGTCATGCGACTGTTCTCTGTGTGACATGCGGATGAAGGACGTTGCGCGGGCATCGCGCAACGGGCCGCAGCGGCGGCGGCCGGCCCCGGCGCGAAGGGGAGGCAGACCGTGGCGCCGCGCGTTCGCCCGGCGTGTGAACTGCCCGCACCGCGTAACGTCGTCGAGCATGCAATCTAGCAGCTTCGAAGGGTCTTTGGAACACGTATCCACGATCTGTCATTCGAATGGGTCAAACAGGGCCGGGTTTTGTGCGGCGCCGGCGCAGCTGTACTCCTGGCGCGCGCGGCGCTGTGCTCTTGAGCGTGCGTGTCGCGTGCAGTAGATTAGGTTCCGCTCCGCCCGACGACGGCCATCATGATGAACCTTTTGGAAGCGATGCGTATTTTCGGTGCAATCGTCGAGCATGGCGGGCTGTCCGGCGCGGCGTCCGATCTGAAGCTCGACGTCGCGCAGGTCGGCGCGCGGCTCGATGGCCTCGAACGCTATCTCGGCTGCCGGTTGTTGCTGGACCGCTCGGGCGACGAGGTCGTGTGCACCGATGCCGGCGTCGCGTTTTACGCGTGTTGCCGGCGGACGCTGTCCGCGGTCGCGCAGGCGACCGGCGCGAGCGGAGCCGGTGCGTGCGCAACGGTTTCCGGTCCGCCCGCCGCAGGCTTTCCTTTGCCCGGGACCATCCGCTGCAGCGACGCAGCATCGATCGCGGCACCTACGACACAGCACCGGTTAACGCCTTGAATATCACGCCTTGAATACATCCACTGCATCCGCCGATACGACCGCCGAGCGCATTCGTCGCCGCTTCGGCCATTTCCTTCAAGCGGCCGAACTGGCCGGGCTGGTCGTGATCGGTCTGGCGACCGCGTTCGCGATGACGCAGGAAGCGTGGAAGGTCGTGCTCGCGGGCGAAGTGTCGCTGACCGACCTGCTGCTGATGTTCCTGTATCTGGAAGTGCTCGCGATGAACCTGCGCTATCTGCGGCTCGGCCGGTTGCCGGTGCGGTTTCCGCTGTTCATCGCGATGACGTCGCTCGCGCGCGACCTGATCCTGCGCGGCGCGACCGACAGCCCCGAGCGGATGCTGATGACGACCTTCGGGATCGTGCTGCTCGCGGTCGGCGTGCTGATCCTGAGCTTCGGCCAGCATCGCTTTCCGGCGGATGTGGACGATGTCGAGGACGACGTGCATGCCCGCAAGTAACGCGCGGGCGGCATGCGAAGCGAACCCCGGCGCGCCGTGCGAGGTGCGGCGGCCCCACCCTCAACCCAACCCACGAGGTGTCGCATGACCAGGCAATTGATCGTCGCGGTGTTCGGCAGCGTCGACACGGCCCGCCAGGCCGCGAACGATTTCGACGCGCTGTCGGAGAAGAACGAAGGATTCCACATCGAGAATGGCGTCGTCGTCGAGAAGGACGCGAACGGCAAGCTCGCGGTGCTCGACGCCGAATCGCGGCCGTTCAAGGGCGGCGTGATCGGCGCGATCGCGGGCGGATTGCTCGGCCTGCTCGCCGGGCCGCTCGGCGTGGTGACCGGCATGGCGGCCGGCGCGGGCGCCGGCATTCTCGCGCAAGCGGCCGGCAACGCGCTGCTCGACGGCACGTTCGTCGAGACGGTCGCGGCGCGGCTCGTGCCCGGCAGCGTCGCGGTCATTCTCGAAGCGAAGGAGGACACGCCGTTCTCGGTCGACAACGTCGTGACGGGATTCGGCGGCAAGGTCTTTCGCCACGCGCTCGACTGAGCGCACCCTTTCGAACCGATTCGGGAGCATCGCATGCGCATCGATCAATCGTACCGCCGCTTCGACATCGCGGCGACGCTGTCGCCGTTGCCCGGCAACCGCGCGATCGCGGTCGTCGACGTGACGACCGACGATCCGGACCGCATCGCCGATCTCGGCACCGGCCAGTTCCTGCAGATCCGCAAGTGGATCGAGTCGAACGACGTCGCGCTGCTGACGGTGGTGTTCGACGAGTGCAAGGTCGCGATCGACCACTACGCGGACAACGTCGACGACGCTTGAGTGCGAGCGAGCCCGCGCATGGCCGGGCTTTGCTTCGCCGCCGACTTTCCTGCCCTCCGCGGTCCTTCATGACGTGCGCGCGGCGAGCGGCTGCCGCGCGGCCGCGTTCGCATCTGTTCACCACGCCGGCCGGATTTGACGTTTCCCCGCCAAACTGTCACTTACATTCGCCGAAATGACGCAGTAGGATGCCGAACCTTGTCTTGATGAGATTCGCATTGCTATCCGCCTTCAATTTCGGTAACGGACGAGGTTCGCAGCGGGACACCCGCACCCGGCGACGGCTATCCGGCTTCGTGCGTCGGCGCGGCCGTGCCGCCCATGCGCCGCAGGCCGGTTCATCGCTGGCGGGGCGAGGCGGATGAAGCTCTACGAGAAATTTGCAAACGACGTAGAGCGACTCATTCGGCAAGGGGTATATCGACACGGCGATCGTGTGCCGTCGGTGCGGCAGGCGAGCCAGCAGCACCGGATCAGCATCACGACCGTGCTGCATGCGTATCTGCTGCTGGAAAGCCGCGGGCTGCTCGAAAGCCGGCCGCAGTCGGGGTATTTCGTGAACCTGCGGCGCGACGACGGCCACGCGCCGGTGCGCGAGCTGCGGCCGTCGAAGCCGATCGCGATCTCGTCGTCGGTCGACGTGAGCCGGCTCGTGCTGTCGACATTGCGCTCGATCGGCACGGACGATGCGGTGCCGCTCGGCTCGCCGTATCCGGACCCGAGCCTGTTCCCGTTCGAGAAGCTGAACCGCTACGCGTACGCGGCCGGCCGTGACAAGTCGCTGTGGGGCGTGACCGACGGGCTGCCGCCGGGCCATCCGCGGCTGATCCGGCAGATCGCGCGCCGCTACCTGGAAAACGGGATGTCGGTGGACCCGAACGAGATCATCGTGACGGTCGGCGCGACGGAGGCGATCAACCTGTGCCTGCAGGCGGTGGCTAAACCGGGCGACACGATCGCGGTGGAATCGCCGACGTTCTACGCGATGCTGCACGCGATCGAGCGGATGGGGATGAAGGCGATCGAGGTCGCGACGCACCCGGAGTACGGGATCGACATCGCGGCGCTGGCCGCGATCGCGAAATCGCAGCCGATCGCTGCATGCATGGTGATGCCGAACTTCCAGAACCCGCTGGGCTTCCAGATGCCGGACGAGCGCAAGCGCGAACTGGTGGCGTTCGCAACGAAAGCGGACCTGCCGATCATCGAGAACGGCGTGTACAACGAACTGTATTTCGGCAACGCGCATCCGAGCATGCTGAAGTCGTTCGACCGCCATGGCATCGTGCTGCATTGCTCGTCGTTTTCGAAGAGCCTGACGGCCGCCTACCGGATCGGCTGGGCGCTGCCGGGCCGCTATCGCGAGCAGGTCGAGAAGCTGAAGTTTCTGAATACGCTCGCGACGCCGTCGCTGCCGCAGCTCGCGATCGCGGAGTTTCTCGAACGCGACGGCTACGAGCATCACCTGCGCCGGATTCGCAAGGCGTATGCGCAGCAGGCGAACCTGATGCGCGCGATGGTGTCGCGGTTCTTTCCGGAAGGCACGCGTATTTCGAGCCCGGCGGGCGGCTACGTGCTGTGGATCGAACTGCCGGTGCAGGTCGATGCGATGCGGCTGTACCAGCTCGCGCTGGAGCAGGGGATCACGATCGGCCCCGGCTACATGTTCTCGATCGCGGACAGCTACCGGAATTTCATCCGCCTGAACTACAGCAGCCCGTGGTCGCCGGAAATCGAGCGCGCGGTCGTCGCCGTCGGCAAGCTCGCCGCAGCCTGCGTCGGCTGAGTGCGCGGCCGCGCGCGGCGCGCGCCGTCATGTCAGCCGGTACGACTGCGCGCCGGTGCCCGCGAGCGTGCCGCCGTCGACGATCAGGTATTCGTTGCGGATCGGCTTGCCGTCGAACCAGCATTGCAGGATCTCCAACGTGCCGGCCGCATAGCGCGCCTGCGCGGACAGCGACGTGCCGGAGATGTGCGGCGTCATCCCGTTGAACGGCATCGTGCGCCACGGGTGATCGGCCGGCGCCGGCTGCGGAAACCACACGTCGCCGCCATAGCCGGCGAGATGGCCGGACGTGACGGCGTTCACGACCGCGTCGCGGTCGACCAGCTTCGCGCGTGCGGTATTGATCAGGTACGCGCCGCGCTTCATCCGCGCGATCATCGCCGCGTCGAACAGGTGCTCGGTCGACGGGTACAGCGGAATCTGCAGGTTGACGATATCGACGGCGCTCGCGAGCGACGCCGCATCGGCGTGATACGTGAGCGCGAGCGCCTGCTCGATCGACGCATCGAGCCGGTGGCGCTGCGTGTAGTGCAGATGCAGGCCGAACGGTTGCAGCCGGCGCAGCACGGAAAGACCGATGCGCCCCGCGCCGACCGTGCCGAAATGCATCCCTTCGACGTCGTAGCTGCGCGACACGCAGTCGGCGATGTTCCAGCCGCCCTGCTGCGCGATCGCATGCGACGGCAGGTAGTTGCGCACCAGCGCGAGCGTGGTCATCACCACGTGCTCGGCGACGCTGATGCTGTTCGAGCCGGTGACTTCGGCGACGGTGATGTGTGCGCGCGCGGCGGCGTCCAGATCGACGTGATCGGAGCCGATGCCGGCCGTCAGCGCGAGCTTGAGTTTCGGCGCGCGGGCGATCCGTTCGGCCGTCAGGTACGCGGGCCAGAACGGTTGCGAAATCACCACGTCCGCTTCGGGCAGCCGGCGCTCGAATTCGGAGTCGGGGCCGTCCTTGTCGCTCGTGACGATCAGCGTATGGCCGTGCGCTTCCATATAGCCGCGCAAGCCGAGCGCGCCGGACACCGAGCCGACGAGCTCGCCGGGCCGGAAGCCTGGCGGGCCGGCCGGCGTCGGCGCGGTTTGACCGTCCGCGTAGTGCGTGATGACCGGAATCGTGTCGCGCACGTAGCGCGGCGGATAGCCGTCGACGGGATCGGGGTAGAGCACGCACAGCACGGTGGCCATCGGGTTAGCGCTCCTTTGACAGGGGAAGGCGGCATGCGGCTTGCGCGGGTCGCGCGGCCCCCTCGCAGAGCGGCCGGCGTGTTGCGCCGCAACGTTGCTCACGTTCTACGCCGGTCACGGATCGCGTACAAGCTACAGTCGCTGTTTGCGTGCGCTGCGGCGCGTCTGTACCTGTTCTTTTCAGGACGGATGTCGATAATGGGATCGTTACCTGACTTTCCGGGAGCCACGTCATGACTGGAAGCGATGCTGCGTCCTCACCCGATCTCACGCAAGGGATCGCGCTCGACGATCTCGCCGACGGCGCGATGATCGAGGGCCATGTCGGCGACGCGTCGGTGCTGCTCGTGCGCCGCGGCGACGAACTGTTTGCGGTGGGCGCGCAATGCCCGCACTACGGCGGCCCGCTGGCCGAAGGCCTGCTGGTCGGCGACACGATTCGCTGCCCGTGGCATCACGCGGCGTTCTGCCTGCGCACCGGCGAGAGGGAGCGTGCGCCGGCGCTCGACGGGCTGCCATGCTGGCGCGTCGAGAGGCGCGACGGCCGCGCGGTCGTACTCGATGCACGGCCGGCCGCCGCGCCGCCGGCGCTGAAGGCGGCCGGGCTGCCCGCGTCGGTCGTGATCGTCGGCGGCGGCGCCGCTGCGATCGCGGCGGCCGTGACGCTGCGGCAGGAAGGCTATCCGCATGCGATCACGCTGCTGAGCGCCGATGCCGATCCGCCGTACGACCGGCCGAATCTGTCGAAGGATTACCTCGCGGGCACGGCGGAGGCCGACTGGTTGCCGCTGCGCGCGCCGTCGTTCTATGCCGAGCAGCGGATCGACGTGCGCTGCAACACGCGGGTCGCGCGCATCGATCCGGCGCAGCGGGCGGTCGAGCTGGCCGACGGCAGCCGTGTCGAATACGGCGCGCTACTGCTCGCCACCGGCGCCGAGCCGAACCGGCTGAACGTGCCCGGCGCCGATCTGCCGCACGTCTGTTTGCTGCGCTCGCGCGCCGATTGCGATGCGCTGATCGGCAAGCTGAAAACGGCGCGCCGCTGCGTGGTGGTCGGCGCGAGCTTCATCGGGCTCGAAGCGGCCGCCGCATTGCGCACGCGCGGGCTCGACGTGCACGTCGTCGCGCCCGATCCGCATCCGATGGGCCGCGTGCTCGGCGATGCGCTCGGCGACACGATCAAGGCGCTGCACGAAGCGCACGGCGTCGTGTTCCATCTCGGCGTGACGCCTGCGCAGATCGGACCGGACAGCGTGACGCTGTCGAGCGGCGACGTGCTGCCGGCCGACGTCGTGGTGGTCGGCATCGGCGTGCATCCGAACGTCGGGCTCGCGCAGGACGCGGGGCTCGCCGTCGAGCGCGGCGTGACGGTCGACCGCTTCCTGCAGACGAGTGCGCCCGGCATCTACGCGGCGGGCGATATCGCACGCTGGCCCGATCCGCTGACGGGCGAGCGGATTCGCGTCGAGCACTGGGTCGTCGCCGAGCGGCAGGGTAGCGTCGCGGCGCGCAACATGCTCGGCCAGCAGCGGCCGTTCGACGCGGTGCCGTTTTTCTGGAGTCAGCATTACGACCTGGCGATCCGCTATGTCGGCCATGCGGAGCAATGGGATCGCGTCGAGATCGACGGCGACCTCGGCGCGCACGATGGCTCGATCGCGTACTGGCGCGGCAACACGCGGCTCGCGGTCGCGACGATCGGCCGCGATCTCGACAGCCTGAAGGCAGAAGCGGCGCTCGAGCGGCAGATCGCGACCGCGTGACGGCGGCATGACGATACCAACCGAACTTTTAATGGAGGTGAGATGAACCCCGACGTCCGTGCCCGTTTCGAAACCGAATTCGCGCCGCGCATCGCGACGCGCCTGCGTGGCCTGTATCAGCCTGGCGAAGTGCAGGTCGACGTCGTGCCGCACGACGGGCAGGGCAGCCCGACCTGCGTCGACGTGATCGGCCTCACGTCGACGGTCGGCCTGCCGAACCGGCTGAACGCGCGGCTCGCGTGGCGCGACGACGCGATTGCCGGTCTGCTGGCCGAACCCGACCCCGGCCGCTTCGATCGCTATCTGGCAGCGCTGCCGGTCACGATCGAGCGCTGGCAGATGGAGTTGCCCGTTGATTTCAGCAGCCGGACGCAGCGCGACCGCGAGATCCTGATCGGCGACCTCGATTTCGATGCGTGACCGGCATCGTGCAATGCCGGCCGACGAGGCGCGGATGAACCGGGCGCCGTTACCGGTCGCGCGTCCGGATGATCACGCGCCCCTGGTCGATGCCGCCGCGCAGCGCTTCGTCGCACGTGAGCCATTCGGGCGTGACGAGTTCGGGTGCGGGCAGATCGACCGGCGCGCCGTCGCGGAAGATCCGCACCTGCGCGACCCACGCGCCATTCGCGTTGCGTGTCGCGTCGACGCGGATTTCGTGATCCATGAAAGTGTCGGTGGCTTGCATCGGTCGGGGCCCTCCGTCATGCGTGAACGCGGTGCGTCGATCCTATCAGCATGGCGTGCGCCGCGCAGCGAAAACGAACCGGCATCTGCGTTTCACTTGCCGCGCGAGACGGGAGCGACCCTGTGGCCTTCGACCTGACTTTTTCCATCAAGGTGTTCGCGGCGCTGTTCGCGATCATGAACCCGATCGCGAACATCCCGGTGTTCCTGTCGCTGACCGAAGGCGCGGCGGACGGCGTGCGCCGCAAGGTCGTGCTGACGGCCGCGATCGGCGTGACGGTCGGCTGCATCGTGTCGGCCGTCGCGGGCGGCGCGATCCTGCGCGTGTTCGGTTTGACGATCGACGATTTCCGCCTCGCGGGCGGGCTGCTGGTGCTGTTGATCGCGTTGTCGATGCTGCATGGTGCGCCGAGCCGCCAGCACTCGCCGGGCGACGACGAAGGCGCCGATCCGACGGCGGCCGAAAGCGTCGCGATCTACCCGCTGACGATCCCGTTGCTGGTCGGCCCCGGTACGATCGCGACGATGATCGTGCTCGGGCATAGCGCGGTCTCGACCGGGCAGGCACTCGCGTTCGCGCTCGGGCTTGGCGCGTTTCTCGTGCTGCTGGCCGTGTCGCTGCTGTCGGCGCCGCTGATCGGCCATTACCTGTCGCCGCGCGTGACGGCCGTCACGCAGCGACTGATGGGGATGATTCTCGCGGCGATCGCGATGCAGATGATCGTCGCGAGCCTGAAAGCCGCATTCGGGCTGCCGCACTGAGCGCGCCCGTTCGATTGCATGGAGTCGCTGATGAACACGCTGATCGTGTTGTCCTATCCCGATCTCGACGCGGCGCGTCGCGCGCTGGCCGAACTCGGCACGTTGCGCGACCGGCACGTCGTCGCGCTCGCGGGTGTCGTGATCGTCGAGTGCTCGACCGACGGACAGTTGCGCACGCATGCAGTCGATCCGGGCCGCGTATCGTCCGGATCGCTGCTCGACAGCGTGGTCGCACACATCGAATCGTCGCTCGACGCGTGGCGCGAGCGGCCGGTGGACGATGCGCTGATCGACCGCGTTGCCCGCAAGGCGCGCCCCGGCACGGTGTCGCTCGGGCTGGCCGCGACGCAGGTCGACATCTACGCGCTGAGCGCGGCGCTCGGGCCGCTGGGCGGCGACGTGACCGACACGACGCTGTCGATCGACGACGAACTGAAGCTCGTCGAGGCGATCTCGAAGGCGCGTGACGGTAGCGGCGACAGCGGCCCGCCGACGGACTGACGCGCCGGCACGAACCCTCTCCGGGAACTGAAGCTTTCCTGTCCGTGCATCGCGGCGCGCCGCGCGCGCTGCGCAGGCGCATGCCTTGCTCGATCGGCTCGACGGTGACATTCACCGTTGCCGCTTTCGACAAGGAGGGCCAGACATGAAAGCGGTCGTGTTTCACGACATCGGCGACATTCGCATCGACACGGTGCCCGATCCGGCAGTCTCCGCGACGACCGACGCGGTCGTGCGCCTGACCGCCAGCGCGATCTGCGGCACCGATCTGCACATGGTGCGCGGCACGCTCGGCGGCATGAAGCCGGGCACGATCCTCGGCCACGAAGGCATCGGCATAGTCGAGGCGGTCGGGCGCGACGTCCGCAACCTGCGGCGCGGCGATCGCGTGCTGATTCCGTCGACGATCGCGTGCGAGGCCTGCGCGGCGATGTGCCGCGCGATGGCCTGAGCGCGGGCGCTTACGGCGTATCCCGAACGTCGCGCGCGACGCGTTGCAGCAGCGCATCGAGCACGGCCATCTCGACGGGTTTCACGAGATGGCCGTCGAAGCCCGCGCGTTCGCTGCGCGCGAGATCCGACGCGCGTGCATGGCCGGACAGCGCGACGCAGGTCGTGTCGCGCAGCGCATCGACCGCGCGCAGTTCCTGCAGCAGCGTGAAGCCGTCGACATCCGGCATCGTCAGGTCGAGGAGCATCAGTTGCGGCGCGTAGTCGCGCGCGAGGGCCAGCGCGTCGGCCGCGCTGTACGCGACGCGCGGCGCATGGCCTTTCAGTTGCAGCAGCACCGCGAGCGTGTCGGCCGAGTCGCGGTTGTCGTCGACGACGACGATGCGCAGCGGCACGGCGGCCGGCTGAGCGGGCGCGGCCGGCGCGAGCGGTGCGGCGCGCTCGTCGCGTGTCGTTTGCACGATCGGCAGCCAGACCGTGAACGTCGCGCCGTGGCCGGGCCCGTCGCTTTGCGCGACGATCCGCCCGCCGTGCAGTTCGACGAAGGACCGGCAGATCGCGAGACCGAGCCCGAACCCGCCGGACGGGGAGCGGCCCGACGCCCCTTCCTGCTGGAACAGGTCGAAGATCGTTTCGAGGGAGCCGGGCGCGATGCCCACGCCATGATCGACGACGTGGATCGCCACCGACGATCCGTCGATACGCGCGCCGACGTCGATCCGGCCGCCGTGCGGCGAGAATTTCGACGCGTTGTCGAGCAGGTTGTGCAGCACCTGGACGAGCCGTGCGTCGTCGCCGTGCAGCACCACGGAATCGGCCGGCAGGTCGACGCGGATCCACTGCCCGCGCGCGGCCAGTTTCGGCTGGATGCTCTCGACGCCGCGGCACACGATGTCGCGCACGGTGATGGGGCGATCGTCGAGTTCGACCTTGCCGGCCGTGATGCGCCCGACGTCGAGCAGATCGTCGACGAGCCGAGTCAGTTGTCCGACCTGGCGGTGCACGGCGTCGCGGCATTGTGCGAGCGCGGGTGCCGGATCGGGCAGGCTCTGCAGCACGCCGACCGAATTGCGCAGCGGCGCGAGGTGATTGCGCAGCTCGTGCGCGAGCATCGCGATGAACACGCTGAGCCGGTGCGTCGACGCTTCGAGCTCCTCGAGCCGCTTGCGCTCGGTCATGTCGCGCGTGATCTTGATGAAGCCGCACAGCTGGTGCGTCGCGTCGTGCACCGGCGTGATCGTCACGCTCGCCCAGAACTGCGTGCCGTCCTTGCGCACGCGCCACCCTTCGTCCTGGAAGTGGCCATGCGCGGCGGCCAGCGCGAGCCCGTGCGCCGGCCGGCCGGCCGCGATCGCGTCGGACGGATAGAACAGCGAGAAATGGTGGCCGACGATCTCGGGGGCGCGGTAGCCCTTGATGCGCTGCGCGCCGGCGTTCCAGGTCGCGACGTTGCCGTGCGGGTCGAGCATGAACACCGCGTAGTCGGTGATCGACTCCACCACGGTCTGGAACCGGAATTCGGCGAAGCGATGCAGCAGGTCCCGCGAGCCGGGCGAGCCGGGCGGCGGGGGCGGCGGGTGAAGATCGGCGTCGTCGTTCGTCATCGGAGCGGCAGGTCGGAAATGCGGGCGGCCGAATGCCGCCCGGCCGCCGCCGGACACGCCGGCGGGCGGCTACACGAACCGGATTGGCACGTCCGAAAGAATAAAGGAACTCGATTCGGCTAATCAATGGGTACGCATCGGCCGTGCCGTCCGCCGCGCCGGCGAACCGGATTCGTGCCGGCGCGCCCGACGGCGGCCGGCGCGGCATGCCGATTGCACGACCTTGCAGCCCGCCTGCCGTGCCACGGCCGTCCGGCCGATCGCGCGGCGGCGAGGCAGGCAAGGAGATCCCCATGAACAGCACGCTGAACCCCGACAACGAACCGGCCGGCCCGGACGACGACAACGCCAGCCGCGGCCGCGACGGCCGTGCGCTCGGCCCGAGCGACTCGTCCGACAGCGGCAGCGACACGGCGGGCGCGCGGCGCTATCCGTTCGACATCGATTCGCCGCTGGACGAACACGCGCTCGAACGCGGCGACGCGTCGCTCGACAGCGATACCGACCGCGCGGGCACCGGCGAGCGCGCGTCGGCGGATGGCGACTCGACGTTCGAGGAAGGCGCGGACATCCAGCCGGACCGCACCGAGCGGCTGAGCGAACCCGGTCGCACGGATGGACCGGACGACGGGGATGACCGGGACGACCCCGGCAGCGCGCCGTGACGCCCGGCACGCAAAAACTGCAATTGCGTTGCAGATTGGGGCGCCTGGCGGCTTTCCGGCGCTGCGGCGCACAACGGTCGCGGCGCGGCAACGGCGCCGGCACGCGATTTGCATTCACCCGACCGACGCGCGCCGCGATGCGGCATGGGGCCGTGCGCGGCGCAGGCGCGATCAAGGAGAGACACGATGCAACGACGATATCCCGGACGGCACGGCGAGCGCGGCGGCCCGCCCGACTGGCAGGAGCGCAACGAACGCGCGTACCGGGGCGCCGGCGAGCGCGGCATCCCGGACGACCCGGCGCGGTGGCCGGACGAAGACGATGAATCGGCTTACCGCCGCTTCGCGAGCGAGGACGTGGGCCCGGAAGACTGGGGCAGCGAATGGACCGAGCGCGCCGCGCGCCCGGTCGACCAGCGGCGCGGCGGCGCCGACCCGGACTGGCCGGGCGGCGTGCGCCAGCCGGCGCGGGACCCCGAGCGCGGCTACGGCGGGCCGGGCCGCCGCGCGGAGGGCCGCGAAGGCCGGTACGGCGGCGAGCGACCGGAATTCCGCGGCCAGCACCGGATGGGCGGGTACGGCGGCGAGCGCGGCAACGACGACCCGCGCGGCGACCCACGCTACGGCGGCCGCGCCTCCGACCTGTCGCGCTGCGGCAGCGAAGCCGAACGCGACGCGCTGCGCCAGCGCCGCGGGCCGAAAGGCTATACGCGCTCGGACGAACGGATTCGCGAGGACGTATGCGAGCGGCTCACGCGTGCGCTCGAGATCGACGTGAGCGACGTCACCGTGCAGGTGAACGAGGGGCGCGTCGAGCTGGAGGGCACGGTGCCGGCACGCTGGATGAGGCACGACATCGAGGATCTGGCCGACGGCTGCATGGGCGTGCGCGACGTCGAGAATCGCGTGCGCGTGCGCCGCGACGGCGAACACGATACGGGCATGGTGCTGCATCCGGACCAGCGGACCATCACGCCGACCCAGCCTGCCGCGCGCGACCCCGAGCCCGGCACCGTCGTGCCCGGCCGCGAGCGTGAACCGCGCCACTGACGAGCGTGCGTGACACGGCTCGACCCCGACCGCGGGCAACGCGTGCATGACGACCGGAATCGACGACCCGCCCATCAGGCACCGTGATGCCCCCGCAGGCCGCGACCGCCGCGACGCGCGCGGCCTGCGGCTGCGGATCACGGGCGAACTCTGGCGCGCGATCTGGCATTACCGTGCGCGCGTGCTCGCGGCGGTCGTGCTGCTGGTGCTCGCGAAAGCGGCGGCCGTCTCGGGGCCGCTGCTGCTCAAGGACATCGTCGACGGCTTCGGCCGCGCAGCCGGCCAGCCGATCGCGTGGCCGGTGCTGCTGCTGTTCGCGTATGCGGTCGTGCGCTTCGCGTCGAACGCGCTGAACGAAGTACGCGACATCACCTTCGTGCAGGTCACGCAGCACACGGTCGCGTCGTTTACCGTGCGCACGTTCGGTCATCTGCATCGGCTCGGCGCGCGCTTTCATGCGCAGCGCGAGACGGGCGCCGTCGTGCGCGACCTCGAGAAAGGCACGGTCGGCATCGGCTATCTGCTCGGCGTCGCCGTGTTCACGATCGTGCCGACGGCCCTCGAGATCGGCTCGGTGCTCGTGATCGTGATCAGCCAGTACGGCGGCGGCTTTACCGCGATCATTCTCGTCACGTTCGCCGTCTACGCGGCGTATACGGTCGTGTTCACGCGCCGCCGCATGCGTTACCAGCGGCGCGTGAACGCGCTCGAGGCCGAGTCGAATTCGCGGACGGCCGCGCGCCGCTCGAGGCGCTGGCCTTGTCCGGCCATGCGCGCGATCACGATCGCACGCGCGCGGTCGAAGCCGGTTTCCATGCGTACCTGACCAAGCCCGCGGTAGCGGCCGACCTGATCGCGGCGTTGCGTGCGCTCGCGTTTTCCTCCGGAGAAATCCATGCCGAACCTTCTGAGTCCGACGACACCCGAAGCCTTGAACGCGCGTCGCGGCGGTAGCGCGTTCGCCGACCGCCAGACCGCGGTGGCGGCCGTCGAGCTGCTGTTGCCGACCCTGGCCGCCGCGCTGCAGAGCGATTTCGTCGGCGACAGCGGTTGCCTGCACATCGTGATCATGGACCCGGCGCTCGGGCCGCACGACGCGGCGTTCGAGGACGCGATCTTGTATGAGTTTTCGCTGCCCGACCCGAAGGACTGGGACGCCGACTACCGCGCGTATGCGCGGGCCAAGGCGCGGCTTTCATGGGAAACGGGCCGCGACGGCCATGTCGTGCAGGCGCTCGAGCCGTACCGGCTGCGCGCGGGCGATACCAACCTGTGGGGCGGCGTCGCGCTCGGCGGCATCGTGGTCGGCGTGTCGGGTGCGCAGCCGTGGTTCGACGAGGCGTTCGCGGGCTGCATCGCGCACTGCCTGCGCGCGCTCGCGAAGCACCGCGCACAGGCAACGCCCGACGCGCTCGCGATCTGAGCGGGCCGACCGGGCCCGCTTTTACAGCCGGTTATAAAAAAGCCAGCGGCCTGACACCGGCGCCCGATGCGGCGCGGGCACACGCAGGCCGGCACGGTTTTCGCTGTACCTCATGCACGGATGGTTGTGGCGACAAGCGTCGCCGTCTGCCGGATGGCTTTCCGACATCGACATGAGGTGCTGCTCGACGACGTGCCGTACAACGTCGATCCCGCACGGATGCGCCTTGCGCCGCGCGCGCAGCTGCTGTTGTGCAACGACACGGGCGTCTCGCATGTCGCGGCGGCGCTCGGCACGCCGAGCGTCGTCGTCGCGTGCGGCAGCGATACGGCCCGCTGGGCGCCGCTCGACGCCGAACGCCATCGCGTGCTCGCGAACTACCCGGCGTGCCGGCCGTGCATGTTCGATACGTGCCCGTACGGGCACGAGTGCGCGACGGCGATCGGCGTCGGCGACGTGATCGGCCGGGCGGGCGAGCTGCTCGCGGAGGAGAGACGTCATGTCACGTAAGCGGTTGCGCGTGCTGACCTGGCACGTGCATGGCAACTACCTGTATTACCTGTCGCAGGCGCCGCACGATTTCTACATCGTGACGAAGCCGCAGCATCCGCCCGGCTATGCGGGCCGCGTCGGGCACCTGCCGTGGGGCGACAACGTGCACGAGGTGCCGGCCGAGTGCGTGCGCGACACCGCATTCGACTGCGTGCTGTACCAGCACGTGAAGCATTACCAGCACGACCGCCTGCGGCTGCTGAGCGAAGCGCAGCGCGCGCTGCCGACGCTGTTCGTCGAGCACGATCCGCCGCGCGAGCATCCGACCGACACGCTGCATCCGGTGCAGGACCCGAACGTGTTGCTGGTGCACGTGACGCCGTTCAACGCGCTGATGTGGGACAACGGCGTGACGCCGACGCGCGTGATCGAGCACGGCGTGCTGATGCCGGAAGGCGTCGAGTATCACGGCACGCTGCCGAAGGGCGTGGCCGTGGTGAACAATCTCGCGCGCCGCGGCCGGCGCCTCGGCGCGGATGTGTTCGAGGTCGTGCGGCACAGCGTGCCGATCGACCTGGTCGGGATGGGCTCGGCCGAACTCGGCGGGATCGGCGAAGTGCCGAACCCGGCGCTGCCGCAGTTCCTGTCGCACTACCGGTTCTTCTTCAATCCGATCCGCTACACGAGCCTCGGGCTCGCGGTGATCGAGGCGATGATGATCGGGCTGCCGATCGTCGCGCTCGCGACGACCGAGATGGCGCAACTCGTGAAGACCGGCAGCAACGGCGTGGCCGATACGCGGCCGGCCGTGCTGATCGACGCGATGCGGATGCTGATCCGCGATCAGGAACTCGCGCGCGAGTGGGGCGCGGCGGCCAGGCGCGACGCGTGCGAGCGATTCGGCATCGAGCGCTTCGTGCGCGACTGGGACGCGGCCCTGTGCGACATGACGGCGTAGCGACGGCGTGACGGTGACGGTGGCGTCACGCGCCGGGCTCAGGGCGGTGGCGCGGCTTGCGAACCGGGCTGCGAACCGGACGTGCTGCTGCCGGTCGCGGCATTCGCGCTCGCCGGCGCGCTGCCGCTGCCCGCATTGCGCTCGCTCTCGGACAGCAGCGCGAGGCGGTTGTACAGCGTTTTCAGGCTGATGCCGAGCGCCTTCGCAGTGCGCGGCTTGTCGCCGTTGAAATGCCGCAGCGACGCGACGATGAAGCGCTGCTGCGTATGCGCGAGCGTCGTGCCGATATGCAGCGTCATCGCGTTGTGGCGCACTTCCTCGCGCGGCGGCTGGCGGCGCGGCAACTGCAGTTCGATCTGCTCGTCGGCGAGGATGAACGCGCGTTCCAGCGCGTTGCGCAGTTCGCGCACGTTGCCGGGCCACGTGTATGTGCGCAGTGCCTTCATCGCCTGGGCTGACAGGCGCTTCCTCGTGCGGTGCCGCGCGTTCAGCCGTTCGACGATCTGCAGCGCGATGTCGCCGACGTCGTCCTCGCGCTGCCGGAGCGCGGGCACGTGCAGCGCGACCGGTGCGATCCGGTAGAACAGGTCTTCGCGCAGCCGGCCGCTGCGCAATGCCTCGACCGGATCGTGATGGGTGGCTGCGACGATCCGCACGTCGAGCGGAATCGGCTCGTGGCCGCCCACGCGCACGATTGTGTTGGTTTCGAGCGTGCGCAGCAGCTTGACCTGCAGTTCGGCAGGCATTTCGGCGATTTCATCGAGAAACAGCGTGCCGCCGCGCGCGGCTTCGAACATGCCGACATGCTGCGCGACGGCGCCCGTGAAGCTGCCTTTTTCGTGACCGAACAGTTGGGACTCCGCGAGGTCTTTCGGAATCGCCCCGCAGTTGACCGGAACGAACGGCCCGCGCCGGCGCGGGCTCATGTCGTGGATGAGCCGTGCGACGATATCCTTGCCCGCGCCGCTTTCGCCGACCACCAGCACACTCACGCGAGTAGCGGCGACGCGCGACACTTTCAGCAGCAAATCCTGAATTGTTCGCGAACGACCGAACAGTCGCGTGCCGTCATCGTCGGATTTCGACATGAAGTATGACCAGTTGGAAGTTTTGACCGAACGCGTCGGGATCAGGTAAAAAATGACGTGGCATGCGTCGCTTTTCACGTACTCAGGATACCTTTTATACCGATTCGACGACATTGAATCTGGCAATGCGGCCCGCGCCGGCAGATAGATTTATTCGATGAGCGGCGAATGCACGACACCGTTCTTCTATACTGCTAAGCACCTGTTTTCAGTGCAGGACAGCTTGTCTGCTCATTCGTGTGCAGCGTTGAAGATGCCGTCGTGGGCTCGGTGACGTGCATGACGCTGCATGTCGCGGTGCCGGCCTACGCATGCGCCGGGCCGCATTACAAGGAGCCTCGATGCCTTACGTCCTGATCGTCGAAGACGACGCCGATACGCGAACGATGCTGGCCACGCTCGCGCGCACGCAGCAGCTTGCGTGCGATACGGCCGCGACGCTTGAAGAAGCGCGCACGCTCGTCTCGACGCATACCCCCGATCTCGTGCTGTGCGACCTCGTGCTGCCCGACGGCAACGGGATGGATCTGTTCGACGCATTGCCCAAGCGCGGGCATTGCGAGATCGTGTTGACCACCGGCCACGCGAGCCTCGAAACCGCGATCGACGCGTTGCGGCGCGGCGCGACCGACTATCTGGTGAAGCCGCTCAACATGCAGCGGCTGAACAGCATCTTCGCGCGCGTGCCGCGCACGACCGCGCTGCACGAGGAAATCGCGGAGCTGCGCTCGGAGCTGCAGCGCCTCGGCCGGTTCGGCCGCATGCTCGGCAGCTCGCCGGCGATGCAGGCCGTCTACGACGCGATCGGCCGCGTCGCGCGCACCGAAGCGTCGGTGCTGCTCACCGGCGAATCGGGCACCGGCAAGGAGCTCGCCGCGCAGACCGTGCACGACCTGAGCTTGCGCCGCCGCGGCCCGTTCCTCGCGGTGAACTGCGGCGCGATCGCCGCGAACCTCGTCGAGAGCGAGATGTTCGGCCACGACCGCGGCAGCTTCACCGGCGCGGAACGTCAGCACAAGGGCTTCTTCGAACGCGCGGACGGCGGCACGCTGTTTCTCGACGAAATCACCGAGATGCCGGTCGAATCGCAGGTCAAGCTGCTGCGCGTGCTGGAGACCGGGCGCGTCACGCGGCTCGGCTCGACGCGCGAGATCGACGTCGACGTGCGCATCGTCGCCGCGACGAACCGTGATCCGGAAGCCGCGATGGCGGACGGCAAGTTGCGGCCCGACCTGTTCCACCGGATCAACGTGTTCCCGATTCCGCTGCCGTCGCTGCGCGAACGCGGCGACGACATCCCGATGCTCGCCGACGCGTTCCTGCAGCGCTACAACGAGGAGAGCGGCCGCAACCTGCGCTTCGCACCCGCTGCACGCGAAGCGCTGAAGACCTACGCATGGCCGGGCAACGTGCGCGAGCTGCGCAACTTCGTGCAGCGCGCGAGCATCTTCACCGATGCCGACGTGATCGACACGCTGCCGCCGCCGATCATGGACGAACTGTCGAGCATGGTCGATTCGCATGAAGATCGCGTGACGGTGCCGTTCGGCACGCCGCTCGAGGAAGTCGACCGCAAGCTGATCCTCGGCACGATCGCGCAATGCGGCGGCGTGAAGGCGCAGGCGGCCGAGGTGCTCGACGTCAGCCTGAAGACGATCTACAACCGGCTCGCGCAACTGGAAGACGAAACGGAAAAACCGGATTCCTGATGCGGCCCCGATCGCGCTCATGTTCCCGCTCATGTCCCTGCTCATGTTTCCGTTTCAGCCTCGCGGTGCGTGTCGCGCGGCGGGAGCCCCGCGAACACGGTGACGACGATCGAGCCGGGCGACTGCGCGAGCCGTTGCCCGCAACTGAAGACGGCATCGTCGAGATGCGGCGAGACGACGAGCCAGCGTGTCGGGTCGGGCAGGGCGGGAAAATCTCCGTCGTGAGCGGCCGGGCCGGCGGTGCCGATCGGCCCGCATGCGTCGTGCCCGCCGGCCGCTGTCGACTGTCCCCGCAGGAGCGTCTCCAATGACCGAAATTGCACGACCGCAGGCCGGAAATTACGCAACGGCCGTGATGCTGGTCGCGATCGCGACCGTGCTGCAGACGCTCGCGATCCGGTTCGGCGGCGTGAATTTGCCGTTCGTGCTGTATTACCCGCTGCTCGCCGGCGCCGCGTGGGCGACGTCGTTCCTGTTCGGCATCATGTCGACCGTGGTCAGCGGGCTACTCGTCTGGACGCTGTTCCTGTCCGATCCGGCCGCCTATCCGGCGCCGCTGCCCGAGCGGCTCGTGCAGCTCGGCACGTTCATGCTGATCGGTGCGCTGGTGTGCGCGATCGCGTCGATGCTGCATCACACGCGGGTCACGAACGAGCGCGCACGCCAGCGCGAGGCGGCCGCGCGCCGGCAGCTCGAAGCCGTGCTGGGCGCGCTGCCGCACGGCGTGATCGCGACCGATACGAAAGGCCGGCTCACCTATCTGAACGCGGCCGCGGCCGCACTCGTCGGCTGCCAGCCGGACGATGCGATCGGGCGGCCGGTGCGCGACGTGCTGCGGATCGTCGACCACGAAGGCCGCCGCGTGCCGACCACGCCGCTCGATCACGCGCTCGGCGGCGCCGCGGCGACGTCCGACCGGCACTGGCTGCAGGCCGGCAACGGCGATCCGGTGCCGATCGTCGCGGTCGCGTCGCCGCTTGACGATGCGGACGGCAATCTCGACGGCGCGGTGCTGTTGCTGCGCGATGCCGGCGCGGACCGTGCGCGCGTCGACACGTCGCGGCTGCAGCAAGCGGTCGTCGATGCGTCGCCGGACGCGATCGTCGGGATCGACGCCAGCGGCCGTATCGCGAGCTGGAACCCGGCTGCGCAGCGGATCTTCGGATACGGCGAGGCCGACGCGCGCGGCCGCAGGTTCGACACGCTGATCGCGCCGCGCTGGCTGAGGCTCAATCCGCTCGCCCGATCGTTCGACGCGATGCACGAGCCGGTCGGGCCGCTCGAACTGCTGTGCGTGCGGCGCGACGGCCGGCGTTTTCGGGCGACGGTATCGGCGTGCCCGGTGCATGGCGATGCGCGCGCCTGTGTCGCGCTGTCGCTGACGCTGCGCGAAACCGGTGCGCAGCGCCGCCGCGACCTGCGCGCGCAGCGCTCGCTGCAGGGCGCACGCCATGCGCGCGACCAGGCCGACACGTCGAACCGGCTGAAGGACGAGCTGCTGGCCACGGTGTCGCACGAATTGCGCACGCCGCTGAACGTGATCTACGGGTGGATCGAGGTGCTGCGCAACACCGGCGACCACGCGTTGCAGCATCAGGCGATCGACGCGATCGACCGCAGCGCGCGTTCGCTCACGCGGATGGTCGGCGACATCCTCGATGCGTCGTCGCTCGCGACCGGCAAGCTGCGGCTCGACGCGACGCCGGTCGACGTCGTGCGGCTGTTCTCCGACCAGGTCGGCACGTTCCAGACCGCCGCGTCGTCGGCCGGCATCCTGCTCGAATTCGACTGCGACGCGTCCGCGTGCATCGTGTCGGGCGACGCCGAGCGGTTGCGGCAGATGCTGTCGAACCTGATCTCGAATGCGCTGAAATTCACGCCGGCCGGCGGCAGCGTGACGGTCGGGCTCGCGCGCAACGACGCGCATGCGGTGCTGACCGTCGTCGATACGGGGCAGGGTATCGCGACGGAGTTCGTCCCGTACGTGTTCGACATGTTCCGCCGGGCGGACGATTCACCCGCGTCGCCGCGGCGGGGGCTCGGTCTCGGCCTGTCGATCGTGCGGCACATCGCGCAACTGCACGGCGGCCGCGTGACCGTCGCAAGCGCGGGCCGCGATCGCGGCACGACGTTCACGGTGACGCTGCCGGCCGGCTGGCAGCCGGCCGGCGCGATGGCGTGGGGGATCGTGCAGGCGGGCAGCCGTCGCGAGACGCTCATGCTCGATACGCAGCGCATCCTGATCGTCGACGACGATGCGACCACGCGCGCGAGCCTCACGGCCGCGCTGACCACGTTCGGCGCGGCCGTCGCGATCGCGTCGTCGGGCCGCGAGGCGCTCGCGATGGTGGCCGACATGCAGCCGACGGTCGTGCTGTCCGATCTCGCGATGCCCGACGGCGACGGCTTCTGGCTGCTGGATGCGTTGCGACGCGGCGCGACGAACGGCGACAGCGGCCCGCCCGACGTACGTGTGCTGGCCGTCACCGCGCACGCGGGCCTCGCCGACGAACGCCGCGCGCTCGAGGCCGGCTTCGACGGCTACCTGTGCAAGCCGGTCGACGTGCGCGAACTGGCGCACAAGATCGCGCACGTGACGAAGCGCGACGGCTGACGCGCGTCGCGCAGCGGCCGCGTCAGGTGGCCGGCGCCGGCCGGTTCCGCGTATGGACCCGGGCGAGCAGATGCGACGCGATTCGCGTGCTGCGCACGAGGTCGCCGGGCGTGTGGTGCGTGACCTGGCGTTGAATGAAGTACCGCGCGGTGTGCGCGAGCCCGTTCGCGAACGTCGTCGTCGCGCGCCAGCCGAGCCGCTTTTGCGCGGCGGCCAGATTCGGCCGCCGCTGGCGCGGATCGTCGCAGCGCGTGTAGACGTCGACGTCGAGGCCGCGCTCCGCGAGTTGCTTCGCGACGTTCGCGACATAGATGTTCTGACCACCGGCATCGACGCCGCCGATCATCCCCAGCGGCGACGCATGTTCACTGATCAACGCGATTCTTTGCATGGTAGTGCTCCCGGTATCGGGGCCGCGCACACGGGCCGCCGTCACCGGTCGCTCGGCAATCGGCATGCCCGCCGCATCGCGGGCAAAACCGCCTCCCGGTGCGCCGAAAAAATTACAACGCGTTGGATGAAAGGGCGTCCGATCGCGGTTTACCGCAGGCATGCGGCGCACGCGGCGCGGCACGCGACTTGCGCGACCTCAGTTCACCCGCCGGCCCGGCCGGCCCGATGAAAAGGAGGTCACGATGAAGGTATTCCAGCTGCAAGCTCGCTCCCCGCGCATCCGCCGCCAGCGCGCGCTGCGTACCGGCATGGCGGTCGCGATCGCCGCGGCCACCGCGTGCGTGGTCGTCGCGCCGAACGCGGTCGCCGCCGGCGACGACGCCGCATCGTCGTCGATGTCGTCGTCGCATTCGAGCACCGGCACGAAGATCCGCGACGCGACGATCACCACCAAGGCGAAGGCCGAGCTGGTCGGCACGAGCGGCCTGTCGGCCGGCGACATCCACGTGAAGACGCGGCACGGCACCGTGACGCTCACCGGCAGCGTGCCCGACGAACAGCAGCGCACGCAGGCCGTCGGCGTCGTGAAGCAGGTGGACGGCGTGCATTCCGTGCGCGACCAGTTGACCATACGGCCCAAATAACCGCGCAGCCGTAACAGGAGTCCAGCGATGAACTGCATGCTCAAACCGGTCGGCGAACAGACGATCGTGATCACCGGCGCGACCAGCGGCATCGGCCTCGTCACCGCGCGCAAGGCGGCACGGCGCGGCGCGAAGCTGGTGCTGTTCGCGCGCAACGAGGAAGCGTTGAACACGCTGTGCGAGGAAATCCGCCAGCACGGCGGCCTCGCGGTGCCAGTTGCCGGCGACGTCGGCAACCTCGAGGATCTGCAGCGCGCGGCCGCGAAGGCGGCCGACACGTATGGCGGCTTCGACACCTGGGTCAACAACGCGGGCGTGTCGATCTTCGGCACGGCGGCGGCCGTGCCGCTCGAGGATCAGCGCCGGCTGTTCGACACCAACTACTGGGGCGTCGTGCACGGCTCGCTCGTCGCGGCCGACCATTTCCGGCGCAAGGGCGATTTCCACGGCGGCGCGATCATCAACATGGGCAGCGAGGCGTCCGACGCGCCGGTGCCGCTGCAAAGCGCGTACGTCGCGTCGAAGCACGCGGTGAAAGGCTTCACCGATTCGCTGCGGCTCGAGATGGAGGCGGATCACCTGCCGGTGTCCGTCACGCTGATCAAGCCGGCCGCGATCGACACGATGTTCGTGATGCACGCGAAGAACTACATGAACGTCGAGGCGAAGCTGCCGCCGCCGATCTACGACCCCGATCTGGTGGCCGACGCGATCCTGTTCGCGGCCGCGCACGCGCGCCGCACGCTGTTCGTCGGCGGCGCCGCCAAGTTCACGTCGGCGAGCGCGTATCACGCGCCGCGCCTGTTCGATCGCGTCGCGGCCACGCTGTTCTCGCGCGGCCAGCGCACGGTGCGGCCCGCGCGGCCGCGCGATGACAACGCGCTGTACGACTCGCGCCACGCGCTGCACGAGCGCGAAGGCATGGAAGGGCCGGTGCTGCGCACCTGTGCGTACAACACGGTGGTGCAGCGGCCGAAGGTCGCCGGCGCGGTCGCGCTCGGCGCGGCGGCGCTGGTGTTTGCCGCGTTCGCGCGGGCGCGCCGGTCGTCCGCGTGATTTCGTTCGTTTTCCAAGGAGGCTTTCATGACATCCCGACAACATACGGGCCACGAATACAGCCACTCGCGCGCGCACGAAGGCGAGCGCACGCAGCAGGACCACGACAAGGGCGGCCATCAGACGGGCCACGGCAAGCCGCCGAGCCCGGTCGACGTGCAGAAGGCGCTGAAGGGGATGGACTACCCGGCCAGCAAGTCGGACGTCGTGCAGTGCGCGGAGCGCTCGCATGCGGCCCGCGAGGTGCTCGACATGCTGCGCAAGATTCCCGAGCGCGAGTACGACACGCCGGCGTCGATATCGAAGGAACTCGGGCGGCTGATGTAAGCGTCGCCCGTCGCGCCGCGTGCGGGAGCGCGCGGCGCACCCATCACGAGGAGCACGACCATGACGATGATCGTCGCAGGCCGTTTCACGACGTTCGATGAAGCGGAAGGTGGGGCGCGTCACCTCTACGAGCGCGCGTTCGGGCCCGACGACGTGTCGATCTTCTTCCTGAACCCCGGCGGCCAGCACGCGCGCTTTCCGATCGGCGGCGACGTGTATGCCGACACGGCGGCGAAGCCGGGCGGGCGCGGCGCGATGATCGGCGCGATCCGCGGGCTGCTGATCGGCGTCGTCGTCGGATTGATCGTGTATGCGCTCGGCTTGCACTACTGGTTCGTGCCGGCCGCGGGCGCGCTGGCCGGCGCGTATCTCGGCGCATTCGGCGGCGCGCTCGGCCGGATGCGCGGCGAGCAGGCCGAAGGCAAGGGCACGCTCGCGCAGAGCGACACGGGCGTGATCCTCGCCGCGCGCGTGACGCCCGACACCGCGCCGGCCGCGGAAGACGTGCTGCGCGCGACCGGCGCGAAGTCGATCGAGCGCGTCGAAGGCGACTGGCAGGACGGCGAGTGGCGCGATTTCGATCCGGTGCGCCGGCCCGACGAGGCCGCGTCCGGCGGCCCGCGCTGAATACGCCCTTTTTCCAAACGCTTGCAACGCCAACCGTCGAGACACGGCCGCCGCGTGCGGGCCGGCGTGCGCCGCGCGCGGCACGCCGCTTGCGCAGCATCGGCGGCATCCGTTCAAGGAGGAACCCATGACCACCGCACAGACCCCGCCGCCGCAGAAGCAGGCGCATCAGCCGGGCACCGAGCGCGACATGCACCCGAAGCCGCGCGATGAAGCGGCCGACTACGTCGGTAGCAGCAAGCTCGCCGGCAAGGTCGCGCTGGTGACGGGCGGCGACAGCGGGATCGGCCGCGCCGTGGCGATCGGTTTCGCGAAGGAAGGCGCGGACGTCGCGATCGTCTACCTGACGGAATCCGACGACGCGGCGCATACGAAGCAGCTGATCGAGCAGGCCGGCCGGCGCTGCGAGGCGATCGCGTGCGACGTCGGCGACCGGCGGCAGGCGCGCGACGCGGTCGCCCGCACGGTCGAACGGCTCGGCCGCCTCGACGTGCTCGTGAACAATGCGGGCGAGCAGCATCCGCAGCCGGGCATCGAGGACGTGTCCGAGGAACAGCTCGAGCGCACGTTCCGCACGAACGTGTACGGGATGTTCTTCTGCACGCAGGCGGCGCTGCCGCACTTGAAGCCGGGCGGGCGCATCGTCAACACGGCGTCGGTCACCGCGTATCACGGCAGCCCGAAACTGCCCGACTACTCGGCGACCAAGGGCGCGATCGTCGCGTTCACGCGCTCGCTGGCGATCGAGCTGGCCGAACGCGACATCCGCGTGAACGCGGTCGCGCCGGGGCCGATCTGGACGCCGCTGATTCCGTCGACCTTCACGCCCGAACAGGTCGCGAAATTCGGCTCGAACGTGCCGCTCAAGCGGCCGGGGCAGCCGGACGAACTGATCGACTGCTACGTGCTGCTCGCGTCGGACGGCGCGAGCTATATGACCGGGCAGACGCTGCATCCGAACGGCGGCTCGATCGTCGGCGGCTGATGCCGCGCTCACGCAAGTACCAGGAACAAGGAGACAGCAGATGAGACAACCCCACTGGACGATCGCGGCGCTCGCCGCCGGCGTGCTCGCCGCGTCGGGGCTCGCCCGCGCGCAGATGCCGAGCGAGCCGCCCGCGTCGAATGCGCATGTGCCGGGCGGCGTGATCAATCCGTCGTCGGGCGCGGCCGGCGCAGGCGACCCCGGCATCGCGAAAGCGCCGAAGGGCGTCGACGCGGAGTTCGTCGACAAGGCCGCGATGGCCGGCAAGGCGGAAGTGCAGGCCAGCCAGCTCGCGCTGAAGCAGGCGCAGTCGCCGGACGTGCGTGCTTTCGCGAAACGGATGGTCGCGGATCACGGCAAGGCGAACGCGAAGCTGAACGAAATCGCCACGCGCCAGGGCATGAAGCCGCAGATTGAACAAATCACCGATCCTGACGTGGAGGCGCTGCGCGGCAAGAGCGGGCGCGACTTCGACACCGCGTATCTCGCGGCGGCCGGCCCCGATGCGCACAAGAAGGCGGTCGCGTTGTTCGAAGACGAAGCGCGCGACGGCAAGGACGCGCAACTGCGCGCGTTCGCGCAGGCCACGCTGCCGACGCTCAAGCATCACCTGAGCATGGCGGAGACGGTCGCACGCAAGGTGGGTGCGCAATAACGCGCGCCCGGTTCACCCCTGGGCCGCACGTGCGGCCCGCTTTTTCGGAGAAGCAGTCATGGCCCAACGGCAATCGAAGCACGAAGGTATCCTCGAACTGCTCTGTCAGGCATACGAGACCGAGCTTGGCGGCGCGCAGATCTACGAGGCCGCGCTCCAGTGCGCGACCGACGAGGACCTGCACAAGGAATGGGAGAAGTATCACCGCGAGACGCTGCATCACCAGGAGGTGCTGCGCAAGGTATTCGACACGCTCGGCCTCGATCCCGATACGCAATCGCCGGGGCGCGCCGCGGTGGCCGCCACCGGCAAGTCGCTGGTGCAGGTGATCGAGCAGGCGAAGAAGCAGGCCGACCCGGCAGTCGCGCAGGTGGTTGCGGCCGAGTGCGTGGTGTTGGCCGAAACCAAGGACCACCTGAACTGGGAGCTGATCGGCTATGCGGCCGACCAGTTGCCCGACGGTGACGCCGCGAATGCGCTGAAGGCCGCGCACGACGAGGTCGAGGCCGACGAGGATCATCACCTGTATCACACGCGTGGCTGGGCGCGCGAGATGTGGATCGAGTCGATGGGCTTCAAGGCGGTGCTGCCGCCGCCGGAGGAAGTGAAGAAGGTGGAGTCCGCCGCCGATGCGGCACGTGCCGAGCGCTCGCGCGGCAAGATGATGTAACGCCCGGGCGGGCGGCGGCGCCTCGGCCGTCGCCCGCGCGTCTTCGTCCAGTCCGCTCATCCGGCGTCCCCGTGCGACGGGCGCCCGTCGCCGTGGCGTCGCTCGCGCGCGAGGCGCGACGCGGTGCGCAACGCGTCGACCAGCGTGCGGTACGCGTGTTCGCGGGAATCGGCGCCGCGCGTGCGCAGCACGTACGACGGGTGATAGGTCGCGACGACGAGCCGGCCGTCGGCGGTGCGCACCGGCGCGCGCGTGCGCTCGAGCGTCGCGTCGTTGTCCTGCAGCACCGCGCGCAGCGCCGTCGCGCCGAGCGCGACCACCACGCGCGGCTGGACGGTTTCCAGCTCGCGTTCGAGCCAGTAGCGGCACGCGGCCACTTCGCGCTGCGCGGGCGTCTTGTGCAGCCGCCGCTTGCCGCGCGGTTCCCATTTGAAGTGCTTGACCGCGTTCGTCAGGTACACGTGCGTGCGGTCGATCCCGGCTTCGTCGAGCGCGCGGTCGAGCATGCGGCCGGCCGCGCCGACGAACGGCAGGCCCGCGCGGTCCTCCTGGTCGCCCGGCTGCTCGCCGACCAGCATGATCGTCGCATCGACGGGCCCGGCGCCCGGCACCGGCTGCGTCGCGTGTTCCCACAGCGCGCAGCGGCGGCACGCGTCGAGCGTGCGGGGAGCATCGTCGTCGGGCGGCGGCGCCGGAGGGTCGGGCGCTTTGCGGGTCATGCGGCGCCTCCGGCACAGGCCGAACCCGCCGCGCGGCGCGATCGTGCGGAACATGCGGGCGCGCGTGCTGTCGCACGCGCAGAGGGAAGCAAACCGGATGATCGAAGCCGCATCGTGCGCATGAAAGACTCCTGTGTCGACGATGCGACGGAGGCAGCAACCGGCATGCCGCATGCAGTCGGGATGGGCGCGCGCCTTGCGTGGCAAGCCCGTCCCACGACAGGAGAAGCAGATGCAACCCGACCCCGGCGACGATCCGGCCGCCGACGACGTGCTGCTGTGGCGCGCGCCCGACAGCGTGCCGCGCCGCCCGCGCCGCGTGCTGGTCGTCGACGACTATCGCGATGCGGCGGATGCGCTGCGCCTGCTGCTCGAGGCGCGCGGCTTCGAGTGCCGGGTCGCCGACGATCCGTTCGCCGTGTGCGACGTCGCGCGCGACTGGCAGCCGTTCGCGGTCGTGCTCGACATCGCGATGCCGGGCCTCGACGGGCTGGAACTGGCGACGCGGCTGCGCGGCGATCCGCAAACGTCGGACATGCTGCTGATCGCGTGCAGCGGGCTCGCGTCGCAGCGGGATCGCGAACAGGCGAAGGAGGCCGGCTTCGATGCGCATTGCGCGAAGCCGCTGACGCCGCACCGGCTGCTGGGCTACCTCGAATCGGCGAGCGGCGGCGCGGTGACACCGGACGAGGGCGTTACACGACCCTTGTAAAAAGGCTGGCGGCGTGTGGGGCGCGGCATCCGCCGCCGCGGCGCGGGCAAAAAAACGCCCCGCGCGAGCGGGGCGTATCGAACGAATGCGGAACGGATGCGCCGGTGAACCGGCGCCGCGTCAGGGAGCGGTCAGTGGCGGCCGCGCGTGCGCGGATCGTCGAGCTCTTCGGTCGGGTCGGTCAGCCCGAGCTCGTCGCCGGCACTCCAGTACGGGGTGCTGCCGTAGAACTCGTGCAGCGGCTGGGCCCATTGCGGATCGGCCATCGCCGGCCAATGGTCCTTGTCGAACCCCGGCGCGTTGCGAATCCGCTCGGACGATACCGACAGCAGGAAGCACTTGCGTTCGGTGTCGAGCGTCAGCGCGCTCCACGGAATCGCGTGGAGCTTGTCGCCGATGCCGAGGATGCCGCCGCTCGACAGCACCGCGTACGCGATGCGGCCGGAGCGCACGTCGAGCATGATGTCCTTGATCTTGCCGACATCGTCGCCGTCCGTCGTATAGACCTTGTCGCCTTCCAGCGTATCGGCCGCCATCACGTCGGGGCCGGGGCCGGCCGCCGTCGCGGCGCCCTTGCCGATGATGCGGGTCTGACCTTGATCGGAAGTCTGCATGGTTTCCTCCAGGCTGTGTGGGGCGCGACCGTGCCCGGGGCGGGCCCTGCGGGTCGCGCGGGGTTGTCGAGGCGGGGCGGAAATCGCTCCGTCACGTCTGCTTCGGTTGCGACACGCCTTCCAGCGTGTTCGCCACGTCGTCGCGTTCGGGGCTGGCCGTGCGCGTCGCGATGTCGGCGAGCGACAGCATGCCGACCAGCCGCTTGTCGTGATCGACGACGGGCAGCCGGCGCAGTTGCGCGTCGGCCATGTAGTGCTGGATCTCGTCCAGCGAATCGTCGTCGAAGCACCATTCGGTCGGGCCGGACGCGACCTCGTGGATCCGCGTCTCCGGCGGCTTGCCGGCCGAGATCGCGCGCACCGCGAGATCGCGGTCCGTCACCATCCCGATCAGCCGGTTGTTGTCGCACACGGGCAGCGCGCCGATGTCGTAGCGCTCCATCAGTTGGGCGGCGTGACGGATCGAGTCGGTCGGGGCGATCCGCACGACGTCCTGCGACATGATTTCGTTGACGCGATGCATGAAATTCTCCTTGCGAGTGGGGTGAAGCAATGTGCCGATGCGGCCGCTTCGATCCAGCAAACCGCATGCCGTGCGCGCGGCCGTCGTGTCATTCGTCGTCGCGTTTGCGCTTGTCCTGCCACGGCCCGTCGTCGTGCGTGCCGGGCGGCGTGTCGGGCTCGATGCGCGTGATGCCGCCGGTCGCGGGCGCGTCGCTCGCCGGAAACGTGTCCTCGAGCTGCTTGTCGATATGACGCTCCGAGTGGCGCGTGTGCGTGCGGTCCCGGTCCTTCAGCGGCGGTTGCGGGTCGGGCTGCCGCTCGTGTGCCGGTGCGTCGTAGCCGTGCCGGGTCGAATCCTTCATGGCGGTGCTCCGTATCGGGGACGATGAGCCGGCTGTGCCGCAACCGGCGTTCCCGGTTCGCACACATGGCACGCGACTTGCAGCTGCAACGACGACGACCATGACGACACAGCGCAACAGCGTGCCTGCTGCGCGCACATCGAGCGGGAGGCACGACGATGATTCCGAAACGACGACCAGGGGTGCGCTATGAGATCAACGTATGCGGCGGCGGATTCGATTCGGTGAAGATCCATTTCGATACGTGGAAGCACGAACCGCTGATCTACCGGCCCGAGCGCCGGATGTTCGAAGGCAAGGCCGACGTGCGGCGGCTCGGCGACGAGACGTTCGGCGCGACCGAACCCGCGCGCTTTGCGCTGCAGCGCGCGTGCGAGCCGGCGGATCCGTATGCGCTCGCCGCGCGCGTGCGGGACGATGGCCGCGAGCTGTGGCTCGTGATGGCCGCGTACGACGCGTAGCGGCGCGCTTGCAAGTTTTGCAGCGAGCGGTGTAGCGAAGACATGGCGCTTTGTGCTGGACTGCGCGCCTGCGTATCGATTCCCGCATGCGGGCGGCGTGAACGGACGGCACGCGGTTTGCGAACCTTCGGTACGCGGCCGTCGCGCCGATCCCGACCCGAGCCTCGCAACGATGGAAGCCGATGACACCCGAACCCGCGCAGTGGCTGCAACGGCCCGAGCCGCCGCTCCCCGACATCGAGCCGGACCCCGAGCCGCCCGATCCCGACGACGTGCCGCCGGACCTGCCCGAGCCGTACCGGCAACCGGAGGGTGACCCGCCCGGGCATGCGCCGCCCGAACACGAGCCGCCGTCGCGCGAGCCGCCGGTGCGTGCAGGGTCGGTGGGCGCAAGGTCGGTGGGCGCACGGCCGCGAACGAAAAGGGAGGGACTGCCATGAGCATTCGCGTGAATCCCGGCATGCTGCGCGACATCGCCGAGACGTTCGGCCGCCATTTCGAAGCGCGCGCAATCGCGTTCCATGTGGAGGAACAGCCGGCCGGTGCGTTGCATATCGGTTTTCGCGTCGACGGCCGTCCGGCGTCGCTGACCGTCACGTTCGACCCCGACGCCTTCGCCGCGCTCGAACGGGCCGACGTCGAACGGCAACGCGGCACGCTCACGCGCGTCGCGGCCGAATTCGACACGATGATGGCGCGCCGCGCACCGACCGCGTACGCGGGCGATTTCCATTTCAACCGGCTGTGAGCGGTGCCATCATGGCGTTGCCCCGAGCCGTCGAAAGGAGGATGTCGATGAACACGATCCAGACGATACGCGCAGGCGCCTGTGCGTTCGCTGCCGCGTGCGCGCTGGGCGCATGCACGCAACCGACCAGCGGCCCCTATGGCGCGCATCCGGCGCCGCCCGCGCCCCCCGACGGCCGCGGCGCGCAGTCGACCACGACGATGCCGGATGCGAATACGCGCTACGACACGCGTCCGTCGCCGGGCAACACGATGCCGCAGAGCACGACCGTCGACGTACCGGCCGACGTGCCGTCGCCGGGCCCGAACGGCACGCAGGGCGACCCGCCGCTGCCGGGCACGCCGCCGCCGAAGCAGTACTGACACGACGCGTTGCGGGGACGCCTCGCGGCGACGCGTCGCGGCACGCCGCACCGCGATGCGGCCCTAGGCCGAGACGATGATCGGCGCGCAGATGAAGCGGGTCGGCCACTATCCGCCATTGCAGGACCGGCTTCGGCTGCATCTCGACGAGACGCTCGGTCAGCAGGCGCTCGTCGAAGCGTGCCTGATGCGGCTCGGCACGTCGCCGTCGGCGACCAGGGATCTCGCCGCGCGCGTCGCCGCGTACGGGCAGATCGCGAGCGGCATGCTGGCGGACGACGAAGTCGTGAAGACGGCGTTGGTCGCTTATGCGTTCGAGCAGCTCGAGATTGCCGCGTACACGGCGCTCGTCGCGGCGGCGCACGCGGCCGGCGAAGAGGAGATCCGCGCGTGTTGCGGGCGAATCCTGCAGCAGGAGCGCGACATGGCCGCATGGCTGCTGCGCTATCTGCCCGAGTTGACGACCGCCTTTCTCGATCGTTCGGCGGTCGACCGCATCGATGCGAAGCGGTGACGGAGCGCTCGGCCCGACCGTGCGGGGCGCGCGTTCCCGTGAGCGAAATACGTTCCCCAAACTTCCCCCCGGCTTGTAAAAAAGCGGCCTCGGCGGGTGGCGAGACGGGGTACGAACCCGCGAGACCCGCGACGTATCGCGCTTCGCGCGACTGGCACGGAAGCTGCATGACGTCCGGTAGAAGACATACCGCGAACCGAACCGTCAGGAGGCTTTCGATGCCCGTCTCGCTTGCGCTGCAGATGCGACAGCATCTCGCACTTACGCCGAGGCTTCAGCAGTCGCTGCGGCTGCTGCAGCTGTCCTCGCTTGAATTTCAACAGGAATTGCGTCAGGCGCTCGACATGAACCCGTTTCTCGAAGATGGCCAGGGCGACGAGGAAACCGCTGCGGAGACACCCGAGCAATCGATCGAAGCCGCCGCGCCCGAAGCGGCGCCCGAGCACGACGACATCCGCCCGCCGGAAGGCGAGGTGCCGTTTACCGCCGCGCCCGCGCCGCGCGGCACGAGCCGTCAGGGCGAGGACGGCGACGGTCTGTCGCCCGGCGAATGGATGGCTGCCGAGCCGTCGCTGCATCAGCAACTGCACGATGCGCTGCGGCTCTATCCGCTCAACAAGCGCGACCGCGAAGCCGCGCGCCTCGTGATCGATGCGCTGGACGACGACGGCTACCTGCGTCAGGAGCTTCCCGAACTTCTGGTCGCCGCCGATCCGGCGTGGCTGCTGTCGGAGCAGGATCTCGCGGTCGCGCTGCGGCTCGTGCAGATGCTCGACCGGCCGGGCATCGCCGCTCGTTCGTTATCCGAATGCCTGGTGTTGCAGCTCGATGCGATTCCGGCCGGCACGCCGGCGCTCGCGGAAGCGAAAGCGATCGCGCGCGAGCATCTGGAGCGGCTCGCGCGGCGCGAGACGGCCGAGATCCAGCGGCGCCTCGGCTGCAATCAGCCGACGCTGCACGCGGCCTGCGCGCTGGTGCGCGGGCTCGACCCGCGCCCGGGCAGTCACTACGGCAGCACGCGCGGCGATTACGTGGTGCCCGACGTGATCGTGCGCCAGGTGCGCGACGAGTGGATCGTCACGATCAATCCGGCCGTGCTGCCGCGTGCGCGCCTGCACGAGCGCTATGCGACGCTGTTCGCGCAGTCGAGCGGCGAGCGCGATTCGCCGCTCGGCCAGCAACTGCAGGAAGCGCGTTGGCTGATCCGCAACGTGCAGAAGCGTTTCGACACGATTCAGCGCGTGGGCGAATGCATCGTCGCGCGGCAGCGCGATTTCTTCCGCTACGGCGAGATCGCGATGAAGCCGCTGGTGCTGCGCGACATCGCGGAAGAGCTCGACCTGCACGAATCGACCGTATCGCGCGCGACCGGCAACAAGTACATGGCCACGCCGCACGGCACGTTCGAGTTCAAGCATTTCTTCCCGCGCAAGCTCGAGGCGGCCGGCAAGGGCGTGTGTTCGGCGTCTGCCGCGAAGGTGCTGATCCGCGACATGATCGCGGCCGAGCGGCATACCGACCCGCTGTCCGACGTCGCGCTCGCGGAGAACCTCGCGGGCCGCGGCATCCTTCTTGCGCGTCGCACGGTGACGAAGTATCGCCAGGCGATGAAGATTCCGCCGGCCGACCTGCGGCGTCGCGACGCCGCGTGACGGCCCGATTGTTCCAACCCCGCGCGTGCCGCGCGTTGCGTCGGCTCGCGCGCCAACGAGAGGAGCGCAACCATGCCAGCCAAATCCCAGGCCCAGCAGCGCGCCGCAGGGGCCGCGCTGTCGGCCAAGCGCGGTGACACGAAAATGAAGGATCTCAAGCCGCCGGCGAAATCGATGGCCAAGTCGATGAGCGAGAAAGAGCTCGAGAAAATGGCGTCCACGCCCACGCACGGCAAACCGAAACACAAGCACGATGCGTGACCGGCGCCGACGTTTAGTGACGACTGCTGTCATCCAGGAGGGTTCCATGCTTCGATACGCCATCATTTTCTTCGTCATCGCGATCATCGCGGCCGTGTTCGGGTTCGGCGGCATCGCGGCTGGCGCGGCCGAGATCGCGAAGATCCTGTTCTACATCTTCGTCGTGATCTTCCTGGTCACGCTGCTGCTGGGCGTCGTCCGACGATGAGCGTGACCCCCGACCGATCGCAGCGCGTGAAGGAACTCGAGCACGCGTTCGCGATCGGGTTTCCGTCGCAGTCGACCGTCGTCGTGCAGCCGGACGACGCATCGGGCCGGCTGACGGTTCACGTGTCGTGGGTGCGCGTGCCGTCCGACGAGGACGCGCGCGAATGGCGCTGCACGGTCGACATGCGGTTCGATGCGGACGTGATCGAACGCTACGCGTTGCTCGACGAGCCCGATCGGCTGCGCGTGCGCACGCAGCTATGCGACCGCGCGCGGCGCGGGGTGGACGAGCACAAGCCGCGCATCGAGGATACCGTGATCGAATGCAACGTGGCGCTCGACGTGACGCGCGCCGAATTCGACGCGGCGCTGCGCGCGCCCTGACACCGCAGCCGGCCCGCGGGCGCGTTCGCGACGCGCCGGGCCGGCTTTCCCTGCCGTCCGCGCGCGCGTGCCGCGGCGCGTCACCGTGCGGCAGCGGCTCCCTACAGAATTCCATGAGGATGCCTGACAATGAAGAATCCCCCATCCGCCGGCGAGACCCCACCGACGCAACCGACGCAACCGACGCCACCGCACGACAGCGCGAAATCGAACACGCTGTCGGATCACATCGGCCAGCATCGCGTGTGGGCGCGCGAACAGCAGGCGGCGGAGCTGCCGGCATAGGGCCGAAAGCGGCCGACAGCGGCTTGCGCCGGACGGCGCGCCTGCCCTCGGGCGGGCGCGCATTCGGCAAGGAGGAACACGTATGGCACCGCGGATGATATGGAAAGGCGCGATCAGCTTCGGGCTCGTGCACGTGCCCGTGCAACTGTTCCCGGCGACGCGCACCGTGAAGCCGTCGTTCCGGATGCTCGACAAGCGCTCGATGGACCCGATCGGCTATCGGCAGATCAACAAGCGCACCGGCAAGGAAGTCACGCGCGAGGACATCGTGCGTGGCTACGAGTACGAGAAGGAACGCTACGTCGTGCTGAGCGACGACGAAATCCGCGCGGCGAACCCGGAATCGACGCAGACCGTCGACATCCTGACCTTCGTCGACGAGGACGCCGTGTCGTTTCTCTATCTCGACACGCCGTACTACCTGGTGCCCGACCGCAAGGGCGAGAAGGTCTACGCGCTGCTGCGCGACGCGCTGAAGGACAGCGGCAAGATCGGCATCGCGCTCGTGGTGATGCGCGACCGCCAGCATCTGGGCGCGCTGATCCCGGTCGGGCCGATGCTCGCGCTCGATACGCTGCGCTGGCAGGAGGAATTGCGGCCGCTCGACGAGCTGTCGGTGCCGGCCGGCGACGCGAAGGGCGCGGGCGTCACCGCGCGCGAACTCGGCATGGCGAAGAAGCTGATCGACGACATGTCCGGCAAATGGACGCCCGACGAATATCACGACACGTTCCGCAACGACATCCTCGAACTGGTCGAGCGCAAGGTGCGTGCGGGCAAGGTCGAGGAGATCGAGGACCGGCCCCCGCAGACCGGCCGCGCGGCGAGCAACGTGGTCGATCTCACCGAGCTGCTGAAGCGCAGCCTGAAGGGCGGCGCCGGCGCGCGGGCGGCGGATCTGCGTGAAGAGCGCGACGAAGCGGAGGACGGCGCGTCGTCGTCGTCGCGGGGCGGCGCGCGCCGCAAGCCGGCGGCGAAACCCGCATCGAAAGGCGCGGCGACGAAAACCGCCGCGAAGAAGACCGCCGCGAAACGCAGCGCGACGAGCGACCCTGCGGCGAAGAAGACCGCCGCGCGCCGCAAGCACGCGGCGTGATACCGATGACACCGACTCCGATTCCGACGAGGTGACGCGATGGCCGGCAAGCTCGATCCGTATCGCCGCAAGCGCCATTTCGGCGCGACGCCCGAGCCCGAAGGGGCGCACGGGAAACGTCGCGCGAAGGCGGGGACGAAATCGGACATGAAACCGAAGGCAAAGCCTGCCGCCCGCGCAGGCCATCCGCTGCGCTTCGTGATCCAGGAGCACCACGCGCGACGGCTGCACTACGACTTCCGGCTCGAACTCGACGGCACGCTGAAGTCGTGGGCCGTGCCGAAGGGGCCGAGCTTCGATCCGCAGGTGAAGCGGCTCGCTGTGCATGTCGAGGACCATCCGCTCGAATACGCGTCGTTCGAAGGCGAGATTCCGGCCGGGCATTACGGTGCGGGGTCGGTCGTCGTCTGGGACGAAGGCACGTGGACGCCCGATGGCGGCGTCGCGCACGCGCGCGAAGGCTATCGGGCGGGCAAGCTGACGTTCCGGCTCGACGGCGAGAAGCTGCATGGCGGCTGGGCGCTCGTGCGCAGCGGGCGACAGGAAGGGCGTCAGGAGCAATGGCTGCTGATCAAGGAGCGCGACGACGCCGCGCGCAGCGCCGATGAATTCGACGTCGTCGGCGAGCGGCCGGGCAGCGTGCATGACGGTGCGTCCAACGGCGCGGCGCGCAAGCGCGCGACGCGGCGCCACGGGTCGAACGGCGCGAACCGCGCGGACGACGCGGACGGCGATGCCCGTGCCGCGCGACACGAAAGCCACGGAAAACACGGAAGCCACGAAAGCCACGAAAGCCCCCGCCCCGCCGAACCGTCGCAAGTCGAAGGCGCGGTGCGCGCGCCGCTGCCCGAGCGCGTCGCGCCGCAACTCGCGACGCTGGTCGACGCACCGCCGACCCACGGCGGCTGGTGTTACGAACTGAAGTTCGACGGCTACCGGATCCTCGCGCGTATTGCCGGCAAGGGCGCGCGCCGGCGCGTCACGCTGATGACGCGCGAAGGCCGGGACTGGACCGCGAAGCTGCGCGCGCAGCGCGACGCGCTCGCGGCGCTCGACGTCGACGACGCATGGTTCGACGGCGAGGCCGTCGTCCTCGGCGAAAACGGCCTGCCCGATTTCCAGGCGCTGCAGAACGCGTTCGGCGCGGACCGCTCGGACACGGTCACCTTCTTCGTATTCGATCTGCCTTATCTCGACGGATACGACCTGCGCGACGCGCCGCTCACGGCCCGTCGCGCGCTGCTCGAACCGCTGCTCGCGGACAGCGACCCGGCGCGCGTGCGCTTTTCGCCGGATCTCGGCGAGGACGTCGCGTCGCTGATCGCGAGCGCCTGCGACGCGGGCCTCGAAGGGCTGATCGGCAAGCGTGCGGATTCGCGCTATCGCGCTGGCCGTTCGCCCGCGTGGATCAAGCTCAAATGCCGGCGTCGGCAGGAGTTCGTGATCGGCGGTTTTACGGAGCCGTCGGGCAGCCGGCACGGCTTCGGTGCGCTGCTGCTCGGCGTGCACGAACCGGCGCCGGCCGGCAAACGGCGGCGTGGGCCGGGGCCGCTGCGCTACGTCGGCCGCGTGGGCACCGGCTTCGACGCGCGGATGCTCGACCGTCTCGCCGCGATCCTGCGCAAGCATGAACGCGACACGATGCCGTTCGATGCGCCGCCGCGCGAACGCACGCGCACCCGCGTGCACTGGGTCGAGCCGACGCTCGTCGCCGAATGCGAATTCGCGGAATGGACCGGCGACGGCATCGTGCGGCAGGCCGCGTTCATCGCGCTGCGCGACGACAAGCCGGCGGAGCAGATCGTCCGCGAGATGCCGAAACACACGGAAAACACGGAAACGGAGGTGACGATGGATCGACGCCAGACCACCCACGACGACAAACGCAAGCGCGCAGCGCATGTCGCTCATGAAACCGCCAGTCGCAAGCATCCCTCACGTTCTCGCGCAGTCGCCCGCGCCGACGGCGACGCGTCCGGCCCTGACCAGCTCGGCCGCGTGCGCATCACGCATCCCGAGCGCGTGCTCGACCCGCAAAGCGGCACGCGCAAGATCGACCTCGCGCATTACTGGCAATCGGTCGCGCCGTGGCTGCTGCCCGACCTCAAAGGCCGGCCCGTCTCGCTCGTGCGCGCGCCGGGCGACATCGCCGGCGAACTGTTCTTCCAGAAGCACGCGGAGCGCCGCGAGATCCCGTTCGTCACGCAGCACGAAGGGCTCGACCCGGGCCACGGGCCGCTGCTGTCGATCGACAGCGTCGACGCGCTGCTCGGCGCCGCGCAGATGGGCACGGTCGAGCTGCATACGTGGAACGCGCATGCGTCGAACATCGAGCGGCCCGACCGCATCGTGTTCGACCTCGATCCCGATCCGGCGCTGCCGTGGCGCACGATGATCGACGCCGCGCAACTCGTGCGCGGGCTGCTCGACGAACTCGGGCTCGTGTCGTTCTGCAAGACCAGCGGCGGCAAGGGGCTGCACGTCGTCGTGCCGCTCACGCGGCATGCGGGCTGGGACGACGTGAAGGACTTCTCGCGCGCGGTCGCGCAGCACGTCGCCGGCACGCTGCCCGACCGTTTCACCGCGACGATGGGGCCGCGCCACCGGCGCGGCAAGATCTTCGTCGACTGTCTGCGCAACGGGCGCGGCGCGAGCACGATCGCCGCGTATTCGGTGCGCGCGCGGCCCGGCATGGGCGTGTCGGTGCCGCTCGACTGGGACGAGGTTCCGGAGACGACGGGCGGCGCGCAATGGACGATCGATACGCTGCACGAACGTCTGGACATGTTGAAGCGTGACCCTTGGGATGGCTATGCGAAGGCGCGCCAGCGCATCACCGCGGCGATGCGGGCGCGGCTCGGCGCCGAAGCATGACCGTCAGTGCCGATGCTGTTGCAGCCGGTAATACCAGTTCATCAGCGGCGTCGCGGAAATCCCGTGCGCGACCACCGATGCGGACACGACGGCCAGCACCGGCGCCGCGAGCGGGCGCACGACCTCGGACGGCCCATGCTCGAGCGCGAACAGCAGGTAGTAGAACGAACCGATCCCGCGGATGCCGAACCACGCCATCAGCCGCCGCTGCGCATGGGTCGCACGCGAACCGGTCAGCGTGAGCAACACCGCGAGCGGGCGCACCGCGACGAACAGCACGACGGCCAGCGCGGCGGCGCCCCACGTGATCAGCGGGCCGGGCCGCGTCGAGAGCACGCTGCCGATCATCGTCATCACGACCGCTTCGGCGATCCGTTCGAGCTCGATCGTGAAGCCGAGCACCGATTCGGCCATGAACGCATGCGCTTTGTCCGGATGCTTTTCGGTGGCGACGACGTCTTCCGAATCGATCTGGCCGATCACTTCGCGCGGCGGGCGGTCGCCGCTCGCGCGATGCTCGACGCGCCGCATCGCGACGCCGGCCGCGAACGTCGCGATGAAGCCGAACGTATGCGCGACCTGTGCGGTGCCGAACGACAGCACGATCAGCGCCAGCGCGAAGAAGCCTTCGAGGCCGAGCGCCTGCGCGTGGCGCGTGCGCAGCCAGCCGATCGTCTTCGTCATGACCCAGCCGAGGCCGCCGCCAATCGCGGCCGCGCCCGCGATGCCCCACAGCGCGACGAGCGCGAACGTGCCGGACAGCGGCGGGATGCTGTGCGTCGCGCCGGGTGCGCCGCACAGCGCGAGCCCCGCGAGCGCGAACGGCAGCGCGATGCCGTCGTTCATCCCGCCTTCGCCGGACAACGCGAAGCGCACCAGGTCGCGATCGCCCGGATCGTGCACCTGCACGTCGTGCGCGAGCACCGGGTCGGTCGGCGCGAGGATCGCCGCGAGCAGCAGCGCGGGGCCCCAGCCGAGCCCGAGCGCGAGCACCGCACATACGGCGAGCAGCGGCACGGTGACGATCATCGCGAGCAGTCCGAGTCGGCACGGCACGAGCCACAGCTTGTCGGACAGCGGCACGCGCAATCGCAGCCCGATCGCGAACAGCGACACGAGCAGCGCGACTTCGACGATCTCGCGCAGCAGGCGGCCGTCGCGTTCGAGGTCGAGGTGCAGCAGGCCGGCGCCGGCCGGGCCGAGCGCGACGCCGAGCACCAGGTAAATCATGGCCGCGCTGCATGGAACGTGGCGCAGCGCGGACGTCACGACGCCCATGCCCAGCAGCACCGCGCCGATGATCAGGTACCAGAGGGTTTCTTGCATGCGTGGGAATCGCAGCGGAGGGAGACGGGCGGCGCGCCAGCCGTCATGGCTTGCGGCCGAACGCTTCGCGCAGTTTCCGCTTCGCGCGTTCGAGCGTCGTGCGGCGCGTTTTGGGCAGGTTGCGGCCCGCGCGGTTCACGTAGAAGTTCAGCATCGACATCGCCGACTGGAACGGCGACGCCTTGCGGCGGCGGCTGTGTTCGGCCGAATGCTTCAGCGACGCGGCGATCGCGGCCGGATCGTCGGATTTGAAGATGTCGGGCTCGATGTCGAGCGCATCGCTTGTTTGCGTGACTTCGCCGGACCAGCGCTTGCGGTGGGCCGGGTCGGCGCTGCGCGCGCGGCCCGGGCGGCGCGTGTGGCGCTTGCCGTGCGGGTGGGAAGCAGAGGCAGAAGCAGAAGTGGAAGGCATAAGGCGGGGGCTCCGTATGGGGTCACAGGACAGGGGTCACAGGACAGTCGTGTGGAGAAAGCCGGCGCAAACCGCGTGCCGCGTCGCGAACGTTGCCCGCGACGGCATGGGCCTTGCTAAAAGACCGAATCAGGAATTTCCATCACACCATCTTCCACCGGGAGAAAACGCCATGAAGTCAGGATTCGAATCGAAGTTTGTCGTGCGGCGCGTGCTGGCCTGCGCGGCTGTCGCGATCGTCGCGGCCGCGCCGGCCGCGTGGGCGCAGAACTCGCAGCGCTCGGACGAGGGCACCGGCGCGCCGAATCCGTCGATGGACATGTCGACGCCGGGCACCAACGGCAATACGGCCGCGCCGCCTCCGCCGGCGCGCACGCAGCCGCGTGGCGCGAAGCACGGCATGCGGTCGCACAGCGGGGCGGCCGGCCACGTGAAGCCGGGCGGCGGCCCGAACGGCGCGGGCGAGGGCGGTAGCGGCGCCACCGGCGGCGGGGTCGGCGGCGGATCGGGTGGGGCCGGTGGCTCGGGCGGGGCGGGCGGTACGGGCGCCGGCAACGGCGGTTCGGCGGGCTCGGGCGGCGGGGCCGGCGGCGGCGGTTCCAGCGGTTATTGACGGTGTCGTGCCGGCGCGGCCGGCACGGCGCGATGGCGGCGCGGTTTCCCGGGACGGGCGCGCCGCCACCACGCAGGAGGACATCATGCAATCGAATTCCCGGATTTTTCTGGAGCACGACGAGATCGACGACGATGCAAGCGACGCGGACGATCTCGACACGACGGTCCACGTGGACGTCGAAACGGGCAGGGTCATGTTTCATGCGGCGTGGGCGAACCCCATCGAGGCGCCGCCCGAGGCGGCCCGGCATTCGGTCGTGCTCGCGCTCGAATGCTCGACGATGGAACGCTACGCGGATCTCGACGACGGCGCGCGGATGCGCGTGCACGCGATGCTGCACGATGCCGTGCAGCAGACGCTCGATCAATTGCCCGATACCGACGAAGACGTGACGCTGACGGTCGAGCTGACCGACGCGATGCTCGATGCGGCACGTCATCTGCAGTAATCGCGCCGGATCGACGCATGGTGTCGCGTTACATCCCGTTGAAATCTTTGCATCGGGATGGGCCAATGGACGTAGGCGCGCGTGGGCCGAGCCGGACTACGGGTCGGTCCCCGGCGAACGCCTGAATGCGCACGGAATGCACACGCGCATGACCGCACACGCCTATCGCGTCCGCCCGGCCGGAACGGCGATTGCTGCATGACGGCACGGCACGACGTGTGCCACCCTATCCCAATCCACGGAGGCATTCATGAGCGGCAGGCTGGATCATTGCAAGGTAGCGATTCTCGCGGTCGACGGCTTCGAGGAAGCCGAGCTCGTCGAACCGCAGCGCGCGCTCGCGGCCGAAGGCGCGCAGGTGGACGTGATTTCGCAGAAGCGCGGCGAGATCCAGGGTTTTCGGCACGTCGACAAGGGCGAGCGCGTGAAGGTCGACCGCACGTTCGACGATGCGCGCGAAGGCGATTACGACGCGGTCGTGCTGCCGGGCGGCGTCGTGAACGGCGACGCGATCCGGATGCTGCCGGCCGCGCGCGAATTCGTGACGGCGGCCGTCGGCGCCGGCAAGCCGGTCGCGGCGATCTGCCACGGCGGCTGGCTGCTCGTGTCGGCCGGGCTCGTGGAGGGCAAGACGATGACGAGCTGGCCGAGCCTGCAGGACGATATCCGTCATGCGGGCGGCAAGTGGGTGGACGAGGAAGTCGTGCGCGACGGCAACCTGATCACGAGCCGCAAGCCGGCCGACCTGCCCGCGTTCAACGGCGCGCTGGTCGAGCGTCTCGCGTCGCGGGGGGCATGAGCCGATGCCGGCCGATTCCACCCGCCCCGTGACGCTCACCGACGCACCGCCCACGTTCGACGGCGCGGTGCTGCAACTGCGCTTCATCGTCGACGTCGATGGCGCGCCGCAAATCTGCGCGATTACCGTCGAGGCGCTGGAAGATCATTTCGGCGCGCCGTCCGCGCTGGAAGCCGACCTGCGCGACGCGTTCGAGCGCGGCCGCGCGCGTATCGAAGCCGCGTGCGCGGACGTGCTGGCCAGCGGTAACCACGACGTGGTGTTGCACAGCGGGTATTTCCGTGCGCCGGGCGGGCGTGCGCGGGCCGGGTTGTTTCGCTCGCGGCGGCCGTGAGCGAGCGGCGCGCAAATTCCCGGCGCGTTTCGCACGCATTTTCTTCGGCCGCACCCGGCCACCCCGGCCGGTCACCCCGCATCCGGCCACCCATCCGGCCACCCGTTACATGCCGTTGAAAACTTTGCAGCGGCTCGAACGCGCCGTCCGGTGCCACATCACGCGGCGCGCACACTGCACGGACGCCGGTCGCATGGCGCCGCTTGGCACAGTCCCTGCATGCTCGTCACGTCGCCGGCGCACGATTCGCGTCGCGCGTAGCCGCCAACGGGGAAACGAGCATGCTGACCGCCCATGAATTTGCCGCGCTGTTCCTGGTGCATCACGCACCGGAGCAGATTCAGACCGATCGCGACGACGTCGTCGCGCTCGTCGAACAACAATTGATCGTGATGCAGCGCGACGACGCATCGGGCGCGCACCGGCCGGCATTGACGGCCGACGGACTGTCGGTCCTGCAGAGCGTGCAGCGTCATGATGCTGCCGAATCCGACGCGATCGGCCTGAATGACGCCGCCGACGCGTGACGTACCGGGCCGCGCGCGGCACTTACCGCGCGATCGCGACGGGCGCGTTGACCTGCACGACCGGCGGTTCACCTTCGATCGGGGGTGAGCACAGGAAGCGGTCGATCACGCCGGCCTCGAACAGTAGACAGTAGGTCGAGCCGCCGAACTGGAAGTAGCCGATCTCGTCGCCCTTGTCGACGCGCTGGCCCGGCATGACGTCGATCACGCACGACGACACGTCGCCCATGCCGACGAACACGGCCGCCACGGTGCCGATGCCGGGATCGTCGCTCGAGATCGCGACCACCGCGCGCGCGGCGACCGCCGTCATGTAGCCCTGCGAGTCGTTGAGCCCGGCCGGGTCCGGGCCTTCCGCTTCGGCGACCGAGTAATACGTGCCGTCGACCCGATACGCATGCGTGACGACGCCGCGCACCGGCGCATGCCAGCGGTGGTAGTTGTACGCGCTGAGGTAGGCCTGGTAGACGTCGCCGCCGACGAAGCGCTCGGCGAGCGGCAGCCAGGCGGGCGTGAAGAGGTCGCGCAGCGAATACGGCTGCGCCTTGATCCAGAACGTGTCGCGCAGCTTCACGTTCGTTTCGGTGTGATAGGGCGCGGCTTCGCACGCGCTGACGATCACGTGCGGATCGTCGGGCGCCGCAACGGGCCGCGCGCCGTCGCGAAAGCGCCGCGTGAAGAAGTCGTTCCACGAATCGAAGCCCCAGTGCGGCTGGTCTTCGCGATACTGGAACTGCGACAGCCCCAGGCGCTTGCGTGCTGCGTCGCAGAACCAGCCGTCGGGCGCCGACGTGTCGAGATGCGCGCGCGAATGCGGGCCGCCGAGGAAGTCGCACCATGCGTTCAATACGCGCTTCAACTGCGCGTTGACGGCCGCGTCGCGAAACACCGCGTGGCCCGACGGCATGCACATCGGCCAGTCGAAGAACGCGTTCAGCGGGCACACGATCAGGCTTTCCTCGCTGAACGGCGGCGTGTAGGTCATCAGATGGTCGAGCACGGTCATCAGCTCGCCGATCGACGCGTAGCCGAGCCGGTATCCCGATTCGCGCGCTTCGTCGATCGCGCGGGTCAGGCTCATGCGCAGCACGGCGTTGTCGTCGAACAGCCGTGCGAGTTCCTGCACGGCCGGCGTGCGCAGCCGCTCGCCGGCATGCGCGCGCGCTTCGCTCGCCATTTTTTCGCGGAACGCGGCCATGTGTGATTCCTCGGTGGCCATCCATTCTCCGAGGCGACGGCGTGTGCCGGGCGGCGGGTTGCGATTCGTCGACATCGTCACCTCCGGAACGGTTGCGGTCGAAACGATGGAGCAAGGCGCTTGCCCGGTGGGCGGCACTGAAATTGCTGCGTTCGGGCGACCGGTTTCTTTCGATGACTCAATGACTCAGGAGAGAAAAATGGCTACAGCTTCGAACGCGCGACAGACGAACGATGCGGGGTCGACGGACGAACGCCGCCGCAGCGGGCAGCGGACCGTGACGCCGACGCGCACGCGAGCCCGCACGCATGCGGCGGGTTCTCGTGACCACGCGCGGCGCGCCGAGCGCGGGAACGACAGCGGGAACGGGCCGGTGACACCGAGCCGCGGAGAAGAGGCAAGGAAACCGTTGTGGGAGGACGACAGGGGCGAGATGCCGCCGGAGGAGTGGTCGTGAGGTTGTCGACGCACATCGTTGACTGCACAAAATCGCTTACGATCGGGCGTTTCGGTTGAAATTCGATTACGCGTGCACAAAATCGATTATTTACGGCACGTTTTGCACAAAATCGATTTCGGCGACTCAGGCTGGCGCCCATTGGGCACCGGCTTCAATTCCCACTCCGCGCCACGACGAGCACCGCCGCAGGTAGCAGCGATCGAGCGCCAGCTCGCCTTCAGGCGCATCGATCGCGTCCCGCACATTCAACCAGTCAATCCACGGTCCTTCAACCTCGCGTGGCAGCACGACCGCCGTATCGCCCCATTCCCGAGGCTCCACGCGCGGCAACGCCGGCGCGTCACCCAGCAACCGGCACGCGAGCCGCGTCGCGACCACCACCACGGTGGCCGCGTCGCCGCACCGCGCGAACGCCACCGCATGCCGCGCGAGCTTGCCGCGCACACGCAGTGGAAACGTACGCGCCGTCCGCAAACGTCGTCGGCTACCGCGCACGCAGCGCCAGCATCCGCTCGATCGGCGCGCGCTTCACGCGCGCATCGGGCCACGCCGGCAGATACGATGCAACGGGCCCGTCGACCGGTTCCGCCGCCAGCGTCGCGAACGGCACGTCGCGCCGGTTGTCCGGATCGACGAGCGAGTGATCCCATCACTCGGTACCTTGATACAGATTCGTCGCTGAAACAAACGTCCCTGCAACACCACGACGCGTGTAGGTCCGCCTACGTGGCGACCGACTGCGCGTGCGAATGCACGGGCGCCGCGCGCCGCATCAGCGTGAGCATCACGGCGCCGAGGAATGCGATACAAGCGAGGCTCAGCATGCCGGCGTGCGGGTTCGCGAATGCCTGCTCGGCCCAGGTCTTGAGATTCGGCGCGACGAAGCCGCCGACGTTGCCGAGCGAATTGATCAGTGCGATGCCGCCGGCCGCCGCCACGCCGCCGAGATAGTTGGTCGGCAGCGTCCAGTACAGCGGCTGCACGGAGACGAAGCCGCTCGCCGCAAAACAGAACGCGACGATCACCGGCACCAGGCTCGAAAAGAATGTCGACGCCGCGATCCCGCAGCCGGCGCAAACGAGCATCAGCGCAGCCAGCCTGCGATGCTCGCCGGTACGGTCGGCGATGCGTGTCGTCCACCGCGTCACGGCCAGCGAGCACAGCCACGGTATCGCGGTAATCAGCCCCACGCCCAGATCGACCTTGCCGCCGTGGAGTTCGGCGATGCGGGTCGGCAGATAGAAGACCACGCCGTATACGCTCATCTGTACCGTGAAATACACGAGACAGAATGCCGCGAGCCGCGGGCTGCGGAACAGGTCGCGCAAGGTCGCCGGACCGTGGCCCAGCTTGGCGGCATCTTCCTGCGAGAGCGCATCGAGCAGCGCACGGCGTTCGTCGTCGGCGAGCCAGCCGGCTTGCGCGGGGCCGTCGCTCAGATAGAAGAATGCGATCACGCCGACAACCGATGCGAGCAGCCCTTCGATCACGAACATCCACTGCCAGGGTGTGAGCCCGAATGGGGCTTGAAGGCCGAGCAGCAAGCCCGACAGCGGGCCGCCCAGCACCAGTGCGAGCGGCAGGCCGAAGTAGAACACGCCCATGGCCTGCGCACGCACGTGTCTCGGAAACCAGTAGGTGAGATAGAGTATGACTCCGGGAAAGAAGCCCGCCTCGGCGGCCCCGAGCAGCACGCGCAGCGCATAGAACGTGGTGGCGTCGTGCGCGAAAGCCATCGACGCCGACACCAGCCCCCACGTCACCATGATGCGGGACATCCACAGCCGCGCGCCGAAGCGATGCAGCGCGAGATTGCTCGGCACTTCGAATATCGCGTAGCTGATAAAGAAGATCCCCGCGCCGAACGCAAATGCGCCGTTCGACAAACCCGTGTCCGCCTGCAGGGCCGCCTTGGCGAAGCCGACGTTGGCGCGATCGATGAACGCGATCACGTACATCAGCACGAGAAACGGCAGCAGGCGCCTGAGGCACTTGCGGATGGCGGTGTTGCACGCGGGCGTCGTGGCCGGGCTGGAAGGCATGTAACGGGTCTCCGGATGCGTGTCGCGGCGGCGGAGATCATGCCCGGTGGCGACAGCGATGTCTTTGTACGAAGCCGGCGTGGTGGTGCCGACTTCGGACGACTATAGGAGCCGGCGCCGATAATATCCATTGACGTTTTTCTATGCGTCGATAACTATTTTCGATACCCCGGCGAATGCTGATCGCCGCTCTTCGTTCCTTCCTTCGTCGTTCGCAGTGGGTCCCTTTCCTTCCGAGCGTTCCATGATCCCGCCCGCACTCACGCTCCAAAGCCGCCTGAAGATGCAGCATCTGCGCTTGCTGCTGTCGATCGAGGCACGCGGTTCGTTGCGTCAGGCAGCGGACGCGCTCTCGCTCTCGCAGCCGGCCGTGACGAAAATGCTTCAGGACATGGAGGCGCTACTGGGCGTCACGTTGTTCGAGCGGCATCTGCGCGGACTTCGGCCCACGCGCTTCGGCACGGCGGTCACGCGCTACGCGACCCTCGTCTTCTCGGACCTGGCGAACCTGCATGACGAACTGATGTCGCTGGAAACGGGCCGAATCGGCAAGGTGCGGATCGGTGCGGTCATGGCCCCGACGCCGGTGCTGATGGCGGAAGTGATCCGCCGGCTCAAGCGCGATCATCCCGGGCTCAACATGACCGTTCATGTCGATACCAGCGACATGCTCGTGCCGATGCTCGAGCGCGATCAACTCGATCTGGTGCTCGGGCGCGTGCCGGAAGGCTGGGATGCCAGCCATCTGATGTTCGAGCAACTGGGCGACGAGCGGCTGGCTGTCGTGGTGGGATGCAATCACCCGCTGGCGACGCGGCCCGATCTCACGTTCGGTGAGCTGGCGACTTACCCGTGGATTCTTCAACCGCGTCCGAGCCCGATGCGGGCGTTGATCGATCGTTCGTTCGAGGAGGCGGGCGTCACGGCGCCGCAGAGCACCATCGAAACCGCGGCGATCCTGATGACGACGTCGTTGTTGCCCGGCAGCGACCTGGTCGCCGTCGTCCCGATGGCGGTCGCGAAATTTCACGCGAGCATGGGCCTGCTGCACATCCTGCCCGTACCGTTGCCGCGCAAGCTCGACCCGTACGGCATCGTCACGCGCCTCGGCCGTCCGCCGAGCGCGTCGATGACGTTGTTCGTCGACGTGGTGCGGGCCGTGGTGGCGGAGGGTGTGCAGTAGTGGACGGTGACCACGCGCTATCCGCGTCGACGATTCGATGAGCGACGACCGGGGCTACCGCCGGTCCCGGTTTCCCGGAGCAGGGTTTTTCCCCGGCGCGACGCTTCCGGTTCGCTTGATCGTGCCGAATGCGGCGGCATGACAGGCGTTCGCATCCGCCGCGGGCGGTCGTCCGGGTGGTCGCGGATGCTGCGCCACCAAGCGGTTTTGCGCCGAGCGCGATGGACGCTGTCGTGTTCAACGGCACACGCGCGGAAGCGCGTACGTCCGGTGCTGCCGAAGCCCCTCTCTCGGAAATACGAAGTTGCGCGAGCCTCCGCATGTCACGCTCGATGGGAGCCCGGCGGCAACCGCAACCCAGCCTTGCGCCGGCCTGGTCATCGAACGGAATCGAGGTGAAGCATGGTGGAGGGCAAGGTGGTGGTGGTCACGGGGGCGGGCGGCGGCATCGGGCGCGATATCGCGCTGGCGATGGCGCAGCATGGCGCCCGGGTGGTGGTCAACGACATCGGCGCGTCGCTCGACGGCGCGGGCGGGAGCGCGGCGCCCGCGCAGCAGGTGACGGACGAGATTCGCGCACGAGGCGGCAGCGCGGTCGCCAACACCGATAGCGTGGCGGACGCCGCCAGCGCCGCGCGGATCGTCGCGTGCGCGATGGACTGCTTCGGTCGCGTCGACGCGGTGGTCAACAACGCGGGCATCCTGCGCGACCGCTTCTTCCACAAGATGTCGGCCGACGAGTGGGACGCCGTGTTGAAAGTGCACCTGTACGGGAGCTTCCACGTCAGCCGGGCAGCGGCGCCGTACTTCAAGGATCAGGAAGCGGGCGCGCTGGTGCACATGACGTCCACGTCGGGCCTGATCGGAAACCTCGGCCAGGCCAACTACGCGGCGGCCAAGCTGGGTATCGCCGCGTTGTCGAAGTCCATTGCGCTGGACATGCGCAGATTCAACGTGCGCTCGAACTGCATCGCGCCGTTTGCGTGGAGCCGCATGATCGGCGCCATCCCGACCGACACGGACGAGCAGCGGGCGCGCGTCGCCAAGATCCAGCAGATGACGCCGGCCAAGGTCGCGCCGCTGGCCGTGTATCTGATCAGCGATGCGGCCGGCGAGGTCAACGGGCAGATCTTCTCGGTGCGCAATAACGAGATATCGCTGATCAGCCAGCCGCGCCCGGTGCGATCGATCCATCGCTCGGAGGGCTGGACGCCGCAAGCCATCGCCGACCATGCGATGCCGGCCATGCGTTCCGGGTTCTACCCGCTGGAACGATCCCCGGATGTGTTCAGCTGGGATCCGGTGTAAGGTCGCTCTTGTCCACCCGGCCGGGTTCATGCGACGGAACGCGGCCGGCGCCTCATCGTCTACTCGGCTGGCTTTCATGTGAATCTCCATTTCGATCTGTTCGACCTCCGGCTCTTTTGTCACGTGGCAGAGGCGCGCAGCCTCACGCGCGGCGCCGAGAAATCCTGCATTTCCCTGCCGGCCGCCAGTACGCGCATCAAGCAGATGGAAGAGGCGGTGGGCAGCAAGCTCCTGCACCGCAGCGCACAAGGCGCGAGCCTGACCGCCGCCGGCGACGCGCTGCTGTATCACGCCAAGCTGGTGCTGCAGCGCATGGAGCACTTGCGTTGCGACATGCAGGACTTCGGCAAGGGCATCAAAGGCCATGTCCGCATCTTCGCCAACACCACCTCGATCACGGAATTCCTGCCCGAGCGCCTGGCGGTCTTCCTCGCCGAGCATCCGATCGTGCGGATCGATCTGCGCGAATTCCTGAGCGAGGAGATCGTGCGCGCCGTCGCAGCCGGAGAGACCGATATCGGCATCCTCTCCGACGACGTTCACACGGGCGATTTCGAATCGCGCCCGTTCGGACGCAACCAACTGGTGCTGGTCGTGCCGACCGGGCATCGCCTGGCCGCCGCGGCCGGGGTCGCCTTCGTCGATACACTGGAGGAGCAGCACGTGGGACTGCACCACGGCAGCGCCATTCATCGCTTTCTGCAACGGCGCGCGGAACTCGCGGGCCGAAGCTTCCTCCCGCGCATCCAGGTCGGCAGCTTCGAGGCGATCTGCCTGCTGATCCAGGCCGGCGTCGGCATCGGCGTATTGCCGGCGACCTCGGCGGGCCGCCACGCGCGCGTCATGGACATCGCTATCGTCCCGCTGTTCGATCCGTGGGCCATGCGCGAACTGAAGATGGTCACGCGCAATCGCGAACAGTTGCCGGCGTCCGCGCGCGCGTTGTTCGATCATCTGTCGTTGCCTGACGACGCGCCGGCACCGGTTCCGACTCTGCCTGGAGATTAGCGCTAGGGCACGGCCTTTCAGCCGAGGCTGGCGTCGCCGACCTCGTGTTCCACGCGCTGCCAGATCTCCACCGCCATCGGATCGTCGATCTCCTCCAGGATGTGCCCGACCAGGCCGATCGCGCGCGCCATCACGCCGATGCCGCGAATGATGCGCCACGGAAAACCGAACTCGGCGGCAATCGCGCCGATGGCCCCGGTGGCGTTGACCGGCAACGACTTGCCCGACACCCGTTCGGCCTCTTCCTGCACGGCCTGCATGAGCGCCACGTAGTGGCCCGACAACCCGTTCTCGGCGGCGATCTGGAACAGCCGGGGCGTGCGTGGATCGACCGGCTTGTGCAGCGGGTGGCCCAGGCCGGGCACGATCTGCTTGCGGGCACGGAAATCGGCCACGATGTCGCGCGCCAGGTCCGCGAGCGGACGAGACGGTTGCGTGCCCGGCGGGATGGCGTCGTAGAGCATCCTGGCGGCGCCCTCGGTGCTGCCGACGAACACCGTGCCCAGTCCGCACAGCCCTGCCGCCACCGCGGCCTGCAGCGCTTCGGGCGCGCCGGCATAGGTCAGGCGCGCCGCCAGCGCGCTGGGGGTGATGCCGTGTTCGACCAGCGTCACCACGATCGCGTTGAAGGTGGTCGACTCCTGTGGCGTCGGCATACGGCCGGTCAGTTCCAGGAAGGCCATGTCGCCCAGGTTCAAGTGCCCCAGGATTTCAGAGGGCAGATCGCGGCCGCAGACCGTGATCTTGTCCGGGGTGCTGTGGCCGAGGCGGCAGTGCAGCGTTTTTCTGACCTTGTTCATGTGCGTGTTCCTGGCAGGGGTGGTGTGTCGGCGTTCCGTCAATGATGGAAATCTAACGCGGCCGGCTTCGGGGCCGTTCCATGAATGCGAAAGACTCCCTTCGGCAAAGACAAATCGGATTCGCCGGTCTTTCTGGCACGCTGGCTTCCATTCGGAAACATCGTGGGAGTGTCATGGACGCGCAATCGCTGACAGCCATTCACGAAGCGGCACGGGATTACTTCGAGCGCAGCCGGAGCCTGCTGCGTTGTCGTGCGCATGTGGAAGCCGGCCCGAGTGCGGATGAACCCGGCTGGCCGGAGCTGGTCGCGCTCGGCTGGCCCGGCATGCTGGCCCCGGAGGCTGCTGGCGGGCTCGCGCTGGGCCTGGCCGGCGCGGCGGAAATCCTGCGAGCCGCCGGCGCCCATGTGGCGCCGGAACCGCTGCTTGCGGTGGCGGGCTTGAGTGCGTTGCTGCTGTCCCGGCTGGAAAGCGCGGCGGCGCACGCGCTGCTGGGCGAACTGGTGAAGGGCGAGACGCTGCCGGCGCTGGCATGGCAGGAAAACGCCGGCGATCTCGGCGCCGTGCCGCTTGCGTGCGGTTGCGACGTACGAGCCGATGGCAGCGTTTTGCTGCAGGGCGAAAAACTGATGGTGATCCCGGGCGCATCGGCCAGCGGATGGCTGGTGTCGGCGCGCGGCGACGACGAGACCGTGCTGCTGTGGGTGCCGCGCGGCACGGCCGGCGTGACCGAGCACCCCGTCGCGCTGACCGACGGTTGCCAGGCCGCGACGGTGCGTTTCGATCAGGTGCGGTTGCCGGGGGCGTCGGTGGTCGCGAGGGGCGAAGCCGCGCAAGACGCGCTGCGCCATGCGCTCGCCGCAGCCCAGATCCTCGAAGCGGCCGAGCTGCTCGGCGCCGGGCAGGCGCTGCTCACGCAGACGCGCAACTACCTCAACACACGCACCCAGTTCGGCCAGCCCATCGCGGCTTTCCAGGTGTTGCAGCACCGCTGCGTGGACATGTTCATCCATCTCGAAGTGGCGCAGGCCACGTTGAACGAAGTGCTGACGCTGGTGGACCATACCGCCGATCTGTCGCTCGACCGGCTCGAATACGAGGCCAGTCGCGTGAACGCACGCTGCAGCGCGGCTGCATTGCTGGCATCCCGCTCGGCGGTGCAGCTGCACGGCGCGATCGGTTACACGGACGAATGCGACGTCAGCCTGTTCTACAAGCGGGTGCTGCGGCTATCGGCGTGGCTCGGCAATGTGACGACGCATCAGCGGCGCTGTGCGGCGCTGGCGGAGACGGCGGCCGGTTCCATGGCCGGCACGGACCGCGAAACCGGTTGGGACGGCGCGTTCCCGCGCACCGCCGATTGGTCGGCCATGCCCGAACCCGAGTTCCGCCGCATGGTGCGGGCTTACTTGCGACGACACTATCCCGCGCACCTGCGCCATCTTTCGCACCGCGCGCGCTGGAGCGAGATCCGCGAGTGGTATCTGACGCTGTCGGCGCAGGGCTGGATCGCGCCGGCATGGCCGCAGGCGCACGGCGGGATGGGCTTGCCGCCCGACAAGCTGATCGCGTGGATCGAGGAGCTGGAGCAATACGGCGTGGCGCGTGCGCCGGACCAGGGCATCGTGATGATCGGGCCGCTGCTGATCCGGTACGGCACGGTCGAGCAGCGGCGTCACTTCCTGCCGCGCATCCTGAGCGGCGAGCATGTGTGGTGCCAAGGCTATTCCGAGCCCAATGCCGGTTCCGATCTGGCCAGCCTGCGCACGGAGGCCATCGCGGGGCACGATGCGCAAGGCGAGCACTTCATGGTCAACGGCCAGAAGATTTGGACCACGCTGGCGCAGGACGCCAACCACATCTTCATGCTGGTGCGCACCGACAGGCATGCGAGGAAGCAGGCGGGCATCAGTTTCCTGCTGTGCGACCTGCGCACGCCCGGCGTCACCGTCCGGCCGATCCGCACGCTGGCAGGGGAAGCCGAATTCTGCGAGGTGTTCTTCGACGATGTGCGCGTGCCGGCGGGGAACCTGGTCGGCGAGCTGAACGGCGGCTGGACCATCGCCAAGGCCCTGCTGGGATTCGAGCGAATTTTCCTTGGTAGCCCGAAGCAATCGCGCTATGCGTTGGGGCAGCTCGCGCGGCTCGCGCAGGAGCGCCATCTGCTGGACGATCCGGTGTTCTCGCAGCGCTATACGGCGCTGAGCCTCGACGTGGCGGATCTGTCGGCCGCCTACGGCGGCTTCGCCAGCATCGTCAAGGCCGGGCAGCCGCTGCCGGCCTCGGTGTCGCTGCTGAAGATCTGGGCCAGCGAGACCTATCACCGCATCGGCGCGCTGCTGGTCGAGTCGTGCGACGAACTCGGCGCGCTGGGCGACGACCAGGACCTGGGCGGCCAGTCGTTCAACGCGCTGTCGCCGCTGATCGGGGCGACCTCCGCGATGATCTACGGGGGCACCAACGAAATCCAGCGCAACATCCTCGCGCGCCAGGTACTGGGGTTGCCGGCATGACCGAAACGAAAGTGTTTGCGATCGATACGCTCGACGCGTTGCCGGCCTACGTCGGCCGGGAAGTCGCCGTGAGCCCCTGGTTTCCGATCCTGCAGGACCGCGTGACCCGGTTTGCCGAGGTTACCGAGGACAACCAGTGGATTCACGTCGATCCGGAACGGGCACGCAGGGAGTCGCCGTACGGCACCACGGTCGCCCACGGCTATCTCACCCTGTCGTTGCTGCCGTGTCTGGCGAGCGGCTGCATCCGGGTCGGCGGCGTCCGCATGGGGGTGAACTATGGTCTCAACCGCGTGCGCTTCGTGTCGCCCGTGCGGGTGGGCGACAGCATTCGCGCGCGGTTCACGTTGCGGGCCGCCGATCCGCTGCCGGGCGGCATGCAGGTGGTCTGGTACGCCGTCGTCGACGTGGGCGGCAGCGACAAGCCGGCATGCGTGGCGGAGATGGTATCCCGACGCTACGTGTAAGGCCGGAGCAGACCGCACGCCGGGGAACGTCATGCGGCCGCCGGCTGCATCGATATCACAATAAATCGCCTGATTCGCATTCAAGGCCGAACGGGCGAATGGACAACGATCCATCAGGAGACAGTCATGTCCGTCGTCGGCACCCCGCACTCCACGAGTGCATCCTCGCCCGGCACGACCGCCTGGGTTCTGCCGTTCGTGTTTTGCGTGCTGCTGCTGCTGGCCGACGGCGCCGACAACATGATCCTGTCGTACAGCCTGCCGCACCTGCGCGCGGAATTCCATCTCGGCGCGGCGCAGGCCGGCATGTTCGGCACCATTACGCTGATTGCGATGGCGCTCGGCGGTATCGTCGGCGGCTGGACCATGGACCGCTACGGCCGCGTGCGCACCCTGGTCTGGTCGATCGTGCTGTTCTCGCTGGGGACGGCCTGCCTCGGCTTCACGCAGAACTTCGGCCAGTTCGCGGTGGTCCGCTTCATCGGCGGGCTGGGCCTGGGGTCGACCTATGTCACCTGCAACATGCTGATATCGGAATACGTGCCGACCCGGCACCGGGCGCTTGCGCTCGGTACCTTGATGGCCGGCTGGTCGACCGGATACATCGTCGCCTCGTTGCTCGCCGGCTGGCTGCTGCCCACCCACGGCTGGCGCTGGCTGTTTTACGTGACCATCGTGCCGCTCGTCTTCGCGCTGCTCTCGCACTGGCTGATACCCGAGCCCGCGAGCTGGAGCGAGGCGCGCGCGCGGCGTGTCGCCGGCGGCCATGCGCCCGGCGGCTACCGGCTGATTTTCAGCCAGCCGAGCCACCGGCGGATGTTCGTCCTGTGGACGCTGACCAACTTCTTTTTCCTGTTCGGCTATTACGGCGTGGCCAATTGGTTGCCGACCTACCTGGAAAAGGAACTGCATATCAAGTTCAGCGCGATGATCGGCTACATGGTCGGTACCTACACGCTGATGATCATCGGGAAAATCCTGTTCGGCTTCCTATCCGACCGGATGGGACGTCGCGCCGTCTATCTGTTCGGCAGCTTCGCGACGGCCGTCTGCCTGCCGTTCATCGTGGCCTGTCAGACCCCGGACAACATCGTCTACCTGATGTGGCTGTTCGGCTTTCTGTACGGCATTCCCATCAGCACGAATGCGGCCTTCATGGCCGAAAGTTTCCCCACCGTCATTCGCGGCACGGCCGCCGGCGGCGCCTACAACCTCGGGCGATTCGGCGGCGCGATCGCGCCGGTCACCATCGGCTTGTTCGCCGACCATGTTTCGATCGGCGCCGGTTTCGTGCTGGTCGCGGCGATGTATTTCTGCACGGGGCTGTGCGCCACGTTCATCCCCGAGAAGGTTCACGATCCGCAGCAGGCCGATTGATTCGGCCACGACAACGAGGCCAACGATGCGCGGCTGCGCGCTGCCGCACGGCGACGTTCTTGTTGCGCGTCGTTGTGCTTCGTGGCGCGGTCACGAACGCAAGCCAGCTAGGAAAAATCAGGAGAGAAGTCGCGATGGACCCATTGGATTTCGATTTGCCAGCAGACCGTCCGGCCAGGCCGGACACCGCCGAGCATGCCTTGCGTTGCCTGCTGAACCCACGCAGTGTCGCGATCGTCGGGGCATCCGACGACGTCCAGCGCATCGGCGGTCGCCCCATCGCGTACATGCGGAAGCAGCATTACGACGGGCGGTTGATGCCGGTCAATCCGAATCGCGGCGAGATTCAGGGGCTGCCGGCGTTCGCCAGCGTGCAGGCGCTTCCCGAGACGCCCGAGGTCGCCATCGTTGCCGTGCCGGCAAAACTTGCGCCGCAAGTCGTTGCCGATCTCGGCGCGCTCGGCACGCCCGCGGCCATCGTTTTTTCCGCCGGTTTCGCCGAAACCGGCGAGGACGGCGCGCAACTCGAGCGCGCGTTGCTGGCATCGGCACGCTCGAGCGGTATCCGGTTGCTCGGCCCCAACTCGCTTGGGACGCTCACCCCGCGCCGAGGGTTTTACGGCAGCTTCACCACGGTGGTCGAGACGGGATTCCCGTTGGCGGGGCGCGTCGGCATCGCCAGCCAGTCGGGCGCATATGGCGGCCACATCCTCGGGCTCGCCCGGGCCGTCGGCATCGGCATTTCATCGGCGACCATGACCGGCAACGAGGCCGACGTGAGTCTGGGCGACCTGGTGCGGGCGTTGGTCGACGACGACGAAACCGATGTGATCGCCGTTTATTCCGAGGGCATTCGCGATGGCGCGGGATTCCTGTCGGCGCTCGAGGCGGCGCGCCTGGCGCGCAAGCCCGTGGTGCTCATGAAAGTCGGCACCAGCACCGTGGGACGCATCGCGGCCCAGTCGCATACGGCCTCCATCGCGGGAGACGATGCCGTGACCGATGCGGTGCTGGCCGATTACGGCGTGGTGCGCGCGCGTTCCACCGAGCACATGCTCGATGTCGTGCGCCTGGCGACGCGGCGCATCTACCCCGTCAATAATTCGCTGGGCGTCATCACCGTCAGTGGCGGCGCGGGCGTCATCGTGTCCGATGCGGCCGAAGCGGCCGGTTTGGCCATGCCCGAAATGCCGGCGGCAGCCCAGCGACACCTGAAGGAACTGATCCCGTTTTCGGCGCCGCGCAATCCGGTCGACTGCACGGCCCAGTTCCTCAACGACCTGAGCATCGCCGCGCGCTTTACCGAAGCCGTCGTCCAGGAAGGCGGCTATCGATCGATCCTCGGCTTCTTCACCTATACGGTGGAGGTCGCATCGATCGCCGATGGACTGCGGGCGCATCTCAAGGCCGTGAGGGACAAGTACCCGGATCGTCTGTTCGTGTTGTCGATCCTGGCGTCGCAGGAACGGATGCGTCAGTACGAGGAGGACGGTTTCACGGTGTTCGAGGATCCGGCGCGCGCGACGGCGGCCATCGACGCGATGGGCCGGTTCGGCGACGCATTTGCGCGTGCGCCGCGGTTACCGGCGCCCGACGTGCCGGCGATCGCGCTGCCCGAGACGGCACCCAGCGAAGCACGAGCGAAGCAATGGTTGTCGCAAGCCGGCATCCCGGTCGTGCCGGAGCGTGGTTGCACGTCCGCGGCCGAAGCCATCGCCGCCGCCGAAGCGCTGGGCTTCCCGGTGGTCATGAAGATTCTTTCCGCCGACATCGTGCACAAGTCGGAAATCGGCGGCGTGATCGTCGGCGTGGCCGACGCCGAGGCGGTCGACACCGCTTTCGAGACGTTGATGGCACGTGCGCGGCGAGCGGCGCCCGGCGCAAGCCTGGAAGGCGTGCTGGTGGCAAAGCAGCTGAGCGGCGGCGTGGAGTGCATCCTGGGCATCCAGTGCGATCCGGTGTTCGGTCCGGTCGCCATGTTCGGGCTGGGCGGCATCTTCGTTGAAGTCATCCAGGATGTGGTGTTGCGTCGCTGCCCGTTCGGCGAGGACCTGGCGGAACAGATGATTCTCTCGATCAAGGGCGCGCCGCTCTTGCTCGGTGCGCGTGGGAGACCACCGGTCGACGTCAAGGCGCTGGCGGCGATGCTCGCGCGGCTGTCGGTTGTCGCGCATCAGGCCGGCCCGCGCTTGCAGGCGATCGACCTGAACCCGGTATTCGCGCTGCCGGTCGGCCAGGGGGCATTTGCAGCCGACGCGGTGATCGAGCTTCGGTAGCGTATTTTGTTCGTGCTTGTGGCGCATCGAGAGGCGTGGGACGAAGAGAAGGGCGGGTACATGCGGCAATGAATTCTCTTTGAATTGAAAACCAATCGGTTGAGCGTTATTGGCTGAAAGACGGCGGGTATTGACCCAATCTTCTCGGAGCGTTGCCGATCGTCATTCGTTTTGCGCGGCCTTGACGCTCGCGCTTTGCGCACCTGGCGACACGTTGCTCTATCTGCTGTTGCCGATGCATACGCGTGACTTCGGCGTCGGTTTCGCGCAAGCAGGGATTTTGCTGGGAGCCAACCGGCTGGTCCGGATCGCCGGTTATGCCTACGTGCTGCGCTTTTATGGCAAACACGGCGATCGCACAACGTCCTTGTGGGCCGCGCTGGCGACAGCATGCTGCGCATTCGGATACGCGACGCTTTCCGGATTCTGGGCAATCCTGGTGTTGCGGCTGATGTGGGGAATGTCGTTCGCCGCGCTGAATCTGTCGGCTCAGGTCCTGGCGACTTCGAACCCGGCCGATCTCGCCCGTCGCGTCGGTAGATCGCGGGCGGTCTTCGCGAGCGGCCCGATGCTGGCGCTGCCTGTCGGTGCCGCGCTGACCTTGGCATATGGTCCACGCGTCATTTTTTTTCTGCTCGGCGGGGTGGCTCTGCTCGGCGTGATCCAGGCGCTCCGTCTGCCGGATGGCCCGCACCCAGCCGTTACCCTGTCCGATCGGCGTATCCGCCTGCCCGATAGCGTTGCGATTTGGTCGTTCATGGAAGGCGTCATCCTGGATGGTCTGTTTATCGTGGGATTGTCGACCATCGCAGAGCAGCATATGCCGGCGACCGGTGTGGTTGCGGCAGGTGTGCTGCTCGCGCTGCGATACGCGGCGGAAATGCTGCTCAGTCCGCTCGGCGGACGCGCCGCGCACCGCTGGGGCGCAGTCCGCATGCTTGTCGTGTTGTCCCTGCTGTCGGGCGGGGCGTTGATCGGCTACGGGAGCCAATGGTTCGTCGTCTGCGGCGGCGGCATCCTGGTGCTGCGCGCGCTTCAGCTGCCACTCGTCACCACGGTTGTCGCGCAGCAACATCCGACCATGCGCGTGCAAGCGCTGGCGTCGAACGCGGTATGGCGCGACATCGGCTCGGGCATCGGTCCTCTGATCGCGGGGTTCCTGCTGCCGGTCGCTTCGCCAATGTTGATCTATAGCGGCGCCGCGATTTTTCTGTCGATCAGCGCGCTGTTGTGCGGTCTGCAGTACGGGCGCAAAGCATGACGGGCAACGTGCCGAAATTTGCCGTCAGGATATTGCATCGAATCGGGCTCGACCTTGCCATACGAGGATGAGGATATGTCGTCAGCATTGCGGCGACTTTTGCCGGACGGCCATGCGAAAGCGCGTCTCGGGCGCGCCCGCGCCTCTACACAAATCGATCATGGCGCCGGGCGCTTCGCATCAGCAGTCACCAGCACCGCGACCGGCAACGCGGCGAGGCAGCGATCGAGTCGTATCGTGCCGTCCCGCGCATCGATTTCCCTGCCGTCATCGAGCCAGTCGATCCAGGGCCCTTCGACGCCGCATGGCAGTACGACCGCCGTATCGCCCCATTGCGCCGGCTCCACCCGCGGCAACCCGGGCGCTTCACCCATCAACCGGCACGCGAGCCGCGTCGCGACCACCACCACGGTGGCCGCGTCGTCGCACCGCGCGAACGCCACCGCATGCCGAGCGAGCGTGCCGCGCACACGCAGTGGAACGTACGCGCCGTCCGCAAACGTCGCCGGCCACCGCGCACGCAGCGCCAGCATCCGCTCGATCAGCGCGCGTTTCACGCGTGCATCGGGCCACGTCGGCAGATACGACGCGACCGGCCCGTCGACCGGTTCGGCCGCCAGCGTCGCGAACGGCACGTCGCGCCGGTTGTCCGGATCGACGAGCGAGTGATCCCATGACTCGGTACCTTGATACAGATCGGGCACGCCGGGCGACGCGATCCGCAGCGCGGTTTGCGTCAGGCTGTTGACGACGCCGGCCGGCGCGATCCGCGCGACGAACGCGTGCAGCCGATGCGGAAAATCGCCGGCGCCGCGCGGCGTCAGGATCGCGCGAACGAACGCTTCGCAGCCGTGCTCGTAATCCGGCTCGGGCGCGAGCCAGTCGGTGTATTGCTTCGCTTCGCGCAGCGCCTTCGTCTGCCATTGCACGACGCGTGTCGCGAGCGCGCCGAGGCCGGCCGCATCGTCGGGCGCGAGCGCGGGGGGCCAGCAGCCGACGAGCGTCTGGTACAGCATCGCCTCGGCGGCCGGCCCGGGCGTCCACGCGAGGTCGCGGTGCGCGCCGCCGCGATGCGGCAGGTTCAGCGCCGACCAGTCGAGCGACACCGCACGCCACGCGTCGGGCACCTCGCTCAGCACCGCGAGCCGCGCACGCGCGTCCTCGCCGCGCTTGTGGTCGTGCGTGGCCGTCGCGACGAGCCCGTGCGGCACGGTGCGCGCGCGGTGCCGGTTGCGCGCATGGAATGCGCCGCGCGACAGGCTGAAGTCGCCGGCGTCCGCGCCGACCTCGTTGCGCGACAGGAGCCGGCCATAGCGATAGTTGGCCGTATCCTCGACGCCCTTCGCGGCCAGCGGCGCGGTGAGCTGCGCGAACGCGACGCGCGCCGCGACCAGCGCATCGGCGTCGGCGCGCGGCACGCGCACGACCGGCAAGCCGAGCCACGCGGCGACGCGCTCGAGCGCGAACCGGTCGGCCGGATCGACCGCTGCGTATGCACCGTCGTACGCCTGGGCGAGTACGCGACGGTCGGCGTCGGTTGGTTCGTCGCCCGGCGCCGGATACATCCGGTACACGGGCAGCCGCACCGCGAGTTCGCCGAGCACGCGCTGGATCGCGATCCGGCTGACGTCACGCGTCGCGGGCGACGCCCGCGCGATCCCGTGCAGCAACCGCGCGACCCGTGCATGCTCGGCGGCGAGCTGGCGCATCAGCACGCGACGCTTGCCGTCGAGCGCTTCCTGCGCGAACGTGCGCGTCGAACCCGATACGGCCGCCCAGTGCGCGGCGAGCGGCTCGGCGCCGGCCGGGTCGTGCAGCAGCGCGCCGACGTCGTTCATGAAGTCGTAGCCGGTGGTGCCGTCGACGGCCCAGTCGGTGCGCAGCGTCTCGCCGGGCGCGAGGATCTTCTCGACGACGACGTAGGGTCTCGCGTCGCGCCGCACGTCGCGCTGCGCGGCGAGCCGCGCGTGCAGCCGGCGACAATACGCGCCCGGATCGGCGAGGCCGTCGACGTGATCGACGCGTACGCCGTCGACGAGCCCGGCCGCATGGAGGCGCAGCGGCAGCGCGTGAACGGCGTCGAACACCGCGTCGTCTTCCACGCGCACGGCCGCAAGCGTCGCGATGTCGAAGAAGCGCCGCCAGTTCAGCTCGTCGGCGGCCGTGCGCCACCAGGCGAGCCGGTAGTGCTGGCGTTCGAGCAGCCGGTGCAGGCACGCGCGCGAGCGCGCGCGGCGCGGATCGGCGCCGCGCAGTACCGCGTCGAGCGCGTGCGGGCCGTGCGCGGCCGCATGGTCGCGCAGCGCCGCATGGGCGGCGGCGAGCCGCGCGCTGTCGCGTGCCGGCGCGGCGTCGAAGCGCTCGGCGAGCGCGTTCAGGTCCGCGCGGTTCGCGATGCGCAGGATCTCCGCGTAGGTGGCGGCGGCGACCGGCAGCCGCCGCCCCGGGCACGCGATATAGAAGCGGCCCGCGGCCGGATGGGCGCGCAGCGTGATGTCGCCGGCCGCGAGCGCATCGCCGTACGGCGCGCCGAGGCACGGCAGCAGCACCTTGCCGTCGAGCGCGGGGTCGGGCGGATGCCAGTCGATGTCGAAGGTGCGCGCGTACGGGCTCGCCGGCCCCCATTCGAGCACGTCGTTCCACCAGCCGTTCGACGACCCGCCGACGCCCATGTGGTTCGGCACGATGTCGACGATCACGCCGAGGCCGCGCGCGCGCAGCGCGTCGACGAGCCGCATGAAGCCGGCTTCGCCGCCGAGTTCCGCGCCGAGCGCGCCGTAGTCGACGGTGTCGTAGCCGTGCAGCGAGCCGGGTTCGGCCGTCGACACCGGCGACAGGTACAGGTGGCTGACGCCGAGCCGCGCGAAGTAGTCGGCATGCGCGGCCGCGTCGTCGAACGTGAAGCCCGCATGCAGCTGCAGTCGCAGCGTCGCGCGTGGGGTCATGGGCCGTGCCTCCGCGCGCGGCGCGCGTGCACGACGGCGGCGATGCGCGTGCGCACGTCGGTGTCGAACAGCGTGTCGATCGTGCGCGGCAGCCGCTGCCGCCAGTTCGGATGGCCGCACGGCGGCCCCGGCAGGTTCGGCTGCGCGTCGAGCGCGAGCAGATCCTCGAGCGGCAGCAGCGCGAGCGGCGACGGGCTGCTCGCGACGTATCCGAGGATCGCGGTCACCGGCGGCATGTCGGCCGGCGGCATCGCGGCGTCGGCCGGCACGCACCCGGCCTCCTGCAGCGCGTGCCACAGCGCCGCGCGCTCGGTGGCGCGTTCCGCGTGAGCGGCGAGCAGCTCGGGAGGCGACGCCGGCGGAGGTGTCGCATTACCCGATTCGGGACGCTGCGTGGTGTCGTGTCCGAGCGCCATGCTTTGCACGATCTCGTCCGAATCGTGCGCGCTCGCATCGCCCGGCGCCGGTGCGGCGACGTCGTGCGGCGGCTGCGTTGCGTCGCGCCGTTTCGCGGCTGCGGCCTCGGCTGCCACGCGCCGCCATCCGAGATCGACGCCGCGCCACCAGCCGGCCACGGTCGGCAGATCGTGCGTCGACGTCGTCGCGATCGCATTGCGATCCCACGCGGACGGCGGCCGGAACGCGCCGTTCGCATCGCGCTCGAACCACAGCACGCGCATGCCCGCGACACCTTGCGAGCCGAGCCGTTCGCGCAATCCCGCCGGCACGGTGCCGAGATCCTCGCCGATCGCGATCGCGCGATGCCGGGCCGCTTCGAGCGCGACGAGCCGCACCAGATCGTCGAGCGGATAGCGCAGGTACGCGCCGCTGCGCGGCGCGCCGCCGTCCGGCACGATCCACATCCGTGCGAAGCCGAGCACGTGATCGATGCGGATGCCGCCCGCGTGCGCGAACGCGGCGCGCAGCAGCTCGATGAACGGCATGAAGCCGTCCGCGCGCAGCGCATCGGGCGTCCACGTCGTCACACCCCACGCCTGGCCGGCCGCATTGAACAGGTCGGGCGGCGCGCCGAGCGACACGCCGCGCAGCAGCGTCGTGCCGTGGGCCCACGCGTCGCTCCCGGCGCGATCCGAACCGACCGCGAGATCGGCGATCAGGCCGGTCGCCATGCCCGCGCCGCGCGCCGCATGCTGCGCGTCGCCGAGCGCGCGCGACGCGCACCATTGCAGGAAGGTGTGGAACGCGACCGTGTCGGCATGCGCGTGCGCGAACGCGTCGACTTCCGCCGATCCCGGCATGCGCCACGGTGCGGGCCACTGCCGCCAGTCCGCGCCGATCCCGTGCTCGATGCAGAACGCCTGCAGCGCATCGAAGCGCGCATGCGCGTCGAGCGCCGCGCCGCCCGCCGCGCGAAAACGCTGGTACGTGTCGCGCGACGGGTCGTCGCTGGCGCGCCACGCGTCGAAGCACGCACGCAGGCGGTGCAGCTTCATCGGCAGCACGCGGGGCCAGTCGATCAGCGCGGCGGCGGCCGGGGCCGCGGATGAGCGAGGCGCGGCATCGGCGCCCGGCACCGCGTCGCAGTCGAGATACGCGACGTTGTGCCAGCGTCGCGACGACGGCGAATACGGGCTGTCGTGCGCGGGGAGCGCCGGATAGCCGGCATGCGTCGGGCTGATCGCCACCGCCTGCGCGCCGTGGCGCGCCGCCTGGGCGGCCAGCCGCGCGAGCGCCGTATAGTCGCCCGCGCCGTCGTCGCCGGTGCGGCGCAGGCTGTAGAGCTGCGCCGCGATACCCCAGCGGCCCGCGTCGTGGGTGCGGGCGAACGCGTCGAACGGCTGCGCACGCGGCGGCGCAATCGCCAGCCCGATGCGCTGTTCGCCGACGTCGAGCGCGTGATAGCCGGGCATCGCGAGCGGCGGCAGCGTGCCGTGTTCGCCCGCGCCGCCCACGCGCCCATCCACGTGCCCGCCGGTTTCGAGCGAGATCCGGAAGCGTGCGCCCGGCTGCGCGACGGTCGTGGGCAGCGTCAGCGGCAGGCCGGCATCGCCGGTCACGACGCGCGGCGGCGACGCGTTCGCGTCGGCGAGCGCCGCCGCGCTGTCGACCCGCTGGATCGCGGTGCCGCACGGCCAGCCGAGCGCATCGACGAGCGCGACGAGCGCGTCGTCGTCCACGCGCCGCGCGACGCCGCCCGCGTCGGTCCAGTCGGGTTCCACGCCGGCCGCACGGGCGAGCGCCGCGATCGGGACGTCGGTCGTCATGATCGGCTCCGTCCGTTCGCGCGGTGCTGCCGCGCATCCTGGTTGACCGCGCCGTCGCGCCACGCGATGCACGCGCGGGGCGGCACGTGCCCGCCGGGCAGCCGGTCGCGCGCGCGCGGCGGCGTCTCGAACACGATCTTGCCGACCGGCAGCGCGGGCAGCGCCGCGTCGTGCGAGCCGAGATTCAGCGCGATCGTCAGCGTGCTGCCGTCGCCGAGGCGCCAGCGCGCGACGAGCGCGGGCGGGTCGCCTTCGCCCGCGAGCAGGTCGACGCCGAGCGACTGCACGCCGGCCAGGTGCGGCATCACGAGCGCCGCGCGCACGGCCAGCGCGCTGCGGTAGAAGCGCCGCCACGCGGCCGCGTCGGGCCACGACTCGTCGGGCGGATGGTGCGACGACGAACGCACGAACGTCGCGATGTCGTTCGGGTCGGGAATCGCGTCGCGATGCGCGGCGTCGGCGAACGCGGGAAACGCGGCGAATTCGCGGCGCCGGCCATCTCGCACCGCGTCGGCGAGGGCGCCGCGATAGTCGGTGAAGAACTGGAACGGCTGCGTGCTGCCGTCTTCCTCGCCCATGAACAGCAGCGGGATCCACGGCGCGAGCAGCATCAGCGCGGTGGCCGCGCGCACCGCGTCGTCGTTCGCGAGCGCGCGCAGCCGTTCGCCGAACGCGCGGTTGCCGATCTGGTCGTGGTTCTGCAGGAACGCGACGAACGCGGTCGGCGGCAAATGCGCGCTCGGCTCGCCGCGCGCGGCGCCGTCGTGCAGCGGCGACGGCTCGCCCTGGTATGCGAAGCCTTCGCCGAGCGTGCGCGCGAAATGGCGCAGTGGCGCGTCGGCGTAGGCGCGGTAGTAGCCGTCGCGCTCGCCGGTCAGCAGCACGTGCGCGCTGTTGTGGAAGTCGTCGTTCCATTGCGCGTCGAAGCCGCCGGGGCCGAGCAGGCTCGCGGTATTGCGCTCGTTCTCCAGCACGAGATGCACGTGGCGCGCATCGCCCGCGTATGCGCGCACGCGGCGCGCGAGTTCGCGCAGCCACGCGTCGTCGTCGATCGCGTGCGCGGCGTCGATGCGCAGCCCGTCGAAACGGTACTCGTCGAGCCAGTACAGCGCGTTGTCGATGAAGAACGCGCTCGTCTGCGGGCGGGAGAAGTCGATCGCCGGTCCCCACGCGGTCTGCCGATCCGCGCGGAAGAAGTCGGGCGCGTAGCGCGGCAGCAGGTTGCCTTCGGGGCCGAAGTGGTTGTACACGACGTCGAGGAACACCTGCAGCCCGAGCCCGTGCGCGGTATCGACCAGCGATTTCAGTTCCTCGGGCCGCCCGTACGACGCGTCGGGCGCGAACGGCAGCACGCCGTCGTAGCCCCAGTTGCGCGCGCCGGGGAACGCGTTGACGGGCATCAGCTCGACCGCGGTCACGCCGAGTTCGGCGATCGACGGCAGCCGCCGCTCGACGGCCGCGTAGCCGCCGCATGCGCCGACATGCAGCTCGTACAGCACCGTCTCGTGCCACGGGCGGCCGCGCCACCCGTCGTGGCGCCAGCGGTACGCGGCCGGATCGACGACCTGGCTCGGGCCCAGCACGTCGTAAGGCTGGAAGCGCGACGCGGGATCGGCCACCGCGAGCGCGTCGTCGAGCAGGTAGCGGTACAGCGTGCCGGGGCCGCACGGCGCGACCGTCTCGAACCAGCCGTCGCCGGCCGGTGTCATCGGCATCGCACGGCCGCCTTCGTCCTGCAGCTCGACGGCGGCCGTGCGGCTCGCGGGCGCCCACAGCCGGAAGCGCGTGCGGTCGGCATCGACGCAGGTCGCGCCGAACGACGATTCGAAGGCATGCGTGCCGATGGGGCGGGCGGAACGAGAAGTCATGGCGGTCCTCAAGAGGGCTGATCGGGCGGCGGCACGGCCGCGACCGCGATCACGGCCGCGTGCGCGGCGACGTCGAACCCGGCTTCCGGCCACGAGCGCGGGCCCGAGTCGGGTGTCGCGGTGTCGAGCAGGATGCGGTAGTCGAGCACGGGCGCGGGCAGCATGAACGTGATGGTGTCGGCCGACGCGTTCAGCATTACGAGCAACGCCTCGGTGCGGCCGGTGCGGCCGGTGCCGACGCGCCGCATCGTCAGCGCGCGGCCTTCGCCGTCTTCCCATGCGGGCACGGTGAGCGCGTCGCCGCGTTCGTCGAACCATGCGATCTCGCGCATGCCCGGCGCGCCGTCGCGGTCGCCCGACGGGTAGCGCGGCGCCGACATCACCGGGTACATGCGCCGCAGTGCGGCGAGCCGCGACACGAAGCGCGTCATCTGCACGCCGTCGTCGCTGTGCGCCAGCTCCCAGTCGAGCCACGACAGTTCGTTATCCTGGCAATACGCGTTGTTGTTGCCCTGCTGCGTGCGGCAGAATTCGTCGCCGGCTACCAGCATCGGCGTGCCGAGCGCGGTAAACAGCGTCGCGAGCATCGAGCGCGCGACGCGCGCGCGCACGTCGCGGATCGCCTCGTCGTCGGTCGGCCCTTCGGCGCCCCAGTTCGCGCTGCAGTTGTCGTCGCGGCCGTCGCGGTTGTCCTCGCCGTTCGCGTCGTTGTGCTTGCCCGCATACGACACGAGGTCGGCCAGCGTGAAGCCGTCGTGCGCGGTGATGAAATTGACCGACGCCCACGTGCGGCGCCGCCCGTGGTTGAACAGGTCGGCCGAGCCTGACAACCGCGCGGCCAGTTCCGGGCGCTGTCCGGCGTCGCCGCGCCAGAAGCGCCGCACGGTGTCGCGAAAGCGGTCGTTCCATTCGGCGAAACCGGGCGGATGGCGGCCGAGCTGATAGCCGCCGGGGCCGAGATCCCACGGTTCGGTGATCAGCTTGCGCTGCGCGAGCACCGGGTCCTGCCGCAATGCGTCGAAAAAACCCGCACCCGGCTCGAAGCCGTGATCCTCGCGGCCGAGCGTCACGCCGAGATCGAAGCGGAAGCCGTCGATGTTGAATGCGGTCGCCCAGTAGCGCAGCGAGTCCATCACCATCTGCACGACGCGCGGATGCGACATGTTCAGCGTGTTGCCGCAGCCGGTTTCGTCGACGTGGTAACGCGGATCGTCGGGCCGCAGCCGGTAATAGCTCGCGTTGTCGAGGCCGCGCCACGACAGCGTCGGCCCGAGCTGGTTGCCTTCCGCCGTATGGTTGTAGACGACGTCGAGCACCACTTCGATGCCGGCCGCATGCAACTGGCGGATCGCGATGCGCATTTCGTCGAGCCGCCGCGTCGTGAGGTACGCGGGTTCCGGCGCGAAGAACGCGGCCGTGTCGTAGCCCCAGTAGTTGCGCAGCCCGCGATGCACCAGCGCGCGCTGCTGCAGGAATGCATGAACCGGAAGCAGCTCGACCGTCGTCACGCCGATCGACAGCAGATGATCGATGAACGCCGGATGCGCGAGCGATGCGAACGTGCCGCGCTCCGGCGGGCGCAGCCCGGCGCGGCGCATCGACGCGCCGCGCACGTGGGTCTCGTAGATCACGGTGCTGCGCCACGGCACGTTCGGGCGGCGGTCGGTGCTCCAGTCGAATGCCTCGTCGACGACCACAGCCTTCGGCATCGCGGGCGCCGAATCGCGGCGGTCGATCGACAGGTCCGCCCGGTTCGAATGCACGCGATAGCCGAACAGCGCGTCCGACCAGCGGAACTGGCCGACCAGCTTGCGCGCGTACGGGTCGAGCAGCAGCTTGGTGGGATTGAAGCGGTGGCCGTGCTGCGGCTGGTACGGGCCGTCCGCGCGAAAGCCGTACACGGTGCCCGGATGCGCGTTGGGCAGGTAGCCGTGCCACACCTCGTCGGTGCATTCGGGCAGGTCGAGGCGCGCGAGTTCCTTGCGGCCGGTCGGATCGAACACGCACAGCTGGATGCGCTGCGCATGCGCGGAAAATACCGCGAAGTTGGTCCCGAGTCCGTCCCAGGTGGCGCCGAGCGGGTAGCTGCGGCCGGGTTCGAGACGGGCGGGCAGGGCGGTCGGCATGGGGCGAATCTCCGTGTCGAGGGCGCGGAAAATCAGGCGGGAGTGAGCCACAGCGTCGCGAGCGGCGGCAAGCGCAAGGTCGCCGACCACGCCTCGCCGTGGGCGGGCACCGGTTCGGCCCACACGGCGCCGTCGTTGCCGGCGTTGGTGCCGCCGTACGGCGCGGCATCGGTGTTCATCAGTTCGCGCCAATGACCCGGCGCGGGCAGCCCGAGCCGGTAACCGGCGCGCGGCACGGGCGTGAAGTTGCAGACGGCGACGACCAGGTGCCCCGCATCGTCGCGGCGCGCGAACGCGAACACGCTGTTGTCGCGGTCGTCGCCGATCAGCCAGGAGAACCCGGCCGCATGGCAGTCGAGCGCATGCAGCGCCGGTTCGGCCGCATACGTGCGGTTCAGGTCGCGCACGAGCCGCTGCACGCCGCGATGCGCGGGCGCGTCGAGCAAGTCCCAGTGCGGCGTCGCATCGTGCGCGAACTCGGCCCATTGCGCGAATTCGCTGCCCATGAACAGCAGCTTCTTGCCGGGATGCGCCCACATGAAGCCGAAATACGCGCGCAGCGTCGCGAGCCGCTGCCATGCGTCGCCGGGCATCTTCGCGACGAGCGAGCCCTTGCCGTGCACGACCTCGTCGTGCGACAGCGGCAGCACGAAGCGCTCGGAGAACGCGTACACGAGCCCGAACGTCATCCGGTCGTGGTGATAGCGGCGGTGGATCGGGTCTTCGTGCAGATACGCGAGCGTGTCGTGCATCCAGCCCATGTTCCACTTGAAGTCGAAGCCGAGCCCGCCGTCGGCGGTCGGCGCGGTGACGCCCGGCCACGCGGTCGATTCCTCCGCGACGGTGACGACGCCGGCCGGCGCGACCGCACCGTGCAGCGTGTCGTTCAACCGGCGCAGGAACGCGACCGATTCGAGGTTCTCGCGGCCGCCGTACACGTTCGGCACCCATTCGCCTTCCTTGCGCGAATAGTCGCGATACAGCATCGACGCGACCGCATCGACGCGGATGCCGTCGACGTGATAGCGGCGCGCCCACGCGAGCGCCGACGCGACGAGGAACGCGCTGACCTCGGTGCGCCCGAGGTTGAACACGCAGGTGTTCCAGTCGGGATGCATCCCCTCGCGCGGATCGGCATGCTCGTACAGCGCGCTGCCGTCGAATTGCGCGAGCCCGTGCGCATCGTTCGGAAAATGCGCGGGCACCCAGTCGACGATCACGCCGATGCCGGCCGCATGCGCGCGATCGACGAACCGCGCGAAACCGTCGACCGGCCCGAAGCGCGCGGACGGCGCGAACTGCGCGAGCGGCTGGTAGCCCCACGAGCCGCCGAACGGGTATTCGGCGATCGGCATGAACTCGACATGCGTGAAGCCCATGCCCTTGACGTACGGAATCAGCCGTTCCGCCAGCTCGTCCCACGTCGCGCTGCGCTCCATTTCCTCGGGGACGCGCTGCCACGATTCCGGATGGACCTCGTAGATCGACCACGGCACGCGATAGCGATCGATGCGCGGCCGCGCATGCATCCAGCCGTCGTCGTGCCACGCGAACGCGTCGAGCGCCGCGACGTCGGCGACCACGGATGCCGTGTGCGGCGGCGCTTCGGTCGCGCGCGCGCACGGATCGACCTTGTGCGGCAGCACGCGCCCGTCGGCCGCGCGCAGCTCGTACTTGTAGCGCTCGCCCGCGCCGATGCCCGGCACGAACAGCTCCCACACGCCCGACGGCCGCCGCAGCCGCATCGGATGGCGGCGCCCGTCCCATCCGTTGAAATCGCCAACCACCGACACGCGCTGCGCGTTCGGCGCCCAGACCGCGAAGCGCACGCCGTCGGTATCGTCGATGCGCACGGGCGTCGCGCCGAGGCAGTCGAGCACGGCGGCCGGATCGCCGGCCGAGAAGCGCGCGAGCGCCGCGTCGTCGAGCAGCGTGCCGAACGCATACGCGTCGTCGGTCACCTGGTGCGCATCCGGCCAGTCGATCGCGAGCAGGTAATGGCGCCAGTCGCCGTCGTGCGCGATCGTCCCAGCGAAGCAGCCGGCGCGATCGATGCACGCGAGCGCGCCGAGTTCGGCGCCGTCCGGCGACAGTGCGCGCACCCGTTCGGCGCCGGGCAGCAGCGCCCGCACGACGACTTGGTCGGCCTGTTCGTGCGGCCCGAGGCACGCGAACGGATCGGGATGGCGGCCGGCGAGCAGCGCGTCGATATCGGCGCGGTCGAACAGCGTGTCGGTCATGGGTGTCCTCCGTCGTCGGGCAGCACGCCGTCGCCGAGCAGCCGCTCGACCAGCGCCGCGAGCCCGCCGACCGGCACGCTCAGCCAGTCGGGCCGGTTCGCGGCTTCGTAGCACAGCTCGTACGACGCCTTGTCGATCAGGAACAGCGCGAGCAGGCGGTCCGCGTAGCGCGGGTCGACGAAGCGCGCGGGCGCGAGGTCCGCGGCCGCGCGATAGCATTCGACGAAGCGGTCGGCGGCGGCCTGCCCGAAGCGGTCGAACAGCGCGCGCTTGCGGCCGGCGGCCTGCGGCGGCGCTTTTTCGATCGCGAATTGCGCGGTCGCGCTCACGTACGACAGCGAGCGCAGCAGGCCGGCCACGTCGCGCAGCGGATGCGATTTCGCGCGACGCCGCTCGAGCGCGCGCGCCGGTTCACCTTCGAAATCGATCAGCAGCGCGTCGCCCTGCACGTCGAGCACCTGGCCCAGATGAAAATCGCCGTGAATCCGCGTGCATTGCGCATCGAGCGTGCGCGGCACGAGTTCGCCGAGCGCCGCCACGGCCGCGTCGCGCGACGCGAGCAGCGCGTCGGCCGATGCGCGGGTGGCCGCGTCGAGCGCATCGAGCCGCGTGCGCAGCACGTCGAGCGCGCGCTCGAACGATGCGATCGCGTCCATGCACCAGCCGTCGACGTGCTCGGGCGTCGCCCGCTCCGGCGCGAACGCGGCATCGTCGGACGGCTGCGCGAGCGCGACGTGCAACTGGCCGAGCCGCGTGCCGATGATGCCCGCGAACGCCGCGTAGCCGAGCAGCGCATCGGGCTCTTCGTCCGTTTCGGCGGCGTCGCCTTCGTCCGCGGCGGGCAGCGCGAGCTCGTCGATCGCGCGCCGCAGGAAGTCGAACGAGCGCGTCCATGCGTCGCCCTGGTTGTCGACGTAGCGCTGCAGGATCGCGACCGTATGCGGCGTGCCGTCCGGATCGACGTGCACGACTTCGCCGGCCAGCGTCGCGGTGTTCGCATACCCGATGCGCGTCAGGTGCCGGCTCATTTCCGCTTCCGGATGAATGCCGTGCGCGACCTTGCGCACGAGTTTCAGCACGATCGCGTCGCCGATCACGAGCGAGCTGTTGCTCTGTTCGGCCGCGAGCCAGCGCACCTCCGCGTCGTCGCCCGGGTCGAGCCCGGCGAGCGCGTCTTCCGGCAGGAAGGTGAGCCGGCCGCCGTCGGCCGTCGGCACCGTCGCGCCGTCGCGCAGCTTACGCAGCATCCCGCGCGAGAACGCCGGCAGCGCGAACGCGTCGGTCAGGTAGCCGACCGTATGGCCGCGCCGCACGCGCGCGAGCGCCAGTTGCGCGAACAGCGGATGGGACGTCTCGCCGCCCCAGGCGGTCGCGAGCGGCACCACGTAGCGTTCGGCGCCGCCGTCGCTGGCCGACACCCACGCCTCCGCATACTGGAACGGCTCGTCCGGGATCGGCGTGACGACGTTCAGCCACGCGTCGCCGATCTTGCGATCCTTCGACGCGAACCAGCGCCGCCGCGCGAGCCACGACGCGAGCGCGTCGTGCGCGAGCGCATGCAGCTGCGAGACGTCCGGCCGCGTATCGCCGCGCCGCATCACGAGTGTCACGTATTCGGGCAGCGGCTCCGCATGCGGCTGCCGCCACGACGGCTCGCGGCCGTGCTCGGCGAGCACGAACCACAGGAACCCGTACGGCGGGAAGGTGAGGAGATACGGGAGCTGGCCGATCGGTGGAAACGGCGAATCGGACGTCATTTCGATCGGCACGCGGCCCGCGAATTCGGACAGGTCGAGTTCGACCGCCTGCGACGCGCGCGACAGGTTCGCGACGCACAGCACCGGCTCGTGGCCGTCCAGCTCGCGCAGGTACGCGAGCACCTTGCGGTTGTCCGGGCGCAGGAAGCGGATCGTGCCGCGCCCGAACGCCTGCGATGCGCGGCGCGTCGCGAGGATGCGGCGCGTCCAGTTCAGCAGCGAATGCGGATCGCGCGTCTGCGCCTCGACGTTGATCGCGTCATAGCCGTACAGCGAGCCCATCACCGGCGGCAGCACGAGCAGTTCCGGGTCGGCGCGCGAGAAGCCGCCGTTGCGGTCCGACGACCACTGCATCGGCGTGCGCACGCCGTCGCGATCCCCGAGGTGGATGTTGTCGCCCATCCCGAGCTCGTCGCCGTAGTAGATCACCGGCGTGCCGGGCATCGACAGCAGCAGCGAATTGATCAGCTCGATGCGGCGCCGGTCGCGCTCCATCAGCGGCGCGAGCCGGCGCCGGATGCCGAGGTTGATCCGCGCGCGCCGGTCGGACGCATAGGTCTGCCACAGCAGGTCGCGCTCCGAATCGGTGACCATCTCGAGCGTCAGCTCGTCGTGGTTGCGCAGGAACACGGCCCACTGGTTGCTCGGCGCGAGCGCCGGCGTCTGCCGCATGATGTCGAGGATCGGGAAGCGGTCCTCGCTCGCGATCGACATGTAGATGCGCGGCATCAGCGGGAAGTGGAACGCCATGTGGCATTCGTCCTCGTTGCCGAAGTATTCCTGCACGTCTTCCGGCCACTGGTTCGCTTCCGCGAGCAGCATCCGGTTCGGGTACTCGGCGTCGATCGTCGCGCGGATCCGCTTCAGGATCGCATGCGTCTCGGGCAGGTTCTCGTTGTTGGTGCCTTCGCGCTCGACCAGGTACGGCACCGCGTCGAGCCGCAGCCCGTCGATGCCGAGGTCGAGCCAGAAGCGCATCACCTGGATCACTTCGCGCACGACGGCCGGGTTGTCGAAGTTCAGGTCCGGCTGGTGCGAGTAGAAGCGGTGCCAGTAATACTGGCCGGCCACCGGGTCGTGGGTCCAGTTCGACGTTTCGGTATCCAGAAAGATGATCCGCGTGCCCGCGTATTTCGTGTCGGTGTCGGACCACACGTAGTAGTCGCGATGCGTGGAGCCGGGCTTCGCGCGGCGCGCACGCTGGAACCACGGATGCTGGTCCGACGTGTGGTTGATCACGAGCTCGGCGATCACGCGGATGCCGCGCGAATGCGCTTCGCGGATGAAGCGCCGCACGTCGGCCAGCGTGCCGTAGTCGGGATGCACGTCGCGGTAGTCGGCGATGTCGTAGCCGTCGTCGCGGCGCGGCGACGGATAGAACGGCAGCAGCCAGATCGTGTCGACGCCGAGTTCGGCGATGTAGTCGAGCTTCGCGATCAGGCCGGGAAAATCGCCGATGCCGTCGTTGTTCGAGTCGTAGAACGACTTCACGTGCACCTGGTAGATGATCGCGTCCTTGTACCACAGCGGATCGTCCGCACAGAGCGCGGGTTCGCGGCGGCGCGCGCGGCGCCGGCGCGGCGTGCCGGCCGGCGCGAGCGACGGGAATTGCGCGCGGCGCACGTCGTCGAGGGAATCTTCGCGTTTCATCATCCGTGGGCTCCCGAAGAGTGTCGGGCGTCGTCCGGCGCGGGCGTCGCCGCCCGCGCGGCGCCCGGAGACGGCGCGAGCCGCCAGATTGCGTACGGCCGCACGTGCGGATCGAGCGACACGTACTGGCGATGGCCGCGCCAGGTTTCCGCTTGCGCGGCGTCCTGTTCGAGCGCATCGAGCGGTTCGCCGTCGACCAGCCCGAGGCCGCGCCACAGCGCCGCATCGAGCGTGAAGTTCGCGGCCTGCGGATGCCACGGGTCGACGCTGATCGCGACCACCACCACGCTGTCGAACGCGGGCGTCGCCTTCATGAACACGAGCACCGAGTCGTTGTCGGCGTCGACGAACGTGAGCCCGAGATGCGTCTGCAGCGCCGGGTGATCGCGCCGCGCGCGGTTCAGCCGCGCGATTTCCGTGCCGATGTGCGCGGCCTTGCTCCAGTCGCGCACGCGCAGCTCGTATTTCTCGGCATTCGCGTATTCCTCGCTGTCCGGCAGCGGCGCCGATTCGCCGAGCTCGAAGCCCGAGTACAGGCCCCACGAGCCGGCCAGCGTCGCCGCGAGCGCCGCGCGGATCACGAACTGCGAGCGCGGCGCGTTCTGCAGGTGGCGCGGGTTGATGTCGGGCGTGTTGACGAAGAAGTTCGGCCGGAAGAATTCGCGCGCGGGGCCGGCCGTCAGCTCGGTCAGGTAGTCGATGAAGTCGCGCTTCGACTCGCGCCACGTGAAGTACGTGTACGACTGCGAGAAGCCGACTTTCGCGAGGCGATACATCATTCCCGGGCGCGTAAACGCCTCGGACAGGAACACGACGTCCGGATGCCGGTCGCGAACGTCGGCGATCATCCACGCCCAGAACGGCAGCGGCTTCGTATGCGGGTTGTCGACGCGGAAGATCCGCACGCCCGCGTCGACCCAGAACAGCACCGCGTCGCGCAGCGCGAGCCACAGGTCGGGCAGCGCGTCCGCCGCGTAGAAATCGGGGTTCACGATGTCCTGGTAGCGCTTCGGCGGATTCTCCGCGAAGCGCAGCGAGCCGTCGGGCCGCCACGCGAACCAGCCCGGATGCGCGGCGAGCCACGGATGGTCGGGCGAGCACTGGATCGCGAAATCGAGCGCGATCTCGAGCCCGTGCACGCGCGCGGCGTCGATCAGCGCGCGGAACGAGTCGAGCGTGCCGAGTTCGGGATGCACGGCCGTGTGCCCGCCGTCGGGCGAACCGATTGCGTACGGGCTGCCGACGTCGTCGGGGCCGGCGGTCAGGCTGTTGTTGGGGCCCTTGCGGGCGGACGTGCCGATCGGGTGGATCGGCGGGAAATACAGCACGTCGAAACCCATGTCGCGGATGCGCGGCAAATGCGCGATCACGTCGTCGAACGTGCCGTGCCGGTGCGGATCGTCGCTCGCCGAGCGCGGAAACATCTCGTACCAGCTCGAGAAGCGCGCCTTGCGGCGTTCGACGTCGACCGGATAGGTCGTCGCGTCGTGCGTGACGAACGGGCGGTAGCGCAGCGCCGCGAACGCGTCGGCGAGCGCGGGCGCGCCGATCCGCGCGAGGCAGTCGTCGGGCGACGCGTCCTTGAGCTCGGCGGCGAGCCGTTTCATCTGCGTGACCGCGCGCGGATCGGCCGGCTCGGCGAGCTTCAGCGCGGTCGCGAGCAGCAGTTGCGCTTCGCGCACCTCTAGCGTCACGTCCTGGCCGGCGGCCCGCTTTTTCCCGATGTCGGTGACGAGCGACGCCCAGTCGTCGCGCCACGCGATCACGCGAAATTCATGGCGACCGAGCCGGTCGAGCGTGACGCGCGCATGCCAACGGTCGTTCGGCTCGGCTTCGAACGGGACTTCGCGCCAGGTGTCGTCGTCGGCGGCGCGCCACTGGAGTACGGCCGCCAGATGCGCGTGGCCGTCCGTGAAGATCGACGCACGGACGACGAGCGGCTCGCCGATCACGCGCTTGATCGCGAAGCGGCCGCCGTCGACCGACGGCTCGACGCGCTCGATCGCGATCCGGTCGGCGGCGAGCGCTGCCGACAGCGCGGTGCGCTCGCGCGCGGCGTCGGCGTGCACCGTGACGGGCGGCGCCTGCCACGCGTGCAGCAGCGCATACGCGCCGGGCGCGAGCGTGAACGGCTCGAGCGCGGCCGGCGGATGCGTTTGCGCGCCGCCCTGCGTGGCGACGCGCGTGAAGCCGCCCGGCACGCCGGGCAGGATCGTCGCGGGGTCGACCGTCGCTGGCGCGTCGAGATCGGGATTCAACGCGATCAGCAACGCCGCGTCGTCGTGTTCGAGCGACGGCCCGGTGCCGCGCAGCAGCACGGTCGCGCTCGCGCCCGGCGCGCTCAGTTGCACGATTTCGCCGCGGGCCGCCGCAACGGGCGTGGCGCGCCGCCACGCGTTCGCATCGGCGAGCGCGCCGGACAGGTCGAAACGGGCGCGCTCGAACGCCGCGCGGTAGCGTTCGGCATCCGCGTCGCGCGCCATCAGCGGCACCGTCACGCCGCGCTCGAAACCCATCGGCACGAGCCAGCCGGTGCCGACGGCCGCCGCCGTCCACAGTGCACGGCGATACGCGCGGGCGACGGTGTCGTCCGATGCGTCGGGCCAGTCGTCGGCGAGACGCGGGCCGTCGGGCGCATCGGGAAACGCGATCGGCGCGCCGATGCGCCGCAGCAGCCGGTGTTCGTCCGCGAACCACGGTGCGTGCAGGTCCCACCAGCGCACCGATGAAAACACCGCGTCGAACCCGGCGGTTTCGAGCTGCGCGAGCGCGTCGCGCGCATGGCCGGGCACGCCGGCGAGCACCGCGACATCCGGGCGCGCACGGCGCAGCGCCGCGCGCCAGCCGGGCCACCAGTCGGCCGGCAGATGGTGTGGCGCATCGATCAGGAAGCCGGCCGCGCCCGCGTCGGCGAACGTCGCGAGATGCGCGCACCACCATGCCGACAGCGCGTCGCGCGCCGCTTCGTCGCCGGTGTTCGCATGCGCGATATCCAGCCCGTGCGCGGTGCCGCGCGGATCGATCAGCGCGTCGTCGTGCGGGCGCTCGACGTACCAGTCCGGATGCTCGGCGCGCAGCGGGTTTTCGCACGCGATGCGATCGGGCACGACTTCGAGCAGCAGGCGCAGCCCGTGGCCCTTCGCCAGTTGCGCGAGCCGTGAGAAGGTTTCGAGCGCGCTCGCGCGCGTCTCGAACGACTGGGCCGGCCGCCGGAAATCGGCCACATGGCGCGGAAAGCCGGCGACGCTCGCGGCCCAGAACGCGCCGACGAGCACGTGATCGAAGCCCATCCCCGCGATATGCGCGAAGGTCTGCGGCCACGCGTCGAGCGGCCCGACGAGGCGGGCGTCGCAGAAGTAGAGGTGCGGAGCGAACGGTGGTGTGGAGTCCATGGCGTGGCGCGGGCGGGTGGCGGCGAGCGGTAAAGCCGGTGCGTCGCAACTGGCGTGCCTGCTGCGCAATCGCCAGCGGGGCGGGGCATCGACGGGAATGCGGATCGAAGGGGACTGTCGTTTTTACATGACCGCCGGGCCCACGCGTGCACTACATGCGCGGTATGGAACGGATATCGGTGCTGTCGCCCGTCGCCGGATCGTCGTCCGTGTCCGGAATCGGCACACCGGGGTCGTACCGCACCACCGCGCCATGTTCGATCCGGTGCGGGAACGGCGGCGGCTCGTCCACCTCGTCGCCGAAGCGCGCGCGTACGAACGCGCGCAGCAGCGCCTCGCGCGCATCGCGGCCATGGGCGCCGCAGGTCGACGGGCCGTCGACGAAGGTCGCGTCGCATTCGACGTCGTCGCCGTGGCGGGCGATCCGCAGGTCGTCCACGCGATCGAGCGCCGCGCCCGCATCGGCCCACGACGCCGAAGGCGCGAACGGCGCATCGAGGTGCCGGAACGCGTCGCACGCGGCCGTCACGACGACGGTCGGCGCGACGGCCGTGAAGCGCAGCGTGTCTTCGTCATCGACGCACAACGCGCGTGCGCACCAGTAATCGAGATCCTTTCCGTCGAGTGCGTCGGTTCGCATGAGCTGCCTCCGTCGGATCGAAAAAAGCTCACCGCGCAAGCGCCGTGCCCGTCGCGGGCGTCGCGCGCATCCGGGCCACCAGCGGATAGTGGTCCGACGCGTGCCGCGCCCGCGCACTGCGGTGCACGACCACGTCGACCAGCAGCTCGCCCGGATGGATCCAGATCCGGTCCAGCGAGAACACCGGGCACACGGTCGGGAACGTGCGCGGCGCCGGCGCGCGCCGGAACCGCGTGACGAGCGCCTGCAGCGCGCGGCCGCGCACGAACCATTCGTTGATGTCGCCGAGCAGGATCACCGGCATCGCGCCCGTGTCGAATGCCGCGAGCAGCCGCTGCACCTGCGCGCTGCGTTCGCTGGCCGACAGCCCGAGATGGGTCGCGACCACGCGGATCGTGCCGGCGCCGCAGTCGATGTCGGCGTCGAGCGCGCCGCGCGGCTCGCGCGGGTGGAACGACAGGTCCAGCGTGCGCGCCGCGCGGATCGGGCAGCGCGACAGCACCGCGTTGCCGTAGCGGCGCTCCGGCGTGTCGATCGTCGGGCCCGCCACCGCGTGCATGCCGGTCGCGTCGCGCAGGTGCGCGAGCACGTCCGGCGCACGCGTGCCGCCGAGCGGCACTTCCTGCAGCGCGATCACGTCCGCGTCGAGCTCGTCGATCACCGCCGCGATCCGGTCGGCCGCGCGCGCCGGCCACGCGCCGTAGCCGCCGCGGATGTTGTAGGTCGCGATCCGCAGGTCGCGCCCGCCCGGCGCGGCGGCGGGCGCCGCGTCGGCGGTGACGACGTGCGGCGGCGGGGCCGCGTGGGTGCTCAGCGCCATCGTCGCAGCACCCTCACGAGCAGGATCGATACGCCGACCAGCGCGAGGCCGATCGCCGCGAGCCACGCGAACGCGCCGGGCCCCGGATGGCTGAGCGCCGCGGTCAGCTGGTGCGCGAACGTGACGGTCAGCAAGATGCCGGGCAGCATCCCGAGCGCGGTGCCGATCAGGAAGTCGCGCAGCCCGATGTGCGACGCGCCGGCGACGAGGTTCACGACGGTGAACGGTGCGATCGGCAGCAGCCGCAGCGCGGCCATCGCGACCACGCCGCGCCGGCCGATGTGCTCGCTCAGCCGGTTCGCGCGCGGGCCGGCGAGCCGGCGCACCGCGTCGCGCCCGAGCCAGCGGCCGAGCCCATAGGTCGCGGCGGCGGCCGCCATCGAGCCGACGCCCGCATACGCGAAGCCCGGCCATGCGCCGAACACGAGCCCCGTCGCGGCGATCAGCAGCGTGATCGGCACCGCGAAGGTTGCCGCGACCACGTAGGCCGCGAGCAGCAGCGCCGGCGCGGCCGGCAGCCGCGCGATGCCGGCCACCGCGCGCGACAGCGACGCGACGTTCAGGTGCGCGCCCAGCGGCGTGAAGCGCCACGCGAGCGCCAGCGCGGCGATCGCGAGCACGATCGCGCCGAGCACGAAAAAGCGCGCGGTGAGCGAGCGATGCTGCTCGTGCGGCACGAATTCGCGGACGAACCGGTCGGGTTCGATCGGCTGCTCCGGGTCGAGCCGCGCGCTGACCGGCACGAGCGCCTCGAATTGCGGCGACACGGCCGGGTCGAGCGTGCGCAGCGTGCGGCCCGGCTTCGCGCGCAGCCGGTCGAGTACGGCGTTCGGCCGCTCCCCGCCCGCGAACGCGTCGGCCACCGCCGCGGGCGTCGTGCCGAGATGCTCGGCCAGCAGCCGCTCGCGCATGCCGGCGATCGCGCGGCGAAGGCGTGCATCGCCGGCCGCGACGAGCGCGATGCAGCATTCGGTATCGAGCAGCATCGAGCGGTTGTTCAGGTTCGCGCTGCCGATCACGATGCATTCGTCGTCGACGATCGCGACCTTGCTGTGCACGTTCACGCACGCGTCGCCGAGCCCGTCGACGTGCGGATACAGCAGCCGGTAGCGGTCGAAGCGGTCGGCCGACGCGAGCGTCGCGTGCAGCCGCGCGCGCAGCACGCCCATCGTCGCTTCCTGCAGCCAGCCGCTCTGCACGCGCGGCGCGACGACCGTCACGTCCGGCCCGCGCGCGTCGGCGAGGCGGGCGGACAACGCTTCGCGCACCACCGCCGCGGTGAAGTACTGGTTTTCGACATACAGGTGCCGCTGCGCGGCGCGGATCGCGTCCTCGACGAGCGCGCGCACCTGGAGTACCGGCTCGCGGCCGCCGTGGCGCGGCGCCGTATAGGCGATGCCGAGCTGCACGTCGCGCACGTCGACGCGTGCATCGGGCGGCCACCGATCGTCGTCGTCCGCCCGGTCGAGATGGCGCTGCGCGCGGATCGCGATCGGGCGCCCGCACGCCTGCAGCCAGCGGGCCCGCGCCTGCTCGCCGATCGCGGCGGCCGCGTCGCCGTCGAACATCGCGTGCACGTCGTGGAACGGCCCGTACGGCATGCCGTGCTCGTCGCGGCGGCGCGGGTCGTCGGCCGCATGCGCGGGCGTGTCCCAGCGCGCGCGCGTCAGGTCGAGGCCGCCGACGAACGCGAGCCGGTCGTCGATCACGACCAGCTTCTGGTGATGCGACGCGCCGCGCGGGTGCGCATCGTCGAGCCGGAACCGGATGCCGCGATGCGCGCGCCAGCCGGCCCGATACACGGGCGGCCAGTCGCGCTCCAGCGCGTAGATCATCGCGAAGTCCCACGCGAGCACGTAGATGCGCAGGTTGTGGCGGGCGGACGCGAGCGCGTGCAGGAAGGCCGCGAGCGTGTCGGGCAACGTGTCGCCGGCGCCGCCCGGCGCGAGCCGCATCCGGCTGTCGACGTCCCAGCCGACGATGAACACCGTATGGCGCGCGCGCAGCAGCGCGGCGCGCAGCGTCGAGAAGTACGCGTCGCCGTCGACCAGCATCGCGAAGCGGTCCGCGCCGCGGATCGCGTCGCAGTTGCGCCCGCGTTCGAGCAGGCCGTGCCGCGGCAGGCCGTCCGCCGGCGCGGCGTCGAGCCGGCGGTCGTCGGCGCGGGTCGCGCGATCCGGCACGATCATCGGTCGCCGACGTCCCGGTCGCCGTCGATCCGCTGCAGCAGCGCGTCGCAGCGCGCGCGCAGCGCCCGCAGTTCCGGCGAATGCGCATCGAGCCGCACGCGTTCGCCGCTGTGCGGATCGCCGTAGGCGACCGCGATCTCGTAGATCTCCTGCGCGATCGTCGCCGACGCGTGCGCGATCCTGATCCGGTCGAACCAGTCGCATTCGGCGTGCCGGCTCGCGAGCCACGCGCGCTGCGCGCCGACCAGCTGGCTGGTCGTGAGCCAGGCTCCGCTGCGCATGCGCACGGTCAGCTGGCTCGTCACGAGATAGGAGAGCAGGTCGGTATGGGTCACACGAAACTCCTTGACGAGGTGTCGGGTTGACAGGTCGACGCAATCACCATGCCGCCGCCCGCGGCGAGCCCGACGCCGGCCACCGCCCACAGGCTCGCCGTCGTCGTCAGCCCGCGCACCATTTCGCCGCGCAGCAGGATCGAACCCGCGCCCGGAAAGCCGATGCCGGCCACCACCTGCGCGGCGACCCGCGACGGATCGAGCACGACGCCGTCCTGCCCGCGCACGTCCTCGAAGCCGAACGTCGACACCCGCATCACGAGCGCGGCGCCCACGCACACGAGCATGCGCGAAGCCCGGCGGCCCAGTTCAGGCGCTCGCGTTCGAGCCCGATCACGCTGCCGAGCGGCGCGGCCAGCGGCAGGCGTCCGAGTAATTCGAGGTGGCCGAGCATGAGGGGCATCCGTTCCGGCCCTGCGCGATGCGGGCCCGGCAGCGGTTCGATGCGGAAAAGGGACGCAAGCAGCGTGCCGGCCGGGCACGGCACGTGCGCACATGGCCAACGGTGTGCGCGGCCCGCAGGCGGCGCGCATTTTTTGCATCGCCATCGCAGATAAGACAGGAGGCCACCGTGGCACATCAACAGGACGCACAGGTTCGGGACCCGTATCGCGGTCACGAGATTCTCGTCTGGGCGCACCCCAACGAGCGCGGCGCATGGCGCGACGAGGTACAGGTGTACGTCGCCGGCGCGCGCATCGAGCTAGTTGTACCGGAGGCCGCCGGCCCCGAATGGCTGACCGAGGTCGAGGCGCTGCGCGCGGGGCTCGAGCGCGGCCGCTATCTGATCGACAAGCGCGTGGACGACGACTGACCGGCGTGGCGCCTGCGTCGCCGTGTGCCGCGGCAGCACCCCGCAGTACCCCGTGAACCCATGCCGGCCCGCGCCGGGAGGAACCGATGAGCGATCCGCGCACCCTGCATATCTACCGCTACGACCCCGATCGCGACACGGCGCCTTACATGCAGCGCTACGAGATCGACGTGAACCCGGCCGACCGCATGCTGCTCGACGTGCTCGGCCGCGTGAAGTGCGGCGACGAGACGCTGTCGTATCGACGCTCGTGCCGCGAAGGCATCTGTGGCTCGGACGCGATGAACATCAATGGCAAGAACGGCCTCGCGTGCCTGACCAACATGCAGACGCTACCGCGCGAGATCGTGCTGCGGCCGTTGCCGGGGCTGCCGGTGGTGCGCGACCTGATCGTCGACATGACCGACTTCTTCAACCAGTACCACTCGATCCGGCCATACCTGATCAACGACACGACGCCGCCCGCGCGCGAGCGGCTGCAATCGCCGGAAGAGCGCGACCAGCTCGACGGGTTGTATGAATGCATCCTGTGTGCGTGCTGCTCGACCGCGTGCCCGAGCTTCTGGTGGAATCCGGACAAGTTCGTCGGCCCGGCCGGGCTGCTGCAGGCGTATCGGTTCATCGCCGATTCGCGCGATCTCGCGACGGCCGAGCGGCTCGACAATCTCGAGGATCCGTACCGGCTGTTCCGCTGCCGGACGATCATGAACTGCACGGACGTGTGCCCGAAGGGGCTGAATCCGACGAAGGCGATTTCGGAGATCCGGACGATGCTGGTCAGGCGGGCGGTGTAGCGCCTACGGCCGCGCGGCCACCTCGTCGAGATGCCACAGCAAATCCGCCGGATCGTCATACACGCGCAATGCACCCGCACGCTCCAGCTCGTCGCTGCCGTAGCCGCCCGACAGCAGCCCGACACCCAGCGCGCGGCAGCGGGCGGCGGCGAGCATGTCCCAGATGCTGTCGCCGACCACCACCGTATGCTCGATCGGCACGTTCAGCTTCGCGGCGGCGGTCAGGAACAGGTCCGGGTCCGGCTTCGCGTACTTCACCTGATCGCGCGTGACGACCACGTTCTTCGCCGGATCGACGCCGAGCGCTTCGAGATTGATGGCCGCGGTTTCCATCCGCCCGCTGGTCGCGATCGCCCAGCGAATGCCGGCGTTCGACAACGCGGCCAGCAGCTCGCGCGCGCCCGGCAGCGGCCGGACCTGCGCGCGCAGCCGCTGATACGCGGCCGCATGCAGCCGGGCGAGCCGCTCGACGCGCTCCGCGTCGATGTCGCCGGCCGTCTCGCGCAGCAACTGGTTCAGGAACAGGCCGCCGCTCATGCCGATCTTGCGATGGATGCGCCACACCGACAGTTCGATGCCCTCGGCATCGAGTGCTTCCTTCCAAGCGAGCACGTGCTGATAGACGCTGTCGACGAGCGTGCCGTCGAGATCGAACAGAAATGACGTTTCAATGCGCATGTGAATCTCCTGGCCCGATGGCGTTCGGGCAAATCGTCGGCAAAACCCAATTCGTCACATTATCGGCGCGCGGCCGTGTCACCGCCATGTCCCGCGCCGTACGCGCCGCGCCCGGCGGCAGCGTATCGACCACCGCTGGTACAATCGCGCCGATGCGCCGGGCGGGCCGCCCGTGTGCGCCCAACCTTCGTCGAATCCCCGTATGGCAACCCCCGACGCCGTCAGTTCCGAACAATCGTGGTGGGGCGTTCTGGCCCTGGCACTCGCCGCCTTCATCTTCAATACCACCGAATTCGTGCCCGTCGCGCTGTTGAGCGCGATCGGCGACAGCCTGCAGATGCAGCCGACCGCGGTCGGCCTGATGCTGACGATCTACGCGTGGGCCGTTGCCGTCGTATCGCTGCCGCTGACGTTCGTCACGCGGCACGTCGAGCGCCGCAAGCTATTGAGCGTGGCACTGCTGGTGTTCGTCGGCAGCCATGTCGTGACCGGCTTCGCGTGGAATTTCACGGTGCTGATGATCGGCCGGCTCGGCATCGCATGCGCGCATGCGGTGTTCTGGTCGATTTCGATCCCGCTCGCGGTGCGGCTCGCGCCGAGCGACCGCAAAAGCCGTGCGCTCAGCCTGATCGCGATGGGCTCGGCGATCGCGATGGTGGCCGGGATTCCGCTCGGCCGCGTGATCGGCGAGGCGTTCGGCTGGCGCGTCACGTTCCTGATCATCGCGGGCGCGGCGGGCGTCGTGTTGCTGTTGCTGCGCGCCACGCTGCCGTTGCTGCCGAGCCAGGGCGCAGGGTCGCTGAGCAGCATCGGCGTGTTCCTGCGCAAGCCGGCGCTGGTCGCGCTGTACGCGATCACCGTGCTCGTCGTGTCCGCGCACTTCACGTCGTACACGTACATCGAACCGTTCGTGCAGAGCATCAACCATGCGAGCAACAGCCGGATCACGTACGTGCTGATCCTGTTCGGCGTCGCCGGCCTGCCGGCCGCGCTCTGCTTCAATCGCATCTATCCGCACCGGCCCGACGATTTCCTGCTGGCGTCGATCGTCGCGCTGTCGGGCTGCCTGCTGATCCTGTTCCCGTGCGCGCTGAACATCGTCACGCTGTCCGTGCACACGCTGGTGTGGGGCGGCGCGATCGTCTGTTTCGGGCTGGCGATGCAGGCGTGGGTGCTGAAGCTGGCGCCGGAGGCGACCGACCTGGCCGTGTCGATCTACTCCGGGCTGTACAACGTCGGCATCGGCGCCGGCGCGCTGCTCGGCAACCATATCGCGGGCGACTTCGGACTGCCGTGGATCGGCACCTTCGGCGGCGTGGTCGCGATCTTCGCGGCGGGGATCGCGTGGGCCGCGTTGCGGCTCCACGCGAAACGGGAAGCGGCGGTCGCGGCCCCCGCGCCTTGAAGCCGCTGCGCGGCGCGCGCCCGGTGGATCACGCGACCGAATAGCCGCCGTCGGCCACGAGCGCGTGCCCCGACACATAGCTGGAATCGTCCGACGCGAGGAATGCGACGATCGTCGCCATCTCGTCGGCCGACGCCCAGCGGCCGGCCGGCGTCGATTCGGCAAAGGCGAGCCGTGCCTCTTCCGATGGCCAGATGCCGCGATGATGGAACGGCGTATCGATCAGCCCCGGGCACAGCGCGTTGACGCGCACGCCGCGTTTGAACCATTCGATCGACGCCGTCTTCGTCATCCCGATCACCGCGTGCTTGCTCGCGATATACACCGATGCATTCTCGAAGCCGATGACGCCGCCCATCGACGCATTGTTGATGATGCTGCCCGCGCCCTGGCGCAGCATGATGTCGGCCGCGAACTTCATCGAGTTGAATACGCCGCGCACGTTCGGCTCGAACACCCGGTCGTAGCTTTCCGCGTCCTGCTCGAGCAGCGGCGCGAACACGCCTTCCGTGCCCGCATTGTTGAACGCGATGTCGAGGCGTCCGTGGGCCGACACCGTGAAATCGAACAGCTTGCGGAGATCGGCTTCGTTCGCGACATCCGCGGCGAATGCCCTCGCGTCGCCGCCGGCGGTCGCGATCTCATCGACCAGCCGATCGAGTTCGGCCTTGCGCCGGGCGGAAACGACGACCTTCGCGCCGCGCCGCGCGAGTTCGATCGCCGAGGCGCGGCCAATGCCGGAACTGGCGCCCGTCACCAGCGCGATGCGGCCTTCGAGTGGGGCAGAGTGCGTGCTTGCGTTCATGAGGCGTTTCTCCATGGTGGTTGACCCGTTGCGTCGAAGCGACGTCTGATGCGCATTGTGGTCGCTCGGCGGCGACAAGAAAATGGAACAATGGCGCATTTAGAATTCCTTTTTGAGGAATTAAAATCGCTTTGTCGCGAGCATCATAAAGGCTTCCCATGCTCAACCGCCTCGATATCCTGAAGATCTTTTCCGCCGCTGCCGCGGCGCCGACGTTTCGCGAGGCGGCCGCGCGGCTCGGCGTGTCGCCGCAGGTCGTCACGCGCGCGGTGCGCGAGCTGGAGGAGATGCTCGGCGAAACGCTGTTTCACCGGACGACCCGCAGCATCCGGATCACCGCGTTCGGCCAGTCGTTCGCGCGCGACGCGCAGGGCGCGCTGGCCGTCGTCGATGGGCTGTTCGGGCCTGCCGCCGGGCAGCGCGACGAGCCGGTCGGCGTCGTCCGGATCACCGCGCCGTCGGGCATGGGGCGGCATTACGTGCAGCCGATCCTCACCGGGCTCATGCAGCGGTATCCGGGGCTCGTGCCCGATCTGCGGCTGTCCGACGTGCCGTCGCCGGTGGTCGACGAGCAGATCGACATCGGCGTGCGCGTCGGCGCAATCGGCGACAACCGCTTCGTCGCGCGCATGGTCGGGCCGCTGCCGATGTGGGTGGTGGCCGCGCCGTCGCTGATCAGGCGGCTGGGCGAGCCGAAAAACCGCAAGGCACTCGAAGCGATGCCGGTGACCGGCCTGATCGATCGTGCAAGCGGGCGCCCGTGGCCGTGGATGTTTCGCGGCGAGCATCAGTTCGTGCCGTCGTCGCCGGCTTACCTGACGGACGACACCGAGGTGGAGATCGAGGCCGTGTGCGCGGGGGTGGGGCTGGGTCAGTGCTCGGAATATCTGGTCCGGCCGTACGTCAAAAAGGGGCGCCTCGTGCGGGTGTTGCGGAGCCTCGAGCCCGAGCCGTGGAAGCTGCACGTCTATCGGCCGCGGCGCGGCCCGATGCCCAGGCGTATCCGGGTGGTGTACGACGAACTGGTGGTGAAGCTCGCGGATGCGACGTGGCGCGAGTAGGGTTCGCCGCCGCTGTGCCGTCGGCCGACACATTGCGACATCGTCATGGTGTCGGCGCACCCACATTCGGTGATCGCGGGCGACTTCGGGCTGCCGTGGATCGGCACCTTCGGCGGTGTGGTCGGTGCGTTCGCGGCCGGGATCGCGTGGCTCGCGTTGCGGCTGCATGAGCGGCGGGCAGTGGCTTGGCGCCATCGCCATACGGCCCGCTTCATCCCGATCGTCAATGCGGCCCGTCGTGCCGGATCCCCGCCGCATCGAGCTGCCGAAGTTTCGCGTACAGCGTCGTGCGTGAAATGCCGAGTTGCCGCGCGGCCGCCGACACGTTGCCGTCGTGCTCGGCGAGCGTCCGCCGGATCGCATCGAGCGACTGTTCGTGCAGGCTCGCCTGCGGACTGGCGGCCGACGTCACGTTGCAAACATCGGCGGCTTCTTCGAACACATCGGCCTGACGCGCCATCGTCGCCCGGCCGAGCGGCGCACGCACGGTGCGCACCCATACGTGGCTACCATCGTCGCGCGCGATCCGCTGCGGCGTGCGCGCCGGTGTCAGCAGACGGCGCTGTTGTGCGGGCGTCGCGCCGGGAAACAGCTGCCGGAGATCGTACGGCGCCACCGGCCCGGCGGGCGCGAGGTCGAGCATCTGGCGTGCCAGGCGGCTCACCGCACGCACGCGGCCCGCTTCGTCGAGCGCGACGACGCCGGCGAGCGGCGTGCCGAGCCAACGCGCGTCATGCTGGACCTGCAGCAGATGGCAGTCGCGCAGCATCGCATAGAGCCGCTGCTCGGCGGACAGCGACGCGTGCCGGAACGACTCGCGCAACTGCGCGACATTGCGCCGGCCGATGCCGGTGATATCCAGCGCACCGATCACTTCGCCGTCGAAGCCGACCAGCGGCACCGCGAGACAGAACACCCGCGACAACTCGTCGAGATAGTGCTGCGCGCCCGCGACGACGGTTTCGGCGCCGTCGTGAATCACGCAGCTCGGCGCGGTCGTGCCGATGTTCGGTTCGACGATCCGGCGGCCGGCGACGATCGGCGTGAGCAGCGAGTCGTCGCATTGCGGGCTGCGCCGCGCATGGACGATCGTGCCGTGTGGATTGACGCACATGATCGTCCACTCGCTGCCGCCGAACGCGGCCCACAGCGGCTCGATCTCCTGCGCGATGCAGCGGGTCAGCCGCCGGTCCGCGCGCGATTCGTCGGGTTCGCGCTGCATTTCATAGCGGGCGGTTTGCCATGGCCGCAGCCCGGCGTCGCGCGAACGCAGCCACGAGCGCGCGACGCTGGCCGGCAACGCCGTTTCCGGCAGCGGCTCGCCCGCCGCGAAGCGGGCGCGGAGCCGGTCGAGGTCGACCGGCCGTGAAAGGGAGTCGGGGGCTGGGTTCACGCTGCGCTCCATGTGGGTCGAATGTCCGGGCCGGGTGTGCCGGCCGGCGTGTCGCGCGAATGCGTAATATAGCCCGGCGCCTGAAGCAGGGTATTTTCGGTTCCGGCAAGGGTGCCGCCGCGTGCCGCCGGTTTGCGTCGGCGGCCGGCGGCGTTACCGGCGTTCAATGCGGCAAACGCAGGATCGGCTTGAGCGTGCTCCCGTTGCTGCTGTCTTCCGCCGCCTGGTTGATCTGCTCGAGCGGATAGAACTTCACCAGCCGGTCGAACGGAAACCGGCCTTGCAGGTGCAGTTGCACGAGCTGCGGGATGAACGTCTGCGGCACGCTGTCGCCTTCGACGATGCCGCGGATCGTGTGGCCGCCGAGCAGCAGGCTGTTCACGTCGAATTCGGCCTTGGTGCCGAGCTTCGGCGCGCCGACCACGCCCATCGTGCCGCGCGGGCCGAGCGCGTCGATCCCTTGCGACAGCACGGCCGGCAGCCCGGTCGATTCGAGCGCGAAGTCGACGCCGCCGCCGGTGATCTCGCGGATCGCATCGACCACGTCGACTTCCCGGCTGTTGATCGCGTGCGTCGCGCCGAGCTCGAGCGCCAGCGCGAGCCGCGACGGCACGATATCGACCGCGATGATCGTCGTCGCGCCGGCGATACGCGCGGCCATCACGGCGCTCATGCCGACCGCGCCCGCGCCGAAGCTCGCGAAGCTGCTGCCCGTGCGCACCGCGAGCGAATTGATCACCGCGCCCGCGCCGGTCTGGATCCCGCAGCCGAGCGGGCCGAGCAGTTCGAGCGGCGCTTCCTTCGGCACCTTGATCGCGTTGTTCTCGCGCGCGAGCGCGTAGCTCGCGAACGACGACTGCGCGAAGAAATGATCGTGCAGCGGCTGTCCGGCTTCGTCGCGGATGGCCGTCTGCCCGTCGGCGTCGGCGCCGCCGAAATTCAGCGCGAAGAACTGCCGGCAATACGCGCCGTGACCGCCGACGCACGACGCGCAGTGGCCGCACGCGCCGTAGGTCAGTACGACGTGATCGCCCGCGGCGAGCGTCTTCACGTTCGGGCCGACCGCCTCGACCACGCCGGCGCCTTCGTGACCGAGCACGGCCGGCAGCGGCACCGGATAGTACTGGTCGCGCACGATCAGGTCGGTATGGCACAAGCCGGTCGCGACGACGCGCACCAGTACCTCGTCGCCGCGCGGCGCGCGGATGCGGGCCGCTTCGATCGAGAAGGGCGCGCCGGCGGCGCGCGCGACGGCCGCGGTGACGGCGCGTGTATCGTGTTCGGTGTACATGATCGGTCTCCTCGTCAAATCGGATACAGCGGCGCTTCGCCCTTGATCGTCAGCCACTGCCACTGCGTGAATTCTTCCCAGTTTGCCGCCCCGCCGATGCTCGTGCCATTGCCCGATGCGCCGACGCCGCCGAACGGGTTGATCACTTCGTCGTTGACCGTCTGGTCGTTGATGTGCAGCAGCCCCGTGTTCAAGCGCTCGCCGATCCTCAGCGCGCGGCCGACGTCGGCGGACAGGATCGCCATCGACAGCCCGTATTCGGTCTGGTTCGCGAGCGCGATCGCGTCTTCGTCGGTATCGAACGGCACGACGATCGCGACCGGCCCGAAGATTTCCTCGTCGAACGCCGGATTGCCCGGCGCGACGCCGCTCAGCACGGTCGGCTCGAAGAACAGGCCGCGATGGCCGCCGCCCGTCTCGACGCGCGCGCCCGCGCGGCGGGCCGCGTCGACCAGGTTCGCCGCATGGTCGCGTTGCGCGGCGTTGATCAGCGGGCCGAGGCCGACGTCGCCGGTGGCCGGATCGCCGACGCGCAGGCTTTGCGCCTTCTCGACGAGCTTCGCGACGAAGCGGTCGTGAATCGCGCGCTGCACGAGCACGCGGCCGGTCGCCATGCAGATCTGGCCTTGATGCAGGTACGCGCCCCATGCGGTGTTCGCGACCGCGCGGTCGAGATCGGCATCGTCGAGCACGATCAGCGAATTCTTGCCGCCGAGTTCGAGCGACACCTTCTTCAGGTGGCGGCCCGCCGCTTCGCCGACCTTGCGCCCGGCCATGGTGGAGCCGGTGAACTGGATCATCGCGACGTGCGGATCGGCGACCAGCGCCGCGCCGGCTGCGCCGTCGCCGGGTAGCACGTGCAGCAGGCCTGCCGGCAAGCCGGCGAGTTCGAACACGCGGGCGATCGCGACGCCGCCGCACACGGCGGTGCGCGGATCGGGCTTCAGCACGACCGCGTTGCCGAGCGCGAGTGCGGGCGCGACCGCGCGTATCGCGAGGTACAGCGGGAAGTTGAACGGCGAGATCACGCCGACCACGCCGCGCGGGCGGCGGCGCGCGAGCGACAACCGGCCGGCTGCGGACGGCAGCACTTCGCCGGCTGCGCGTGATGGCAGGCTGGCTGCTTCGTGCAGTGCCTTGATCGTGACGGAGGTTTCGAACGACGCCTTCGCGCGGGTTGAGCCGCTTTCGCGGATGAGCCAGTCGACGATCGCGTCGAAGTGTGTTTCGGCGATGGTTGCGGCGCGGCGTAGCACCGCTGCGCGGTCGTCGTAGGGGAGGGCGAACCATGTGGGCTGCGCGCGATGGGCGACGGCCGATGCTTCGGCGATGGCTGCGCTATCGGCAAGACCGATGCGGCCGAGCGTGTTGCCGGTCGCCGGTTCGATTACGTCGGCCGCATGCGGGCTTGCGTGCCAGCGTCCGGTGAAGATCTTGCTGCGCCAGACGTCGGTGTCGAACAGTGCGGGGTTGGTGCTATCCATATGCGCTCCTGGGAAATTCGGATCGGCCGGATCGTTGCTTGGGCGTCGACCGGCATGCGCGCGAGGGTAGGCGAGGGTGGTGAAACGGGGGTATCCGGGTTTTTTCCCATCCGTAGCGCCCGCATGGATTGGCGGGTGGATGCGATTCGGTGTGCGGAAATTGAACAGTTGCAGTGTGGGCTTTTGCCGCACACCGTGTGATGACACGGCAGATATTGTCGGTGCGGCATCGGCCGTTCACCGTCCCAGTCCGGGGCTGCCGCGTCCAAACTGCCGGCAACAAGCTTATCGCGAGCGGTCAGGTACGCCAGAATTTACCGGATGAGTGGTTCGAGTCTGATGGAGCTGACAGAACTCGGAAGTGAAGAGGCATCAGTTGCATCGAGCACGGGATGCCTTCAGATCGCGGGGCGCAGGCATACCGAACTTGTTGAATAGCCTTGCCAGGTAGGACGGCGATTCGATCCCTACGCTCAGGGCTGCCGACAGCACGGTCGTGCCGGGAACATTCAAGAGCGAACGCGCGCGCATGACACGTTGCCGGAGCTGATAATCGGTGAGGCTTTCGCCGGTCTCCTCGCGGAAGATCCGGGTGAGATGACGTCGCGATATCGCGAATTCCGAAGCGATTGTCTCGATATCGATCCGCTCCGCCAGCATGACGTCAAGATACGCCTTGATTTCACTGACCAGTTGCTCGCGCGAGATCTTCGGATTGGCGCCGCTCGGTGCGGCGCTTAGCACCGCCGCCACGCACGCTGACGCAATCAGCCGATCGACCAGATCGCTTTGATACCGCGACATATCGTGTGCTTCCGCCGTTTCGTCGCCCGCGTCGAACTGTGTTTGCAAACGCAGTGCCCCAAGCAGAGCAGGCGGCGGCACGCAGTAGCGCGGTGCATCGCCCCCGGCGATCCGGACATTGGATTTGCGCGCACAAAACGAAACGAAGTCGCGCTCCGCATAGACCGCCGTATGGCAGTGCTCTCCGGGATTGCTCGCCGTGTCGTGAAAAATCCCGGCAGGAACCATCGCAAGCACGCCGGCGCTGATGCGTTGCGAATGCTTTGAACACTCCGAAGTCAGCGTCAGCGTGCCTTGACTCGGCAGCAGGAACATGAACTCTTCGTGCTCGTGCCACGACGTCACGTAATCGGCCATCGTAATGCGACGGGTCGCAGCCACGCGGTCGGCGGGAATGTGCGATTTAGACGTCTGATAAAACATGGCGAGAACCTGCGACTTGGGACTTTATAGGGGATGGACAACGCGCTGACGCAAACCACCATGGCCCGATAGTGAGCATGTTCTGGCCCAAATGGAAGCGAATAAAAAACGCAGACCGTGCATGCTGCGAGGGACGACGGACTGGCCTTCCCGCCAGCTTCACAAAAGGCGGCACACCGATAGGCAGAGTTAATTAGGGAGCAAGCGCATGAGCATCGTACAACGTGTGCGGGTTGTACGGGTATTTTTCACCACCGACGAGGGCGGCAATCCGGCCCCGGTCGTGCTCGACGCGAACGGCTGGTCCGACGCGCAGATGAAAGAGGTGGCCCGCGCGTATGGTCTGGAAAGCGGGTTTGTGATGCGCGCCGTCGACCCGCACCATGATTTTCGCTTCCGCTTTTTTGTGCCCAACCACGAGATGGAGATGTGCGGACACGCGGCGCTGGGCGCATTGTGGCTGCTGCGTCACACAGGCGCATGGCGCACGAACACGGCGCTGATTGAAACGCTGAGCGGCAGCGTCGAAGCGCGGTACGACGCGTCCGACGCGCGGATCGAAGTCAGCCAGCCGGCGGGACGCGTCGAGCCGGTTATCGATGCGGCGCTCATTGCCAGAACACTCGATGTGTTGAACCTTGATGCCGGCGAGCTGCTGCCTCTCGGCATCGTCAACGCAACGACGAGCCGCACCAAAACGCTGGTGCCGGTCCGCACGACCTCACGGCTGAATGCGATCACGCCGAAACTCGACCAAATCCAGGCCTTATGCGACGCGCTGTCGTCGACCGGTCTGTATCCGTTTTCGCTAGATGCCAATGCACCGCACGTGTTCGACGCACGGCAATTCCCGCGCGCGTCCGGCTATCCGGAAGACGCGGCGACCGGCATCGCAGCGGCAGCGCTCCTGTACGGCGCGCATCGCTATGGGCTCGTCACCGGAGCGGGACGCGGCATCGTCGTGCGTCAGGGTGTGGCGATGGGACGTCCGTCCGCGATCACGGTGAACTTTCGCGATCCGGCCGATGAAAGCAGCGGTTGCTGGCTCAGTGGCCCGGTTTGTCTAATGGACGAGGCCTGAGTCATGTTGCTAGGCACACTCGAAGTCGATTTGTCGACGCGCTCATTACGACGTGATGGGAAGGCTATCCATGTCGGTTCGCGTGCATTTGACGTGCTCGCGGTACTTTTGTCAGCGGCGGGACGTCTCGTAACGAAAGACGAGTTGATGGCCACGGTCTGGCCCGGAACAGTAGTTGAAGAGAACAATCTGCAGGTCCATATTTCCGCGTTGCGAAAATTGCTCGGACCGCAACGCGACCTGATTGTGACCGTACCCGGTCGCGGTTACCAACTGACGCAGAGATCAGCCGCGAGCGCGAATTTGACGAGGGCTACACCGCTCAGGCAGGGCGACAGCGATATTCCGCGACGGCACGGGGCGCTCACGGGACGCGACAGCCTGGTCTCCAATATTGCGGCAATACTGGACACGACGCATATATTGACACTGGTGGGCGCCGGGGGAGTCGGGAAAACGAGCGCGGCAATTGAAGTTGCTCATGCGGCAGTAAGCGGCCGTTTTGATATCACGCGTTTCGTCGCGCTTTCCGATGCTGCCTCTCCAGAAGCGGTTTTGCAAAAAATCGCGACGGCATTCGGCCTGTCGATACGGGACGACAGGTTGGCGGTCGACGCGCTAGTCGCAGTTTTGCCGCGAGACCGCACGCTGCTGGTGCTGGACAACGCCGAGCACGTCATCGATGCAGTCGCTCGACTGGTCGATTCAGTTTGCATGCGGCTTGGCAACTTGCGGGTACTCGTCACGAGCCGTGAGCCGTTGAGGGTATCGGGTGAGACTGTCTTCCACGTGCGCCCGCTCCAAGTGCCACGTCCGGAGTCATCCATCGTAGAGCTGCTGGATTGTGAGGCAGTGCAAATGTTCTTGCAGCGCGCGCGACAGTCGGGTTGCGACCTTGATACTTTAAGAAAAAGCGCTCGTCTCGTTGGCGATATCTGCCGTCGGCTCGACGGTAATCCACTGGCGATCGAAATGGCAGTTGGGCGTATCGGTGCATTGGGCGTTCGAGGTGTTCACGGATTTCTCGACGATCGCTTCAAGTTGCTGACGCGGGGATACAGAACGGCGCTTGCGCACCACCAGACGTTACAGGCCAGCTTCGATTGGAGCTTTGCGTCGCTGAGCCCGTCGAGTCAGAAGCTATTGGGTCACGTTGCGGCATTCCAGAGTGCTTTTACTTTCGAGGCATTGCGCGCGCTGGTATGTGATGCGAGGTATACGCTGTCTGACGTTGCCAGCGACATTGCTGAACTGACCGAGAAGTCGCTGGTGAGCGTTGAGCCGGGTAACGGCGAACATCGATTCTTTCTTTCCGAATCCGCTCGAGCATACGCGTTGCAAAAGCGTCGCATCGGAGGGAAGGACATTCGAGTGTTCGCGCACTATGCCGGGTACCACTTCAGTGCTTGTGAGGAAGCGCCGACCATTGGAACGGGTTCGTTCAACGAGAAAGTGGAAGAGCGGGAGCTTGCCTACGCCATCTGAGCATGTAAGGAAATGGTAGGCCTGGACCCGCTAACGCGAACCTGTCCGCATTTTTGTGGGCGAGGCGGTTGAACAGCACGTTATCCACGCGCCTGCATAAATCGCTCGCCGAACAGGATAGCAAACTGGTT
>NZ_CADFDL010000016.1:0-178946 GCF_902832865.1 Burkholderia sp. BCC0397 | reverse complement strand
TTCGTCATTTCTCGGATTCCTTTGCCTGCATTATCGCCGGCTCAGGCCCTGGCCGTTCCACTTATCCGGTTGTCTGAATTCGCGCGGCCACCTCTGCGTGCGTAGGCGTTATATGCGCGGTACGAGATCGCGCGGCTATCTTCGCCACGCTGTAACTGTTGTGCATAGAGCTTGAAGTCTGCCAGCGCTTCGCCGCAGCGCAAGTATTCATGTCGCAACATGAGACAGAGCTTTTGATCAGTTTCGTCGCCCGCGTTGAATTTCATTCTTATGCTCGCGTGCAGCTTGAAAGTGGGAAAGGAGTGGCCCTATTCGGCGTCAGAAGTGTTCTGGTAGTCCACGAAATACTACTCAGCGTAAGCTGGATACGGCACATGGACGCCTTCCGATCTCTGGCGGTCTGACCCACCATCTCCCGTCTTATGCTCGCGCTCCATACATCGCGGTAACAATGCATGGATCTGAAGTGGACGCGTCTGTAACGATAGCGCCCAACAGCCGTATTTGACGTTCTTCCCGGCACAGCACCCCGCAGGATCAGACGTTCACTGGTTACCGCCAGCGCGAACGGTGGGGGAATTCAAAAATTGGCTTAACACGATGCCTTCCTTTGAAAACCCCACAATTGGGTGAAAAGGAGTCTCGCACAACTCATACGAAGTGCACAAGAAGTAGGCAGTTGATCTACACGACCGGCGCCAACCGATTCCGAAGGCGAGGCTCGTGCCGGACGCCAACTTCAAAGAGTGTAGGCAACAAATTTCAGGTGCAGCCGCCTCGACTTGTCCACGTGTATCTCGAAAATGGCCGAGCGCTCACATTCTCGTGCGGTGACCCGGATCACGAAAGTTCGCTTTCGGTCGTCATCCATGTATTGCATCGCCTCATAGAAGCCGGTCGCGCCGGGTGCACTAAACCGGTATTGGTTCATGTGGTCCCAATGTGCCGCAACGTCCACAAGATGCTCTGGATCGTCAGTGCGAAGGTTGAACACGGCGTTTTCTAGCAGGATAGATCCGCTATCCAAAGGACTTGCGGGAGGTGACACCTTTTCGACATATACCCTGCAATTTGAAAGAGTCTTCGTGCCTGTGTTTTTGATGCCGACTCGGACGGTGCTAAGCAAATGACCGGACTCTTGGGTCAGTTCGTGGTATGGCTGGGCTTCCTCAGTATGAATTTCGATTTGGTGGGGAGGTGCGACATCATCGATTCGCGCAGCAACTGGCGGCTTCCCTTGCCGCTTACGGAATACGAGCGTCGCCCCAGCAGCGGCCAGTGCGAGCGTAATCGCTGCCCAGGCAACGACCGCCCCGCGCGACAACTGGACGGGAATAAATGCCCAGTCGTGCACCAAGCGCAAGATGTAAGAAAAACGCGGCCCAATCCAAACGACGAACGCCGCTCCGCCAGCCGTTATCACCGTCGCAATCACCTTACTCCACACCGGGTCCTTCCAGGCCCGTGCCACGAATCCCATGCTTTGATGCTCCTTTAAGCGCGCTTTCCATTTGCCTAACAGCAATGGCAGAATGCTCGCACGAAAACGCTGAATGAGAGGCAAATGGCATGCGATCCCCAATCTGGCTGGACCACTGCGATACAGGTCGGCGCGGCTGCGCTCGGCCCGATCATCGCGTTAGTCGGCGGCTGGATTGCGTGGCAGCAGGTCCGCATAAGCCGAAACAAGCTCAAACTGGACCGATTTGATAAGCGATTTGAAGTGTACGAAGCCGCGATGACTTTTGTGTCTCGGATCGCGGCGAAAGATGCTGTCGAAGAGAAGTGGGTGAACGAGTTCTTGCTGGCGACTCGCCGCGCACGGTTTCTAATAAGCCCTGAGATCGAACAATACCTGCGCGCGCTTCGGCGGAAAGCAGGCGAGCTACAACTTGTGCACAAAGCCCTTCAAGGTCCACCAATACCCAGCGATCACGAGCGGGCACGGCTGGCCGACAAGTGGGGAGAAATTCACCAAGCGCTTTAGAGCGAACTTGACGCCATGCCCGAAAGGTTCGCACCGTTCCTATCGGTTAAGGAATTTTGAGGACCGCCCACATAGGGCTCTCGCACAGGTGCGGCCAAGTGCTCGAACCGAAGCCGCGTCTCCTACGGGGCTATTAGCCCAACTTCTTCGCGATATCCTCAGCACGCGGCGCGGCGTATCGCTGGATCATCGACAGCGTTCGGTGTCCGCTCACTTGCGAGACTTCTACGATGTCTAGGCCGCGCTCCAGCATGCGGCTAACGCCCTCTCTGCGCAGACCGCCTCACTCCTGCTCGGTGACGCGGTTGTCCGCCGCGATCGCGTCCATGGTCGAGACCAAGCTCGCAAGCAAGTCGCTGTGGTGCCGCTTCAGGTGGCCATGAATGTTCTCGTTGCGGAGGAGACGAGCCATGAAGCTCTTGGCGACGACCAGGGACAGCATAGTCTCGCCGATCTCGTCCTCCACGGCTTGGCAGTCTTGCCGCAACCGCTCCATTTCCGCCTCCATCTTGGCCAGGTCCTCGGGCGATATTTCGTCTCTCTTTTTGGACTTGGGGCCGTCGACGAGCGCCTCGGAGCGCGTGGCGACCAAGATCATTTCGGCGTATGTCGCGGTAAACTTGTTCGCCGCGATCATCATCTCGGCCGCCTCAATTTGCCGATATGGCTTCATCTTCTTCAGAACGGAAAACACTTTGGGAGCTGCTTGCCGATTCTTGAGAAGCGAGGCCGCTTCCGGCGCGACCCCGTCGAGCAGGGCCGCCCGCTCCCGAATGCTGCGGACGTCCATACGGAGAACTTCGGCGATTCGCTTCTCAGAGGCGCCCTTGGCGAGCGCCGCCCGTATCATCCTGTGCTCCTGCACGGCCGACAAGCGCGTGACGTGGCGGTTGAACGTGAAGCACTCGTCGTCTGTGGAGACCATGCACGGCGCGGTATCCCGACGCAGTTCTTTAAGCGCCTCAAGTCGCAACCGGCCGTCAAGCAGCTCGAAGTCGCCGAACTGGCGAGGCGAGCGAAACACCGCGAGCGGCTCGATGACGCCAAGCTCCTCGATGGAGCCAAGGATAGTCTTATATTTCGCCGTTTCAAGCACGCCCTTTCCTAGCGGCGCACCGGAGACGATCCGCCCCAAAGGAACCTCAATAACTTTCGCCTCGAAACCGTGTCTGACATTGCTCATGGCATAAGCTCCGGCGGAATACGGGAGGCAACCGCCTCGGGGATATCCTTGACGCCTTCTGCCCGCAAAAGCGTTCTGAAATGCTCGTCGGCGAGAAAGCGACGAAGGACTGAAGTAATAAGCAGAAGGCGCTGCTCTTGGAGGTTGGCGTTCTGCACAATCATTTTTTGGCGACGAACCTCGTTCCTGTAGGTTCGCAGCAACTTCTGCGGCGTGGGCTTCTCGCGCTGAACTGGACGACCTCCCATCTTTTTGCCTGCCGCCTCTCGCTTGCTCAGGATTCGGCGCACGCGCAACAATTGGTCACCCGTCAGTGTCTTAGACTCGTAGGCGGCGACCATCGCCGCCTGGACCTCTTCCGTCGGCGAGCGAGCGACCTCGACGGCAAGCCAGAGGGGCATGACGCGCTTCTCGACAGCCTGCATGAGTCGCTGCTCGCCTTTTTCCAACAATTGCAGGATGCCGTTGACGTAAGCGTCGTCGAGGTTCGTTTTGCGGGAAATCTCGGCCGTCGAGTAGCCTTTGGCGCGAAGGACTTGCAAGCCGCCCAACAGTTCGGCGGTGGAATGACGTCGCCGCGCGATGTTCTCCGTGAGCGTGATGAGGTAGCGGTCGATTTCGCTGGCCTCCACGATCGAGCAGGGAATCATGCTCTCGCCAAGCGCTTTGAGCGCTTCGAGGCGGCCCTGCCCGCACAGCACTTCATACCACTCGCCATCGGCGTCGCGGCCGCCATGGGCCACCGTTATAGGCCTCTTGAGGCCAACCGACGCAATGTTCTCGACAAGCTGGGAGAAAAAATACGGATTGCGCGTCCGTGGATTCAGGACTCTGAGCTGCGCGACCGGAATTTGCGCGATCTCGTCGCTGCGCGAAAGCGCAGACACAATTCTGTCGACGCGGTCATTCATAGCTGACTCCTTTCAGCGGAACCCGGCGAGCTAGGTGGCAGAGCATTTCCAGGTCGTCGTAGCGATAGCCCTCAAAGCCGAAATCGTTGTGGTCGCCCAGGCGGACGACGTCCGTCGAAACATCGATGGCCGGCAAAAGGAAGTAGTCGCGGATCGATTGCGCGTCTAGCTCCATGCGAACGGCGACGGTAATGTCCGGGCGCAACGCGGTGTCGAAGCGGATGATCCAGCGGTTCGAGCCCGCATTGGTCGGCCGGCAGCGCGACAAGGCCAGCGACACCCTGAACTCTTCATTGACCCACAGCAAACCGGACGCGATGTCCTTCTCGACGCGCGCGCCCGCGTCAAGCATTGCCCGCTCAGCGGCCGATACGACCTCGGGATGCTGCTCCCGCAGGCGGCGGTTAAGCTCGACGTACCTGTAATCGCGCGCGGGTGCGTAGCCGATCAGGTCGTAGGTGCGAAGCAAGCTGCCGAAGCGGCTCGCGTAGGCGCTGCTGGACGGGCAGCCGGGCGACTCGTCGATGATGATGCCGGAGAGGTAGCCGTTTCGAAGCAGCAGCTTTCGCAGAGCTTCCAGCATATCCGCGTCGGTGAGCCGGTAGGAGCGCGCGAGGATGATTTGGCGGGCGGCCTCGAAGATGATCCGATCGACGATCGGCTCGAATGCGTCGTCCGCGCGAACCCATGATGCCGGCGGATTGCGGACGCGCTCTTGTTTGAGCTTAAACGACACCCGATTCCAGACGTTATCGCCGACGTACTTGTCGTTTGTGAGAATCTGGTGGACCGTTCCCCGAGTCCATGCGACGCCGCGATCGGTACGCACGCCAGCTTCGTTCAGCGCAGCGGCGATCTCGGCCTCGGAGCGCCCCTCCTCGACGAACCATCGGTAGATGTCGCGTACAGTAGCTACCTCGTCGGACGGCCCCGGGACAAGAATGACGCGATCGGTTTGGATCGCCTTGTGCTCGCCACGTCTGAGCTCGTGCCTCTGCCCGTTCGGCTCGACCCGTACGCGGCGGAGGCCGAAGCCCGCCGGGCCACCCTGCCGAAAGCCGTTCCGGATGTGGCGGCATTGGCCGGCGTGCACTTTCACGCTGAGCTCGCGGCTATATTCGCCAGCCATCGTTCGCTTAACGCTCTTGATGATGCTTGACACGGGGCTTCCGTCGTTCTCGAACTGCTCGGCGCAGTACAGCACTCTCACACCCGCGTGCTTGCAACGGATTTCATAGCTTGCGCTTTCGTCTGGGTCTTGAAAACGACCCCATCGGCTAACGTCATAGACCAAAATTACGGAAAAGTCGGCCGCGCCTGACTCCACGTCTCTTAGCAAGGCCTTCAAAGAGTCGCGCCCGTCGAGCCGCAGCCCACTTTTCCCTTCATCCGCGTAGACACGCACTACGTCCAGATCGCGACTTTCCGCGAACGCCAAGATGACGTCCTTTTGGTTTTCGGTCGAGTATTGTTGGTGCTCCGTCGACATTCGCACGTAAGCCGCCGCGCGGCCTCGGCCAGCCGCGCCTTGCGGATGTTTGTTGCGAGTTGTCCGTTCCACCCTGCCTCCCTTCGAGCCGCGAGGGGGCAGCCGCGTGTCGCCTCCGCGCGGAGGCGACACGCGAGCCCGCTCTTTCGCTTGCGTTCAGGGAATATAGTTTTGGAGGCGCGAAAAATGTTGCCGACAACACGCAAGAATTTGCGCGAAGAAAGGGAAAAAATCGGCGCGGAATATCCCATGGCGATCGCCATGGCGCTCAAAGAAGAAATGGGCGGATCGAGAAACTCGATCAAGAAGCTCGCTCGATGGACGGGCGCGAGCGAGAGGACGGTACAAAACTGGCTAGGAGGCGTGCGCGGCCCAAGCGGCCCGCACCTAGTGGCGTTGGCGCGGCATTCGCCGGCCGTCCACTTTGCCTATCTATCAATGACTGGACGGATCGACGGCTCGGCATCGGACATCAACGCAGGCGTGGCCTTGCTAAGAGAGGCGTTAAACCTCCTAACCGCGCGTCGTCTTTCGTGAACGTGATTGCGTTTGTTCCGACCGCTGTTGTTTTCGCGAACCCGTCTTTGTCTCCCCGCCGCGTCATCATGGCCGCCATCCTCTAACGCGAAGGGCCGTTTGCACGTAAGCCGGGTTGGGGTGATAGCGCACGTTGGCGGGAAGGACGAGCGTTGGCGCAAGGGCATCTCGAAAACCCCTGATGCCTCCATCCAACTCGGCTTCTGCCAACGCTCCCACGCGCGACTCGCTGACACGGATTCTGTATCGGCGGTCAAAAGCGACCAGATTGGAGTCGTAGGCGAAATGATGAAGCTTGCAAAGAGCCACGCCGTTTGTAACTTCATCGGTGCTGCCAGACGCGGACACCGGCACGATATGAGCCGCATCTAGCAGGCCGAGCTGGACACGGCAAAACGCGCACCGATGGCCATAAGCCTCGAGGACCTTGCGGCTAAAATTCGCCGCGCGATATCTCCTAGCAATCCTTCGAATCACCATTTGCCTCGGACGGTTGGCCACAGCCGCGATTTGCTCATCATCCAGCGAGTCCAGGTCGTTTAAGAGGTTCATGTCGCGATGCGCGCGCCCCGTTTGATGCAAGCTGCTGGTCGACTGCGCGTAGTCGACCAGCAGGAACGGACGAAAGGCCACAACGATTTCATTTTCCTTAGCCTGGGTCGCAAACGCACCACCTGCGGCCGCTTCCAAGGTTCGCTCCCGAATCTGCGCGGATGGCGAAGCCGAACTCTGCCCATCGTGGGCCGAGATGTCCCAGGCGGCGAACACTTCTAGTTCGTCATGCCATCCGAGAAGCAGTGTTGGCGTCCCCTCGTGCCCGTGGGGCACGCTCGTGAACTGAATCCGATACTCGTCATCCGCACGATTTGCCCCGCCGTGCGTGCAATTCCAGATATAGACTCGGAAGTCGAAGCTTCTGCTGTCCGCGCGGGCTGCCCTGATCAGGAATGGATGCGTGCCGTCAATCACCAGCGGGAGCCATCCTCCCTCCCTGACTCCGTCCAACACTCTTGCCAGCAGTTCAGTCTTCGATAGCCTTGCCACGATTCCCCCGACGATCTTTGGTCTTCGTCGAATGATAGAGGAATCTAGCCTCGCGCTCCCAAGCAGAGCGGATCTCTCAGAAATTCCTGGCGCCGATCCAGGTTAGCGTAATACAATAACCTGCCAGTTAGATGCGTGCGCAAAACCAGCGTGCAACATAGAGGAAAAGAATGGTCCGTCCGCATGTCTCCGAACCCCGAGACAACATCGCGAGCCTACGGCTCACCCTGAACGAACGGCAAGAAATGGAGGCAATCTCCAATGTGTTGGGGTTCAAGTCGCTGAGCGACTACATCCGTCATCTTCACAACATCGCCGCGAAGCAGGACAAGAAGCCGGAGCGAATCAACGGCGAGAGCTATGGCCCGTTCTCCATCGCTCACGAAACGAAGCTCGGGAAGATATACAACGGCAACTCGCTCGAATACTTGCACCATCGTGCAAAGCCCAACTCCGTCAACTTGATCATGACCTCGCCGCCTTTCGGCTTGGTTCGCAAAAAGTCGTACGGGAATGAAGACGCGGCTGCGTATTGCGACTGGTTCCGTCCGTTCGCGGAGGGGTTCAATCGCGTGCTGCGCGACGACGGAAGTTTGGTGATCGACATCGGCGGCGCCTGGAAGCCAGGCACGCCAACACGGTCCCTCTATCACTTCAAGCTCTTGATCATGCTCTGCGAAGAGTTTGGCTTCCACCTTGCTCAAGAGCACTACTGGTGGAATCCGGCCAAGCTGCCCTCGCCCGCGGAGTGGGTCAACATTCGCCGTGTTCGTGTCAAAGACGCCGTTAATTGCGTGTGGTGGCTCTCCAAAACGCCGTATCCGAAAGCGAACAACAAGCGCGTTCTCGCGCCGTATTCCGAGTCGATGAAGGGGCTTTTGAAGAACGGCTACAAGGCGAAGCTGCGGCCGTCTGGACATGACATCTCGGAAAAATTCTCTAAGGACAATGGCGGTTCGGTGCCTCCAAACTTGCTCGCCATTGCGAACACAGAGAGCAATGGGCAATATCAAGACTATTGCCGAGCGAACGGGATCGACATTCACCCGGCTCGCTTCCCCGCGCTGCTGCCTGAGTATTTCATACGGATGCTGACCGACGCGGGTGACCTCGTGGTCGACCCGTTCGCCGGGTCCTGTGTGACCGGTATGGTGGCGGAAAACCTGCGCCGAAAATGGGCCTGCGTTGAACTGTCGAGCGAATATATCCGCGGCGGTATGGCTCGCTTTCAGTCCGACACCGATACCGCGCGCTCACGCCCCGCCAACTATTCGATCAGCACACCTTGCTCGCAGCCCGCGGACGAGGAAGAGGTTCCGCTGGTCGCGAACGGTGGAGCGACAAGGTAAGAAACATCGATTGCTGGCGCTAGATCGGATCGGCGGCAAGCCTGCGATGCAGCCTTGCCGCCCACGCGATCAAGGCTCCGCTTGCCATTCCTGAAAAATCAGTCAGGCCAACCGGCTTTGCACCGTCCATCGCTTCTTCGAAGCCTGACAATCCAGAGCACACTACTGCGCAGTCGCGAAGCATCGTTCGCGCTTGCTCGACGCTATCGGGCCGAGAATCGCGGCAATATCGCACAAGCTGGGATATCGCATCGACGATTGCGGCGGACGCTGAAAGCGGCGAGCCGAACCATTTGCATTCGAAGTGGGCGACGTCGATTCCGGTTTCCGCGTCCCGAATCGAGACGTCGGCTCGCGCTAGGCCCATGCCTGCGCTCAGAGCCTCCGCCGCTTCCCTGACCATGACTTCGGACGGGTCGAGATTTTCGGCTGCGCGTTTGGCCAACGCATTCTGCCATCTGATTCGATAACGCCCAACGGTCGCGATCTCGGACCCTCCGGCAATCGAACCCTTCCACCTGATCCGTTCGCCCGTTTCCTGCGCCAAAGCTTCGGCCGCCGAGAGCGCGGTCGCCAATTCGAGCTTCTGCCAGTCCTCCAATTGAGCGACCAGCGTGCTCGACAAAATGGAGCGTATCGCATCCACGTCCATGCGCTCGACGCCTTCAAACAGAAGCATCGAATCCGCGGCCATCCGATAGAGCAGCGACAAACCCTTGCGCGCGTCTCTTATCGCAGCCCCGCCCGGTCTGCGCCGCCCTGCGGGCGACAGCATCACCTCGCGCAGCATCCGAGTGCGGCTGGCCCGTTCGAGAAGGCCCACGCGCGCGTGTATCCAATCCTGGTCAGGTCCAAGCTTGTGTCGGCGAATGGCCGACAGGGCCAGCGACTCGGCTTCGCGAAGCACCCAGGCGAGAACATGGTTGCGACGAGTCAGCGCAGAGAGTGCCGGCTCGGACACAACAAAGAGAGTCGAGTCGCCTGAGAGTTCCTGCTCGCAGAGCGTTGCCCGAGCGTCGACGACTCCCGGTATCTGGCCCGAGTGCGTCTGCGTTTCGAAAGCGATCGAAGATCGAATGTCTCGCGGGTTTGCGATCACGCGCTCCGCGATGCGCCGAACCCCGTCAGAAAGCGCCCAGCGCAGCAAAAGCTCCTCGCGCTCCTCGATGTCAACACGTGGAGTCTTCGAGTCCCATCCATTGCCATGCGGCGAGCGATGGCAGCGCAAGAGCGCGGCCAAGCAATGATCGGACAGCGTGGAGGCAAGTGGGATGCTCAGGGCGCAAGCTCCATGAAACGCTGCTCAACGTCGGCGGACGCAGCGCCCGACAGCCCCCACGCTGAGACAATCGCCGACGAGCAATCCATCGCTTCCGCGCGGCTGATGCCGTCGAGCAGCGGCAAGAAGGTCGAGGCCATCACCACGACGAAGGTCTCTTGCGTCTCCGGGGTCGGAGATGACAGAAAGTCGATGTCGGGGTCCATCGCGGCGGCAAGCTTCAAGAAATCAATCACGGGCGCCCCGCCCAGCTCGCGATGGCGATTGACGATCGCCCACAAATCCGCGACCGGATTCGGCAACGCGGCGTCGGCGCCCCCTTTCAGCAATCCGAGCTTTTCGAGCCGTTCTCTGACGAAGGCCGCCGGGTCTTCGGGTATGCCGATTCGAATCCACGTGAAGCGCCGGGACAATGCGAAACTGATCTGCTCCAACTGAGACTTGTCGACCTGATTGAGCGTGCACAGCATCGCCCATGCGGGACCGGGGGCGAACTCGTGTTCTGCCTTGGAAGGGTTCGGCTTTGGCAGGATGCGATAGTTTTCGCTTGTCGCGTCTTCGACCTTCACTCGATACGGCAGGGAGGTCGATTGTCCGCTCAGAACGGAAAACAACGGCCCGATCACTTTGTCGATCGGACAGCGATTGAGCTCGTCGATGATGATCGGCTTGTGGAAATCCCGCAGCATGGCGCCCGGCACAAATCCCATCTTGCCCGGGCCAAGCGGCTGATACCCGCCGACGAGGTCTTGCGAACTCCATGACGACGACGCCGTCAACAGCGTGTAAGGCGCCTCGCCCTCCGACAAATCATCGCCCGCGATCTGCTCCGCCACATATTCTGCAAGCGTGGTCTTGCCAGTCCCAGGCGGCCCATGAAAGACGAAATGGCGCTTACCAGCGGCCAAGGCGGCGTTGATCAGCTTATAGACGACCGGCGGAACGCCGAAGAGGTCAGGGGCCGGCAACACCTCCAAATTCTGTGCTGGCTCGATTTCGGCGTCTGCCTCGGCCTCGAAGACCGACCCTAGATCGTATTGCAGCCGCTCCATGTCCTCCTGGCTGTCCGCCGAATAAACGCCGAAGTTCGCGTTTCCGTCGCTCAGCCAGGCCGACAGCGTGGCCGTCGCGTCTTCGTAGCTGAAGAGTTCGCCCGAAGCAAGCTGAATTGGCTCGGGCTCGGCCATTGTCTTGATCAGGCTGATGTGCGCGATGGGATAGGCCGTCTTCGGCGTCTCGCGGCCCTTGTAGGACAAGGTGCTGTCCTGGACGTTGAAATCGGTCAGGACATCGCCCGACGTGCCGACCGGCAACGCCTTGGCAAAGGCGAACTGCACAATCCACTCCCATTCGTCCGGAAACTTATAGCTGGCCGGTCCCAGCTTGACCGCCGGCATCAGCCGGAACGCCGCGAGCGCGCACTTGCCTGAGCCGTTATTAATGTAGCCGGGGGTCATCGCAGCGGGAGGCGTCATGCCCGACGAATCTTGCGCAAGCCGGGCGACAGGAACCTCGCGTGTCGCGTCAATGTGGACGATCCATCGTGGCGGCTTGCTACTCACGCCGCTCGGCTTCGCCCAATAGCCAGTCTCTTCCAGGACTTCCTCTTTGAGAGACAAATCCTTTGTTCCCGACGATCGGCGAGTGTATGCGAAAGGACGAAGCGGAGCAGAGCTGGCTGCCTTTGCGGCGGTCTCGGCCCCCAAGATGTTGCGTGGCAAGGATGGCAAAACGGACCCTTTCTTCGGAATTTTTTGCCATGTTACGCGGGTCCGCCGCCGGTTACGAGCTCCCACCTGTCTTCCGTCACTCTACTGTCGACGGTTGGGCGACGTGACCCGCTTACCAAGATCCAATTAAGCTGCGAACATCTGCATGAAGAAACTAAATGATTTCGCCATGTGAGCTATACAGCTGACGACAAAGAAGGAGACCGGTTGTGGAGAATCACAAACTTCTACTGGGGCAGCTACTTGATCATGCGTACAAGCTGCACAAACAACAAGCTAAGGGGGACTGGCAATCTCTGGCGCATCTCCTATCGCTCAAAGAAAACAGCGGCCGACACCTGAGCGCTGAGATCCTGATGCAATACCGTCAGGGCAAACAGTCAGTGAGTATGCAGCGCGCACTGGAGATCGCCGACGGAATCGTGCGCGCCGGAATCCGCAGCAATAGGATCGATGTCGCAATTCAGAAAATCCGGACATTGCACTTTTGGCAAGAAGATGGCGAAGCCCTGAACGAGCTCATCGTCGCCGACAGAACGTCGATAACGAAACATATCGACAAGCTCACCAAGCTCCTGCATAAGCTTGTGCCCATGCTGGTTGATCCGGCACTTGTTGGCTCAGATCCGCGATACAGCGACCGGCTTATCGAGTTCGTCTCTCAGACAGTCCAGACGATCACCCAAGACACCATCGACAATGCTGACCCAGTCGAGTAGGACGCGTCTGTCGCTACTCCTTTTCCAAGTACGAAAGGGCCTTGGATGAGCTCGCGAACACGACGGGCAGCGCAGAAACACTGTTCCGGAGCGGTCAGAATTTCCGTACAGTTTCCGTACGGCTCAAAGACAGAAAATACGGCGCCAGATAAGTTATTGTATTTAAAGGAACTTTTGGCGCGCCCGGCTGGGATCGAACCAGCAACCCCTGCCTTCGGAGGGCAGTACTCTATCCATTGAGCTACGGGCGCGTGAGACAGTGAAGCGACCCCATATACAGGCCGCCCACGATTGGCAAGACGGCAAGGATACCCGGTTTCCCATGACGCGTCCACCTTGCCCGCCCGAATCGCCGGCGGCCGGCGCTGCGTGCGGGTAAACACGCGCCATCGCGCCGCTCGCCGTGATGTAAACGTTCCGTCTATAATCGTCCGTGCTTCATTGGACTGCCATTTTGCCGTTGCACCGCGCTCACAATTCCTATTCATGGAGACGAGGCAAGCATGAGCGAAGCACCCCACGAATCTCCCGTCAAAACCCCCGGGCAGCTGATTGCCGTCATCATCGCGTCGTTCGCGATTCCGATCGTCCTGATCGTCCTGTTCGCCACTTACGCGAACCATGCGTTCCGTTCCGGCGCCGGCACGGACGCGCTATCCGACGAGCAGGTCGCCGCACGTATCGCGCCGATCGCGAAGGTCGACGTGAAGGACGCCAACGCGCCCCGCACGTACAAGACCGGCGAGGAAGTCTACAAGGCCGTCTGCGTGACCTGCCACGGCACCGGCGCCGCCGGCGCGCCGAAGTTCGGCAACAAGGACGACTGGGCGCCGCGCATCTCGCAAGGCTTCGACACGTTGCTGAAGACGGCCCTCGCGGGCAAGGGCGCGATGCCGGCGCGCGGCGGCACGAGCCCCGACGACGTCAGCGACTATGAAATCGCCCGCGCGATCGTCTACATGGCGAACAACGACGGCGCGAACTTCCCCGAACCGGCCGCGCCGGCCGCCAACGCGGCGCAGCCCGCCAGCGGCGCGCCCGCCTCGGGCGCCGACGCGTCGAACGCGCAGGCCGCCGCCATGGCTGCGATCGCCGCGATCCCGAAGGCCGGCGAAAAGCCCGCGGCCGCCCCGGTCGGCGCCGACGCGGCAACGGCCGGCAAGGCGCTGTACGCGTCGACCTGCCAGGCCTGCCACGCGGCCGGCGTGCTCGGCGCGCCAAAGTTCGGCAGCAAGGAAGACTGGGCGCCGCGCCTGAAGGAATCGATGGATACGGTCTACAACTACGCGCTGCACGGCAAGGGCGCGATGCCGCCGAAGGGCGGGTCGAACGCGTCGGATGCCGACGTGAAGGCGGCCGTCGACTACATGGTCAACTCGGCGAAGTAACGCGCCCACCCGGCCATCCGTAAAAAACCCCCGCGGCGCCTGCGCATCGCGGGGGTTTCGTTTTTGTGTGGCCGGTTCGTCGCACCATCGTGCTCGCGGCGCCGCCGCCGCGTCACTTCTGCAGCAACGCCTTCAGGCTCGCGAGCCGGTCCTTCGGCGACATCGGCGCCTCTTCCGGCGTCGGCGGCGGCGCCTCGTCGAGCCCCATCTCCGGGATGAAACGCGACGGCTCGCACACGACCGTCTCGCGCGCCCGCTTGCGCTTCTTGCACCAGTTCAGATGCAGGCTGCGCTGCGCGCGCGTGATCGCGACGTACATCAGCCGGCGCTCTTCCTCGATCCGCTCGTTGTCGATCGGGCCGTCGTCCTCGCTGCCGCCGCGGTGCGGCATGATGCCCTCCTCGACGCCCACCAGGAACACGTGCGGATACTCGAGCCCCTTCGACGCATGGACGGTCGACAACCGCACGGCGTCCGGATCCTCGTCCTTGCCCTCGAGCATCGACATCAGCGCGACGGTCTGGATCAGGCCGAGCAGGTTCTTGCCCATATCGGCGAGCCCGTCCGCGTTGTGGAAACCTTCGGCCTCGCCATCGACGGCCGCCGTCTCGGGCTTGGTGCCCTTCCGCTTCAGCCATTCGAGGAATTCGAGCACGTTCTGCCACTTCGACTGCGCCTGCCGCTCGTCGAACGCGTCGTACAGGTACGCCTCGTAGTGGATCGCCTCCATCATGTCGTCGAGCACGACGGTCGCGGGCTCCTTGTCCGCGCGCTCGGTCAGGCGCTGGATGAAGTCGCAGAACATCCGCAGCGGCTCGACCTGGCGCGCCGACAGCCGCGCCTCGATCCCGCCCATGTACACCGCCTCGAACAGCGACACCTTCGCCTGCCCCGCGAACGAGCCGAGCGCCTCGAGCGTCGTGTTGCCGATCCCGCGGCGCGGCGTCGTGACCGCGCGGATGAACGCGGGATCGTCGTCGGCATTCGCGATCAGCCGCAGGTACGCGCACAGATCCTTGATCTCGGCCTTGTCGAAGAACGACTGGCCGCCGGACAGCACGTACGGGATCCGCTCGCGCCGCAGCACCTGCTCGAAAATCCGCGCCTGGAAGTTGCCGCGGTACAGGATCGCGTAGTCGCGGAACTGCGCGCGCCGCTCGAACTTGTGCGCGGACAGCCGGAACACGACCGATTCGGCCTCGTGCTCCTCGTCGTTGCACGGCGTGACGGTGATCGAATCGCCCATCCCGTGCTCGGACCACAGCTTCTTCTCGAACAACTTCGGGTTGTTCGCGATCACGTTGTTCGCGGCGGTCAGGATCCGCACCGTCGACCGGTAGTTCTGCTCGAGCTTGATCACGTGCAGCTTCGGGAAATCCTTGCCGAGCTGCGCGAGATTCTCCAGCGTCGCGCCGCGCCAGCCGTAGATCGCCTGGTCGTCGTCACCGACCGCCGTGAACGCGGCGCGCGGCCCCGCGAGCTGCTTCAGCAGCTCGTACTGGCACGCATTGGTGTCCTGGTACTCGTCAATCAGCAGGTAGCGCAGCTTGTTCTGCCAGCGGTCGCGCACCTGCTCGTTCTTCGCGAACAGCTCGGCCGGCAGGCGGATCAGGTCGTCGAAGTCGACCGCCTGGTACGCGTGCAGCGTCGCCACGTAGTTGCGGTAGACCAGCGCGGCCTGGTGCTCGTCCTCGTTGGCCGCGATCGCCATCGCCTCGTCGGGCATGATCAGGCCGTTCTTCCACAGCGAGATGATGCTCTGGATCTTGCGGATCAGCCCCTTGTCGGTCGTGCCGAGCTGCTCCTGGATCATCCCGAAGCAGTCGTCCGAATCCATGATCGAGAACTGCGGCTTCAGGCCGACGTGCTCGGCCTCCTGGCGCAGGATCTGCACGCCGAGCGAGTGGAACGTGCAGACGGTGAGCTGGTTGACGGGCACCTTGCGGCCTTCCTTGCCGGGCGTGGTGAGCGTCTTGCCCTCGAGCAGCTTCGACACGCGCTCGCGCATTTCGGCGGCCGCCTTGTTCGTGAACGTGACGGCGGCGATATGGCGCGGCTCGAAGCCTTTCGCTTCGATCAGGTGCGCGATCTTCTGCGTGATCACGCGGGTCTTGCCGCTGCCCGCGCCGGCGAGCACGAGGCAGGGACCGTCGAGGTAGCGCACCGCTTCATTCTGAGCGGGATTGAGGCCTGCGGACATGATGGCGGATGGTGTTGCGGTTGACGGCGAACGCCGGGAGGATGCCGTGCGCGGCAGGCTGGCGAAGCAGGCGGACACGCGGGCAGGACGCGCATGTTAACACGTCGGCGGCGGGTATTTCGGGCGCGCCGCCGGACGGGGGCCAGCAGGCTTGCCGGGCGGGCGCCCCCTGTCCGTTCGGCGTGGTCGTGCCTGTCCGCTCGGCCAATCTGGCCCCGTCCGCGCTGCGATCGGACACAATACGCACTCCCCGGCGCCACCCGTGCCGGCCCGCTTCAATTCACCTGAACCGTCACCGGATCGACCTCATGGGATACCCGTTCGCCACCGCCGCCCTCGGCCCGCTGCTGTTCGTGCAGGGGCGCTACGTGCGCCGCGTCACGCCTCGGCTGCCCGAGGCGGCCGGCCCGCGCGACGGCGTGGCCGGCGACGGGCCGCCGCTGCGCGTGCTGGTGGTCGGCGATTCGGCCGCCGCGGGCGTCGGGGTCGCGACGCAGCACGATGCACTCGCCGGGCAACTGGCGAACGCGCTGGCGGCCACGCACCGCGTGAGCTGGAAACTGCTCGCGCGCACCGGCCTGACCACGCGGGAGCTCGTCGACTGGCTCGCCGCCGAGCCGGCCGAGCCGTTCGACGTGGCGGTCACGTCGCTCGGCGTCAACGACGTGACGGGCGGCGTGCCGCCCGCACGCTGGCTCGCGCAGCAGACCGAGCTGGTGCGGCTGCTCGCCACGCGTTTCCAGGTCGGGCATACGGTCCTGTCGGCGGTACCGCCGATGGAGCGCTTCCCGGCGCTGCCGCAGCCGCTCGCGTGGTATCTCGGGCGGCGTACGAAACGGCTCAACACAGCGCTCGCCGGGTGGGCCGGCGCGCAGCCGCACTGCACGTTCCTGCGGGTCGACCTGCCGCTCGAACGCCACCTGATGGCCCCCGACGGCTTCCATCCCGGCGCATCCGCGTGCGCGGTATGGGCCGCGCAGGTCGCGGCCGCCGTGCGGCAGCAGGTGGGCGGATGATGCGGCACGCTCTGGGGCGGGCTGGCCGGCCACGGCCCACCGCGCGGCGCACGCCGAGCCGCGAGCCGAGAGCCGAGAGCCGAGAGCCGAGAGCCGCGGGCCGCGGGCCGCGGGCCGACAGCCGACAGCCGACAGCCACGGGCCGCGGGCCGCGGGCCGCGGGCCAGCCAGTCGTACCGCACGGCACCCGCTCCCGCGCAAAATGCCGGCATGCCTTGCGCAAGCGCCGCATCGCTTCGTGCGTTTCGCCCGACGCGTCTGTGCAAGCGGCGGCGCCATGCCAAAATAGCCGGTCGTCTTCGCGCCGCTTCGGCGCGCCATCCTTTAGTTTCCTTCGCAGCCGGGAATTGCCATGTCGTCATTGCTCAGGATTGGTTTGATGGGTTTCGGTTTCGCCGGCGCGACGTTCCACGCGCCCGTGATCGCCACGAGCGGCCGCACTGAAGTCGCCGCGATCGCGACGGGTCAGTCCGATCGCGCGCACGCCGCCTATCCGGGCGCGCGCATCGTCGCCGACCTCGACGCGCTGCTCGGCCTCGACGATATCGAATGCGTGGTGATCGCCACGCCGAACGACACGCACTTCACGCTCGCGCGCCAGGTGCTCGAAGCCGGCCGCCACGTGGTCGTCGACAAGCCGGTCACGCTCACCGCCGACGAGGCGCTCGCGCTCGCGCGGCTTGCGAACGCGCGCAGCCGGCTGTTCGCGCCGTTCCACAACCGCCGCTGGGACGGTGATTTCCTCACCGTGCGCCGCGTCGTCGAATCGGGCGAGCTCGGCCGCCTCACCTACTTCGCGTCGCACTTCGACCGCTTCCGGCCGACGCCGCGCACGCGCTGGCGCGAGGAGCCGGCCCGCGGCGGCGGCCTGCTGCTCGACCTCGGCCCGCACCTGATCGACCAGGCGCTCGCGCTGTTCGGCACCCCGGAAACCGTGAGCGCCACCGTCAAGACGCGCCGCGACAACGGCACGGCGCCCGATTTCGTGCACCTGCTGCTCGGCTATCCGGACAAGGACGTCGCGCTGCATGCGAGCGCGCTGTCGGCGATCGAGCCCGCGCGCTTCACGCTGCACGGCACGCGCGGCAGCTACCAGAAGTTCGGGCTCGACACGCAGGAAGACCAGCTCAAGGCCGGCCTCACCGCGGACGACGTCGAATTCGGCGGCGGCAACCCGCCCGGCCTGCTGCGCGTGCTCGACGGCGAGGTCGAGGTCGAACGTCCGGTGCCGACGCTCGACGGCCAGTACGCGGAGTTCTACCGCGCGCTCGCCGCGTCGATCCGCGACGGCGCGCCGTTCCCCGTCACCGCGCAGGACGCGGTCGACGTGATGACGATCATCGAGCTCGCCGCGCAGAGCGAACACGACGGCCGCCGGGTGCCGTTCGTGCGCCGCACGGTCTGACGGCTGCCGGCCGGGTCAGTGCCGACCCGGCCGCCATCCCGCGCCACGCGCCGGCAGCGGCGCCACCGCGTCTGCTGCCCACCGCCCGCCACCCCGCCGGCACGGCCCCCAACATTCCGTTACAAATGGTGCGGGAACGAAAGTCAGCGGTCGTCCGGTCTGACGCGTTTCTCAAAAAGTCGATCCGACACCCATCCGTCAGGAGAATTTGATGCAACGGTTGATTCGCGCAGCGGCATGCTGCGTCCTGGTTTCCTCGCTCGCGGCCTGTATCGTGCAGCCGCAGCGGCCGGCCCGGCAGGCGCCCCCGCCCCGACCGAATCCGCAGGTCGTCGCGAACGACCGCATGCAGGAGGTCCAGGGCCGGATCGACAACCTGCACCGCCGGATCGACGCGCGCGTGAACGGCGGCTACTACCCGCCGCCCTATGGCGCGCAGCTGCACCACCGCCTCGACGTGATTCGCCAGGAAGCGAACGACATGTCGGCCCAGCACAACGGCGGCCTGTCCGGCGACGAGCAGCGCGTGCTGAACCAGGAACTCGACACGGCCGCACGCGCGATCGGCGAGTAACGCGCCGGCGCCTGCCGGAGCGGATGAAGCGGCAGCGCCGGCTGCCGCCGCTTGTCGCGAAGCGACATTCTTTTGCTCAAATTGACAATGCCCACCCGCTCGCGTACAGTCGCCCGCACGCGTCGGGAGAGCGTGTGGCCGGTGTTCCGACACCGGTTGCGCCGCCGAAGGGGCACACCCGCAAACTCTCAGGCAAAAGGACCGACCGCGTCGGGGAATCGCATCCGCGCACTGCGCGGGCAATACTCTCCCCGCACTCTGGAGAGCGGCAGTAGCCCGCAGCGCATTGGCTGCGCGGGCAAGCTGCCCACCGAAGGGGCGCGCGTTCGCCGGGCTTGGCCCGCAACGCAATCTCTCAGGTATCGAGGACAGAGGGGCATGTACCGGATCGCTCAAGGCCATCGGCCGCGGCGGTCGGCACATGGCCGTTCTGATCCGCGCGCAAGCGCCTTGCCTGAGGCCTCGATGACTGCACTGAATCACACCCCGCTCAACGCCGCGCACCGCGCGCTCAATGCCCGCATGGTCGACTTCGGCGGCTGGGACATGCCCGTCAACTACGGCTCGCAGATCGAAGAACACGAAGCCGTGCGCACCGACGCCGGCATGTTCGACGTGTCGCACATGTGTGTCGTCGATTTCACCGGCAGCCGCGTGCGCGCGTTCTTCGAGCACGCGATCGCGAATCACGTCGGCAAGCTCAAGACGCCCGGCAAGGCGCTCTACTCATGCCTGCTCAACCCGCAGGGCGGCGTCATCGACGATCTGATCGTCTACTACTTCACCGAAGAATTCTTCCGCGTGGTCGTCAACGCCGGCACCGCCGAGAAAGACATCGCGTGGTTCAACCAGCTCAACGAGCAAGGCGGCTACGGCCTGACGATCGCACCGCGCCGCGATTTCGCGATCGTCGCGGTCCAGGGTCCGAACGCCCGTGAAAAGGTCTGGGCGACGGTGCCGTCCGCACGCGCCGCCACCAGCGAGCTCAAGCCGTTCAACGCCGCGCAGGTCGCCGGCACGCCGTTCGGCGATCTCACCGTCGCACGCACCGGCTACACCGGCGAAGACGGTTTCGAAGTGATCGTCCCGGCCGTGCACGTCGTAGCGCTGTGGAATGCGCTGCAGCAAAACGGCGTGCGTCCGTGCGGGCTCGGCGCGCGTGACACGCTGCGCCTCGAGGCCGGCATGAACCTGTACGGCCAGGACATGGACGACACGGTCTCCCCGCTCGACGCGGGCCTCGCCTGGACGGTCGACCTCACCGCGCCGCGCGACTTCGTCGGCCGCGCCGCACTGGAAGCCAACGGCACGCGCGCCGCGTTCGTCGGCCTGATCCTGCAGAAGGAAAACGGCAAGGCGGGCGGCGTGCTGCGCGCGCACCAGAAGGTCGTCACGCCACACGGCGAAGGCGAGATCACGAGCGGCACGTTCTCGCCGTCGATGCAGGAATCGATCGCGTTCGCGCGCGTGCCGGCGGCCGTCCAGATCGGCGACACCGTCCAGGTGCAAATTCGAGACAAGAATCTTCCCGCGCGCGTGGTAAAACTGCCGTTCGTGCGCAACGGCAAGGTCCTCGCTGCGTAACGACCGAGAAGCGGCGGGGGCCGCCTCCCGGCAAGCCGGGAGATGGCGCCCGGCGCAACCCCATCCGGCGCACCATGGCGGCGCGCCAGCAGAACGAACACACCCTTTTATCCAGGAGCATCCGATGAGCAACGTCCCGGCCGATCTGAAGTACACCGACGAACACGAGTGGATCCGCACCGAAGCCGACGGCACGCTGACGGTCGGCATCACCGATCACGCACAGAGCACGCTCGGCGACATCGTCTTCCTCGAACTGCCGCAAGTCGGCAAGTCGGTGAACGCGGGCGACGCCGTCGGCGTCGTCGAATCGGTGAAGGCGGCATCCGACATCTATTCGCCGGTGTCCGGCGAGATCCTCGCCGTCAATGAAGAGGCCTCCGACTCGCCGGAAGAAGTGAACAGCGACGCATACGGCGTGTGGCTCTTCAAGATCAAGCTCGCGGCCGGCACCTCGACCGACAAGCTGATCGACGCCGACGCCTACAGCAAGCTGATCGACTAACTTTCCTTACCCGAACCGCGCGGCGCCGGCCTCGGCCCGTGCGGGACCAGAGTCACGCCATGAAGCTCGAACACCCGGACCGCCTGATGAACCGCACGCCCCTCTCGCTCGCCGCGCTCGAAACGCACGACGCGTTCGCCGAACGCCACATCGGCCCCGACGCCGCCAGCCAGCAGGCCATGCTCGACACGCTCGGCTTCGCGTCGCGCGCCGCGCTGATCGACGCCGTGATCCCGGCCTCGATCCGCCGTGCCGAAACGCTGCCGCTCGGCCCGTTCGCGCAGCCGAAGAGCGAGGCCGAAGCCCTCGCCGCGCTGCGCGCGCTCGCGGACAAGAACCAGGTGTTCCGCTCGTATATCGGCCAGGGCTACCACGACACGCACACGCCGGCCGTGATCCTGCGCAACGTGCTCGAAAACCCGGCGTGGTACACGGCCTACACGCCGTACCAGCCCGAAATTTCCCAGGGTCGCCTCGAGGCGCTCCTGAACTTCCAGCAGATGGTGGCCGACCTCACGGGCCTCGCGATCTCGAACGCGTCGCTGCTCGACGAAGCCACCGCCGCGGCCGAAGCGATGACGCTGCTGCAACGTACCGGCAAGCCGGCATCGAACGTGTTCTACGTCGCCGACGACGTGCTGCCGCAAACCCTTGAAGTGATCCGCACGCGCGCGCTGCCGATCGGCATCGAGGTCAAGACGGGCCCGGCCGCCGACGCCGCGCAAGCGAACGCGTTCGGCGTGCTGCTGCAATACCCGGGCGTGAACGGCGACGTGCGCGACTACCGCGCGCTCACCGAAGCGATCCACGCGGCCGGCGGCCACGTGGTCGTCGCGGCCGACCTGCTCGCGCTCACCGTGCTGACGCCGCCCGGCGAATGGGGCGCGGACGTCGCGATCGGCAACACGCAGCGCTTCGGCGTGCCGATGGGCTTCGGCGGCCCGCATGCCGCGTATCTCGCGGTGCGTGACGAATTCAAGCGCCAGATGCCGGGCCGCCTCGTCGGCGTGACGGTCGACGCGCAGGGCAAGCCCGCGCTGCGCCTCGCGCTGCAGACGCGCGAACAGCACATCCGCCGCGAGAAGGCGACGTCGAACGTGTGTACCGCGCAGGCGCTGCTCGCGATCATGGCCAGCATGTACGCGGTCTACCATGGCCCGCACGGCCTGAAGACGATCGCGCTGCGCGTGAACCGCATCACGGCGCTGTTGGCCGCCGGCGTGAAACAGCTCGGCTTCACGACCGTCAACGACACGTTCTTCGACACGCTGACGATCGACACCGGCGCGCGCACCGCGCAGGTCCACGCATTCGCGAAGGCGAAGCGCATCAACCTGCGCCGCGTGAGCGACACGCAAGTCGGCGTATCGGTCGACGAAACGACGACGCGCGACGACCTCGCCGACCTGCTCGACGTGTTCGCGCAGGCCGCGGGCGGCACCGCGCCGGCCGTCGATGCGCTGGACGCGGGCGCAGCCGGCGTCGCCGCGCTGCCGGCCGGCCTCGAGCGTACGAGCGCGTACCTGACGCACCACGTGTTCAACCGCCACCATTCCGAAACCGAAATGCTGCGCTACCTGCGCAGCCTGTCGGACAAGGATCTCGCGCTCGACCGCTCGATGATCCCGCTCGGCTCGTGCACGATGAAGCTGAACGCGACGTCGGAAATGCTGCCCGTCACGTGGCCCGAGTTCGGCGGCATTCACCCGTTCGCGCCGGCCGAGCAGACCGTCGGCTACCGCGAGATGATCGACCAGCTCGAGCAGATGCTCGTCGCGGCCACCGGCTACGCGGCCGTGTCGCTGCAACCGAACGCCGGCTCGCAGGGCGAGTACGCGGGCCTGCTGATCATCCACGCGTACCACGCATCGCGCGGCGAAGCGCATCGCGACGTGTGCCTGATCCCGGCATCCGCGCACGGCACGAACCCGGCGTCCGCGCACATGGCCGGCATGAAGGTCGTGGTCGTCGCGTGCGACGCGCAGGGCAACGTCGACATCGCCGACCTGAAGGCGAAGGCCGAGCAGCATTCGAAGGATCTCGCGGCGATCATGATCACGTATCCGTCGACGCACGGCGTGTTCGAGCAGAACGTCCGCGAGATCTGCGAGATCGTCCACGCGCACGGCGGCCAGGTGTACGTCGACGGCGCGAACATGAACGCGATGGTCGGCCTGACCGCGCCGGGCCAGTTCGGCGGCGACGTGTCGCACCTGAACCTGCACAAGACCTTCTGCATCCCGCACGGCGGCGGCGGCCCGGGCGTCGGCCCGGTCGCGGTCGGCGCGCACCTCGCGAAGTTCCTGCCGAACCAGCGCTCGACCGGCTACGCTCGCGCGGAAGACGGCATCGGCGCGGTGTCGGCCGCGCCGTACGGCTCGGCGTCGATCCTGCCGATCTCGTGGATGTACATCGCGATGATGGGCGCGAAGAACCTGACCGCCGCCACCGAAACCGCGATCCTCAACGCGAACTACATCGCGAAGCGCCTCGCGCCGCACTATCCGGTGCTGTATTCGGGCCCGGGCGGGCTGGTCGCGCACGAGTGCATTCTCGACCTGCGTCCGATCAAGGAAACGAGCGGCATCAGCGTCGACGACGTCGCGAAGCGCCTGATGGACTACGGCTTCCACGCGCCGACGATGAGCTTCCCGGTGCCGGGCACGCTGATGGTCGAGCCGACCGAATCGGAATCGCAGGAAGAACTCGACCGCTTCATCGCCGCGATGATCGCGATCCGCGAGGAAATCCGCGCGGTCGAGGAAGGCCGCGCCGATCGCGAGGACAACCCGCTGCGTCACGCGCCGCACACGGCCGCCGTCGTCACCGCGAACGAATGGCCGCACGCGTACTCGCGCGAGCAGGCTGCGTACCCGGTCGCATCGCTCGGCACGAACAAGTACTGGCCGCCGGTCGGCCGTGCGGACAACGCGTACGGCGACCGCAACCTGTTCTGCTCGTGCGTGCCGGTATCGGACTACGCCTAACGCCCGTCTCGCACCGGAGCGTCCGACCGTGACCCCACCGCACGCAGCCACCGGTTGCGTGCGGTTTTTACGTGCGCCGCCCGGCCAACCGTTTCACGCTTGCCCGCCAATCCGGCTAACATCACACGCGATCCAGCCAATCAAGGAGTTCCGCATGGTGCGTCCGATGTTTCCGGGCCGTGGTGCAACGCAGATGCGGCCGCACACGCGCCGCTACGTGCCGATGCTCGTCGCATCGCTGTCGCTGGCCGCCGCCGGCCTCGGCGTGTCCGGCAGTGCGCGCGCGGCGATGAATTTCTGTGCGGCGCCGGCGCTGCAGGCGAGCGAGACGACGCAGGCCGAGCCGGGCGTGCAGGCGCTGATCCGCAGCGTCGACGCGCGCATCGGCGAGCAGCCGAAGGCGATGCCGCGCGTGCACACCGAGGGCACGCTGCCGCACGAGGGCATCTACGACCAGAGTGCCGCCGCGCTGAAGGACATGGACCTGATGCGCGATGCGGCGCTCGCGTGGCGCGTGACGAACGCGCCGCGCTACCTGCAACTCGTCGACCGCTTCCTGTCCGCGTGGGTCTCGACCTACCAGCCGAGCTTCAATCCGATCGACGAGACGCGCTTCGACAGCCTGATCGTCGCGTACGACATGACCGCGAGCGCGCTGCCGGTGAAAACGCGCAACGCGACGGCCGCGTTCATCGCGAAGCTCGGCGCCGGCTATGTCGCGCAGGTCGACGCGCAGAAGCGCCCGCTCACCGGCACCTGGCGCAACAACTGGCAGAGCCACCGGATCAAGCTGATCGCGCTGTCCGCGTTCACGCTCGGCGACCGCAAGATGATGAACGCCGCACAGCGGCTGTTCGTCGAGCATCTCGCCGACAACATCGGCCCGGACGGCAAGACCTGGGATTTCGAGGAACGCGATGCGCTGCATTACGCGGTCTACGATTTGCAGCCGCTTGTGACGGCCGCGCTCGCCGCGCGCCGCTTCAACCGCAACTGGCTGCGCGAGCGCGGCGCGAACGGCGCGACGCTCGCGGCCGCGCTCGACTGGCTCGTGCCGTACGCGCTCGGCGAGAAAACGCACGAGGAATTCGTGAATTCGCCGGTGCCGTTCGACGCGAAGCGCCGCGAGGCCGGCCTGCCGGGCTACACGGGGCAGTGGGACCCGAAAAACGCCACCGAACTCTTTCATCTGGCCGCGCGGCTCGACGGGCGCTATGCCCGCGTCGCGCAGCAGCTTTCCCCAACGCCGCCCGCATGGCTCGCCGCGTGCCTGCCATTGCAGGCGCGCTAGCACTACTCTTATAGCAAGGCAGGTATCGAAATGGCAGTCAGCGTGTTTGACCTCTTCAAGATCGGCATCGGCCCGTCCAGTTCGCACACGGTCGGACCGATGCGCGCGGCGCTGATGTTCGTCCAGGGCCTCGAGCGCGACGGGCTGCTCGATGCGACGGCCCACGTGAAGGTCGAGCTGTACGGCTCGCTCGGCGCCACCGGCAAGGGCCACGGCACCGACCGCGGCGTGATGCTCGGCCTGCTCGGCGACGCGCCCGACACCGTCGATCCCGAAACCATCGACGCGCGGCTCGAAGACGTCCGCAAGACGAAGCAACTCGCGCTGCTCGGCACGCATCCGGTGCCGTTCGTGCTGAAGGAGAACATCGCGTTCTACCGCCAGGCGCTGCCTGAACATCCGAACGGGATGAAGCTGCGCGCGAGCGACGCGAACGGAGCGGTGCTGGTCGAGCGTACCTACCTGTCGGTCGGCGGCGGCTTCGTCGTGACGGCCGGCGCGCCGAACACCAAGGTGCTGAGCGCGGCCGAGCAGATGACGCACCCGTTCCGCACCGGCGCGGAGCTGCTCGCGCTGACCGCGTCGACCGGCAAGTCGATCGCGCAGCTGATGTGGGACAACGAGCGCGCGTGGCACACCGAGGAAGAAACGCGCGACGGGCTGCTGAAGATCTGGGCCGTGATGCAGTCGTGCGTGTCGCGCGGCTGCGGAATCGGCAATCCCGACGCCGACGGCAACCTGCCCGGCCCGTTCCAGGTCAAGCGCCGCGCGCCGCAGCTGTACCGCACGCTGACCGGCAGCCCGGAGCGCGCGCTGCAGGACCCGCTGTCGATGATCGACTGGATCAACCTGTACGCAATCGCGGTCAACGAGGAAAACGCGGCCGGCGGCCGCGTCGTCACCGCGCCGACCAACGGCGCGGCCGGCATCATCCCGGCCGTGCTGCACTACTACACGCGCTTCACGCCCGGCGCGAACGAACAGGGCGTGATCGACTTCCTGCTGACGGCCGCCGCGATCGGCATCCTTTACAAGCTCAACGCGTCGATCTCGGGCGCGGAAGTCGGCTGCCAGGGTGAAGTGGGCGTCGCGTGCTCGATGGCGGCCGGCGCGCTCGCGGCCGTGCTCGGCGGCACGCCGCAGCAGGTCGAGAACGCCGCCGAGATCGGGATGGAACACAACCTCGGCCTGACCTGCGACCCGGTGGGCGGAATGGTGCAGATCCCGTGCATCGAGCGCAACGCGATGGCGTCGGTGAAGGCCGTCAACGCGGCGCGCATGGCGCTGCGCGGCGACGGCTCGCATTACGTGTCGCTCGATTCGGTGATCAAGACGATGCGCGAGACGGGCGCCGACATGAAGACGAAGTACAAGGAAACGTCGCGCGGCGGGCTGGCGGTGAATATCGTCGAATGCTGATGCCGGATCCGGCGGTGGCGCGGGGTGGATCGATACCCTGCATTGCCGCCGGGCATGGCACCCGACGCTAGTCGTTCAGCCAGTTCTCCAGTCGCAACCCCGGATAGCTGACGAAATCCCGCTCGTTGTTGGTCACCAGGACGACATCGAGCGACACCGCATGAGCGGCGATCAATTTGTCGAGGTGATCCTTCCTCCGCTCGCAGGTTGCGTCGCGGACCGGACCATACGCTTGCGCGGCCGCAGCGTCGAAAGGCGCGACGGGAATATCCTCGATCAATGCGGCGAGATTGCGGCGCTCCCGGGCCGGGCTCGCGCATGCGGTCACGCCGTACTCGAGCTCCGCATAGGTGATCGCCGACATGACGACGTCGCCCGTGTAGCACTGCGCAAACCGTCTCGCGACCTGCTCCGGCTGATTCTTCATCAGATAGATGCACATGTTGGTGTCGAGCATGAAGCGCGGCATCACAAACCCTCGCGTTCGGCCTGCTCGTGGTCGCCGCGCCCTTCGGCCATGAAGTCCGGCCCGAATTTCGCGAACTTCTCGAGTACGCCGGTCAAAGGCCGCCGCATCGGTCGAATGCGGATTTCGTCACCGACGCGCTCGATTTCCAGTTCGATATCGCTGCGTTCATAGGCTAGGTCCGCAGGAATACGCACGGCCTGCGAGTTGCCGTTCCGGAATACCCTCGTCGTATGCATGTCGATCTCCGCTCGGATGTACGTTGTATGTACATTAGTCGATGCGGGCCGAGATGTAAATCCATGTGTGTACATAACAGGTCTTCCCTTGGCGGACGAGCCGGCAGTGAATACGCGCATCACGGCCATTGCCGTCGCGCATGCAGCACGCGGAGAATCTCCACGATGCGCTCGGCCGGCCGGATGCGATACACGAGCACGTAGTTCGGCGCGATCACCAGTTCGCGCGTGCCAGCCACCCGCCCTTGCCGATACAACTCGGGATGGGCCGGTAACGCCGCCGCCCTTTCTTCCAGCAGTTCGTCGAGTTCGAGCGCGGCCAGCGGGTCGTCCTCGGCGATGGTGTCCATGATCGCGGCGCGATCCTCGAGCGCCTTCGGATTCCAGTGCAGCGCGAGGGTCAAGAAGCATCCCCGCGCCTGCCCGCGAGCCGCTCACGCAGCGCCGCACGACGCGACGCGAAGTCGGCGCTGACTTCGGTGTCCGGAATCGACGCACGCGGATCGTCCAGCGCCTGCTGCACCTCCTCGCGAAACCAGCGATCATGGGCCGCTGCCTCGTGGGCCGCCTTCAATGCCGCCGCGCGATCGGGCCGGGTCGCCCGGCCGGCCGCATCTGGGTCGAATGCCGACGCATCCACATCGAACCGGCTGATGCCGATGTCGCGCAGAAAGCCGACCAGCGTTTCAAAACGGCGAAACACCCGCACGTCGCCGCGCTTGGCCGACAGGAAACGTTCGTGCGCGCCGCAACGGGCGCAGAGCGCCCAGCCGTTCCCGCAACCGACCACGCGGGCCGCGCGTACGGCGCCGGCTTCGACCAGCTCGGTCAGCGTCTTTTGATCGATCGTTTCGGTCGTCATGGCGACTCACCCCCTTCGTCCATCCATTCGCTGAAATTTTACTATTGAGCGGCATCCCATTTTATTGTTATTTGGGAAGCCCGCTTTCCGGCTCGAAACAAGCGTCCGGGTCGCCCATCCGTAGCGTTTACTTTTCACCGTCGCGCAAGCGGGCACAAGCTGGCCATTCGGCCAGCCAAAGCCGACACGCGAAACACGCACGTCCCGCTTCACCCCGCGTTCCGACACTTTTCAGCGGCCGCCGTACCGGCGCCCGGCCAACCGGCGTAAGCTGTACCTCCCGCTACCCAGGGAGACGGCAGCCCATGTCGCATTCCAAGGATCTCGAGCCGCGCGCCACCACCGGTGCGCGACTGCTCGTCGATGCGTTGCTCGCCAATCACGTCGAACGCGTGTTCTGCGTGCCGGGCGAGAGCTTCCTCGCCGTGCTCGATGCGCTGGCGGACGACACCGCCCGCATCCAGACGGTCGTCTGCCGCCACGAGGCGGCCGCCGCGAACATGGCCGAAGCGGTCGGCAAGCTGACCGGCCGCCCCGGCATCGCGTTCGTCACGCGCGGGCCCGGCGCGACCCATGCGTCGATCGGCGTGCACACCGCGTTCCAGGATTCGACGCCGATGATCCTGTTCGTCGGCCAGTGCGCACGCGAGCACCTCGACCGCGAAGCCTTCCAGGAAATCGACTACCGCCGGATGTTCGGCCAGATGGCGAAATGGGTCGCGCAGATCGACGACCCGCGCCGCATTCCCGAATACCTGAGCCATGCGTTCCACGTCGCGACGTCCGGCCGGCCCGGCCCGGTCGTGCTCGCGCTGCCGGAGGACGTGCTGTCCGACGCGTGCGCGCCGCAGCCCGTCGTGCCGGCCGCGAAACGCATCGCGGCCGCGCCGTCGGCCGCGCAGATCGACGAGCTGCGCGAGCGGCTCGCGCGCGCGGAGCGGCCGTTCGCGATCGTCGGCGGCAGCGGCTGGACGCCGGACGCCTGCGCGAACCTGCGCACCTTCGTCGAACGCTGGCAATTGCCGGTCGCGTGCGCGTTCCGCTTCCAGGACACGATCGACAACGCGCACCCGAACTACGCGGGCGACGTCGGGCTCGGGATCAACCCCACGCTCGCGAAGCGCATCCGCGACGCCGACCTGCTGCTCGTGATCGGGCCGCGCCTCGGCGAAGCGACGACCGGCGGGTACACGCTGCTCGACATCCCGAAAACGCGCCAGACGCTGATCCACGTGCATCAGGGCGCAGACGAGCTCGGCCGCGTGTACGCCGCCGACCTGCCGATCGTGTCGGGCATGCCCGAAATCGCCGCGCCGCTTGCCGCGCTCGAACCGCCCGAGCGGCCTGCATGGGCCGGCGCGGCCGCCGACGCGCACCGCGCGTACCGCGAATGGCACGCGCCGCTGCCGATGCCCGGCGACGTGCAGCTCGGCGACGTGATGGTGCAGTTGCGCGAGCGCCTGCCGCACGACGCGATCCTGACCAACGGCGCGGGCAACTATGCGATCTGGCTGCATCGCCACTTCGCGTACCGGCACTTCCGTTCGCAGCTCGCGCCGACGAGCGGCGCGATGGGCTACGGACTGCCGGCCGCGCTCGCCGCGAAGTCGCTGTATCCGCAGCGCGCCGTCGTCGCGCTCGCCGGCGACGGCTGCTTCATGATGGCCGGCAACGAGCTCGCGACCGCGATGCAATACGGGCTGAACATCGTCGCGATCGTCGTCAACAACAGCCATTTCGGCACGATCCGCATGCATCAGGAGCGCAACTACCCGGGCCGCGTGCACGGCACGGGGCTCACGAACCCGGATTTCGCCGCGTATGCGCGTGCGTTCGGCGCGCATGGCGAGACGGTCGAGCGCACCGCCGATTTCGCGCCCGCGCTCGAACGCGCGCTGACCTGCGGGCTGCCCGCGGTGATCGAGATCCGCATCCCGCAGGACGCCAGCACGCCGGCCGCGACGCTCGAGCAGATCCGCGAGCAGGGCCGCCGCGCGCGCGGCGCATGACGGTGGACATGCGCGCCGCGCCGCCCGACCCCGCGCTGTCGCACGACGACGCGCTGGCGTGCCCCGGCACGCTGCTCGCGCCCGACGGCATGCTCGTCGCGCCGTACGACCTCGAGCATGGCGGCGAGCGCGCCGAAGGCTACGTGCCGGCCGCGCCGGCGCTCGGCCTGCTGCACGCCGCGCACCGGCCGTTCCGGCTCGATTACGGCGCTACGCGGCACGTGCACGTGATCAACGGGATGGGCGTCACGCTCGGCGATTCGGTGATCGGGCTGACGGCTCTCGCCGCACTGCGTGCGGCCCATGCGGACCTGCGCTTCACGCTGTACCGGCCGGCGCGCGCCCCCCGCTATGTCGATGCGCTGTATGCGCTCGCGGCCGACGTCGTCGCGCCGTCACGCGCGCTGCCGTGCCCCGCCGAAGCGCTGCCCGCCGACGCGTGCTGCATCGACGTCGGCAATCACCTGTACTGGCCCGCGTTCGCGCGGCTGCCGATGATCGATTTCTTCCTCGACGCGCTCGGCGTCGATCCGGCCGCCGTGCCGGCCGCCGCGAAGCGCAACCGCTGGCTCGCGCGGCTGCCGCTGCCCGCGCTGCCGGCCGAGTGGCAGCGGCCGTACGTGCTGTTCTGCCCGAATGCGAGCACCGCGGTGCGCAGCGTGCCGCCCGCGCTGCACGTCGCGTTCGTGGAACGGCTCGTGCAGCGGTACGGGCTGCCGGTAGTGGGCTTCGGTCCGATTGCGCATCCCGCTTACGTAGATGTGAGCCGCGACGCGACCGACACCGCGCGCTTCATTGCGTGGATCAAGGGCGCGAGCCTGCTGTTCGCGCCGGACACGGCGGCCGTGCATCTCGCCGACGGTTTCGACGTGCCGACGCTCGCGTGCTTCACGACGATCGGGCCGGCGCTGCGCGTGCGCGACTATCCGCATTGCGTACCGGTCACACTCGACGTGCCGACCGAATTGCACGGGCTGCATCGCAGCGAGCGGCCGGACGATCTCGCGGCGGTCGAAGTCGCTTACCGCGCAGTCGATTGGGACACGCTGGCGTGGCCCGCACCGCGCAACGTGGCGGCAGCAGCCATCTGAGCGAAGCCGGCGCGGCAAGCGGAACGATCGAACCGGTAGCGGCCCGCGTCCAGCGCCAGCACCACCGCAAGCGGCGCTCTGGCTGCCCGGCTTACCCGGCCAAGCTCGCACCAGCCTCCTGAGCGAAGCCGGCGCGGCGGCGAGCGGAACGATCCACCCGGCAGTAGCGCGCCCCCGGCGCCAACCCCGCCGCGGGCGCCGCTTCGACCGCCCGGCTTACCCCGCCGAGCGCCTCACGCCCGATCGCGCAACGTCTCCGACGGCCGCTTGCCGAACAGGCGCCGGTAATCGGTCGCGAACTGGCTCAGATGCCAGAAACCCCACGCCTCCGCGACGTCCTGCACCGAGCCGGCCGCCCGCCCGCACAGGTCGCGCCGCGCGCCGTTCAGCCGCAGCGTGCGCAGGTAGGTCGCGGGCGCCATTCCGAGTACGTCCTGGAAGCAGTACTGCAGCGTGCGCCGGCTCACGTGCAACTGCTCGCACAGCTCGGGCACGCCGACCGGACGCGTGCGGTGCGCGAGCACGTAATCGCGCGCCTGGTCGACGAGCCAGCGGCGCGTCGACGGCGCACCGCCGCTGCCGTCGTCGGCCGGTTGCGCACACGCATCGAACAGCGCGGCCAGCACTTCGGCCTGCAGGTCGTCGCGCTGTGCATCGGGCAGCGGGCCGGCCATCGCCACCGCGCCGTCGAGCCGGCGGCCGAGCAGCGCGCACAGGCGCGCGAGCCGCGCCTCGCCGACCTGCATCACGCGCTGCGTGAACAGCCGCTCGTCGAGCGCGCGGCGCTCGACTTCCTCTGCATAGCGGCGCAGCACGTCGCCGCGCACGACGACGCCGTAGATCGAGAACTGCGCGGGCGTCACGAGCTCGAATTCGACGTTGCCGGGCCGGAACGCGAGCGCCCCGGGGCCGATGCGGCACGCATCGACGCGTGCCGAGCCGTCGCACACGAGCGGGATGCCGAACCAGTACGCATCGCCGCGCACTTCGCACGCCTGGCGCAGCAGGTGGCTGGTCGATTCGCGAAACAGCTTCATCGTGTCGAGCGGCAGCTCGGTCAGCGTGCCGACGAAGCGGCCGGCCGCGAGCTGGTCGTAGGTCTGCCGCCAGCCGATCAGGTTGCGCGCCTGCTCGTCCGCATCGTGCGCGACGCTGACGACGGCCTGCCCGGCGAACGCGTCGTCGCCCTGCGCGCTGCGCCGCGTGTCTTCGGCGGTCGGCTCCTCCGTACCCGCCACATGTTGATTCATCGTGTCCTCCCTCACCTGCGCGGAACCGTGCGTTGCGTATCACGCAAGTCCCGTGCCGAATCGCACGGCCCGGCGAGCCACCCGCCATTCCACGCTGTCCGGCCGATGCGCGCCATGCGGGCGCACCCGAAGGCGGCATGCCGCGCACGCCGCCGGTGCGATCCGCGCGGCGACCGCGCATGCGCGCCGCCGCCCGCGCACGGATGCCGGCTACCGGGCCGGCTTCAACCGCACGACCCGCGTGCCGCAATTGCCGTATGCCTGCGCGAGCGCCAGCTCGACGATCGCGCTGCCCGCCGCCCACGGCGCCGCGTCCGCTTCCGGCAGGTCGGCGCGCAGCGTGGCGCGGCCGTTGATCCGGTAGCGCAGGCCGCGCACGAAATCGACGAACAGCAATCCGACCCCGCTGCCGTCGCAGGCGGCCGCGTCGATCCGGCCGCCGTCGCCGTCCTGGGCGGCGGGCAACGCGAACCGCAGCGTCTTCGTATCGATCACGCGCACCACCGGCAGCAGATCGCCGTTCGCGTCGCGCCGGCTCTGCACGATGTCGCAGGTCATCGACGCACCCGCGCCACATGCGGCGCCGACGAACATGAACGGCTGCGATTCGACGAACTGCCGCACGCCGACGCTCAGCCGCGTCGTCACGGCGTCGCTCATCCGCTCGGCTTCGTCGGCGACGCCGAAGCGGTGTTGCGCGTCGAGTTCGCCCGGATGGAATACCGGGTGACGCGGAAAGGATCGGGGCAGGTCTGCCATGCTGGGGGTCGTCACACGCATCGGCGCACCGTGCCGCCGCGCATGCGCGACGGCCGGCAGCGTTGCCGGCGCCGGCTGCGCAAGAAAGCGCAACCCGCACCGACTGTCGAATAGGGAAATCGAATCGGGAGACGTGCCGGGCCCAACCGGCCCCGACACGTCGCCCCGGCTGCGGCGATCAGAAGAACCCGAGCGCCTCGGCCTGATAGCTGACCAGCAGGCACTTCGTCTGCTGATAGTTCGACAGCGCCATCTTGTGCGTCTCGCGGCCGATCCCCGACTGCTTGTAGCCGCCGAACGCCGCATGCGCGGGGTACAGGTGGTAGCAGTTGGTCCACACGCGGCCGGCCTCGACCTCGCGGCCCATCCGGTACGCACGCGTGCCGTTGCGGGTCCACACGCCCGCGCCGAGCCCGTAGAACGTGTCGTTCGCGAGTTCGATCGCTTCCTGCTCGTCCTTGAACGTCATCACCGACGCGACCGGCCCGAAGATCTCTTCCTGGAACACGCGCATCTTGTTGTTGCCGAGCAGCATCGTCGGCTTCACGTAGTAGCCCGTGCCGAGGTCGGCGGCCGGCGCCGCGCGCTCGCCGCCCGTCAGGCATTGCGCGCCTTCGCCGCGGCCGATGTCGATGTACGACAGGATCTTGTCGAGCTGCTGCTGCGACGCCTGCGCGCCGATCATCGTCTGCAGGTCGAGCGGGTGGCCGGACTTGATGCGCTCGACGCGCGCGACGGCCTTCTCGATGAAGCGTTCGTAGATCGATTCCTGGATCAGGATCCGCGACGGGCACGTGCACACTTCGCCCTGGTTCAGCGCGAACATCGCGAGCCCTTCGAGCGCCTTGTCGAGGAACGCGTCGTCCTGGTCGAGCACGTCGGCGAAGAAGATGTTCGGGCTCTTGCCGCCCAGTTCGACCGTCGACGGGATCAGGCTGTCGGCCGCCGCGCGCAGGATGTGCTTGCCGACCGGCGTCGAGCCGGTGAACGCGATCTTCGCGATCCGCTTGCTGGTCGCGAGCGCTTCGCCCGCTTCCTTGCCGAAGCCGTTCACGATATTGATCGTGCCGGCCGGGAACAGGTCGCCGATCAGCTCCATCAGCACGAGCACCGACGCAGGCGTCTGCTCGGCCGGCTTCATCACCACGCAGCAGCCGGCCGCGAGCGCCGGCGCGAGCTTCCACGCGGCCATCAGCAGCGGGAAGTTCCACGGGATGATCTGGCCGACCACGCCGAGCGGCTCGTGGAAGTGATACGCGACGGTGTTGTCGTCGATTTCGGAGATGCCGCCTTCCTGCGCGCGGATGCAGCCCGCGAAGTAGCGGAAGTGGTCGACGGCGAGCGGCAGGTCGGCCGCCATCGTCTCGCGCAGCGGCTTGCCGTTGTCGATCGTCTCGGCCACGGCCAGCAGCTTCAGGTTCTTTTCCATCCGGTCGGCGGCGGCGAGCAGCAGATTCGCGCGCTCGGCCACGGACGTCTTGCCCCACTGGCGGCGCGCGGCATGCGCGGCGTCGAGCGCCAGCTCGATGTCGTCGGCCCCCGAGCGCGGGATGCGGCAGAACGGCTGGCCGTTGATCGGCGACACGTTCTCGAAATATTCGCCCTTCACCGGAGGAACCCACTTGCCGCCGATGTAGTTGTCGTACTGCTGACGGTACGGGTATTCGACGTCGAGGCCCAGTTGTTTCAGGTCAAACGGGTTCATACATGTCTCCTGTTCATCGTGCTTGTGTGAGTACAGCGCCGGTTGGACTGCGCTGGTCCCGTTTACGCAACATGCGTGCCAAACGGAACAGGCGCACGTCGAGCGCGGCCGGCCCGCGTTCGCACCGTGCGGTGTTCACGCACGCAGCACGGCGGGTGTACCGATTCTGAACACCGCGATTGCGCAGCGATGGGCCGGTGTTCGGAATTTCCACAGTGCGCGGCGGTGCGCGGCCCACGGACGCGCGCCGTGCCGCGTGGCATGTCGCTTGCGTGCGCATCGCGGATCCACACGCCACGGCGCCCGCGCCGACCGACACCATGAACGATCGCGGCCCCCTGACCGACGACGCCATCGCATTCATCCGCGAGCAGGCATTCCTGATCGTCGCGACCGCCGACGCGGCCGGCAACAGCGACTGTTCGTACCGCGGCCGCCAGCCGCGCGCCGACGGTTCGTTCGCGCCGCTCGTCGATATCCCGGACCGCCGCACGCTGGTGCTGCCCGACTTCGCGGGCAACAACCTCCTCAACACGATCGGCAACCTGCTCGTGAATCCGGCGATCGCGCTGCTGTTCGTCGATTTCGTGCGCCAGACGACCTGGCTCGTGCAGGGCCGCGCGACCCTCGACGAGGATGCGCAACGGCACGCGCATCTGTGGCCGGATGCGTTGCGCTATCTGGTGATCGATGTGGAATGCGCACAGGCGCGCGCGGATGCGGCCCTGCCGCCGCTCGTGCTGGCGTGACGCGCGGCGGGTGAGGCGCTGACCGACGGACCATGCGGGCACGGCGGCTGCGTTGTCGGAAAAGCCGAAATGCCTAAGCGCCGATGCGCCGCGATGCAACGCTCACCGCCCGTGCGTCTCCGCACAGGCCGGTTCGATCCGGCTGCGCGCCGACGCATCGGCGTGCGCGTGGCCGTCCGCCTCGTCGCCCGTTTCGTCGGCGGCCGGCCGCCCGCCGAGAAACCCGAACACCACCACCGCGCACAACACCGTGACGACGGCCAGCCCGGTCAGCAGCCGGTCGAACGCGTGCGTGTAGCTCGCGATCAATGCCGCACGACCGACGCCCGGCAACGTGGCAGCCGCGCCCGCGAGATCGCCGGTCGCGAGCCGCGCGGCGGCCCGCAGCGTCGCGTCCGGCGTGCCGGCAGCCCCTGCCGCGTGCGCGAGCCCCGTTTGCGCGAGCGCGGCCAGCACCGCGCCGACGATCGCCAGCGCAATCCCCTCGCCGGCCACGCGCGTCGTGCTGAAAATGCCCGTCGCCATCCCCGCGCGCTCCTTCGGCACGACGCTCACCGACAGCCCGTCCATCAGCCCCCACGGCATGCCCGCGCCTACGCCGATCGCGAGCATCGGCGCGATCGCCGCCGGCCCCGCGCCGCCGCGCAGCGCGATGCCGAGCCACACGAGCCCGGCTGCCGCGACCAGCAGCCCGAGCCCGGAAATCACGCCAGCCGACAGCCAGCGCGTGAGCGTCGCCGCGACGAGCGGCACGACCAGCATCGGCGCGGAGATCGCGAGCATCAGCCAGCCGGCGTCGATCTCGCTGAAGCCGTCGATGCCGATGAAGCGCAGCGGCAGCACGACGAGCAGCACGATGTAGCAGCAGCAGGTCGACACCGGCAGCACCTGCACGCCGACGAAGCGCGCGATGCGGAACAGCGACAGGTCGAGCATCGGCCGCGCGACGCGCGTCTCGATCGTCACGAACGCGCACGCGCCGAGCGCCGCGCCGGCCAGCAGCGCGATCACGAGCGGGCTCGACCAGCCGCGTGCGGGCGCCTCGATCACGCCGAACGTGAACAGCGTCAGCGCGGCCGTGAACGCGATCGTGCCGGGCCAGTCGAGCCCCGTCGCGTGCGGATCGCGCGACTCGTGCATGCGCGGCAGCCCGAACGCAAGCGACAGCACGCCGGCCACCGCGCTCGTCACGAAGATCGCGCGCCAGCCGTAATGCCCGATCAGCCCGCCGGCGAGCACGGGCCCGAATGCGAGCCCGATCCCGAACGTCGTGCCGAGCAGGCTGAATGCACGCGTGCGCGCCGCGCCGTCGAATTCCTGCGCGAGCGCGGCCGTGCCGCCGGCCAGCGCCGCGGCCGCCGCGAGCCCTTGCGCGGCGCGCAGCAGATCGACTGCGAGTATCGACGGCGCGAACGCGAGTGCGACCGACATCAGCGTGAAGCCGCCGACGCCGATCGCGAACAGGCGCTTGCGGCCGAACTGGTCGGCCAGCGCGCCCGACGCCATCAGGAAGCTGCCGAACGCGAGCATGAACGCGTTGGTGATCCAGTTCATCGCGACCGGGCTGCCGTGCAGGTCGCGGCCGATCGCCGGCGTCGCGACCGCGCCGCCCGAAAACGACAGCGGCAGCGCGACGGCGGCCATGCAGACGGCGGCCAGCACCCATGCGCGCCGGCGCGCCGCCAGGGCCGAAACGGCTGAAACGGCTGAAACAGGGTGATCCATCATCGCTCCTCGAAAAGCCGGCGCGGATGCGCCATCAGAGCGACAGAAGATAAATCCGATTCAATCCGCGAAAAACCACGCGAAGCTCCGCATATAACGGACTAAAATTCCGCAATTCACTTGGCAGCGTGCGTCGCCGCACACCGTTCGACTCGATGGAAAACCTCACCGGCATCGTCGCGTTCGTCCGCACCGCCGAAGCGCTGAGCTTCGTCGCGGCCGGCCGCGCGCTTGGCATCTCGGCGTCGGCGGTCGGCAAGACGATCGCGAAACTGGAGCAGTCGCTCGGCGTGCGCCTGTTCAACCGCACGACGCGGCGCGTGACGCTCACCGACGAAGGGCGGCATTTCTACGAGCGCTGCCAGCGGATCCTCGAGGATTTCCGCGACGCGGAGGCGACCGTGACGGCGTCCGCGCAGCGCCCGCGCGGCAAGCTGCGCGTGAGCCTGCCGGTGATCGGCTACCGCTTCCTGCTGCCGGTACTGCCCGAATTCCGACAACGCTATCCGGACGTCGAGCTCGATCTCGATTTCAACGACCGGATGGTCGATGTCGTCGAAGGCGGCTTCGACGCGGTGATCCGCAGCGGCCCGCTGTCCGATTCGAGCCTGATGTCGCGGCGGCTCGGCCCGTTCGCATTCGTGCTGTGCGCGACGCCCGCGTATCTCGCGCAGGCCGGCACGCCGCGCACGCCGCGCGACCTCGAAGCGCACGACTGCGTGCGCTACTGCTTCCCGACCACCGGCAAGCTGCAGGACTGGGCGCTCGCGGCCGACGACGGCACGCCGCTCACGCTGCGCACCGCGATGACCTGCAACAACATGGAGGCGCTGCGCGGCACCGTACTCGCGGGGCTCGGCATCGGCTACATGCCCGACTTCCTCGCACGCGACGCGCTCGAACAGGGCGCACTCGTCACCGTGCTCGACGACTACCGGATCGCGCCCGGGCAGTTCTCGATCGTGTGGCCGTCGAGCCGGCAGTTGTCGCCGAAGCTGCGCGTGTTCGTCGATTTCCTGTGCGAGCGGCTGTTCAGGTAGTCGGATGACGAGCAACTCGAGACCAGTGAGACAGCAAAGCGAGGAGGACTAGCGTTGTGAATATGATCGATCTGTATGCCATACATGAGCAAAAAGCTCGGGAAGGCCTTCTGACAATTCACCCCTCTCGATGGCTATACACCGGCCGCCAGCTAGGGCGAGGCGGCGTGTACGAGTTTCTCTCTCGTGGAAAACAAGAAATTCGAATTGGCGATCAACTCATTGAACACTTCAGTCAGCTTCGTGACGCGGGCTTGAACAGCAAAGTGCGCCAAAAGCATGGCTACTACTTCGCTACACCGGAGATTGCCGACCGATACCGCAAATATGTCCCGCGAGATCGCGGGCTCGAATGCGCTGTCCGAGACGTGTTATCCGTACGAAACCCGGCCGGGCAGGCCGAAGTGCATACCCGGGTCGGCTACGTCGATCTGCTACTTCCTACTGCGGTCATAGAAGTAAAAAGCTTCGTCAAGTGGAAGCATGCGCTTGGGCAAGTACTTGCATACTCGAGTTACTACCCGGATCGACGCAAAGTAATTCATCTCTACATTCCCGGCGCTCACCGCCCAGCGCTAGCCGAACAACTAAAAATTTGTACCGAATTTAACGTGGATATCACGTATCAAAACCTTCTACCTAGTCCACTCGGCCCTATGTCGAGACTTGGTCAGCAATTTAGCCCTCGGGATACAACACGCGCATGAAATGCAAGTGCACGGCACGTCGTTAGCGCGGGTAAATTCGTTGGGTTAAAACTTGTCCATCTGATACATGCTCCGGGTTATCTACGACTGAGTTATCGCCCCCTCCCAACCCGGCACGGTCGCACTGTCACGTCGCCCCGATCCGCTCCGCTTCCGCCGGCGGCAGCAGCGCGTCGCTGTCGTCCTTCAGCCCGACGCCCGTCAGCTGGAGCCTGCGCGCGTGCGTCATCAGGTAATGCAGCTTGTGCGCGGCGGCCGCGTGCGGCAGCCCTTCGGGCCGCACGTTCGAGATGCAGTTGCGCAACGCGTCGTGACAGCCGACCTTCGGTGCCCACGTCAGGTACACGCCGAGGCTGTCCGGCGAGCTGAGCCCCGGCCGTTCGCCGATCAGCATCGCGACCACCTTCGCGCGCAGCAGCTCGCCGATTTCGTCGCCGAGCGCGACGCGCGCCTGCGTCGCGACCACCACCGGGCCGATCCGCCAGCCGTCCGCGTCGAGCCGCGGCCGCACGGCCTGCAACAGCGGCAGCGCCTGCTTCGCGGCCGCGAACGCCGACAACCCGTCGCCAACCACGAACACGACATCGGGCGCCTCGTCGAGCGCCGCCCCGTAGCCAGCCAGCAGCCCGCGGCTGTCGTCCGACAGCTTGCGGCCGAGATCAGGCCGGCGCAGGTAGTGGTCGCGGTCGGGCGCGGCGCTCTGCACGCCGAGCGTCGGCAGCAGGCCGGCCGCCTCGATCTCGCGCCGCAGCGCATCTGCATCGAGCGGCTGGTGCACCGCGTCGCGCGCCTGCGCATGCGACAGGTTGAAGGCCAGCAGCGGCGCGGTCGGCAGGCTGTTGCCCGCGCGGCCGAGCGCGATCCGCGCGTTCGTGAACGACTTCAGCTGCGCCCACGGATTCTTTTCGACGGCGTCGCTCATGCGGACACCCCCAGCCAGTCGTTCGCGCCCGCGAGCAGCGGCACGCGTGCCGTCGCCGTGCGCAGCGCGCCGTGCGCGTCGGCGATCTCCATCGTCTCCAGCCATTCCTCGAACTCGGGCGCGCGGCGCAGGCCGAGCACCTCGCGCACGTAGAGCTGATCGTGGAACGACGTGCTCTGGTAGTTCAGCATCACGTCGTCCGCGCCCGGAATCCCCATGATGAAGTTGATGCCGGCCGCTCCCAGCAGCGTCAGCAGCGTGTCCATGTCGTCCTGGTCGGCTTCCGCGTGGTTCGTGTAGCAGATGTCGCAGCCCATCGGCACGCCGAGCAGCTTGCCGCAGAAGTGATCCTCGAGCCCCGCGCGGATGATCTGCTTGCCGTCGTACAGGTATTCGGGCCCGATGAAGCCGACCACCGTGTTCACGAGGAACGGCTCGAACTTGCGCGCGACCGCATATGCGCGCACTTCGCAGGTCTGCTGGTCGACGCCGAAATGCGCGTTCGCCGACAGCGCGCTGCCCTGGCCCGTCTCGAAGTACATCAGGTTGTTGCCGACCGTGCCGCGCTTCAGCGACAGCGCGGCCTCGCGCGCCTCGGCGAGCAGCGCGAGCGAGATTCCGAAGCTCGCGTTCGCCTTCTCGGTGCCCGCGATCGACTGGAACACGAGATCGACCGGCGCGCCCTTCTCGATTGCCGCGATCGTGTTGGTCACGTGCGTGAGCACGCACGACTGGGTCGGCACGCCGTAGCGTTCGCGGAAGCCGTCGATCATCGCGAGCAGCTTCACGATCGCCGCGAGGCTGTCGGTGGCCGGGTTGATGCCGATCATCGCGTCGCCGCAGCCGTACATCAGCCCGTCGAGCATCGACGCGGCGATGCCCTTCACGTCGTCGGTCGGGTGGTTCGGCTGCAGCCGCACCGACATCCGGCCGGCCAGCCCGACCGTGTTGCGAAAGCGCGTGACGACGCGGCGCTTCCTCGCGGCGGCGATCAGGTCCTGGTTGCGCATCAGCTTCGACACGGCCGCGACCATCTCGGGCGTGAGGCCGGGCGCGATCCGTTCGAGCGCCGCGCCGTCGGCCGCGGGCGACAGCAGCCAGTTGCGGAAATCGCCGACGGTGAGGTGCGAGATGTCCGCGAACGCCTGCGCGTCGTGATCGTCGATGATGAGGCGCGTGACCTCGTCGTCTTCATACGGGATCACCGCTTCGTTCAGGAACGCCTTCAGCGGCACGCCCGCGAGCGCGATCTTCGCGGCGACGCGCTCCTCCTCGCTCGCCGCCGCGACGCCGGCGAGCTGGTCGCCGGAACGCAGCGGGCTCGCCTTCGCGAGCAGCGTCTTCAGGTCCGCGAAGCGGTACGTGCGCGAACCGATCGTCTCCGTATAGGACATCGTTCGAATCTCCTTGCCAAAAGCCGACGGCGCGCCCGTTCGACGGGGCGCGCCGGATGCCGTCAGGAACGGCCTGTCACGTTTACCTGCACCGTCGTCACCGTGCTCACTCCTCCAGCAGCGCGTCGCCGGGGGCGCTCGCGCGCTGCGCGCGGGTCGCGAGGAAGTACGCGTAGCCGATCGCGAGGAAGCCGACGAACACCATCGCCACCAGCCCGTTGAAATACACCATCGTGCCGAGGCAAACCAGCGCCGCCAGGATCGCGAACGCCGGGAAGATCGGGTACAGCGGCGCGCGGAACGGCCGCGCCATGTTCGGCTGCGAGCGGCGCAGCTTGAACAGCGACGCCATGCTGACGATATACATCACGATCGCACCGAATACCGACATCGTCACGATATTCGCGGTGAGCGTCTGCCCGCCGAACTGGATCAGCTCGTCGCTGTAGATCGCGGCAATCCCGACCACGCCGCCCGCGAGGATCGCGCGATGCGGGGTCTTGAAGCGCGGATGCACCTTCCCGAGCCACTCCGGCAGGTAGCCTTCGCGGGCCAGCGCGAAGATCTGGCGCGAATAGCCGAGGATGATCCCGTGGAACGACGCGACGAGCCCGAACAGCCCGAGCCACACGAGCATGTGCATCCAGCCGCTGTTCGCGCCGACGATGTACTTCATCGCCTGCGGCAGCGGGTCGTTGATGTTCGCGAGCTTGGTCCAGTCGCCCGCGCCGCCGGCGAACACCATCACGCCGATCGCGAGCGCCACGAGGGTCAGGATCCCGGCCACGTACGCGATCGGAATCGAGCGCTTCGGGTTCTTCGCTTCCTCGGCGGCCATTGCGACGCCTTCGATCGCGAGGAAGAACCAGATCGCGAACGGAATCGCCGCGAACATCCCGTGGAACGCGCCCACGCTGAAGTGATCGGCGCCCGACCAGCCGCCCTTCGTGAAATTGCTCCACGAGAAGCCCGGCGACACGACACCCATGAACACCAGCAGCTCGAAGATCGCGAGCAGCGTGACGACGAGCTCGAAGGTCGCGGCAATCTGCACGCCGACGATGTTCAGCGCCATGAACACGAGATACGCGCCCATCGCCGCATGCTTTGGTTCGAGCCCCGGAAACTGCACGTGCAGGTACGCGCCGATCGCGAGCGCGATCGCGGGCGGCGCGAACACGAACTCGACCAGCGTCGCCGCGCCGGCCAGATAGCCGCCGGTCGGGCCGAACGCGCGGCGCGCATACGCGAACGGGCCGCCCGCGTGCGGGATCGACGTGGTCAGCTCGGTGAAACTGAAGATGAAGGTGGTGTACATCGCCGCGACGAACAGCGCGGTGATCACGAAACCCAGCGTGCCGGCGCTCGCCCAGCCATAGCTCCAGCCGAAGTACTCGCCGGAAATCACGAGGCCGACCGCGATGCCCCACAGTTGCCAGGTCCCGAGCGTCTGCTGCAGCGCGGGCTGGCCGGACGACTTGGCGCCGGCGGCGGGCCGGCCATTCGACTCTGCTTTCATCGGATTCTCCTCAAGGGCGCCGGGCCTGCGGGCCCGCGCGACTGAGAATCGATGCTAGAGAGTCATTAAACGACGTGTTATCGAAATTCGGCAAAGATCGCGGCTGACATTTCGCTTGCAGAAATGCTTACGGAAACGCTCGCGGTAACGCCGGCCGCGCAGATTGCGGCGGCGATCCGGCCTGCGCGATGCGGGCCGGATCGCCCGTGCTTACTGGCCGCCGCCGCGCTGGTTGAACCAGCGGTCGAGCAGCTTGCCGGCCGCCTCGCGGCCGCCGAGGCCGAACGACAGCGCGACCGCCACCGCGATCGCGCCGAGCACGAGGCCGAACGCGAGCTGGACGATTTCGTTCGCGATGCCCATCGCGCGCAGCCCCATCGCGAATACGAGGCCGAGGATCGCGAATTGCGCGATGCGCGCGAACAGCACGCTGTGCTCGCGATCGGCCTGCTCGATCACGCGGCGCGCGAGGCCCGCGAGCCACACGCCGATCACGAGGATCACGCCGCCCATCAGCACGTGGCCGCCGAATTCGATGAACAGCGTGACGACGTCGCGCACCTGCGAGAAGCCGAGCCGGTTCGCGGCCTCGACCGACGCGAACAGCATCGCGAAGAACACGATCAGCCGCGCGACCAGCACCGACGGCTGCAGGATGCCCGAGAACACGCGTTCGACGCCGAGCACGGCCGGCAGCCCGTCGACGCCGGCGGCTTCCAGCAGCTTCTGCGCGAGCGACGCGACGAAGCGCGCGAAGTAGAACGTGACGAGCACGATCACGATCGCCGCGACGATGTCCGGCACCGCGCCGAGGAACTGGTTCAGCATGTTGGTCGCGGGAATCGAGATCGCGTCGATCTTCAGCGCGTCGAGCGCGGAGATCAGCGTCGGCACGAACACGAACACGTAGACGATCGTGCCGACCAGGCTCGACACGCGCACGGGCGTCGGGCTATCGATCCCTTGCGTGAGGCGGTCGGCGCCGGCGGCGACCAGCAGGTTCGTCACGAGGCCGCGCAGCACGCGCGCGACGACCCAGCCGACGAAGCCGATCACCGCGGCCGCGAAGAGGTTCGGCACGATCGCGAGCAGCTTGTCGACCATCCCCTGCACCGGCGACAGCAGGCCCGACAGCGCGAACGACCCAAGGATCGCCGGCAGGAACATCAGGATCACGAGCCAGAACAGCACGTCGCCGAGATAGCCGCTCATCGGCTGCATGCCGGCGCTTTCGGACAGCTTGTCATCGACCTTGCTCGCCTTCAGCGCGCGGTTCGCGAGGCTGCGCAGCAGCGACGCGATCAGCCACGCGATCAGCGTCAGCGCCGCGCCGCCGATCAGGTTCGGCAGGTAGTTGACGATGTGCGTGACGAGCAGCGAGAACGGATTGGACACCGCGTACAGGTTGAGCACGTTGAAGATGCCCACCGCGGTGACGAGCAGGATGAGCCAGAACAGCCCGCCGGCGATGATGCGTTCGACGCACGCGCCCTGGCCGGTGCTGTCGGTAATCCGCTGATCGACCTTCAGTGCGTTGAGCAGGCGCAGCGCGCCGGCCCGCACCACCACGGCGATCAGCCAGCCGATTACCAGGATGCCGATCGCGCCGGCGATCTTGGGCAGGTATCCGCCTAGCGTGGTCTGCAGCGACGTGATGAAGCTGGAAGCATCCATTTCTTCTTCTCCCGAAAACGTGGTGTGGCGATTGAACATCGACGAACGACCTGCGTAATTCGAAAAGCGTGCTGCCCCGTCCGAGCAACTTACCCGAGAAAAATGACGCGTTCACCCGATTTCACCGTCTTTAACTTTAGTTCTAGATCGCAGCGGGACAAGACCCTATTTCGTTGAAATAAAAAGGGGCAGATTTCGGATGACTACGCATTTCCGCAAGATTTGTCCATTCGGGCCGTGCTACCGTGGCGTCGGTTCCAGCCCGGACACGTCGATGACCCCAGCCGAAACGAAACCCGACCCGCCTGTGTGGGTCCGCTACGCGGCCAGCGTGGCGCGCGTCCACGCGTACATCGGCGCGCATCTCGACGGCCCGCTCGACCTGAACCGGCTCGCGGAAGTCGCGTGCCTGTCGCCGTATCACTGGCAGCGCGTCTACCGCGCGCTATACGGCGAGTCGATCGTGCTGACGGTGCGGCGGATGCGGATCGTGCGGGCATCCGAGGATCTGGTCTGCACCGCGCGGCCGCTCGACGAGATCGCGCGGCGCGCGGGCTACGGTTCGACGCACGCGTTTGCGCGGGCGTTTCGCGACGCGTACGGCGTGCTGCCCGCGCAGCACCGGCGCACCGGCACTCACCGGCCGATTTATCCACTACAGAGAGGAGAGGCAGACATGTTCAAGCACGAGGTCGAGATCCGGCGCCTGCCGGAACTGCGCGGCTACGCGGTGGCGCACACCGGCGCGTACCTGAAGGTCGGCGACGCGTTCGGGCGGATCGGCGCGTGGGTCGGGCAGCACGGGCTGATCGGCCCGGGCGCGAAGATGATCGGGATTTTCTACGACGATCCGGACACGACGCCCGAAGCGCAGTTGCGCGCGAAAGCGTGCTTCATGCCGGCCGATGGCGCGCCGGACGTCGCGCCCGAGCCGCCGGTCGAGCGGGCGACGATCGCAGGCGGCGAATACGCGGTGCTGCTGCATACGGGGCCGTATGCGGACCTGAATACGGCCTACCAGTGACTCTACGGCGACTGGCTGCGTCACTCGGGCCGCGAAGCCGCCGACGCGCCGCCGTTCGAGCTGTACCTCAATACGCCGATGGACACGGCGCCGGTCGACCTGCGCACCGAAATTTACCTGCCGCTGCGCTGAGCGACGGGTGCGCCGTGGAGCCGTGTATCTGGACGGACCGCGACGATATTGCTGGTGCGAGCGTGCCCGGGACGACATCGGGCATGCCGGTGCACCGGCCGTCGAACGAAGCGTGCCGGCCTGCGCGTATGCGCGGCCGGCGCGAACCCACGGAGATCCTTAAGCAGCCTGCGTCCCGCAGCCGGGACAGAACCGCGCGTCGGCCGCCAGTGCCGCATGGCAGCGGCTGCAGGCCTTGCCGCGTTGCGCCGCGCCGCACTGCGCGCAGAAGCGTGCATCGGCCGCGTTGAGCGCGCCGCAGGCCGCGCACGCGAGCTGGCTCAGCGGCACGTTGCCACCCTGGCCGCCTTGCCCGCCACTGGCGTCGGCCGGCGCCTGCCAGCCCCAGCCGTGGCGATCGCGGCCGCGCGCATCGTGGCCGCCATGCCCGCCCTGGCGTGGCCCGCCGTGATGCCCGCCGCCGTGGCCGTAGCCACCGTTTCCACCGTTTCCGCTATTGCCGTGCCCGCTGCCGTGCCCGCTGCCGTGCCCGCTGCCATGGCCACCGCCGTGGCCGCCGAGAATCCGTTTCAGAAAGCTCATCGTCCGCTCCTCAACGCTTCGCCTGGGCGCCGCCGAACGCGCCGGCGGGCGATAGCAGCCGCAAGCCATTGGCCACGACGATCAGGCTCGCGCCCGCGTCGGCGAAGACCGCCATCCACATCGTGCCGAGCCCCGCGACCGTCAGGCCGAGGAATACGACCTTCACGCCGAGCGCGAAGCCGATGTTCTGCACCAGCACGCGGTGCGTCGCGCGCGACAGCCGCACGAACGCGGGAATCTTGCGCAGGTCGTCGTCCATCAGCGCGACGTCGGCCGTCTCGATCGCCGTGTCGGTGCCCATCGCGCCCATCGCGAAGCCGATATCGGCGCGCGCGAGCGCCGGTGCATCGTTGATCCCGTCGCCAACCATCCCGACCGCGCCCGCGCCGCCCGCCGACAGTTCCTCGACCGCCGCGAGCTTGTCTTCCGGCAACTGGTTGCCGCGCGCGTCGTCGATGCCGGCTTGCTGCGCGATCGCCTGCGCGGTATGCGGGTTGTCGCCCGTCAGCATCGCGGTGCGGATGCCGAGCGCATGCAGGTCGGCGATCGCGTCGCGGCTCGTGTCCTTGATCGTGTCGGCCACCGCGAAGATGCCGAGCACGCGTGCTTCGTCGACCAGCACCACCACGCTCTTGCCTTGCCGCTCCAGCGCGTCGAGCTTCGCCTCGAGCGCCTTCGAGCAGCGCTCGAGTTCCTCGACGAGCCGGTGATTGCCGAGCCAGTAGCGCGTGCCGTCGATCGTGCCGCGCACGCCGCGCCCGACGATCGCTTCGAAGTCCTGCACGTCGGCGAATGCCGTCGTACCGGCGTCGCGGGCCGCGGCGGCAATCGCCTGCGACACCGGGTGATCGGAGCGCGCGGCGAGGCTCGCGCCGAGGTGCCGCACGCGCGCCGCATCGGCGTCGTCCGCATGCACGTCGAAGTCGGTCTGCACCGGCTTGCCGTGCGTGATCGTGCCGGTCTTGTCGAGCGCGAGCCACGCGAGCTTGCGCCCTTCTTCCAGGTAGACGCCGCCCTTCACGAGAATCCCGCGCCGCGCGGCGGCCGCGAGGCCCGACACGATCGTCACCGGCGTCGAGATCACCAGCGCGCACGGGCACGCGATCACGAGCAGCACGAGCGCGCGGTAGATCCAGTCGTGCCACGCACCGCCCATCACGAGCGGCGGCACCACCGCGACCAGCAGCGCGACCGCGAACACGATCGGCGTGTAGACGCGGGCGAACTGGTCGACGAAGCGCTGCGTCGGCGCCTTCGCGCCTTGGGCTTCCTCGACCGCGTGGATGATCCGCGCGAGCGTCGAGTTCGCCGCGACGGCCGTCACGCGGTAGTCGAACGAACCCGCTTCGTTGATCGTGCCCGCGTACACGGCGTCGCCGGCCGTCTTGTCGACGGGCAGGCTCTCGCCGGTGATCGGCGCCTGGTTGACCGTCGAACGGCCGGCAACGACTTCGCCGTCCAGCCCGATCCGCTCGCCCGGCTTCACGCGCACGACGGCGCCGAGCGCGACCTGCGCGGCCTCGATCGTGCGCCACGCGCCGTCGGCCTGCTGCACGGTCGCGGTGTCCGGCGCGAGCTGCATCAGCCCCTGGATCGCATTGCGCGCGCGGTCGAGCGACTTCGCCTCGATCAGCTCGGCGATCGTGAACAGCACCATCACCATCGCGGCTTCCGGCCACTGGCCGATCGCCATCGCGCCCGTCACCGCGATGCTCATCAGCGCATTGATGTTCAGGTTGCCGTTGCGGATCGCGATCCAGCCCTTCTTGTACGTGGTGAGCCCGCACGCGAGCACCGCGGCGAGCGCGAGTGCCGCCGACAGCCACACCGGCAGCCCGGCCCAGGTCGCGCCTTCGGACGCGATCGCGGCGACGCCGGCCAGCGCCAGCGGCCACCACGGCTTCGCGGGCGCGTCGGCGACGCGCGCCGCCGGAGCGCCGGCCGTGGCCGCCTCCGGCGTCATGCCGAGCGTCCGGATCGCGCTTTCGATCGTCGGCTGCGCGCCGGGCACGTGCTCGACGGTCAGCATCCGCTGCATCAGGTTGAATTCGAGCGCCGACACTTCGCGCATCCCGCCGAGCTTCTTGCGGATCAGCGTTTCCTCGGTCGGGCAGTCCATCTGCATGATCCGGAACGCGGAGCGCACATGGCCCGACGCGGTCGCCTGTGCGACCGGCAGCGGCGCGAGCGTCAGCGCGGCAGGCGCGCAGCAGTCGCCGGCCGCGTGGTCGTGGTCGTGGTCGTGGTCGTGGCCGTGGCCGTGGTCGTGGTCGTGGTCGTGACCGGCATGGTCATGCGCGGCGTGGTCGTGCGAGCACGTGGCACCGTGCACATGCCTGTCGTCGCCGGCATGGTCGTGATCGTGGTCATGACCCGCATCGCCGTGTGCGGCGTGATCGTGCCCGTGGCCGTGGCCGTGGCCGTGATCGTGGTCATGGCCGTGCGCGCGCTCGCCGGCCGCCGGCGCCGCGTCGGCAATGGTCGCCGTCTGCGTGTCGCACGCATCGGCGCAGCACGCATCGGCGCCGCCGGCCTGACGGTGTCGTGGGTCGTGGGGACGCTTGGCGTCGGTCATGACAACCTCCTTTGTGGCTTGACGGTGTAGAGTTAACACCCTGAAGCCACTACAAGGTCAACCCTTACACGGGAGAAAGGCATGAAGATTGGCGAACTGGCCAAAGCGGCCCGCTGCACGCCCGAGACGATCCGTTTCTACGAGAAAGAGGGGCTGATGCCGGACGCGGAGCGCACCGATTCGAACTACCGCAACTACACCGACGTGCACGTCGAACGGCTGCGCTTCATCCGCAACTGCCGCGCGCTCGACATGGCGCACGACGAAATCCGCGCGCTGCTGCAGCTCACCGACACGCCGGCCGACCGCTGCGACTCGATCAATTCGCTGCTCGACGATCACATCGGACACGTCGATGCGCGCCTCGCGGAACTCACGCATCTGCGCGACCAGCTCACCGAATTGCGCCGCCGGTGCGTCGGCGAGCATTCGGTCGAGGATTGCGGCATCGTGCACGGCCTCTCGACGATGGAAACCGTCGCGCCGGCCGCGAAGCGCTCGCACCTCGGCTGAAACCCTTGTCAAACAAGATAGTCTGATCGAGAATAGTTATATTATTACTAGATATACTTTAACTATTCATGTCTACAAGCCGCCCGTCCCCGCTCGCGCTGGCCGTCCTCGCGACGCTCACCGAAACGCCGATGCATCCATACGGGATGCTGCAGCAACTGAAGGCCCGCGGCTACGACGAAGTCGTCAACGTGCGGCAGCGCACGAGCCTCTACCAGACGATCGACCGGTTGCTGCGCGACGGCCTGATCACCGTGCACGACACCGAGCGCGACGGCGCGTTTCCGGAGCGCACGCTGTATGCGCTGACCGAAGCCGGTCACACGGCGGGGCAGGCATGGCTGCATGCGCTGCTCGCGGAGCCCGCGCGTGAATTTCCGGCGTTCGGCGCCGGCCTCGCGTTCCTGCCGCTGCTCGATGCGGAAGATGCGCGCCACCAGCTCGAGCAGCGAATCGCACGGCTCGACGCCGAGCGTGAGCGGCTGGAAGCGCTGCGCGCCACCGCGCAGGCCGACCAGGTGCCGCGCCTGTTCCTGCTGCAGAACGAGCATGCGCTCGTGCTGCTCAACGCGGAGCTCGACTGGGCGCGCAGCGTCGTCGAACACCTGAAGATCGGCGCGCTGCGCTGGGTGGACGGCTGACGCGTCATGCAGACCGATTCCCGTCGGCAACGGGAATCGCCCCCGTCAAAGCACCTTGCCGGGATTCAGGATGCCGCGCGGGTCCAGCGCGGCCTTCAGGCGCCGCATCAGCCCGATTTCCGCGTCGCTGCGCGTATGCGCGAGATAAGGGCGCTTGAGCACGCCGATCCCGTGCTCGGCCGATACCGAGCCGCCCATGTCGCGCACCACCGCATACACGCAGTGATCGAGCGCATCGGCATCCGCTTGGGTCGTCCCGGCCAGCGACACGCCGATATGCACGTTGCCGTCGCCGACATGACCGAAGAACAGGCACGTGAGCGCCGGCCAGCGCGCCCGCAACGCCGCCTCGCAGCGTTCGGCGAACGCACCGAGTTCGCCGGTGGGCAGACTCACGTCGAAGTTGACGAGATCGGGCAGCGCATCGATCGCGAGGCCTTCGCGCAGCGTCCACAAATCGCGCGCCTGCCGTTCGGAAGTCGCGAGCACCGCATCGTCGACAAGGCCTGCATCGAACCCCGCGGCCAGCCCCGTTTCGAGCGCATGGTGCGCATCGCCGCCCGGCGCGCTCGTCGCGCATTCGATCAACACCACGAAACCGCCGTCGCCGATGAACGGCGCCGACACACCGGGCGTATGGCGCGCGACGTAGTCGTAGAACGCCGGCCACATCGCCTCGAAACTGACGACCTCCGGCAGCATGCGCACGCGGTTCCACAGCGCGACCACCGCCTCGTAGTCGCGCACGCGGCAGAGTGCGGTGGCCGGCGCCGCGAGCAACGGATGCAGCCGCAGCACCGCGCGCGTGACGACGCCGAGCGTCCCCTCGCTGCCGATGAACAGCTGCTTCAGGTCGTAGCCCGCGTTGTTCTTCAGCATCCGGTTCATCGACGACACGACCGTGCCGTCCGCGAGCACGGCCTCGAGCCCGAGCACCTGCTCGCGCATCATCCCGTAGCGGATCGCGCGCGTGCCGCCCGCATTGGTCGCGAGCATGCCGCCGATCTGGCACGAGCCGCGCGCGCCGAGATCGACGCCGAACGTGAAGCCCGCCGCTTCCGCGGCTTCCTGCACCGTCTGCAGCGGCGTGCCCGCGCGCACGGTGATCGTGCCGGCCGCCGCGTCGAGCGCTTCGATGCCCGCGAAGCGCTCCATCGACAGCACGACCTCGCCGCCCAGCGCGACCGCGCCGCGCGCGAGCCCCGTCAGCCCGCCTTGCGGCACGACCGGCTGGCCGAGCCGCATGCACAGCGCGAGCGTGCGCGACACTTCGTCGACGCTGCGCGGGCGCACCAGCGCACGCGGCCGCACGCCGGCCGGCTCGTTGTACGCGGTGAAGTAACGCGGATCGATATCGGCCGCGCGCGTGACGAGCGCGTCGCCCAGTTCGGCGGCGAGCACGGCAGCGACGGCATCGTCCGGCAGCGGCATGCCGTCCGGTTCGGTGCCTGCGGCGGTCGGGTTCGGGGTCGGCATCGTGCGCGGCCCTGCTTACTTCGTCGAGATGTCGATATCGCCGAAATACTTCAGGCCGAGCGACTTCACCGTGCCGTCCGCCTTCAGCTTGTCGATCGCCGCGTCGAGCTTCGCCTTCAGCGCATCGTCGCCCTTGCGCAGGCCGAACGCGATGCCGCTGCCAAGGATCTTGTCGTCGTGCACCGGCTGGCCGACGAACGAGAAGCCCTTGCCGTCCGGGCGCGACAGGAAGCCGCGCTGGCCGGATGGCGCGAGCACGAGCGTCGCGTCGAGGCGGCCCGCGACCAGATCCGCATACGCCTGGTTCTGGTCCTGATACGCGACGACCGCGACGCCGGCCGGTTCCCAGTGCGCCTTCGCGAAGGTTTCCTGGATCGACGCCTGCAGCACGCCCACGCGCTTGCCCTTCAGCGATTCCGGCGTCGGCAGCAGGCCGCTGCCGGTGCGCGCGATCAACTGGGTCGGCACGCGATAGATGATCGTCGTGAAGTCGATCGCCTGGCGCCGTTGCTCGGTCGCGTTCATTGCCGAGTTGATCGCGTCGAACTTGCGGCCCTTCAGCGCCGGAATCAGCCCGTCGAACGAGGTCTCGACCCATTTGCACGACAGCTTCGCCGTCTGGCAGACGGCATTGCCGACGTCGATGTCGAAGCCCTGCAGGTCGCCGTTCGGCGCCTTCGATTCGAACGGCGGGTATTGCGCTTCGAGACCGAAACGCAGCGTCGGCGCATCGGCGAGCGCCGCGCCGGAGCCGATGGCGCACGCGAGTGCGAACGCGAGTTTCAGGGTGGTCGTGTGCTTCATCAGGATCTCCTGTGTCTGGTCGATGCGACGTGCCCGTCGCCGGTTTTTCTACAGCGAACGCAGCCGCCGCGCGCCTTCGACCAGCGTCGCGTCGTCCTTCGAAAAACTGAGCCGGATCACGCCGGCGTCGGTGCCGTCGGTATAGAACGCCGACAGCGGAATCGTCGCGACCCGCGCGTCGCGGATCAGGCGCAGCACGAAATCGCTGTCGCTTTCGTCCGAGAAGTGGCGAAAGCGCGCGAGCATGAAGAACGAGCCTTCGCTCGGCAGCAGCTCGAAACGCGAATCGGCCAGCTCGCGCGCGAGCAGGTCGCGCTTGGCCTGGTAGAACGCCGACAGGCCGAGATAGCTGTCCGGCCGCGCGAGGATCTCCGCGAACGCGACCTGCATCGGCGTGTCGGCCGAGAACACCATGAACTGGTGCACCTTGCGGATCTCGTCCATCAGCTCGGCCGGCGCGAGGCAATGGCCGACCCGCCAGCCGGTCACGTGGAACGACTTGCCGAACGACGACACGATCACGCTGCGCTCGGCCAGCTCGCGGTGGCGCGCGACGCTCTGGTGCTGCGCGCCGTCGAACACGACGTGCTCGTAGACTTCGTCGGACAGCACCACGATGCCCGTGTCGCGCGTGAGCTGCGCGAGGCGCTCCAGATCGTCGGCGGAGAACACCGTCGCGGTCGGGTTGTGCGGCGTGTTGACGATAATCATCCGCGTGCGTGGCGTGATCGCCGCGGCCACTTCGTCCCAGTTCACTCGGAAATGCTCGGGCGACAGCTTGATCGCGACCGGCGTCGCGCCCTGCAGCCGCACGATCGGCGCATAGCTGTCGAACGACGGCTCGAAATAGATCACTTCGTCGCCGGAATGCACGAGCGCGCTGATCGCCGCATAAAGCCCTTCGCTCGCGCTCGCGATCACCGTGATCTCGGTCGCCGGGTCGTAGCGCGCGCCGTACAGCGCCTCGGTCTTCTCGGCGAGCCGCTCGCGCAGCGCGATCACGCCGGCCATCGGCGCGTACTGGTTGTGGCCGTCGCGCATCGCCCGCGCGACGGCTTCGACGAGCGCCGGATCGGGCGCGAAATTCGGCGCGCCCTGCGACAGGTTCAACGCGTCGTGTTGAGCAGCCAGTTGGCCGATCACCGTGAAGATCGTCGTCCCGACGTCGGGCAGTTTCGAACGGGGCGCGGTGGCGCTTCGCATGACTCCTCCTCCTGATGTCCTTCGGGCGGGCCGCGCCATGCGCGGCCCTGCATCTGCCGCATGATTTAGCCCCAGCCAATATCGGCGGACAATCGAAAGTTCGTCATGGCGGCCATGCATTTTTCTCATGGCTCGCGGTGATAAGCGCCTAGCGGCCAAGCCCGCCTGAACGCCCGATATGCGAATCAGGCATTTCCCCTACGGAACGCTAGGCGTGGGCCGCCGCGAGGTACGCGAGCAGCACGGCCCGCAGTTCGCGGCGTTGCGCGGCGAAATCGAGCGCCGGCCCGAGCGTCAGCAACGCCTGCGACAGCCCGCCGTAGCAGATCGTGTGGGCCATCCGCGCGAGCCCGTCGAGCCGTGCGGCCGGCGGCGGATCGGCCGCGTGGGCCAGCGCGTCGCGCCACAGCGCGACATAGGCGTCGTAATGCCGGCGATAGGCGGCCAGCGGCGACACCTGCCGCTCCAGCGCGAACAGCGCGCCCCACAGCGCCGCGTCGGCGGCGATCGTATCGACCTGGAGATCGACCAGCGCGGCGGCGAGTTCGGCCCGCGGCGCGCCGCGCAGCCGCTGCACCGTTTCGCGCAACTGGTCGGCCAGCGCCAACACGCGGCGGTGGATGCAGAGCGCCGCAAGGCTCTGCTTGTCGCCGAAATACTCGTAGAAGGTGCCGATGCTGACGCCCGCGACGGCCGCGATCTCGCGGATCGTCGCCTTCGCGTAGCCGCGTTCGAGCAAAAGCTGAACGAACGCCTGTTGCAGCGCGTCGGAGCTCGCCTGCGCGCGCGACTGGCGCGGCCGGCGACGCAACGCGGGCGCGGGTTGCGCCGCCGGCGAGCCGGGCGGCGCCGGAACCTGAACATGTCGCGGCGGCATATTTGCTACTCTGAATTCAGAGGGAATACGTTTTACCGGAAGCCGGAACCCGCGCCGAAGCGCCCTCCGCGCGGCATGACGCCGGCTGACCGCGAAGCCTGAAACCGGAGACAACCGCGATGACCGACTCGACTCACGCCGTCACGAACCAGTTCGACGAACTCGTCGACTATAACCTCTTCGCGACGGACCTCGCGCTGCGCGACGCGCTCGCCCGGGCGGGCGCCGACTGGGCCGTGCCGCGGCTCGACGCATACGGTGCGCGGCTCGGCAGCGCCGACACCGCGCAACTCGCCGACGAAGCGAACCGCCACCCACCCGAACTCCATGCGTTCGACCGGCGCGGCCGCCGCATCGACCGCGTCGACTTCCATCCGGCCTGGCACACGCTGCTCGGGATGTACCGCAACGAAGGCTTCGTGTCGCTCGCGTTCCGCGACGCGCGCCGCGGCCGCTGGGCCGCGACGGCCGCCGGCTTCTACCTGCACGGCCAGATCGAGGCCGGCACGCTGTGCCCCGCGACGATGACGCAGGCCGCGATTCCCGTGCTGCAGAAGGAGCCGGCGCTGTGGGACCTGCTGCGCGACAAGCTCTACAGCGACGACTACGATCCGCGCGACGTGCCGGTCGCCGACAAGCGCGCGATCTGGTTCGGCATGGGCATGACCGAGAAACAGGGCGGCTCCGACGTGCGCGCGAACACGACGCTCGCCACAGCGGTCGGCGCGGGCGGCCGCGGCGGCGAATACCGGCTGCGCGGCCACAAGTGGTTCTTCTCCGCACCGATGTGCGACGCGCACCTCGTCGTCGCGCACACCGAAGGCGGCAGCCCGTCGTGCTTCTACGTGCCGCGCTGGCGGCCGGACGGCACGAAGAACGCGGTCGAGATCCAGCGGCTGAAGAACAAGGTCGGCAACCGCAGCAATTCGAGCAGCGAGATCGAGCTGAACGACGCGTGGGGCATCATGCTCGGCGACGAAGGCCGCGGCATTCCGACCATCATCGAGATGGCCACCACCACGCGGCTGAACTGCGTGCTCGGCAGCGCGGCGATGCTGCGCCAGGGCGTCGTGCAGGCGATCGCGTACACGCGCCAGCGCCATGCATTCGGCCGCGCGCTCGCCGAGCAGCCGCTGATGCGCACAGTGCTCGCCGATCTCGCGCTCGAAAGCGAGGCGGCACTGTCGCTCGCGATGCGTCTCGCCGATGCGTTCGAGCGCGACGACTCGCCGCGCGAACGCGCATGGAAGCGGATCGTCACGCCCGCCGCGAAATTCTGGGTCTGCAAGCGCGCGGTCGAGCTGACCGGCGAGGTGATGGAGGTGTTCGGCGGCAACGGCTACGTCGACGACGGCCCGATCGCGCGCCTCTTCCGCGAGGCGCCCGTCAACTCGATCTGGGAAGGCTCGGGCAACGTGATGTGTCTCGACGTGCTGCGCGCGGTGTCGCGCGAGCCCGACGCGGCCGCCGCGCTGTTCGACGAACTGGCCGACCTCGGTGCGGGCGAACCGCGCATTCGCGCGGCGCTCGACGCGTTGCGCGCGATGCTCGCCGCCCCGGCCGACACGCTCGAAGCATCGGGCCGCGTGTTCGCGCAGCGGCTCGCGCTCGTCGCGCAGGCGTGCCTGCTGCACCGCGATGCGCCGGCGGCCGTCGCCGACGCGTTCGTCGCGACACGGCTCGCCGCGCCCGACTGGGGCCGCATCGCGGGCGGCTTCGATCCGCACGCGATCGACGTCGCCGCGCTGCTGCAGCGCGCGTACCCGGCCTGACGCCGGCCCGTTCACCCGAATTCGCGTTCGTTCGCCCCACCCCGGAGCCTCGATGAACCTCGTCGCCGCCCTCGACCGCGCCGCCCGTGCGACGCCCGACAAGCCGTTCCTCGTCAGCGAATCCGCGACGATCACGTATGCGGCCGCGCGCGAGCGTTCGCACCGCGCGGCGGCCGTGCTGAGCGCGCTCGGCGTCGCGGCCGGCGACCGCGTCGCCGCGATGTGCTTCAACACGCCGGCCTTCGTCGACCTGATGTTCGGCGCATGGCGGCTCGGCGCGGCGTTCGTGCCGATCAACCACAAGCTGCAGGCACCGGAAGTCGACTACGTGCTCGAACACAGCGGCAGCACAGCGCTGCTGTTCGACGTGGCGCTCGCGCCGGTGGTCGAGCGGATCGTCCATCCCGCGCGGCGGCTCGTGACCGAGGGCGAACTCGACGGCGTGCCGAACTTCGACACGATGTGCGCGACGATGGACGGCCTCGCGGGCATCGAGCCGGCCGACGACGATATCGCGCAGATCCTCTACACGTCCGGCACGACCGGCCGCCCGAAAGGCTGCGTGCACAGTCATCGCACGGTGACGCTCGCGGCGATGCAGGCGGCGCTCGCGATCGGGATCGGCCGCCACGAGCGCACGCTGATGGCGATGCCGATCTGGCATTCGTCGCCGCTGAACAACTGGTTCGGCGGCACGCTGTACGCGGGCGGCACCGTCGTGCTGCTGCGCGAATACCATCCGCTGCGCTTCCTGCAGACCGTCGAGCGCGAGCGCGTGACGCTGTATTTCGGCGCGCCGGTGTCGTACACGCTACCGCTCGACACGATCGACGGCTTCGCGGCATTCGACCTGTCGAGCGTGCGCGCGTGGCTGTACGGCGGCGGCCCGATCGGCGCCGCGCAGGCCGAACGGCTTGCGCAGGCGTATCGCAGCCACGCGTTCTTCCACGTGTACGGGATGACGGAAACCGGGCCGGCCGGCACGACGCTGTATCCGGACGAGCAGATCGCGAAGGCCGGCTCGATCGGCCGCCACGGAGGCCCGGGCGTCGACCTGCGGGTCGTGCGGATGGACGGCGTCGTTGCGCAGCCGGGCGAAACCGGCGAGATCTGGCTGAAGGCCGACTGCATGATGCTCGGCTATCTCGACGACGCGGCCGCGACGCGCGCCGCGTTCGCGCCGGACGGCTGGTATCGCACTGGCGACATCGCGCGGATCGATCAGGATGGCTACCTGTTCATCGTCGACCGGCTGAAGGACATGATCGTCACCGGCGGCGAGAACGTCTATTCGAAGGAAGTGGAGGACGTGCTCGGCGCGCACCCGGACATCGCCGAGGCAGCCGTCGTCGGCGTCCCGCATCCGGACTGGGGCGAGACGGTCGTCGCGCACGTCGTGATGCGGGCGAATGCGGCCCCCGATGCGGATGCGCTGCGCACGTTCTGCGGCGAGCGGCTCGCCGCGTACAAGGTTCCGCGCGAATTCACGTTCGTGCAGGCGCTGCCGCGCACGCCGACGGGCAAGCTGCAGAAGTTCCTGCTGCGCGTGCGCGGGGATTGAGTATTCGCGATTGAATCAGCGCATTCGCGCACGCGCAGTCAATGCAACAGGCAGAACGGAACAAGTAATAGAAGTTACCAGCGCTGAATCATATTCGTCCGATTGATCGACGTTTCTTATCTGGAATAGCGTCTCTAGGCAGCCATTCCATTTACTGAGACAGGGAAGCCGGATGAAAAACGAACTCAACGCACCGACCCATCTTTTCGCCACCGTTGGCGCACTCACGGAACGCGGTGGACGCGTTACCACCGCAACCAGCGGCCTGACCCTGGCGGGATTGGAAGTCGCCTGCGTCGGCGACGTAGTGACCTATGACGACGGCAGCGAGGCCGCGATTATCGACGGCGCGGGAAACAACCATAGCGAAGGCAAGCCGTTCGCGTTGGTCGGCAGCCGGTTGAGCAACGGTGACCGCATTACCGAAACGCTGCGCACCTCATGGGGCATTCACTTGCGGGATGGGGAAAGCGTTGCGGGCCTGTTCGATCCGACCTATGTGCCGCCGCCCGCGCCGCCCGCCTACAGATTGGCGGTATGTGGCGCGACAACGGCGCGCGGCGGTGCATTGCGCGAGCCGTCCAGCACATGGGAAGTAGCGCCGCACTTGGGCAAGGCGGCCACGGTGGGCGACCTGATCCACTATCCGGACGGTTCGACCGCGTGCGTTACGAGTGGTCTGGGTTTGGCCGACGGGCCCGACTTCGCGCCGCTCGCATTCGTTGGCAGCGAACTCGATAACGGCGACACGATCACCGATAGCCCCGAGCGACAAGGCGTAGCGTCGTCAGTTGTGTTTAGCGTCGTCACCCGCTCGTCCATGCCCCGCTGAGGTAGCGTCCATGATCCGCTACTTTCTTGCCAAAGGCGACCGCGCCGGGGAAGCGGTGATTGTCGAAGGCCTCGACAGCGTGACCTGCTCCAATCCGCCGCCGACGGTTCATATCGCCACGCTGGATATGAAGACCTACTGTTCGGCCTGCAAGCGTGAAGGGTACATCGCACCGCAAGGGCCGCGCTGGCCAGGTACCGGCCCGAACGGCAAACAGTGGGCATTGAGCGGGGATATCAATGTCTGCGGATGCAACCCACCGCCGATCTTCTACGCTGAGCGCGGCATGCGAATGACTTTTACTGCAGGAGAGACTGCGACGCTGACTGGGTGCCAACCTAATGCAGCCAAGCGGTCATTTGCTCGATCGGCTGCCGTACACGACGAGCAATTCACCTTGCTCGATGACTCCCGCCGCCCGCTCGTGAACATCCGCTACCGAGTCGTTACCGACACCGGGCAAATTTTCACGGGCACCACGGACACGGCCGGGCACACTCATCGAATCGCCACCGACGCCTCGGCAACGCTGAAAATCTATACGACGGAACATTGAAGCGATGAAAAATTTTGATGTGAATGACGGCAGAGAATGGTTCCTCGTACACTCAGGCGCAGTCACCAATACCAATCCTGGCTCGATGGTGGAAGTAACGATCAATACCGAAAAAATATGTCACAACATGACAAACAAGGAATTCCGGGAAATGGTATTGAGTAAACGCGACCGAGCCGTTTCTCTCGTCGAAAAAAGAATCAAGGATCTGCAGCGCTGGTCCAATTCCGATAAGGCACGCGTATTACAATGGTTCGGCAGAACTGACGAAGGCACCCGTACAACGCTATTAACAGGCCTGACTGCAATCGTCCGCGTACTAAAGGCACTCACAGGATACAATTTCACGCGATGGGATAGCGAGCGATTCAAACATATTGGATGCGTTCCAAATCCGAACAAATCTGGAGTCGCGGCATCGGTGTGTTCGCCGGATACTGCAACTCATACGATCGCAATACATCCTGATTTTTGTACAATGCGAGACTTTTCATGGGAAAAAGATTCCGTAGTTTCCACTCTGATTCATGAAGCGAGTCATTTTGACGACACAATGGGAACCAGGGATCATAGATATTACATGGAGGAGTGTTTGACGTTTGGAGCCGAAAACCCGAATCAAGCAATCAACAATGCCGACAGTATCGCAGGATACGTCATTTACAATGCTTAAGTTCATTTTTTGCCTAAGCCTTCTCGCTTCCAATCCGGTATTCGCATGCATCGCCAGCGAGAACTTCGACATCTATTTTTCGAGAGATAGCTCGCACATATCGAATGCTGAGATCGCTCGCCTTGCCAAATGGACCGCCGACCAAAAGCTCAATTACGCGAATCACCTAACCAAGGAGACAACATTGATCAGCGGCCATGCCGAGGAAAGTGAACCGGGAGCACTGGCCCTTGCGCAATCAAGATTGCAAACCGCGTATGCACTGTTGGAGCAACTCGGTTTTTTACGTGGGACCATCAAGAGGAGCGCCCGCGTCTATTCGCATGGCGACGTGGACAATGGGCGGCGTGTGGAAATTTCCTTCCTGCCCGATTGCCCTAACAAGTGCTGCGACGGCAAGTAACGTCATCCTGCCGCCGATCACGGCGACGCGGTATCGACGTACGCATGCGGCGACCCTGCTGCACCACTGCCTGCAAGATCCCTATGCCCTGTCGGCCGTGTCCCACCAAAGAAAAAGCCACCGGGCCGTCGAGGCCCGGTGGCTTTTTTGCATGAGGCGCGGGACGACGCGTTGCAACGCCGCCCGCGCTTCAGAACATCACGACAGGCTGCTTACTTCCCGCCGATGCTCTTCAGCGGCTTCCACTCGCCCTTCTCGACCTTGTACATCGTGATGCCGCCGTTCTTCAGGTCGCCCTTCGCGTCATACGCGACGTGCGTCGACGTGACACCGGCCATGTCGGTCTTCGCGAGCACCGGCAGGTACTTCGCCGGATCGGTCGAATCGGCCTTCTTCATCGCGTTCAGCATCGCCATCGCGCCGTCGTACGCGTACGGCGAGTACGTCTGCACGTCTTCGCTGAAGCGCTTCTTGTACTTGTCGGCGTAAGCCTTGCCGCCCGGCATTTCTTCCAGCGGGAGGCCGGCCAGCGATGCGATCGTGCCTTCCGACGCATTGCCCGCGATCTTCAGGAACGTCGGCGTCTTCACCATTTCGCCGCTCATCAGCGGTGCGGTGATGCCGAGCGTCTTCATCTGCTTGACCATCGGCGCTGCCTGCGAATCCGCGCCGCCGTAGTAGACGAGATCCGGCTTCACGGCCTTCAGCTTGGTCAGGATCGCCTTGAAGTCGACCGCCTTGTCGTTCGTGAATTCGCGGTCGACGATCGTCGCGCCGCCGGCCTTCGCGGCCTTCTCGAACTGGTCGGCGAGACCCTGGCCGTAGGCCGTGCGATCGTCGACGATCGCGATCTTCTTCATGCCGAGATCCTTCGACGCGAACGTGCCGGCCACCGCGCCCTGCTGCGTGTCGGACGTCATCATGCGGAAGGTCGTCTTGTAACCCTGCTGCGTGTATTCCGGCGCCGTCGCCATCGCGATTTCCGGAATGCCCGCGTTCGCGTAGATGCGCGAGGCGGGAATCGTCGTGCCCGAGTTGAAGTGGCCGAGCATGCCCTTGATGCCGTCGTCGACGAGCTTCTGCGCCACCGTCGTGCCCGTGCGCGGGTCGGCCTGGTCGTCCTGCGTGTTGAGCACGAACTTCACCGGCTTGCCGCCGATCTTCGGGTTGGTCGCGTTGAAGTCTTCCAGCGCGAGCACGATCCCGTTCTGCATATCCTTGCCGTAGTGCGCCTGCGCGCCCGTCATCGGCCCTGCGTAACCGATCTTCACGTCATCCGCATGGGCCGTCCCCGCCAGCGACATGACCGCGACGAACGTCGCGCCTGCCACCTTTTTCATCGTGTGTTGCATAGCATCTCCTTGGTACCAGGGTAAATGGAGCGGCTTAGGGATCGCCTGGCCGCTTCCTTTGTTTGATCCGAACGGCAAGGATGATCAGCCGATCGTCATCAAATTCGCATTGCCGCCCGCCGCGGCCGTATTCACGCTCACCGAGCGCTCCGTCAAGAGCCGCTCGAGCGCATAGTCTTCCGCGTCGCCGTTCTCGAACGCGCCCACCGACACGCCCTGCACCGACACGATCGGGCCCGGCCGCTGCGCGACGTCCTTCACGAGCGTCTGCAGTTCGTCGCTGTCGCCTTCGAACAGCACCGCGTCGAACGGCGCGTCGGCCTGCTTGCGCACGGCCGCGTGCGCTTTCAGCGACGCCGGCAGCGCAGCGACCAGCGCCTCGCCCGCCGCGCCGGCGAACAACGCGCGGTTGCCCGTCGCCAGCACCGCCGCGAACTGTGCACGCGCGCCGCCCGGCGTGGCCGCGACACACAGCACCGTGCCGCGCGGGCCGAGTGTATACGTGTTTCGCTCGCCCGTCGGGCCGGTCAGCACGGCGGTCGCGCCGGCCGGCACCTGCGCGAGATAGCCGTCGCAACGCGCGGCCAGCGCCGGCTCGCGCTGCTCGATCAGCCAGTCGCGCAGCGTCGTGAGCGCTGCCGCCGGGTTGCCGCGCGCATCGCTTTCGGTCGCGCCGTCGGCGATCAGCGACTGCGCGAGCGCGCGCGGCAGGCCCGACGGACGCGTCGCGAGCAGACGCTGCAGGTACAGCGCGCCGCCGGCCTTCGGGCCCGTGCCCGACAGCCCTTCGCCGCCGAACGGCTGCACGCCGACCACCGCGCCGATCACGTTGCGGTTCACGTAGATGTTGCCCACGTGCGCATTCGAGATCACGTGCGCGATCGTCTCGTCGATCCGCGTGTGGATGCCGAGCGTCAGGCCGTAGCCGGTCGCGCGGATCTGCTCGAGCAGCTTGTCGAGCTGGTTGCGGCGGTAGCGCACCACGTGCAGCACGGGGCCGAACACTTCACGCTTGAGCTCGTCGATGCTGCCGATCTCGATCAGCGTCGGCGGCACGAACGTGCCGTGCGCGCACGCCTCCGGCGACGGCAGTTGCGTGACCGTGTGGCCCTTCTCCTTCATCGTCGCGACGTGCGTGTCGATCGTCTGCTTCGCTTCGCCGTCGATCACCGGGCCGACGTCGGTCGACAGGCGGTCGGGATTGCCGAGCGCCAGCTCGTGCATTGCGCCCTTGAGCATCGTCAGCGTGCGATCCGCGACGTCGTCCTGCAGACACAGAACGCGCAGCGCGGAACATCGTTGACCGGCCGAGTCGAACGACGATTGCATCACGTCCGCGACGACCTGCTCCGCGAGCGCCGACGAGTCGACGATCATCGCGTTCTGGCCGCCCGTTTCGGCGATCAGCGGAATCGGCTTGCCGTCCGGGTCGAGGCGCGCGGACAGCGTCTTGTTGATCAGGCGCGCGACTTCGGTCGAACCCGTGAACATCACCGCACGCGTGCGCGGATCGGCGACCAGCGCCGCGCCGACGGTCTCGCCGGTGCCCGGCAGCAGCTGCACCGCGCCGGCCGGCACGCCGGCCTCGCGCAGCAACCGCACGGCCTGCGCGGCGATCAGCGGCGTCTGTTCGGCCGGCTTCGCGAGCACCGTGTTGCCGGCGGCAAGCGCCGCGGCGACTTGGCCCATGAAGATCGCGAGCGGGAAGTTCCACGGGCTGATGCAGACCACGGGGCCGAGCGGACGGTGCGTGTCGTTCGAGAATTCGCTGCGGATCTGCGCCGCGTAGTAGCGCAGGAAGTCGACCGCTTCGCGGATCTCGGCGATCGCGTTCTGCAGCGACTTGCCGGCTTCGCGCACGATCAGGCCCATCAGCGTGTGCATCTGCGCTTCGAGTAGATCGGCCGCGCGCACCAGGCAGTCGGCGCGCGCATCGACCGGCGTCGCCTGCCAGATCGGCGCGGCGGCCACCGCGTGTGCGAGCGCCGCGCTCACGTGTTCGGCCGTCGCTTCGCTGACCGTGCCGACCACGTCGCGCTGGTCGGCCGGGTTGCGTACGTCGCGTGCCGGGGCGTCGGCGAGCGCGTCGTCGGCCAGCATCGGCGCCGCGCGCCACGGATGGTGCGCGCTCGCGAGCAGCGCGGACGACAGCGATGCGAGACGGTGTTCGTTCGACAGGTCGAGGCCCATCGAATTGGGACGCTCGTCGCCGTACAGGTTGCGCGGCAGCGGGATCTTCGCGTGCGGCGCGCCGAGCGGCACGACCTTCATCGCTTCATCCGCCGGATCGGCAACCAGCTCCTTCACCGACACGGTTTTATCCGCGATGCGGTTCACGAACGACGTGTTCGCGCCGTTTTCCAGCAGCCGGCGCACGAGATACGCGAGCAGCGTCTCGTGCGTGCCGACCGGTGCGTACACGCGGCACGGACGATTCAGCTTGTCGCGGCCCGTGACTTCCTCGTACAGCGGCTCGCCCATCCCGTGCAGGCACTGGAATTCGTACTGGCCCGGGTAGTAGTTCTGGCCCGCGAGCTGGTAGATCGCGGCCAGGGTGTACGCATTGTGCGTCGCGAACTGCGGGTACACGGCGTCCGGCGCCGCGAGCAGCTTCTTCGCGCATGCGAGGTACGACACGTCCGTGTAGATCTTGCGCGTATAGACCGGATAACCTTCGAGGCCGTCGACCTGTGCACGCTTGATCTCGGAGTCCCAGTACGCGCCCTTCACCAGACGGATCATCAGGCGGTGACGGCTGCGGCGCGCGAGATCGATCAGGTAGTCGATCACGAACGGACAGCGCTTCTGGTAACCCTGCACGACGAAGCCGATGCCGTTCCAGCCCGCGAGATCCGGATCGAAGCACAGCGCCTCGAGCAGGTCGAGCGACAGTTCGAGACGATCGGCTTCCTCCGCGTCGATGTTCAGGCCGATGTCGTAGCGGCGCGCGAGCAGCGCGAGCGCACGCACGCGCGGCAGCAGCTCGCTCATCGTGCGATCCTGCTGCGAGCGCGAGTAGCGCGCATGCAGCGCCGACAGCTTGATCGAGATGCCCGGACCTTCGTAGATGCCGCGGCCGCCGGCCGCCTTGCCGATCGCGTGGATCGCCTGTTCGTACGATGCGTAGTAGCGCTGCGCATCCTCTTCGGTCGTCGCCGCTTCGCCGAGCATGTCGTACGAGTAGCGGAAGCCGCGCGCTTCGTACTTGCGGCTGTTCGCGAGCGCTTCGGAAATCGTTTCGCCGGTGACGAACTGCTCGCCCATCAGGCGCATCGCCATGTCGACGCCCTTGCGGATCAGCGGCTCGCCGCCGCGGCCGATCAGGCGCGTGAGCGCCGACGACAGGCCGGCTTCGCTGTTGGTCGTCACGAGCTTGCCGGTGATCATCAGCCCCCAGGTCGCCGCGTTCACGAACAGCGACGGCGCGTGGCCGACGTGCGAACGCCAGTCGCCCTTGCTGATCTTGTCGCGGATCAGCGCATCGCGCGTCGCGCGATCGGGAATGCGCAGCAGCGCTTCGGCGAGGCACATCAGCGCGACGCCTTCCTGGCTCGACAGCGAGAACTCGTGGATCAGCCCCTCGACGCCGCCGCCCGAGCTCTTCTCGCGCAGCGCCTCGACCAGCTTCGTCGCGAGCGCCTGCGCGTCCGCCTGCAGGTTCGCGGGCAGGCGCGCCTGGCCGAGCAGGAACGGCACGCATTCCGGCTCGGGGCGGCGGTACGCGGCCGTGATCGCCGCGCGCAGCACCGATTGCGGCTGCACGTTCTGCGCGAACTCGAGGAACGGATGCGGCGAGTTGTCGTCGTCGCTGTCCGCGGCTTGACCGTCGGCGAGCTCCGTCACGCCGCTGTGGCCCGACAGCTCGGGCGGCAACTGGCCGTGCTCGATCCGCTCGAGATACGCGAAGATCGCCTGCTTGATCAGCCAGTGAGGAGTGCGCTCGAGACGCGCGGCAGCGTCCTTGAGGCGCGAGCGGAGAAGGTCGTCGACTTTGACGCCGAGAGTCGTGCTTGCCATGGTGGGTTCGTGCGCCGGTGCGAGCCCGGCAATGTGGTGTAAGAGGATGCGCGAAATCCTACGGCACGCAATAAAAAGGTGCAACCAAATTGAGAGGTAGGTTGCACCCATAAGTTAGTCAATATAATCAGCCACTTATGCGGTTGCAACCTAGGGGTTGCCCGTGGTCGGAGGCTCGGTGTTTTCCCTGATCGGGTCGGTTCGACGCGCGTGGGCAACCTGCGGTGTATAGAGCCGCGAGGGAAAACGGGTTGCACTGGATGGGTGGGTGGGGGCGCACGCAGGGGTGGAATGGACCTCCGGCAGCGGGATCGCGGATCGTGCCGGGCGTGGGCGTCGGGCGTCGGGCGTCGGGCGTCGGGCGTCGGGCGTCGGGCCTCGGGCCTCGGGCCTCGGGCGGCAAGCGGTAGGCGGTAGGCGGTAGGCGGTAGGCGGTAGGCGGTAGGCGGCTGGCGGCTGGCGGCTGGCGGCTGGCGGCTGGCAATGTCCCACACCGGTCGCCGCCGCGCCGCTCAGATATCCAGCGGATCGACCTCGACGCTCCACCGCAGCACGCCCTTCAGCGCGCGCAGCTCAGGCTGCCATGCGCGCAGCGCATGCTGCAGCGCCGCCCGCGACGCGCTTTCGAGCAGCAACTGCGCGCGATGGACGTTCGCGACCTTCACGATCGTCATCGGCACCGCGTCGTACACGGTCACGCGATCGGCGCCCGGCAGCCCCGGCAACGCGGCCGCGGCCTGCTGCAGGAACGCGAGCGCCGCGTCGAGCGTGCGCCCTTCGGCGCGCAGCAGCGCCTGGTAGACGAACGGCGGCAGGTGCGCGTCGCGACGCTCGCCGAGCGTCGAATTCGCGAAGCCCACGTAGTCCTGCCGCCCGAGCGCGTGGTACAGCGCGTGACGCGGGTAGCGCGTCTGCACCATCACCTCGCCCGGCAGCCCGGCGCGCCCCGCGCGGCCGCTCACCTGCATCAGCTGCGCGAACAGCCGCTCGCTCGCGCGGAAGTCGTGCGAGAACAGCGCGGTATCGGCATTGAGCACGCCGACGAGCGACACGCGCTGGAAGTCGTGCCCCTTCGCGATCATCTGCGTGCCGACCAGGATGTCGACTTCGCCCGCATGCACATCCGAGAACAGCGCCTGCGCGCTGCCCTTGCGGCGCGTGCTGTCCGCGTCGATCCGCAGAATCCGCGCGCCCGGCACGGCCTCGGTGAGCGCCTCCTCGATGCGCTGCGTGCCGCGCCCGAGCGGCGCGATGTCGACGTTCCCGCACTCGGGGCACGACCGCGGAATGCGCGCTTCCCAGCCGCAGTGATGGCAGCGCAGCGCATGCTCGGGCTTGTGCAGCACGACATACGCGCTGCAGCGCGGGCAGCCGGCCACCCAGCCGCATGCGTCGCACGCGAGCTGCGGCGCGTAACCGCGCCGGTTCAGGAACACGAGGCTCTGTTCGCCGCGTTCGAGCCGCGCCTTCAGCGCCGCGACGAGCGGCCCCGACAGCCCGCCCATCGACGCACGCCCGCGCCGCCGCTCCTCTTCGAGATCGATCAGCCGCACGGTCGGCAGCGTCGCGTCGGCCACCGCGCGACGCGACAGCGTGAGCCGCGTGTAGCGCCCCTGCTCGGCCTGCCACCAGCTTTCGAGCGACGGCGTGGCCGAGCCGAGCACGATGGTGATGCCGAGCTGCTTCGCGCGCCACACGGCCAGGTCGCGCGCCGAATAGCGCAGCCCTTCCTGCTGCTTGTACGCGGGCTCGTGCTCTTCGTCGACGACGATCAGCGCGAGCGTCGGCATCGACGCGAGCACCGCGAGGCGCGTGCCCAGCACGATCCGCGCGCGGCCCGTGTGCGCGGCGAGCCAGTTGCGCGCCCGCTCGCCTTCGGCGAGCCCGCTGTGCAGCGTGACGATCGCGTCGTCGGCGAGCGCGCCCGCGAAGCGCGCGCGAAACGCGGCCTCGAACTGCGGCGTCAGGTTGATTTCGGGCACGAGCACGAGCGCCTGCGCGTCCGGCCGCGCGTCGAGCAGCGATGCGAGCGCATGCAGGTAGACCTCGGTCTTGCCGCTGCCCGTCACGCCGTGCAGCAGGAACGGCGCGAAGCCCTGCGCGGCGCGGATCGCGTCGAGCGCCTCGGCCTGCTGGTCCGTCAACGCCGGCGGCACAGCGCGTCCACCGGTTGTCGACAGGTTATCCACAGGTTTGGCCACAGGCGCATCGGCCCAACCGATTTCCTCGACGTCGACCCAGCCGCGCGCCGCCCAGTCGTCGAGCGTCGCGGCCGCCTTCGGATGCAGCGCACGCGCGTCGGGCAGCGTCAGCGAGCCGGTGTCGACCAGCGCCTGCGCGAGCCGGCGCAGCGCCGCGCCGCGCGCAGGCAACGCATCGGGCAGCGCCGCGCGGCCGGCTTCGGTCGGCCGGTAGCGCACTTCCGGCGCGAGCAGCCGACCCCAGCGCCCGGCGTCGCGCAGCGCCTGCGGCAGCGCCGGCAACGCGACCTCGCCGCGCCCGCGCTGATAGTAGTCGGCGGCAAACGACACGAGCGCGAGCCAGTCCGTCGACAGCGGCGGCAGGTCGGCACAGATCGCGTCGACCGCGCGCAGCCGCGACGGCGGCACATCGGTGTGAGTGGTGACTTCGCAGACGAGCCCGACGGCCTGCCGCTTGCCGAACGGCACCTGCACGAGCGTGCCGGGCACGGGCGCTGGCTGCACGTCGCAGCGGTAGTCGAACAGGGTCGCGAGCGGATGGTCGAGCGCCACGCGCAGGTAGGTGCCGCTCATCGACACGCTCCGGCAACGGCGGCACGCAAGGGACGGACGGCTTGCATCCGCGCCCGCATCGCGACGGCGAACTTAAAGTAAAACTTCAGATTCGGCGCTAAGTTTTGGATTCGCATTAGGAATCGCCGTATACCCTGCCCAGCCTGTGGATAACTTTGTTGAGAACTCGCCGCTCAACGGCCGCAACGCGCGCGGGGCCGTGCTTTCCGCTGTTTTTCGCCGCTTGCCGCGGTGCCCCGCGAAGCCTTATTCCATAAGGCTGCTATTCAAATTACCCAACCATAGCGAGACAAATTGACCGATACGGGGCTCTACCGCGCTGCAACGTGGAAAATGTGTATAAGTCAAGTCTTGACAAGCACCGAATCGACAACGGGAGCGGGGTTGCGTCGTGTTTAGTTTCAAAAACGAAACACCGTCATTCTGCAGTGCAGCATGACGGCGCTTGCGTTCAGCCCGCTGCTCCGCTACGGATCGCGCGGCTGTGGGTATGCACTTCGTCGACGAGTTCGGCGACGTGATCGGGCGACGTGAATTGCGAAATACCGTGCCCGAGGTTGAACACGTGGCCCGGATGGTTGCCGTAGCTGTCGAGCACCGCGCGCGCCTGTTCGCGCACCGCGGCCGGCGGCGCAAACAGGATCGTCGGGTCGAGGTTGCCCTGCAACGCCACGCGCCCCGCGACGCGCTCGCGTGCGGCGCCGAGGTTGACCGTCCAGTCGAGCCCGACCGCGTCGACGCCGGTCGCCGCGATCTCCTCGAGCCACAGCCCGCCGCCCTTCGTGAACGTGATCACCGGCACGCGCTCGCCGTCGTGCTCGCGCTTGAGCTGCGACACCACGCGGCGGATGTAATCGAGCGAGAAGCGCTGGTATGCGCCGTCGGCCAGCGCGCCGCCCCACGTATCGAAGATCATCACGGCCTGCGCGCCCGCTTCGATCTGCGCGTTCAGGTACGCGGCCACCGCCTGCGCGTTCACGTCGAGGATCCGGTGCATCAGGTCGGGGCGCGAATACGCCATCGACTTCACCGTGCGGAAATCGTCCGAGCCGCCGCCTTCGACCATGTAGCACGCGAGCGTCCACGGGCTGCCCGAGAAGCCGATCAGCGGCACGCGCTGACGGCCCTGGCCGTCGGTGAGCGCACGGCGGATCTCGCGCACGGCGCCCGTCACGTAGCCGAGCGTCTCCTCGATGTCCGGCACCGCGAGCTTCGCGACGTCGGCCTCGGTGCGCACCGGATGCGCGAACTTCGGCCCTTCGCCGACCTGGAAGTCGAGGCCGAGCCCCATTGCGTCGGGAATCGTCAGGATGTCCGAGAACAGGATTGCGGCGTCGAGCGGGAAGCGCTCGAGCGGCTGCAGCGTCACTTCGGTCGCGTAGTCGGGATTCTTCGCGAGGCCGAGGAAGCTGCCGGCGCGCGCGCGCGTCGCGTTGTATTCGGGCAGGTAGCGGCCAGCCTGGCGCATCAGCCAGATCGGCGTGTAGTCGGTCGGCTCGCGCAGAAGCGCACGCAGGAAGGTGTCGTTGAGCAGGTTATGGGCCACGGTAGGAGCGACAATGCGAAGGCAAAGCGGCATTTTACCGGAGCGCGGCCGCGCGGCTGCGTATGCCGATGCGATGGCGGCCATATGACGCGCGCGATGGCTCCGTTATGATCGGACGCTGATATCGAACCGAACGAAGGAGGAGACCGATGAAGACATTCGCCACGCTCGCCGCAGCCGCATTGCTGTGCTGCACTGCCGCGCACGCGCAGACCGCGGCCGGCACCGCCACGACCGCGCCGGCCGCCGGCTCGCGGCTCGACGACGTGCTCGCGCGCGGCGCGCTGCGCGTGTGCACGACGGGCGACTACAAGCCGTATTCGTACTACCGCGCGGACGGCCGCTTCGAGGGCATCGACATCGACATGGCCGAATCGCTCGCGAAATCGCTCGGCGTGAAGACCGATTACGTGAAGACGAGCTGGCCGAACCTCACCAACGACTTCGTCGCGAAATGCGACATCGCGGTGGGCGGCATATCGACGACGCTCGAGCGCCAGAAGCGCGTGTTCTTCACGCAGCCGTACGTGGTCGACGGCAAGACGCCGATCGTGCGCTGCGCGGATGCCGACAAGTACCAGAGCGTCGCGCAGATCGACCGGCCCGAGACGCGCGTGATCGTGAATCCGGGCGGCACCAACGAGCGGTTCGCGAAGCAGTTCTTCACGCACGCGAACCTGACCGTCTATCCGGACAACGTGACGATCTTCAAGCAGATCCTCTCCGGCAAGGCCGACGTGATGGTGACGGATGCGTCCGAGACGCAGCTGCAGCAAAAGCTGAATCCGGGCCTCTGCTCGGTGCATCCGGACAAGCCGTTCCAGTTCGGCGAAAAGGCGTACATGGTGCCGCGCGGCGACGTCGTGTTCCAGCAGTACGTCGACCAGTGGCTGCATCTCGCGCTGTCCACCGGTGAATATCAGGCGATTTCGGACAAGTGGTTGAAGTAATCGGACGCGCGTCTCGGCGGCCGATAACGGGCACCGACCCCGCAGTCGCCGGGTGCCGACATCTCGTCTGAGGTGGCGACCGGCATGCCGCCGTTACACCTTCCCTTCGCGCCGCCCCACCCGCCACCGGCGCAAAACCCGCCGGATTGGCCGATCGGCCGACTTTCGCGCGTTCCGATCACGTTTCAAAATCTTTCTGACGAATGACTCGTCATGCGCGGTATCGATCGCGCCGTGCACTTTCTCGCGTGAAAATCGGCAATTCATCGCGTCCGATACGCGTGAAAAACGCATCGTGCGCATGCCTTGAAAACGCGGCGGAAAATATGGGTAAAAATGACCTTTTTCAGGACCCCGAAAACAGCAAAAAATCCCGGAAAGCCTTATCTGGCGGGCGTTACAACCTGAAACACTTTGTTACCGCGACGGGTCATTAATTCGCCCACAATGGGCCTCAACGGTTTCAACACGGATGCGGTCTCGTGTGCCAAGTGTGAGCGGACGCGAAGCGCTGCGAGCCAGTCGGTCACGTACCGAAGCCCTTCCGAGGGGCATCCCTGTTGGAGTCGTTTCCGGCCCCCCGCCGGATCCGGTTTCATCTTTGGTCTCCTCGCGCTAACCCCGTAGCGTGTGGTTTTTAGCGGGCTAATAAGCCCGCTTTTTTTCGTCCATCGAAAACGTAGCGACCTGCCTAGGGCGGCCCGCAGGCCGCCACGTTTCTCCCGCATTTTCGCGCACCGTCCCGCTTCAAGCGGTCTTCTGCACGGCGAGCTTCAGCTCCTCGATCATCCGGTCGCGCATCACGAACTTCTGCACCTTGCCCGTCACCGTCATCGGTAGTTCGTCGACGAAGCGGATATAGCGCGGAATCTTGTAGTGCGCGATCTGCCCGTTACAGAACGCGCGCACGTCGTCCTCGGTCATCTGCTCGTCCGCGCGCAGCACGATCCACGCGCACAGCTCCTCGCCGTACTTCGCATCGGGCACGCCGAATACCTGCGCGCTCTGGATCTTCGGATGGCGGAACAGGAATTCCTCGATCTCGCGCGGATAGACGTTCTCGCCGCCGCGAATCACCATGTCCTTCAGGCGGCCGACGATGTTGCAGTAGCCGTCCTCGTCGAGCGTCGCGAGGTCGCCCGTATGCATCCAGCCGTCGACCAGCACCTCGCGCGTCTTCGCGTCGTCGTCCCAGTAGCCGAGCATCACCGAATAGCCCTTCGTGCACAGCTCGCCCGTCGCGCCGACCGGCACGATGTCGCCGGCCGGATCGACGATCTTCACTTCGAGATGCGGCTGGATGCGGCCGACCGTCGTCGTGCGCTTTTCCAGCGGATCGTCGGTCGAGCTCTGGAACGACACGGGGCTCGTCTCCGTCATCCCGTACGCGATCGTGATTTCAGAAAGATGCATCTGCGACACCACGCGCTTCATCGTCTCGATCGGGCACGGCGAGCCGGCCATGATCCCGGTGCGCAGCGTCGACAGGTCGAATTTCGAGAATTCCGGATGGTCGAGCTCCGCGATGAACATCGTCGGCACGCCATGCAGCGCGGTGCAGCGTTCTTCGGCCACCGCCGCGAGCGTCGCGACCGGGTCGAACGCTTCGCCGGGAAACACCATCGCGGCGCCCTTCGACACGCAGGCGAGCACGGCCAGCACCATCCCGAAGCAGTGATAGAGCGGCACCGGGATGCAGAGCGAATCCTGTTCGGTGAAACGCATCGCCATCGCGATCGAGCGCGCGTTGTTGACGACGTTGCGGTGCGTGAGCGTCGCGCCCTTCGGGCTGCCGGTCGTGCCGCTCGTGAACTGGATGTTGATCGGATCGTTGGCCGTGAGCGTCGCGCCGATCGCATCGAGCAGCGCGGAATCGACGGCCTGGCGGCCGCGCGCCATCACGTCCGCGAAGCGGAACATGCCGGCGGGGGCCGCGTCGCCCATCGACACGATCGTGCGCAGGCTCGGCACGCGCGCCGCATGCAGGTCGCCCGGCGTCGCGCTCGCGAGTTCCGGCGCGATGGTCTGCAGCATCTCGACGTACGCGGACGTCTTGAAGCGCTCGGCCGCGATCACGGCCTTGCAGCCGACCTTGTTCAGCGCGTATTCGAGTTCCGACAGCCGGTAGGCCGGATTGATGTTGACGAGCACCGCGCCGATCCGCGCGGTCGCGAACTGCGTGAGCAGCCATTCGCTGCGGTTCGGCGACCAGATGCCGACGCAGTCGCCCTTCACGATCCCGAGTGCGGCGAGCCCTGCCGCCAGCACGTCGACCTCGTTCGCGAACGCGCGCCAGGTCCAGCGCACCTGCTGCTCGCGGAACACGACGGCCGGACGGTCGGGAAAGCGGCCGGCCGTGTCGAGCAGGAACCGGCTGATCGTCGCTTCGGATAGCGGCACGTCGGTCGCGCCGCGCACGTACGACAGTCCGTTTTCGGGCGCGATCAGCGCCCCCTTGCCAAGGTCTGCTGCCATCGATGTCTCCGTCCGTTTTTGTCTGATCGGCCCGCGCGCGCCTGCTGCGCCCGCCTGCTGCGCGCGCCTCCGCCGCAACGACCGCGCGACGGGCGGCCTCACCGCGGATGATGCCGCGCTCCGCTGACGACACTCTGACATCGAATCGCGACGGACGGGTGAAATAGCACGACCGGACGACATGATCCGGCCCGCAAAAAGACAGACGAAAACGGCGGGCGAAAAAAAAGCAGCCCGAAGGCTGCTTTCTTTCGCGGGATACGCGGCGCGGCTCAGTGCCGGCTGCGGATCTTCGCCAAACGCTGGATCGCTTCGAGCTGCGCCATCGCGGTCGCGAGCTCGGATTGCGCCTTTGCGAGGTCGAGGTCCGACTTCGCGTTCTGCAGCGTTTCCTCGGCACGCTTGCGCGCTTCCTCGGCTTTCGCCGCGTCGAGGTCCTTGCCGCGGATCGCGGTATCGGCGAGCACCGTCACGGCGCCCGGCTGCACTTCGAGAATGCCGCCCGCGACGAACACGAATTCGTCGTTGCCGCCCTCGACTTCGATGCGCACCGCACCCGGACGAATCCGCGTGATCAGCGGCGTGTGACCCGGCAGAATACCCAGCTCACCCGTTTCGCCCGGCAGCGCGACGAATTTCGCCTCGCCCGAGAAGATCTGCTCTTCCGCGCTGACGACGTCTACTTTGATGGTTGCCATATCGAACTCCTGTCGATCGGAGTTAGCGCTTTAGCGCTTACTCCGATCCCATGCACGGCGGGTTGAGCGTATTGCGGTCGGTGCGTGTGGCTGGCGCATAAGTCACGACTGACTCATGCAACCAGCCGGCACGCGCCAGCATGCTACTTACTCAAGCCCTTACTGGATCTTCTTGGCCTTTTCGAAGGCTTCGTCGATCGTGCCGACCATGTAGAACGCCTGTTCCGGCAGGTGGTCGCACTCGCCGTCGACGATCATCTTGAAGCCGCGGATCGTTTCCTTCAGCGGCACGTACTTGCCCGGCGAGCCCGTGAACACTTCAGCGACGTGGAACGGCTGCGACAGGAAACGCTGGATCTTACGCGCACGTGCGACCGACAGCTTGTCTTCCGGCGACAGTTCGTCCATGCCCAGAATCGCGATGATGTCGCGCAGTTCCTTGTAGCGCTGCAGCGTCTGCTGAACGCGGCGGGTGATCGAGTAGTGCTCTTCACCGATCACGTTCGGGTCGATCTGGCGCGACGTCGAGTCGAGCGGGTCGACCGCCGGGTAGATACCCAGCGAAGCGATGTCACGCGACAGAACGACGGTTGCGTCCAGGTGGCCGAAGGTCGTCGCCGGCGACGGGTCGGTCAAGTCGTCCGCAGGGACGTACACGGCCTGAACCGACGTAATCGAGCCCTTCTTGGTCGACGTGATGCGCTCTTGCAGCTTGCCCATTTCTTCAGCCAGCGTCGGCTGATAGCCCACTGCCGACGGCATACGGCCGAGCAGTGCCGACACTTCGGTACCGGCCAGCGTGAAACGGTAGATGTTGTCGACGAAGAACAGCACGTCGAGGCCTTCGTCACGGAAGTGCTCGGCCATCGTCAGGCCGGTCAGCGCGACGCGCAGACGGTTGCCCGGCGGCTCGTTCATCTGGCCGTACACCAGCGCGACCTTGTCGAGAACGTTCGAGTCCTTCATTTCGTGGTAGAAGTCGTTCCCTTCACGGGTACGCTCGCCCACGCCCGCGAACACGGAGTAACCGCCGTGCTCCTTCGCGATGTTGTTGATGAGCTCCATCATGTTGACGGTCTTGCCCACGCCTGCACCACCGAACAGGCCAACCTTGCCGCCCTTCGCGAACGGGCAGATCAGGTCGATGACCTTGATACCCGTTTCGAGCAGTTCGGTCGACGGCGACAGTTCGTCGAACGCCGGTGCCTTCTGGTGGATCGAACGCGTCACGTCGCTCTCGATCGGGCCGGCTTCGTCGATCGGACGGCCGAGCACGTCCATGATACGACCGAGGGTCGGCTTGCCGACCGGCACCGAGATCGGCTTGGCCGTGTTCTTCACGGTCAGGCCGCGGCGCAGGCCGTCGGATGCACCCAGACAAATGGTACGGACCACGCCGTCGCCCAGCTGCTGCTGGACTTCGAGCGTCAGTTCCGAGCCATCGAGAATAAGCGCGTCGTAGATCTTCGGCATGCTGTCGCGCGGGAATTCCACGTCGATAACGGCGCCGATGCACTGTACGATCTTGCCTTCTACCAAAGCAGCAGTACTCATCGCTTTTCCTTTAAATACCTGATTCTTTACTCGCGCAAAGGCGCAGTTGTCGTCCCGGGCGCGCGCTTAAACAGCGGCTGCGCCGCCGACGATCTCCGACAGTTCTTTCGTAATCGCGGCCTGGCGGCTCTTGTTGTACACGAGCTGCAGTTCGCTGATCACCGTCTTCGCGTTGTCGGACGCGGCCTTCATCGCGACCATGCGCGCCGATTGCTCGGACGCCATGTTCTCCGCGACGGCCTGGTACACCAGCGCCTCGACGTAACGCACGAGCAGTTCGTCGACGACTGCCTGCGCGTCCGGCTCGTAGATGTAATCCCACGACGTCGACGGCGTGCCGTCATCCGCATCGAAGTGGTCCGACGACAGCGGCAGCAGTTGCTCGATCACGGCTTCCTGCTTCATCGTGTTGACGAAGCGCGTGTACGCGATATAAACCGCCGACAGCTTGCCTTCCGAGTACAGATCGAGCTGCGTCTTCACGGCGCCGATCAGCTTGTCCAGGTGCGGGGTGTCGCCGAGGTGCACGACCTGCGACATCACCTTCGCGCCGAAGCGGTTCAGGAACCCGAGGCCCTTGCTACCGATCGCGGTAGCTTCGACCTTCTGGCCCTTCTCTTCCAGCTCCTTGAACTTCTGCACCGTCGCACGCAGCACGTTGGTGTTCAGACCGCCGCACAGACCCTTGTCCGTCGTGACGAGGATGATGCCGGCCGTGTTCACGCCTTCGTTCGCCACCATGAACGGGTGGCGGTACTCCGGGTTCGCACGGCTCATGTGCGCGGCGATGGCACGGACCTTGTCTGCATACGGACGAGCGGCGCGCATGCGTTCCTGCGCGCGACGCATCTTCGATGCGGCCACCATCTCCATCGCCTTCGTGATCTTGCGCGTGTTCTGCACGCTCTTGATCTTGCCGCGAATTTCCTTCATTCCAGCCATAGCTTGCTCCTTTGCGCCCCGAGTTAGTGCTTTACTCGGGGCTCATGCATCGCTCACCGAAGCGGCGCGGGCGCATCAGCCCCCGCGCGGCCTCAGTGTGTCACTCGCGGATCAATAGGCACCGGACTTCTTGAAGGATTCGATCGCCGCGCGCAGCGCGCCTTCGTCGTCCTTCGAGAGATCCTTGGTGTCTTCGATGCGCTTGATGAGGTCAGCGTGGCTGGTCTTCAGGTTGTCGCGCAGGCCCTTCTCGAACGGCAGCACTTGCTTGACGTCGAGATCGTCGAGGTAGCCGTTGTTCGCGGCATACAGCGACACGGCCAGTTCCCAGACCTGCAGCGGCTGGTACTGCGGCTGCTTCAGCAGTTCCGTCACGCGGCGGCCGCGCTCGAGCTGCTTGCGGGTCGCTTCGTCGAGGTCCGATGCGAACTGCGCGAATGCGGCCAGTTCACGGTACTGCGCGAGGTCGGTACGGATACCGCCCGACAGCTTCTTCACGACCTTCGTCTGAGCGGCGCCACCGACGCGCGACACCGACACGCCGGCGTTGATTGCCGGGCGGATGCCTGCGTTGAACAGGTCGGTTTCCAGGAAGATCTGGCCGTCGGTAATCGAGATCACGTTCGTCGGAACGAACGCGGTCACGTCGCCTGCCTGCGTTTCGATGACCGGCAGCGCCGTCAGCGAGCCGCTCTTGCCCTTCACTTCGCCGTTCGTGAACTTCTCGACGTACTCTTCCGACACGCGAGCCGCGCGCTCGAGCAGACGCGAGTGCAGATAGAACACGTCACCCGGGTAAGCTTCACGGCCCGGCGGGCGGCGCAGCAGCAGCGAGATCTGACGGTATGCCCAAGCCTGCTTGGTCAAGTCGTCATAGATGATCAGCGCGTCTTGGCCGCGGTCGCGGAAGTATTCGCCCATCGTGCAGCCGGCGTACGGTGCCAGGTACTGCATCGCGGCGGAATCCGACGCCGAAGCGGCGACGACGATCGTGTATTCCATCGCGCCCGTTTCTTCGAGCTTGCGAACCACGTTCATGATCGACGAAGCCTTCTGGCCGATCGCGACGTAGATACAGATCAGGTCCTTGCCCTTCTGGTTGATGATCGCGTCGAGCGCCACCGCGGTCTTGCCGCACTGACGGTCGCCGATGATCAGCTCACGCTGGCCACGGCCGATCGGCACCATCGCGTCGATCGACTTGATGCCCGTCTGCACCGGCTGCGACACCGACTTACGCCAGATCACGCCGGGGGCGATCTTTTCGATCGCGTCGGTCAGCTTGGCGTTGACCGGGCCCTTGCCGTCGATCGGGTTGCCGAGCGCGTCGACCACGCGGCCGACGAGTTCCGGACCCACCGGGACTTCCAGAATGCGGCCCGTCGTCTTGACGACGTCGCCTTCCGAGATGTGTTCGTATTCGCCGAGAATCACCGCGCCGACCGAGTCGCGCTCGAGGTTCAGCGCGAGGCCGAACGTGTTGCCCGGAAACTCGAGCATTTCGCCCTGCATCACGTCCGACAGGCCGTGGATACGCACGATACCGTCGGTCACGGAGATCACGGTGCCCTGGTTGCGAACGTCTGCGCTCGCTTCAAGGCCCTGGATCCGGCTCTTGATCAGCTCGCTGATCTCAGAGGGATTGAGTTGCATTATTCGCTCCTGATAGTCAATTCTGTTGCGTGCCGGCGTGGCGCTCAGGCGGTCAAGGCAGCCTGCATCGATGCGAGACGCGCGCGAACCGAGGTGTCGAGCACTTCGTCGCCGACCGTCACGCGCACGCCGCCGATCAGCGACGAATCGACTTCGACCGTCGGTTTCAGCTTGCGCTTGAACTTGCGTTCGAGGCCAGACACGAGGCTTTCGAGATCCGAGCCGTTCAGCGGGAACGCGCTCACGATCTCGGCGTCGGCTGCGCCTTCACGTTCGTTCTTGAGCGCCTCGAACTGCTCGGCAATTTCCGGCAGCAGCGCGATGCGATGATTGTCGACCAGCATCTGCACGAAGTTCTTCGCTTCGGCGCCGGCCGCGACCGGCGACTTCACCGCCGCAAGCAGCAGCTCGGCTACTTGCGTGCGCGTCACCTTCGGGCTCGACGCGACCGACAGCACTTCCGGCAGACGCGCAACCTGGGCCAGCTCTTGCACGAGCGTGGACCAGGCGGCGATGTCACCTCCCTCGGCCACGCGGAACAGCGCTTCTGCGTAAGGGCGGGCGATGGTTGCAAGTTCGGCCATGATCAGAGCTCGGCTTTCAGTTGATTCAGCAGTTGGGCGTGGGCCGTTTGATCGACTTCGCGCTTCAGGATCTGCTCGGCGCCCTTCACGGCCAGCGAGGCGACTTCGCCACGCAGCGCTTCGCGCGCCTTCACGATTTGCTGTTCTGCTTCCGCCTTCGCCTGGGCGACGATGCGGGCGGCTTCAGCCTGGGCGTTGGCCTTGATTTCCTCGGCGACCGCCTGCGCACGCTTTTCAGCGTCGGCGATGCGCTGCTGGCCGTCGTTGCGGGCCTGCGCGAGTTCCTGGTCCACGCGCTTGTGCGCTGCGTCGAGTTCCGCCTTGCCCTTCTCGGCGGCGGCGAGGCCGTCGGCGATCTTCTTCGAACGTTCGTCGAGGGCGTTGATCAACGGCGGCCACACGAATTTCATCGTGAACCACGCGAGGACCAGGAACACGACCATTTGCGCAAACAGAGTTGCGTTGAGATTCACGGTGTTTCCTTATCTGCTATTCCGGAAAAATGAAACGGTAAGGCGCTCATCGAGTTGCATTCGATCAGCGCCCCAAGTCTCCGTTCCGCCCTGCGCCGGCTCACGCCGGACGCATATTTCCGAGGAACCTTAGCCTGCGACGAGCTTCGACAGGAGCGGGTTCGCGAACGCGAACAGCATTGCGACACCCACGCCGATCAGGAATGCAGCGTCGATCAGACCAGCCAGCAGGAACATCTTCGTTTGCAGCGGGTTGATGAGTTCCGGCTGACGTGCGCAGGCTTCGATGTACTTGCCACCCATCAGCGCGATACCGATACAGGCGCCGATTGCACCCAGGCCGATGATGATGCCGATACCGATGGCGGTCAGACCCTGGATGTTGGCGATGTAAGCTTGCATGATCACTCCTTTGTGAAAAGACTTGGAACTGAGATTTAAAAAACTAAAACGAAGACTCTTTCTTGCACGCCACGCTTAGTGCGTGTCGTGCGCCTGGCCGAGATACACCAGCGTCAGCATCATGAAAATGAATGCCTGCAACAGAACAATCAGGATGTGGAAGATTGCCCAGACGCTACCCGCGATCACATGACCAACGAAGCCGAGGAACGTTGCGTCGCCACCGAAGCTCCACATGCTGCCGAGCAGGGCGATCAACAGGAACAACAGCTCACCCGCGTACATGTTGCCGAACAGCCGCATACCGAGGGAGACGGTCTTTGCGAGATATTCGACGATGTTGAGCGCGAGGTTCGGGATCCACAGCAGCGGGTGGGCGCCGAACGGGGCCGACAGCAGCTCATGCACAAAGCCGCCCGCGCCCTTGATCTTGATGCTGTAGTAGATCATCAGGACGAACACGCCGAGCGCGATGCCGAGCGTGCCGTTCAGGTCGGCCGTCGGGACGATGCGATGGTGGGAAATCACGTCCGACAGACCGAGCAGGCCGATCACGCGGCCCGGCAGGTCGACCGGGAGGAAGTCGAGGGAGTTCATCAGCGCGACCCACACGAACACCGTGAGGGCGAGCGGCGCGATGAAGGTGCGATTGCCGTGGACGATGGCCTTCGACTGGTCTTCGACCATTTCGACGAGCATCTCGATCGCGCACTGGAAACGGCCCGGCACGCCCGACGTCGCCTTGCGAGCGGCCAGACGCAGCAGGAGGATCGTCACGATGCCGCAGACGATCGACCAGAACAGCGTGTCGATATTCCAGACGTGGATGTCGAAAATCGACGTCTGATGCGAGGTGGAGAAATTCTGCAAGTGGTGCGCAATGTACTCGGACGGATCCGGACCACGCGTGCCTTCGCTAGCTGCCATATCGTTAATGCCACCCAAATTGTCGAAAATCGTTTTGCCCCGTTCCGCAACACGCTATTGCGGGAACGGGCCGGTGCGGTTCGTTGTCGAAACCGCACGCTGCTTGTTCCTTACCGCCAGGCCAGCGCGATCCAGTACGTCTTCAGCACGACGAGGTACGTGACGAGGAACGGCACCCAGTGCACGCCGGCCCAGCCGAACGCCACTGCGGTGAACATCCCGACCGTCAGAGCCAGTTTCAGGGCTTCGCCCATCACCCAGCTCATCACGGTGGCCGAGCCACCTGCCTTCAGTCGTGCCACGAATACCGCACTGGGCACCCAGCCGATCGCTCCGCCCAGAAACGCGGATTGCGCAGCGGCGCCCGGCGACTTCGAAAACAGCCACCACGCCAGCGTTGCAACCAGGGACAGGACCACTTGCGCGAACACCACCTTGTAGGGGGTCACGCGCGAGGGCTTGCTCACGTTCGGACCGAACAGCCTTTCGGCCTCGGTCCGCGTCAGCGGAACGATGTTGTCATCTTCTTGCTGCTCGACATCCCAGTCATCGTCGGATTCACGCCGCTCGCCGGCCGCCGAAGCGGTGCGTTGCGTGCGCTGATCATCGTGCCTGTCGTTCGGCGCCTGACCCGCCATCGCAATCTTCCGCAGAATCCTTGAACCCGACCCCAAGCTTTCTGAAAGCTTTCAGGGGTGCCTAGCTAACAAATCCGGGCGATTGTAAGCGATAGTTGCAAGTGATTCAAGGCTTTAGACGCGACAAAAACCTGCATAAAACGACGCCTCATGATGTGAAAAAACACCCGATTCGACGACGTACGATGACAGTTGTAAGGTCGGTTTTTCGCACCGGCATTTCTTGCGTGAAAAAGTCCGGTGATGGAGGAAATGCGGGGAAACGATGGCCGCTGCGGGCCAGGAGGAAGCGGCGCGATCGCCGCCGGGAATTCGCTGCAATTCAGCGATCGGGAATGACTCGGCGCGACACACTGGAACAAGCAAAACGCCGCGACCGAACCACCGCGCACGGCGCGCGAAATTCGCCCGGATGCTCGCGCATCGATTCATCCAATCAGTTGTCACGCCGCCACAGATGTTCGACTGTGGATTGCAGCGCTTATCAACAGCCCTCGATCACCGCGAACGCTGTGCGCCCTGCCCGCCACCCGAACGGCACGCCTGTGCCGCATGCGCCGGCCTCGCTCAACCGTGCATGAGCAACCACGCGCCGAACGCCGCGCTCACCAGCGCGAACGGAATCGAAACGAGGTGGAACGGCAGCCACATGCGCGGCTCCTTCGCGAGACGCACCGCGATCAGGTTCGCGAGCGAGCCGATCGCGAAACCGAAGCCGCCGACCGATACACCGAAGGCAAGCGCGCGCCAGTCGTGCGTGAACTCCGACAGCAGGATCGCGGCCGGCACGTTGCTGATCACCTGAGACAGCACGGCGCCGGCGGCATAGACGCGCAGCGGCGAATCGAGTTGCGCGTGTGCAATCGCGTCGTGCACCACGGGCAGCGCAGCCGCGCTGCGCAACACGACGAACATCAGCACGAAGATCAGCAGCAGCAGCCAGTCGATCTTCAGGACTGCGTCACGTTTGACGGCGAGCAGCACGATCGCGACACCGACGAGGCCCGGCAGCGGATGGTGCGCATCGGCGAGCAGCACGAACGCGGCGAACAGCACCGCCGCGATCAGCGCGTGCATGCGTTGGACGGGAAAAGCGGCAGCGTCGCCGGACAGGTCGAGCGGCTTCGCGCGAAACATCAAGGCGGTCAGCACGAACAGCAGCGCCATCAGCGCGAGGGCGAGCGGCCCGAGCGCGACCACGAAGCGGCCGAACGACACGCCGCTCAATTGCCACAGGAAAAGATTCTGTGGATTGCCGAGCGGTGTCGCGACGGACCCCGCATTGACGGCCAGCGCGACGACGATCACGAGCCGCCGGAACGGCAGCGGTGTCAGCGCGCGCAGCGACACCATCAACGGCACGACGACAAACAGCGCGACGTCGTTGGTGAGCCACATCGACAACACCGCGGCGAAGCCGACGAGCAGCATCGCGAGCCCGCGCTCGGAATGCACGTGATGCACGATGCGATGCGCGAGCCACATCAGGCAGCCGGACAGCTCGAGCGCCTTGGTCAGCATCAACAGGCCCGCGAGCGTCGCGACCGTCTGCCAGTCGACGCGATCGGCAAGTATCGAAAATGGTTGCGGACGCACCCATTGCAGCACGATCAGGCCAAGCGCGAGCACCGACAGTACCGGTTCCTGCGCAAGCCAGCCGAGCCACCGGCGCGGCGCCGGTGTGCCCATCTGTTCCATGGGTTGCCCGTTACTCTTCGGTCGCGACGTTGCCGCGCAGTCGCGCGAGAATACCCTCGAGCGCGTCGAGGTTGCCGAAGTCGATCAGCACCTGCCCTCGCCCGCGACGGCCGAGCTTGATCTTCACCGTCGACGCGAGCAGGTCGGACAACTCCTCTTCGAGGCGACGCGTATCGCGACCGCCATCGTCCTTCGCACGCGCCTTCACGGCCGGCGCTTCCTTCGTCGTGTGCGCGACGAGCTTCTCGGTCTCGCGCACCGACATGCGCTTGTTGACCACCTGATGCGCGAGCGTGATCTGCGTGGCCGCATCGACGGCGAGCAGCGCACGCGCGTGCCCCATGTCGAGATCGCCGGCCAGCAGCATCGTCTGCACCGGCGACGCGAGATTCAGCAGGCGCAGCAGGTTCGATACCGCGCTGCGCGAACGGCCGACCGATTCAGCGGCCTGTTCGTGCGTGAAACCGAATTCGTCGATCAGGCGCTGGATGCCGTGCGCCTCTTCAAGCGGATTCAGGTCCTCGCGCTGGATGTTCTCGATCAGCGCCATCGCGGCGGCAGCCTGATCGGATACGTCCTTCACGAGCACCGGCACTTCATCGAGGCCGGCCAGGCGCGCCGCGCGGAAACGCCGCTCGCCCGCGATGATCTCGTATTTGTCTGATGAAATGGGCCGTACCAGGATCGGCTGCATCACGCCCTGGGCGCGAATGCTTGCCGCGAGCTCCTGCAGGCTGCCCTCGTCCATCCGCGTGCGCGGCTGGTACTTGCCGGCCTGCAGCTTGCCGAGCGCGAGCGTGTTCGGTGCCCCTTCGATCTTCACCGCTTCGGTGATATCGGCACTGCCGCCGAGCAGCGCTTCGAGGCCACGTCCCAAGCCCTTCTTCTTTGGTACCGCGTTCATGTCTTTCTTCCTCGCTTCGCTCATGTCCGGATCACGACACCTCGAACGCGCGCACGCGCTCGATCATCTCTGCCCCGAACTGGATATACGCCTGCGCACCGCGCGAACTGCGGTCGAACACGACGCCCGGCAACCCGTAACTCGGCGCTTCCGCCAGGCGCACGTTACGCGGAATCACCGCGTCGAACACCTTGTCGCCGAAGTGCGCTTTCAGTTGATCGGAGACTTGCTGCTGCAGTGTGATGCGCGGATCGAACATCACGCGCAGCAAGCCGATGATCTTCAGGTCGCGGTTCATGTTCGCGTGAACCTGCTTGATCGTGTTGACGAGGTCCGACAGCCCTTCCAGTGCGAAGTACTCGCACTGCATCGGGATCACGACGCCATGCGCCGCGCACAGCCCGTTCAGCGTCAGCAGCGACAGCGTCGGCGGGCAATCGATCAGCACGAAATCGTAGTCGTCGGCCACGTGCTCGAGCGCGGCCTTCAGGCGGCGCTCGCGGTTGTCGATGCTGATCAGCTCGATCTCGGCGCCGGACAGCTCGCGGTTCGCGGGAAGCACGTCGTAAGTGACACCTTCCGGACGCACGCGCGCGTCGGTCACCGACACGCCGTCGATCAGCACTTCGTACACGGTCGCTTCGCAGGCGGCCTTGTCGATCCCGCTGCCCATCGTCGCGTTGCCCTGCGGGTCGAGATCGATCAACAGGACTCGTTGCTCCTGCGCTGCAAGGCTTGCGGCGAGATTGACCGATGTCGTCGTCTTGCCGACGCCCCCCTTCTGGTTCGCAACGCAGAAGATCTTTGCCATCGTTGGTGTGTTCCCTTTACCTTCAAACAAACGGCGCGCTACTGCGCGCCTTCAATTCGCGTCGTCGACGGCCACTTCGAACAGATGCCGCTCCGCATCGAGCATCGGCACCGCCAGCCGGATCGTCTGCTTCACGCGGCTACCTTCCGGCAACCGCGCAATCTCGTCGTCCGGGTGAACGCCCTTCATCGCCCAGATCGACCCGCCCGGCGCAACCAGATGTCGAGCAAGTTTAACGAAGTCGGACAGGTCCGCGAAAGCGCGGGATACGATCATGTCGAATTTTTCCGGCACGTCGACACCCGGCTGCAGCGATTCGACCCGCCCGGTGACGACCGACAGGTTCGCGAGCTTCAGCTCCGCGCGCATCTGCGTCTGGAAGGCAGACTTCTTCTGCACGATATCGTTCAGCGTGATCTGCCAGCCCGGCTCGACGATCGCCAGCACGATACCGGGCAGCCCGCCGCCCGAGCCGACGTCGAGCACACGCGCCGCTGCACGGCCGCGCAGATGCGGGACGATGGAAAGCGAATCGAGAATGTGCTGGATCAGCATCTGCTTCGGGTCGCGGATCGCGGTCAGGTTGTAGACCGCGTTCCACTTGCCGAGCAGCGCGACATAGTCGAGCAGCTGGTTGCGTTGTGTATCCGTCAGCGTGAGGTCGAGTGCCGCCGTACCTTCGACGAGCATCTGTTCCAGTACGTCCCGATTAACCGCCGGCGCGCGACGCGCCGTCATTGTTGCGTCGGGACGCTGCCGTCCCCCTGCTCCGCGGCCTCTGCGGCCGTGCCGTTACGACGGCCCAGGCCGCGACGCTTCAGGTGCACCATCAGCAGCGAGATGGCCGCGGGCGTGACGCCCGAGATGCGCGACGCCTGCCCGATCGTTTCCGGCCGGAACTCGTTGAGCTTCTGGCTCACCTCGAACGACAGACCGCGGACTTCGCGGTAGTCGATGCCGTCCGGCAGGCGCGTGTTCTCGTTCGCGTCGTTGCGCTCGATCTCGGATGCCTGACGCTCGATATAGCCCTGATACTTGATGGCGATCTCGACCTGCTCCTTGATCTGCTCGAGCAGCACCGGATCGTCCGTCAGCGGCTCCGCAGGGCCGCACTCGCCGCCCTTCAGCCCGCACACGCCGTCGTAGCTCACGCCCGGGCGCCGCAGCAGCTCGGCGAGACTGTATTCGTGATCGATCGCCTTGCCGAGCAGCGCGGTCGCCTCTTCCGCCGGCAGCGTCTTCGGCGTGACCCACGTCGACTTCAGGCGTTCGGTTTCACGTGAAACAGCGTCGCGCTTCCGGCTGAAGGCGTCCCAGCGCGCGTCGTCGACCAGCCCCAGTTCACGGCCGATCTCGGTCAGGCGCATGTCGGCGTTGTCTTCGCGCAGGCTCAGGCGATACTCGGCCCGGCTCGTGAACATCCGGTACGGCTCGGCCACGCCGCGCGTGACGAGATCGTCGACCAGCACGCCCAGATAGGCCTGGTCGCGACGCGGGCACCATGCATCCTTCTCTTGCACGTAGCGGCCCGCATTGAGGCCGGCCAGCAGACCCTGCGCAGCCGCTTCCTCGTAGCCGGTCGTGCCGTTGATCTGGCCCGCAAAGAACAGCCCGTTGATCGCCTTCGTCTCGAGCGACGCCTTCAGTGCACGCGGGTCGAAGTAGTCGTACTCGATCGCGTAACCGGGGCGCAGGATGTGTGCATTCTCGAGGCCGCGCATCGAATGCACGAGCTCGAGCTGGACATCGAACGGCAGGCTCGTCGAGATCCCGTTCGGGTAGAACTCGTTGGTCGTCAGCCCTTCCGGCTCGAGGAAGATCTGGTGCGATTCCTTCGACGCGAACCGGTGGATCTTGTCCTCGATCGACGGGCAATAGCGCGGCCCGACGCCTTCGATCACGCCTGTATACATAGGCGAACGGTCGAGACCGCCGCGAATGATGTCGTGCGTGCGCTCGTTCGTATGCGTGACCCAGCACGGCAGCTGCTGCGGATGCTGCTCCGCGCGGCCCAGGAACGAGAACACGGGAATCGGATCGAGGTCGCCCGGCTGCTCGTCGAGCTTCGAGAAGTCGATCGTGCGGCCGTCGATACGCGGCGGCGTACCGGTCTTCAGGCGGCCCTGCGGCAGCTTCAGCTCCTTCAGGCGCGACGACAGCGACACGGCCGCCGGATCGCCAGCGCGACCGCCTGTGTAGTTGTTCAGGCCGACGTGGATCTTGCCGTCGAGGAACGTACCGGCCGTCAGCACGACTGCGCGAGCGCGGAAGCGGATGCCGATCTGCGTGACGGCGCCCACCACGCGGTCGCCTTCGACCATCAGGTCGTCGACGGCCTGCTGGAACAGCCACAGGTTCGGCTGATTTTCGAGCCGGTGGCGGATCGCGGCCTTGTACAGGATGCGATCGGCCTGCGCACGCGTCGCGCGCACGGCCGGGCCCTTCGACGAATTGAGGATCCGGAACTGAATACCGCTTTCGTCCGTCGCGGCGGCCATTGCGCCGCCCAGTGCGTCGACTTCCTTGACCAGATGGCCTTTGCCAATGCCGCCGATCGACGGATTGCAGCTCATCTGCCCAAGCGTTTCGATGTTGTGGGTCAGCAGCAGTGTCTTTGCGCCCATACGGGCGGACGCCAGCGCGGCTTCCGTGCCGGCATGACCGCCGCCGACGACGATGACGTCAAATTCTGTGGGAAAAAGCATGGTGGATTCCGTACGCAGAGCTGCGCACGAACCTATCAGAGAAATGTATGGGCCGAATTATAGCGGGTTCGCTTTTCACCCGAAGGCCGTCCGAATGGTAGGGTCTGTGCATTTCGGCATTTTTTTAGGTGGGGACAGGCGAATTGCCGCGCCGGGTCTGCTTCGGCGGTGCGTACGAGCGTTCAACGCACATCGTCCTGCCTGTGCAAAAGCCGGGTTGATAGTCGCGCCCGCAAGTGTGGAACCCTAAACTGACCCATGCCTGTGCCAAGCCCAACACTCCGACCCCGACACCCTGTGCCCTCTTCCTCACAGCATTTCTGTCGGTTGTCCCGGGACTTATCCACTGAAGTGCGACGCATCGTCGGCCTGTGGAACAAGCCTGAGCAGCGCCGCACAGAGCTTCCGACTATTCCGGCGCGACTTATCCCCCGGTCCCGAACCGGCGATGTATCGAGCCTCCTCGCGACCTCGCAAACAAAAACGGCGTGTTTCACGTGAAACACGCCGCCCGTTTCCCGCCCACCGCCCCAACAATCAAGCCGTCTTCTTCGCCAACCCGAGATATGTCTCGATCACACGCGGGTTCTGCGCGAGCTCGGCCGCCGGCCCTTCCAGCGCAAACTCGCCCGTCTCCAGCACATAGCCGTAGTCGGAGATCTGCAGCGCCGCCCGTGCGTTCTGCTCGATCAGCAGCGTCGCAACGCCGGTGCCGCGCAACGCGCTGATGATATGAAAGATCTCCTTCACGATCAGCGGCGCCAGCCCGAGGCTCGGCTCGTCGAGCATCAGCAGGTCGGGCTTGCCCATCAGCGCACGGCCGACCGCCAGCATCTGCCGCTCCCCGCCGGACAGCGTGCCGGCCGCCTGCCTGCGGCGCTCCTTCAGCCGCGGAAACAGCGCGAACACGTGATCGAGCTGATCGAGGAAATTCGCTTCCCCAGCCAGCTTGCGCCGATATGCGCCCAATATGAGGTTGTCCTCGACCGTCATCGTGCTGAACAGCTCGCGCTTCTCCGGTACGAGGCACATCCCGCGTGCGACGCGCTGCTCGACCGGCAACGCGCCGACATCGTTACCGCGATACACGACCGCGCCCGACGCGTGCCCCGTTACCGGCAGCGCCCCCATGATCGCGTTCAGCAGCGTCGATTTACCGGCGCCATTCGGGCCGATCACGCTGACGATCTGCCCCGCCCCGACCTTGATTGCGGCACCGTGCAGCGCCTCCACCTTCCCGTACCGCACCGCCAGCCCGCGCACTTCGAGAATCGGCATCGTCGTGTCCGTCATCACTCCACCCCGCCCAGATACGCTTCGAGCACGGCCGGGTCCTGCTGCACATCCTGCGGCAGCCCTTCCGCGATCCGCGTGCCGAACTCCATCACCACCAGCCGGTCGGTGAGGTTCATCACGAAATCCATGTCATGTTCCACGAGCAACACGCTCATCCCTTCGGCCTTCAGCCGCCGCAGCAGATCGGCGAGTTGCTGCTTCTCCTGGTAACGCAGGCCCGCGGCCGGCTCGTCGAGCAGCAGCAACGTCGGATCGCAGCACAGCGCCCGTGCGATTTCGAGAATCCGCTGCTGACCGAGCGCGAGGCTGCCCGCTTCGTCGTACATGTGCTTCTCGAGCCCGACGCGGCGGATCTGGCGCGCGGCTTCGGCCAGCAACTGCGCTTCCTCGTGTGCATTGAGCCGCGCGATGCTGCGCCACACGCCCGTATGACCGCGAAGATGGGCGCCGATCGCGACGTTCTCGAGCACCGTCATCGCCGGCAACAGCTTCACGTGCTGGAACGTGCGACCGATGCCGCGGCGGACGATCTGACGCGACGTCAGCCCGTCGATGCGCTCGCCACGAAACGTGATCGCACCGCCGGTCGGCTTCAGCACGCCGGTCACGAGGTTGAACGTGGTCGATTTGCCCGCGCCGTTCGGGCCGATCAGCCCGATGATCTGCCCGGCTTTCACGTCGAAGCTGACGTCGTTGACGGCCACCAGCCCGCCGAACTGCTTGCGTGCGTTGTCGACGACGAGCAGCGGCTCGCCGGCCACGGGCTTCGCGCGCTGCGGCAGCGGGTCAGCCTGCTCCGGCACATGCGCGCGCGGCCCGCGCGGGAACAGCTTCGCGACGAACGGCCATACGCCCTGGCGCGCGTACTGCAGCAGCAGCACCATCAGTACGCCGAACACGATGATCTCGAAGTTGCCTTCCGAACCGAGCAGCTTCGGCAGCAGCGTCTGCAGGTAGTCCTGCAGCACGGTGAGGATCGCCGCGCCGAGCACTGCGCCCCACACGTGCGACACGCCGCCCACCACCGCCATGAACAGGAATTCGATCCCGTGGTTCAGGCCGAACGGCGTCGGGTTCACCGCGCGCTGCAGGTGCGCGTACAGGAAGCCCGATACCGCCGCGAGCACGGCCGCGTAGACGAAGATCACCACGCGCATCCACGCGGTGTTCACGCCCATCGCCTCGGCCATCACGCCGCCGCCGCGCAGCGCGCGAATCGCGCGGCCCGGGCGGCTGTTGAGCAGGTTCTGCACCGACACGATCGCGGCCAGCACCACCGCCCAGATCAGGAAGTACAGGCTGCGGCCGCTTTCGAGCGGGATGCCGAACAGGTTCAGCGCCGGAATTCCGTTGATCCCGTCGTACTTGCCGAGCAGTTCGAGGTTGCCGAACAGGTAGAACAGCGCGAGGCCCCACGCGATCGTGCCGAGCGGCAGGAAGTGCCCGGACAGCCGCATCGTCACGGCGCCGAGCACGAGCGCGACGAGCGCCGTCAGCACGACGCCGACGATCAACGCGAGCCACGGCGACACGCCGTACCGCGTCGTCAGGAGCGCGGTCGCATACGCGCCGATGCCGACGAACGCGGCCTGCCCGAAGCTCGTCATCCCGCCGACGCCCGTCAGCAGCACGAGCCCGATCGCGACGATCGCATACAGGCCGATGTAGTTCAGCAGCGTGATCCAGTACTCGGGCACCTGCAGCGCGCCGGGCAGCACCGGCAGTGCGAACAGCACCACGAGAAACAGCCAGAAGGTCTTGTTGCGTACCATCGTCTTCATCGCGTCACTCCTCTTCCTCTTCCGCATGCGGCGTCACGAAGCTCCGCCACAGCAGCACCGGAATGATCAGCGTGAACACGATCACCTCCTTGTATGCGCTCGCCCAGAACGACGAATACGATTCGAGCACGCCGACGAGCAGCGAGCCGGCGGCCGCGAGCGGGTAGCTGACGAGCCCGCCGATGATCGCGCCGACGAAGCCCTTCAGGCCGATCAGGAAGCCCGAGTCGTAGTAGATCGTCGTCAGCGGGCCGACGAGGATCCCGGACAGCACGCCGAGCCCGGCCGCGAACGTGAACGCGAGCCGCCCGGCTTCGGTCGTGCCGATGCCGACGAGCTGCGCACCGAGCCGGTTCACCGACGTCGCGCGCAGCGCCTTGCCGGCGATCGTGCGGCCGAAGTACACGTAGAGCGCGCCGATCAGCACGAGCGCCGTGACGACGACCAGGATGCTCTGCACCGACACCGTCATGCTGCCGACCGCGAGCGACGCGTCCGAGAACCCGTTGGTGCGCGAGCCTTCCGCGCCGAACATCACGAGGCCGAGGCCGACCATCGCGAAATGGACGGCGACCGACACGATCAGCAGCAGCAGCGTCGTGCCTTCGGCGATCGGCTGGTACACGAGCCGGTAGACGAACGGCCCCATCGGCACGACGATCGCGAGCGTCAGCGCGATCTGCGCGAGCATCGGCATCGGCTGCGCGGCAAAGCTGCGCGTGATCGCGAACACCGCGAGCGGCAGCAGGATGTAGCGGCTGCCGAGCGTCGCGAGCGTGCGGCCGAGCTGATGGCGGCGTTCGCGATGCCGGATCAGGCCGCCGGCTTCGAGCAGGAAGCACGCGATGCCCATCACGAACAGCAGCCAGCAGGTGGCGGGGAATTTCTGCGCCTGCAACGCGGCCAGCGTCAGCGCACCGTAGGCGACGAATTCGCCCTGGGGAATGAAGATCACCCGCGTGACGGAAAACACCAGCACGAGCGCCAGCGACAACAATGCATAAATGGCGCCGGTCGTGATGCCGTCTTGCGCGAGGATCGCCGCAATCGAGAGATCCATACGTTTCGTGTATCGAGAGAATGCTGCGGAGAAACGAAAGGCGGAAACGGCCGGAGCGCGCGCGACGCGATCGGCACGTCGCGCGCCATGCGGCGGGCCCCGGTGGTTCCAGGCGGCACGGGTGCGGCCCTGGGGCACACTACCCTGCCGACGGCACACGCGGCGCCATTCGCGCCGCGCACGCCGGTTTCACGTGATGCTTACTCGGCCTGCAACTTCCACTTGCCGTCGACGATCTGCACCATCACGCGCGCACGCGTGTCGAAGCCGTTGTGATCGGTCGCCGTCATGTTGATCACGCCGTGCGAGACGGGCAGGTCCTTCACGCTCTCGAGCGACGCGCGCAGCGCTTCGCGGAACGCCTCGGTGCCCGGCTGGCCCTTCTTCAGCGCTTCCGGGATCGCCCGCTGCAGCAGCAGGCCCGCATCCCACGCATGGCCGCCGAACGTCGCCAGCGAACCGGCGCCGTACGCCTTCTCGTACGCGGCCTTGTAGCCGAGCGCCGGCTTCTTCACCGGATTCGAATCGGGCAGCTGGTCGGTCACGAGCACGGGGCCGGCCGGCAGGATCTCGCCTTCGCAATCCTTGCCGCACACGCGCAGGAAATCGTTGTTCGCGACGCCGTGCGTCTGGTACACCTTGCCCTTGTAGCCGCGCTCCTTCAGCGTCTTGGCCGGCAGCGCCGCCGGCGTACCGGAGCCCGCGATCAGCACCGCATCCGGGTTCGAGCCCAGCAGCTTCAGCACCTGCCCCATCACCGACGCATCGGTCCGGTTGTAGCGCTCGTTCGACACCAGCTTCAGCCCGTTCTTCGCGGCCGCCGCGTCGAACGTCTTGTACCAGCTGTCGCCGTACGCGTCGGCGAAGCCGATGAAGCCGACCGTCTTCACGCCGTGCTTCGCCATGTAGCCGGCGATCGCGTCGGCCATCAGCTGGTCGTTCTGCGGCACCTTGAACATCCACGCGCGCTTCGCGTCCATCGGCGCGATGATCTGCGCGCTGGCCGCGAGCGAGATCGTCGGCGTCTTGCCCTGCGACACGGGATCGAGCATCGCGAGCGAGTTCGGCGTGACGGACGAGCCGATGATCGCGTCGACGTGGTCCTCGTCGATCAGCTTGCGCACGTTCTGCACCGCGCGGCTCGTGTCGGAGGCGTCGTCGAGCACGATGTACTGGACGCTCTTGCCCGCGATTTCCTTCGGCAGCAGCGCGATCGTGTTCTTTTCCGGAATCCCGAGCGAGGCGGCCGGCCCGGTGGCCGACAGCGTCACGCCGATCTTGACCTGCGCCGACGCCGTGGCCGCCGCACACACGAGGCCCGCGGCAAGCAGGGCCTCCATCCATCGATTCATCTTCATTTTCGTTGTCTCCAAACGCTGCTCGAAAAAACCACGGGTCGCTCGGGCGACGCCCGGCCCCCCAAACAAGTTAATAATTTAACTATCTCGCCTGACCGCGCCTACGCTCGTTTTCCCGCGACACGCCGCCACGCGCCGCGCACCGATTGAAACGGCCGTTCGGCCGTCACGATGCGCAGCAGCGGTGTCGTCAGGATGAAGAAAGCGAAGAAATGAGGAAGCGCGCGGAAGAACGTTGCGCGCGCATCGATGGTCGGCACGCATGGCGAGCGATGAAACATCGGGAAGCCGGCCACTCATGCGAGTGTGAACGCGAATGCGGATGCAGATACGGATGCGAGCGCAACGACCCGCACTGGCGCCGGGACGCGCATACAGGCCGCGGAGCGGCTCGGGAATGCCGCGATGACCCGTCGCCCACCCCAAGACGAACAAACGGCGCCCGCCGCCTCTCCTGCCCCGATCCATTGTGCTGCGCTGCTCATCCAACCGTACTCCCTCTTCTGCATTGTGCTTGTAGGAGAACTGCCGACCGATTTTCCCGACCGCACGGTCGGCGAAAGCCGAGTGTAACGGACGCATTTCGCGCACGCCAACCGGGTAAGCCCGGAGCGCCTGTGCAGGATGGCGCATCGGCTGCGAACGGATCGCGGGAAAGGGAAAAACGGGGGACGCGGCGAAGCGCGGAAAAGACGCGGTGCGAATGCAAACGCGGAAGGTGGCCGTCACGCGGGCCGATGCACCATCGAGGGAATCCGTGCACGCAAATGAAAAAGCGCTGTTGGATTCCGTCCAACAGCGCTTTGGGGTCCGGGCACTTTGTGCCTCGATTGTCTCCTCGTTCTCCACCTGCAAATTCGTTTCGCGGTGCATCAGAACTAGGGTGAATCTTAAAGAGGCTTAAGCACCACGACAACTTAGCATTTACCCCTATGGTGCATCGCCGCACGAAAATGGGGCACCAGCCTGCCGCGCGACGCCGGCCCGAACCCGCTGCGACGCCCTTCCCGGGCGGGCGAGATGGTGCTTCGCATCAACGCGGGCGACGCGCACGGCATGCTCACGACGAGGCCCTGAGCGGCTTGATCCGCGCGACCATCTCGCCGACGATGCCGCGCCGGAATGCCAGCACGCAGGCGATGAAGATCAGCCCGGTGACGATCGTCGTCGATTCGCCGAGCGAATGGAACCACGCGACGCCCGTCGTCGACGCGAGCCATTCGCCGATGTCGCCGAGCCGGTCTTCCAGCGCCACGATCAGCGCGGCGCCCAAGAGCGGCCCGAACAGCGTGCCCATCCCGCCGACCAGCGTCATCAGCACGACGAGGCCCGACATCGTCCAGTGCGCGTCGGACAGCGTCTCGAAGCCGAGCACCAGCACCTTCAGCGAACCGGCCAGCCCCGCGAGCCCGGACGACAGGATGAACGCGAGCAGCTTGAAGCGGTCGGTGTCGTAGCCGAGCGAGATCGCGCGCGCTTCGTTTTCCTTGATCGCGACGAGCACCTGGCCGAACGGCGAGTGCACGATCCGCACGATGAACGCGCACGCCGCGACGATCACCGCGAGCACGACGTAGTACAGCGCGACGTCGTTCGACAGGTCGACGAGCCCGAACAGGCGCCCGCGCGGCACGCCCTGCAGGCCATCCTCGCCGTGCGTGAACGGCGCCTGCAGGTAGATGAAATAGACCATCTGCGCAAACGCGAGCGTGATCATCGCGAAGTAGATGCCCTGCCGGCGAATCGCGAACAGGCCGACGACGAGCCCGAGCAGCGTCGCGGCGAACGTCCCGACGAGCACGCCGAGCTCGGGCGTGAAGCCGAGCGTCTGGATCGCATAGCCGGTCGCGTAGCCGGCGGTCGCGAGGAACATCGCATGGCCGAACGACAGCAGCCCCGTATAGCCGATCAGCAGGTTGAACGCGGCCGCGAACAGCGCGAACGTGAGCACCTTCATCACGAACACCGGATACGCGCCGATGAACGGCGCGGCGAACAGTGCGGCGAGCAGCACGCCGTAGAGCACTTTTCTCTGCATCATTTTTCCTTGCCGAACAGGCCCGCCGGGCGGATCAGCAGCACGATCGCCATGATCACGAACACGACCGTGGCCGATGCTTCCGGATAGAACACACGCGTGAAGCCCTCGATCACGCCGAGCAGCAGCCCGGTGATGATCGAGCCGAGAATCGAGCCCATCCCGCCGATCACGACCACCGCGAACACGGTGATGATCATCGGCTGGCCCATCAACGGCGACACCTGGATCACCGGCGCGGCGAGCACGCCCGCGAACGCGGCGAGCGCGACGCCGAAGCCGTAGGTGAGCGTGATCATCATCGGCACGTTCACGCCGAACGCCTCGACGAGCTTCGGGTTCTCGGTGCCCGCGCGCAAATACGCGCCCAGGCGCGTCTTCTCGATCACGAACCAGGTCGCGAGACACACCGCGAGCGACGCGACGACGACCCACGCGCGATAGTTCGGCAGGAACATGAAGCCGAGATTGGTCGCGCCGGACAGCTGCGACGGCACGTCGTACGACTGGCCGGACGATCCGTAGACCGACCGGAACACGCCTTCGACGACGAGCGTGAGGCCGAACGTGAGCAGCAACCCGTACAGATGATCGAGCTTGTACAGCCAGCGCAGCATCGAACGCTCGACCGCGATCCCGAACGCACCGACGATGAGCGGCGCGAGCACGAGCATCGCCCAGTACGGCAGCCCGAAATACGACAGGCCCATCCACGCGAGCATCGCGCCCAGCATGAACAGCGCGCCGTGCGCGAAGTTGATCACGTTGAGCAGCCCGAAGATCACCGCGAGCCCGAGGCTCAGGATCGCGTAGAACGAGCCGTTGACGAGCCCGAGCAGCAACTGGCTCAGCATCGCCGGCAACGGAATGCCAAAGATTTCCATCGACTTAGCCGTCAGAATGAGTTTCGTTGCGTACGCAACGTTCATGCAGCGCGCATGCGGGCGGCGCAGCGGGCACATCGCTGCAGCCGCCACCGTGCGGCGCGCCCGTGCGCGCCGCTACGCGATGCTTACTTCCACAGCGCGCAGCGCGTTTCCTGCTTGGTGCCGAACGCCTGTTCGCCCGGAATCGTCGCGAGCACCTTGTAGTAGTCCCACGGCTCCTTCGATTCCGACGGCTTCTTCACTTCCATCAGGTACATGTCGTGGATCATGCTGCCGTCCTGGCGGATGTAGCCCTTCGCGTAGAAGTCGCTGATCTTGATCTTCTTCAGCTCGGCCATCACCTTGTCGGAGTCGGTCGTCCCGGCGGCCTGCACGGCCTTCAGGTACGTCGTCACCGACGAGTAGTCGGCCGCCTGCAGGCTCGACGGCATCTTCTTCATCTTGCCGAAGTAGCGCTGCGCCCACTGGCGCGACGCCGCGTCGCGGTTCCAGTACCAGCTGTCGGTCAGCACGAGGCCTTGCGTCGTTTCGAGGCCGAGGCTGTGCACGTCGTCGATGAACATCAGCAGCGCGGCGAGCTTCATCGTCTTCGTGATGCCGAACTCCTTCGCGGCCTTGATCGAGTTGATCGTGTCGCCGCCGGCGTTCGCGAGGCCGAGGATCTGCGCCTTCGACGATTGCGCCTGCAGCAGGAACGACGAGAAATCCGACGCGGACAGCGGGTGGCGCACCGCGCCGAGCACCTGGCCGCCGTTCGCCTTCACGACGTCCGACGTGTTCTTCTCGAGCGCCTTGCCGAACGCGTAGTCGGCCGTCAGGAAGAACCACGTCTTGCCGCCCTGCTTCACCACCGCCGAACCGGTGCCCTTCGCGAGCGCCATCGTGTCGTACGCGTAGTGGACCGTGTACGGCGTGCACTGCTCGTTGGTCAGCGTGTCGGCGCCCGCGCCGATGTTGATGTAGACCTTCTTCTTCTCGCCCGCGACCTGGTTCATCGACAGCGCGGTGGCCGAGTTCGTGCCGCCGACCAGCAGGTCGAGCCCGCCGCGGTCCATCCATTCGCGCGCCTTCGACGCGGCGATGTCGGCCTTGTTCTGGTGGTCGGCATAGACGACCTCGATCGGCTTGCCGAGCACCTTGCCGCCGAAGTCCGCGACCGCCATGCGGATCGCCTCGAGACCGCCCTGCCCGTCGATATCCGCGTAAAGCCCCGACATGTCGGTGATGAAGCCGATCTTCACGGTATCCGCCGCGTGGGCGGCGCCGGCGGTGAACGCGGCGGTCGCGAGCGCGAGACAGGCCTGTGCGAGGGTCTTCATTTTCATTGACGTCTCCTGTTGTTCTGATGCGTTGTGGTTGTTCGAGGGCCGCCACGGCTAGCGGCAAGGGAAACGGGGCGGCGTCACACTCCGAGCAGGTCGTGCAGGGTCGGCATCTTGCCTTCCAGTTCGGATGCGCGGAAATGCTCGACGATGCTGCCGTGCTCCATCACGTAGAAGCGGTCGGCGAGCGGCGCGGCGAAGCGGAAATTCTGTTCGACCATCACGATCGTGTAGCCGCGCGCCTTCAGCGCGACGATCATCCGCGCGAGCGCCTGCACGATCACCGGCGCCAGGCCTTCGGAGATCTCGTCGAGCAGCAGCAGGTTCGCGCCGGTGCGCAGGATCCGCGCGACCGCGAGCATCTGCTGCTCGCCGCCGGACAGCCGCGTGCCCTGGCTCTGCCGGCGCGACGCGAGGTTCGGGAACATCGCGTAGATCTCGTCGAGCGACATCGCGTGCTCGACCGGCCCGATCAGCGGCGGCAGCATCAGGTTCTCCTCGCACGACAGGCTCGAGAAGATCCCGCGCTCCTCCGGGCAATAGCCGATGCCGTAATGCGCGATGCGGTGCGTCGCGAGGCCGATCGTCTCGTGGCCCGCGACCTTGATCGACCCGCTGCGGCGGCCCGTGAGGCCCATGATCGCGCGCAGCGTCGTCGTGCGGCCCGCGCCGTTGCGGCCGAGCAGCGTGACGACCTCGCCGCGATGCACGGTCAGGTCGACGCCGTGCAATATGTGGGATTCCCCGTACCAGGCCTCCAGGCCCGTGATCTCCAGCGCAGGCGTACCGCTCTCGACGCCGCTCAATTCGCGTTCCTCCCGTTCGCTGTGCTTCATGCGTGCGCCCCCGCGAGCGCCGCATCGGCACTGCCCATGTAGGCCTCGATCACGAGCGGATTCTTCGATACTTCCGCATACGAGCCTTCGGCCAGCACCTCGCCGCGTTGCAGGACGGTGATCGTGTCGGAGATCCCCGCGATCACGTTCATGTTGTGTTCCACCATCAGGATCGTGCGGCCGCTCGCGACCTTCTTGATCAGCGCGGTCACGCGGTCGACGTCCTCGTGGCCCATCCCCTGCGTGGGCTCGTCGAGCAGCATCAGTTCGGGTTCCATCGCCAGCGTCGTCGCGATCTCGAGCGCGCGCTTGCGGCCGTAGGCGAGCTCGACGGTCGGCACGTGCGCGAAATCGGTGAGGCCGACCTGCGTGAGCAGGTCCATCGCGCGATCGTCGAGCCGCTTCAGCGTGCGCTCGCTGCGCCAGAAATGGAATTCGGTGCCGAGTGCCCGCTGCAGGCCGATGCGCACGTTCTGCAGCGCGCTCAGGTGCGGGAACACGGCCGAGATCTGGAACGAGCGGATGATGCCGCGCCGCGCGACCTGCGCGGGCCGCTCGTCGGTGATGTCGATGCCGTTGAAGACGATCTGGCCGGCCGTCGGCGTCAGAAATTTGGTGAGGAGGTTGAAACAGGTGGTCTTGCCCGCGCCGTTCGGCCCGATCAATGCGTGGATCGCACCGCGCCGCACACGCAGGTTGACGCCGTTCACGGCGGTGAAGCCCCTGAATTCCTTCGTCAGTCCGCGTGTTTCCAGAATCGTGTCGCCGAGAATCATGTTCCCTTCCGTACGAAGTCAGGCGAAGCACCGGGAAGCCTGGCGCGAGCGCCGCGAACAGGTCAGCGGATCAGCGGTCTGCCCCCGGGCGCCGTGGTACGCCTCGAGGGTGGTCTCCCGCGCCGACGCGTATGCACATTGCGCAACATTGTCGCGCCGTTGGTGCAGTGCAATCATCGGGATTTGCACTTATAGGGGTGACCGCCCTATCGGACGCGACTGCACGCGGTTTCTCGCCGTGCTTTTTTGACACGTGCATCATCATGCGTTGACCTGCTGCAGCACGTGGCATGCAAGCGCCGAAAAAAAACCGCGCAACGGCGCGGCTTGCACGGATCTTGCCGTCGAGCGGAAGCGCCGGCAGCTTGTTTCGCATAGCGAATCAGCGGGCGTTCGCATGACGGCCCGCTGGCGCACATGTCAGCGGGCCGTCATGCAGCCGTCGCCGCGGCCTCGGTTCGCACCGACGTCGTTTCGCGCGCCGCCCGGAGGTCGGCACGAATCATGTCGCTCGCGCGCTCGGCGATCATCAGCGTCGGCGAATTGGTGTTGCCCGACGTGATGAACGGCATCACCGACGCATCGACGATCCGCAACCCGGCGATGCCGCGCACGCGCAGCCGGCTGTCGACCACCGCGCGCGCGTCGTCGGCGCGCCCCATCCGGCACGTGCCGACCGGGTGGAAGATCGTCGTGCCGACGGCGCCGGCCGCGTCGATCAGCTCGGCTTCGGTCCGGTACTGCGGGCCCGGCAGGATTTCCTCGGGGCGGTAGCGCGCGAGCGCCGGCGCGGACGCGATCCGGCGCGTGAGACGCAGCGCGTTCGCGGCAACGTGCCGATCGTGATCGGTCGACAGATAGTTCGGCGCGATCGCCGGTGCGGTGCCCGGATCGGCGCTCGTGACGTGCACGCTGCCGCGCGAGCTCGGCCGCAAATGGCAGACCGACGCCGTAAAGGCGTTGAAGCCGTGCAGCGGCTCGCCGAAGCGTTCGAGCGACAGCGGCTGCACGTGGTACTGGAGATCGGGGCGCGTGAGTGCGGGATCGTCCGGATCCGATTTCGCGAACGCGCCCAGCTGCGACGGCGCCATCGACATCGGCCCGCGCTGCAGCAGCGCATATTCGGCGCCGATCATCAGCTTGCCCCACCAGTGCGCGGACAGCGTGTTGAGCGTGCGCACGCCGTCGACGCGAAACGCCATCCGCAATTGCAGGTGATCCTGCAGGTTTTCGCCGACGCCCGGCAGATCCTGCACGACGTCGATACCGAGCGCCTGCAGCCGCCGGCCGTCGCCGATGCCCGACAGTTCGAGCAGTTGCGGCGAATTCACCGCGCCCGACGTCAGCAGCACTTCCGCCCGCGCGCGCGCGACGTAATCGGTGCCGCCGCCGTGGTACTCGACGCCGACCGCGCGCCGCCCGTCGAAGATCACGCGCTGCGCATGCGCGCCGGTGATCACGGTCAGGTTCGGGCGCGCCATCGCGGGCCGCAGGAACGCCTTCGACGTATTCCAGCGCACGCCGCGCTTCTGGTTCACCTCGAAATAGCCGACCCCGGTATTGTCGCCGCGGTTGAAATCGTCGGTGGCGGGAATGCCCGTCTGCTGCGCAGCCTGCGCGAACGATTCGAGGATCTCCCAGCGCAGCCGCTGCTTCTCGACGCGCCAGTAGCCGCCCGCGCCGTGCGCGTCGCTCGCGCCCGCGTGGTGATCCTCGCTGCGCTTGAAGATCGGCAGCACGCTGTCCCACGACCAGCCGGCATCGCCGGTTTCCTGTGCCCAGTTGTCGTAGTCCTCGCGCTGGCCGCGCATGTAGATCATCCCGTTGATCGACGAGCAGCCGCCGAGCACGCGGCCGCGCGGATACGACAGCGCACGGCCGTTGAGCGCCGCTTCGGGCTGCGTCTTGTACAGCCAGTCGGTGCGCGGGTTGCCGATGCAATACAGATAGCCGACCGGGATATGAATCCAGTGATAGTCGTCCTTGCCGCCCGCTTCGAGCAGCAGCACGCTGATGTCGGGATCCTCGGTCAGGCGGTTCGCGAGCACGCAGCCCGCGGTGCCCGCGCCGACGATCACGTAGTCGAATTCGCCCTCGAGCGTGCGTTGAGTACTCACGGCGTGTCCCCTTCTTGCTTGTTGTGCACCGCGCGGCGCGATGCCGCGCGCATTTTCAGCATAGTGCGTCGCGTCGGGCGCCGCACTGGCGGCCCCAGCGCCACGACCCGATGAAGCGTACTCCCGCGCGCGGCCGCCGATCCAATGAGTTATGCTGAACTGCGTTATAAGCCGCGCTCATATCACGACGATGGATCTCACCCTGCTCCGCGCATTCGCGACGGTCGCGCGCGAAGGCAACCTGACGCGCGCCGCCGCGCAGTTGCACCTCACACAGCCGGCCGTCAGCCTGCAGATCAAGCATCTGCAGGAAACGCTCGGCGTCGCGCTGTTCACGCGCACGTCGCGCGGGCTCGCGCTCACGCGCGACGGGCAGACGCTGCTGCCGCATGCGGAACGCGCGCTCGCCGCGGCCGCCGACGTGCAGCGCGCCGCCGCCGCGCTGCGGCACGAGGTGCGCGGCCGGCTGCGGATCGGCACGATCCTCGATCCGGGGTTCCTGCGGCTCGGCGGTTTCCTGCGCGCGCTGGTCGAGACCCATCCGCAGATCGAGACCGCGCTGCGGCACGGGATGTCGGGCTGGGTGCTCGAACAGGTGCGCGCGCAGGCGCTCGACGTCGGCTACTACATCGGCCGGCCGGGCGACGACGATCCGCTCGACGGCGCGCTGTTCCACACCGTCACGCTCACGCATTTCCAGTACCGCGTGCTCGCGCCGGCCGGCTGGAAGGAGCGCGTGCAGCGCGCGCACGACTGGCGCGCGCTCGCCGCTCTGCCGTGGATCTGGACGCCGCCGGCGTCCGCGCACCACCGGCTGCTGTCGCGGCGTTTCGCGAAGGCCGGCGCGCAGCCGGTGAAGGTCGCCGAGGTCGACCAGGAGCAATCGATGCTCGACCTCGTCAAATCGGGGATCGGGTTGACGCTCGCGCGCGATTCGACTGCGCTGGCCGAAGCGCACGCGCACGCGCTGACGATCGTCGAACGCGTGACGGTGCCGACCGAACTGACGTTCGTGACGCTCGCCGAGCGGCGCGACGAGCCGGCGATCGCGGCCGCGCTGCGGCTGATCGAAGCGCAGTGGGCGATATGAGCGTGGCTGATGTCGATGCGGGCGGCCGCGCACCGGGCGTCGACGCCTGACGCACCGCCGGTCGCCCGTCTGCAACCGACGCCATGCGAGCAAGCGCATGCAGGCGACAAGGGATAAGGGAACCGGCGACGCATCCGGATCGCCCGCCCCGCGTCGTATCGCCGCGTCCGTGCCGCGTCCCGTCCGCTCGTCACGCCGCCTTCGCAGGCTTTTTGCTAGATTGTGCGTTCGCACACCGCGAGACCCCGATTGAAGGAGACCCGCATGGCCCGCAACATCGAGATCAAAGCCCGCGCCCGTGAATTCGACCGGCTGCGCGAACAGGCGGCCCAACTCGCGACCGAAGCGCCGTTGTTCTACCGCCAGCAGGATTTCTTCTACGACGTGCCGCGCGGCCGGCTGAAGCTGCGCCGCTTCGAGGACGGCACGCCGGCCGAGCTGATCTTCTATCAGCGCGATGACCGCGACGGCCCGAAGGCGTCGTACTACACGCGCAGCCCGGTGACGAACCCCGACGCGATGCATTCGCTGCTCGCGACCGCGCTGACCACGCGCGGGATCGTGACGAAGGAGCGGCACGTGTACCTCGCGGGCCGCACCCGCATCCATCTCGACCGCGTCGACGGCCTCGGCGATTTCATCGAGCTCGAAGTCGTGCTCGGCCCGGACGACGACGAAGCCGGCGGCGAAGCCGAAGCGCACGAGGTGTTCGCGAAGCTCGGCGTGGCGCAGGACGATCTCGTCGCGGTCGCGTACGTCGATCTGCTGAACGCCGACACCCAGCCCGAAACGGCCTGATCCGGCCCCACCGAAGGCGACGCCGCGGGGGCCGCCTTCAGCGCCAGCGCCACTACTGCCTCCCCGTCACGCGGCGCCGGGCGCCAGGTGCGCGAGCGGCAGTGCACCGTTGCGCTTGAAGGTCGTCAGCACGATGTTCGAGCGCACGCTGTCGACGCCCGGCACCCGCATCAGCTTCTTCATCACGAACTGCGACAGCGCGTTGAGATCCGGCGCAACGATCCGCAACAAATAGTCGGCATCGCCGACCACCGCATGGCATTCGAGCACTTCGGGCAGCACGTCGATCTGCTGCTGGAACTGCTCGATGATCGAATCGCCGTGATGCTTGAGCTTCAGGCTCGTGAACGCGGTCACGCCGAGCCCGAGCTTTTCGGGCCGCAGCATCACGCGGTAGCCTTCGATCACGCCGGCCGCCTCGAGCCGCTGCAGCCGCCGGCCGATCTGCGACGGCGACAGCGGCACCTGCTCGCCCAGTTGCTGATGCGTCGCGCGACCGAAGCGCTGCAGCACGTCCAGCAGCGCGAGATCGAAGTGATCGAGTTCCAGCATGAGCATTCTCCGCATTGATTCGCTATTTGATGCGCGATTATCGCATCATCCGGCAAATCGACGCCAACTATGCGCCCAATCCGCGCGCAGCCCGCTCTACACTTGCATGGTTCCAACCACAGCGTGCAGAGCCTGATCATGTCCACCGTCGTCACCGCGAAACTGCAGGAGCAGTTCGACGCGGGCCTCGAAACCCGCGCCGATTTCACCATCGACCAGCCGCTGCAGCGCTACGGCCAGGTCGACCACGCGGTGTGGCAGCAGCTCTATGCGCGCCAGTCGGCCCTGCTGCGCGGCCGCGCGTGCGATGCGTTCGTCGCCGGGCTCGGCAAGATCGAGCTGCCGGCCGATCGCGTGCCGTCGTTCGCCGACGTGAACCGTCAGTTGAAGCCCGCGACCGGCTGGGAAATCGTCGCGGTGCCGGGCCTCGTGCCCGACCGCGTGTTCTTCGCGCATCTCGCGAACCGGCGTTTCCCGGTCACCTGGTGGATGCGCCGTCCCGACCAGCTCGACTACCTGCAGGAACCCGACTGCTTCCACGACCTGTTCGGCCACGTGCCGCTGCTGATCGACCCGGTGTTCGCCGACTACATGCAGGCGTATGGCCGCACCGCGCTCGCGGTCGCCGACGACGAAGCGGCACTGGCGCGGCTCGCGCGCCTCTATTGGTATACGGTGGAATTCGGGCTGATCCGCGACCCGCGCGGCACGAACGGGCTGTCGATCTACGGCGCCGGGATCGTGTCGAGCAAGGGCGAAAGCCTGTACAGCCTCGAAAGCGCGGCGCCGAACCGGCTCGGGTTCGACCTGGAACGCGTGATGCGCACGAAGTACCGGATCGACACGTTCCAGAAGACCTACTTCGTGATCGACGATTTCGCGCAGCTGTTCGCGCTCGCCGACGTCGACGGCCGCGCACTGGCCGACCGGCTCGCGGCGCTGCCCGAATTCGCGGCCGGTGCAGTGCGCGAGACCGACCGCGTGCTGCATCGCGGCACGGGCGAAGGCTGGCCCGACGACGCCGACGCGTGACACGCCGGGCGCCGCGGTGCCGACCGCCGGCCGCCCGTCACCCTGTCCGCAACTATGAAACAATGAACGATGCCGGCTTCGCCGCGCGGCGCAGCCGCGCGCGGGCGCCGTTACCGAACGAGAGGTGCAAGATGATCCACAAGCTCACATCCGAAGAACGCAAGACCCGGCTCGAAGGCCTGCCGCTCTGGACGGCCGTGGCGGGCCGCGACGCGATCCAGCGCCGCCTGCGCTTCGCCGATTTCAACGAGGCATTCGGCTTCATGACGCGTGTCGCGATCAAGGCGCAGGAGATGAACCACCATCCCGAATGGTTCAACGTGTACAACCGCGTCGACGTCACGCTGTCGACCCACGACGCCGACGGCCTGACCGAACGCGACATCGAACTCGCGCGGTTCATCGACGGTGCCGCCGCGCACGCGCAACCGGGCGCCTGAGTCCCGCCTCTACCGCCGCGCATCTTTCGGTGCGCGGCGCGTCAACTTTTCATTTCGATGAACGTTTTCTAGGATGTACTGAGCGAAAGCCTTCAGCTTTCCAAGCCATCCTTAAGGCGCACGTAAGTCTCGTACGCTTTCCGCGCTTTGGGGTCCAATCCTTCCAGTTGCAGCGCGCTTTCGCGCTGTACAATCAGCAGCGCATACGGCTTGGAGAGCGCGCTGGCCTCTTCGCAGAGTTTGAGTTCGTCGCCGCTCGACGGCGAGCGGGCGCGCCAGAAATTGATCGCGGCTTCTAGGTCGTGGATCGAAATATCGGACATGATTGGATTTAATCGTTCGCTGGCCGCCATGCTTGATGTCAGGCGATGCGGCGCCCCTGTGGAAACGGCTTCGTGCTGTCCGCGTGCCTGAACCGCCAACCCATTGTACTTGAGCGAACTTCATGCGACTCCTTCTGATCGAAGACGACCGCCCCATCGCACGCGGTATCCAGAGCAGCCTCGAGCAGGCTGGCTTCACCGTCGACATGGTGCATGACGGCATTTTTGCCGAACAGGCGCTGGCACAGAACCGCCACGAACTCGTGATCCTCGACCTCGGCCTGCCGGGCATCGACGGGATGACGCTGCTCACGCGCTTCCGCCAGACCAACCGCCACACGCCGGTCATCGTGCTGACCGCACGCGACGAGCTGAACGACCGGATCCAGGGCCTGAACTCCGGCGCCGACGACTACATGCTCAAGCCGTTCGAGCCGGCCGAGCTCGAAGCGCGCATCCGCGCGGTGATGCGCCGCAGCGGCCCGCACAGCGACATGCCGCGTCCCGAAGTGTCGCTCGGCGGCGTCCGCCTGTCGGGCGTCGACCGCCGCATCTTCAACGACGACAAGCCGCTCGAACTGTCGCCGCGCGAATTCGCGGTGCTCGAGATGCTGCTGCTGCGTCACGGCCGCGTCGTCAGCAAGGCCCAGTTGCAGGATCACCTCACGCACTTCGGCGGCGATCTCGGCGACACCGCAATCGAAGTCTACGTGCACCGCGTACGCAAGAAACTCGAACAGTGCCGCGTCGAAATCGTCACGGTGCGCGGCTTCGGCTACCTGCTGCAGGAAATCCGCCAGACGGCGAGCGTCTGAGCGACGCCGCGCGCCGGCCGGCCACGTGCCGCCGGCGCATGCGTGCTGCTCCGCGTCGCCGCTCCCGGCGCACGACCGCGCCGCTCCCCGTGAGCGGCGCTTATCCATTTGCCCGTCGAAATGTCTCCTGATCCGGCTGTGACCACCAGCCTGCGCCGCTCGCTGCTCCGGCGCCTCGCCGCCCCGCTGTCGATGCTCGCGCTGATGAGCGGCCTGATCGCCTACTGGCTCGCGTGGCAATACACGCAGCACGTGATCGACCGCTCGCTCGCCGATCTCGCGACCGCCATCTCCAAGCAGATCCAGATCGCCGGCCCCGACGCGCAGTTCACGGTGCCGCCGCTCGCGCAGGCGATGTTCTCCGATCCGGCCGAAGCGCTGATTTACCGGATCAGCGACGGCGAGGAGGAACTCGCCGGCGATCCGAAGCTGCCGCTGCAGGGCATCAACGTACGCCGCATGCATCACGCGTACGTGTTCGAGGCCGAATACGACAACCGCGCGGTGCGGGTCGCGCAGGTGCGCGTCGACAACGTCGAAGGCGGCCGGCCGATGGTCGTCGAAGTCGCGCAGCCGGTGCGGCACCGCTACCGGATCGCGGCCGAATTCCTCGTCGCGATCATGATGCCGCTGCTGCTGCTGCTGCTCGCGGGCTGGGGCATCGTGTGGCGCGTCGTGAACCAGCAGCTGGGCCCGCTCACGCATCTCGCCGATTCGCTGAACCGGCAGACCCACACGTCGCTGGAACCGGTCGACGAAACCGACGTGCCGCTGGAGATCCGGCCGCTGACGAGCGCGATGAACGCGCTGCTCGGCCGCCTGAAGACCGCGCTCGACGCGCAGCGCAAGTTCATCGCCGATGCCGCGCACCAGTTGCGCACGCCGCTCACCGCGGTGAAGCTGCATGCCGAACAGGCGGCCGTCGCGCGCGACCCGCACCAGACCTTCGCCGCGGTGCGCGAGCTGCGCGCGGCCGCGGACCGCGCGGTGCGGCTGTCCAACCAGTTGCTGTCGCTCGCGCGTGCCGAGCCGGGCGAACAGGCCGCACGCTTCGTCGATGTCGATCTCGCGGCGATGGCGTTCGAGACGGGCGCCGAATGGGTGCCGCGCGCGCTTGCGTCGCATGTCGACCTCGGCTTCCAGCGCAGCGACGATGCGGGCGACGACGAGAAGCTGATCGTGCGCGGCAACCCGGTGCTGCTGCGCGAGGTGATCGCGAACCTGCTCGACAATGCGCTGAAGTACGTGCCGCTCGCGCGGCCGGACGGCGCACGGATCACGGTGAACGTCGCGCGCGCCGCGCTCGAGGACAGTCAGCCGGCCGCCGAGATCGTCGTCGAGGACAACGGCCCCGGCGTGCCCGCGAACCAGCAGGCCGACCTGTTCAAGCGCTTCTTCCGCGGCGACGCGCAAAGCGGCAACGGCGTCGAAACAGGCGCCGGGCTGGGGCTCGCGATCGTGCACGACATCATTGCGATGCACGGCGGCACCGTGTCGTACGAGGATGCACCGGAAGGCGGCTCGCGCTTCGTGGTGCGGGTGCCGCTCGCCGCGCGGACGGAGCAGCCGGCCAGCGAAACGCCGGCTGCGGCGCCGACGCACTGAGCGATGCGCGGCGGGCAGCCGCCGGCCCGTTGACCGGGCGGCCCGCCGGAGCAGGAATGGAAAGACGGCAGCGAATGACGGGCCGCCACGACGCGGCAACCGTCGGCTGAAACGACAGCGGCAGCGCGCGATGCGCTGCCGCCGGCCTTACTTCTTGCTCTTCTTGTCCTTCGAACCGGACGCGGACTTGCCGTCCTTCTTCTTTTTCTTCTTCCCGCCTTCGTCGGACGTCGCGAGCAACGTGCCGCGGCACGACGCCGCACCGCAGTGGCACGCGTATTCGCGCTTGAGCTTCTTCGTCAGCTTCGCGTCGATCACGAGGCCGTAGTCGTAGAACAGCTCCTCTTCCGGCCCGATGTCGCGCAACGCGTGGATGTACACGCGGCCTTTGACTTCCTCGGCTTCGCAGTTCGGCGCGCATGAATGGTTGATCCAGCGCGCGCTGTTGCCGTCGATCTTGCCGTCGATCACGCCGCCTTCGTCGAGTGCGAAGTAGAACGTATGATTCGGCTCGCTCGGGTCGTGCGGATGGCGGCGCAGCGCTTCCTTCCACGAGATTCGCTCGCCCTTGTATTCCACTACGCGCTCGCCGGCCTTGATCGGCGCCACGGCGAACACGCCCTTGCCGTGTACTCCCGAGCGGCGCACCGCGATCCTGCGTGAACTCATCGAACCAATCCTTGTGAAGACGACTTGAAGGGAAGCGGCCGCGATCGCGGCCGGGCGCCGCGCCAAACGAAAACGCGGCACCGGTCGGTGCCGCGTCGGGGCATGCGGCGAATCATCCGCATCCTACACGTTCGATATTGCTTCGTTCAACATCGCGCGCAATATTGCGCGATGCGCTCAGCGCTGGCCGAATGCGACGTCGCCGAACAGCGCCTTGTGCTCGCGCGGCTGCGAGCGCCAGTATTGCGGCGGCGCCGTCACCTGCGCGCCGAGTTCGGCCGCCGCGTGCCACGGCCAGCGCGGGTCGTACAGCATCGCGCGCGCCATCGCGACGAGATCGGCATCGCCGGCCTCGATCAGCCGGTTCGCATGCTCGGGGTCGTTGATCAGGCCGACCGCGATCGTCGGCATGCCGACCGCCCGCTTCACGGCCTGCGCGAACGGCACCTGGTAGCCGGGCGACAGCGGAATCTTCTGCAGCGGCGACACGCCGCCGGACGACACGTCGATCCAGTCGCAGCCGCGGCGCTTCAGTTCGTGCGCGAACGCGATCGTATCGTCGAGTTCCCAGCCGCCTTCGACCCAGTCGGTCGCGGACACGCGCACGCCGACCGGCCGGTCTTCCGGAAACGCGGCGCGCACGATCTCGAAGATCTCGAGCGGAAACCGCATCCGGTTTTCGCGCGAGCCGCCGTATTCGTCGGTGCGCCGGTTCGCGAGCGGCGACAGGAACTGATGCAGCAGGTAGCCGTGCGCCGCGTGTACTTCGATCGCATCGATGCCGAGCCGCGCGGCCCGCCTGGCCGACGCCGCGAAGGCTTCGCGGATGCGGTTCAGGCCCGCGGCATCGAGCGCGAGCGGCGGCGTCTCGCCGTCCTTGTGCGGCACGGCCGACGGGCCGTGCGGCAACCAGCCGCCGTCGGCCACCGGCACGAGCTGGCCGCCTTCCCATGGCGCCGCGCTCGACGCCTTGCGCCCCGCATGCGACAACTGCATCGCGACGCGGACCGGCGAATGCTTGCGGATCGCGGCCAGCACCGGCTCCAGCGCGGCTTCGGTCACGTCGTCCCACAGGCCGAGGTCGCCATGCGTGATACGTCCGTCGGGTTCCACCGCGGTCGCTTCGATGCACAGCAGCCCCGCGCCCGACAGCGCGAGATGGCCGAGGTGAATCATGTGCCAGTCGGTCGCTTCGCCGCGTTCGGCCGAGTACTGGCACATCGGGGAAATCACGATCCGGTTCGGAAGAGTCACGCCGCGCAGCGTGAACGGAGAAAACAGCGCAGTCATGGAAGCCGCTCGCCAGGAAAGGGAAAGAGCGGACGAGCGTAGCACGCACGCCTGAACCGTGCAGACGGCGCGATCGGCAGTAAGCGGATGGTCAGGTATGGCCGGCCGGATGCCGGCAGTGCGCGGAATGGGCGGTGTACGGCGATGCGCCGGCCCGCAACGGATGCAGGCCGGGCCCAACCTTCGCAGCGGGCGGAGCCGCCCGCGACGTCAGAGCCCGACGCTGCCGAGCCACTCCGCGAACATGTGCCGTGCGGCCGTCTCGAGCACGGGGCCATGCTGCGCGGTATCGGCACGCAACTGGCGCGCGTCGACGCCGGGCGTCGCGGCGATTTCGCCGGCGTTCGCGATCAGCCACGGTTCGAAGCGATCGGTACGGATCTCGGGATGACATTGCAGCGCCAGCACGTGCTGCCCCCAGGCGAATGCCTGGTGGCGGCAGGCCGGCGTCGACGCGAGATGGATCGCACCGCCCGGCAGGTCGAACGTATCGCCATGCCAATGCAGCATCGACGTCGTCGCGCCGTCGAGATGGCGCAGCGGCGACGCGCGGCCGGCGTCGGTGAGCGTCAGCGGCGCCCAGCCGAGTTCGTGCTGCGCGGCCGGATAGACACGCGCCCCGAGCGCCCGCGCGATGAACTGCGCGCCGAGGCAGACGCCGAGGATCGGCAGCCCCGCGTCGATGCGCTGGCGCACGAGCGCCAGCAGCGGCGCGATCGTCGGATACTGCGCATCGTCGTACACGCTGAGCGGCCCGCCGAGCACGACGAGCAGCGACGGCTCGAGCACGTCGAGCACCTCGACCCGCGACGATCCGACATCGACATAGCGCACCCGTCGACCGCGTTCGCCGAGCACCTGCTCGAAGCTCCCGAGATCCTCGAAATGCACGTGGCGGATCGCCACGACTTCAGCGTTCATCATCGGCCTCCCGGTCGATCGACGGACGTCAGCCTGCGAAGATCTTCCAGGTCTTCTTCTGCGTCGCCGCGTCGGCTTCTTCCTGCACCGGGCAGTCGAGACGCAGATCGCTGTCGGACATCGAGATGTCGAGCGCCGCGCAGTGATGCACGGTCTTCTTCGACAGCTTGCCCGGCTGGAAGTGGGCGCACGTCAGGCACATGCGCTGCGGCGGCGTCGCACCGGCCACCTGCAGCTCGCGCAGCGTCTTCAGCAGCGCGCGATACAGCGTGCCCTGCTCGTCCGCGCCGAGCTTGCCGACCGCTTTCGTCAGGAATTCAGGCCATTGCAGCGCCTTCTTCGCGGCCGTGCGGCCACGCGCCGACAGGCGTACGGCCAATGCCCGGCCGTCGTCCAGCGCACGGCGCTTCTCGACGAGCCCCTTCGTCTCGAGCGTGCTGACCGCATCGCTCGTGGTGGCCGCGGTGAGCTGCGTCTCGCGCGCGATCTCGCCGAGCCGCATCGGGCCCTTGCGCTGCAGCAGCAGCACGAGAATCTCGCCCTGCGTCGGCGTGAGGCCAGCGCCTTCCGCCCAATCCCATGCCTCGCTCCGCATGGCCGTGCTCAACCGCAGCAGGCTGTGGGTCACACGTCCCGAAGCCTGGTTCCCGTAAACGCCTTCGCTCATAGTCTTTTCGCTTTGCCGCCGCCCGGATGGCCGAGCGGCCGTAGTGTGGAGATCGAATCTATCTCAAAAACAGACGCACGCTCTCGAGTGCGTCAGCACGGCCGTCGCGAGGCACACGCGGCGGTCGCGTTCGCGGCGACCAGAGACACACGCATCGTTTCCGGTGTCCGCAAAGCCGACATTCTAAGCGAGAGCGGAAAATCGCACAGCTAAGTTATCCCCTGCACTCTGTGGAAAATCGCTGGATAACCGCATTTTTTCGTTGTGCGCGCAATGTCGCGCACCCGCGAAACGGGGCGCGCCGGCATTTTCCTGTTCGGATCGGCCATCGGCCGCACGGTAATGATCCACCGGGTTATCCCACCCGCAGAGCGTTGACTTTGCAGTGGAATATCGGGTTATCCACAGATTTTGAGGACGCCTGCCGATGATTTCGGCGCGACACGACGCCGACTGCCGTTCAGCGAATGGCAGTGCAGTCGATCCCGCAATCTGCAAAACATTTTTTCACCCACGCCAACGTAAGCACTGCTGCCGGACCGTCTCGTTCAGCGATTTTTCCTGTTTGAAAACGGTTCTCAACCACGATGCGTCGTTCACGCGCGCCTTCGCGAGCGCGCCGATCTCGTCGAGCGCCGCGCGCGAACCGAGCGCGGCCGCATGCGGCGCGATCCGGTCGAGCGTGTCGAGGATGTCCTCCGCGATCGTGCGGCGCTCGCCCGTCTGAGGATTCACGCAGGTGCCCTCGAGCCCGAAGCGGCACGCTTCGAAGCGGTTGAACGTGTAGACCAGGTAATCGTCCTCCGACAGCTTCAGCGGCCGGTCGGTCAGCAGGTAGCGAGCAAGTGTCTGGATGTAGCAGGCGATCGCCGCCGCGCGATCGACCGACAGCGGCGTGTCCATCACGCGCACCTCGATCGTGCCGTAGCCGGGCTTCGGCCGGATGTCCCAGTAGAAGTCCTTCATCGAGTTGACGACGCCCGTGTTCACCATCTTCGTGAAGTACTCCTCGAAGCTGTCCCAGGTCAGCACGAACGGCGCGCGGCCCGACAGCGGGAACGCGAACACCGAATTCAGGCGCGCCGAATGGAAGCCCGTATCGACGTTCTGCACGAACGGCGACGACGCGGACAGCGCGATGAAGTGCGGAATGAAGCGCGACATCGAGTGCAGCAGGAACAGCGCGCTGTCGGGATCGGGGCAGCCGATGTGCACGTGCTGGCCGAACACGGTGAACTGCTTCGCGAGATAGCCGTACAGCTCGGAGATGTACTGGAAGCGCGGCGCATCGTAGATCTGCCGGTCGCTCCATTGCTGGAACGCATGCGTGCCGCCGCCGGCCAGCCCGACGTTGAGCTGGTCGGCCGCCTTCACGAGCACGTCGCGGATCGCATGCAGCTCGCTGACGGCCTGCTCGTGCGAATGGCAGATGCCGGTCGACAGCTCGATCATGCTTTCGGTGATTTCCGGCGTGATGTTGCCGGGAAAGGTCTCGCCCTGGATCAGGCGCATCAGGTCGGATGCCGCTTTGGTCAGGTCGTAGTTGTGCGTGTTGACGACCTGGATCTCCAGTTCGACGCCGAACGTGAACGGCTCGGAATTGACGAAGGTTTCGAGTGCCATGGCAGGTTCCGGAATCAGTTGCTGTCGCTGCGTTCGCCGACCGCCGACAGGCAGCGGTAGACGACGAACGGGCTGACGAGCTGCAGGATCACGATCGAGCACATCACGATCGCGCGCAGGTGCGGGTCGAAATTCGGATAGAGCTGGTAGGTATCGTCGACGAGCAGGTACGACAGCGCGGACATCGGCGTGAGCGCGATGCCGAGCGCGACGCCCTGCTTCATCCCGAGACCGCTCGGCTTCGCGAACGCGACGACGCCGGCCAGCTTCGCGGCGAGCCGCGTAACGATCAGCACGATCGCGAGCAGCCCGCCGAGCGCGATGTCGCCCCACGTGAACGACGTGAGCGTCAGCACGAACAGCACCACCGTCAGCAGCCAGCCGGCCGTGCCGAAGTGCTCGGGCCACAGCTGCGGCCGCGCTTCGAGGTTCTTCACGATGATGCCGGCGAGCAGCAGCGTGAGCAGCGTCGACAGCTTCAGCGCCTGCGCGACGGCGATCGCGAGCATCACGAGCCCGAACAGCGCGACGAACGAATGCTCGTCGCGCATCGTCGCGTTCATGTGACGGAACAGGTAATTGCACGAACGCGCGACGAGATACGCGACGATGAACGAACCGGCGAGCAGGTAGAGCGGTTGCAGGATCGTCGCGAAAACGTTGCCGTACGCTTCCTGGTGCAGCCAGCTCGTCACGAGCTTGGTCAGCACGATCGCGTACACGCTGTTGAGCGCGGTGAGCGTGATCAGGCGTTGCGACACCTGCCCTTCCGCACGCAGTTCGGTCTTGAGCTGGATCACCATCGACGGCGACGTCGCGATCGCGATCGCCGACAGCACCAGCGCGACCATCCCCGATACGCCGAGCGCGAGCATCACGAACAGCACGAGCACGAACGTGAGCGTGGCTTCCGCGAGGCTCGACGCGACGAGCCACGGATTGCGCCGGATCCAGCGCAGGTCGAGACGGCTGCCGAGTTCGAACAGCAGCAGGCCGAGCGCGACGTTCATCAGCAGCCGCGAGGTTTCGTCGGTGCTCGTGTCGATCACGCCGAATCCGAACGAACCGGCAATCAGGCCGATTACGGCATAGCCGGTGATGCGCGGCAGGCGCCACGCGCGGTAGCACAGCTCGCCGCACAGGCCGGCTGCGAACAGTGCGAGCCCGGCCCAGAACACGGCATCCGGCGCGAGCGGCCAGTTGGGCAGGAATGAGAACGCCGACTTCATCGTGGTGACTTCTCCTTTGGAAGCAACCGCCAGCGACGCGGGGTCAAGCGTCAGAAATGGATGCGCGCCGGCTGGGTATCGCCCCGAATGTGATTGTTGTGCTCGACGATGGCGGTACATGGGGTCCGCCTGTTCCGCCACAGGGCGGAACGTCGTTCAGGTTGCCGATCTGGATTGTCGGCCTGGTGTGTGAACGGACTGCGCAGTCTCGAAGATTCAGATTCGAAATCGTGCCGACCGTTCCATTGAAGCATGTCCGGCGCTTGGCCGAACGAACGCGAAGGAAACCGATTGTGCCACAGCTTTTTCGCTCCGGAACCGATTGAATCGACTCGCGGCGCTGTGCGGCCCCCAGGTCTTTGGTTTCAAAGGTTTACTTGTATATATACGTAGTAGAAGTTAACAAAGGACGCACAGTTCTGTGGATAACTCCGGTTTACGCTGGCAGATCAAGGTGTTGGCGAAACCATAACCGGTTGCACAGGCTGTTCGTGCACAGACATTTGAGTTGAGCAACTTTCGGGCCGATTCACAGCTGTGCCGAGTTGCCCAGTTTACGTCCACTGTGATTACACACGAAGTGCGTGCGGATTTCGCAAGGTTATCCACAGCATTGCGTGGATAACCTTGCGCAGGAAAATCGGGAAACTGTGAGGAGGTGCACGCCCGGTCAGCCCGTCGAACCGACGCGGCGTGCGCGCAGTGCGCGGATCAGGAAGCGGGCGGGATCGACCGCGTCGGCGAGTTCGCGCTCGAGCGGCCACGGCTCGCCTTCGAGTTGCGAGGCGATCAGCTCGGCGCCGAGCGCAGCCCACACGAGGCCGCGCGAACCGAAGCCGAAGGCGCCGTAGAGGCCGGGCATGCGCGGCAGGTCGCGTGCCTGCGCACCGCCCAGCGCGCGTGCGTTCGCGGTGGCCTGCGCTTCGTCGGCGAGCGGGCCGACGAGCGGCAGGCGGTCGCCGACGACCCAGCGGAACGCCACGCGGCCGCGCAGCGTGGCGGGATCCGGCAGGTCGCCGATCAGGCCCGGCAGCAGGTGCCGCACGCGGTCGAGGTTTTCGGCGTGGCCGGCCGCGCGCATCGCGGGGTCGGTGTCGTCGGGTTCGAACGTGGCGCCGATCAGCAGCGTGCCGTCGTCGAGCGGGACCGCGTAACCGTCGCCGATCGTCGGGCACGGCAGCGGCGCCGTCGTGCCCGGCGGCAACAGCGTGAGCTGGCCGCGTACCGGTTGCAGCGCGACATGCTGCAGCCCGGCAAGACGCGCGGCGTCGCCCGCGTTCGCGAGCACGACGACGGGCGCATCGGCCAGCGTGGCGCCGGTATCGTCGAGCGCATGCCAGGTGTCGCCCCGCCGTTCGAGCCGTGCGACGCAGGTGGACGCAAGCAGGCGCACGCGCTCGCCGGCCGCCGCATATTGCGCGGCGCACAGCCCGGCCGGCCAGACGGCGCCGCCGTGCGGAAACAGCAGGCCGCCATGCGCGACCGGCAGATTCAGGTGTGCACGCGCGGCATCGGCATCGAGCAGCGTCACGTAGTCGGACGGCGCGCCGAACGCATCGAACGCGTCGCGCATCCGCGCGAAATCGTCGGCCGATTCGGCGAGATGGATCATCCCGTGCGTGCTGTGTGCGAACGCATGCCCTGCGCGTTCGAGGGCGCGCCAGCGTGCGATCGCGTGCAGGAAGCCGCCGCGCGTGAGCCGGCTCGCGACGTTGTCGTCGCGCGTCATCAGCGGGTGGAACACCCCGGCCGGATTGCCCGACGCTTCGCTCGCGATCCGTTCGTGCCGTTCGATCAGCGTGACGTCCCAGCCGCGCGCGGCCAGGCGTTCGACCACCGCGCAGCCGGCGAGGCCCGCGCCGATCACGATCGCACGGCGCGCTGCAACGGGCAGTGCACGCGGCGGCTCGTGCCGGCGCGCGCGCCAGCGCGGCGCATATTCGCCGACGAGACGATCGTCGACTTCGCGGCACGTGAAACCTGTTTCGCCGAGCGCGTGTTTCACGTCGTCGGACTTTGCATGCGTCGCAAACGTCGCGTGTTCGCCGGCGATTTTCGCGAGTGCGCGGACGCCGTCGTTCGATGCCGCGGCGCCGTCGAGAAAAAACGCATCGGCGCGCGCGACGAGCTTCTTCAACAGGTCGATCGCATCGCCGAACGCGAGCGTGAGCACCACGCGCCCTTCGTCGAATTCGAGCCGGTGCAGGCCCGGCACGAGTATCGGCCATGCATCGATCAATGCATCGACGTCTGCCGATATGGTTGTGTCTGCAACCATATGCGAAACCGCGCGGCGCAGGTCGTCGCGCGAGAACGGGTGCGGTTCGACCGCGACGACATGCAGCCGTTCGCAGCGTGCAGGATCGTCGCGCCACGCGGCCCATGCCGCAAGGAAGCCGGCGCCCGCGCCGAATTCGGTTGTGACGATCGTGAACGTTCGGCGGCGCTGCCAGCGCGCGGGCAGCCCGTTGCCCGCGACGAACGCGCGATGCGCGTGCGCGAGCGTGCCGGATGCACCGCGATGAAGCTCGCCGAACTCGGGCGAGACGAGCGTGCCGTCGTCGCGAAACGCGAGCGTGGCGGAAACAAGTCGGTCGGGCATGCGAAACAAAAAACGTGGCAGCCAAGCCTGGCAAGGGATTGCGGGAGGCCGTCCGAACGGCCGTTGGAAAAGGGCAACGGGGCGACGTACGGGCGGACCACGCTGCGTATCCTGTCCGGTTGGCGCAGGTCAAAAAACGGGCAATCGACGATTCATTCGGCGAAATACCGATGAAAATCTTTGAAACCCTTGTCGTTATTGGGTTTGCGCTGCGCTATCATAGCAACGCCGTACCGCGGGGTGGCCACCGGCAAGCCGGAGGGCGCGTCGCGCGGGCCAGGATTCGGCGCTGTGTCGTCGGAGTCTGACTCTCGACGGCACGGTTCGCGCACGTATAATCGGCGCGTTCGCGCTGTTCGTGTCAACCTAACCTGATAAAGGAACCTTAATGAACAAACAGGAACTGATCGACGCCGTCGCCGCCCAAACGGGCGCCAGCAAGGCTCAAACCGGCGAAACGCTGGACACGCTGCTCGAAGTCATCAAGAAGGCCGTGTCGAAGGGTGATGCGGTTCAGCTGATCGGCTTCGGCAGCTTCGGTTCGGGCAAGCGCGCAGCACGTACGGGCCGCAACCCGAAGACGGGCGAAACCATCAAGATCCCGGCAGCCAAGACGGTCAAGTTCACGGCTGGCAAGGCGTTCAAGGACGCCGTCAACAAGCGTTAAATCCGCGCCTGTTCCAGAAAAAAACCCGCCTTTCGGCGGGTTTTTTGTTGTGCGCGCGCGGCATTTTCGCCACAGTCCGCGCCGCTCTTGCAAAAGTTAACGGTTACTTTTACAAGCCGTTACAACGCGATCACGCGTGCACGATTTGCGTGTCGCCATGATCGTCGTCGTCGTGCGAATCGACATCCCACGCGGGGAACGGATCGTCGAACGCGGCCCATCCCGCCGCGCCGAGTGCGAACTCCGCATCGGTCAGCAGGCACGCGTCGAGTTTCGCGCGCCAGGCATCGGCGTCGAGCGCGATGCCGATCAGCACGAGTTCCTGCCGGCGATCGCCGACCGTGCGATCGTCGAGATCGCCCAGCCATTCGGTGCGGATTTCGGCGAGCAGCTCGTCGTCGTCCGGCCATTCCGCGCGATCCTGCGCCGCCCACCACAAACCCGCCGGCCCGTGCCGGCATACGCCGCCCGCCTGCGACAGCGAACCCGCGATGTCGTTGCGCGTCGCGAGCCAGAAGAATCCCTTGCTGCGCAGCACGCCCGGCCACTCCTGATGCAGCAGCGCCCAGAGTCGTGCCGGGTGAAACGGCCGGCGCGCGCGGTAAACAAAATTGCCGATCCCGAATTCGTCGGCTTCGCCGTGCACGTGCGCATGATGGTCGTCATGGCAGTCGGGGTCGTCGCAATGCGTGTGGCCGTGGTCGAGCGACGTGAGCCAGCCCGGCGCGTTCGCGGCTTCGTCGAAATCGAAGCGGCCGGTGTTCAGCACTTCGTCGAGCGGCACGTTGCCGAACGTCGACACGACCTGGTGCGCGCGCGGATTGAGCCGCGCGAGGATGTGCTGCAGGCGCGCGAGATCGTCCGCGCCGACCAGGTCGGCCTTGTTGATCACCAGCACGTCGCAGAATTCGATCTGCTCGATCAGCAGCTCGACGAGCGTGCGGTCGTCGTCTTCCGACGCGGCGATGCCGCGCGTCGCGAGTGCGTCGTCGGAGCCGTAGTCGCGCAGGAAGTTGTACGCGTCGACCACGGTGACGAGCGTGTCGAGCCGCGCGATGGCCGACAGCGACGCGCCGTCGTCGTCGACGAACGTGAAGGTTTCGGCGATCGGCATCGGCTCCGCGATACCGGTCGATTCGATCATGATCGCGTCGAAGCGGCCTTCGGCGGCGAGGTTGCGGATCTCGATGAGCAGATCGTCGCGCAGCGTGCAGCAGATGCAGCCGTTCGACATTTCGACGAGGCGCTCCTCGACGTGCGACAGCGCCTGCGCATCGCGCACGAGCGACGCGTCGATATTGACCGCCGCGAGATCGTTGACGATCACCGCGACTTTCAGGCCCGCGCGGTTCGCGAGGACGTGGTTGAGCAGCGTGGTCTTGCCGGCGCCGAGGAAACCGGACAGCACGGTGACGGGCAACGGCTGTTTCATTGCCGGATTCATGATGATATGCACCAACGGAAAAGATGAAAAAGCGGCCGCGGCGCCCTGCCGGGGCGCGATCGGCCCGCACGCGGGCGAAACGGCGGCGTCAGCCCGCATTGTGCATCAAACGCGCGCCGGCCGGCCGGCGCGGCGTCAGCCGGCGATGCGGCGCGGAATCACTGAGCGGCCTGCGTGGCCTGAGCAGCCTGGGTGGCCTGAGCGGGCGGCAGCAGCTTCCACTGCGTCAGGATCCCGGCGATCTGCCGCGCGTACTTGTCGCGCAGCGACGGCGTTTCCGAATGATAGGCGCCGACCGCCTGCCACGTGTTGCCGTAGCGGTTCATCTTCTGTTTGAGATGCCACGCGGCGATGTACACGTTCTTGCACGGTTCCATCAGCGTGTCGCGGCCGATCCCGTAGCGCGACAGCGTCGGCAGGTGGATCGAATTGATCTGCATCAGGCCGTAGTCGACCGAGCCGTTCGTATTCTTGTTCAGCGCAGCGGGCCGGTTGCGCGACTCCTGCCACGCGATCGCGCGCAGGATCAGCGGATTGACCTGCTGGTATTTGGCCGCTTCGTCGAAACAGTCCGCGCGTGCGTTGCCGCTGGCGAACCACGCGCCGGCGGCGATCAACGCGATCGAAGCGAACCGTCTGTTCATCGTGCGGAAAAGAAAGGGAATTGCGCGAAGCTCGGGAAAACCCGTGCCTGTTATTCGTGCGACGAGAAACGTGCCGCCCGTATCATACCGGCAGACCGCCGGATTGCGACAGGCAGGAATACGGCAGCCCGGTTATACCGCATTTCCGTGTCGGTTCATCGCGAAATGGGGGCGACGGCAGCGGCGACGGCCGGCATGCGGAGTGTGACGCCGATCCTTACATATTGCATACGATTCACCGGATACATGTCGTATGTGAGACAGTCTTCGGATCAATGTGATATTTCGGACATGAAAAACTGCTAATGTCGCCTCTTTCGGACTTGGATCCCAGCACTACCGCCGGAAGTGGCCTGAGCCGGCATCGACCCATTCATCCATGACAAGAAATCGCTTCGTTATGCGGCGTATCGCCACGACCCTGCTCGTGGCCGGCATCATCGTCTCGCAGGCCGCCTACGCTCAGGTCACGCTCAACTTCGTGAATGCGGATATCGACCAGGTCGCGAAAGCGATCGGCGCCGCGACCGGCAAGACCATCATCGTCGACCCCCGTGTGAAGGGGCAGCTCAATCTCGTGGCCGAACGACCGGTGCCGGAAGACCAGGCGTTGAAGACGCTGCAGTCGGCGCTGCGCATGCAGGGCTTCGCGCTCGTGCAGGATCACGGCGTGCTGAAGGTCGTGCCGGAAGCCGACGCGAAGCTGCAGGGCGTGCCGACCTATGTCGGCAACGCGCCGCAGGCGCGCGGCGACCAGGTGATCACGCAGGTGTTCGAGCTGCACAACGAATCGGCGAACAACCTGCTGCCCGTGCTGCGGCCGCTGATCTCGCCGAACAACACGGTGACGGCCTACCCGGCGAACAACACGATCGTCGTGACCGATTATGCGGACAACGTGCGCCGCATCGCGCAGATCATCTCGGGCGTCGACAGCGCCGCGGGCGCGCAGGTGCAGGTCGTGCCGCTGCGCAACGCGAACGCGATCGACCTCGCCGCGCAACTGCAGAAGATGCTCGACCCGGGCGCGATCGGCAACAGCGACGCGACGCTGAAGGTATCGGTCACGGCCGACCCGCGCACCAACTCGCTGATGCTGCGCGCATCGAGCGCGTCGCGCCTCGCGGCCGCGAAGCGCCTCGTGCAGCAGCTCGACGCGCCGAGCGGGGTGCCCGGCAACATGCACGTCGTGCCGCTGCGCAACGCCGATGCGGTGAAGCTCGCGAAGACGCTGCGCGGGATGCTCGGCAAGGGCGGCAACGACAGCGGCTCGTCGGCGTCGTCCAACGATGCGAACAGCTTCAACCAGAGCGGCGGCTCGTCGTCGAGCGGCAACTTCTCGACCGGCACGTCGGGCACCCCGCCGCTGCCGTCGGGCGGTCTCGGCGGTTCGTCGTCTTCGTCTGCATATGGCGGCGGCGGCTCGTCCGGCGGTGGCGGGCTCGGCACGGCCGGTCTGCTCAGCGGCGACAAGGACAAGGGCGACGACAACCAGCCGGGCGGGATGATCCAGGCCGACTCGGCGACCAACTCGCTGATCATCACCGCATCCGATCCGGTTTACCGGAACCTGCGCTCGGTGATCGACCAGCTCGACGCACGGCGTGCGCAGGTCTATATCGAAGCGCTGATCGTCGAGCTGAACTCGACGACGCAGGGCAACCTCGGCATCCAGTGGCAGGTCGCGAGCGGCCAGTTCCTCGGCGGTACGAACCTGAACCCCGGGCTGGGCCTGGGCAACAGCATCATCAACCTGACGGCCGGCGGGGTGGCCAACGCCGCTGGCGGGATCACCGGCGGCGGGCTGGCCTCCAATCTCGGGCAGTTGTCCCAAGGGCTGAACATCGGCTGGCTGCACAACATGTTCGGCGTGCAGGGGCTCGGTGCACTGCTGCAGTATTTCGCGGGCGTGAGCGACGCGAACGTGCTGTCGACGCCGAACCTGATCACGCTCGACAACGAGGAAGCGAAGATCGTCGTCGGCCAGAACGTGCCGATCGCGACCGGTTCGTATTCGAACCTGACGAGCGGCAACACGAACAATGCGTTCAACACCTACGACCGTCGCGACGTCGGCCTGACGCTGCACGTGAAGCCGCAGATCACCGACGGCGGGATCCTGAAGCTGCAGCTCTACACCGAGGATTCGGCGGTCGTCGCGGGTACCACGAGCGCGCAGACCGGCCCGACCTTCACGAAGCGCTCGATCCAGTCGACGATCCTTGCCGACAACGGCGAGATCATCGTGCTCGGCGGCTTGATGCAGGACAACTACCAGGTATCGAACAGCAAGGTGCCGCTGCTCGGGGACATTCCGTGGATCGGCCAGCTGTTCCGTTCGGAATCGAAGGTGCGCGCGAAAACCAACCTGATGGTGTTCCTGCGCCCGGTGATCATTTCCGATCGCGGCACCGCGCAGGAAGTCACGGCCAATCGTTACGACTACATCCAGGGTGTGACGGGCGCGTACAAGTCGGACAACAACGTGATCCGCGACAAGGACGACCCGGTCGTCCCGCCGATGCCGCTGGGCCCGAGCCAGGGCGGTACGCCGGCCGGCAACCTGTTCGATCTCGACAAGATGCGTCGCCAGCAGTTGCAGCGCCAGGTCGCGCCGGTGCCGGCCCAGCCGTTGCCGGAGGCCACGCCCGCGCAGCCGCAAAGCGTGCCGCAGCAGGCGGTGCCGCAACAGCCGCTGACCACCGCACCGGGAGCCTCGCAGTGAGCGACGTGCTCGCGTCTTCCGCCCACGACGGCGCGCCGGGTGAACGGCAGCCGCCGTCGCCGCTCGCCGCGCGCCTGCTGCCGTACGGCTTCGCGAAGAGCGGCCAGGTGCTGATCGCGCACCAGCTCGACGACACGCTCGAGGTGTGGATCAGCGAACGCACGAGCGACGCCGCGCTCGCGGAGATCGCGCGCAACTTCGGCTCGATCGCCGTGCATCGCGTGCCGGCCGACGAGCTCGCGCAGGCGATCAACCAGGCCTACGCGCGCCAGGACGGCAGCGCCGCGCAGGTGGTCGGCGAGGTCGAAGGCGAAGTCGACCTGTCGCGGCTGATGCAGGACATCCCCGAGGTCGAGGACCTGCTCGAATCGGAAGACGACGCGCCGATCATCCGGATGATCAACGCGCTGCTCACGCAAGCGGCGCGCGAACAGGCGTCGGACATTCACATCGAGCCGTTCGAGAATGCGTCGGTCGTGCGCTTTCGCGTCGACGGCACGCTGCGCGACGTCGTGCGCCCGAAGAAGGCGCTGCACGGCGCGCTGATTTCGCGGATCAAGATCATGGCGCAGCTCGACATCGCGGAGAAGCGCCTGCCGCAGGACGGCCGCATCACGCTGCGCGTCGGCGGCCGGCCGGTCGACGTGCGGGTGTCGACGCTGCCGACCGGGCACGGCGAGCGCGCGGTGCTGCGTCTGCTGGAAAAGGATGCGAAGCGCCTGAACCTCGAAGCGCTCGGGATGGGCCGCGACACGCTCGTCCAGTTCGACAAGCTGATCGCCCGCCCGCACGGCATCGTGCTCGTCACGGGCCCGACCGGCTCGGGCAAGACGACCACGCTGTACGCGTCGATGTCGCGGCTCGAAACCGCGACGACCAACATCATGACCGTCGAGGACCCGATCGAATACGACCTGTCCGGCATCGGCCAGACGCAGGTGAACGAGCGGATCGGGATGACCTTCGCCCGCGCGCTGCGCTCGATCCTGCGCCAGGACCCGGACGTGATCATGATCGGCGAAATCCGCGACCTCGAAACCGCGCAGATCGCGGTGCAGGCGTCGCTGACGGGCCACCTCGTGCTCGCGACGCTGCACACGAACGATGCGGCGTCCGCCGTCACGCGTCTGACCGACATGGGCGTCGAGCCGTACCTGCTCGCGTCGTCGCTGCTCGGCGTGCTCGCGCAGCGCCTCGTGCGCCAGCTGTGCCCCGTCTGCAAGGAAGAGCGGCACGAGGAAGGCCGCACCGTGTGGCATCCGGTCGGCTGCGACAAGTGCGGGCATTCGGGCTACGCGGGCCGGCGCGGCGTGTACGAACTGCTGCTGGTCGACGATTCGATCCGCGCGCTGATCCACCGCAACGCGGCCGATGCGGAGATTCTCGCCGCGAGCCGCGCGGAAGGCATGCGCACGCTGCGCGACGACGCCGAGCGCTGGCTCGCGGCCGGCGCGACGTCGCTCGAGGAAGTGCTGCGCGTGACGGGAGGCGCATAGCGCGATGCCGGCATTCCGTTTCGAAGCAATCGATTCGGCGGGACGCGCGCAGAAAGGCGTGATCGATGCCGACAGCGCGCGTGCCGCGCGGGGCCAGCTGCGCACGCAGGGGCTTACGCCGCTCGTCGTCGAGCCGGCCGCCAGCGGGACGCGCGGCGCGCGCTCGCAGCGGCTCGCGTTCGGCCGCAAGCTGTCGCAGCGCGAACAGGCGATCCTCACGCGCCAGCTCGCGAGCCTGCTGATTGCGGGGCTGCCGCTCGACGAAGCGCTCGGCGTGCTCACCGAGCAGGCCGAGCGCGACTACATCCGCGAACTGATGGCCGCGATCCGCGCGGAAGTGCTCGGCGGCCATTCGCTTGCGAATGCGCTGGGCCAGCATCCGCGCGATTTTCCGGAAATCTACCGGGCGCTGGTCGCGGCCGGCGAGCACACCGGCAAGCTCGGCATCGTGCTGTCGCGTCTCGCCGACTACATCGAGCAGAGCAATGCGCTGAAGCAGAAGATCCTGCTGGCGTTCACGTATCCGGGCATCGTCACGCTGATCGCGTTCGGCATCGTCACGTTCCTGCTGAGCTATGTCGTGCCGCAGGTCGTCAACGTGTTCGCGAGCACGAAGCAGCAGTTGCCGGTCCTCACGGTCGTGATGATGGCGCTGTCGGAATTCGTGCGGCACTGGTGGTGGGCGATCCTGATCGCGGTCGCGCTCGTCGTGTGGTTCGTGAAGGCGACGCTGTCGCGCGCCGGGCCGCGGCTCGCGTTCGATCGCTGGGTGCTGACCGCGCCGCTCGCGGGCAAGCTCGTGCGCGGCTACAACACGGTGCGCTTCGCGAGCACGCTCGGCATTCTCACCGCGGCCGGCGTGCCGATTTTGCGCGCGTTGCAGGCGGCCGGCGAGACGCTGTCGAACCGCGCGATGCGCGCGAACATCGACGATGCGATCGTGCGCGTGCGCGAAGGCTCCGCGCTGTCGCGCGCGCTGAACAACGTGAAGACGTTTCCGCCGGTGCTCGTGCACCTGATTCGTTCGGGCGAGGCGACGGGCGACGTGACGACGATGCTGGATCGCGCGGCCGAAGGCGAAGCGCGCGAGCTGGAGCGCCGCACAATGTTCCTGACGAGCCTGCTGGAGCCGCTGCTGATCCTCGCGATGGGCGGCATCGTGCTCGTGATCGTGCTGGCCGTGATGCTGCCGATCATCGAGCTGAACAACATGGTGCAGTAACGGCCTGGCATTCGGCAGGCCGCTACCGTTCAACGCATGTAGATCGCGGGGGACGGCGTGTTCGCCGGCAGTTGGACTTCGGTGCGGGCGCCGTTGCGCTCGACGATGATCGAGCGGGGGCGGACTTCGGCGAGTTTCGCGCCGGACGTCACGTCCGCGCCGAGCGACACCGCACGCGGCGGTTCGCCGCCGATGCCGACGATCGCCGCGCCGCCGTGATCGAGCGCGAGAATGCCGAACAGGTGGATGTCCTGCACGGGATTCTTGTCGAGCTGACCGCCGAAGAGCGCGGCGGCGTCCTCGGTGCGGATCGGCAGCCGCGCGGCGGCGGCGGGCAGCGGCGCTTCGCGGGCCGACAGCGTGACGACCCAGTAGGTGGCCGTCGCGCACAAACCCGCGAAGAGGGCGAGGGAAAGGATCCGGATCGAGAGCGCGTTCATGCGCGCTATTGTACGGATGTATATGAAATTTGCGTTGGGTGAAAGCCCTCGGCGATGCGCGCCTTACAATGCGTGCTCCGCGCCCGCGGTATCGGAAGGTTGCCGTCAGGCAATCGTCCCGAATGCGCCGGGTGCGTCACTCAATCGACGACATTTTTTGGAAAGAGGTAGTCAGTCATGCAAACGTGGATCACTCGCCGCAACGCGGCCGTGCGTCGTCAGCGCGGTTTCACGCTGATCGAGATCATGGTGGTGGTCGCGATCCTCGGGATCCTGGCGGCGCTGATCGTGCCGAAGATCATGAGCCGCCCGGACGAGGCGCGCCGCATCGCCGCGAAGCAGGACATCGGCACGATCATGCAGGCGCTCAAGCTGTACCGTCTGGACAACAGCCGCTATCCGACCCAGGAGCAGGGCCTGAACGCGCTGATCCAGAAGCCGACCACCGATCCGATCCCGAACAACTGGAAGGACGGCGGCTATCTCGAGCGCCTGCCGAACGATCCGTGGGGCAACGGGTACAAGTACCTGAACCCGGGCGTGCACGGCGAGATCGACGTGTTCAGCTACGGCGCCGACGGCAAGGAAGGCGGCGAAAGCAACGACTCCGACATCGGCTCGTGGCAATGAGCCGGCGCTGATCGACCCGACGTTTCATTCCCGTTCTTCATGCTCGCCATTCGCACGACCTCCCGCTGCGGCCGCGATTGCCGTGTGCGTCGCGGTGCGGTGCCGTCCGTACCGGCAGGTGCCGATGGCGGCTTGACGAAGCACCGCGCGGCGCGGCGTCGCGCGCGCGGCTTCACGCTGCTCGAAATGCTGGTCGTGCTCGTGATCGCGGGGCTGCTCGTGTCGCTCGCGTCGCTGTCGCTGACGCGTAATCCGCGCACCGACCTGCGCGAGGAAGCGCAGCGCATCGCGCTGCTGTTCGAGACGGCCGGCGACGAAGCGCAGGTGCGCGCGCGGCCGATCGCATGGCAGCCGACCGCGCACGGTTTCCAGTTCGACGTGAGCTCGCCCGACGGCTGGCGCACGCTGCGCGACGACCTGCTGCGCCCGCGCGACTGGGACGGCGGCGTGACGGGCGCGGACATCGATTACCCGGGGTCGGACACGCGCGCGAACCGCGTCGTGTTCGGCACCGAGAGCATCGACACGCCGGTGCGCGTGACGCTGCATTCGGCCGCCGGCAGCGCGACGATCGTCGGCACCGGCAACGGCCGCTACGAGGTGCAATGACGATGCGTCGTCGCCTGCCCTTCCCCATTTCTTCCTCCCGCGGCTTCACGATGATCGAGGTGCTGGTCGCGCTCGCGATCATCGCGGTCGCGCTCGCCGCGTCGATCCGCGCGGTCGGCACGATGGCGACCAACGCGTCCGAGCTGCATCGCCGGCTGCTCGCCGGCTGGAGCGCCGACAACGCGCTCGCGCAGCTGCGCCTCACGCATGCGTGGCCGGAGGTCGGCGAACAGAGTTTCGACTGCTCGCAAGGCAACGTGCAGCTCGTCTGCACGCAGCGCGTGAGCACCACGCCGAACCCGGTGTTCCGGCGCGTCCGGATTTCGGTGAGCATGCCCGGTCGTTCCGGCGTGCTCGCGCAGATGGTGACGGTGGTCGCGAATGAAACCAGCCGTCCGCTCTGACGCGCCGATGCGACGCCCGTCCGCCCCCTCGGCCCGCCCCGCCGCCCGCGGCTTCACGCTGATCGAGCTGATGATCGCGATCGCGATCCTCGCGGTGGTGGCGATCCTCGCGTGGCGCGGGCTCGACCAGATCATGCGCGGTCGCGACAAGGTCGCATCCGCGATGGAAGACGAGCGCGTGTTCGCGCAGATGTTCGACCAGATGCGCATCGACGCGCGGCTCGCCGCGACCGACGACGAGGCCGGCCAGCCGGCGATCGGCGTCGCCGGCAATACGCTGCAGATCGTGCGCGCACTCGACGTGCCGGGCGTCGCGCCGCGGCTGCAGGTGGTCCGCTACCGGATCGCCGGCGGGCGCGTCGTGCGCTATGCGTCGTCGCCGATCAACGACACGAACCGGCTGCGCACCCTGCTGAAGGACAGTAGCGTCGAAGGCTGGAGCTGGGTCGCGCTGATGGGCGGCGTCGGCGCGATTGACGCGAAGCTGTACGTGCCGCGCGTGGGCTGGACCACCAACCTGCAGACGGCCGACGAAGCGCTCGCGCAGAACAACGACGCGCTCAAGGTGCCGCAGATCGGCAACGCGCCGCCCGCGCGCGCGGTGACCGGGCTGCAGGTCAGCATCGGCGCGACGTCGCTGCGCGTGCCGGTCACGCGCATCTTCCTCGTCGGGGAATGACGATGCGTGCGCGCCCTTCCCGCCGACTGCCTGCCCGCCGCCAGCGCGGCGCCGCGATCATCACCGCGCTGCTCGTGGTCGCGCTGTCGGCGATCCTCGTGTCGGGGATGCTGTGGCGCCAGCAGGTGCAGATCCGCCGCATCGAGAACCAGCGCACGATCGCGCAGGCGCAGTGGGTCGCGCGCGGCGCGCTCGACTGGACCCGGATGATCCTGCGCTCCGAAGGCGACACGGCGCCCGGCATCACGTATCTCGGCGGGATCTGGGGCGTGCCGATCGCGAAGACGAAGCTGTCGGATTTCCTCGGCCGGATCGGCGCACCCAACGATAGCGGCAGCGAAGACACCTATATCTCCGGCTCGATCGAGGACGCGCAGGCGAAGTTCAACCTGCGCAACCTCGTGTCGTCGCCGGCGCCCGGGGTGCTGCAGTTGAACGTCACGCAGATGCAGGCGTTCCAGCGCCTGCTGACGACGCTCGGCTACGACGCCGCGTTCGCGAAGCGCATCGCGCTGCAGGTGCGCGCGGGCCTGCTGCATTCGGCCACGCGGTTCCAGATGCCGAACCTGCCCGGCGGCGGCGGTACCGCCGCGAACGCCGCGACCGCACCGGTGACGAGCGGCGACATGCAGGGCAGCGGTTTCACCGACGATCCCGGGATGGCCGGCGGCGACCGCGGGCCCGCGCCGCTGATGATGACGCGCGTCGGCAGCCTGCTCGACGTCGACGGCGTGACGCCCGAAATGGTCGCGCGGCTGCGCCCGTTCGTCACCGTGCTGCCGACCACGACGCCCGTGAACATGAACACCGCGCCGGCCGAAGTGATCGCGGCGCTGGTGCCGGGGATGAGCGTGTCGTCCGCGCAGGCGCTCGTGTCGCGCCGCGAGACGGTATTTTTCCGGAACGTCGGCGACGTGCAGCTCGCGCTGCGCGGCGCCGGCGCGCCGCCGAACGTGACGATCGACTCGAGCCTCGTCGACGTCAATTCGAGCTATTTCATCGTGCATGGCCGGATCCAGCACGAACGCGCGGAGGTCGACCGCACCTCGCTCGTGTATCGTGATCCGACCACGCACTCGACGCGGGTCGTGCGCATCCGCGACCAGCTATAACGACGCCAATCGGGAGAGGAGCTCTTGTGAGCACGTTGATTGTTTCTTTGCCGCCGCGCGAGCCTGCCGTGCCGTTGCAGGAATGGCAGTGGCCCGAGCTGCCGTTCACGCTCGTCGACAAGGCCGGCCAGGTGCAGCGCGCGGGCCGCGCCGCGCTGGCGCTGCTGCCGCGCGCGAACGCGACGGTGCTGATCGTCGCCGCGCGCGACGTGCTGCTGCTGGCCGCGACCGTGCCGCCGCTGAAGGGGCCGAAGCTGCGCCAGGCGCTGCCCAACATCGTCGAGGATCAGCTGATCCAGGATCCGCTCGGCTGCCACATCGCGCTCGACCCGGCCGCGCTGCCCGACGGGCGCCGCGTGCTGGCCGTCGTCGATCGCGCGTGGTTCCGCACGATCTGCGACGCGTTCACGGCGGCCGGCCACCGGCACCTGAGCGCGGTGCCCGCGACCCGCTGCCTGCCGGCGCCGCGCGCGCCGGCCGAAGCGGCATCCGCCGTGCCGGCCGACGGCGAGGCCCTCGATGCCGCCCCGCTTGCCGCGGTCGCGGCCGCGGCCGAGCTGCCTGCCCGCCCGGCGACGGTCGCCGCGGTGCTCGGGCTTGCGACGGCGGTCGAACCGGTGCTCGTCGAAGCCGGCGCGCTGCCGGCCGCGGCCGGTGCGCCGCGCCTCGAGCTGGCGGTCGCGCGCGGCGCGCTCGGCGAAGGTTTCGCGGCGCCCGCGTCGCGCGCGGCCGGCACGCTGGCCGCGCTCGCCGGCGGCGGTGACATCGAACTGTACGAACTCGGCGAACCGGGCGCGGAGCCGCGGCTCGCGTCGGTCAGCCGCACCGACGCGCCGCTGCTGGCGGGCGCCGCGCCGCTGTCGTTCGACACGTTCGCGCGCCGGGCGCTGACCGAGCCATTCGATCTGTGCCAGTTCGAATTCGAATCGCAGCCGTGGCGCTTCGACCGCGCGACGCTCAAGCGCCTGCGCGTGCCGATCGCGCTCGCCGCGGCGACGCTCGGCGTCGCGGTGATCGGGATGAACCTGCACTGGTGGAAGCTGTCGCGCGAGCGCGATGCGCTGTCCGCGCAGATCACCGAGACGCTCCTGTCCGCGTTCCCGAAGACGACCACCGTGCTCGACCCGCCCGCGCAGATGCAGCGTCAGCTCGACCAGCTGCGCCTCGCGGCCGGCGAGCTGTCGCCGAATGATTTCCTCGCGCTGTCGAGCGGCTTGTCGCGCTCGATGGGCGCGCTGCCGCTGAACGGCATCGCGTCGCTCGACTATCACGACCGGCGGCTCGACGTCGGCTTCAAGCCGGAGGTCAAGGTCGATCCCGATTTCACGCAGCGCCTCGCGCGTAACGGACTGTCCGGCGAAGTCGACAGCAACACGGGCAAATGGACGATCCGGAGCCGCTCATGAAAACCGAACAACTGAACCAGACGCTGGCCCAGTTCTGGGGCGAGCGCTCGCCGCGCGAGAAGACGCTGCTCGGCTGGGGCGGCGCCGTGCTGGCGATCGCGATCGCGTATTCGGTGCTGTGGTCGCCCGCGCAGGAAGGCCGCGCGCGGATCCAGCGCGAGCTGCCGACGATGCGTCAGGAACTCGCGCAGATGACCGCGCAGGCGAACGAGGCGAAGTCGCTCGCGGCTGCCGCGCAGGGCGTCGCGCCGACCGGCCTCGCGCTGAAGGACGCGCTGACCGCGTCGCTGTCCGATCACGGGCTGCAGGGCGCGCAGGTGCAGATCGTCGGCAACGGCGTGCAGATCCAGATGAAGAACGTGTCGTTCCCGGCATGGACCCAGTGGCTCGACGATGCGCGCCGGCAGTTCAAGGTGCAGGTCGGCGAAGCGCATGCCACGGCGCTGAAGGACGACGGCCAGGTGGACCTGACGGCCGTGATGCAACCTTCCGTCCAGAAATAGATGACGGCAGTGGATGACGCAAACGAAGGTCGGCCGATGCGGCCGTGGGCAAGGCGGCTCGTCGCCGTATTGCCGTGGGTGCTGGCAGGCGGCCTGGCGACCGCTGTGACGCTCGTCGCGCTCGCGCCGGCCGCGTGGATCGCGCCGCAGTTCGCGCGTGCGACCGGCGGCCACGTGAATCTCGTCGATCCGGACGGGTCGCTGTGGCACGGCTCGGGCACGCTGATGCTCGCGCCGGGCGCCGACCAGAGCGCGGCGACGCTGCTGCCGGGCCGGGTCGAATGGACCACGCACTTCTGGCCGCTGCTGACCGGGCGCGTGCAGATGCGCATGCGGCAGACGGAAGCGATGCCCGATGCGGTCACGCTCGATGCGACGTGGCGCGGCGCGGTGCTGTCGGCGGGCAAGATGGCCGTGCCCGCCTCGCTGCTCGCGGGGCTCGGCACGCCGTTCAACACGCTCGACCTGCAGGGCGACGTGCGGCTCGGCTGGAGCGACTGGCGGCTGTTCGGCAACAACGCGTTCGGCCAGTTGACGGTGACGATCGATTCGATGAGTTCGCGCGTGTCGCGCGTGAAGCCGCTCGGTTCGTACCGCGCGGTATTGCAGGCGAAGGGCGCGGGCGCCGATCTCGACCTGTCGACGACGCAGGGCCCGCTGTTCCTCGACGGGCACGGCAGCTTCGGCCCCGGCCAGGGATCGTTCCGCGGGACCGCGCATGCGGCGCCCGAGCAGCAGGCGAACCTCGCCGGGCTGCTGAACCTGCTTGGGCATCCGATCGGCAACAACCAGGTGTCGCTGATCTTCGGCGACGCGCAGCGCTGATTGCGCGCGTCGCCCGCTTCCCTTCCTACTTCTGCGCGAGCGGCGCGACGGCCGACGGTGCGGTGGCCGCGGGTGCGGCCGCACCGGACGCCGGCAAAGGCGCCGGCGCCGCCATGTCGCCGTTCTCGCGCGCCATCTCCGATACATTCCAGCCGCCGCCGAGCGCCTTCACGAGCCCGACCGACGACGCCATCCGCTGCCCAGCGATCGTCGCGAGCTTCTGCTGCGCGGTGAATGCGGTGGTCTGCGCGGTCAGCACGTTCAGGTACGCGACCGTGCCGGCCTTGTACTGGTTCGTGACGATCGCGAGCGCGTGCTCGGCGCTGTCGACGGCCTGCCGCTGCACGTCGATTTCCTGCGCGAGGATACGCTGCGACGCGAGATTGTCCTCGACGTCCTGGAACGCGGTGAGCACCGCGAGGCGATAGGCGGCGACGTCCTGGTCGTAGGTCGCGCGTGCGGCGTCGGTCTGCGCGGCGCGCAGCCCCGCGTCGAACAGCGTGGCCGCGAGTTGCGGGCCGACCGTCCAGAAGCGCGCCGGCAGCGTGAACAGCTGCGACCACACCGAGCTCTGGAAGCCGCCGGTGGCCGACAGCGTCAGGGTGGGGAAGAACGCGGCGATCGCGACGCCGATCTGCTCGTTCGCGGCCGCCGCGCGGCGCTCGGCCGCCGCGATGTCGGGCCGGCGCTCGAGGATCGCGGACGGCACGTCGACCGGCGTGATCGGCGGCTCGGCCGCGAGCGGGTTCGGCGGCAGCGAGAAGGTCGACGCCGGTTCGCCGATCAGCGTCGCGATCGCATGCTCGTACTGCGCGCGGGCGACGCCGTTGTCGATCTGCGCGGCCTGCGCGCTCTGCAGCTGTGTCTGCGCCTGGATCACGTCCGCGCGCGCGGCGACGCCCTGCGCGTACTGGTTCTGCGTGAGCTGCAGCGATCGTTCGTACGACTTCACGGTGTCGTCGAGCAGCTTTTGCAGCGCATCGGACGTGCGCAACTGGAAATAGGTCTGCGCGAGCAGCGCCTGCTGCGACAGCCGCGCGTTCGCGAGATCGGCCGCGGCGGCCGCTTCACCCGCGCGCTGCGCGCTGACGGTGCGGCTCACCTTGCCCCACAGGTCGGGTTCCCAGCTGGCGTCGAGGCCGACGCTGTAGCTGTTGTTGATCGACCCGGTCGACCCGCTGCCGAAATTCGACGACGAGCCCGACGACGTGCGCGGCGTCCGCACGCGCGAGCCCGATGCGGTCAGCCCGACGGTCGGGAAATACGCGGCGCGCGCCTCGGTGACGAGCGCGCGCGCCTGCCGGTAGGCGGCCGCCGATTGCGCGATGGTCTGGTTCGACGCGTTGAGCCTGCCGATCAGCGCATCGAGCTGCGGATCGTTGTAGACCGTCCACCACGCGCCGCGGTCGGCGCGATCGGCGGGCTGCGCGACTTTCCAGCCGGCCGGCGCTTCCTTGAAGGCGGCGGGGATCGACGTGTCGGGCCGGTGATAGTCGGGCCCGACGGCGCAGCCGGCGAGCAGCACGGCCATCGCAATGGCGACGGCGGCGCTCAGCGGGCGAACGGCGCGCGGGAGGGAGGCGTACGGCATGGTGGTTTTCCTGTCTGGGCGTGGCGGCCGGCGAGCGGCGCCGCGCGATGCGGTCGTCATGCCGCTGGCGGACAAATGGTAACTGACGGCGGGAAAGCTGCGCAGCCCTAAGGGTACGGTGCGCGGTGGCCCGGATGTGTTACCGGCGCGGCCGGCCGGTTTACCGGCCATTACGGCTCGCTTGCGGGAAAACGGACGTGCGGACGGCGGCCGCGCGTGACGCGGCCGGGATCAGGCGGGATAGTGGGGAAAGCGGGAGCGCTGCTGCGTCAGTGGCAGCGCACGGGCGCCGGGACGGGTTCGGCGGCGGCCCGCCATGTCGACGGCTCCGTCACGGCCGGCTGGCTCGTGCGGCGGGCGGCACCCTTCGCGTTGCGCTGCCGGCGATGATCGAACCATGCGAACCCGAGCGCCGCGAGCGAGCCGCCAGGCACGACCAGCATCGTCACGTACAGCGCGATCTTCCAGCCGCGGTGCGGCCCGGAGAACACATGATGAGCGGTATCGGTCAGGTTGCGGCGCAGCGCGCCGGCGGCATTTTTCAGGAACAGCATCGCGAACATCCTCGGGGTGCCCGGCAGCGCGGGCCAATCGGTCAGAACATAGTCTCCGGCAGTGCAACATGCACGTCGTAACTGGTTGACTCAAATAATATTGACTAAGCAATCATTTTTCAAGATACTGGGCGCGTTTTAACCCGAAACGCACTATTGCTGCGCGCGCAAGTATGACCGGCGGCCTCTACGATCCCGAGAACATCGCGCTGGAAACGAGCCTCGGCTATTACCTGTCGAAGGCGAAGCAGGCGCTCGTCGAGCGGATGGATCGCGCGCTCGAGCCGCTCGACCTCACCGCGCAGCAGATCGGCGTGATCCTGCTGCTGTCGCGCGGCTACGCGCGCACGCCGTTCGAACTGTCGCGCAAGATGTCGTACGACAGCGGCTCGATGACGCGCATGCTCGACCGGCTCGAACGCAAGGGGCTGATCGCGCGCGCGCGCAGCGAGCAGGACCGCCGGATGATCGAGCTGACGCTGACCGAGCGCGGCATCGAAGCCGCTCGCGCGCTGCCGTCGCTGGTCGCGACCGTGCTCAACGCGCAGCTCGAAGGCTTCTCGGCCGACGAACTCGCGACGCTCACCGGCCTGCTGCAGCGCTTCATCGCCAACGGGCCCGGTTCGACCGGCTGCCCGAAGCCCGACGAACCCGACTGCTGATGCGCGCGGAGCCCCTCATGTCTAGGTTAAACATCCGCTTATTTCTCTGTCTGGGCAGAAGATGACGAGGCACGCGCTCCGCTTTTTCCCTTTTTCATTCCACCCGGCCGGGCCGCGCTGCGTCGCGCGCCCGTGCGTTGTGCCGGCGCGTCGTACGCGCCGCGTCTAGGAGATTCCGATGTCCGCCACCACGGCATCCGCCCCCTCTCCCGCTGCCGCACCCGCGCCGCTGACCGGCGGCGCGCTCGCGCTGCTGACCGTCGGGCTCGCGCTCGGCACCTTCATGGAAGTGCTCGACACGTCGATCGCGAACGTCGCGGTGCCGACCATCTCGGGCAGCCTCGGCGTCGCGACGAGCGAAGGCACGTGGGTGATTTCGTCGTACTCGGTCGCGTCCGCGATCGCGGTGCCGCTCACCGGCTGGCTCGCGCGCCGGGTCGGCGAGGTGCGGCTGTTCACGCTGTCGGTGCTCGCGTTCACGATCGCGTCGGCGCTGTGCGGCCTCGCGACCAACTTCGAGACGCTGATCGCGTTCCGGCTGCTGCAGGGCCTCGTGTCGGGGCCGATGGTGCCGCTGTCGCAGACGATCCTGATGCGCAGCTACCCGCCCGCGAAACGCGGGCTCGCGCTCGGGCTATGGGCAATGACGGTGATCGTCGCGCCGATCTTCGGCCCGTTATTGGGCGGCTGGATCAGCGACAACTACACGTGGCCGTGGATCTTCTACATCAACCTGCCGATCGGCGTGTTCTCGGCGACCTGCGCGTACTTCCTGCTGCGCGGCCGCGAGACGAAGACGTCGAAGCAGCGGATCGACGCGATCGGCCTCGCGCTGCTCGTGATCGGCGTGTCGTGCCTGCAGATGGTGCTCGACCTCGGCAAGGACCGCGACTGGTTCAACTCGACGTTCATCGTCGCGCTCGCGCTGATCGCGGTCGTGTCGCTCGCGTTCATGCTCGTATGGGAGGCGACCGAGAAGGAGCCGGTGGTCGACCTGTCGCTGTTCAAGGACCGCAACTTCGCGCTCGGCGCGCTGATCATCTCGTTCGGCTTCATGGCGTTCTTCGGCTCGGTCGTGATCTTCCCGCTGTGGCTGCAGACGGTGATGGGCTACACGGCCGGCAAGGCCGGCCTCGCGACCGCGCCGGTCGGGCTGCTCGCGCTCGTGCTGTCGCCGCTGATCGGCCGCAACATGCACCGGCTCGACCTGCGGATGGTCGCGAGCTTCGCGTTCATCGTGTTCGCGGGCGTGTCGCTGTGGAACGCGACGTTCACGCTCGACGTGCCGTTCAACCACGTGATCCTGCCGCGGCTCGTGCAGGGTATCGGCGTCGCGTGTTTCTTCGTGCCGATGACGACGATCACGCTGTCGAGCATTTCCGACGAACGGCTCGCGAGCGCGTCGGGGCTGTCGAACTTCCTGCGCACGCTGTCCGGCGCGATCGGCACCGCGGCCAGCTCGACGTTCTGGGAGAACGACGCGATCTACCATCATGCGCGGCTGTCGGAATCGGTGAGCGTCTATGCGCAGAACACGACCGACTACCAGGGCGCGCTCGCGCAGCTCGGCATCGTCGGGCAGACGGCCAATGCGCAGCTTAATCAGCTCGTCACGCAGCAGGGCTTCATGATGGCGACCAACGACTTCTTCCGCCTGTCGGCGGTGATGTTCATCGCGCTCGCGGCGCTCGTGTGGATCACGAAGCCGAAGAAGGGCGCGGGGCCGGCGATGGGGCATTGAGGACACGCCGGGCGGCCATTATGGCCGCCCTTTTTGTTTCACCGTTCGCTTCAACGCCCCGCGCGGCCCTCACTCCCTCGCCCGCAATCCCCCAAACGCCAGATCGTCGGCCGGCGCGAGCGGCAGCGTCGCCCGCGCGACGTCGAGCCACGCCCGCGCCGCGTGCGACAGGTAGCCCTTCTTCAGCCAGCCGAGCGCGATCGCCCACGTGATTTCCGGCTCGACGATCGGCCGGCACGTGAACTGGCCCGCGTCGAGCCGCCGGCAATACGGCTCGGGCAGCAGCGCGATGCCGACGCCCGCATGCACGAGCGCGGCCATGAAATCCCAGTGGCCGCTGCGGCTCACGATCGACGGCGTGAAGCCGGCCTGCCGGCACGCATCGAGCACCGCATCGTGCAGCGCGAGGCTTTCCGCGTAGAACACGAACGATTCGCGCGCGAGATCCGCGAGCGGCACGGTCGGGTGGTCCTCCCAGCGCGACTCGCGCGGCGCGACGAGCCACAGCGGCGCGCGCACCATCGGCAGCCGCTCGAACGTGCCGGGATCGACCGGCTCCAGCAGCCCGCCGAGTTCCAGCTCACCCGACGTCAGCGCGGCCTCGATCATCCGCGCGCCCTGCTCGAACAGCTTCAGCTCGATGTTCGGATAGCGCTGCTTGTACGCGGCGATGATCGGCGTGAACAGCGAACCGCCGAGCGGCGGAATGCCGATCGTCAGCTCGCCGCGCCCGAGCGTGCCGAGATCGTTCAGCTCCGACTGCAGCTGCGCCTGCGCGGCGAGCACGTCCTGGCCGCGCTGGAACACGATCCGCCCGGCGTCGGTCAGCACCATCTGGCGGCCGTCGCGCAGCAGCAGCGGCGAACCGATCTCGTCTTCCAGCGCCTTCACCATCTTGCTGATGGTCGGCTGCGTGACGAACAGCTTGTCGGCCGCCGCGGTGAAGCTCTGCTGGCGAACCACCTCGACGAAGTACCGCAGCGCGCGCAATTCCATCGAACACTCCCCAGATTGGTGCAGCAACACTCAAACGAATTCCGAATTGGAATGACAAGGATAGAGACAAGTCATTTTATTTATGGTTAGGGGAAACCCTATACTTGCGCCATTGACAGAAACATCTGTATGGAGCCCCGCCATGAACAAGCCGACCGCTACTGCTGCCGCCCGCCCTGCCGCTTCGGGCAGCCTCGCGCACACGGGCCGGATCGTGCTGCAGGCCGCCGCGCTCGGCGTGCTGTGGATGGCGGTCGACTGGGCCGTGCGCAAGGTCGGGCTGCCGATTCCGTCCGGCGTGATCGGCCTCGCCGTGCTGCTCGTGCTGCTGTTCTCGGGCCGCGTCGCGCCGGCGTGGGTGAAGGACGGCGCGAACTGGCTGCTGTCCGACATGCTGCTGTTCTTCGTGCCGGCCGCCGTCGCGGCCGTGCAATACGGCGGGCTGTTCCGCGAGGACGGCTGGCGCATCGCGCTGGTGATGCTCGCCGGCACCGCGTTCGTGATGGTCGCGGTGGCCGTGGCGGTCGATCTCGCCGCGAAGCTCGAACGCCGGCTCGCCGTGCAACGCGTGTTCGCCGAGCGCCGCCGGATGCGCCTGAGCGCCGTCGCGCACTGAGCCGGAGCCGCCCATGCTCGCTGCGCTATCGAACCTGCCCGCCGACCGCGTGAATACTGCGATCTCCGTCGGCTGCTTCGTGCTGACGGTCGTGCTGTATTTCGCGTCGAAGCGGCTCTACGCGTACAGGAAGACGCTGCTGTTCTCGCCGCTCGTGTTCGTGCCGGGCGTGCTGGTGCTGCTCGTGCTGCTGACCGGCATCCCGTATTCGGTCTATTTCCGCGACACCCGCTGGCTGATGTGGCTGCTCGGCCCGGCGACGATCGCGTTCGCGGTGCCGATCTACGAATATCGTGACCTGATTCGCCGCCACTGGCTGTCGCTGTCGGTCGGCGTCGCGGTGGGGATCAGCGCAGGCGTATGCGGATCGCTGCTGCTCGCGAAGCTGCTGCACCTGTCGCCCGAACTGCAGCGCTCGCTGATGACGCGCTCGGTGTCGACGCCGTTCGCGCTTGCCGTGTCGGACAAGATCCACGCGCCGAAGGACCTTACGGCCCTCTTCGTGATCGCGACCGGCATCTGCGGAATGCTGCTCGGCGAACTGGTGCTCGCGCTCGTGCCGATGCGCACGCGGCTCGCGCGCGGCGCGCTGTTCGGCGCGGCCGCCCACGGCGTGGGCACCGCGAAGGCGCGCGAGATCGGCAACGAGGAAGGCGTCGTGTCGAGCCTGACGATGATGATCGCGGGCGTCGCGATGGTGCTGATCGCGCCGCTGCTGTCGCTGCTGCCGATCTGACACCCGAGGGGCGGGCACCGCTGCCCGCCCTGCCATTCTGCCCGCCCGCTCCGTCTGACGACCCGGTTCCCGCAGGCCGCACTCCGCGCCCGCCTCCCGCCTGACCGTTTTCCCCGCCGTTCCTGCCCGGCATCGAGCCGATACCGCGCCGACGCCCGGCCGACCATCGGGACAATCGGCTGAGATAGCCGCAATTCCCCCCTCTTTTCCGCCCATCGGCCTCGGCCCGGATGCCGAACAATGCATGCTACGAGACATCACGCACGCATTCACATGGCCACGACTGCAACCCCGACCGCCGACAAGCCGGCTTCGTCCGGCAAGTTCAAGCGCATCGCGCTCATCGCCGTCATCGCGCTGGGCGCGGCTGCCGCCGCCGCCGGCGGCATGTACGTGTTCCTGAGCAAGGCAGGCGTCGGCCATGCGAGCGCACCCGCCGAGCCGGCGCCGCTGGCCGCGCCGGTGTTCTTCGCGCTCGACCCGCTGACCGTGAACCTGCAGTCCGACGACGGCGCGCAGCACTACCTGCGCGTCGGTCTGTCGCTGAAGCTCACCGACCCGAAGGCGCAGGAGCAACTGACCGCGCGGATGCCGGAAATCCGCAGCCGGATCCTGCTCGCGCTGTCGAACAAGCATCCCGAGGAGCTCGCGACGCCGGACGGCAAACGTTCGCTCGCGACCGAGCTGCGGGATCTGATCGAGCAGCCGACGCAGCCGGGCAACCAGCGCGCGAAGGTCGACGACGTCCTGTTCACCGAGTTCGTCGTCCAGTAACGCGGCCGCGAAAGGAGCGCGTATGGGTCACCAGGAGTTCATGTCCCAGGAGGAGGTCGATGCCCTCCTCAAGGGCGTCACGGGCGAAACCGATGCAGTCGACGAGCAGCGCGACACATCGGGCGTCCGCCCCTACAACATCGCGACGCAGGAGCGAATCGTCCGCGGCCGGATGCCCGGCCTCGAGATCATCAACGACCGCTTCGCGCGCCTGTTGCGGATCGGCATCTTCAACTTCATGCGGCGCACGGCGGAAATCTCCGTCAGCCAGGTGAAGGTGCAGAAGTACAGCGAATTCACCCGCAACCTGCCGATCCCGACGAACCTGAACCTGGTGCACGTGAAGCCGCTGCGCGGCACGTCGCTGTTCGTGTTCGACCCGAACCTCGTGTTCTTCGTCGTCGACAACCTGTTCGGCGGCGACGGGCGCTTCCATACGCGCGTCGAGGGCCGCGATTTCACGGCCACCGAGCAGCGGATCATCGGCAAGCTGCTGAACCTCGTGTTCGAGCACTACACGGCCGCATGGAAGAGCGTGCGGCCGCTGCAGTTCGAATTCGTGCGCTCGGAGATGCACACGCAGTTCGCGAACGTCGCGACGCCGAACGAGATCGTGATCGTCACGCAGTTCTCGATCGAGTTCGGGCCGACGGGCGGCACGCTGCACATCTGCATGCCGTACTCGATGATCGAGCCGATCCGCGACGTGCTCAGCTCGCCGATCCAGGGCGAGGCGCTCGAAGTCGACCGCCGCTGGGTGCGCGTGCTGTCGCAGCAGGTGCAGGCCGCCGAGGTCGAGCTGACCGCGAATCTCGCCGAGATCTCGTCGACGTTCGAGAAGATCCTGAACCTGCGCGCGGGCGACGTGCTGCCGCTGGAGATCGAGGACACGATCACCGCGAAGGTCGACGGCGTGCCGGTGATGGAATGCGGCTACGGAATTTTCAATGGTCAATATGCGTTGCGCGTGCAGAAGATGATCGGCGCGAGCGATTCGATGAAGGAAGGTGGATATGAGTGAGCTGAACCAGACGCCCGACGACGACATGCAGGCGATGGCCGATGCAGCCCTCGCGGCGTCGGCCGCCGACGCGAAGGCGCCGGCCGCGGCCGACGAAGATCCGGGCATGGACGATTGGGCGGCCGCGCTCGCCGAGCAGAACGAGCAGCCGGTGCAGGCGGGTGCGACGGGCGCCGGCGTGTTCCAGCCGCTGTCGAAGGCCGCGGCGAGCTCGACGCACAACGACATCGAGATGATCCTCGACATCCCGGTCAAGATGACCGTGGAGCTCGGCCGCACGAAGATCGCGATCCGCAACCTGCTGCAGCTCGCGCAGGGGTCGGTCGTCGAGCTCGACGGCATGGCCGGCGAGCCGATGGACGTGCTCGTGAACGGCTGCCTGATCGCGCAGGGCGAAGTCGTGGTCGTCAACGACAAGTTCGGCATTCGCCTGACCGACATCATCACGCCGGCCGAACGTATCCGGAAGCTGAATCGGTGAACGTCGTGAAGTCCGGCCACCGCTTGCGCAACGCGATTGCAGCGGCGGCTACGATCGCTGCCGCATCGCTCGCGTGCGCGCCGGCCGGCGCCGCCGACATGAACGCGGTCAACCATGCCGGTTCGATCGCGTCGAGCGTGACGGTCGGTTCGGCCGCGCCGTCGCTCGGCATCGGCGCGGTGCTGCAGACGCTCGTCGGGCTCGCGGTCGTGATCGGCCTCGTGTTCGCGTGCGCATGGCTCGCGCGCCGCTTCGGCTTCCAGCCCGCGCGGCGCGGCGGCCCGCTGAAGGTCGTGTCGAGCGTCGGGCTCGGCGCGAAGGAAAGCGCGACGATCGTCGAGATCGGCGACACCTGGCTCGTGCTCGGCGTCGCGCCGGGCAACGTACGCCTGCTGCATACGCTGCCGGCCGGTTCGGCGGCGGCCGCGACCGCGGGCTCGACCTCGGCCGACGCGTCCGCCGGCGGCAATGCGTCCGACGCCGGCCTGCCCGGCACGTTCGGCGCGCGGTTTCGCGACGCGCTCGCGGGCGAAGCCGCAAAACGCCTTGGTCGCGGCAAGGACCGCTGACATGGCGCCGCGCCCTCTTTCCGACCTCGCATTCCGATGAAACACGCATTCCTGCGGTGCGCGGCGCGCGTCGCGCCCGTGCTGATCCTCTGTCTCGCCCCGGCGCTTGCCTACGCGCAGGCGAACGGCCTGCCCGCGTTCAACGCGAGCCCGGGCCCGCACGGCGGCACCACCTATTCGCTGAGCGTGCAGACGATGCTGCTGCTCACGATGCTGTCGTTCCTGCCGGCGATGCTGCTGATGATGACGAGCTTCACGCGCATCATCATCGTGCTGTCGCTGCTGCGCCAGGCGCTCGGCACCGCGACGACGCCGCCGAACCAGGTGCTCGTCGGCCTCGCGATGTTCCTCACCTTCTTCGTGATGTCGCCGGTGCTCGACCGTGCGTACAACGACGGCTACAAGCCGTTCTCCGACGGCTCGATGCCGATGGAGCAGGCCGTGCAGCGCGGCGTCGCGCCGTTCAAGACCTTCATGCTGAAGCAGACCCGCGAGACCGATCTCGCGCTGTTCGCGAAGATCTCGAAGGCCGCGCCGATGCAGGGCCCCGAGGACGTGCCGCTGTCGCTGCTGGTGCCCGCGTTCGTCACGAGCGAGCTGAAGACCGGCTTCCAGATCGGTTTCACGGTCTTCATCCCGTTCCTGATCATCGACATGGTCGTCGCGAGCGTGCTGATGTCGATGGGGATGATGATGGTGTCGCCGTCCACCGTGTCGCTGCCGTTCAAGCTGATGCTGTTCGTGCTGGTCGACGGCTGGCAGCTGCTGATCGGCTCGCTCGCGCAGAGCTTCACGTAAGCGGAGGAACACGCGCGATGACGCCCGAACAAGTGATGACGCTGGCGCACCAGGCGATGATGGTCGGCCTGCTGCTCGCGGCCCCGCTGCTGCTGGTCGCGCTCGCGGTCGGCCTCGTCGTGAGCCTGTTCCAGGCCGCGACGCAGATCAACGAAGCGACGCTGTCGTTCATCCCGAAGCTGCTCGCGGTCGCCGCGACGCTCGTGATCGCCGGCCCGTGGATGCTGACGACGATGCTCGACTACCTGCGGCAGACGCTGCTGCACGTCGCGACGCTCGGCGTCGGCTGAGCCGCGCGTCCGGCTCCGTTCCACGACGATGTTCTCGGTCACCTATGCGCAGCTCAACGGCTGGCTGACGGCTTTCCTGTGGCCATTCGTGCGGATGCTCGCGCTCGTTGCGACGGCGCCCGTCGTCGGCCACGCGGCGGTGCCGGTGCGCGTGAAGATCGGCCTGGCCGCGTTCATGGCGCTGGTCGTCGCGCCGACGCTCGGCGCGATGCCGGACGTCACCGTGTTCTCCGCGCCGGGCATCTGGATCCTCGTCACGCAATTCCTGATCGGCGCCGCGATGGGCTTCACGATGCAGATCGTGTTCGCGGCCGTGGAAGCGGCCGGCGACTTCATCGGGCTGTCGATGGGCCTCGGCTTCGCCACCTTCTTCGACCCGCACACGAGCGGCGCGACACCGGTGATGGGCCGCTTCCTGAACGCGGTCGCGATGCTCGCGTTCCTCGCGGTGGACGGCCACCTGCAGGTGTTCGCGGCGCTCGCCGCGTCGTTCCAGTCGCTGCCGGTGTCGGGCGACCTGCTGCACGCGCCGGGCTGGCGCACGCTCGCCGCGTTCGGCGCGACCGTGGTCGAGATGGGGCTGCTGCTCGCGCTGCCGGTGGTCGCGGCGCTGCTGATCGCGAACCTCGCGCTCGGCATCCTGAACCGCGCGGCACCGCAGATCGGCGTGTTCCAGGTCGGCTTTCCGGTGACGATGCTCGTCGGGCTGTTGCTCGTGCAACTGATGGTGCCGAACCTCGTGCCGTTCGTGTCGCACCTGTTCGACATGGGGCTCGATGCGATGGGGCGGGTGCTGATTGGGTGGCGGTGACGGGTGGCGTTGTCATTGCTAACGAGGCGCAACAACTCCGCGATTCAGCGGATATCAAAAAATAAAGCGCAACAAAGCCGCAATTTTTTGCAGGATCATTTACCGGATTGTGGCCTGCGGCAGAAGCACGGAATGCATCGCGCCGGGCCTTGGTTGTGCAATTGCCTGCCCTGATCGCAGATCAAGTGCCTATCGCTCCTCGCACGACGCATATGGAATGTCGGCATGCAAGTGAAGGTCACTCTGATACCGGAAGTCACTCGGTCCTTGCGCGCAGCTTATAACGTAGCAAATACCATGTATGCAACGTGTACACAGATAGTGTCGTCTATGTCCATGATAAATTTTATTCATAAAATGCTGAGGTCGTGGATTGTGAATCGAACACTAATGGCTTTATATTTCATTTGCTCAAGGCCAATCTCTTTGACGAGATAATTTTTTTACATACTCGATCATTCCAATGTCGGATGCTGCAACAGTTTGCGATCTTATGCTCTCAATATATTCAGTGATATTTTGAGGGTTGCGAATCTCCTGATTTACATCTTCGATAATTTTCTCCATATTGAAAATTCGCATATCATGAAGAGGAAATGAAGTCCGCAAAGTCTCGCTGTTCTTCAATTTGGTTTTCACTATCCAATCGATGTAGTCCAGGCATTTATTTGTGTGAATACCAGCCGCAATATGAAACGTTGGCTCACCAAGGGCCGTTGCCGAATGCCACCATCCGCGAGGGATATAGACAATGTCCCCCTCTTCCAGAGTGAAATCCAACTCGGGAAGACTCGGACGGAGGTGTTTTTGGTCCCTGCTGGTTTGCCCTTCAATTGGTAGTTTGAATGTTGAATTGTAAATCTTCCAATTTTTTCTTCCAATTAGCTGCACCGCAAAAACATCGTGCGTGTCCCAGTGATCACCAAAGGATCCTTGTTTTCCGAAGGAGAGATAGCCATTTGCCACAACGCTCATTGACAAAAAATCGGAGATCTGTTGGCATATATTTCTGATCTTGAGGGACAGCGATTCTATTCTATTAAAAACCAATGTGGCTCCGCTATCGAAATGGCGATGGATTTCGGTCGCGTTCAACTGGCTTTTCAAAACACCAACCTCAATGCACTTCCATTCGTAGCTCTCGGGAGAAAGATACTCTGTTCCAGAATGAATCTTGATTTTTAATGGACTAGATTGGCTGGCATATATTGACTCATCGACACTAAGCCAATCGAATCTGCAGCCTGATGCAGCACCTCGAAATAACGCCGGCTTTTTTTCAAAGAAACTCTTCAGAAACTCTTCTTTTTCGATTGGAAAGTTGATCATCGCAAGAGGTAATTTATATAGGCGATACATCAGACCCGTTACGCGGGCCTGATGTATTAATGTTGAGCCAATTGGTCAGCCATCGCCGTCTTCGCCCCAGTTGGGATACATGGTTGACGACGACGAGTCGGGTGCCCAACAGGTTCCGTTTGCATCTACCCAGCCGTTCATTTTCGTGCCGCGTAAGTCAACTACATTGCTCGACTCCGCCTCCTCAGATAAGTCTAGGCCACCAAAAATTTTTTCTGCGTCAGATTTCGAAATAATTCTCACGGTTCATTTTCCTTGGTTTTGCAACCGAATTTACTTATCCTGTACAACACGTCGAAAATATTCTCCTTTAACAACAAATCTCCCCTCATAACTGAAACCTTGATCGACGGCGGGAATTCGTCCTTGTGTTTTTTAAAAGATTGGCGATCAATTTCTCGCAGACCACACATGGCATACATTTTTGATTCAATGGTCGCGCCCTTTGATTCCAATATTTCTTCGAAATATGATTTTGCATTCGATGTTTTCATTATTCTTCTGTACATCTCCTCTTGCGGGCTGATATGGCCAGCAAATCCGATCAAGCCCAGAGAGAATACGCTGGTTTTCTCGAAATCGTCAGTAGAGTCCGCTTTCGAATGACGCATGCTTGATGCAAATAAATTTACGAAAATTAAAAAAGCGACAATCTTTCTATCCATTAACTCAACTCCGGTCGCAAGGTGGTTTCGATGGCGAAATCGAAAACATTCCTTTGATTCGGTCTCTTGCAAAAATTAGTCTTACTAGTGCATCGCGTCTATAGCAAAAAATCCAATTGTTGCCGTGCCGGTGTTTGCCGTGTCGGGAGTAATCATCTCCCTCCCTATTCGATCTTATCGACATGGGCCTCGGTGCGATGGGGAGCGTGCCAATCGGCTGGCGATGACGTGCTGGTTATTCGTCCAGAGGCACAGGCGCCGCCTCGACCGAGTCATCAAGATTTCGTGTGGGTTCAGGGCCTATTCATCCGGCCAGTTGGCGACGAATCTACCGATTGATCAGGGAATGATGCGTTCGCGTCAGATGAGGATACTTGCCAGCGTGTTGCGGGCAGCATGGGCAGTGGCGACGACCAAAAAGGGACGGCCACCGGGGTAATCACGCAGCACGAAGACCGTCGCGAAAATCAGCCCGCCCCATAAAGCGACTGCCACGTACAGGACGCTGTAGCCGTGCGCTGCACCGAACACAAGAGCGGAAGCACCAGTCGCTGACCAAGCGCTTCCCCCGAATGTGCGGCGAATCAACCGAATAGGAAGCCATTGGAAGAGAAATGTTTCCACTATCGGTGCAGCGAGAGAGCCAACAAACAGGCGAGTCAATAGGTCGTACTTCACTATTTCAGGCAGCGCACCGGAGGAGGGGCCTAGTGGAAGTCCGAATACAAATTGGCCACCCCAGACAAAAACGCCGGCGATGTATGTGAGACTGCACGTCAGAAGCGCGGAAACGAGCACCGGGCTACGCGAGATAGTGCGAATCACGCTGTTATTAGGGCTGTCTTTCATTGCGATTCACACCAATTCAGAGGGAAATCTTTCGATAAAATTTCGAAAATATCCGCTCGATAGTTTTTGGTATAGCTCAGGCCTGCTTCTGCCCGACACTCCAAAGTGTCAAAAACCACTGGCCGTCCGCGTCGTTTCCTTGGTTGTTAAAGTCACCCATAGCATTGCACATGGTTATATCGTTGACTTCCTTTTTATTTCTGGAAATAGTGAAACATCCAATTTTTGCTGAAGTCGCCGCTTGCCGAAAAACAGGTGGACGTCCACATCCGCCAACATGGGATCACTCGTGCCGCCGTCGCAACTAACGAGGTTTGTAAACGGTCGATTGGTTAGCTGGTGACGGCATATCGTTCCGACCGGACTTCCTCGGCGTTCCCCCTGCAGACGCGCATACCTCTGCTTTACGCAGCGTGCCGCTATTTCCGCTCGGTACTCAGTCGCATTCCATTCGCAACCGCGCAGGCACCGGCCGGAAATTGGACGAACGACGATATCGTGCCGTCATGCAGTCGTGAATAATTCTCTACTTTGCGGCGTAACTTCGCCGCGGTTCCCGCGACCGACAGGTAGCGCCGCGCACAGGTAGATGCTCTCGACACGATCCTTCCGGCTGATGGCCATTCTCGGCTGGCTCGGTGCCGCATGGCCCGCTCACGCAGCCAACCTGCTCGACGCGGTGAACGCCGCGCGGCGCTTCGATGCGAGCATCAGCGCGGCGCGCAACGCGCAGCTCGCCGGCCGCGAGAAGCGCTGGCAAGGTCTTGCAGGCCTGCTGCCGCGCGCCGAGCTCAGCGGCGGCTACACGAAGCAGGACCAGCCCACCGCAGCGTATGCGGCAGCGGTCCGCCGTCACAGCGCTTCCGCAACCGTCACGCAGCCGCTGCTCGATCTGTCCCGCGTCGCCAATTTCAAGCGCGGCGGCACGCTCGCCGATCAGGCCGACATCGAGTACGAGAAGGCGTCGCAAACCCTGATTACCGATGTCGCCAGCGCCTATTTCGACGTCCTGTTCGGACGCGAAGTGCTGCAGGCCGCCGAAGCCGCGCAGCAGGCGTTCCATAAGCAACTCGACCAGGCGCAGGCCGCGCTGAGAATCGGCGACGGCACGCGGACTGACGTCGACGAGGCGCGCGCAAATCTCGACGAAGCGCTGGCGCGCACGGTGAGCGCGCAAACCGATCTAGCAATCGCGAGCGGCACGCTGCAGCGGATTACCGGGTTGACGGCGGCAGAGTTGTCGCCGATCTCGTGGCAATGCGCGCCGCAGGCCGCGCCGGTCGATCTCGCGACCGCGATGGACAACGCAGCCCGCGACAACGTCGACGTGCGGATCGCGGGCAAGCAGCTCGACCAGTCGCAGGCCGACATCGTCGCCGCGACGGGCGCACACCTGCCGGTCGTGAACCTGCAGGCGAGCTTCGGCACGAACTGGAGCCGCGGCGCCAACGAGAACGGACTCGACACTGTGTTCGGCACGACGTCGAAAACCCGTTCGTCAATGATCGGCGTGACGGTCACGATCCCGCTGTTCGCCGGCGGCGGCGCGCTGTCGGCGAGCCGCGAAGCCTACCGCCGGCGCGACCAGGCACGCGACGCGCTCGAGGATGCGCGCCGCAAGGCCCGCGAGCGCGCCCGTGCGGCCTATCTCGGCATCACCAACGGCGTCGCGCTGATCCGCGCGCAGGAACGCGTGCTCGCGTCGGCCGACAGCAAGATGAAATCGACCCGCCTCGGGCGCGAAGTCGGACTGCGCACGCAGATCGACGAACTGAATGCCCAGCAGCGCTATTTCGAAGCGATCCGCGATCTTGCCGACGCCCGCTACCGCTACCTCCGTGCGCGGCTGCAACTGTCCGCCGCGCTCGGCACGCTCGGCGACGACGACGTGGCCGGCATCGGTTGCCGCGCTAACGGCCCAGCGCCTGCCGCTGGGATCCGATCATGACCGATTCCTTGTTCCGCCAGGAAGCGCTCGACGCGACCCGGCACAAGCTGCTGGGTACCGTCAGCCTGTACTCGCCGCCCTGGCGCTGGCTGATGATCGGCGTCGCGACCGCGTTGACGTTGGTAGTCGTCGCGTTTTTCGTATTCGGCAGCTACACGAAACGCGAGCGCGTGACCGGTCAGCTGTTGCCGGCGACGGGGCTGCTGACGGTGGCACCGCCGTTGACGGGCACCGTGGTCGGCACGCGGGTCCGCGAAGGACAGACGGTCGCGGCCGGTGCGGAACTGCTGGCGATCTCGGCCGAAGTGGCGACCGAACTTGGCGGAACGCGCGAAACGGTCGCCCGGCAATTGAAGTTTCAGCGCTCGCGCCTGGAGGCCGATCTGACTAGCCAGTCGCAACTGAGCGGCGAAGCGCAGCGCGGCCTGCGGACGCGCGCGGCGGCATTGGACGACCAGCTCACACAGATCGCACGGCAGAACGCGCAGCGGCTGCGCCAGGCCGAACTCGCTCAACGCCAGCTCGACAAGCTGCAGTCGATGCGTGAGCAGGGCTATGCATCGAACAGCCAAGTCGAGCAGCAGGAAGGCGTGCTGCTCGACGCGCAGGCGCGGCTGCAGGAACTCGCCCGCCAGCGCCTCGACGTCGGCCAGCAACTCGACCAGACCCGCCAGCAGTTACGCGAGCTGCCGCTCACCACCCGCAATCAGCAGAACGACATCCAGCGCAAGCTCGCGGACGTCGATCAGTCGATAGCCGAGAACGAAGCGCGTCGCACGGTCATCCTGCGCGCACCGCAGGCGAGCGTCGTCGCCGCGCTGCTCGCGAAGCCCGGGCAGATCGTCAACGCGGGCCAGTCGGCGGTGTCGCTGTTGCCGCAAGGCGCGCCGCTCGAGGCGCAACTGATGGTGCCGAGCCGCGCGATCGGCTTCGTGCGCGCCGGCGCGCGTGTGGTGCTGCGCTACGAAGCGTACCCGTTCCAGAAATTCGGCCAGCAGTACGGGCGCGTGACCGAGGTGTCGCGTACCGCGCTGTCGCCGCAGGAAGTCGCGAACCTGACCGGGCACACCAATGTGCCGGAGCAGCTATACCGCGTCGTCGTCGCGCTTGATCGCCAGGACATCGTCGCGTACGGCAAGCACGAGGCGCTGCGGCCCGGGATGGCGCTCGAGGCCGACGTGCTGATCGACCGGCGCCGGCTGGTCGAGTGGGTGCTCGAGCCGCTGTATGCGCTCGGCAGCCGCGTGTCGAGCTGATGCGCGCCCTCAATGCATTCGTTACGGAGCCCGTTCAATCATGAAATGGATCGATGCGTTGCAATTCGGCTGGCGCCGCCGCCTGCCGGTGATCCTGCAGACGCAGGCGGCCGAGTGCGGGCTCGCGTGCGTCGGGATGGTCGCGAGCCATTTCGGCCACGACCTCGACCTCGTCAGCCTGCGCCGGCGCTTCAGCCCGTCGCTGAAGGGGGCGACCCTCAATGACGTGATGCTGATCGCATACCGGCTCGGCCTCGCTTCGCGTGCGTTGCGGCTCGAACTCGGCGAACTGAGCAAGCTGCACCGCCCGTGCATTCTGCACTGGGACATGAATCACTTCGTCGTGCTGAAGTCGGTGTCGCGCGGCCGGATCACGATCCATGATCCGGCACGCGGGCGTCGCGACGTGCCGTTCTCCGAAGTGTCCCAGCACTTCACCGGCGTCGCGCTGGAGCTGATGCCGTCGCCGTCGTTCGAGCGCATCCAGGCGCGCGAAGCGATCTCGATGGCGAAGCTCGTCGGCAACGTCACGGGCATCCGCGCGACGTTCGCGCAGGTGCTGCTGCTGTCCGCGGCGCTGGAAGTGTTCGGCATCGTCACGCCGTTCTACATGCAGTGGGTGATGGACCAAGTACTGGTGTCGGCCGATGCGGACCTGCTGACGCTACTCGGCATCGGCTTCCTGCTCGTCGTGCTGTTTCAAAACGCGGTGTCGGCGTTGCGCTCATGGGTGGTGACGTGGTTCTCGAGCTTGCTCTGCGTACAGTGGACTGCCAACGTCTGCGCGCACCTGCTCAGGCTGCCGATGGCGTATTTCGAGCAGCGCCACATCGGCGACGTCGTGTCGCGATTCAGTGCGATCAATACGATCCAGGCGACGCTGACCACGCAGTTCATCGGCGCGCTGCTCGACGGCGTGATGGCGACTGCAACACTTGCGATGCTGTTCGTCTACAGCCCGGCACTCACGTGGCTCGTGCTCAGCCTGTTCGCTGTGTACGGCGCGATCCGGTGGATCGCGTACCGGCCGTTCCGGCAGGCGAACGAGGAACAGATCGTGTATGCGGCGCGCGCCCAGTCGAACCTGCTCGAATCGATCCGCGGCGTGCAGGCGATCAAGCTTGCGAACAAGCAGGAAGCGCGCGTCGCCACCTATGCGAACGCGGTAGTCAATTCCACCAACAAGCATGTCGCGATCCAGCGGCTGTCGATCGGCTTCTCGACGCTGCATGGCGTGATTTCCGGTGCGGGCCGCGTGGTGCTCGTCTGGCTCGCGGCGAAGCAGGTGCTCGACGGACAGTTCTCGGCCGGAATGCTGGTCGCGTTCGTCAGTTTTGCCGACCAGTTCATGGCGCGCGGCGCCGGGCTGATCGGAACGCTGATCGACTTCAGAATGCTGCGCCTGCACGGCGAGCGTCTCGCCGACATCGTGCTCACCGACGTCGAGGGCGACATGGAGGCAAAGATCAGCCGATCGACGGACGTGAGCCGTGCGGCACCACCCACGATCGATGTACGCGACGTGCATTTCCGTTATGCGGAAACGGAGCCGTGGGTACTCGACGGCTGCTCGTTTTCGATCGCCCAGGGTGAGTCGGTTGCGCTCATCGGTCCGTCGGGCCAAGGCAAGACGACGATGGCGAAGCTGCTGCTCGGCCTGCTGACGCCCGAGCATGGCAGTGTGCACGTCGATGGTATCGACATCCGTAAGCTCGGCCTGCATCCATATCGCGACCGGATCGGCTGCGTGATGCAGGACGACATCCTGTTCGCCGGCTCGATTGCCGACAACATCGGCTTCTTCGATCCGCAGCCCGACGACGCGCGAATCGAGGAAGCCGCGCGGCACGCGCAGATTCACGACGACATCGTCGCGATGCCGATGGGCTACCGGAGCCTCGTCGGCGACATGGGGTCGTCGCTGTCGGGCGGGCAGCGCCAGCGCGTGCTGCTCGCCCGCGCCTTCTACCGCCGGCCCACGATCCTCGTGCTCGACGAAGCGACGAGTCATCTCGACACCGACCGCGAATCCCTGATCAACGACGCGGTGCGTGACATGAACGTCACGCGAATCATCATCGCGCACCGGCCCGAGACGATCCGGAGTGCGGATCGCGCGATCGAAATTGCACATGGCTGCACACGCGAACTGGATATCGACGCCTTGTTCCCGACACAGCCCGCATAGCATATGCGACACGAATGCTCGCTACGCGCGGCGCGGAGGGACGGCCGACGCCGATCCGGCCCATGACGATCGGCAACATGCAACTTCATGGCCTTGGAGCTTCCCATTCAGCCCCCTCGACGATTGAAACAGGTCGTGCCAAAGGCGCGGCGACGTTCACGGTCACCTGCCGGCAGTAAACCTCGTCAAATCAGCCCGCTTTCGTACGCGTAGCGGATCAGATTGGTATTCGTATCGGCCTGCAGCTTTTTCATCGCCGTGTATTTCTGCGTCGACACAGTACTGACGGAGCGGCCGAGCTTCTCTGCAATGCTCGCGAGCGAGTGGCCTAACGCGAACAGGCGCACGACATCAAGCTCCTTCTGTGTCAGCCTTGGGAGTGTATCGCGGCCGCTCGCGCCGGATTGCTCGACGATCGCGCGGACTGTCGGCGAAAAATACCGCGTTTGGGCGGCGCGCGAGTGTCGGCACGCACGTACGATCTCGTCGATCCCGTCTTCCTTGCTGACGATGGCTTTCACACCCAGTCGCAGCGCGGCCGCGAAGATGCTCGGATTTTTTTGCGCGGTCAGCATCACGCATTGCGCACTCGGCGCGACGTCGCGCAGCTTGCGCAGCAACCTCAGGCCGTCGATCGGTTTGTCGCCCCGATTCATCGAATAGTCGACGACGATGAGATCGACCGGGGAGCGCGTCAATGCGTCGATCAGCCCCTCCCCGCTATTGCAGCAATGCGAGATGAGGAAATCCGGTTCCCATTGCGGCAGGCGCTTCAGCATTTCGATCACGACTGGATGGTCGTCGGCAATGGCGATGGTGGTTAGACTCATTGGATCGTCGAAATGAAATATCAAGTCAGAAAGCGAACCGAACAGATTACGAGAAATCAGAGTCGGCACTTGGGCAACGCGATGCGTCCTCATCGACCAACGCTTTTGTCGTGATGTCGTACTTCCGTAATTGGTCTGGGCGCAATGGATGATTCTCTTCGTGCTTGCCAAAGCGTAATGCCGAGAAATCGGCATAGATAGGCCTGTTGCCATTCCAACCTGCGGCGCAATCCGGCTGGGGGGCGCTCTTCGAGTATTCGCGTTGGATTCGTGGAAAACCCCTAAACGAATCGCCAACCCGCGAAAGGTTGCAGAAGGTTTCGCCTCCCTATACTCGTTAAGACGATGCAGCAAGCATCGCGCCATACGAATACAACGAAGGAGACAACCCGATGCGACCCATCCTGCGCACCCTCGCCGTGGCAGCCAGCCTGAGCTGCACGCTTGCCGCGCACCCCGCTTTCGCCGACGACGGCGGCAAGATCACGATCATGGTCGGCGGGATCGCGAAGCTGATCTACCTGCCCGCGCGCCTCACGCAGGAGCTCGGCTACTTCAAGGCCGAAGGGCTCGACGTCGAGCTGCTGTCGCAGCCGGCCGGCGTCGACGCCGAGAACGAGCTGCTCGCGGGCGCCGTGCAGGGCGTCGTCGGCTTCTACGATCACACGGTCGACCTGCAGAGCAAGGGCAAGGACGTGAAGGCGATCGCCGTGCTCTGCCAGGTGCCGGGCGAAGTCGAGATGGTGTCGACCAAGGCCGCGCCGACCTTCAAGTCGATGGCCGACGCGAAGGGCAAGACGCTCGGCGTGACGGGCCTCGGCTCGTCGACGAGCTTCCTCACGCAATATCTCGCGCTGCAGCACGGCGTGCCGTCGACGCAGTACACGATGCTGCCGGTCGGCGCCGATGCGAGCTTCATCGCCGCGATCAAGCAGGGCCGTATCGACGCCGGGATGACGACCGAGCCGACCGTGTCCGCGCTCGAGAAGATGGGCGACGCGAAGGTGCTGGTCGACATGCGCACCGTCGACGGCACGCGCGCCGCGCTCGGCGGCACCTACCCGGCCGCAAGCCTGTACGTGCAGTCGGCCTGGGCCGATGCGCACAAGGCGGAAGCGACCAAGCTCGCGCACGCTTTTGCCAAGACGATGCAGTTCATCCACACCCACAGCGCCGAGGAAATCGCCGCCAAGATGCCGGCCGACTACCAGAAGGACAAGGCGCTGTACGTATCCGCGCTGAAGGCGTCACTGCCGATGTACACCGCCGACGCGAAGATGCCGGCCGACGGCCCGGCGATCGTGCTGAAAGTGCTGTCGGCGTTCAATCCGTCGGTGAAGGGCAAGCACGTCGACCTGGCGCGCACCTACACGAACGATTTCGTGAACGCGAAGTAATCGATATCGGTCAAGGCGCCGGCGGCGGCGATCCCGCCGCCGTGCGTGCCCCGTTCCGGCCCGGTTGACCGGCCCGGCGCCGCCACGATGCGACGCCCTCTTCACCCGCAGGACAAACGCGATGAACCAGGCAGTTTCCCCGAGCACACCGGCGATCGAGTTTCGCAATGTGTCGTGCCGCTTCATTTCGCCGGAAGGCAAGGCCACCGTCGCGCTGCGCGACTTCAGCATGAACGTCGCACGCGGCGAATTCATCGCGATCGTCGGCCCGACCGGCTGCGGCAAGTCGACCACGCTGAACCTGATCACCGGGCTGCTCAAGCCCGTGTCGGGCGAAGTCCGCGTGATGGGCCGTCCGGTCGACGGGATCGACCCGCGCATCGGCTTCGTGTTCCAGGCGGACGCCGTGTTCCCGTGGCGCAACGTGATCGACAACGTCGCGGCGGGCCCGCTGTTCCGTGGCCGCTCGAAGGACGTTGCGTACGCGCAGGCCGAGGAATGGATCCGCAAGGTCGGCCTCGACAAGTTCACGAAGCACTACCCGCACCAGCTCTCGGGCGGGATGAGAAAGCGCGTCGCGCTCGCGCAGACCTTCATCAACCAGCCGGAAATCCTGCTGATGGACGAGCCGTTCTCCGCGCTCGACATGCAGACCCGCACGCTGATGCAGGACGAGCTGCTGCAGCTGTGGTCCGCGAACAAGGGCTCGGTCGTGTTCGTCACGCACGATCTCGAGGAAGCGATCGCGCTCGCCGACCGCGTATTCGTGCTGACCGCGCGCCCCGCGACGCTCAAGCGCGTGGTCGAGATCGACCTGCCGCGTCCGCGCGTCATGTCGGAAGTGCGCTACGACGCGCGCTTCATCGAGATTTCCAGGAACATCTGGCACGACCTGCGCGAAGAAGTGCAGATCGGCTGACGCATAGGCCGCACGGCAAGCCATGGCAACAAACAGCAAGGACAGGAGCATGACCGACATGACGCTTCCCACCACCGCCCTTCCGGCGACCACGCTCGAGGACGACGAGCGCGCCGCGCAACGCCGGCTGCGCCGCCGGCGCAACCTGATCGTCACGCTGCGGATCGCCGTACTCGTGATCGTGCTCGGCGGGTGGGAACTCGCCGCACGGCTGAAGTGGATCGACCCGTTCTTCTTCTCGATGCCGTCGCTGATCTTCGACCAGCTCCAGGACTGGTTCGTAAACGGCACGTCGCAGGGCCCGCTGCTCACGCAGGTGTGGGTCACGCTCGAGGAAACCGGGATCGGCTTCGTGATCGGCTCGGTCGCCGGCGTGATCTGCGGGATCGTGCTCGGCCGCAACAAGCTGATGGCCGACGTGTTCGGCCTGTACATCCAGATCGCGAACTCGATTCCGCGCGTCGTGCTCGGCTCGATCTTCGTGATCGCGCTCGGCCTCGGGATGGCGTCGAAGATCGCGCTGGCCGTCGTGATGGTGTTCTTCGTCGTGTTCGGCAACGCGTTCCAGGGCGTGCGCGAAGCGGATCGCTACCTGATCGCGAACGCGCAGATCCTCGGCGCGTCCCGCCGGCAGATCACCACGTCGGTCGTGATCCCGTCCGCGCTGAGCTGGATTCTCGCGAGCCTGCACGTGAGCTTCGGCTTCGCGCTGGTCGGCGCGGTGGTCGGCGAATTCCTGGGTTCCAAGCAAGGGATCGGCCTGTTGATCTCCACCGCCCAGGGCGCGTTCAACGCGAGCGGCGTGTTCGCGGCGATGATCGTGCTGGCCGTGGTCGCGCTCGCCGCCGACTACCTGCTGACGCGGATCGAGAAGCGGCTGCTGAAGTGGCGCCCCGCGGCGTTCTGAACGCCGTCGATCGCCGCCTGACATGACACACACGACCGCGCCGGCGACCCCGGCGCGGTTCGGTATTTCGGAGAAGGAGCGCAACAGGATGGCGCACAGCCTGCGCGGGCGGCTGCTGTGGTGGCTGCTGCTGCCGCTCGCGGTGTTCGTGCTGATCGCGGGCGCGATGTCGTACGACACCGCGCGGACCACGGCCGCGCTCGTGCAGGACAGCGCGCTCGTCGCGTCCGCGCGCACGATCGGCGAGGACGTCGAATGGCGCAATGGGCGGCCGGCGGCCGACGTACCGCCGGCGGCGCTGGAGATCTTCGAATCGCCGTCGGGCGACTCGGTGTTCTACAAGGTGATCGACGGTCACGACCGCCTGCTCGCCGGCAATCCGGCGCTCGACCTGCCCGCGCGGCACGGCATCGAGCCGACGCTGTACGACACGTCGCTCGACGGCGTGCCGCTGCGCGCGGTGGCCTACGACCGCCAGCTGTACGACGAGGGGCAGGTCGAGACGGTCACGGTGGTCGTCGCGAAGACGACGCGTTCTTACGGCGCGATGGTCGCGACGATCTGGCGGCCACAGCTCGTGCGCCTGTCGCTGATGCTGATGCTCGCGGTGGCGCTCGTCTATCTCGGCCTCACCTTCGAGCTGCGCCCGCTGATGAAGCTGAAGGACGACGTGGCCGACCGCGGGCCGATGGAGCTGGAACCGATCCGCCCCGAGCGGCTGCAGCACGAGCTGCGGCCGATCGTCGACGCGATCAACCAGTGCATCGCGCGGCTCAACATGCATACGGCCACGCAGCGCCGCTTCATCGCGGATGCCGCGCACCAGTTGCGCACGCCGATCGCGGTGCTCGATACGCAGATCCAGTACGCGCAGCAGCGCGGTAACGGCGATCCGGACCTGGCCTCGGTGCTCGACAGCATGCAGCGCAGCAGCCGCAAGATGGCCGACGTGACCGACAAGCTGCTGCTGCTCGCGCATGCGGAAGCGACGCCGCCGACGCTGCTCACGCATCGCGTCGATCTCGCGGCCGTGGTGTCGAGCGTGCTGGAAGAGACGATCGTGCTCGCGCAGCGGCGCGACATCGATCTCGGCGCCGATCTCGGCGAGCGGCTCGACGTCGCGGGCAGCGACAGCCTGCTCACCGCGCTGGTGATGAACCTCGTCGACAACGCGGTGCGCTACACGCAGCCGGGCGGCTGCGTGACGGTCTGCGCGCGGCGCGACGGCGACGCGGTCGTGCTCGACGTGGTCGACGACGGCCCCGGCATCCCGGCCGAAGCGCGGCCGCACGTATTCAAGCGGTTCTACCGCGTGTCGGCCGATACCGAGGGCTCGGGCCTCGGGCTCGCGATCGTCCGCGAGATCGCGCAGGCGCACGGTGGCAGCGCGTCGCTCGCGCCGGGGCCCGGGAATCGCGGTATCGTCGTGACCGTGCGGCTGCCCGCTTTCGATTGAAGAGAACGCCGTCATGAAACTTTTGCTGGTCGAAGACAATGCCGAGCTCGCGCACTGGATCGTGAACCTGCTGCGCGGCGAGGATTTCGCGGTCGATTGCGTCGGCGACGGCGAACGGGCCGACACGGTGCTCAAGACCGAACGTTACGACGCGGTGCTGCTCGACATGCGGCTGCCCGGCATCAGCGGCAAGGAGGTGCTCGCGCGGCTGCGGCGCCGCAACGACAACGTGCCGGTGCTGATGCTGACCGCGCACGGCTCGGTCGACGACAAGGTCGACTGCTTCGGTGCGGGCGCCGACGACTACGTCGTGAAGCCGTTCGAGTCGCGCGAGCTGGTGGCGCGCATCCGCGCGCTGATCCGCCGGCAGGCCGGCGTCGGCACGACGCAGCTCGTGTGCGGCGATCTCGTCTATGCGTTCGGCACGCGCGAATTCCGCTGCGGCGACGCCGTGCTCGCGCTGCGCCGCCGCGAGCACGCGATCCTCGAAACGCTGATGCTGCAGCAGAACAAGACAGTGTCGAAGGCGCGGCTGATGGACAGCGTGTTCGCGCTCGACGACGAGCCGAGCGCCGACGCGATCGACATCTACATCCACCGGCTGCGCAAGCATCTCGCCGGCAGTACGGCCGAGATCATCACGCTGCGCGGGCTCGGTTACATCCTGCGGATGAAGAGCACGCACGATTGACGCGGCACGCATCCGCTCCCTCTCATATCGATTCGCAGAACGAATCGTTGTCGAGTCCCGCCCAGTGCCCGGCGGGACCGCTTCCGACCAGCTGCCCCTTCCACGATTATTGCGCGTTCGGTGTTTTCACCGATCCGATTCTTTCCGCCGGGAAAGCGGCGTGAAGGATTGCACCCTCTACGATGCTACGCGTCGGCCCTCTTGCTGTGGCCGGCAGGAGTCGGCATACATTACGTACTGCCAACGACAAGATTTCAATGCGGCAGCTCGGAGGAGACGATCTTGAAACGAAAAACCCTTGCCCTTTCCATCGCGGCGGCAGGCCTGTGCGCCGGCCCCCAGGCGCATGCGCAATCCAGCGTGCAGCTCTACGGCCTGATGGACCTGAGCTTTCCGACCTACCGGACCCACGCCGACGCGAATGGCAAGCACGTGATCGGGATGGGCAACGAAGGCGAGCCGTGGTTCAGCGGCAGCCGCTGGGGCCTGAAAGGCGCTGAAGACATCGGCGGCGGCACGAAGATCATCTTCCGCCTCGAAAGCGAATTCGTGGTCGCGAACGGCCAGATGGAAGACGAAGGCCAGATCTTCGACCGCGACGCGTGGGTCGGCGTCGAGGACGAGCGCTTCGGCAAGCTGACGGCCGGCTTCCAGAACACCATCGCGCGCGACGCGGCGACGATCTACGGCGACGCGTACGGGTCCGCGAAGCTGTCGACCGAGGAAGGCGGCTGGACCAACTCGAACAACTTCAAGCAGATGATCTTCTACGCGGCCGGCCCGACCGGCACGCGCTACAACAACGGCGTCGCGTGGAAGAAGCTGTTCAGCAACGGCATCTTCGCGAGCGCCGGCTACCAGTTCAGCAACTCGACCTCGTTCGCGACCGGCTCCGCGTATCAGGCCGCGCTCGGCTACAACGGCGGCCCGTTCAACGTGTCGGGCTTCTACAACCACGTGAACCATAACGGCTTCAGGAATCAGACGTTCTCGGTCGGCGGCAACTACACGTTCAGCATCGTGCGCCTGAATGCCGGCTACTTCCGCTACAACGGCGATCAGGGCGCGCTCGGCCAGCGTCACGACGATTCGTGGACGGTGTCGATGAAGATCGCGCCGAAGGGCGCGCTCGACTACGAGCTCGGCTACCAGCAGATGCGCATCAAGAACGCCGCGAACAACGCGGACGGCTTCACGCCGAACGCCAACCTCGGCGCGTTCAGCCTGACCAACGGCGTCGCCAACGGCTTCAAGGAGACGATCTACGGGTCGGTGTTCTACCACCTGAGCAAGCGCACCGAGGTGTACCTGGCCGGCGACTACATGAAGCTGCACGGCGGCTACACGGTGTCGTCGACGTTCGGCGCGAAGAACCAGCTCGAACTGACGTCGGGCATCCGCACGCGTTTCTGACCCTGCGGCCGGGGCGCGTCGCGCCCCGCCGTTCCTCTCCATTCGGGATTTCTCCATGCGGGCACGCCGGCGCACTGCGCCGACCGTGCCCTTTTTTTCGTCCTTGCCGCGGCGGCGCCGAATGCCCGCCGCACGGCCGCCGGCCGGCCTGTGCGACAACCGGCCCGAACCCGCTCGCGGCCCGTCCGGCGGGCGATCGCGGCCGACGCCCGCCCGCTCGCCTCACATCGGCGCTTGACCTGCGCCGACCGACTCGCTAGCGTTTCGGGTTTGCCCGGGCGGCCATTGCCGCCGGTGCCGTGAGCGCGCCCGACGTCCTGGCGCGCGCGGCCGGGCTCCGATGGAAAAGACGATGCAGAAACTCGATGCGGCCAGCCCGCAGGCGATGTCGACGGATTTCACCGCCGACAACGTCGCGCGCCTGAAGGCGCTGTTCCCCGAACTCGTGACCGAAGGCCCGGACGGCGCGTCGGTCGACGTCGACGTGCTGAAGGCGCTGGTCGGCGAACGCACGGTCGGCGACGCCGACGAGCGCTACGGCTTTCACTGGCACGGCAAGCGCAGCGCGCGCCAGGCCGCGCTCACGCCGTCGACGGGCACGCTGCGGCCCTGCCCCGACGACAGCGTCGCGTGGGACGACACGCGCCATCTGGTGATCGAGGGCGACAACCTCGACGTGATGAAGCTGCTGCACAAGAGCTACGCCGGCAAGGTGAAGCTCGTCTACATCGATCCGCCGTACAACACCGGCAGCGATTTCGTCTACCCGGACGACTTCAGCGACAGCATCCGCCACTACCTGTCGATGACGGGCCAGGCCGACGGCGGCGTGAAGCGCAGCACCAACACCGAGGCGAACGGCCGGTTCCATACCGACTGGCTGAACATGATGTATCCGCGCCTGAAGCTCGCGCACGCGCTGCTGTCCGACGAGGGGCTGATCGCGGTGCACATCGACGAGCACGAAGTGCATGCGCTGGTGCTGATGCTGCGCGAGATCTTCGGCGAGGAAAACGAGCTCGGCGTGGCCGTGTGGGACAAGCGCAACCCGAAGGGCGACGCGCGCGGCGTCGCGTACCAGCACGAATCGCTGGTGCTGTTCGCGCGCAACGCCGAGACGCTGCTCGAACAGGCGCCGCTCAAGCGCCCGAAGCGCAACGCGCAGCGCATGCTCGACGCCGCGCACGACGCGGTGTACCGCAGCGGCAACCCGAAGGACGCGCAGAAGGCGTACCGCGCGTGGATGAAGGCACAGACCAACCTGTCCGGCGGCGAGGTGATGTACGACCGGCTGTCAGCGGAAGGCCGCGTGTACCGCCTCGTGTCGATGGCCTGGCCGAACAAGAAGAAGGCGCCGGAAGAGTATTTCACGCCGCTGATCCACCCGGTCACCGGCAAGCCGTGCGCGATGCCGGCGCGCGGCTGGCGCAACCCGCCCGCGACGATGCAGGCGCTGATCGAGCGCGGCCAGATCGAATTCGGCCCGGATGAAACCACGCAGCCGCAGCGGATCTACTACCTCGACGAGAACATGTACGAGAACGTGCCGTCGGTGCTGCCGTTCGCCGGCTCCGACGACGCGCTGCTGAAAGCGCTCGGCATCCCGTTCGACCTGCCGAAGCCGGTCGACTTCGCGGCGGCCGTGATCGGCTGGTGCACGCGCGGCGACGACATCGTGCTCGACTGCTTCGCGGGCTCCGGCTCGACCGGCCACGCGGTGATGCAGGTGAACGCGACCGACGGCGGCGCGCGCCGCTACATTCTCGTGCAGCTGCCCGAGACGCTCGACCGCCGCGACAAGACCCAGCTGGCGGCCGCCGATTTCTGCGCGAAGCTGAAGAAGCCGCTGACGCTCGCGGAAATCACGAAGGAACGCCTGCGCCGCGCCGCGCAGCAGGTCGCGCGCGACTATCCGGAAAGCTATGGCGACCTCGGCTTCCGCGTGTACCGGCTCGACACGACCAACGTGATCGAGTGGGACCCGCGCCGCGACGACTTCGACCATGCGCTGTTCGCGTCCGTCGAACACGTGAAGACCGGCCGCACCGAGGACGACCTGCTCGCCGAGCTGACGCTGAAGCTCGGCCTCGACCTGTGCACGCCGGTCGAGCATCACGCGGTGGCCGGCAAGACGGTGCACCTGATCGGCCGCGCGATCGTCGCGTGCTTCGACGCGCGCATCTCGCGCGACGACGCGGGCCCGCTCGCCGACGGCATCGTCGATCTGCTGGACGCGAGCGGCGCGTCGCGCGACGTCACGTGCCTGTTCCGCGACAGCGGCTTCGTCGACGACGTCGCGAAGCTCAATCTCGCCGCGCTGCTCGAACAGCACGGCGTGAAGCGCGTGCGGAGCCTGTGATGCGGCTGCATTTCGAAGCGGATCTCGACTACCAGCGCGAGGCGATCGACGCCGTCTGCGACCTGTTTCGCGGCCAGGAATCGTATCGCGGCGACTTCAGCGTGCTCGCGAACGCCGCGCCCGGCACGACGGCCGCAGCGCAAGGCTCGCTCGGCTTCGCGGTATCGGAGCAAGGCGTCGGCAACCGGTTGTCGCTGACTGACGACGCGCTCGCGCGCAATCTCGCCGACGTGCAGCTGCGCGGCGGGCTGCCGCCGTCCGGCCTGCCCGGCTCGCGCGACTTCACCGTCGAGATGGAGACCGGCACCGGCAAGACCTACGTGTACCTGCGCACGATCTTCGAGCTGAACCGCCGCTACGGCTTCACGAAATTCGTGATCGTCGTGCCGTCGATCGCGATCAAGGAAGGCGTGCACAAGACGCTGTCGATCACCGAGGATCACTTCCGCGCGCTGTACGCGGGCGTGCCGTACGACTATTTCCTGTACGACTCCGCGAAGCTCGGCCAGGTGCGCCACTTCGCGGCGAGCGCGGCGATCCAGATCATGGTGATGACGGTCGCCGCGATCAACAAGAAAGAGATCAACAACCTCTACAAGGACAGCGAGAAGACCGGCGGCGAGAAGCCGATCGACCTGATCCGCGCGACGCGGCCGATCGTGATCGTCGACGAGCCGCAGAGCGTGGACGGCGGCCTCGAAGGCCGCGGGCGCGAAGCGCTCGCCGCGATGGCGCCGCTCTGCACGCTGCGCTATTCGGCGACGCACGTCGACCGTCACCACATGGTGTACCGGCTCGACGCGGTCGATGCGTACGAGCGCAAGCTCGTCAAGCAGATCGAGATCGCGTCGGCGATCGTCGAGGATGCGCACAACAAGCCGTACGTGCGGCTCGTCGGCGTGTCGAACCGGCGCGGCGCGATCAGCGCGCGCATCGAGCTCGACGTCGCGACGACGGCCGGCGTGAAGCGCCAGATCGTGTCGGCCACCGACGGCGACGATCTCGAACGCCTGACCAAGCGCGCGCTGTACGCGGGGCTGCGGGTCGGCGAAGTGCATGCGGTCAAGGGCGCCGAGTATGTCGAGCTGCGCCATCCGGAAGGCGAGGCGTTCCTGTCGCTCGGCGAGGCTTTCGGTGACATCGACACGCTCGCCGTGCAGCGCGAGATGATCCGCCGCACGATCCGCGAGCATCTCGACAAGGAATTGCGCCTGGCCGAGCGCGGCGTGAAGGTGCTGTCGCTGTTCTTCGTCGATTCGGTCGAGCGCTATCGCCGCTACGACGAGAACGGGATGCCGGTGAAGGGCGACTACGCGCTGATCTTCGAAGAGGAATATGCGCGCGCGGCGCGCGTGCCGGCCTACCGTGCGCTGTTCGACGGTGTCGACGTGGCGCTCGAAGTCGAGCGTGCGCACAACGGCTACTTCTCGATCGACCGCAAGGGCGGCTGGACCGACACGAGCGAGAGCAGCGCCGCGGCCCGCGAGAACGCGGAACGCGCGTACGGCCTCATCATGCGCGAGAAGGAAGCGCTGCTGTCGTTCGACACGCCGCTGAAGTTCATCTTCTCGCACTCGGCGCTGAAGGAAGGCTGGGACAACCCGAACGTGTTCCAGATCTGCACGCTGCGCGACATCCAGACCGAACGCGAGCGCCGTCAGACGCTCGGCCGCGGGCTGCGCCTCGCGGTCGACCAGGACGGCGAACGCGTGCGCGACGCGGGCGTGAACACGCTCACCGTGATCGCGACCGAGCGCTACGAGTCGTTTGCAGAGAACCTGCAGAAGGAAATCGAGGCCGATACGGGCATTCGTTTCGGGATCGTCGAGGAACACCAGTTCGCGGCGCTGCCGGTGCAGGAAGACGACGGCCCCACGCATGCGCTCGGCATCGAGCTATCGCGCGTGCTGTGGAACCATCTGCACGAGCAGGGCTACGTCGACGCGCAAGGCAAGGTGCTCGACCGGCTGAAGGATGCGCTGCGCCAGAGCGCGCTCGTGCTGCCGGATGCGTTCGAGCGGCTGCGCGCGCCGATCGTCGCGACGCTGCGCAAGCTGTCGGGCCGCTTCGCGGTGCGCAACGCCGACGAGCGCCGCGCGATCGCGTTGCGGCGCGATGCGTCGGGCAAGGCCGTCGTGTTCGGCGAGGATTTCCGCGCGCTGTGGGATCGCATCCGCCATCGCACCGTGTACCGCGTCGAGTTCGACAACGCGAAGCTCGTGCGCGACTGCACGGCCGCGTTGCGCGACGCGCCGGACATCGCGCGTGCGCGGCTGCAGTGGCGCAAGGCCGAGATCGACATCGGCAAGGCCGGCATCGAGGCGATCGAGGTGGCCGGCGCCGGCACGGTGCTGATCGACGAAGGCGAGCTGCCGCTGCCCGACCTGCTCACCGAGCTGCAGGACCGCACGCAGCTCACGCGCCGCTCGCTCGCGACGATCCTGGCCGACAGCGGCCGGCTCGACGATTTCCGCGTGAATCCGCAGCAGTTCATCGCGGTCGCGGCCGATGCGATCAACCGCTGCAAGCGGCTCGCGCTCGTCGCGGGCATCGCGTACCGCAAGCTGGGCGAGCGCCACGTGCATGCGCTCGAATCGTTCGAGAGCGAAGCGCTGACCGGCTACCTGCGCAACCTGCGGCCGGACGCGCGCAAGTCGATCCACGAAGCGGTCGTGTGCGAGACGGACGCCGAGCGCGCGTTCGCCGACGCGCTCGAAGCGCACGACGGCGTGAAGCTGTACGCGAAGCTGCCCGCGTGGTTCCGCGTGCAGACGCCGCTCGGCAGCTATCACCCCGACTGGGCCGTGCTTGCGGAACAGGACGGTGGCGAGCGGCTGTACTTCGTCGTCGATACGCCGAATGCCGACGGCCACGTGCCGAGCGAGCACGAGCGCGCGAAGCTCGCGTGCGGCGAAGCGCATTTCCGTGCGCTGACCGATGGCGACGGCGCGGCGCGCTTCGTGCGCGTCAGGCAGGCCGACGCGCTGTTCGAACCTGCGGCGCCGCTGGCAGGCGCGGGGCGGTGAGACGAAGGGCGGCGATGAGCCGCCCTTTTTACTGGCGTGTGCCCCGCGTCCTTATCGACCCGCGCCTCGCCCATTCCTCACACCGGTTTTCGTTCCGTCATCCGCGTGACAGCAATCCGCATTCTCACGGGCGGGCGACGCAGTTACGGCTGGTTGCAAATCGGGTCGGCACCATGTTTTCGGCCGACAGCCACGTTGCGTTTTCACCATGAAAAAGGGCGCCGAAGCGCCCTTCTCGTGCATTCACAGGCTGCGCTTACAGCGTGCGGCCGAATGCGTTGCGATGCGAATGATGCGTGGACGTCGACGCATGCGCGGTATGGCCATGCGCGTGCGAGTGACCACGACCCGGTTGCGCGCCGGCGCGATCGGCGATCGTGTCGGAACGGTCGGCCGCGCGCGCCAGGCCCTTGTCGCGGTCGCCCGCGTGCATGCCGTTCGAGTTGCTCAGCGCCTGGCCGCTCATGTGGCCGCCCGACATGCCGCCTGCGTTGCCGCCCGAGCCGCCTGCGCCATGACCGCCACCGTTGCCCCCGCCGTTGCCGCCAGCCGCCGCATAGGCAGACACTGAGCCGAGCGCGAGCAGCGCGGCCGTCAGGACGGACAGATATCGTTGCTGTTTCATCTTGTGCTCCCTGGAGCGCGTGGGTGTGATTGCATTTTATGAACGCGCGAAATTCGCGCCGCACGACGTTGTAAATGATCGTAACGACGCGTGCGGCACGCATTCGTCGGATCAATCCGGGGCGTGCATGAACGCGGGAACGAAGCCCCGGAGCGACGCCACGGCATCGCCCCGGTGACGAGGTCGCTTACTGCGCCGGCTGCATGCCTTGCGCGACGGCCTTGTGCTGCGCGGCCTGCTCTTGCGCCTGCTTCTTCGCCATGTGATGGCCGACGATACAGCCGCCGACCGCGCCGACCACGGCGTGGTGCCCCGCATAGTGGCCGGCCACACCGCCGACCACCGCGCCCTTCATGCAGCCCGCCGCGTGCGCGCTGCCGATCGTTGCGAGTGCAACGACGGCGGCGGTGGCGCAGGTCCTGATGGGTCGAATCGACATCATGCGATCACTCTCCTCTTGTGGTGATCAACCGGACCGCTCAATGCCAGCGGTCGCCGCGCCAGCCGCCGCGGTCGCGCCACTCGTGCTCGCGCCATTCACGGCGGCGCCACTCGTGTTCGCGCCATTCGCGCTGACGCCAGCCGTCGCCGCGCCAACCGTCGTCGCGATAGCCGACCGGCGCATACATCACCGGCGGAGGCGGCGCCACGTAGACGGGCGCCGGCGCCGTGTAGACGCCCGGCACGCCGATGCCGACCGACAGGTCGACGTGGGCCGACGCGACGCTCGAGGCTACCAGCGCCGCTACACCGAGAACTGCACCGAGAATAAGTTTCTTGCTCATTTCGCGACTCCCTGCACGTGTCGTGCGTCATGTGACTACGGTTCGGAGTCTAGGCACCGGACGCTGACACAGGTGAAACGGGTATGCGAGACAGGTAACGGACGTTTACGGGTGCCCGCAAAGCCTTATGGCGCAAGGAAGAGGCGGCATTCCAGACACCGTTGCAGCGATGCATCGGGTCGGTAAAAAGGGGATTTTCGGCACGAAACCGGCGATCGGATCGAACACACCGGTATGCAAGAGAAGCGAACCGCCCTCACCCCGCGGCGCGAGCGGTTCGCAGCAGCGCGCGTTACGCGCGGATATCGTCGACGCTGCGCAGCCAGTGCACGCTGAACAGGTTGTCCGCGTCGGTCCACACGGTATCGGGCTCGAACCCGGCGCGGCGCGCGATCGCGTGGAAGCCGTCGATCGTGAACTTGTGCGAGTTCTCCGTGTGGATGCGCTCGCCCGCTTCGAAGCTAAACGCGTGGCCGCGCACGTGCACGGTCTGCGCGACGTCGCTGACGAGATGCATCTCGATGCGCTGCCGCTCGCGGTCGTAGAACGCGCAGTGCGAGAACGCGTCGACGTCGAAATCCGCGCCGAGTTCCGCGTTCGCGCGCACCAGCAGGTTCAGGTTGAACTGCGCGGTCACGCCCTGCGCGTCGTTGTACGCGTGATGCAGCGTGCGCTCGTCCTTCACGAGATCCGCGCCGACCAGCAGGCCGCCGCCGCGCAGCAGCCGCGCCGCATCGCGCAGGAACGTGTCGGCTTCTTCCGGTGAGAAGTTGCCGATCGTCGAGCCGGGAAAGAAGCCGATGCGCCGCCGCGGCGTTTCGGTCAGCTCGGCCAGTTGCTCGGCCTTCGTGTAGTCGGCCGCGAGCGGTGCGACGTCGAGCCACGGATAGGCCGAGCGCAGCCGCGCGGCCGCGCCGTGCAGGTAGTCGGCCGAGATGTCGACCGGCACGTAGCGCGCCGGCGCGTTCGCGTAGTTGCCCGCGAACGCGTCGAGCAGCACGCGGATCTTCTCGAGCGAACCCGCGCCGAATTCGACGATGTCCGCATGCGGGCCGACCCGCCGCACGATCTCGGCCGCGCGGTCGCGCAGGATGCCGAGCTCGGTGCGCGTCGGGTAGTACTCCGGCAGTTCGCAGATGCGGTCGAACAGCGCGGAGCCGGCCGCATCGTAGAAGTATTTCGGCGAAATGCTACGCGGCGTGCGCGACAGTCCGTCGATCAGGTCGCGCTCGAACGCGCTCGGCCGCGAATCGCGGGCGGGTTGCAGGCCACCGCTCGTGGCCGTCAGGTCAGACGTCTCGCGCAAGTCGCACTCCCGTGAATTGCCAGCGTGCCGCCGGCGGAAAGAAATTGCGGTACGTCGGCCGTTCGTGCCCGGGCGGTGTCGCAATGCTGCTGCCGCGCAGGACCTGCTGGCCGACCATGAACTTGCCGTTGTATTCGGCCGCTACCCCGGCGAGCGGCCGAAAGCCCGGATACGGCTCATAGGACGAACGCGTCCACTGCCAGACGTGCCCGAGCATCTGCCGGATGCCGTCGGTCGCGAACGCGGTTTCCCATTCGAATTCGGTCGGCAGCCGCGCGCCGGCCCATTCCGCATACGCGGCCGCCTCGTAGAAGCTTACGTGGCACACCGGCGCGTCGGGCGCGAGCGGTTCGACGCCGTGCAGGCCGAAGGTGCGCCGCACGCGTGTGGCGGCCGCATCGTCGTCGTCCGGCATCCAGTACGCGGGCCCTTGCCACCCTTCCCGCTGCACCGTGGCCCAGCCGTCGGACAGCCAGAATTCGGGGCGCGTATAGCCGCCGTCCGCGACGAACGCCGCGAATTCCGCGTTCGTCACGAGGCGGTTCGCGATCTCGTACGGCCGCACGAGCGCCGTATGACGCGGCCGTTCGTTGTCGAACGAGAACGCATCGCCGTCGTGGCCGATCTCGACGAGCCCGCCCGGCTGCGGCAGCCAGCGCAACGGGCCGGCGTCGCCCGCGGCGAGCGTGCCTTCCGCATCAGCACCGGTGCGCGGCCGGAACGCCGGCCGCAACGGGTTGCACGAGAACGCATGCAGCATGTCGGTGACGATCAGCTCCTGATGCTGCTGCTCGTGATGCAGGCCGAGTACGAGCTCGGGCGCGATCGCATCGAGCAGCGCCGCATCGGCGTCGGCCAGCGCGCGCAGCATCGCGTCGTCGACGTACTGCCGGTACGCATGCACCTCGTCGAGCGACGGGCGCGTGAGCAGCCCGCGCTGCGGCCGCGGATGGCGCGGGCCGAGCGCTTCGTAATAGGAATTGAAGAGGAACTGGAATGCGTCGTCGAACGGCGCGTAGCCGGGCACGCGGCGCATCAGCACGACGGTTTCGAAGAACCAGGTCGTATGCGCGAGATGCCACTTCGTCGGACTCGCGTCGGGCATCGACTGCACGGCCTGGTCTTCGGCGGACAGCGTCGCGGTCAATGCGACGCTGTGGGCGCGCACGTCCTGGTAACGGCGCTGAAGCTGTGATGCAAGGAGGCTCATCGGTTTACCGTTCACGTCGCGATTCGCTGCGTTGCGTTGCCGGAAAAGGGAAAGCCTTGCGCTGGAGTGCGCGCGGCTGACGTGCGATTTGCTGCTGCGTCGTCGGGCAGCCGGCGCGCGCGCCGGGCCGCTGGTGCGGCTTCACTTCATCTGCCCGTGCAGAACAGTATGGGCCAGAAATGTGAACGTCGCGAATCGGATTTTGGATGAAACGAAGGCGAAAGAAAAATGAAAGCATTCTCGATTGGGGCGTCGCACGCGTCACGAACCGTCGGCAGCCGTCGTGGCAGGGTTCGACCGACGAGTGCAATGCGCGTGCCCGCGGCTGCGTACTACTGACGTCCGGTGACAGCCGCACGCCGTGCGTGAAAGGTCGATGGCGCATGTTCGTCGGAGAAGCCGCGTCATGCAGCCGATTCGTCAGTCGATATCGCGTCCTTCTCGGTGCCCCGCTCAACGGCTCCGCCCTTCGCGTGCCGTCGCTTTCTTCTCCGGCCGCAAAAAATTTTTGCATCGATGTCACACCCGCGGGGGGCTCGCTCGTCATATCAGCGGAACCCACACGAAAGGAGAAGGAACCATGACTGCGAAACTCAATCCGTTTGCCGCCGCTCCCGCGTTGATGAAGAGCTGGATGACCGTGTCGGTCGCCGCTGCCGGGAGCCTCGAGCCGACGCTGATCGAGCTGGTCAAGATCCGCGCGTCGCAGATCAACGCGTGCGCGAACTGCCTTAACATGCACACCGTCGAGGCGCGCGAGCAAGGCGAGACCGAGCAGCGCATCTACCTGCTGGCCGCGTGGCGCGAAGCGCCCTGCTACACCGACCGCGAACGCGCGGCGCTCGGCTGGACCGAGGCGCTCACGCGGCTGTCGGAGGGCCACGCGGCGCACGAAGCGGCCTATGCGGCGCTGAACGACCATTTCAGCGAGGAGGAACAGGTGAAACTCACGGTGATGATCAACGTGATCAACGGCTGGAACCGGCTCGCCGTCGGCTTCGGGCTGTGGGTCGACCCGGCCGACGCGAAGGCCGCCGCCGCGAAGATGGTGGCCTGATGCCGAACCTCGACCCGGCCAACAGCAGCACCGACGAACGGGCCGACGCGGCGGCGAGCTTCGATCCGCTGCGTCGCACGCTGATCCGCGTCGCGTACCGGATGCTCGGTTCCGTCGCGGACGCCGAGGACATGGTGCAGGAGGCGTTCATCCGCTGGATGGACGTCGACCGTACCGACGTGCGCGTGCCCGAGGCGTTCCTGCGCCGCATGGTGATGCGCATGTGCCTAGATCAGCTGAAGTCCGCGCGGCACCAGCGCGAGACCTATATCGGCCCGTGGCTGCCCGAACCGGTCGTCGAGGAAGACGAACAGGACGACGTCACGCTGCCGCTGCTGCTCGCGCTCGAACGGCTCTCGCCGCTCGAACGCGCGGCGTTCCTGCTGCACGACGTGTTCGGCCTCGAATTCGACGAAGTGGCCACGACGATCCAGCGCGACCCGGCCGCGTGCCGGCAGCTCGCCGCGCGGGCTCGCACGCACGTGCGCGAGGCGCGACCGCGTTTTCATGTCGAGAAGCAGCGCGGGATCGAACTGGCCGAAGCGTTCTTCGCGGCATCACGCAGCGGCGACATGCGCGCGCTCGGCGCGATGCTCGCCGAGGACGTGAGCCTGCATTCGGACGGCGGCGGCAAGCGCACGGCGGCCGGCAAGCCGGTGTTCGGCTTCGAACTCGTGATGCGGGTGCACGCGTACCTGGCCGAGCTGTTCGCGACACATGCGTCGAAGCTCGTGCGGGCCGGATTCATCAACGGGCTACCGGGTTTCGTCACGCTGGAAGCCGACGGCGAGCTGCAGACGACTGCGCTCGAGATCGACGACGGGAAGATCGTCGCGATCTATGTCGTGCGCAATCCTGACAAATTGAAGCATCTGCATTGACGGCGGCGCGAGCATGCGCCGTGTGCCGTGGGGATGCATGGCGACGGCGCCGTCCGCCCTCTTCTTTCTGCCCTGCGTTTGCCGATCGCCGGCGACCGCGATCAGTACATCGCGCCTCCGGCGTTGCCGATCATGAACAGCAGTACGCCGAGCAGCGGCGTCGCGACGGCGAAACCGACCGCGGCCAGCCGGTTCGTGCCGCCTTGCGCCTCGAGCAGCGCGAGAAACGATTCGCGGGACGTCGCGTTCGGGCGCAGTTTTTCGATCTGGCGCTCGACGTGCCGCTTGTAGAGGCTGTTCCCGCACCAGCCGAGCGAGACCGCGATCCCGATGGTGATCGGGTCCAGCGTGCTCGATTCGAAGTATGTCGGGAAGTACAGCAACTCGAGCAGCGTGATGCCGAGCGTGGCGGCAAGCACGGCGGCCGCCTGCCAGTACATGCATCGGTACGCCATCCAGACCGGGCCGAGGAAGCACGCGGCCCAGTTCCACGACTGCCGGCTCTTGCGCGAATCGGCGGTCGCCCATTTTCGTTCGTACCAGGCTGCCTTCGTGCCGACGTAAGCGGCGATTTCGTCGTTGCTTGCGGACGATGCGGCGGTCGTGACCTCGGACATGATCGTGTGCTCTCAGTCGCGCGGATCGCGCGTCGTTGTTTTGATGAGATGGAGATCGAGCGACGGTCGGAACAGCCGCGTCGATGCGCACACGATTCTACGCGCCGTGCAGCGGCAGTTGTGTGGCGGATCGGATGGTCGATGACGATGCGATGCCGGGCCGCGTATCGCGCAACGCGTCGGGGCTTCATGCGTTGTTTTACGTTGTTTCGGACCGGAAAAGAAAAACGCCACGCGAAGTTGCCGCGTGGCGTTTGTATGTTTGGCGAGCCGCGTTGCCTGTAGGCAAGTTGTGCTGCCGGACCCCTTCATTTTGTTCGTTGGTAGGCTCGATTGGATTCGAACCAACGACCCCCACCATGTCAAGGTGGTGCTCTAACCAACTGAGCTACGAGCCTAAGAAGCCGCGAATTATAGAGAGGGTTTTGGGGGAGCACAAGCCCCTTCGTGAAAATTTTTTGAATCGGGCCGTGCGGGGCTGACGATCGATGTGGCCTGGTGATGCCCGCAGCGTTGGCTTCACCTGTTTGCATCACAGCAAAACGCGTCGATGCGCGGTGATGTTATCCACATTGCCCTCTGGATAACCATCCGGCAAGCCTCTGGATTCACAGTGGAGCGATTGAGGATATGTCGGCGCGGCTGTGAATCGACGAAAAGTTGTTCTGTGCTGCCGGGCGCTGTTCACGTCGCACACCCAGGGTTATGCATTTCGCTTCGCGCTGAGAATTCAGTGCGTTACAGAGGTTATCCACTGTGACGCACAGGGCTTGTTAACTATCACTACGTATATATACGAACCCTGTTAACACCTTTGGATAAGCACAGTCCGTCGACTGTGATCCGCCCAGGATATGCACTGCGTGCAGCGGGCAGATGAACGAAGCGGAACGCTGTGAAGCGCTCGAGCAATGCGTGAGCTGTCATGTCTGTAGAATCGCCGGCGAACGGGCTCGCGGCACATGACTGATTCTTCGTTGACCCGGCTCGACGCGCCCCCGATATCGACACCGTCGTGCATCGGATGCAGCGAGATCCGGGCGATATCGTGTTCGAGCAACGCGTGTCGATACCGGAAGCGGAGGTGCTGTGTTGCCGCTACAAGGGCGAGCGATTCGACGTGAAGTTCGATTTCGACTACGGGGTGTCTGTTGATCGTGTCGGCATGCTGTCCGGCGAGGACGTCGCGAAGATCGTTGGATAGCTCACGATGGAGGCAGGGTGATCACAGCGGATGACACTCGACGAAGCGCGCAATGAAGACGCCTGGCGATGAGATGCTGGTGACGGACATTGCTGGCCACGTTGCGGTTGTCGTGACCGACGCGGCGACTGCAGCCGATGAACTGGTGAGGTTGGGCTTCGCCCGGCAAGCCGATCGCTGAGAACGTGCGATCGCGGACGGCAACGATCGCCAGGCGCTCGTTGCCGCGCTCATCGATCTCGATGCGCTGTTCTCCGCGGGCCGCGACTGGAGCCCACAGGCACTCGTCGAGTATTACCGGGAGATCGGCGTCGTTCGAAGCGGGTACCGTTCGATTGCATGGCGCGGGCCGGCGCAATACGTCATCGAACGGCATGACTGAATCACGCGAGGCAACGCGATGACGTAGCCACCGATAACGACGAGCGACACGATGAAACCGAAGCAAGACCCGGGCGCCCCGAGTGCTACCCGCAACCGGAGCCGGTAATGGGACCGATCATGTGCCATCGGCACGGATACGATAACGGGATCACGACGTCGACGGGCATCGCCGCGCGCATCCGGCAGCGCGGACAGTTTTTGCCCGGCGAACTCGCGAAGGTCTCGCTCGACCGGCCGAAATACAGCCGTGAAATGTGGATGCTGCGCGCCGAACTCGACGCGCACGAGGTCGATGCGACCTTCGTCGACAGCGTTGCGCACGTGAAGGCGTTTCCGAAGATTGCGGCGCTGGAGCGCTTGCGGGAGCATATGTGTTCGGCATGCCTGGACGAGCTGCTCGTGCGCTCGGGCGAGGCGCCCTATAAGCCGACGACGAAGGAGCAGGCATTCGATACGTCCGTTGTCGCGGCGGACGCAAAATGGCCGTCGAATCACGCGCAATGCGAGCTACACGGATTGATCTTGCCGACGCGCACGTCGCCGGATATCGAAGCCGCGATCCTGTCGATCGACGTGATCCGCGACGATTGCCATGTCGTGCAGGTGACGGATGGCAGCATGAAGCACGAACCGAAGCACTGGTTCGACGAAGCGTTTCTGCGCAAGGTGCTCGGGCCGGATATCGACATCGTTGAATCGACGTTCCGCATCGACGATCGGGCGACGTTCGTGAGGCTGCGGGACGCCGGTGAGCGTGTGTGTCCGGTATGCCTGCGGGAGGTGTTGAAGCGCAGCGGCCTGGACCGCGACGACACGCCCACATGAGCGCAACGGAGCAATCGTGACGGACACGTTCAAGCAGTACGACATGACGGACGACGCCACCCGGCGCAAGATCTTCTGGCTGCTTCAACGCCTGACGAGCCTGTCGCTCTGGACGCGCAAGCGCGATGCGTTTGCGCGATTCGCGAACGCGTACGAGCATGCAGTGAACACGTGGCCCGATGACGATCCGGATGCCATCCAGGACACCCACTTTCCGATCATCGCCGACATTCTCGCCGCTTACGATCGAGGGCTGACCGAGCTGGCCCGAGGGAACCGGCTCGGCTGGCGGAGCGGTGGGCCGTTCGAGCACGTGTACCGGCAATATCACCTCTTGGACGCGTATTTCTACCCTCATCCCGATTACTGGGATCGCGGTGGGCAGATTGCCCCATACCCGCCGAAGATCGACGCGCTGGCCCGACTGCTGCATGCATCGGAATACCAGATGGAGTATGCGCCGCTCGATTCGGGCGATCGATTCGGCAGCCTCGCACCACTGCGCTCGGCAAGACGGCTGTTGTCCCCGGATGCCTATGAGCGCAACTTCCACACGCTTTCGTACCCGGTGTTTCCGGAGGCGCTGCCCGCGGTTCCGCAAGCGGTGGGCCCGATCATCTGGACCGGCCGCAAAGTGCCTTGCGACGGCATCTGGGAGCCTGTCGTCGTCGAGTGGTCGAGGCGGCCGGGCATCATGCCGATCGTCATGCCCAGTTTGCGTAATGGAGGTTGCTTCAATTATTTCATTCGGGGCACGCGTGCCCCGAACCTCACGGATGATTTTCCGGGATTGCTCATCCCGACGTGCTGGCGATTGCTGTGGGAAGACCGGCGTTACGCGGACGGCGTCATTCCCGACGAGTCGCAGTATTTCCTTGAGCCGCCGCATGTATTGGACGCGAACCAGACCCGGACCCAGACCCGGTGAGATTCGGAGAACGCGATGAGCACATTGAATTTCGGCACGCTCGACCGGTGTTCGGTCACGCTCAACACCGCGACGTTGCTCGGCCTGAAGGCGGCCTACGAAGACTTTGCGGCGACCGGGCAGGATCTGCACAACTTCGAGATCTGCATCACGGACAAAAGGGCATCCACGGTGGATCCGGGGCCCGACGACGATGTCATCACCATCACGTTCATGGCGAAGCTGATTCCCGGCATGCGCGGGCTGGGCAATGCAAACCGGCTTGGGAAGTCGATCCACTACGTGATCGCGCCGGAAACTGGAGAGATTCTCGGGATATTCGGGACGAAGTGACCCGAAGTGCGGGCGGCGCTGTGTGGATAACCGACCCGAGAAACAGATCCAAACACTGTGCGCTCGATCGGTGAGCGTCGACGCGAATCATGCAAGATACGTTGCCTGGATAGCGTGTCGCTCGACACCGATGGGGATAATCGATTGCTTTACCTCGCGATCGAATGGATCAACGATCCCGTGGGCTTCAAGGTCACGTGGACCAACATCGACGGTGCGGGCCCGGTGACCCGCGAGTACCGCTACGAAGGTAGTACGTTCGTGGAGCGCAAGAAATAGCCGCATGTGGACAACCGGCACACCGATCCAGTTGAAACCCTGTGCATCCGACAGGTGAGGATCCCGGTTTCGATGGACTCGTCGGTCTGAATGCCTTGTCCGGCAAGGCTTCGCCGACAATGAAAGAGGGAAGTGAACAAATCGCCGGCGACGTCCGGAAGTCGAGGGCCTTGTGGATATCGTCGACCCCAAGCCACTCGAAAGCCTGTGCATTCAACTGGTGAAGGCAGTCGAACCCGGGGAGACGGCCAGGTCAATCACCTGGGTTTGTGGATATCGACGCTCAAAACAACCCGAAACGCTGTGCATGCCGAAGGCGAGCGAACCGACCGAAGTCAGCATGCGGCACCGCCATGATCGATGTGGATATCCCGTTCCGCGGCGACTCGAAACCCTGTGATTTTAAAGGTGAGGGCGCCGGCGTGGTTTCGATGTGAATAACAGCCAGGGAAAGTCAGTCGAAACACTGTGCATCCGAGTGGTGAGCGTGAACCGGTTCAAGCCCGCCGAGCCGCCCCGCAAAGGGCGCTGGCGGCCACCACCAACCGCCAACCGGGCGCGCATCGTACCACTTCAAGTCTGCTGATCGAGCGCCTGCACGACCGCCTTCTCCCCGACGCTCCCGGCCGGCCCGACCACCGCATAATTGAGCCCGTTCACCGATCCGTACCGCGCCAGCAACGCGCCATCCACGCGTTGCCCGGCCGGCAGCAGCCGATGTTCCGATTCCGCCGGCCGGAGATAGAAGCTCAACGTCCGCCCCGCGTCATCCTGATAGAGCACCATCGCGGCCGTGGCCCCGCTGTCCGTCGTGAACAACCGTCCGCCAACCGGCATGAACCCCGCCGTGCTCAAATCCGGCAGCTTCGCCGCAGCCCCCACGCGCCGGGTGAGCCACCCCTGCAAATCGCCCGCACCGGTCGGCCGGTAATCGACCTTCGCCGTCTGATCGACCACCATCATTCGGTAAGCCTCGACCGCATCGCTCATCGGCGCGATGGGCGGCGCCGCATGCCACCCGCGCGCTTGCCATCCGCCGAACGTCCCCAGCCCGACGCAGAACACGAACGAAGCCGCCATTGCGAACCGCATCCGCGAGCGTTCGGCCCGCCGGCCGCGAATCGCCGCCGGGTCCAGCGCGGGGTTGTCCGCCGGCATCCGCACGCTCTCCAGCGCGGCCCGCAACCGCTGCGCGTCCTGCTGCCATTGCTTCACCTGTTCCGCGCGCGCCGGATGCAGCGCGAGATAGCGCTCGACCGCGGCACGCGCATCGTCGTCGAGCTGGCCGTCGACATAGGCCTGAAGGTCATGTTCGTTCGGAGGCGTGTTCATTTTTTCATCAACCGCAAGGAAGGAGCAGGAAGTTCGCCGTCGCTGAGCTGGCGCAGCGCCTGGCGCGCGCGGGAGAGCCGCGACATCACGGTGCCGATCGGCACGTCGAGCAGGTCAGCCACTTCCTGATAGGTGAAGCCTTCGACCGCGACGAGCAGCAGCAGGCTGCGCTGCTCGTCCGAGAGCCGGCCGAACGCTTCGAGCGTCGCGCGCGCCGCGAATTCGCGTTCGGCGGACGGCCAGTGCGCTTCGTCGTCGTCGCGGATGCGGCCGAGCAGCCACGCGTAGCGCTTCGCGCTGCGTTTGCCGTCGAGAAATTGCCGGTACAGGATCGTGAAGAGCCAGCTGCGCAGCGACGCGTCGTCGCGACGGCTCGTCCAGCGCGATAGCGCGCGCTCGAGCGTCGACTGGACGAGGTCGTCGGCCGCGTGAACGTCGCGCGCCAGCCAGAGCGCGAAGCGTCGCAGCCTGGGGATGAGTTCGCGCAATGCTTCGTCGTCGAGGGCGGTGGAGGGCATGGCCGGGCCGGTTGCCGAAAGGGTCGTAGATGCCGCGTAGGACGCCGGCCGGCATCGGTTATTCCCTCCAGCATACGAAAAAACTTTTCGTGGAATAAAGCGGTGCGGGCGGCGTCCTACGCGCGTTCGACAATGATCTGACGATCGGGAGTGCATTCATGAAGCAATCTTCCTCTTCTTCGCCGCAGCGCGAGCCCGGGCGCGGATGGTGGCGCTGGGCCGTGATCGGCGGCGCGGTGGCCGGCGCGGCCGCGGCGTTCGGGTATGCCGGCGGGTGGCTCGCGCCGGCGCGCCTTACCCCGCACCGGCTCGTCGACGCGCTGCAGACCAACAGCGGTATCCATCCCGGCTTCCGGCGCAATCACGCGAAGGGCGTGTGCGTGACGGGCTATTTCGAAGGCAACGGCGCCGCGAGCGCGTATTCGGTCGCGCCGTTCTTCAAGGCGGTGCGCACGCCGGTGGTCGGGCGTTTCGCGTTGCCGGGCGGGAATCCGTACGCGCCCGACAGCAGCGTGCCGATCCGCAGCCTCGCGCTGAAGCTCACTGCGCCGGACGGCGAGCAATGGCGAACCGGGATGAACGCGATGCCGGTGTTTCCGGTGGCGACGCCGCAGGCGTTCTACGAGCAGACGCTCGCGACGCGGCCCGATCCGAAGACGGGCAAACCCGATCCGGCAAAGGTGAAGGCGTTTTTCGGCGCGCACCCGGAAGCGGCTGAGTTCCTGAAGTGGGTGAAGAGTGCGAAACCGAGCGCGAGTTACGTCACCGAAAGCTATTACGGGCTGAACGCGTTCTACTTCGTCGACGCGGCCGGCAAGCGCCACGCGGTGCGGTGGCGCGTCGTGCCGGAGCAGACGGCTGGCGCCGGCGACGTCGCGACGGCCGCGGATCCGAACGTGCTGCAACAGGACGTGACGCAGCGCATCGCGGCCGGTGCGCAGAAGTGGAAGCTGCTGGTCACGCTGGCGGAGCCCGGCGACCCGGTGGACGACGCGACGAAGATCTGGCCCACGCAGCGCACGACGATCGATGCGGGCACGCTCGTGCTCGACCGCGTGGAGGCGCAGGACAGCGGCCCGTGCCGCGATGTGAATTACGACCCGACGGTGTTGCCGCAGGGGATTCAGGTGTCGGGCGATCCGTTGCTGGCGGCGCGCTCGGCCGCGTATGCGGATTCGTATCTGCGGCGCACGAGTGAAGAGGCCGGCGTGGCAGGCGTGGCGCGATTGAGTGGGGAGGGACGGTAATGAAGGCTTCGACGACGTTTAGCTTGCCGGCGCGGGTGCTGCATTGGGTGATGGCCGCGATGATCCTCGCGATGCTGTTCATCGGGGTGGGGATGGTGGCGTCGGTTTCCGCGCGGCACGAGATCTTGGTGGCGATTCACAAGCCCCTCGGTGTGGCGGTGCTGGTGCTGGTGTGTGTGCGGATCGTGGTGCGGATTCTGTCGAAGCCGCCGGCGTTGCCCGAGGATCTGCCGTGGTGGCAGAAGGTGGCCGCGCACGGGTCGCATCTCGTGCTGTATGCGCTGATGGTGGCGATGCCGCTGATCGGCTGGGCGATGTTGTCGGCTGGCGGATATCCGGTGACGCTGGGCGGCGGCGTGCAGTTGCCGGCGCTGGTGTCGGCCGATCCGGTGGCGTTCGCGTGGCTCAGGGTCGCGCACCGGGTGCTGGCGTATCTGTTCTTCCTGACGTTCCTCGCGCACTTTGCCGCGGCGCTGTATCACGGGCTGATTCGGCGGGACGGCGTGGTGAGGGCGATGGTGGGGCGGTGAGCGACGGAGCGTTGCATTCGATACGGCGGGGCTGTTCGCGGGCGACTGAGACTGCTCCTGCCGTGTCGCCTATATATGAGCACTAGGAGGTGCTCAGCGGTCCCCGCCATAGCATGTCAAAAATATTTCACAAAAGGGGTTGCGGAGACCGGGCCAGATGCATAGAATCACGCCTCTTTCGCGCTAACGGAAACGCAGCGCGAGGGGAGAAGAGAGAAGCGGTACTGTTGAAGTCGGTTTTATCGATTCCAGTGCACGCGAAATTAAACCGCAGTCGTCGCAACGAAGTAGTTAAAAAAGTTGTTGACGAGTTTTAAAAAACGGTTGATAATCTCGCTTCTCTGCTGCTGAAAACGCAGCGCTGCTGAGAAACTTCAGGTTCCTCGCAGAAATGCTCTTTAAAAATTAACAGCCGATAAGTGTGGGCGCTTGATGGAAGCGAGCTGATCCTCGGATCAGATAGCGAAAGTATCAAGAGTCTCACACTAAAGTAAGTCAGGTTTATGAAGTGATTCATATTCCTGTCAGCTTTGAGTGAGCGACCGGTTCGAAAGAACCGAAAACAGTAACAGGTTTAAACTGAAGAGTTTGATCCTGGCTCAGATTGAACGCTG